>NZ_PJIX01000001.1:424508-1364910 GCF_002929455.1 Arthrobacter sp. 08Y14 | reverse complement strand
CGGAAACAACCAGTTCAACCAATTAAAATAATTGGTATCAATAAACTTGGCACACTATTGAGTTCTCAAACAACAGATGCATCCGAAATACTCGGAAAAACAAACAATGTTTTTCTTTTCTCTTCGCTGCAGTGTTTCTTTATTCTATTTCATCCGGACCGTATTTGGCAATTCGGGGTAATTCCCGAAGACTGCTTCGTTTTGTCCGGCTGACCCCGCGCAAAAGCCCCGGCTTTCCGCTCCCGGGCCGGAAGGCGCAGGATGGATCACCAGGAAGTTTTTGGTGGGGTTTGGCCGCCATGCTCGGGATGTTTTCCAACTCCCGGCCGCGGCGACTTAGAAGACTTTACACAGGTTTTGACCCGCCCGCAAATCGGCCCTAAACCGTCCCTAGGCCGCCTCCCCTCCCGCCCCAAACGGACAACGGAGTGCGGGGGGAAGAGCCCGAAAGATCCCGCTGACTCCGGGGCCCTGCAGGATAGGTAGCGGACACACTATAGATAGGGACACGGTGCAGGTTGGGGACACAGCGCAGGTTGGGAACACGGCGCAGGTTGGGTACACAGTGCAGCTACGGATAAGTGGACAGGAAGTTGTCCAAGCAACGGCCCCTTGGGCCGAGGAGCAAAAGGAGGGAACGCCATGCCGTCATCCCGTAAACGGGCACTGAGCATCCCGCTCGAACTCCCTGCTCTCACAACCGCCTCCCACACTGCCGGCACCCGGGTGACGCTGCGTGCTTTCACAGCCGCCGACGTCGGACTCATCCAATCTGCGTCCCGGGATCCCCTGATTCCCCTCATTACCTCCGTTCCCTCTACCTCCGGCCCCTGCGAAGCCCTGGCATTCATAGAACGCCAGCATCAGCGGCTGAACAGCGGATCCGGCTGGTCCTTTGCCATTGCCAATGCCTCCTCCGATGCTGCCGTGGGCCAGATCGGCTTGTGGCCGGGGCAATCCTCCCGCCGGACCAGCAACCCGGACACCATCGGATATTGGATTGGTCCGAACCACCGAAAACAGGGTTATGCGGGTGCCGCACTGGGCCTGCTGACGGAGTGGGCCCTGACGGAGGCGAACATGCGCCGAATCCACCTGTATATAGAGCCATGGAATGAGGGGTCCTGGCGTACGGCGGAACGGGCCGGCTACAGAAGGGATGCACTGCTGCCCTCCTGGCAGAAGGTGGGGACGCAATGGAAGGACATGTACCGCTACATAAGGACACCGCTCTGACCCCGGATCCGCCTCCTCTGCGGCTCTCCTATTCTGCGTGTCTCCTAAATCCTGGGTGTCTCCTAAATACAGGGCGCGTTCAGGGGCAAACAAGGGCCCCGAAGGGCAGGCAGAACCTCCTGGAACCGGCCGCCGCATAAGCACTCGAAAAATCGGGTAGACTTGTTCGCGGCCCCTCATGTGGTGTCATCCTGTGAACTCCCCCAGGACCGGAAGGTAGCAAGGGTAAGCGGGCTCTGGCAGGTGCATGGGGGGTCTTTAATTTTTTCAGGACCAACAGGTTTTCCCCGCCCCAGGTGCCGGGATGCAAACCGTCAGTGCCAACCGATAGGGTTCTATCTGTGAGTACAGCCCTTTACCGCCGCTACCGTCCCGAGAGCTTCGCGGATGTGATCGGGCAGGAGCACGTCACTGAACCGCTGATGGCGGCGCTCTCCAAAAACCGTGTTAATCACGCCTATCTCTTCTCCGGCCCCCGAGGCTGCGGCAAAACCACGTCCGCCCGCATCCTTGCGCGCTGCCTGAACTGCGCCGAGGGCCCGACGCCGGTCCCCTGCGGCAAGTGCGACAGCTGCGTTGAGCTGGCCCGCAACGGCTCCGGCAGCCTCGATGTCATCGAGATTGACGCCGCCAGCCACGGCGGTGTCGACGACGCCCGCGACCTGCGCGAACGCGCCACCTTTGCCCCGGTCCGCGACCGCTACAAGATCTTCATCATTGACGAAGCCCACATGGTGACGTCCGCCGGCTTCAACGCGCTGCTCAAGATCGTGGAAGAGCCGCCGGAGCACATCAAGTTCATCTTCGCCACCACGGAACCGGACAAGGTCATTGGCACCATCCGGTCCCGCACCCACCACTATCCGTTCCGCCTGGTTCCGCCTGAACCGCTCCTGGCGTACCTGGACAAGCTCTGCCAGCAGGAAAACGTTCCGGTTGCCCCCGGCGTCCTCTCCCTGGTCATCAGGGCCGGCGGCGGCTCCGTCCGCGACTCGCTTTCGGTGCTGGATCAGCTGATGGCCGGCGCCGGAGAGTCCGGGCTGGACTATGAACTGGCCGTCAACCTCCTGGGCTACACACCCATCTCACTGCTCGACGACGTCGTGGACGCCTTCGCTGCCGGCGACGCCGCCACCGTTTTCCGCGCGGTGGACCGGGTTATCCAGACCGGACAGGATCCCCGGCGCTTCGTCGAGGACCTGCTGGAACGCTTCCGCGACCTGATCATTGTGCACGCCATGCCGGACAGTGCCGCCGCGGTGCTGCGCGGCATGCCCGAAGACCAGATCAGCCGGATGAGCACGCAGGCGACCCAGCTCGGCGGCGCCGAGCTCTCCCGCGCCGCGGACATCACCAACACGGCGCTGACGGAAATGACCGGTGCCACTTCCCCGCGGCTGCATCTGGAGCTTTTGTGCGCACGCATCCTGCTGCCGGCATCGGACCAGACCGAGCGCGGCACGGCAGCGCGGGTGGACCGCATTGAACGGCGCCTGAGCTACGCCGGTGACAGCACCGAGGCCGTAGGCCGCGCGGCAGCTGCCTCGTCGCCGGTTGAATCCATCCCGGCGGCACGCCCGACGGCGGCACCGGAAACTCCCGCCGTGGTTGCGGATGCACCCGCTGTGCCGGCTGAATCCCGGCCGGACGCCGTGCCGGCAGCTGCCGCCGCGTCTTCGAGCACTGCCGAGACTTCGGGTTCAACAGGTGCTGCGGACAGTTCTCCCCTGGACTGGGGCGGAACGTGGGCAACCGCACCGGAACCGCAGGGCGCAACTCCTCCGGCCACGGCTGCCGGTCCGGCCGCTTCCGCGACTGCGGAACCGGATCATCGGCGGGCACCTTCGACGGCACAGGACTCTTGGGCAGTATCAGCTCCCGGCTCATCTGCTCCAGTTCCTGCCGCGCCGGCAACCCCGGCTCCTGCAACGTCATCCCCGGCTCCTGCCGCGCAGCAGACGGGCGGTGCCGGTGATGCTTCGGGCGGCCAGATCGAAATGATCCGCCGCGCGTGGCCTGAAATCATGGATGCCCTCACGGGAATCCGCCGCGCCACGTGGCTCAATGTCAGCAAGAACGCCAGCCCCAAGTCCTTCGACGGGCGAATCCTGCAGCTGGCGTTCAGTAATCAGGGCGCCGCCACAAACTTCAACCGCCCGGACCACCTGGAGAACCTCCGGAAGGCGGTCAGCCAGGTCCTTGGAGTGGATTGCCAGGTCAATGTGGTGCATGACAGTTCGGCGGGTGAGTCGGGCCCAAAAGCAGGTAGCCGGTTAACCCCGGCGCCGGCTCCCGCTCAGGTCCAGGCTCCGTCCCAGCAACCCGCCAGCCATTCGGCACAGGCTCCGGCTGTCTCGTCGGCGCCGGCGGTTTCCGTAAATCCCCCCGCACGCGCCGCAGCTCCGGCTGCCCAGGTCAGTTCCGATCGCCCGGCGCCGCCCAGCAGCTCGATACCGTCCAGCAGCCCGGCACCGTCCGTCAGCCCGGCACCGTCCGTCAGCCCGGAACAGCTCAACGGCTCGGCGCGTCCCGACGCCTCAGGACCGTCAGCGCAGCCACAGCGCGCCCACGGCTCCTCGGCCGTTGCATCCGGTCCCGCGGCTGCCGCTGCCCTGAACCGTCGCCGCGGGCAAAGCCCCCAGCAAGGTTCCGGCCCCCAGCAGGGTTCAGGACAACAGGGTTCAGCACAGCCGGGTTCAGGACAGCAGTCCTCGTCGTCTTCACGGTTCCCGGGCCGCGGCGGCCGAAGCACTGCCGTCGAACCCGGCCCGCTGCCGGATGACTGGCAGCAGGAGCCGCCGGAGGATCCGTATGCCGGCGGCCCGGAAAGCAACGCCTGGGAGCAGGCCGAACCGCCCGTTGACGTGTACTCGTCCGGCACTCTGTCCGACAGCGAATGGGCTGCCACTAATTGGGCCGGCGCAGGGTCGTCACCGGCCCGAACAGCGGGCAGTGCACCCGGTGGCCCGGGAAGCGGCGGCAACACGACGTCACCCTCGGCCGCGGTTCCGGCTCGGTCAGGGACACAGCAGGGTGGAACACAGGCAGCCCAGGGCGCCCCGTCTCCAGCGGCCCAGGCAGCATCGGCTCCGGCAGGATCGGGTCCGGCGTCGTCGTCGGCTGCAAGCGCGCCGGCGCAGCCGCAGGTACAGCGGTCGACCCCTTCCGCTGCGGTGCCTCCCACCGCCGCGCACGGGCCGGGCAACGACGGGCGGCCGCTGAGCCGGTATCAAAAACTGCTCAATGAAGCTGCCGCGCGCAGCGGTTCGGCAAACCCCTCCGCCGGGCGCAGCGCAGTAAACTTGGTGGAAGACATCCCCAGCGCGGATGACATCCGGCTTGAAGATTCCGGGCTGGTGGGCAGGAAAGCCATCGAGCGGATCTTGGGCGGCCGATTGATCGAAGAACGCAGCCTCGACGGCCGGTAACCTGCATTTTCCGCCGTCTGACTGACGATGTAATCCCGCCGGCTTGCCGGCGGGATCGTCCGGTACCGGCAGCACCAACGCAGCCCTTGCGGCGGCGCACCAATCCAGCAGAGAAGGTCACGTGTACGAAGGCGCAGTTCAGGAACTGATTGATGAGCTGGGACGGCTTCCGGGGATTGGCCCCAAATCCGCCCAGCGCATTGCCTTCCACATTCTGGAAGCTGATCCGGAGGATATGCGGAAACTGGCGTCCTCCATCGTCACGGTCAAGGACAAAGTGAAGTTCTGCAGTATCTGCGGCAACGTCACCGAGCAGGAAACGTGTGCCATCTGCCGCGACAGCCGCCGGGACCCGACCATGATCTGCGTGGTTGAAGAGTCCAAGGACGTCATTGCGGTGGAACGCACCCGGTCCTTCCGCGGCCGGTACCACGTGCTGGGCGGCGCCATTAATCCCATTGCCGGGATTGGACCGGACCAGCTTCGCATCCGTGAGCTCCTCAGCCGGCTCTCGGACGAGCAGATCTCCGAAATCATCATCGCCACGGACCCCAACCTCGAGGGTGAAGCGACGGCCACCTACCTGTCCCGCATGCTCAAGACGCTGGGCATCAACGTCACGCGGCTGGCTTCCGGCCTGCCGGTGGGCGGGGACCTGGAATACGCCGACGAAATTACGCTGGGCCGGGCCTTCGAGGGCCGGCGCAGCATGTCCTAGCCGGTTCTCCGAGTCCCGCCTGCACCTCGGAAGCATCCGGGCAGCCCCCGGACCTGCCCGGACCTGCCCGGACGTGACATTAAGTGCATATGTCCCCTCTATTTCGGCCGGTTCAGGCCGCAACGCTAGACTTTTGATGATTGGCCACAGTATCCGTGGCCCGGCTTCCCTGGACTGCCGGGGATGACATCAGATGCACCGCGCCGAGGACGTCGCCGGGCAGCAAACCGGAAGTGATTCAGAGAGCGTGTACGCATGAGCCTGATAGTTCAGAAATTCGGCGGTTCCTCCGTGTCGGACGCCGAAGGCATCAAGCGCGTTGCCAAGCGGGTGGTGGACACTCACGCCGCCGGCAACGAGGTGGTGGTGGTGGTTTCCGCCATGGGTGACAGCACCGATGAGCTGCTGGATTTGGCCGCGCAGATTACCTCCGGCGGAAACGCCCGCGAGATGGACATGCTGCTGAGCGCCGGTGAACGTATTTCCATGGCGCTGCTGGCCATGGCCATCAACGAACGCGGCGGATCCGCCCAATCCTTCACCGGCAGCCAGGCCGGCATGATCACCGATGCCATCCACGGCAAGGCCCGCATCATCGACGTTTCGCCGCACCGGATCAAGACGGCCATCGAGAAGGGCGACGTCGCAATTGTCGCCGGGTTCCAGGGCATGAGCCGGGACAGCCACGACATCACCACGCTGGGCCGCGGCGGTTCGGACACCACCGCCGTCGCGCTGGCCGCCGCGCTGGGCGCCGACGTTTGCGAGATCTACACCGACGTGGACGGCATTTACACAGCGGATCCCCGCGTGGCACCCACCGCTCAGAAGATTGACACCATCTCCAGCGAGGAAATGCTGGAAATGGCGGCGTCCGGAGCCAAGATCCTGCACCTGCGCTGCGTGGAGTACGCCCGCCGTTTTGGCGTTCCGCTGCATGTGCGCTCCTCCTTCAGCCAGCACGAGGGAACCTGGGTCCTGCCCAGCCCCGATGACAAGATCAAGATTCAAGAGGGAGAACCCTTGGAACAGCCCATCATTTCCGGCGTCGCACATGACCGCTCCGAAGCCAAGCTCACCGTGGTGGGCGTGCCGGACATCCCCGGCAAGGCGGCAGAGATCTTCGGCATCGTGGCCGGTGCCAACACGAACATCGACATGATCGTGCAGAACGTCTCCACCCAGGGCTCGGGAAAGACGGATATCTCCTTCACCCTGCCGATCGTTGACGGCCAGGCCGCCATGGCAGCCCTAAACGCGGCCAAGGCGGAGGTGGGCTTCGACAGCATCGACTACAACGAGCAGATCGGCAAGCTGTCCCTGATCGGCGCCGGCATGCGTTCCAACCCGGGTGTCTCGCACAAGTTCTTCGAAGCACTGCATCTGGCCGGGGTGAACATCGACATGATCTCCACGTCGGAGATCCGCATCTCGGTTGTCACTGACGCCGCGCTTCTGGACACGGCTGTCCGCGCCGTCCATGCTGCATTCGGGCTCGACGGCGACGCCGAGGCCACCGTGTACGGCGGCACCGGCCGCTAGAACGGCTGTTTAGGCGTTCGGAGGCAGCGGCGGACGAAGCGAATAGTTCCGGTAGGACAGGGGCAGTCCCGGCGGCTCAGGTTCCGCCGGGTCGGTAACCCGGAGGGCGTAGTGCCTGCCGTCTGCATCCGTTTCCACTCGGATGGACCGTAGCTGGTCGTCGATCTCATTTTCCAGATCGTCATGCAGATGCCCGACGGGTTCGGTTACGCGATCGCGTTCAGCATCTCCGTAGAAGACGGAGACCAGGCGGGCCACCCGACCCGCCATCCCGGCGCCGTGGGCGAAGGGTGCAGGCCGGGGAGGGATTTCAGCGCTCATGGAAAGTTCCTTGTGCGGTTGAGGCCGGAAGTCCATCCAGACGCAGGTGGCCTGGGTTCCGGGTTAATCAACCGTACGCGCTCACCGCGGTGGTACGGGTCGAATACGCAAACGTCGGTATCGGGTTTTCTCGAAGTTGCTACTCAGGCTTGCGGGAAACGATGTAACTGCTGCCGTCGGCGCGCGTAACCGTTTCCCAAAGAGCCTTTTCCTGGGCCTGCTGTTCCTTCAGCAGCTGCTGGTTTTCATCCGTCATGGGATGGTCCAGGGCACTGGTCTGGGCAGGACCGAAAATCAACCGGACCTTGCCGGTTGTCCGCATGAATTTTGAGGTAAAGCTCTCTTTGTCAGCCATGTCCTGCACCTTTCACAACTTCCTTGCCTGCAGCCCATAGTACGCTAATCATTAGTGCACTAATGATTTCAAGAAGGGATGAGGACATGAGCCGGGTTGATGAGGACCTCCTGCTGGAACATCAGCTGTGCTTTGCCCTGTCCGTGGCCTCCCGAAGTGTTGTCGGTGCCTACAAACCCGTGCTGGAAAAACTCGGCCTCACCCATCCGCAGTATCTGGTCATGCTTGCCCTCTGGGAGCAGAGCCCGCGAAGCGTCCGCAGCCTCGGTGCGGCCCTGGCCATGGAGCCGGCCACCCTGTCGCCGATGCTCAAGCGCCTGGAGGCGGCCGGGCTCATCACGCGCAACCGTGCACCGGAAGATGACCGATCCCTGGCCGTGGAGCTGACGGAAGCCGGACGTTCCCTTCGGGGGAAGGCCGCTGAGGTCCCGGGCACCATGCTGGAACGGCTGAATCTGACCCGGGACCAGGTGCAGGAACTGAATGAAGCCATGCGGCGTCTGATTGAGTCCGCACAGTTGGCAGTGGCAGCGGATCAGAACTGATTCGGGCCCCAGGGGCCGCAGCAACGGCACCGTGCCCCACAGCGGGGAGCGGGAGCGGGATAATGATTGCGTGACTTCTTCCGCTTTCTCCGCCGTCCTCCGAGAGGATCAGTGGCTGCCGCTGGTTCAGCAGCACCGGGAGCGCGTGCAGCCCTTCGTGGAGGGATTCCTGTCCCGCCGGTCGGCGGGCCAAAAACACCCCGTGGAAGATTTCCTCTTTACCTACTACTCCCAGAAGCCCGGACAGCTGCTGCGCTGGCATCCGGGAGCCGGCGTCGTCCTGGCCGGGACGGCGGCCGGCGAGCGCAAAGACTGGAAGTTTTACCGCCCCCTCAGCGAGCCGGAACTTGCAGCGGCGGGACTCGGCGCCGGCACGACGGGGGTGACCGTGGACCTGCCCGCCTTTGCGGCGGCGCGGGGAGACGCCACTGCCTTCACGGCCAGGCTGCTTGCCCGCACTGCCGCACGGAAGGCAACACTGGGCTGCTTCGGCATGCATGAGTGGGCGATGGCCTACAAGTCGGACACCAACGGCATCAGGCATGAATACCTGCAGCTCCGCCTGGGTGCGCAGGGAACTGACGAGCTCGTGGAGCGCAGCAAGATCCGGTGCACCCACTTCGATGCGTTCCGTTTCTACGCACCGCAGGCGGTACCCCTGAATGAACTCCGGCCCACCCGCGAAAACCAGGTTGACCTGGAGCAGCCCGGCTGCCTGCACGCCAACATGGACCTCTACAAATGGGCCTACAAGCTGGTGCCGCTGCTGCCGAGTGAACTGGTCATGGACTGCTTTGAACTGTCCTGGCGCATTCGAGCCATGGACATGCAGGCCTCCCCCTACGATTTGCAGGATTGGGGCTACTCTCCAATCCGCGTGGAAACCCCGGGCGGCCGGAGTGAATATGCTGCCGCCCAGCGACAGTTCAGTGAAGAATCACAACTGCTGCGGGCCCGCATCCTTGGCCTGCTGGAACCCCTTCAGGAGCAGCTATGGAGCCACAACCCACCGGCAGGATCACCCGCACCGGACCGGAATCCTACGACCTGACTTTTTCCCGGTTGTTTTCGGAACCACCGGACGCCGTCTGGACCAGTTTCACGGATTCCACCCAAACAGCCTCCTGGTTTGGACGCTGGCAGGGCACCCCCGCCCGGGGATCATGGCTGGATCTTCAGATGCTCTATGAGGATGGACTGCCGTGGAGCCGGCTGCAGGTCTCCGAATGCACCGCCCCTGAACTGCTTCGCCTGCTGGTGGAGGACGAGTACGGCAGCTGGGATCTGGAGATCCGTTTCCAGGGCCACTCCGGCGGAACCCGGTTGGATTTCATTCATCATCTGGACGATCCGCTGGCTGCGGAAGGCGTGGGTCCCGGCTGGGAATACTATCTGGACCGGCTGGCTGCTGTCCGCGGAGGCGCCACGGTCCCGGAGTTCGGTGACTACTATCCCGGCCAGGGACCGTATTTCCTGGCTCAGGCGCGTGCTGCAGCAGATGCGGACCAAACCGGCGGAATTGGCTAGGCTGGGGCCACCCTACCCGGAGGTCTCACCCATGTTCCGTCCCCTTCGAGGACTGCTGGTCCTTGGTGTTGCCACCCTCGCCCTGTCGGCGTGCGGCGACTCCGCCGGCGCACCGTCAGCCGATTCCTCGTCTGCCGCTCCCTCCGCATCTTCCTCTGCTTCCCCATCAGCATCCCCGTCAGTCTCCGGAACAGCAGCGCCGGATGCATCATCAGCCGGGACCTCACTGACCGTGGAGTACCGGGAGAACGGAGAGACCACCAGCGCAACCTGGACATTGCAGTGCGACGGCGCCACCCCCGTGGGCAGCTCCGATGCACCGGATCCGGCAGCGGCCTGCGCAGGGCTGGCGGACCAGGGAAGCGCACTGTTTGCCGCCCCGGACGCGAATCTGATGTGCACCCAGATCATTAAGGGGCAGCAGCGCGCCCATGTCACCGGCACTGTGAACGGCGAAGCCGTGGACCGCACCTTCTCGCTGCGGGACGGCTGTGAAATCGGCCGGTGGGAGAGCCTTACCGCCCTGCTCGGCCCGGCGGAGGGAAATCTGTAGCGGCCGGCCCGAGCGTTCGGTTAGCCAGCTACTGTCTTGTTCCGCTCCTGCTTGCGGCGGACGTAGACCTGCTTGCGCACCCGCGCCACCACACCGCCGTCGGCATCCACCACGTCCACGGAGAACCACTCCAGGACCTTGTCCCCGCCGGCAGCCAGCTTCCTGAGGCGCTCCACGTCGGCCGGCGCCAGGACAAAGCGGGCCGTGACCTCGCCGCGGCCGGGCTTGATGAAATCGATTTCCGCCGCCCGGTCCCACACCACGTGGTCCGCGCCCAGATGACGCAGCAGAAGCATCATCCAAAAGGGATCCGTCATGGCAAAAAGCGACCCGCCAAAATGCACCCCCGCTACATTGCGGTTCCACCAGTGCAACCGCAGCCGCACCTCTGCGGACAGCGAATCAGCGCCCAGATGCGTGATGTGAATGCCGGAAAAAACAAAGGGCGGCCAAAGATTGATGAACCGGCGCATCACGGCAGGCTTCACGGTCAGAGCTTTCACGCACCCACTCTAGCGGCCGTGACGCAGCTCATCTTCCATCCGCCTGCCTTCGAAGACTTGTTCCCCACCCCTTCGCTACGTAAAATCATTAAGCATGCTTAGTATCCGATCCGGCCGGAGGTCTTCCGCCCGGACCATATCTGGAGGCACAAATGTCAACGCAGGCACGACCCGAAGGCGAAGCAGACCCTGCGCCTGAACCCTACGTTCCCTGGTGTACCCAGTGCGGAACGGATGACTACCTCATTATTGAATCCGTGGAACCGGCCGTTGGCGATGATGCAGCGGAGTTCCTGGAAATCAGCTACACCTGCTCGGAATGCGACAGCTTTTATGGCCATCCGGTGCGGCACTCGTCCGTGCGCGCACGGCAACTGAAATCGGACAGCACCGCCGCACAGTATCTGCACTGCGGAGAGCCGATGCAGCCCAAGGACAGTGCCGTAGCGTCCATTTTTGAACCCGTCTTCACCGACCCGGACGGCACTCCCGTTCCCGAGGTCCAGCTGGACACCACAGTGCTGCGGTGCCGCTGCGGGTTCCAGATCAGCGTGCCGGCCTAACCGGGCCAGCGGCGGGATCTACACGCAACGTAACAAGCTGCGTGCAGATCCCGCCGCCAGTGCGTAGTGTGTCTGCCACACCCCTAGGAGACTCATGCGCATCCACAAGACCCTCGCAGCACTCGCACTGGCCACCGGGACCCTGACGCTTGCTGCCTGCGGATCAAGCGGGGCTGAAGACGCCGCCACCGCTCCCACCGGACTTGAGGCCATTCAGGAAGCCGGCACCATAGTGGTTGGCACGGAAGGCACCTACCGTCCGTTCAGCTTCCACACTGACGGTTCGGGTGACCTGACCGGATATGACATCGAAATCACCGAGGCCGTAGCGGATAAACTCGGCCTTGACGTGAAGTTCGAAGAAACGCAGTGGGACGCCATCTTTGCCGGGCTGGAGGCCAACCGTTTTGCCATGATCGCCAATCAGGTGTCCATCAACCCCGGGCGCGAGGAATCATACGAGTTCTCCGATCCCTACACCGTGAGCCCGGGGGTCATTGTGGTACCCGCCGGTGAATCGTCCATCAGCTCCTTTGCGGATCTGAAGGACAAGACCACCGCGCAGTCCCTCACCAGTAACTGGTACGCGCTGGCGCAGGAAAACGGGGCAAAAGTCGAAGCCGTGGAGGGCTGGGCCCAGGCAGTGGCCCTGCTGGAGCAGGGACGCGTTGACGCGACGGTCAATGACAAGCTCACCTATCTGGACTACATGCAGCAGACCCCCGACGCCCCGCTGGAGATCGCCGCCGAAACCGATGATCCCGCGCTTTCGGCCTTCGCTTTCGCGAAGGGCAACACTGAACTGCGCGACGCCGTGAACGAAGCGCTGTCCGAATTGCGCGCTGACGGAACGCTCGCCGAGATTTCGGAGAAGTACTTCGGCGAGAACGTCTCCGAGTAGGTCCACCCGTGGATGAGTCGACCTGGGACCTTGTCCTACGCTCCTTCCTGCCGATGCTGGAAGGAGCGGTGAAGGGCACCATCCCGCTGGCACTGATTTCCTTTATCCTGGGTCTGGCCATTGCGCTCGGCGTTGCCCTGATGCGCCTGTCCAAGGTGCGGATCCTCTCCGGCATTGCCCGTGCCTACGTGTCCGTTGTCCGGGGCACGCCGCTGCTGGTCCAGCTCTTTGTCATCTTTTACGGGCTGCCTTCCATCGGAGTACTGGTTCCCCCATGGCCCAGCGCCGTCATCGCTTTCTCCCTCAACGTGGGCGGGTATGCGGCAGAAGTCATCCGGGCCGCCATCCTCTCCGTCCCGCGCGGCCAGTGGGAAGCGGCGTACACCATTCGGATGTCCCCCGCGCAGACACTCATCCGCGTGATCCTCCCCCAGGCGGCACGGGTATCGGTGCCGCCACTCTCGAACACCTTCATCAGCCTGGTCAAGGACACTTCCCTCGCCTCGCTGATCCTCGTCACCGAGCTCTTCCGGCAGGCACAGGAAATAGCGGCCTTCAGCCGGGAGTTTATGGCCCTCTACATTGAGGCCGCCTTCATCTATTGGATGATCTGCCTTGTCCTGTCCACGGGACAATCAGCCCTTGAAAGGAGGCTGGACCGCCATGTCGCCAAATGAGAACCCGGCCGGGTCCGACGTCCTTGCCGTCCGCGGCCTCCACAAACGCTTCGGCCCGGTGGAAGTGCTCAAGGGAATTGACCTGGACATCCGCCGCGGCCAAGTGGTTGCACTGATTGGGCCCAGCGGATCAGGCAAAACCACCGTCCTGCGCTGCCTCAATGGCCTGGAGGTACCTGACTCGGGGACGGTGCAGTTTGCCGAAGGGGACGCAGTGGACTTCGGCAGCAAACCTCCGCGCCGCACGGTGTCCGGATTGCGGGAACACAGCGCCATGGTTTTCCAGCACTACAACCTGTTTCCGCACCGCACGGTCCTGGAAAACGTGATGGAGGGGCCGGTTCGGGTGCAGCGGCGCCCCCGGGAGGAAGCCTCCGCAGATGCGCTGGCCCTGCTGGAACGCGTTGGGCTTGCAGACAAGAGCGGCTCTTATCCCTATCAGCTCTCCGGCGGCCAGCAGCAGCGGGTGGGCATAGCCCGGGCACTCGCCCTCAAGCCGCGCCTGCTGCTTTTCGACGAGCCAACCTCCGCACTGGATCCCGAACTCGTGGGTGAGGTCCTCGAGGCCATTCGTGAACTCGCAGCCGAGGGCTGGACGATGCTCCTTGTCACGCACGAGCTTCGCTTCGCACGGGATGTGGCGGACCGCGTCATCTTCATGGACGGGGGCGTTGTCGTGGAGGAGGGGCCGCCCTCGGAGGTTCTTGCGGCCCCCAAGCAGGAGCGCACCCGCCAATTCGTGCAGCGGCTGCTGGACCACTAGCGGCCCCGCCGAAGGGGCCGTTCCGGACCCCCGAAAGACACGAAAGGACGGGCACGGAAAACGCCGCTAGACTGGACAGTGCAAGCTCGCGGAGCGCTGAATCAGCGTGAGACGGCAGGGTCCGCGGCCACCCATTTTCTCTTACAGGAGTTGCCCGGATGCCCCGGATCGTTGTTGACGTTATGCCCAAACCCGAAATCCTCGATCCGCAGGGCAAGGCCATCGCCGGCGCCCTCCCGCGCCTGGGCCTGACCGGATTTACCGGTGTCCGCCAGGGCAAGCGCTTCGAACTGACCGTGGACGGCGACGTGACTGAAGAAGTCCTCGAGCAGGCACGCACGGCAGCCGCCACGCTGCTGTCCAACCCCGTTATTGAAGACGTCACCCGCGTTGAAGTAATCCCGGAGGCCTGATTTTGAGCACTCCCCTGATCGGCGACTTTTCAGTCGCCCCCGAAAACGATGCCCTGCGGGCCGTTCGGATTGGCATTGTCACCTTCCCCGGCACCCTGGACGACCGCGACGCCGCCCGTGCGGTAACGCTCGCCGGCGGCACCGCCGTCGGCCTCTGGCACAACGAAGCGAACCTGCAGTCCGTGGACGCCGTCATCATTCCCGGCGGTTTCTCCTACGGGGACTACCTCCGAGCCGGGGCCATTGCCCGCTTTGCGCCGCTGATGGACAATGTGGTGGATGCCTCAAAGGGCGGCATGCCCGTGCTGGGCATCTGCAACGGCTTCCAGATCCTCACCGAGGCACATCTGCTGCCCGGCTCCATGATCAAGAACAACCACCTCAAGTTCTCCTGCGCGGACCAGCTGCTGCGCGTGGAAAACAACACCACGGCCTGGACCGGTTCCTACGAGAAAAACTCCGGCATGGTCATTCCCCTGAAAAACCAGGACGGCCAGTACGTCGCTGATGAAAAGACGCTGGACGAGCTCGAGGGTGAAGGCCGCGTGGTGTTCCGCTACGACGGCGCCAACCCCAACGGCTCCCGCCGGAACATTGCCGGCATCACCAACGCCGCCGGCAACGTCGTTGGACTCATGCCGCACCCCGAACACGCGGTAGAGGCCGGCTTCGGCCCGGATTCCTCCGCCTACGGCGAGGTCGGGCTGGGCTACGGCACCGACGGCCTGGGCATCTTCACCTCAGTTCTCACCTCGCTTGTTGCCGGAGGCAAATAAATGACAGTTTCCGCAGACTCCCCCGCCGGAGCGAAGAAATTCCGCATCGACACCGTCGAGCACGCCGCCGCCACCCCGGACACCGACCTTCCCTGGGCTGAACTCGGCCTGAAGGAAGACGAATACAACCGCGTTGTGGAAATCCTGGGCCGCCGCCCCACCGCGGCGGAACTGGCCATGTACTCGGTCATGTGGTCCGAGCACTGCTCCTACAAGTCCTCCAAGGTGCACCTGAAACAGTTCGGTGAAAAGGTCACCGAGAAGATGAAGGAGCACCTGCTGGTGGGCATCGGCGAGAACGCCGGCGTCGTGGACATCGGCGAGGGCTGGGCCGTGACCTTCAAGGTGGAATCCCACAACCACCCCTCCTTCGTGGAGCCCTACCAGGGCGCCGCGACCGGCGTTGGCGGCATTGTCCGCGACATCATTTCCATGGGCGCCCGCCCGGTGGCCGTGATGGACCCGCTGCGCTTCGGCGCCATCGACCATCCCGACACCGCCCGGCTGGTGCACGGCATCGTCTCCGGCATCGGCGGCTACGGCAACTCCCTGGGCCTGCCGAACATCGGCGGCGAAGTGGTCTTTGACTCCGTGTACCAGGGCAACCCGCTGGTCAACGCGCTGGCCGTGGGCGTCATGCGCCACGAGGACATCCGCCTGGCCAACGCCTCCGGCACCGGCAACAAGGTGGTCCTTTTCGGTGCGCGCACCGGCGGCGACGGCATCGGCGGAGCGTCCGTGCTGGCCTCCGAGTCCTTCGACGCCACCAAACCGTCCAAGCGCCCCGCCGTGCAGGTGGGCGATCCGTTCGCGGAAAAGGTCCTCATCGAGTGCTGCCTGGAACTGTTCAAGGCTTCCGTGGTGGAGGGCATCCAGGACCTGGGTGCGGCCGGCATCTCCTGCGCGACGTCGGAACTGGCTTCCAACGGCGACGGCGGCATGCACGTGGAGCTGACCAACGTGCTGCTGCGCGATCCCACCCTGACCCCGGGCGAAATCCTGATGTCAGAGTCGCAGGAACGCATGATGGCCGTGGTCACGCCGGAGAACGTTGAGGCGTTCGAGGCCATCATGGACAAGTGGAACGTGGAGTACTCCTGGCTCGGCGAGGTCACCGGCACCGGCCGGCTGATCATCGACTGGGACGGCGAAACGATCGTCGACGTCGATCCCAAGACCGTGGCGCACGAGGGCCCGGTGTACCACCGCCCCTTCCACCGCCCCGAATGGCAGGACAAGGTGCAGGCCGACGCGTTTGCCGGCACCCGCCCGTTCGGCGCCGAGGCCATCAAGGCGTCCATCCTGGAGCTGATGGCTTCCCCCAACATGTGCGACAAGTCCTGGGTCACCAACCAGTTTGACCGCTACGTCCAGGGCAACACCGCACTGGCAATGCCCGACGACGCCGGCGTCATCCGCGTGGATGAGACAACCGGTTTGGGCGTGGCCATTTCCACCGACGCCAACGGCCGTTACACCTACCTCAACCCTTATGAGGGTGCGCGTCTGGCCCTGGCCGAGTCCTACCGCAACGTGGCCACCTCCGGGGCCACCCCGCTGGCGGTCACCGACTGCCTGAACTTCGGCTCCCCCGAGGATCCCGAGGTCATGTGGCAGTTCGCCGAGGCCGTCCGCGGCCTGGCCGACGGCTGTCAGGAACTGGGCATCCCGGTCACCGGCGGCAACGTCTCCCTGTACAACCAGACCGGCGGCGTTGCCATCCACCCCACCCCCGTGGTGGGTGTGCTGGGCGTGTTCGACGACGTCGCCCGCCGCACGCCGTCGGGCTGGCGCGAAGACGGTCAGGCCATCTACCTGATGGGCGTCACGAAGGACGAGCTGGACGGCTCAGAATTCGCCAACCTGCGCGGCCACCTGGGCGGACAGCCGCCCGCGGTGGACCTGAAGACGGAAAAGCTGCTCGGCGAGCTGCTGGTCAACGCCTCCCGCGACGGCATGATCGACGCCGCGCATGACCTCTCCGAAGGCGGTCTCGCAGCGGCCCTGTCCGAAATGGCGCTGCGGTTTGGCGTGGGCGCGCGAATCGGTCTGGACGAGGTGTGCGAGCGCGACGGCGTGGACCTGTTCACGATGCTGTTCTCCGAGTCCCAGTCCCGCGCCCTGGTGTCCGTGGCCCGCAGTGAAGAGGTCCGGTTCAAGGACATGTGCTCCGCCCGCGGCTATGCGCACATGCGCATTGGCGTGGTGGACACCGAGATTGAGGCGCTGGACTTCCAGGGCCACTTCTCGCTGCCACTGGCCGAGTTGAAGGAAGCCCACGAGGGAACCCTGCCGAAGCATTTCGGCTAACCTCCTCTCCGTCCGCTGAGGGCGGCAGGTGCTTGTCCCGTCCGGGGCCGCGCCTGCCGCCCTCTATTACGATGTGGGGAAGATCTCTTTTCCCGACTGTGAGCCAGGCCTGCCTGACGTGCACAATTATGCTGTGACCCTTACCCCCGAACGTTCGGCACCGGCCTCCGGCGTCATCACCGACCGGCTGAATCTGGACGCCGTTTCCGCTGCGGAGATGGATGCCCTCATCGGCCAGTCCCGCCTGCCCGACTGGGCAGAGGACTTTCCCCAGCCCACCGACCTCGACGCCGCCCGGCAGTTATTCGAACAGGGCCTTCACACCGCTGCCAATGCGCTGGCGACACGGCTGATCCGCGAGCGGGAGACGGGCGAGGTGGTGGGAAGCATCGGCTTCCTCCTGCTGCCCGAAGACGGCGACGTGGAAGTGAGCTACAGCGTGGTCCCTTCCCGCCGGAAGCGGGGCTATGCCACTGAGGCACTGATTTCGCTCGCCCGGCTGGCTCTGGACGACCCCACGGTTTCAAGGGTCCTTGCCCACACGGACGAGGAGAACACTGCCTCCCAGGAACTTCTGCTCACCGCAGGTTTCATCCCGTTGGAGATTCCCGGTTTGGGCCTCGCCTTTGCCCTGCTCCGCGATCAGCTCCCGGCAGCCAGCCCGGAGGCCGCGGCCAAGTAGCGCCGGGTGATGAAGGCCTGCACTCCGCGGTTGGCGAAGTCTCCGGCAGCTATCACCTTGTTGGCGGGGCGGCTGTAGGCAGCGATGCGGAAGATGAGCTTTCCGTCGCCGTCCAGTTCAGCGTAGAAACCCTCTTCGCCCCGTTCCGGATGCCCGCGAAGGGTTCCGTAGCCGAAGCCGGCCCGCTGCCCCGGAACCGGGGCGCCGTCGTCGTCCACTGCGGGCTCATCAGCCCACAAAACCCGGCAGGGAGCATAGTAGCGCAGCGGTCCCGCGCCGATCCCTGAGGCCATTTCCACTCCCGGCGCCGCACGCGGCGTACCCGGCGCCACCCGCAGCCCGCTTCTCCGGTGCAAATCCCAGTTCAGGATTCCGTTGGCCAGCCGCAGGTACCCGGCCGCCGGATCCGGAATGTCAAAACTCTCCCGGCGCAGCACCAGCCGGTAGCCTTCAGGCCACCGGTCGGTCAGCGGCTGCGGAAAGGGCCGGCGGGTGTAGCCGCTTTCCGCATAGCTCAGATCCCGGCTCATCCACCCGCCAGCCCTTTCCAGGCCAGCGACTCGCGGTCCCGTGCCGGAAGGGAGGCCACCACCAGATCATAGGAATCCTCCACCAAATCGCGCACCAGCCCGTCCTCCAGTCCGTCATCCAGCACCACGGAATTCCAGTGGGTCTTGTTCATGTGCCAGGCACCGTTGATTTGCGGATGTGCGGCCCGCAGCTGCCGGGCCAACTCCGGCTCACACTTCAGGCTGATCGTCAGCGGAAGACCGCCCAGCGCACACAGGGCAAACATTTTCGCCTTGCCACCGGTTGCCTGGACCTTGAACACAGACGATTCCGGACCAAAAGGGAAGTCCTCGTAAGCGCCCGGGAAGCCCAGGCACAACCGCCTTACCTCTGCCGCGTCCATCATCCGAGCGTAGTCCGCCGCCCCGCGGCCGCGCCACAAGTGACAGGATGGAGGGCGGACAACTCATCAACCCGGCGCGCACCCACACGTGTGCCCACCTAACGGAGGACAGTTTTGGCTGGAACAGGACATGGGGACCGGCTCGCTTCGGCCGCGGAGAAAGCTGCGGATTCGAAGGGGTTTGAACGGGCCGCGCGCATGGGATACGTCGCCAGCGGAGTGCTGCACCTGCTGATCGGCGTGATCGCCCTGCAGATTGCGGCCGGCAGCGGCGGCAGCGCGGATTCCTCCGGCGCCGTCTCTGCCCTGGCTGCCCAGCCCGGCGGACTGGTTCTGCTCTGGATCTGTTTCCTGGGCTGCCTCGCCCTCGCGCTGTTTCAGGCATCGCGCGTCTGGCTGGACGGCCGCGGGCGGCAGGGCAAAGACGCCTGGAAAGTGCGAGGCTCCGCGGCCACCCAGGCCATCACCTACGGTGCCATCGGCGTATCCTTCGGCACCGTTGCCCTGGGCGGCGGCACGGACAGCGGCGAGAGTTCCGCAGGCTGGAGCGCCAAGCTGATGGCGCAGCCGGCGGGCGCCGTCCTGCTCGGTCTCGTGGGACTTGGCATCGTCGTGGTCGGAGGCTACTTCATTTTCAAGGGCGCCACCGGACGTTTCCGCAAGGATTTGACGGCGATTCCGGCGGGCATCTGGGACCGCGCCGTCACCATTACCGGCACGCTGGGCTTTGTCGCCAAGGGAGTGTCCCTGGCTATTCTGGGCATCCTGGTGATGGTGGCCGCTTTCACGGCCGACCCGGAGAAGTCCACCGGGCTCGACGGCGCACTCCACGCCCTGCGCGAGCAGCCCTTCGGCGTGCTGGCGCTGGGAGCCGTGGGCGCGGGAATGATCTGTTACGGGTTGTACACCGGGATCCTGCGCGCCCGGTTCGCCAAGCTGTAACGGGTCAGAGACCGAACCGGGGAGCTTCGATGACGGGACAGGTATCCATGACCACGTCCAGCCCGGCGTCGGCCGCCCGCTGCGCCGCCGCCTCGTCAATGACACCCAGCTGGAGCCACACCGCCTTCGCGCCTGCCTCGATGGCCTGATCCACGATGTCCCCGACACGGGAGGAATTCACGAAGCAGTCAACAACGTCGATCTGGCCGGGAATTTCGCTGAGCCGCCGGTAGCCCTTGTTGCCGTGGACATCGTCTCCCTTCAGGCTCACCGGGATGATTTCCATTCCAAGGTGGTCCTGGACGTAACGGGAGACGCCGACGGCGGTGCGGCGCGGATTGTTGGACAGGCCCACCACCGCCCAGCGGGCGCCCTTGTTGGTCAGAAGTGCTTCGACAACTGCGGATTTATTGACGTGTGGCATCTGCCGTCCTTCGGTGGGCTCCTGGATTGGGGTCCAGCTTACGCCCGACTGCCTGCCTCAGCTCAGGAAAGATTCGATGGCATCGGCCAGGGCGGTCTCCGGAACGCTGGCCGTGTTGCCTTCCAGCAGCTGGAACTCCCCTTCATCCAGGGCATCGGCGGCCCGCCGGGCCAGATCCTGCGTTTCGTTGCCGCTGGAGCTCCCTGCCAGCACCAGCACGGGCACCTGCACACCGCCGAGTCCCTCAAGTTCCGTCTGCAGCACCAGCATCTCGTCTTCACCCTCGTCCAGGGCCAGGGTCGGCTCCAGCGCGACAACCCGCGTGATGACGGCGGATTCCTCGGCGGCGCGCAGCGCCAGGAAGGCACCCGACGCGAACCCGTAGAGGTCAGCCCTTCCGCCGGCCACCTGCACCACTGCCAGCAGGTCATCAACGTCGGACTCGGCCGTGTACTCTTCCCCCACGTCGCTTTCACCCAGTCCGCGGCGGTCATACGTGTAGACGGTGTGGTTTTCGGAGAGCAGCTGCGCCAGGGCCCGGGTACTGGAACTGTTGCGGTCAGCTGTCAGCGGATCCACGATCACCAGGGGCGGACCGCCGCCCTGCCGGGACCAGGCGATGCGGGTGCCGTCGGCGGAAAGGGCCATGCCGGTGGCGCTGGGTGAGGGTTCCATAGCGGACTCCTGCTCGCTAAAGGGGTTCACTGCGCGGACCCTTCAAACGTAAGGAGGCAGTCGGTCCCCGGTCAATGGCCCCGCCCGGAACCCGCCCCGCAAACCTCCGGCCGGACGGCGGAACCCTCAGCGTGCCGGAGTCCCTGCCGGCTGCAGACGGAAGGACGCGCCGCGGTGGTTTTCGGGCAGCTTGTCACCGGCACCGAAGAGCTTGTGGCGCAGCGTCCCCGGGGTATATTCCGTCCGGTAGGCACCGCGCTTCTGCAGCTCCGGCACCACAAACTCCACCACGTCCTCGAAGGTACCCGGGGTAATGGCGTAGGCCAGGTTGAAGCCGTCCACATCGGTCTCTTCCACCCACCGGATGAGCTCCTCGGCGACGTCGGACCCCGAGCCCACCAGCCGCGGACCCAGCCCGCCGATCCCCGCGGATTCGGCGATGTCGCGCACCGTCCAGGGTTCGCCGTCGTCCTTCGCTTTTTGGAAGTTGTCCGAGGCAGACTGGATCGCATTGGACTGCACATTGCCCAGCGGCTCGTCCAGGTTGTAGGTGGACAGGTCCACGCCGAGCCAGCCGGACATCAGGGCCAGGGCGCCCTCGTCGCTGGCGTACCGCTGGTAGTCCAAATGCTTGGCTTCGGCTTCCTCTGATGTTGCCGCGGTGATGATGGTCAGCAGCGTGTAGATCCGGATGGAGTGGCGGTCCCGGCCGGCAGCTTCGGCGGCATCACGAATCCGGGTGACCGTGGCCCTGAGCTTTTCCTTCGTGGGCGCGCCCACGAAGACGGCCTCGGCATTGCCGGCCGCAAAGGCAATGCCCCGCGGCGAGGCGCCGGCCTGGAAGATCACCGGAGTGCGCTGCGGTGACGGCTCACTGATATGGATGCCGGGAACCTTGAAGTACTTGCCCTCATGGTTGATGTCATGCACCTTCGCCGGGTCGGTGAAGATGCCGCTGTCCTTGTCCCGGACGACGGCGTCATCCTCCCAGGAGCCTTCCAGCAGCTTGTAGATCACCTCGAGGTATTCATCCGCGTGGTTGTAGCGCTCGTCGTGCTCAAGCTGGTCTTCGGCACCCATGTTGCGGGCCGCCGAGGGCAGGTAGCCGGTGACCACGTTCCAGCCAACCCGGCCGTTGGTGAGGTGGTCCAGGGTGGAGAGGCGCCGCGCAAAGGGGTAGGGGTGTTCATAGGCTGTTCCCGCGGTGATGCCGAAGCTGAGGTTCTCGGTGACCAGTGCCATGGCGGAGACCAAAAGCAGCGGGTCATTCACCGGCACCTGGGTGCCCTGCCGCAGTGTGGCCTCGTTGGAGTTTCCATACACGTCATAGGTGCCCAGGACGTCTGCGATAAAGATGCCGTCAAACAATCCGCGCTCGCAGGTTTGGGCCAGGTTGGCCCAATAGCGGAGGTCCGTGTAGTTCGCGGACTGGTCCTGCGGATGGCGCCACAGTCCCGGAGACTGATGGCCCACGCAGTTCATGTCAAAGGCGTTGAACCGGATCTGCCGCCGGCTGTTCTGATGTGTTGAGGAAGATGATTCGGACACAGGGAAATCCTTCGGGACGGGACGCACCCGCTGGGGCGCCGTACTTGCCGTTCGCGGACGCGACACGGCCGGATCCTCATCTGGGGCACCCCGCTACGGAAAGAGGGTTGCCGCCCAACCAGCCAGAGCTTTTCGTTGGGACTCATGATCCTTCGCCACCAGTATTTGCATACCCGGACGGGCAGGGGAAATACATGACACTGTGTGAACCGCAGCCGTTAACCTGCGGTCATGAATCCGCCGGCCTGCCTGCTGCACTTGTCCACAAGCGGCAATTTCTCTTTCCCCCGCCCCCGTGCAGCGCTACGGTCACCCCCATGAAGAATCACGTCGGCTGGATAGTGCCCTTGGCAGGAATTGCGGTGGTTTGGTTCTTTGGTCCGCTTGTCCTGAATGCCGTGGCCGCTTCCGCGTTGGGCGTCATCCCCAAGGGCCTCATAGTGCTGGCCCTATTCGCCGGATGCATATTCCTGGGCATTTATCTGCTGATAAAGGTCATTCAGAACGGGCACCGAACATTCCGCGCCCACCGCCGCTCCGGAGGTCATCTCAATAAAGCCGAGAGGGCTCAGGCCGATTTACAGCGGACGTATGACGAAGCGTGGTCCGCGGCACGGGTTCTGACGGACGGGCTTCGCCGGGGGCAGGCCCCTCCAACCCAAGAGGTGTGGGGAGTTGTGCTGGAACCGGGGGAATCGGTTCACCTTTTCATAAACGCCGATTATGCGCGTTTTTACGGCCTCAACGGAACTTATGTTCACACGTCCGGATTCTTCTGGGGCCGGCCTTCCTTTGTCCTTGCAGGTGTTGGGCTGACGGCTCTCGCCAATCGTTCCCGGCGGCGTGCAGCCCAGGCGGTATCGCTTCAACAATGGCGGGAAAAACAACACACGCAAATGTTCCTGACAGACCGCAAGATTATTGCCCAGGTGAACGGAAGATGGCTCAGCTTTCCCTATTCGCAGATTTCCGCCTGCTACCCGGAACCTGAAAACTGCAGTCTGGTACTGGAGTTCTATTCTTATGAGCCCCTCCTGATCGGCGGGCCCGAAGCACCGCTGGCCATCGCGTATCTGGTCTGGGCCCTGTACGGCGAACACGGACTGGCGGCGCATCCGGCGCTGCAGAGCCTGCGCTCCTGACGGGGCGTCGAAATATTACGCGGGGGACTTGCCGGTTTCCGCAATCGCGCGTTTAGTTGCTCTTGACCATCCCGAGCGGCTGAGAGACCTGGATCAGTGAAGCCGCAGCAACCCTGGTTGCCGTACCTCCTCCTTGAGGGACGGCGATAGCGAGGACAACACCGCAGGAGGCCTCCCGGCCCAAGGCGTTATCCGTAGGGTGCTACTGCCAGGACCGATGGAGAGTTAACATGACCGCTCTGGCTTCACAGTCCCCTGCCGCGCCGCCCCAAACGCGCGCCGCCGGCTCCGCCCTTCCCGTTTCCTTTTCCTCCCTTGGCCGCGCTTTCGGCTCGGGCGGTGAAACCCACCAGGTGCTGCGGGACATCACCTTTGACGTACATGCCGGCGAAGTCCTGGCCATCCTGGGCTCCAGCGGCTGCGGAAAGTCCACGCTCCTGCGGGCCGCAGCCGGCCTGGACGCTCCAACCACCGGGGAAGTCCGGATCAACGGAACACCCGTCCGCGGCATTGATGACCGATGCGCCGTCGCGTTCCAGGAACCGCGGCTGCTGCCCTGGCAAACCCTGCAGGCCAACATCGCCATGGGCCTGCCCAAGGGCATCAGCGCCAAGAACGGCAAGGCCAAGGTGGCCGAACTGCTGGAGCTGGTGGAACTGGCCGCATTCGCCAAACACCGTCCCCGGGCAGTTTCCGGCGGCATGGCGCAGCGCGCCTCTCTTGCCCGGGCCCTGGCCCGCACGCCCGGCGTGCTCCTGCTGGATGAACCGTTCGGTGCACTGGATGCCCTGACCCGGCTGAAGATGCAGGACCTGCTGCTCTCGGTTCACCGGGCCACCCCCACCACGGTGCTGCTGGTAACCCACGACGTGGATGAAGCCCTCCAGCTGGCAGACCGCATCATCGTCCTGGGCAGGGAGCCCGGTGTTGCCGGAGCCACCATTACGGACACCATCACCGTGCCCGGCCCGCGCCCGCGGAACCGCGCCTCGGCCGAGCTGGCCCGAATGCGCGGCGAGCTCCTGGCCCGCCTCGGCGTCGACCGCCACTAAAACTCCTCCCCGGCGTCACCCCTTTAAGGGCCGCTACCCCCGCCGTTCTGCGCCCATTTTGCGCATGAACCGCGATGCCTCGCAGCCAACTCATCAGAAAGAATTCCCATGAACAGCCGTTCCCTCAATTCCCCCTCAGCTTCCCGCACCGCGCTCAAGGCCCTGGCCGCAGCCGCCGCCGCAGCTTCCCTGCTGCTCACCGGTTGCGTGGCAGGCGAGGATTCAGATGCCGCCGCCGACGCGGGCGCAGCCGACGGCGGAACCCTCACCCTCGACTTCGCCACCTACAACCCGCTCAGCCTGATCATCAAGGACCAGGGCTGGCTGGAATCCGCTCTGGCCGACGACGGCGTCACGGTGGAGTGGGTGCAGTCGGCCGGCTCCAACAAGGCCAATGAGAACCTGCGCTCCGGGGCGGTCGACGTCGGTTCCACCGCAGGCTCCGCAGCACTGCTGCACCGCGCCAACGGATCCCCGATCAAGGCCATCGACATTTTCTCCCAGCCGGAATGGGCGGCCCTGGCGGTGGGCGCCGACTCGGACATCACCTCCGTGGCGGACCTCAAAGGCAAGTCCGTAGCGGCCACCAAGGGCACCGACCCCTACTTCTTCCTGGTCCAGGCCCTGGACGAAGCCGGACTGAGCCTGGATGACGTCACCGTGGAACAACTGCAGCACGCGGACGGCCGGAGCGCCCTGGAAAACGGATCTGTGGATGCCTGGGCAGGGCTGGATCCGATCATGGCGGGTGCCGAACAAAACGGTGCCCGGTTGATCCACCGCAACCTGGACTTCAACACCTACGGCATCCTTGCCGCCAACGAATCCTTCCTGAAAGACGATCCGGAACTGGCCCAGGCGGTGGTCAACGCATATGAGAAGGCCCGCGCGTGGGCTGCCGAAAACCCGGAGGAAACGGCGCAGATCCTGGCCGATGTTGCCGGCCTGGACCTGGCAGTGGCCCAGACCGTGGTGCTGGAACGCAGCAACCTCGACGTGGACCCGGCCCCGGGTGAGGCCCAGCGCAGCGTGCTCGAGAAAATCGGTCCCACGCTGGTGGAAACCGGGGACGTCTCGAGCCAGGACGCCGTGGACAAGGCACTGGACGGCCTGTTTGATGACTCCTTCGTGAAGTCCGCTGATCCCGAGTCCATTTCGGATGCACAGTGAGCTCGGTCCTGAAGACGCCGGCATCCGCGAGCGCCGGTGCCGGGAATCCAGCGCCGGCCGGCACCATCCTGACCAGCCGCTGGACCCGCGCGGGACTGGGCCTGGTGGTTCCCGTCCTGGTACTGGCCGCCTGGCAGATCAGCACAGCCGCCGGAATCTTCAGTCCGGTCCAGCTCCCCTCGCCGTCAGCCGTCTACACTGCCGCAGCTGACCTGATCGGCCGCGGCCAGCTGGGCAACCACGTAGCCATCTCCACCCAGCGGGTGCTCATCGGTTTCGCTGCCGGCGGGCTGCTGGGCCTGGCACTGGGCGCCGTGCTGGGGCTGTCCCGCCTGGCCGACATCCTGCTGGGTCCGATGATCGGCGCACTGCGTGCCGTGCCGTCGCTGGCCTGGGTGCCCCTGCTGATCCTGTGGCTGAAGATCGGCGAGGACTCCAAAATCACGCTGATCGCTATCGGCGCCTTCTTCCCGGTGTTCACCACCGTGTCACTGGCCCTGCGCCACGTGGACCGGAACCTGGTGGAGGCCGCCCGCGCCTTCGGACTCAACGGGCTGAAACTCCTGACCACGGTGCAGCTGCCCGCCGTCGTTCCGGCAGTGTTCTCCGGGCTGCGCCTGGCGCTGGCGCAGTCCTGGCTGTTCCTCGTGGCCGCGGAGCTCATCGCCTCTTCCATGGGGCTGGGCTTCCTGCTGACCGATTCGCAAAACAACGGGCGCACCGACCGGCTGCTGCTGGCCATCATCCTGCTGGCGGTGATCGGCAAGATTACCGACGCCCTGCTGGGGCTGGCCGAAAAGAAGGCGGTGGCCAAATGGGCCTGAGCACCACACTGCAGGAAACGCTCGAAGAATCAATGCAGGCCCGGCAGGGCACGGCGGCGGACCCGCAAACCGAACCCGGGCGCATCGCCTTCTGGGAGGCGGCAGCCCGCCGGCTGCAGTGGGAGCAGCCCTGGCACACGGCGCACACGTTTACCCCGCCGCAGCGGCTCAGCGGACCGGAGACCCCGGAGCCCGAGGCCGAGGCCGAGTACAGCGTCCCTGCCATCGAATGGTTTGCCGGGGGAACCCTGAACGTGGCGGTGAACTGCGTGGACCGCCATGTTGCCGCCGGCCGCGGCCACAAGGTGGCCCTGCACTTTGAGGGCGAACCCGGAGACCGGCGCACCGTCACCTACGCGGATCTGCAGCGCGAGGTCTGCCGCGCCGCCAACGCGCTGCTGAACCTGGGCATCGGCAAAGGTGACCGCGTGGTCATCTATCTGCCGGTCATCGTGGAAACCATCGTCATCACGCTGGCCTGCGCCCGGATCGGCGCTGTCCATTCCCTGGTATTCGGCGGCTTTTCCGCCGAGGCCCTGAAGTTCCGGGTTGAGGACACCGGTGCCAAGCTGCTGGTCACCACCGACGGCCAGTTCCGCCGCGGCGCCGCCGTGCCGGTGAAGGACAATGCCGATGCAGCCGTGTCCGGGGCCAACGCCGTCGAGCACGTTCTGGTGGTCCGCCGCACCGGCTGCGACATCGCCTGGACCGAAGGCCGCGACCTCTGGTGGCACGAGACCGTGGACACCGCCTCCGACGTCCACGAACCCGAGGCGTTCGATGCCGAAACACCGTTGTTCATCATGTACACGTCCGGAACCACCGGTCGCCCCAAGGGCCTCGTGCACACCATGGGCGGTTACCTGACCCAGGCGTCCTGGAGCTATGAGTTCCTTTTCGCCAACCCGGACGAACGTGCACGGGAAGCGGACGTCCACTGGTGCACCGCGGATCTGGCCTGGGTCACCGCGCACACCTACGAGATCTACGGACCGCTCTCCAACGGCGTCACCCAGGTGATCTTCGAGGGCACCCCGAACACCCCGCATCCCGGACGGCATTTCGAGATCATCGAGCGCTACAAGGTGACCAGTTACTACACCGCTCCCACCTTGGTCCGGTCGCTGATGGGCTGGTTCCCCGACGGTGTCCCGGACACCTGGGATTTGTCCTCCATCCGCCTGCTCGGCACCGTGGGCGAGGCCGTGAATCCCGAGGCGTGGCGGTGGATGCGCGGGCAGCTCGGCCGCGGCGAAGTTCCCGTGATCGACACCTGGTGGCAGTCCGAAACCGGCGCCACCATCCTCTCCCCGCGTCCCACCGACACCGGTTTCAAGCCCGGCTGTGCCTCCCGCGCCCTGCCCGGGGTGTCCACCCGGATTGTGGATGAGGCCGGAAACCCGGTTCCCCCGCACACCCAGGGGTTCATCGTGGTGGACAAAACCGGTCCGGCCATGGCCCGCACCGTCTGGGGCGATCCGCAGCGTTATCTGGCCTCCTACTGGCGGCAGTACGCACGGCAGGGCTGGTTTCTCGCCGGTGACGGTGCCAAGTATGACGACGACGGCGACACCTGGATCCTGGGCCGCACCGACGACGTCCTCAACGTCTCCGGACACCGGCTGTCCACTATTGAAATCGAGTCCGCGCTGGTGTCCCATCCCTGGGTCACCGAAGCCGGGGTCTGCCCGGTTGCGGATCCGAAGACCGGGCATGCCATTGCCGCATTCGTCGTGCTGTCCTCCGCTGCGCCCGCCGCGGGTACCGAAACGGGTACCGAAGTGGGCACTGAACCGGATTCGGATTTCACCCAGCGGGTCACGGCCGAGCTCCGGGCACACGTTGCCCGGCAGATCGGGCCGATCGCCAAGCCGGCCGCCGTCGTCGTGGTCCCTGATGTTCCCAAGACGCGTTCCGGAAAGATCATGCGCCGTCTGCTGACGCAGCTGTTCGAGGGCACGCAGCTGGGCGACACAACCAGCCTGCAGAATGAACCGTGCATCGCCGACATCGCGGATGTGTGTGAAGCGCGCCGCAGCGGGGCTCCTCAGTGAACGCGGGCCAGGGTCACCCGGTCCAGCACCACCACGCCGCCCATCAGGCGGTGGATGCGCACGAATTCCGTGGGCGAAACCTCCAGCATGGTGGTGTCCGCCTTGGCCGGCAGCAGGTCAGCGTGCATGCCCTCCAGCAGTTCCAGGAACAGCCGGTTAGCCTCCACCGGCGGCATCGGATCGGTGGCGGTGACCTTGTGTGTTGCGGCTGCAACTTTGTAGCCGGTCTCGATGACAACCACGTATCGGTCCATTGGGATCCTGCCCTTCGTCGTGCCGTCCGGCTCCCCCGCCGCTGTCCGTCTCGGATCTGCGGTCCTGCCCAGCCTTGCAGTCCTGTTCCCCATTGTTCGTCCGCCGCCCTCTACTTGCAACGATCAACGAGCCGCTTAGCCGCGGCCACCAGAAAGGAGCACTCATTTCATGAGTGATCGCCAGTTTGGCTTCCGGACCCGTGCCCTGCACGCCGGCGGAACCCCCGACGCCACGCACGGTGCACGCGCCGTGCCCATCTACCAGAGCACGTCCTTTGTCTTCAAGGACACCGACGACGCCGCCAACCTGTTCTCGCTGCAGAAGTACGGCAACATTTACTCGCGGATCGGCAACCCCACGGTGGCGGCCTTCGAGGAGCGCATCGCATCCCTGGAGGGCGGCATCGGAGCCGTGGCGACGGCGTCGGGCATGTCCGCGGAATTCGTCACCTTCGCCGCCTTGTGCGGAGCCGGTGACCACATTGTGGCCGCCGCCCAGCTGTACGGCGGCACCGTCACCCAGCTGGACGTGACCCTGCGCCGGTTCGGGATCGACACCACCTTCGTGGCCGGCACGGACCCGGCCGACTATGCCGCGGCCATTCGGGAGAACACCAAGGCCGTCTACGCCGAGGTGGTTGCCAATCCCAGCGGCGAGGTCACCGACATTGCCGGGCTGGCTCAGGTCGCGCACGACGCCGGTGTGCCGTTGATCCTGGACGCCACCTTGAGCACGCCGTACCTCGTGCGGCCGTTTGAGCACGGCGCGGACATTGTGATCCATTCCGCCACCAAGTTCCTCGGCGGGCACGGCACCACCCTGGGCGGCGTTGTCGTCGAATCCGGAAAGTTCAACTGGGGCAATGGAAAGTTTCCCGCCATGACCGAGCCCGTGGCCAGCTACGGCAACATTTCCTGGTGGGGAAACTTCGGCGAGTACGGGTTCCTGACGAAGCTGCGCTCGGAGCAGCTGCGGGACATTGGCCCCTCGCTCAGCGCCCAGTCGGCGTTCCAGCTTCTGCAGGGCGTGGAAACCCTGCCGCAGCGGTTGGACGAGCATCTGCGCAACGCCTCCGCAGTGGCGCAGTGGCTGGAAGCCGATCCGCGCGTGTCCTGGGTCAGCTATGCCGGATTGCCGTCCCATCCGCACTACGAGCGGGCCCGAAGGTACCTGCCCAAGGGACCGGGATCGGTCTTCAGCTTCGGTGTGCGCGGGGGCCGGGAGGCCGGCAAGGCGTTCATCGAGGCCCTGCAGCTGGCGTCGCATCTGGCGAACGTGGGTGACTCGCGAACCCTGGTGATCCACCCGGGCTCCACCACGCACGGTCAGCTCTCCCCCGAACAGCTTGCCGCCGCCGGAGTCGCGGAGGATCTGGTGCGGATTTCGGTTGGCTTGGAGGACCTTGAGGACATCCTCTGGGATCTGGACCAGGCTCTGGCTGTTGCAGCGTCTGCACCGCAGGCCGGATCCGAATCAGGCGTTCCCGCCGCCGCTGCCTTGTCCGGCACCGCCCCGCAGGCCGCCCGCGCCTTTGATCTTGAGGAGTCCGCCCATGTCCGCTGAAGCCGCCGCACCGCGCACCTGGGAGGGCCCGAGCGCCCCGGAACGGCTGGCGCTGCTGCGCCGGGCCAAGTCCATCGCGATTGTCGGCGCCTCGGACAAACCCTCACGGGCGTCCTATTTTGTGGCAACGTACCTGTTGTCCTCCTCGCCGTACACGGTCTATTTCGTGAACCCGGTCGCCAAGGAGATTCTGGGGCAGCCGGTCTACGCGTCGCTGGCTGACCTGCCGGAGGTGCCCGACATTGTGGATGTGTTCCGCCGCCATGATGACCTGCCCTCCGTGCTGCAGGAGAGCATCGCCGTCGGTGCGAAAACGCTCTGGCTGCAGCTGGGATCCTGGCACGAGGAGGTGGCCCGAGACGCGGAAGCTGCCGGGTTGGATGTAGTGATGGACCGCTGCGTGAAGATTGAACACGCCCGCTTCCACGGCGGTTTGAACCTGGCGGGTTTCAATACCGGGGTCATTTCCTCCAAGCGGCAGCTGACCGCTTAAGGCCTGCCGGCTCCGCCGGGCCTCTCGGCGGAGCCCCGGCCGGGGTTACCGGCATGCTTGTCAGCGGATTGCTTGTTCTCGGCCTGCTTCCCGCCGGCGCCGCCGGGCTCTCCGACGAGGCTGTGGAACCCGTCCGGACGCACGCTGCCGTTCCGGCCGTCGGGGCGGACGCCCGTGTCCGCCCCGGGGCCCCGGTCTGGGGTGCCGGAATCAGCCCCTGTCACGTCGTCGTCCTCACACTCGGGATCCACTGCTTCGGGATCCACTGCCTCGGGAAGCCCGGGGCCGGGATGAACCGGTGCAGCGCCGGCAGGGGGCACGGAGACACCGCCGTCCTCCCCGGATTCCGGGCCGGAGACGCCACTCGGATCCCCAGGAGAGGAGGCGTCCGCAGCCACCGGTGCGGCCAGGTCCACGTTATTGGTGTCCTCCGGGATGACCTCGACGGGAGCTGGAATCTCCGCCTCTGCATCCTGGGCGGTGTTTTCCTGTCCCGAAACCGTTTCGTGGTCGGCTGTTATCGCTGAGCTGGCGGTCAGGCGCAGGCCGGTGCCGGTATTGGCAGCCACACCGGTTGCTCCGGCTGCCATCGCAGCGGCCAGCGTGAAACTCAGGATGAGGCCCCGGTGGCGCCGCTGCGGCCGCTTAGGCGCAGGTTCCGGCCCTTCTGATAGCAGTTGGCCCAGCTCGCCGGTTGGAACCGGTGCGGACGCGCCGGAGTAGAACCGAAGCTTCCGCAGCCCCTCCAACAGCTCAGGGCTTTCCTCGACCCCCGATTCAGTCAGGAGCCGCCGGATCATGATGTCGTCCTGGTCAGGCGATTTGTTCATGATCGGGCACCTCCTCGTGTTCCATCCGGTCCTTCAGGGTCTTTAGGGCCCTACCCTGCAGTTGTTTGACGGCACCGGCGCTGATGCCCATGATCTTGGCTGTTTCTTCGATGGAGAGATCCGCCACGACGCGCAGCAGCAACACTTCCTGGTGACGGCGCCTCAAGCCCTGAAGCAGTGCGCTCACCCCGGAGGCTGACCCCAGCACGGTTTCCTCGGCTGATGAGCTGAACCTGGCATCAGCATGGGGGTCAAACTGTGCCAACACGGGTTGGCGTTCCCGGCGCCGCACGTCATCGACCATGCGGGCGTGGGCCACGGAAAAGGCAAAAGTCCGTAATCCGCTGACCCCTCCGGTGAGGTTCCCCAGCTTGCCGAACAGGGTCAGGAAGACTTCCTGGGTGAGCGCCTCAGGATCGTCGCAGCCCTTGCCGGCGAGATACGCCAGTATGGAGGGAGCCAGGAACTCATAAATCTCGCGCAGGGCCCGGGGCTGACCCTCACGAGCAGCGGAAAGGATTTCCTCAGTCGGGGTTATGGCCAAGGGGCGGTCTTTCCCTCGCGGAAGATGAGCATCCCACATGATATCCCGCGGACGTAAAGAAACATCCGCACCGGGGCTCGTTGGGGGGATAAGCCTCGGTGCGGACGTTCCAAGAGAGTAATCGTTACCGGTTCCAAAAAGGTTACGCCCCGCTGAAAACTTTTTCGAAATTTCTTCCCGGCACTATTCGCCCCTTTGATTCCGGGGTACGCGCAGTATGCGGGGCAGCGGACCCAGGCGGAACGGAATCCGGGTGAAGATGGCCGGAAGTTTGCGCCCACCGGTCCCCTTCGGTTGTTCCTCGGAGCAGCCTACCAACCGACGGCGCAACGCTCCTGCAGCTGTTTGGCCGGTGTACTTACCCGGCGGAATTTATCTGTTCGTTCGCCGCAAACCGCCGGTTCTTCAGCACGGGCAGGAACTCGCGCACATCGTCTATCCGTTTCCGGGTAACTTCCGCGGTGACCACGGCCTCGGGTTCGTCGTCGAGGAATGCCTGCGGCACTCCCATGGGGTCGAGGATGGCCGAGTGCCCCACCGTGTGCCGGCTGGAAGTCCCCGCAGCAGCCACCCAGACCGTGTTTTCAATGGCACGGGCCTTAAGCAGGGTTTCCCAGTGTTCAATCTTGTGCTCGCCCTTGAACCACGCGGCGGGAACGGCCAGCAAATCAGCACCCTTGTCGGTCAGGGCACGGGCCAGTTCGGGGAAACGGATGTCATAACAGGTCATCAGACCCACGTTGATGCCGTTGAGTTCCACCACTTTCACGCCGCCGTCGCCGGGTTTAATCCGGGAGGACTCGGAGTAGCTGAACGCGTCGTAGAGGTGCAGTTTGCGGTAGGTGTCAGCAATCCGGCCGGTCTCGTCGATGAGCACCAGGGTGTTGTAGGGACGTTCCTCCCCGCTGGACTCATAGCCGCCCGCAACAACGGCCATGCCCAGTTCCGCTGCCAGCAGCGACAATTGCTGGACAAAAGTGGTCCAGCCGGCATCCACCGCAGCCGCCAGGGAACCTTCCACCTTGCCCACACTGAACATGGACTCCTCAGGAAACACGATCAGCTCGGAGCCGTCCGCCTTGGCCTTGGCCGCCAGCGAGCGCATCACCTCGAGGTTCGCTCCGACGTCGCCCGCGGGACTGAACTGACCTACGCTCACCAACATTGTGCGGCACCGCCTTTTATCTGGGCTGAAGTTTCTCCCCCAGCCTAGACCAGGACCGCTGGGCCCGGCACGGAAACAGCGGGCGCAAAAGGCAAGCCCCGGCCGGGGTGGTGCGCCGGCGGGTGCCGCTGACCCGCCTAGACTTGGGCCGCATGAACGAACTCACGCTGCCGACGGATCTCACCACCGCCCGCGGAACCCTCAACCCGGAGGCGGTGGGCTACTCCCGCTCACCGCTGCACCGCACTCCGCTCGCCGGCAACACGGCCTCCCGGATGCGCACCAAGCGCTGGGAATACTGGGGCGTGCTCACGCCGGAGCTGGCGGTCGGCATGACCATCGTGAACCTTGGCTACGCCGCGACGCTGCAAATCTACGTCCTGAACCGTGCAACCGGCGAGGAAGTCAGTAGTGAACCGCTGAAGATCCTGCCCGGCGCCGCGGACATCGTGCTCCCGGATACCCTGCCTCCGCTCACGGCACTGGGCACCGCGGGGGACGTGACGCTGCGTTTCCACGACGACGGCGGCGGCACCCGCCTGCGCGCCCGCTCCCCGCGGGTGTCGGTGGACTTGTACGCCCCGGCGTCGGGCGATGTGCTGGGAGTGGTGGTGCCGTGGTCGGACCGGCGGTTCCAGTACACCCTCAAGGACGTGGCGCGAAGCGTGTCCGGAACAGTGACCGTAGACGGCAAAGTCTTCACAGTGGGGGCAGATGCCTTTGCCGTGCTGGACCGCGGACGGGGCCGCTGGCCTTACCGGACCACCTGGACCTGGGGTGCCGGATCAGGAACCGTGAACGGTACCCGGCTTGGCCTGCAGATCGGCGGACAGTGGACCGCCGGAACTCCGGCCACGGAAAACGCCCTCATTGTTGACGGCCGGCTGCACCATTACGACGGCGAACTGGAGTTCACGTACGATCTCTCGGATCCCGCCTCCACCTGGACCGTGCACGGTCCGTGGATCGACGCCGTGCTCACCCCCTTCCACCGCAGGGAGTCCGCCACCAAGCTGGGTGTCATTTCCTCGGAGATCTGGCAGGCCTTTGGCACCTGGACCGGAACGGCGCGCACCCCGGACGGCACCAGTTACTCCCTGGACGGGCTGGGCGGCTGGATCGAGGAGGCCCGGCACCGCTGGTAGGCCTGCTTACTCAGGCATGGCGTTGGAGACCAGGATTCCGGCGCCGACGATGAAGAGGATCAGCGGAACAAACGTAATGCGCAGGGTGTAGGCCACTGCATCCCATGCTCCGTGCCTGCGGGCGGAAGACTCCCGTCCCGCGGGCTTTTGCAGCACCCTGCCCACCACGAAGGGATTGTCCGCACCGAGGGCAAGCTGCAGGCGGGCAAGGTATGCCGCGCGTGCCAGCCAGAGCAGTGCTGCCAGGCAAGCTCCCGCCCCCGCGGCGGCAGGTGTATCCGATTCGGAAAGCCCGGCCACCGACATCCCGGCGATGCCGAGAATCAACCCGGCCCAGGCAATCCGCCGGGTCGACAGGTATATCTTCACGCGGTTGTTCCAGTAGGCACGCCTGGCGTCCGCATCGGCATCGGGCCAAGCGGAGAAGAGCTCGGGGTACTGCCCCTGGCCCAGCAGGTGCTGGCTGGCAATGACCGGAACCGCCGTCAGGGCCAGCGCGACGGCACCGAGCTGGCTGCCCCCGGACAGGGCAACCCAGAGCGCACTCACGCTCACCCATGCTTCTGCCGCTGCCGCACACTTCACAGCCCTGAGCGCCCGGGGTGATGAGCGGAGCTCTCCCCGCAAATATCCCCGCGGCAGCCGTCCTTCGAGCCGGCGGAAGGACAGGAAGAAGAACACGGAAACCGCCGCGGTCAGCCCCAGGGCCACCAGCGCTGCAGCCGCCGGATGCGGCAGGACCAGTCCGGAAGTGACACCGAAAACCAAGCCCTGCAGCCACGGCAGGTAGAAGAGCCGCCGCAGTCCCTGGAAGGCCAGGGCACGCAGGTCTTCCGCGCTTTCATCATCAAACGGGTTGGATGCCAGCTGGGAGGACAACAGCGGTGCACGGTCGCCCACCACCCGCTCACCGCCGTCGACAATCCCGGCGGCCTGAAGCAGCACCGCACTGTTGGGGTGGGCTGCGAGGCCGGTCCGCAGCAGATCAAGTGCCTGGTCTTTGCGGCCCAGCAGGTCTGCTGCCCGGCTTCCCAGCGCAAACGCGTCCTCGAGTTCCGCTGACAAATTGATGGCGTTCAGGGCGGCCTGTAATGCAGTCCACAGGTCCGTCCCGTTCGAACGGCGGTAAAAATGGGCGGAGGCAACGGCAAGGTGCGCGGAAGGTTCCTGCGGATGTTCCGCGGCGGCGTGGAGCGCAGCTTCCACGGACTCGTCACCGCGCCTGAGCCATCCCAAAACATAGCTGAGCAGCACCAGCGCCGGAAGCATATTCGGGACCAGGTTCAAGGCCTGCCGGACGGCACGTTCGGATTCTTCCAGCTCCCCGGTGCTGGCCAGCCCGCTTCCCAGGTAGAACCAGAGCCGCTCGTCATCCAAGTGGTGGCCGATCTGGTCCCGGAGCAGCGCCACAGCTTCCTCGTGCCTGCCCGCCTGTGCATAGGCGGTGCACCGGACGGCGATCAGATCCGGGTCGAGGACGTCGCTCACAGGATGCTGCGGGAGCGCAGGTATTCGGCCAGGTCGTTGTAGCGGCCGTGGTCGTTGCTGAATTTCACCACGTTCCGGGAGGACTCCAGCCAGGCGAGGGTGGAGGGCCCGATTTCCTCCAGCGCCGCATCAATGTGCGTCATGCTGATGGGGCAGATCCGGTTGGCCTGGATGGATTCCGTCATGGCCTTTTCAGCCGCGGTCACGCAGATGTGGGCCAGGTCCGCGCCGGAAAACATCTCCGTCCGGGACGCGATGCTGGTCAGGTCAATTCCGGCCAGCGGACGGTCCTTGAGGTGGTACTCCAGAATGGTGCGGCGCGCCTCAAAGTCCGGCGGCGTCACCAGCAGCGTACGGTCCAGCCGTCCGGGCCGGAGCAGGGCCTCGTCCAGATCCCAGGGGTGGTTGGTGGCGGCCAGCAGGTACAGGCCGTCATTGTTGCCCGCCATGGAGTCCATCTCGATGAGCAGCTGGTTGACCATTTGCCGGATCATGGCGTGGTGGCCCAGTCCGCTGCGCTTCATTCCGATGGCGTCCACTTCATCCAAAAACAGGACGGTTGGCGAGTGGGCCCGGGCGGAGTCGAAGACGGCCTTCATGTTCTTCTCGGTCACCCCGTGGTACGGATCCAGGATGTCCGTCATGGTCACGGACATAAAGACGGCGCCCAGTTCTCCCGCCACTGCGCGGGCCAGGAACGTTTTTCCGCAGCCGGGCGGCCCGTACAGCAGCAGACCGCCGCGCAGCGACTTGCCGAAGGCCTTGGCAAGCTCTGCATTCTTCATGGGCTGCATGAAGGACTCGTTCAGCCGCTTCTTGACGGCCTCCAGACCGCCCACGTCCTTGAGGGTGACCGGCGGGGTTTCGGGTTCCGGCGGAGCCACGCCCTCGCGGCTCTCTCCTGCTGCCAGCTGCGGTTCCGCCACGAAGGGCGGCGGAACATCGGAGCCAACCTCGGTTTCCGCGCGGGTCCAGTCGAAAGCGGCGGCAGCAGGTTCTTCCGGGTCGGAGACGGGGTCCGGTTCCGTGGCGGGGTCGGCACTCGGGACACCGGAGGCCGTGGTGGCGGACGCCGAGGTCAGCGCTGCCACGGTGCGGCTGAGCAGCTCCAGTGCCGCCTCATGGGTCGGCTCCTGCTGCAGCACGGCGTTTACCTCGCCGATTGTTTCGGTATGCCGGCCTGCTGCCAGCAGCATTTCCGCTACGTGAAGGCGAAGCCCTGCGTCCTCCGGGCTGGCTTCAACGGCCCGCCTGAGGCTGGCCAATACGTCGTCGTTCATTTCCCCGTGGTCCTTCCCCCGATATGCGTGACACCAATTACTCTGCCACGGCGGCGGTCCAATGGCGGGGAACCACGGGCTGCAAGACGCTGACTTTGCCGTCCGGTGGACGACGCCGTGCGGACCAGCTGGTTGGACCGCAGCTCAGACGGAAGCTGCGTTAACGGGAGCCGGGGACCATGCGGGCTCCCGCATCGTCCCCGGCTAACGGGCACCCTATTCGGAAATCAGGTCCCGCACCACAATGGTCTGGTCGCGGTCCGGGCCCACGCCGATGGCGGAGAAACGGGTGCCGGACATCTTCTCCAGGGCCAGCACGTAGTTGCGGGCGTTCTCCGGCAGGTCCTCAAGGGTCTTGGCGCCGGTGATGTCCTCGGTCCAGCCGTCAAAGTACTCGAAGATCGGCTTGGCGTGGTGGAAATCGGTCTGCGTCATCGGCATTTCGTCGAAACGCACGCCGTCGACGTCGTAAGCCACGCACACCGGAATCTTCTCAATGCCGGTGAGCACGTCCAGCTTGGTCACGAAGTAGTCCGTGAAGCCGTTGACGCGCGAGGCATGGCGGGCCAGCACGGCGTCGTACCAGCCGCAGCGGCGCGGCCGGCCGGTGTTCACGCCAAACTCGCCGCCGGTCTTTTGCAGGTACAGGCCCATGTCATCGAACAGTTCGGTGGGGAACGGACCGGCGCCCACGCGGGTGGTGTAGGCCTTGATGATGCCCACCGAGCGGGTGATGCGGGTGGGGCCGATGCCCGAGCCCACCGACGCACCGCCGGCGGTCGGGTTGGAAGAGGTCACAAACGGATAGGTGCCGTGGTCCACGTCCAGGAACGTTGCCTGGCCGCCTTCCATCAGGATGACCTTGCCCTCGTCCAGCGCCCGGTTCAGCTCAAACGTTGAGTCAATGACCATGGGGCGCAGCCGGTCCGCGTAGGACAGGAAGTATTCAACGATCTCTTCAACGTCCACGTCGCGGCGGTTGTAGACCTTGACCAGCAGCTGGTTCTTCTGGCGCAGGGAGCCTTCAACCTTCTGCCGCAGGATGGACTCGTCGAAGATGTCCTGGACGCGGATGCCCAGGCGGGCCACCTTGTCCATGTAGGCCGGGCCGATGCCGCGGCCGGTGGTGCCGATGGCGCGCTTGCCCAGGAACCGTTCGGTGACCTTGTCCATGACCTGGTGGAACGGGGCCACGAGGTGGGCGTTGGCGGAGATGCGCAGCTTGGAGGTGTCCGCCCCGCGTGCTTCCAGCCCGTCAATCTCGGTGAAGAGGGCTTCGAGGTTCACCACGCAGCCGTTGCCGATGACCGGAATGGCGTTGGGGCTCAGGATGCCTGCCGGCAGAAGCTTGAGTTCGTATTTTTCACCGCCGACGACGACGGTGTGGCCGGCGTTGTTTCCGCCGTTGGGCTTGACGACGTAGTCGACACGGCCCCCGAGCAGGTCAGTGGCCTTACCTTTACCTTCGTCGCCCCACTGGGCGCCGACGATGACAATTGCGGGCATGGGATCCTCCCCCATTAGTTACGAAAGGGAGAAAAACGCCGACGGCGCGATCCGCTTCCGTGCATGAGAACGCCCCTAAACTCCCAAGCCGGACCTGAAATGGCTGTGGGCCGGTCTGGCCGGAGTCGCGGGGCTCTTACCTGTCAAGTTTAGCCGATTGTAGGTCCGGTACTCTTTTGGAAGCGCCATAAGATGTATTCCGCCCGGTGTTACCCGGGTAGCGTGGCCGGATGGACCGTTTTGTGGGCTACATCGCCGGCATTGGAACAGCCTCCGGCACCCGGATGGTGGTGGGCCACTGGCTGGAGTCGCCATTTGGCGCGTTCACGGATGTCATGGCGGAGAACGCCGCCGGGTCACGCCTGCTCCTGGCCCCCAGTTCCGAGGTTGCGGACTACGTGTCCGGTACTTATTCCTTTGATGCGGTGGACGTGTTCGACGTCGATTCGCGGCTCACGGCGGACCGGCTCCTGGTCAGCGCTGGGCCGCTGCGGCTCAGGGCCGAGCTGGGACCGCGCACCTTCCTCGGGCAGCTGCTGGAGCGGATTCCGCCCGCTGTCGCGGTGCATCCGCGCTGGCTGGCCGCCATCAGCCCCCTGGCCGGGCTACTGGTGCCCGGTGTCCGGACGTCGGGGTCTGCGGGCGCCGGACGGCGCGAGTACTACGGGGTCCGGTCCATCCGGTCCGTCACGGGAGCACTGGCCAGCTGGGACGGCCGGGATCTGGGCGGTTTGTCACCTGTAGATCCGCCGGTCCGGTTCGGTTTCAGCTCAGTGCCGCCGAAACCGCAGATAGTGGCTGTGACTACCAGCATTGTTTCGTGACGAGCTTTTGACCCGAAACACCCATCCCGCACATCCACAGCTCCGAATCACGGCATAACCCGGAGAATCCGAAACCCCGGGGAGGAGCCGGCTGCGGCCGGCAGGCGAAAGGGCTGACCATGGAACACCTTCCTCTGCATCCGGAACAGGAACGCGCCGCCGAATCCGTCTGGGACTATCCCCGCCCGCCGCGGCTGGAGCCGACGTCGGAGCATGTGCAGGTGTTTCTCGGCGGAAGGCTGATAGCGGACACCTCGTCAGCCGTCCGGGTTCTGGAGACCAGCCACCCGCCGGTCTACTACATTCCGCTGGAGGACTTCGCGCCGGATGCGCTGGTTCCTGTCCCCGGGTCCACCTGGTGCGAGTACAAGGGAAAGGCGGCGTACTTCGACGTCGTCGGGGGAAACGAGCGGGCCGCCCGTGCCGCGTGGACCTATCCCGATCCCGTGACCGGCTATGCGCCGCTGGCGAGCCGGGCGGCGGTGTATCCCGGAAGGATGGACCGCTGCACTGTGGATGGAGAAGAGGTCCGTGCACAGGACGGCGACTTCTACGGCGGCTGGATTACCGGGCGCATCACGGGACCTTTCAAGGGGGCGCCGGGCACCGGCGGCTGGTAACAGCGATAACCCGCGCGGCCCGGACAGGCCAAAGGCCGGGCACCCAACCGAAGTCGGGCACCCGGCCTTTGGCACGGATCAGCGGGGAATCAGGACTCGCGTCCTTCAATGGCGATCTTCGCCTGCGGATCCGACTCGTTCAGGAACTTGGTGATCCGGTCGACTTCCTCGGCCTCGCCAATGGCCGCTGCCGCCCGGCCCAGGGCGTACAGCGCACGCAGGAATCCCTGGTTCGGCACGTGCTCCCACGGGATGGGACCGGCACCGCGCCAGCCCGAACGCCTCAGGGCATCCAGGCCGCGGTGATAGCCAACCCGCGCATAGGCGTAGGACTCAATGGTCCGCCCCTCATCGAAGGCCTCGTCGGCCAGAATGGCCCAGACCTGGGACGAGGTGGGGTGCTTCGCGGCCAGGTCCACGGCTTCATCTCCGGCCTCAAGGCGCGCGACGACGTCGGACTCCTCGGGCAGGTACGTGGGCTCGGGGCCGAGCAGGTTCTTGCGGAATTCATCTGACATTAGAGGGACTTGCCTGCCGATCCTAGGTTCTGTGCTGCTTCAACTACGCGGGCGGACATCCCGGCTTCCGCCGAGGCGCCCCACACACGCGGGTCATACTGCTTCTTGTTCCCAACTTCTCCGTCAACCTTCAGCACGCCGTCATAATTCCGGAACATGTGGTCCACCACGGGGCGGGTGTAGGCGTACTGGGTGTCGGTATCGATGTTCATCTTCACGACGCCGTAGGACACCGCGTCGGCGATTTCCTGTGCGGAGGAGCCGGAGCCGCCGTGGAAGACCAGGTCAAAGGGACGTTCCCGGCCAATGGATTCACCCACCGCGTCCTGGATGTCCTTGAGGATTTCGGGGCGCAGCTTCACGCCGCCGGGCTTGTAGACGCCGTGCACGTTGCCGAAGGTGAGAGCGGTGAGGTAGCGGCCCTTGTCGCCGGCGCCGAGTGCCTCAATGGTCTTCATGCCGTCCGCAACCGTGGTGTAGAGCTTCTCGTTGATGGCGTTCTCCACGCCGTCTTCCTCTCCGCCCACGGTGCCGATCTCCACCTCGAGGATCATCTTGGCGGCGTGGGTGCGGGCCAGCAGTTCCTGGGCGATCCGCAGGTTGTCTTCCAGGGTTTCCGCCGAGCCGTCCCACATGTGGGAGTTGAAGATGGGGTCTTCGCCGCGCTTGACCGCAGCTTCGGAGGCCGCCAGGAGGGGCAGCACAAAGTCGTCCAGCTTGTCCTTGGGGCAGTGGTCCGTGTGCAGGGCAATGTTGACGTTATAGCTCTTCGCCACTTCGCGGGCATAGGCTGCGAAGGCCAGTGAGCCGGTGACCATGTTCTTGATCTTGGCGCCGGACCAGTAGGCCGCACCGCCGGTGGACACCTGGACAATGCCGTCCGATCCGGCCTCGGCGAACCCTGCAAGGGCGGCGTTCAGCGTCTGGGACGAGGTGACGTTCACTGCCGGATATGCGAATCCCCCGGCCTTTGCGCGGTCGATCATCTCGGCATAAATCTCAGGGGTTGCAATAGGCATGCTGACTCCTCGTGAAAGGTCGATCTACGGCAGGGCCAGGGCCCTCATTGGCTTCCTACATCCTAGCCATAAGTATCCTTCGGGCAGTGCGCCGTGTCACGGGATAACGGACTGCGGCCCTGTACCGGGGCCTACAACGGACCGGCCGGGAGCGGCGCCTTGCTCACTTCACGGTCTGGCCGAAGACATGCCGCCGGATCCAGCCGTGCATGGCGATGGCCGCAGCGGAGCCTGCGTTGATGGACCGGGTGGATCCGAACTGGGCAATGGACAGGGTGGCGTCGGCGGCGGCGTGCACCTCGGCACTGAGTCCCGGTCCTTCCTGGCCGAACACCAGGACACAGTTTTGCGGCAGTTCGTAGGTTTCCAGCGGCACCGAATCCGGAAAGTTATCGATTCCGATGATGCGCAGGCCCTCACCGTGCGCCCACTGCACAAAGTCCTCCACCGTGGGGTGGTGGCGCACATGCTGGTAGCGGTCGGTGACCATGGCGCCCCGGCGGTTCCAGCGGCGTCGGCCGATAATGTGAACTTCCTTGGCCATGAACGCGTTGGCCGTGCGGACCACCGTGCCGATGTTGAAGTCATGCTGCCAGTTCTCAATCGCCACATGGAACGGATGCCGCTTGGTGTCCAGGTCCGCCACGATGGCGTCATGTTTCCAGTAGCGGTACTCATCCACGACGTTCCGGGCATCACCGTTGGCCAGGAGCTCCGGATCCCAGTGATCCCCTTCCGGCAGCGGGCCTTCCCACGGTCCTACACCCACCTGGTGTGTGGGGGCGGTGTCGGGTGTTTCAACGGGCAGGTCCGGCAATTGTTCAGCGCTGTCTTTCACCCAACAAGCCTAAGGTGAAAGACTGGGACGGACGATCACGGGTCACCGGCAGCACAGCGTGCACAGCCGGGCCCGCACGGCAAGAAAAGGGACAGCGTGGGCGAAAACGAGAACATTGAGTGCTGGCTGACGGACATGGACGGTGTCCTGGTTCACGAGAATAATCCCATTCCGGGCGCAGCCGAGCTCATTGACCGATGGGTGGCCACGTCAAAGCGGTTCCTCGTCCTGACCAACAACTCGATCTACACCCCGCGGGATCTCGCCGCACGCCTGCACGCCTCGGGACTGGAGATTCCCGAGGAAAACCTGTGGACGTCCGCCCTGGCCACGGCCGAGTTCCTGAAGGACCAGGTCAAGAACGCCGGGGTGCCGGGCCGCTGCTTTGTGGTGGGTGAGGCAGGGCTGACGACGGCGCTGCACGAGGCCGGAATGATCCTTACGGACACCAATCCGGATTACGTGGTGCTGGGCGAAACCCGCACCTACTCCTTCGGCACCATCACCAAGGCCATCCGGCTGATCATGGGCGGCGCACGCTTCATTGCCACCAACCCGGACGTCACCGGGCCTTCACCGGAGGGGCCGCTGCCCGCCACCGGCGCGATCGCGGCCCTGATCACGGCGGCCACCAACATGAAGCCCTATATTGTCGGCAAGCCCAACCCCATGATGTTCCGTTCCGCGATGCGCAAGATCGACGCGCATTCGGAATCGACAGCCATGATCGGGGACCGGATGGACACCGACATCATTGCGGGCATCGAAGCAGGCCTGACCACGGTCCTGGTGCTTAGCGGCATCACGCAGCGCGAGGACGTCAACAGCTATCCGTTCCGGCCCACCCAGATCGTCAACTCAGTCTCGGACCTGATCAGCACCGTCTGACCCGCCCAGCGGGCGCCCGCATGCAACCTCAGAACACCGATTTCAGGCCGCCTCCCTGTTCCGGCGGCGAGTACTGCCGGAGCACTTCGCGCAACACCCGCTGATAAATCACGGGATTCCACTGCGGGCTGGCGTGCGCCGGGCTGGCTCCTCCGGTCACCAGATCATTGGACACCAGGTTGCGCGGGAACACCGCCGCCCATTCATACTTGGCGCTGTAGTAGTTGACCGTCCTGTCATCCGGATTGCCGATGAACGCCAGCGAGGTTCCGCCCAGGGCGCCTGCGTAGCGCCGGGCGTCGTAGTGGAAGATGTAGGACGCCTCGGACTGGATCAGCGTGGTGGACGGCGCCAGCGGCGAGAGCTGTTCCAGGGTCTGATCCACGACGGTCCGCCACGTCCGCTCGTCCTTGTGCAGGACCCGCTCGCCGAGTTCGTAGCCGCCGCGGACCACGCTGGGAATCCGGTAGCCGGCGTCGTACAGGGCCACCACTCCTTCGAACATGGCACGGTCCAGGACGTCCTGTGGTCCGGCCGGGCTGGAGTCCAGGATGACGAGCTCGACGGCGACTCCGCGCTCGAGCAGCCGGGCCGCCACCTGGACGGCGAGCATGCCGCCGAAGCTGTGGCCGTAAAAGTAGATGCGCCGCAGCTGATGGTTGCGGATGTAGCGGTAGACGGCGGCCACAATGTCATCGACGTCCAGGCCCCGGTTGGAGTAGCCGACGCCGGCCAGCTGTCCGCGGGAGGCCAGCACGGGGCGCAGGGAGTTCAGGATCCAGACCGTTTCTTCCCAGCTGGTCTTGTATCCGGGAAACAGGAACCAGGAGGCCGTGGGAAACCGCCGCTCCGCGGTCTCGTCCCGGACCCGGAGGATTTCCAGATCCTCCCGGTAGCGCTGGATCCGCTGAGTGATCAACAGATCCGCGGCCAGGGTCAGCCCCAGTGCGCTTCCGGCCAAAAAACGGCGCCGGGAGAACCGCTTGAGGTCTTCGGCGGACCGCAGGAACTCTGCCGGATCCCCGCTCACGGCAGCCCGGTCCCCGTGCCCGGCACTGCGGATCCCGCCGTGGTGGACGCGGCCTTACTCCAGGCCCAGTTCATCCTTGCCGAAGGCATACAGGTAGGGCACGCCGGCTTCGGCTTCAATGCGCTCCTTCGATCCTGTGTCCCGGTCCACGATGACGGCAACGGCAACCACGTTTCCGCCGGCACGGCGGACGCCCTCCACCGCGGTGAGCGCCGAGCCGCCGGTGGTGGAGGTGTCCTCCAGGACCACCACGTTGCGTCCGGCAACGTCGGGGCCCTCAACCTGGCGGCCCATGCCGTAGGACTTCTGCGCCTTGCGCACCACGAAGGCGTCGATGGGACGGCCGGCGCGGGCTCCGGCATTCATCACCGCCGTGGCCACCGGATCAGCACCCATGGTCAGTCCGCCGGCGCTCTCAAAGGAAATGCCTGCCGCGTCGATCAGGTCCAGCATCACCTCGCCCACCAGCTGGGAGGCCTCATGGTGCAGGGTGACGCGGCGCAAATCAATGTAGTAATCAGCCTCGGCGCCTGAGGACAGCGTGACCTTTCCGCGGACCACCGCCAGCTCACCGATCAGATCCAGGAGGCGGGCACGGGCAGCAGGCAAAACGGGCGCAGTCATGGCCTCCATCCTAGCCGAGTGCCCCTTTCCCGGACGCAGATGTGACGGGAGATATAGGCTGGAACCCATGCGCCAACTACAAGCTGAAATCATCACGGAAATGGGCGTGCAGCCCACCATTGAACCCGCTGCTGAAATCCGCCGTCGGGTGGATTTCCTCAAGGCCTACATGGCCGCCTCACACACCGGCGGTTTTGTCCTGGGAATCAGCGGCGGCATCGACTCCACCCTTGCCGGCCGCCTGGCCCAGCTGGCCGTGGACGAACTCAACGCCGGGGGCACCGAGGCACAGTTCATCGCCCTGCGCCTGCCTTACCAGGTCCAGCATGACGAAGCTGACGCCCAGGCCGCCCTGGAATTCATCCAGCCCACCCTCTCCTGGGTCTACAACGTGGCGCCCGCCGTGGACGGCTATGAAGACGAGTACGTCAAAATGACCGGCGAGCGGATCAGTGACTTCAACAAGGGCAACATCAAGGCCCGCGCCCGGATGACGGCGCAGTATGCGGTGGCCGGCCAGCACAACCTGCTGGTCATCGGCACGGACCACGGCGCAGAATCCGTCACCGGCTTCTTCACCAAGTACGGTGACGGCGGCGCCGATGTCCTGCCGCTGTTCGGCCTGAACAAGCGCCAGAACCGGCAGCTGCTGGCCGAGCTCGGGGCTCCGGACGCCCTGATCCACAAGGCTCCCACCGCGGACCTGCTGGATGACGCCCCCGGCCAGACCGATGAAACCGAACTGGGTATTTCCTACGACACCATCGATGACTATCTGGAAGGCCGCGATGTTCCGGAGGAGGCTGCGGAGAAGATTGAACGCCGGTTCCTGATGACCCGGCACAAGCGCACCGTGCCCGTCAGCATTCTGGACACGTGGTGGAAGCCCTGAGGCATGCCCTGAACCGGCGCCGCATTCGGTAACGTAGCAAGGGTGAAGATTGCTACCTGGAACGTGAACTCCATCCGTGCCCGTGCAGACCGCGTTGAGGCGTGGCTGCAGCGCTCCGACGTCGACGTCCTGGCGATTCAGGAAACCAAGGCCAAGGACGAGAATTTCCCCTGGGAGATTTTTGAGAACAACGATTACGAAGTGGCGCACTTCGGTGTGAACCAGTGGAACGGCGTGGCCATCGCCTCCCGGGTGGGGCTCGACGACGTCGAGCGCACCTTCCCGGGGCAGCCCGCCTTCGGCAAAACCGAAGCCACCACCGCCACCGAGGCGCGCGCCATCGGAGCAACCTGCAACGGCGTGCGGGTGTGGAGCCTGTATGTTCCCAACGGCCGGGCCGTGGGAGACCCCCACATGCCGTACAAGCTGCAGTGGCTGGACATCCTCAAGGATCAGGCCGCAGGCTGGGTGAAGGACAACCCGGACCTGCCCCTGGCGCTGATGGGCGACTGGAACATCGCCCCGCAGGATGACGATGTGTGGGACATCGACTGGTTCCGAGCCCAGAACGCCACCCACGTCACGGCGCCCGAGCGGGCAGCATTTCAGGCTTTCCTGGACGCCGGATTCACCGACGTCGTCCGGCCCTACACTCCGGGACCCGGCGTGTACACGTACTGGGACTACACCCAGCTGCGGTTCCCCAAGAAGGAAGGCATGCGCATCGACTTCGTCCTGGCCTCCCCCGCACTTGCCGCCCGGGTCACCGGCGCATCCATTGACCGCGAGGAACGCAAGGGCAAGGGCGCATCGGACCACGCCCCCGTCATCGTGGAGCTGGACTGACCATGAGTCCGCGGCCCGGAGATCCCATGCACCACACGTTCCCCTACGTGTCGCATTTGCGTGTCTATGAGCCGCTGGACGTGTTTGACGATGACCAGCAGCTGGCCATCCTCGAGCAGCGGGCACGTGGACGCCACGAGACCGAGGTCCTGGAACGCAGCGACGCCGTGCGGCGTTTGGTCCGTGCCGTGTCGGATCCTTTTCCTCACAGTTCCACTGATCTGGTGCGGGTGCTGCATTATCCGGACCATCAGGGCTCAACGCGGCGGCTGTACTGCCCCAACCAGCTGGCGGTCCGGGCTTCGCTGGCCGCCGAGTCGCTGGGCGAGAGTATCCGCGGACCCCTGGTCGATGTCCTGGTACCGGAGGTGGCCCGCGAAGCGCACGCCGCTCGAATTGATCCCGACTCCTTTGCGGACTCCCTGGCCCGCCTGCACACCCGATCCGCCACATGGGGGGTTCCGTTCGGCTGGTTTGTGCTGCTCCACGAGGATGACCACAGCGAGGTGGTGGAGGACGACGGCAAGGTGCAGACCGTCCGGCTCGCAGCACCCGTAACCCAGTGCCTGGAGCGGGCACGCGCCGCCTCTGCGTCCCTGGCGCTCGCCGCACCCGAACTGGATCTGCTGGATGAGCTGGACGAGCTGACGAACTGGCTGGAGATCTTCTCCGAGGACGCAGTGCTGGAGCTGGACTACGGCTCGGTAGCGGACCTGGTGTTCCCCGACGATTCGCCCTCGGACGTCCGCCTGGGCATCGAATCCCTCGCAGACGGTGACATGACTGGAGCTGCCGCCTCTTACCGGAGGCTGGCTAACCGCTGGATTCCGATCCGCCAGCTGGCCCGCGCCAGCTAAGAGCGCCAGCTAGGCGCGCCGGGTTACCTAGCGGACGCGGTCCTCGCGGTTGAAACGCAGCTTGCGGCCCGCGTCGATACTGATCAGTACCGCCGGCTCCCGGCCCAGTGCGGCGTCCAGCGCCTCCACCAGGCGCGTGGCGTCGGCGGCGATCAGGTGGGGTGCCGCACCTTGCCGGGGATTGATGCGAATCCGCAGGGCCGAGCTGCCCCGCACGTCATAGGTGCTGACGGCGGCAGCCGCCACATCGGGATCTTCCTGCAGCGCCGAGCGCAGGGCCTGCTCCGCCACCGCGCCGCTGATCGCCACCCGGCCCGGTGCGCCGTCGTCGTCGTATTCTGACACCAGGGTTCCGGTTCGGCCGCGGCCCTGCGCTGCGGCCCAGAGGACCAGAAGCACAATTGCCACCAGCATGGCTACGGCCAGCAGCACCCAGATCCAGCTCTGCGACTGGCCCGGGAGGGCGGTGTCCGCCCCGAAAGCCTGGATCCGCTCCAGCATGCTAGGCGCGAAGCGCTGCCAGCTGCTGGCGGCACCGCTGTCGAGGGTGAGCCAGAGCAGGCCGCCGCCGATCCCGATGAGGATCAGGCCGATCAGCCCCAGCAGGATGCGGTTCAGTGCCCGGGGTGTGCGGTTCACTGGCCGATCACCCCCACGGAAGACACCTGCACGCGAACCTCGGGGCGGGGCGACAGGCCGGTCAGCTCCAATTCTTCGGTCACGGCAGCGCGCACCGCCTCTTCATCGACGGGGATGCCCGACGTCGGCCGGATGCGGACGTCAATACGGGTGCGGCCCACCGTCACCAGCACCTGCCCGGCAGTGACGCCGGCAGTGAGGCGGGTCCGGCGCGCCAGCGAAGAGGCCAGCACTTCAGCGTCCACCACGACGGCGGCGCGCGGGTTGGGCAATGAGTAGCGCGGACGCCTGCCCGGCAGGATCGCCTGCAGGAAGAACACCAAGCCGGCCAGCAGGATCAGTAGTCCGCTGAGTCCCAGAATGGCGGAGTCTGCGTTCTCGGGAAGGCGGGAAAGCCAGGCGCCCAGGGCGGCAGGGTCTGTGAGCCAGGCGTCCTGGCCGAGGGCCTGGAGAGTTGCTTCCAGCAGGACGTATAGGCAGAAAATAATGGCCAGGATGACCATCACTATGGAAGCGGCTGCCCGGCTGGCGTGGGTTTCACGGCGTACGATCTGCCGCGTGCGAACGTCGTTGCTGCTCACCGGACCCTGCTTCCTTCCTCGAGGTGGACGCCGGTAATGCGTATGTCCACGCGGGAAACGAGCGAGCCGGTCAGTTCGGTAACCCTGTCCCTGAGCAGGGGTTTGGCCTCATGGGCGCGGTCCCAGACGGATCCGCCTGCCCGGCTTACAAGAAACGGGTCAGCCGCGATGCGGTTTAGGGGCGGAAGAGCAACCGGCAGGGCAAGAGACATGGCGAGCATGCCCTGGTCATCGGACCAGGTAACCCTGATCTGCGCCGGCGGAACCCGAAAGAACTCGGCTGCCGCGGCTTTGGCCGTGGAGGTCAGCGCCTGGGTGCTGATCCGGTTGTGTCCGGCGAGACCTGCTTGGCGTTCAGCGGCCGGAACTGCGGGCAGGACTGCGGAGCTCACGAGGACGAACGGCGTCCGGTCAGCGCGTCACGGACAGTGCGGAAATCCACTTTGCCCTCGGCGGCGCGCCCGCACAAAGCCCCTGCTGCAATGAACAGTGCCATCAGCAGGAAGCCCCAAAAATCGAAAATCAGTGCGGTGAAGGCGAGAACGGCTCCGATCGCCATGCCCGTAACGGTTGGTTTCATTGTTCCTGCCTCATGACGGTGATCCCGAACTCTTCTTCGACCCTATAACGGATACTGCCGCAGCCCTTCCGCTAAGCGGACTCGGACCCTGAGCCTGGCTTGTCGGACCGGCCTTCGGCGGCACCCGGAATCTGGACATCATTCACGTCAACGTTCACTTCCACCACCCGCAGTCCCACCAGTGATTCCACCGCAGAATAAACGGCGGTACGGACGTTGTCGGCAATCCGGGTCAGCGGGGTTCCGTAAATAGCAACGAGGGTCACGTCAACCGCAACTTCAGTCTCGCCCACTTCGACGTGGACCCCTTGAGTGGCGCTGGATGCACCCACCGCGTCGCGGACGGCGCCCAGCGCACGCCCGGAACCGGTGCCCAGTGCGTAAACTCCTGCCACGGACCGGGCGGCAATGGCGGCAACTTTGGCCACTGCCTGCTCGCTGATGGCCGTCTTGCCTCCGACCACGGTTGGCGGAACTGCGTTGGGAACCGATGCTGGGGCCGGCTTTGCCGTGCGGTCCGGCGCAGGTGCGTGCACGGGGGCCCGATGGGCGGCGGCATCCGTGGATCCCTGCCCGGCCAGGCCGGCCTGGGCCGCGGGCATGTTCTGGTTCTGGGCGTCATCCATGCTGCAAAGCGTATCCTGCAGGTCCGCACTTTGGGCAGGCAGGGCACGGGCAGCCGTCATAGCCGCCCCACTCTGCGCCCGGTCAGGAGCCCCGGCTCAATGCCGATGAAAACATCCCGCTGACCGCCGCCCCAGGGCTCATCCATGCGCCGGCCCCAGAGCTCGGTCAGCAGGTCCGCGTCCGTGACCGGCTCGGCACGGCCGCTGAGCAGAACCGACCAGCCTTCCATGCGCCCGGAATCATGGTGGTCAATCTGGAACGATGCGTTTTGGTGCTCCGGTCCCCCTCCCAGCACGCCGTCCCGCGCTGTGCGGAAATACACGCCTTGGTCATGGACCACGTAGTTGACCGGGAACACCAGCACCCGGCCGTTGTCCTGGTAGGCAACCCGCCCGGTTCCCGTGCCCGCCAACAGCGTCCAGCACTGCGCTTCCGTCAGGTCCTCACTCTGGTGGGTTGCAGCAGTTTCCCACACAAAAGCCTGTGCATCTTCCGTCGCCATCATTGCCTCCGAAGTAGATTCGGGACCATTCAAGCGGGAACCCGCAGATTTTGGGAAGAGAAGTGCCGGGTTTTTCCGGCTCCGAGGGCGGTTTGATGAACACGCACCTGCCGCTCACGGCAACGGCGGGAATCATTGACGTAGTTATAGGGTGTGGGTTTTGCTGCGACGTCCGGGGTGCCGCAGCCGCAATCAAGGCGCCACCGGCAGCGGCGGACAGTTAAAAGAAAAACCCCGGACTCGTAAGTCCGGGGTTTTAGCTGGTGGCTCCGACCGGCGTCGATCCGGTGACCTTTCGATTTTCAGTCGAACGCTCTACCAACTGAGCTACAGAGCCGGGCATCATCGCAACCGATGATCACCGAGATCTTCCAAATCGCTTCAGAAAATCTGAGCGACCCTGACGGGACTCGAACCCGCGACCTCCGCCGTGACAGGGCGGCGCGCTAACCAACTGCGCTACAGGGCCTTGCTTTTCACGAGTGTAAACTCTACCAGCATTTTGCCGGTCCGATTACCACTCCTGAGTACCCCCAACGGGATTCGAACCCGTGCCGCCGCCGTGAAAGGGCGGTGTCCTAGGCCGCTAGACGATGGGGGCCTTTAGAACACACGGGGAACGCTTTGGAGCGGAAGTTTCCGTTCGTTTGCGCCCCTGTGGACTCATAAAACTATAGGGCCTGTTTGGGCAAACAGCAAAACGGCTGCCGTAACCGGGCCTCAGACCGCCCCGCTAGAGTGGCTTAGGTGCCCATAGAGATGCTTCCCGAAGACTTCGAGACCGCAGTGGATGACGCCATCGATACCATCCCCGCGGACCTGGCCGCCGCCATGAACAACGTCGCGATCTTCATCGAGGACGAGTACATCCCGGGCCCCGGAGAGGACCCCGCCACCGAGTTGCTGGGCCTGTACGAAGGCACCCCCCTGACGGAACGGGATTCGTGGTGGGATGCTGGCTCCCTTCCGGACCGCATCGTCATTTTTCGCGGGCCTCTGATGCGGATGTGTTCCTCCAGGGATGAGTTGGTCGATGAAATCCGCATCACGGTTATCCACGAGGTCGCCCATCATTTCGGGATCGACGACGAGCGCCTGCACGAACTTGGCTGGGGGTAGTTAGCCTTAAGGCATGGGAGATAGCCTTAAGGCATGGGAGATCATCACGGCCACAGTCACGGACTGCCCGCAGGAACCGCCACCGGACGGCACCGCCGCAAACTGCTGATCGTTTTCCTGATCACCATCAGCGTTGTTGTCCTCCAAGTAGCGGGTGCCCTGCTCTCCGGCTCACTGGCTTTGCTTGCCGACGCCGGCCACATGCTCTCAGACGCCGCCGGCGTTTCAATCGCGCTGCTGGCAGCCTGGATTGCCACCCGGCCCGCCACCAAGCGCCGCACCTACGGTTACCAGCGCGCGGAAGTCCTGGCCGCCCTGGCCAATGCCGTGCTGCTGATCGTCATTGCCACCGTCATTTTCGTGGAGGCGATCCGCCGCTTCGGATCGGAACCCGAAGTGCACACCGGCCTCATGCTCGGTGCCGCGATTGTGGGCGGGCTGGCCAACCTCGCGTCCCTGCTGGTCCTGCAAAGCGGCCGCAAGGAGAGCCTGAACGTGCGCGGCGCCTATCTGGAGGTCCTGGGCGACCTGCTGGGGTCGGCCGCCGTGGTGGTATCCGCCGTCGTCATCATGCTCACGGGTTACCAGCAGGCGGACACCTGGGCATCCATCCTGATTGCCCTGATGATCCTGCCGCGGGCGTGGTCGCTGCTGAAGGAAGTCATCGATGTCCTGCTCGAAGCCACTCCGCAGGGGGTGGACACCGAAATGATCCGGGACCACATTGTGCGGGTGGACGGCATCTCGGATGCGCATGACATCCACATCTGGACCATCACCTCGGGTGTTCCGGTGTTCTCTGCACACGTGGTGGTCGACGACGACCATCTCACCTCCGAGCGGATGGACCAGCTGCTGGACCGGCTGACCACGTGCCTCAGTGAGCACTTTGACACCGAGCACTGCACGTTCCAGCTGGAGCCGGCCACGCACGCCGTGCACGAGGGACAGCAGCACGCCTGACCCCCGGGTATCCCGGCCCGGGCTATTCCTCCGGAAGGGAACCGAAGTTCGCCCGGTCCGCCAGCCGCGGATCCTCGTGATCGGGAACCACCATTACCGGGCCCTTGGCATGATGCAGCACGCTTTGGCTGGTGGAGCCCATCAGCATGCCGGCGAACCCTCCGCGCCCGCGCGTGCCCATGACGAGCAGTTCCACGTCCGCCGTCCGGTCGATCATAATCTCGGCGGGAGGACCGTCGAGCAGCTGCACGGACATCGGCAGATCAGGGAAGTGGCTTTGCAGCCAGGCCTGGCCTGCCCGCAGCTGCTCAGAGATTTCCTCGTGCAGCGCTTCAAGGTCCAGCGGGGCGGGAACCCAGGCAAGGGAGCCGCTGAAGGGCGGCAGCGCGCAGAGGATTTGCAGCGGCAGTCCGCGGCCCATGGCCTGCTCAGCGGCAACGAGGGACGCCGCACGCCCCTGTTCGGAGCCGTCCACGCCCACCACCACCACGTCCTCAACGGTCTGCGTAGTGGGTGATCCGGACGGCGGCCGGACCCCGGCTTCGGGGAGCCGTCCCGCCGTGCGCAGGGGAACCACCACCGTGGGGCATTTGGCGTGCGCCGGCAGGGCGCTGGAGACCGACCCCAGCAGGCGCCCCACGAAGCCGCCGCGGCCCCTGGACCCCACCACCATCAACTCCGCTTCCTCGGACAGCTCCAGCAGGACGGCGGACGCATCTCCGGTTTCGACCCGCGGAAAAACCTCAATGCTGTACTGGCTGATGCGCTCCAGGGCCTTATCCAGGACGGACTGTGCACCCTCACGGATGATGGCATCATCCATGGTCGAGTAGCCGGCGTCCATGGACGAGGCCGCAAAGATGGGCACGGTGTATGCGGTGACGACATGCAGCGGGCTTCTGCGCCGCTGAGCCTCCTTCGCTGCCCACACGAGGGCACACAGGCTTTGGTCGGAGCCGTCCACACCCACCACGATGCCCGTCGATGCCTCCAGCCCACTGTCTTCGCTCCACATTGAACTGCCCACAGTTCCGCACCCCTCTCGCTCCGCCCACGGCCGCCGGCGCCCCGGAGGAACGCCGCAAAACACCGCTTTAGTGGGTAGCCTACAGTGCCTCGCCCCAGAGAGAGACGGCTTCCGGAACACACCGAAAGAGGCACTACACGGCACCGGGAAAGGCGGATATGCTTCGGGGCATCACAACCGGAAAACCTGCCCGCATCCGTCCGGGGCGGGCATCTGCGGAACCGGAAGAGGCGCCGGACCCGCAGCCTTGATCTACGTCAGGGGGTTGCCTCGGTGGTTAGAACAGTGACCCGCACGGTTAACGGCACGGCAAAAGCAGTACCCCCGGAGGCGGGAATCCACACGGAAGTGACCAGCGCCGTCGTCATTGGCAGCGGGCTGACCGGCCTGGCAGTAGTGAGTGAATTGAACCGCCGGGGTGTTGAATCCGTTGTCCTGGACGGCCTTGCGCATGACAGCCAACCGGTCCATGTGCCGCTTACGGATGCCGCAGGCCTGCCGGGACGGGCCGAGCTGCTGCGCCTGCTGCACGGTTACGCGACGGGCCATTCCTTGGATATCCGCCGCGGCACTTCTGTCCAGGCAGTGGGCCTGCTGCGGGGTTCCAAGATTCCCGCACCGGTGACTCGGACAGCCGTCAAGTGGGCGGTCCGCACCCCCGAGGGCCTGCTGCTGGCCGATGCCGTGGTGCTGGCCGGATGCGGGCGCCCGGCAGTGCTCAAGCTGCTCCGCTCACTCGGATTCGCTGCCGGAGCGGAACGGCGCAAGGCCCTGCGCAGTGCGGGCCTCTACGTTGTGGGCGCGGGGGAAGCGGTTACTTCGTCCACCCGCGAACTGGTCCGCCAGGCCAAGCGCGCGGGACAGGAAGTGGCTCAGCGCGGCGCGGCTTTCGACTCTGGTTCCGGGGTTCGGACCGGCAGCGCTTAGTTCCAATGCGGACGGACGCGATGAATCTCACGTTACGGGCGCTCCACCCTTATATGTCCTCCCGGTAATGCGATCAATGGCGCGCGATAAGATCGAATCGCGGGATTCCCCTCACAAGCCAAGACCCATTCAGAGGAAGCGTCATGCTCAAACAAGGTTCAAAGCTGGACCGGTATTTCGAGATCTCCAAGCGGGGTTCGTCCGTCTCCCGCGAGGTTCGGGGTGGCTTGGCCACATTTTTTGCCATGAGCTACATCGTGGTGCTGAACCCGCTGATCCTCGGCGGCCCGGACTCTGCAGGAAATACCCTGGCCGGACCGGCAGTTGCCGCGGCCACCGCCCTGGTGGCCGGCGTGCTGACCATCATCATGGGCGCTTGGGCAAAGCACCCCTTCGCCCTGGCCACGGGCCTGGGCGTCAATGCCTTCGTCGCCGCCACTGTGGCTACCAATGAGGGTCTGACCTGGCCCGATGTCATGGGCCTGGTGGTGCTCTCCGGCATCACGATGTTCATCCTCGTCCTGACCGGGTTCCGCACGGCCGTCTTCAAAGCCGTTCCCGCCGGCCTCAAGACGGCGATTGTTGTGGGCATCGGCCTGTTCATCGCACTGCTCGGATTTGTGAACGCCGGCTTTGTCCGCCGGGTCCCCGACGCAGCCGGCACCACGGTTCCCGTGGAGCTGGGCACCGGCGGGCAGCTCATCGGCTGGCCCAGCCTGGTCTTCGTGTTCGGCCTGATCCTGACCATCGGGCTGATGTCCCGCAACGTCAAGGGCGCCATCCTCATCGGCATTGTGGCCTCCACCATCCTCGCCGTCATCATTGAACAGGTGGCGTCCCCCGGTTCGCAGGGCGCCGGCGTCGCCACTGGCTGGTCGCTGGTCACCCCCAGCGCGCCGGAGTGGGCTGCCCCTGATCTGTCCCTGCTGGGACAAGTCAGTGTTTTTGGTTCCTTTGAGACACTCGGCGTTGTCGCCGCATCGCTGCTGGCTTTTGTGATCCTGCTGAGCATCTTCTTTGACGCCATGGGCACCATGGTTGGCCTGGCCACCGAGGCCGGCTCCATCGACAAGGACGGCAACATCCCCAACGTGGAGAAGGTTCTCCTGGTGGATGCCGCCGGCGCCGTTGTCGGCGGTGCCGCCGGCGTTTCGTCCAACCAGATCTTCGTGGAGTCCGGCTCCGGCATCGCGGAAGGTGCCCGCACCGGCCTGGCCTCCGTGGTCACCGGCCTGCTGTTCATCGTGGCGATGTTCCTGACCCCGCTGATCTACCTGGTCCCGTTTGAAGCCGTGGCCCCCGCGCTGGTGGTGGTGGGATACCTCATGGTTTCCCAGGTCGGCAAGATCGACTGGAGCGACATTGGCATTGCCGTGCCTGCGTTCCTGACCATCGCCCTGATGCCGTTCACCTACTCCATCGCGAACGGCCTGGGTGCCGGCTTCATTGCCTTCGCGCTCATCCGCCTGTTCCAGGGCCGTGCCCGCGAAGTGCATCCCCTGATGTGGGTTGTGGCGGCAGCGTTTGTGCTCTTCTTCTCCGTGGGAGCCATTTCCTCGGCCCTCGGGGTCTAGTTTCCCGTTCCCGAAGCAGTCATGTTTCGGAGCAAATGATGAAAGGCCGCCCGCGGTGCATTGCGCACCGCAGGCGGCCTTTTCGCTGCCGAAATCCGTCAGGTTGCCTGATCGTCCGTCAGGGGCCGCGTACCGGCGGCAAAGGCGCGCACCTGGGCGTCATCCCAGAGGTGGGCCGGAACGCCCCCGCCCAGCAGTGTGCGCGGCAGGGACGGGTGCCCGGCAAACGGTGCGTCGCTGCCGGCAATAATCATGTTGCCGTAACGCCGGCCCTTGAGCATCGCGGGATCCGCGACGACGGCGGTGTGCGCAAACACCCGGCACACTGCGGCGGCTTCGCGGCGTGCTCCGCGCAGATCCGGGGTGTCGCCGCAGTTGATGATGTAGAGCCCGCCGGGTGCCAGTACCCGCGCCGCCTGGGCGGTGAATTCGAGGGTGGTGAGACGCTCCGGAGTTTTGGCACCGGCGAAGACATCACGGATCACCAGGTCGCGGCTGCCGTCGTGCAGGGTTTCGGTGACCTCGCGGGCTTCCCCCACGCGCAGCCGCATCAGCGGTGCACGCGGCAGGTCAAACCAGGCACGCACCAGCTCGGCGAGGCGGCCGTCCAGTTCCACCACCACCTGGCGGGCATTGGGGAAACCGGCGGCAAAGTAGCGGGCCATGGAGCATGCGGCGCCACCAAGGTGCAGGGCGCGCAGCTTCGCGTCGGCTTCCCAGTGCGTGTCCACAAGCGCAGCGATCCAGCGCATGTATTCAAAGTCCAGCAGGCGCGGATCGGCGACGTCGATGTGGGAGCTGTGCACTCCGTTGACCTTCAGGATCCAGCCGTGGGGGTTGAACTGGTCCGGGATCAATTCACAGGTTCCGGTGTCCACCGGGTAGGTTCCGGCCACCGGCCCGCCGGAGGGCGCTTCACCTGTATCCGCAGAGTGAGCCGGGTTCTTTCCGGGCCGCTGGCGGCCCATCAGGCAGCCATCCGGAGAGCCGGAATGGTCCGGAGGCAGCCGGTCGGCGTCGTCGCGCGGGAGGTATTGGTCATGCTCTCAGTTTAAGTGCCTGAGGTGCTGCCGCCCGCCGCGGGGCCCTAGGACTGCCGGCCACCGTTCCCGGTGTCCGTTCCCCGGGAGCGTTCCAGAGCCGCCTCCAAGCGTTCCACCTTGCCGGCAAGCTCACCGGTGTGGCCGGGCCGGATGTCGGCTTTGAGCACCAGGGACACGCGGCTGCCGTAACGGCCCACCGCTTCCGTGGCACGGCGGATCACCTCCATCACCTCGTCCCACTCCCCCTCAAGGGTGGTGAACATGGAATCGGTGCGGTTGGGCAGGCCGGACTCGCGCACAATCCGGACTGCCGCGGCGACGGCGTCGTGCACTGACGCGTCAACCGCCGCGGGACCCGCGGGAGTGTCCGGACCAACGCCGGACGGGGCTACTGAGAAGGCAACTAGCATGTGGCCCAGTCTGCCACCGGCGCCTCTGAAAGCAAGCCCGCCGGCCGCCGGCCCGCCAACGGGTCCAACCCGCAGGTCAACCCGCAGGCGAGCCGGGCGCGCTCAGGCCTCCGTTACGCGAGAGTCCTGTTCGCGGGCCAGCCGGTCCGCGCGCTGATCCCGTTCCGCCTGCCGGACCTCGGCAAACTTCTCATTCATGCGCGAATTCCGCTGGCCGTACGCGAAGTACACCAGGAATCCGATGAGGAGCCAGCCGGCGAAGTAGATCCATGTTTCCACGGCCAGGTTGGCCATCAGGTACAGGCACAGCAGGGCTGAAAGCACGGGCAGCACGGGCCCAAAAGGCACCCGGAAGGAAGGCTTGAGATCCGGGCGCTTGCGGCGCAGTACGAGCACACCGAGGCTGACCACCACAAACGCGGACAGCGTGCCGATGTTGATCATCTCTTCCAGCACATCAACCTGCGTGAAGCCGGCCACGAGCGCCACCAGGGTGCCGCACAGGATCTGCAGGCGGGCCGGGGTGGCGTGCTTGTCGCTGGTGCGGGAGAGGGAGCGGGGCAGCAGGCCGTCGCGGCTCATGGCCAGCACCACGCGGGCCAGGCCCATGAGAAGCACCATGATCACGGTGGTGAGGCCAATCAGTGAGCCAATGGCTATGACCTGCGCCGCCCAGGTGTTGCCCACCAGGCTGAAGGCAGTGGCGAGGTTGGGCGCTTCGGCGGCAGCGAGATCGGTGTAGGAAACCATGCCGGTCAGGGCCAGGGATACGCCGATGTAGAGCAGGGTGACCACTGCCAGTCCGGCGAAGATGCCCCGGGGAAGGGTTTTGCCCGGGTCCTTCACTTCTTCGGCGGACGTCGCCACGACGTCGAATCCGATAAAGGCGAAGAAAACAATGGCGGCACCGGCAAACACGCCAAGTGCACCGTACTGGGCCGGCGCCGCACCGGTCAGGAAGGAGAACAGCGACTGCTGCATAACGCTTTCGGCGCCCGTGCCTCCGGTGGGTACGGAATCCGGAATGAAGGGCGTGTAGTTCTCGGCCTTGACGTAGAAGAAGCCGGCGACGATGACAAACAGCACCACGCCGATCTTGATCAGCGTGAAGACGTTGCTGACCTGGGCGGACAGCTTGGTGCCCATCACCAGCAGTACGGTGAAGACCGCGACGATCAGGAGCGGGCCCCAGGTCAGGTCCACCGGACCGAGGTCGATGGTGGCCGGAACGTCCCAGCCGAGCAGCCGGAACACCTCACTGAGGTAGATGCCCCAGTACTTGGCGATCACGGCCGCGGCAGTGAACAGTTCCAGGATCAGGTTCCAGCCGATAATCCAGGCCACAAGTTCGCCCATGGTGGCGTAGGTGAAGACGTAGGCGGAGCCGGCCACCGGAATGGCGGTGGCGAACTCGGCGTAACACATGATGGCCAGCGCACAGGTGAGCGCAGCGAGGACAAAGGAGAGGGTCACCGCCGGACCGGAGAAATCGGCGGCCGCCTTGGCGCCCACCGAGAAAATCCCGGCACCCACGGCCACAGCCACCCCCATAATCATGAGATCCCAGGTGGTCAGGGAGCGTTTCAGCCGCCGTCCGGGTTCGTCGGCATCCGCTAGGGAATCCTCAATGGGTTTGGTTCGGAAGAGACTCACGGTGGTCCTTGTACTCGAGGTATTCGGTAAAACTGACCGATCAATCGTAGGCCGCAGACCGGCGCTCTCCAGTTTAATCCCACATGCTGAGACGTTACAGTCCAGCCAGGACGGGGGAAACGGTATGCGGCGGGCTCCGGCGGCCTGCCTGCTAGCCACTGCCCGGTGCTTTTGGGAAGATGGAACAGTGTCGCTGGTCACACCTTGTGCGCTTCCGGTGTCCAGCGCAGCGGCACGGCCCTGAAGCCCACAGATCGGACAACAACCATGGCCCTCGGAATCTATGTCAGTGCCATGACCCCGGGGTCCGGCAAGTCCCTTGTCACCCTCGGCCTTGCCGACATGCTGCTGCGCCATGCCGACCGCGTAGGGTTCTTCCGGCCAATCGTGGAAGGCTCCGAACCGGCACAGGATCCCATGGTGCGGCTGATGCAGCGCAACTTCAACCTGACCGCCGAGACAAGCCGGGGCGGGCTCACCCGCCGCGAGGTCCGCTCCCTGCTTGTGGCCGGCGAACGAGGTGAAGTGGATTCCCGGTGCCTGACGATCTACAACGAAGTCGCAGCCCACTGCGACGTGGTGATCATCGAGGGCACCGACCTTTCCGGGCACGACGTCGCCCTTGAGTTTGTCCTGAACGCCCGCCTCGCGAACAACCTGGGCGCTGTGGTGCTGGCGGTTGTCAACGCGCGGGAAATGACGGTGCCGGAAACGGCCGATGCGGTGGACGTGGCCAGGCGGGAGCTGCACGACGCACACTGTGACCTCCTCGCCATGATGGTCAACCGGGCGGAGCAGGACGCCGTGGATGAAATCCGGGCCGCCGTACGCCCGGGAGCCTCCGGCCGGCCGGTGTATGTGATGCCCGAACTGAACGAGATTTCCCAACCCTCCATGTCCGAGGTCGCCAAGGCCCTGCACGCGCGCCAGGTGGCCGGCAGCGCATCCTTGGAACGCGACGTCGTCGGCATCAAGGTCGCCGCCATGACGGTGGGGAACTTTATCTCCCAGCTGGACCACGGCAACCTGGTCATTGCCCCCAGCGACCGGGCGGACGTCATGGTGGCTGCGCTGGCCTCCGCCGTTTCGCCCGAGTTTCCGGTTCCCAGCGGCATGGTGCTGACCGGCGGCCTGCCCATTGATGCGGGCATCCTGGCCCTGCTGTCGCAGGCACCGTTTCCCGTGTTTGCCGTCGACGACGACACATACACGGCCGCGCGGAAAGTCAGCCGGGTGCGCGGCGAGATTGCCTCCGGCCAGCGCCGGAAGGTCGCCGCCGCCCTCGGCGTCTGGACCCGGCACGTGGACGAGCATGAGCTCCTGGAGCGACTGGAGCTGCCCCGCCCGGAAAAAACCACGCCGCTTCGGTTCCTGAACCAGCTGATCGTGCGCGCCCGGGCGCAGCGCAAGCACATCGTCCTGCCGGAGGGCCTGGACGCCCGGGTGCTCCGCGCCGCCGAGATCCTGCAGCGCCGGGACGTGTGCGCCTTGACCATCCTGGGGCCCGAAGGCCAGGTGAGGGAACTGGCGGCCAGCGAAGGCGTTGACCTCAGCGGCACCACCATCATCAACCCGGCAACCAGTGGACTGCGGGACGACTTTGCCCGCGAATACGCGGCCCTGCGGGCCAAGAAGGGCGTGACCCTCGAGGACGCCCGCGAACGTATGCTTCATGGGGCATACTTTGGCACCATGATGGTCCAGCTGGGACGGGTGGACGGGATGGTCTCCGGAGCGGCCCACACCACTGCCAACACCATCCGGCCGGCACTGGAATTCATCCGCACCAAGGAGGGGGTGGACATCGTCTCCTCGGTCTTCCTCATGCTGCTGCAGGACCGGGTGCTGGTGTACGGTGACTGCGCTGTCAACCCGGAGCCGGATGCCAAGCAGCTGGCGGACATTGCCCTGGCCTCCGCGGACACTGCCGCCCGGTTCGGCGTGACGCCCCGGGTGGCCATGCTGTCCTATTCCACCGGAGCTTCGGGACACGGTGAATCGGTTGAAATGGTCCGCGAGGCTACCGAACTGGTCCGCAGCCGCCGGCCGGACCTGCCGGTGGAAGGACCCATCCAGTACGACGCCGCAGTGGACGCCACCACGGCCGCCTCGAAACTGCCCGGTTCCAGCGTGGCCGGGCAGGCCACCGTCTTCATTTTTCCCGATCTCAACACCGGCAACAACACCTACAAGGCGGTGCAGCAGTCGGCCGGAGCGGTGGCCGTCGGGCCAATCCTGCAGGGACTGCGGAAACCGGTCAATGACCTTTCCCGCGGCTGCACCGTTGAAGACATTGTCAACACCGTGGCCATCACCGCGGTCCAGGCCCAGGAGGGCTGATGCTGGTACTCGTCATCAATTCCGGATCCTCGTCGTTGAAATACCAGGTGCGGGACACCGCAACCGGTGAGCTCCTGGTCAAGGGCATCATCGACCGCATCGGTGAAGAAGCAGTGCCGGACCACGGCGCTGCGCTGGAGGAGCTGGCCCGCCGCCTGCCCGAAGCTCTCGGCGGCCGCGAAGTTGACGCCGTCGGCCACCGGGTGGTGCACGGTGGCGAGCGCTTCAGCGAGCCGGTCCTGATTGACAATGAAATTGTCCGTTCCATTGAGCGCCTTAGCCCGCTGGCACCCCTGCACAATCCGGCCAGCGCCCGCGGCATCCGCGCCGTGCATGACAAATGGCCGGACACTCCCCAGGTGGCAGTTTTCGACACCGCGTTCCACCGGACCCTGCCCGAGCATGCCTGGCGCTACGCCCTCCCCAACAGCCTCTACCGCAAGTACGGCATCCGCAGATACGGCTTCCACGGGACCAGTTACGGTTTTGTGGCTCCGGCTGCGGCACGTTTTTTGGGGATCAACCCTGAGGAGTTCAACGCCGTTATCGCCCACCTCGGCAACGGGGCCTCGGTGGCGGCCATCAAGGACGGCCGGAGCATCGACACCTCCATGGGGTTCACCCCGCTGGAGGGACTGGTGATGGGCACGCGCAGCGGTGACGTTGATCCGTCCATCCTGGTGTTCCTGCTCCGGGAAGGGTATGACGCGAAGACCCTTGATGATCTCCTGAACCGGGAGTCTGGTCTTTTGGCCCTGGGTGGAGCCTCGGATATGCGGACTCTGGAGGAGGCGGCGGCAGCCGGGAACACAACCGCCGCCACGGCCCTGGACGTTGCCGCGTACCGGCTCGCCAAGTACATCGGTGCCTACCATGTGGCTGTGGGAGGCGCGCAGGCGGTGGTGTTCACCGCCGGAATCGGAGAGAACTCCTGGGACTTCCGCGAGCTGACAGTGAACAAGCTCGGCGCTCTCGGGATTGAACTGGATCAGGAAGCAAACCGGCGGCGTGAATCGGGGGCACGGCTGATCAGCCGTGCCGGCTCGTCCATTCCCGTTCTGGTGGTGCCCACCGACGAAGAGGAAGCGATTGCCGAAGCAACGGCGGAAACCGTGGCCCGGAACAGCGCCTCGCCTGCGGGTGCAGCGCCCAGTTCGCAGGTGCCGGGCCAGTAACCACTCCGAGGGGGCAGACAGACCGTCTCACGTGGGATAACGTCGGTTACCCGGTTAAGCAGACGCCGCCTAATACAAGCGTGCGGAGGATTCGATGCTCAGTGAATCACGGGACCAGTCCTCAAACGGCCACGGGCTTCGGGTCCTGGTGCGAATCGATACACAGCTGCGTCTGGCCTGTTTAGAGGTTCGGGGCTGCCTTACCGCTTCCACCTACAGCACGCTGGTGAACATCCTGACCCACACCGGATCCCTGGGAGCCGCCGTCCGGGTGAATCTCGCCAGGGCCGAACACGTGGAAAGGGACGCTTTGACGCGGTTGCGCGCGGGCGCTGATGCCGCCGTGGATGCCGGCGTCCGGTCCGGGCCTGCCGACGGGGGGCGCCCCGCAGCGGGTTATGCGGCTGTGCAGCCGGTGGAAATCATTGTTCCGCCCGCCCTTCCAGTGTGCCGTTTGGGTCCGGAATTGCCGGCATCGCGCTCATTGCCCTCGGGACGTGCACTAACCAACGAGGAAGCCCTGGAAATGGCCTTTCTCCGCCGGGACCCCCGCGTCCTCGCGACACCGGCATCCCCTCGCAGGGTCCCGCCCCGGAGCACCCCCTAGGTCTGTTGGTTCGTGGCCCGCCGCTGATTCGAGATCCGACTGCCGATATCCGCTGCGCATAGGTGCCCTCACATCGAGCATTGAATCCGGCGCGCCGTGGCAGCATTTTGTCAGCACCCTTACTATTTGCCACAATGGGTTCCACGCACTTTCAAAGCATCCAACGCAATCAGCAGGAGGTTTGCACATGAAGGCAGTAACTTGGCAGGGAAAGCGGAACGTCAGTGTCATCGAGGTACCGGATCCGGTGATCCAGGAACCCACCGATGCCATCATCCGCATCACGTCCACGGCCCTGTGCGGATCTGACCTGCATCTGTATGAGGTCCTGGGCCCGTACATGAACCAGGGCGACATCATCGGCCACGAACCGATGGGCATCGTTGAAGAGGTCGGTCCCGGCGTCACCAACCTCAAGCGCGGTGACCGTGTGGTGATTCCCTTCCAGATTGCCTGCGGCTCCTGTTTCATGTGCCGCCGCGGCCTGCAGACCCAGTGCGAAGTCACCCAGGTCCGGGAGAAGGGATCCGGCGCTCCGCTCTTCGGCTACTCCGAGCTCTACGGCTCCGTACCCGGGGCTCAGGCCGAGTACCTGCGCGTGCCGCACGCGGACTACGGCCCCATCAAGGTAGGTTCCGAACTGCCGGACGAGCGCTACCTGTTCCTGTCCGACATCCTTCCCACCGCCTGGCAGGGCGTCCAGTACGCCAATGTGCCCGACGGCGGAACGCTGGCCGTGTACGGCCTCGGCCCGGTGGGCCAGTTCGCAGCCCGGATCGGCACCCACCTCGGCTACCGCGTCATCGCGGTGGAGCCGGTGGCTGAACGGCGGGCGCTGGCTGCCAAGCACGGCGCAGAGGTGCTGGACCTGACCAAGGACGTTGCCGATGAACTGCGCGAGATGACGGACGGCCGCGGACCGGACTCCGTGGTTGATGCCGTGGGCATGGAAGCCCATGGTTCGCCGGTGGGCGCCATCGCCCAAACCGCCGTCGGCTTCCTGCCCGACAAGCTGGCACAGAAGGCCATGGAAACAGCCGGAACCGACCGGCTCTCCGCCCTGCACGGCTCCATTGACGCTGTGCGCCGCGGCGGCACGGTGTCCCTGAGCGGCGTGTACGGCGGCATGGCCAGCCCGATGCCGCTGATGGAGATGTTCGACAAGCAGATCAACATGCGCATGGGCCAGGCCAACGTCAAGCGCTGGGTGGATGACCTGATTCCGCTGGTCGAAGATCCCTCCGATCCGCTAGGAGTCATGGACCTGACCACCCACCGTGCCGGACTGGAGGAAGCACCGGACCTGTACAAGAAGTTCCAGAAGAAGGATGACGGCTGCATCAAGGTCGTCTTCACGCCCGGCGCCAACTAAACCGGCAGCAACTAAGCCTTTCGAGGGGGAAGCCGCACCAGCTCCACGGTGACGGCTTCCCCCTCTACTGTGAGGCGCATGTAGGTGCAGAAGGGCTGGCGCCTGCGGTCCGTGGGCGAGCCGGGATTCAGCAGCCGCATTCCGGCCGGGGTCACGGTGTCCCACGGAATGTGGCTGTGCCCGAAGATCAGCAGATCAGTGTCGGGAAACTGCTCATCCAGGCGTTTTTCCCGCCCTGCGGCAGGACCTGTTTCATGGATGACGGCCAGCCGCACCTGTTCAACCGTGGCCGTGGCAACCAAAGGCAGCCGGGACGGCAGCGCACCGCCGTCGTTATTGCCGTAGCAGGCAATCAGTTTTCGCGAGCGCTGCAGCATTTCATCCAGTGCGTCTTCGCTGACCCAGTCACCGGCGTGGACCACGGCATCAGCTGCCTCGATATCCGCCCACAGCTGCGCGGGCAGTTCCCGCGCCCGCTTGGGCAAATGGCTGTCCGACAGCACCAGCAAATTCGTTGCCATGTCCGCTTCCTAGCCGCGCAGGCTCCAGGCCCAGCGGATCAGGGGCAGCTGCAGGGGCAGCCGGGCCAGGTGGATGGCCTTCTCCCGGTCCGATCCGCGGGGACCGAAGGCACGCTGCAGGGCACTGAGGTGTCCGGCGATGAAGGCGATGTACATCAGGGTGGTTCCCGTGGCGGCCGCCCGGCGGGTGGCCGGCAGCAGCAGCCCGGCCGCGGCGGCAAACTCCAGCACCCCGCTCAGGTGGGTCCACTGCCGGCGGGTCAGCACACCGAGCCGGCCGTCAGTGTCCGTGCTGATACTGCGGGGAACCACCGTGTTGTAGAACTTCGGGTTGCGGAAATGATTGACGGCGCTGACTGACAGCAGCGCCGCCATGGCGGCCGCTGAGGAACTTTGGCGGTTCATTAGCTTCTTTCGGTGGGGTTGAAGATGGCGGAAGGCCCGGCAGGAGCATCCGTCAGCGGCGCCGCGGTGTTCAGCGCGTCCGCGGCTCGGACCAGGGCAAGGTGGGAAAAAGCCTGCGGAAAGTTTCCGGCCATCGTATTGTGCACCGGATCATATTCCTCGCTGAGCAGGCCCAGCTCGTTGGAGTATGCCACCAATTGGTCCATGAGGGCGCGTGCCTCCCCGGTCCGCCCGGTGGCGGCATACTGTTCAACGAGCCAGAAACTGCAGGCCAGGAAGGGGTTCTCGCCGGGCTCCAAGCCGTCAATCCCGCTGTGCGTGGCATAGCGCAGCAGCAGGCCGGAGTCGGTGCACAGGTCCTGCTCAAGCCTGGCCACCGTGCCCAGCATGCGTTCGTCGTTGTAGGCCAGGAAACCCACTTGGGGAAGCTGCAGCAGAGCCGCGTCCACTTCCCTGCTGCCGTAATACTGCGTGAAGGTATTCAATTCTTCGTTGAAGCCGCGGTTCAGGATCTCCTCACGCAGTCCGTCCCGCAGGGCGTCCCACAGCTCCACCGGACCATCCAGGCCATGGGACCGGACGGCGGCGGCCGCCCGGTCAAACGCCGCCCACATCATGACCCGCGAATGGGTGAAGTGCTGGGGCTCTCCCCGCATTTCCCAGATTCCGTGGTCCTTATCCTCGAGGTGGCGCTCCAGGAAGGTCATCAGAGCCCGTTGCAGGGGCCAGGAGAAACTATCCTCCGCCACACCCGCGTCCCGAAGCTTGGCCAGGGCAACCATCACTTCGCCGACGACGTCGGCCTGGTACTGGGAAACCGCCCCGTTCCCCACGCGCACCGGAACGGATCCTCCATACCCGGTGAACTGGGGCAGGATGCGTTCGGGAAGTTCACGGGCACCGTCCACCGCGTACATGATCTGCAGGTCCTCCGGGTCACCGGCCACGGCACGCAGCAGCCAGTTGCGCCAGCGCAGTGCCTCATCCGCGTAGCCGTGACCCAGCATGGCTTCGAGGGTCAGCGCCGCGTCCCGGAGCCAGCAGTAGCGGTAATCCCAGTTGCGTTCCCCGCCCGCAACCTCCGGAAGCGAGGTGGTGGGAGCCGCCACAATGCCGCCGGTGGACTCATGCGTCAGCGCGCGCAGTACCAGCAGCGAGCGCTGGACGGGTCCAACATACTGCTGCGCGGGATCGCAGTGGTCCGCCCACCTTTCCCAATAATCGGTGGTGGAAGCCAGCGCGGTGTCGATGTCCGTCAGCGGAGGCACTTCATGGTGGGAGAGATGCCAGGTCAGTTCCATGTCCACGCGCTCGTCGGCACCCACAGTGAAGCGCCCAACGTGCTGGTGGTCCACCGCCCGGGGCAGATTGTCGCCGCGCAGCACCAGTGCATTCGGTCCAGCTATCGCCAGCAGACGCTCTCCGTGCGGATCGGGGTCACGGCGCATCCACGGCAGGACGGTTCCGTAGTTGAACCGCACTTCCAGCTCCTGGCGCATATCCACAGTTCCGCTGATTCCCTCCACCCGGCGCACAATCGAAGCCCGACCGTCACCCACCGGCATGAACTCAGTGACCAGCACAGCGCCGGTGTCAGTTGCCCAGTGTGTCTGCAGGATAAAGGTGGGCCCAAGATAGCTTCGGCTCACGACGGCGGCATCTCCCTCCGGAGCCAGCAGCCACCGGCCATGGTTCTCGGTTCCCAGCAATGCACCAAAGACCGACGGCGAGTCGAACCGCGGCAGGCACAGCCAGTCGATGCTTCCCCGCCGGGAAATCAGGGCACCGGTGTGCAGGTCTGAAACCAGCGCATAATCCTCAATCGGGGAAGCCATGAGCCCCACTCAACCACACGGCCGGCGCCGCTCCCAGCATGTTCCCCGGGGACGGCGTTTGCCGACACGGTACCTTGCACAGCAGACTGATTACATTGGCTGGACGGTTCCTGCCGCGGCGTCCGACCGGCCCGCGGCACACGAACCGGCACAAGCACGAGGAGCGGTTTTGCTTTTGTCTTCGATTTCATCTTCGGTTCTCCGGCCGGGGAACATGCGTAACGACGGAAACGGAGCGTCGGCATGAGCCTTCCGGTACTGGATGATGCCCAGCGGGCGGCAGGGCTGCGCCGAATGAAAATGGTGGCGACCGGACTGCTGGTGGTGCTCGCCGTCGTCTTCGTCATCTCCTTTGCCCTGCAGGAGCGCTACCCCTGGCTGCAGTATGTTCGGGCTGCCGCCGAGGGCGGCATGGTGGGCGCCTTGGCGGACTGGTTTGCAGTCACCGCGCTTTTCAAGCACCCCATGGGAGTGAAGATTCCGCACACGGCGATCATTCCGCGCAAGAAGGATCAGATCGGCGCCTCTCTCGGCCAGTTCGTGGAGAGCAACTTCCTCTCCGAAGAGGTCATCACCCAAAAACTGGGCTCCATGCAGCTGGCGCAGAAGGCCGGCGCCTGGCTGGAACGCCCGGAAAGCGCCGCCCGCGTAGCCACCGAGGGTTCCGCCGCCATCCGCGGAATCCTGCGGGTCCTGGACGACGACGCCGTCAAAACGGTTTTGGAGTCCATGTTCCGCCGGCACGTGGTGGATCCGCCGTGGGGCCCGCCCATGGGCCGGGTGGCGGAACGGGTCTTCGAAGAGGGGCACCACCACCAGCTCGTGAATCTGGTGGTGGACAGCATCAATGACTGGGTGGAAGCGAACCCGGATGTCATCTCCGAACTGGTGGCCCAGCGGTCCCCGTCCTGGGTGCCCTCGTTTGTGGATGACCTGGTGGGCGACCGTGTGCAGGTGGAAGTGGGACGCTTCCTGCGGGCCGTGCAGGAAGATCAGAACCATGAGATGCGCCGTGCCCTGGACAACTACCTCAAGGGTCTGGCCCGGGACCTGCAGGACGATCCCGCCGTCATGGCCAAGGCTGACGCGATCAAGGAACAGGTGCTGGATGATCCCCGGGTCCAGCAGCTCATCACCCAGACGTGGGCCACGATCAAGAACGCCCTGACCACCGCCGTGGATGACCCGGACAGCGAGCTGACGCAGAATTTCAAGGCTGCAGTGCAGGACTTCGGTCACCGGCTTGCCACCGATCCCGAGCTCGCCGCAAAGGTGAATACCTGGATCGCCGATGCCGCCGGTTACCTGGTGAAGACCTACAGCAGCGACATAGCCGGCGTGATCACTGAAACGGTGGAGCACTGGGACGCGCAGGAGACGTCCGAGAAGATCGAGCTTCAGGTGGGCAAGGACCTGCAGTTTATTCGAATCAACGGCACCGTGGTGGGGTCCCTGGCGGGGCTGGCCATCTTCACCGTCGCGCACGCGGTCTTCGGTTAGGCCGGGCGGCGGGCGCACACGCCCGCCCCGGCCTGTTCCGCTAGGGCTTCTCAGGCACCTGCTGCAAATCCTCGGCCAGTTCGCCGCTGATTGTTTCCGGCACCGGGCCCAACGCACGCCGGGCGGCCTTGATGACACCCTTGCCCATGGCGTGGTTGCCGGCTCCGCCCACAACCGCTCCGATCCCCAGGGGCAGCGCGCGGCCAAGCAGGGCCGTTCCCTGCCGGGCAATAACGCGTTTCATGAACTGCTTTCGAATGGATGATCCAACGGATCCCATCACGCCGGACGGCATTCTGCCCAGGGAGCTGGCCCAGGGCTTGCCTCCACGCCCGGCAACGGACTGCATCATGGCGGTTCCCTCTTCGCCAAGCATGATGGCCATGACCATGGTCCGCGAACGTTCCGGATCTGAGAGGTGCACCCCGTGCAGTTCGGCGACTGACTGCGCGTAGAGCGCCGTTGCCTCAAGGAAACCCACCGTTGCCGCCGCCGAGAGCCCCAAAGCTGCGGCAGTGCCGATGGCGGGCACGACGGCGGTCGCGCCCACTGCGGCTCCGCCTCCGGTCACGGTGTTCAGGTAGTGCTTCTCCACGATCGACACCAGTTCCGCCGGTGTCGCCTGGGGATGCTTGCGCTGCAGCCGTCTGATATTTGCGAGCACCAAGGGACGCTGGACCTCCACGGCCCGCTCCATTGCCCGGAGCACCGAAGCTTTGGGTGTCCCGTCCTTTTCAAAGACGGTTCCCCCGGCAGCCTTCATGGCACGGTTGGATAGAAATCCCACGGCAACGCTCCTTTTCGACACATGTTCCGGTGCAGGGCACCAGCCCGTTTAAGCCTACGTGAGGCAGGTACGTAAAAAGCGGGACCCGCGGAATAATCCGCCGGTCCCGCTTTTTATCTGCAGTCTGCTGCAGAACTCTGCGCCGGAGCACAGACTCACAAACTAGGCGCGGCTGCTCTTGCGAGTAACGAAGCCGTAGATAGCGAGAACGATGATGGAGCCGATGATGGCAACAAGCCACGTCTGGATGGAGAAGAATTCTTCCAGCTCGACACCGAAGATGGCGCCGCCAATCCAGCCGCCAAGCAGGGCGCCGATGACGCCGAGGACCAGAGTAGCGATCCAGCCGCCGCCCTGGCGACCCGGAAGGATTGCCTTAGCGATTGCACCTGCGATAAGACCAAGAATAAGGAAAGCAATGAAACCCATGATGATTACTCCTTGCTGTGTGAACGAGTGATGATTTCGTTGTTTTGCCGAGCGACCTGTGGGCCGCGCTTTCCTCCACTGTACTTCATAAGCATGCTTAGGTAGTAGTTGAAATCGATTTTGGTTCCTTGCCGATAGATGTTAGCCCCGTTTGTCTTCCGCGTCAGGGCGGGGCTGGGCCACTACATAACGCCTCAGGAAGAGACTCACGTCACGAAGCTCGTCGGCACCAATATTGTGCCCCATCCCGGGGTATGTGCGGGCGGTTAGCGCGGTATTTTTTTCCAGCCAATTCTGCGTCCCAAGAATCGCGTCTTCATTGATCACCCAGTCATCCCGGTCCCGTCCCCAGAAGTAGGGGACCGGCTCCGAAAGCGGTTCTGCCATGGCCAGCAGTTCGTTCTCAGCCACGAACCCGGACAGTCCCACAACGGATTCAAACCTTCCGGGCCGCAGACGGAGCAGGGTGGTGGCCATCGCCATGCCCTGGGAAAACCCCAGCAGCGAAACTCCGGTGAAGGATTCCCCTGCCATGGTCCGGTCCAGCCAGGTGAAAACGGCTGCCGCGGCCTCCAGCACCTCGGCGGTGTCGGACTGCAGATACGGATCCAGGAGGAACCAGCCGTGCGAGTCCCCCACTGGAAAGGTGCCTCGCAGCGAAGCAGCCGTAATGCCCGCGGGAATTGACGGAAACAACGTTGCCAAGCTGTGTTCATCCGTTCCGTAGCCATGCAGCATCACGAGGAGGTGGGTGCCGGGGCGGGCGTCGGCAGGGGCGGACCAAAGGACGTTGCGCATGCACCCACACTATTCCGGACAGGCCCGTTTGGGCTTTGGGAGAGCGCTGGAAACGCCCCCCATTGCAATCGCTGGTCAACCTAAATAGCGTTGGTTCAGCACACCGGACGTGGCGTACGCCGCTTCATGAGGTGGCGCAGATTGCGGGTGTCCATGCCGAAACCATCAATGATCGTCACCCTCACCGTCAATCCCAGTTTGGACCGGACCATCGAGTTGCCGGGACCGCTGGTCCGCGGGGCTGTCCAGCGCGCAGCCGCCATCAGCGGGGATCCCGGAGGCAAAGGAGTCAACGTATCCCGCGCCCTCACCGCATCCGGGCTGCAGTCAATCGCCGTCCTGCCCGGCGGCGACAATGACCCTGTCCTTTCCGCCCTGCGCAGCGCCGGCGTCAGTTACGCAAACCTACCCATCCGGTCCGCGCTCCGCAGCAACATCACCCTGACGGAACCGGATGGAACCACCACCAAGATCAACGTCCCGGGCCCAGCACTGGACCCTTCTGACCAGGAAGCCCTCATCAGCCTGCTGGTGGACACCTGTGCTGCCGGCGGGAACGGCGTCGCTGCGTCGTGGCTGGTGCTTGCCGGGTCGTTGCCTCCCGGGGCGTCCCCGGACCTGTATGCACTGGTGGCACATGCCGTCCGCAGTCAATTTGGCGACGCCGCTCCGCGCATTGCCGTTGATTCCTCAGGCCCTCCGCTCCTTGGCGCGCTGATGCACGGCGCCACGCCGGACCTGCTTAAGCCCAACGCAGAGGAGCTGGCCGAGGTGACCGGCGTAGGAAGCGAAGACGAACTCGAAGCAGATCCGCTTTTGGCCGTACAGGCGGCACGGACCCTTATCGCCCGGGGCGTCGGAGCCGTCCTGGCAACTCTGGGCGCCAAAGGCGCCCTGCTCATCACGGCTGGGGGAGCCTGGCAGGCCACCCGCCCGCCGGTCGCGGCCCGGTCCACCGTAGGCGCCGGCGACTCCTCCCTGGCCGGGTACTTGCTCGCCGACGTCGCCGGCGCCCCGCCAAGCGACTGTCTGCGCCAGGCCGTGGCACACGGCGCCGCAGCCGCATCCCTTCCGGGCACCACCGTCCCCACGCTTGCGCAGACTGATCCCGGCGCCGTGACCGTGACGGAGATACCCCTCCCCGCCAACACCCCCGGCTCCGCAACCGCTCAGGCGGAATCTAAGGAGGAAAACTAATGTCGGATCTCATCACACCGGAGTTGGTCACCCTTGACCAGAATCTGGGAACCGAACGGTCCGAGGTGATCCGCTACCTGGTCCAGCAGGTGGTCTCAGCGGGACGCGCCACCGGCTTTGACGGGCTGTACTCAGATGCCATGGCCCGGGAATCCAAGACAGCAACGGGGGTTCCCGGCGGAATAGCCATTCCTCACTGCCGCTCCTCGGCAGTCACGAAGGCCACGCTGGCCATGGCCCGAATCCAGCCACCGGTGGACTGGGGAGCCAAGGATGGCCCGGCGGACATTGTCTTTTTCATTGCCGCACCGGAAGGCGCTGACCAGGAACACCTGCAGCTGCTCTCCAAGCTGGCACGTTCTCTGATTAAGAAAAACTTCACCAGTGCGCTGCGGACAGCCGCCTCCCCCCAGGAAATAGTTGAGCTGGTGGACGGAGCACTGGGGCTGGGGCCTGTCCCGGAGTCACAATCCACAGGAACGGCTTCGGGCGCCGCGAATCAGGCTCCGGTCACCGGGGCCACGGCGGCAGGCGCCGGCGCCACAGGTGCTGGAGCCGCGTCCGGGAGTCCGGACGGCGCCCATGCGGCAGGAGCTCCGGCATCGGAGCCCACCGCGGACAACGGCGATACAGGTGCAGCCGGCGACGGCGGGAAAACCCTCCATCTGGTCGCTGTCACCGCCTGCCCCACAGGCATTGCCCACACCTATATGGCGGCGGATTCTTTGGCTGCGGTGGCCGCCGAACGGGGTATTGACCTGCAGGTGGAAACACAGGGATCCGCGGGGTCAACCCCCTTGGACCCTTCGGTCATCCGCAACGCGGAGGCTGTCATCTTCGCCACCGACGTCGATGTCCGGGACAAGGGCCGGTTTGCCGGCCTTCCCGTGGTGGCCGGTCCGGTCAAGCGGGGCATCGACGAACCCGGCGTCATGATCGATGAAGCGCTTGCCGCCGCCAAGGATCCCAATGCCCGGCGTGTTGCGGGCGGCGGAGGAGGCGGCGAGGAGCGCGATCCGCAAAGCAGCGGCGGTGGTGAGGGATTCGGCGGGCAGCTGAAGCGGGCTCTGCTCACCGGCGTCAGCTACATGATTCCGTTTGTTGCCGGCGGCGGCCTGCTCATTGCCCTGGGCTTCCTCCTCGGAGGTTATGAGCTGTCGCTGTCCAACGACGACGGCGATCTGACCGGTGACATCATCCTGAACGGCGGCACCCTCTTCAATCCGGGCGATCAGGGCCTGCTGACCTATCTTGGTGCAGTCTTCTGGAAGATCGGCAATCTGTCCCTGGGATTCCTGGTGCCCGCCCTGGCCGGTTACATTGCCTACGCCCTGGCTGACCGGCCGGGCATCGCTCCGGGGTTCACTGCCGGTGCAGTGGCCCTGTTCATGGACGCCGGCTTCCTTGGCGGACTCGTCGGCGGCCTGCTGGCCGGCTACGTTGCGCGGTGGGTCGGCAGCTGGTCGGTACCCTCGTGGCTGCGGGGTCTGATGCCCGTAGTGATCATTCCGCTCATCAGCTCGCTGATAGCCTCCGGACTGATGATCCTTGTCCTGGGCGGTCCCATAGCCGCCCTGACCCAGGCCCTGAATGACTGGCTGTACGGCCTCGGCGGAGTGACCGCCATTGTGCTGGGCATCATTTTGGGACTCATGATGGGATCTGACCTCGGCGGCCCCATCAACAAGGTGGCGTACGCGTTTGCAGTGGCGGGACTCGGCGAAGGAAGCTTCGAGAACCAGGCACCCTGGCAAATCATGGCCGCGGTCATGGCCGCCGGCATGGTTCCTCCGCTGGGCATGGCCCTGGCAACCGTGGTGGACAAACAGCAGTTCACGATGGCTCTTCGGGAGAACGGCAAGGCCGCCTGGCTGCTCGGTGCCGCCTTCATCTCTGAAGGCGCCATTCCCTTTGCCGCGGCAGACCCCTTCCGTGTCATTCCGTCCTGCATGGTTGGCGGAGCCGTTGCCGGCGCCATCTGCATGGGCACCGGCGTGACGTCCCAGGCACCGCACGGCGGAATTTTCGTGTTCTTCGCCATCGGCAACATCCTGATGTTCATTGTGGCTATCCTCGCGGGAATGGTGGCCTCAGGATTGATCTATGTGGCGCTCAAACGCTGGACGGCCCCCAAACGTGTGGAGGAACCCGTCATTGCCTAGCAGCCCACTACCCACACACAGAGAGGCACACTGATGCGGACCATCAAGGGAATCGGAGTCAGCGCCGGGCGGGTGCTTGGCCCATCGCTGCGGATGCCGCCTCCGGTGCCCGAGCCCGAAGCTGATGCCAGATTCGGGGCAGACAGCACGGTGGACGGAGAAAAGGCCCGGCTGAAGGACGCGGCCGAAGAAGTCCGGGCAGACCTGCGCCACCGGGCTGAAACGGCCAGCGGAGATGCCAAGGCCGTACTGGATGCAACGGCCATGATGGCCACAGACCCCATGCTGCTTAAGGCTGCCGGCAAACACATTAATGCCGGCATGGCCGCGGACCGGGCCATTTGGGAGGCGGGACTGGAGGTTGCCGCCATGCTGCAGAGCCTGGGCGGCTACATGGCTGAGCGCACGCAGGACGTCCTGGACGTCCGGGCGCGCATCGTGGCTGAACTGGACGGGCTCCCCGCGCCGGGGATTCCCGCGTCCGACACCCCGTTCATCCTGGTTGCCGAGGAACTCGCCCCCGCTGACACGGCCACCCTGGACCCGGCCAAGGTTGTTGGCCTTGTCACCTCCGGCGGCGGACCACAATCCCACACCGCCATCCTGGCACGCGCCCTGGGGCTGCCGGCGGTGGTGGGAGCCCCAGACGCGGATTCACTCAGCGACGGCACCGAGCTCTACGTCGACGGGGCCACCGGAACCGTCGTGGCGGAACCGGGCGCTTCGGAACGGGAAGCCGCTTCCAAGTACGCCTCACGCGTGTCCCTGCCACCCTTCAGCGGTACGGGAACGACGTCGGACGGTCACCGGGTTCCCCTCCTCGCCAACGTGGGTTCCGGCAAGGACGCAAAGGCTGCGGCGGCGGCCGGTGCGGAAGGTATCGGTTTGCTGCGCACCGAATTCTGCTTCCTTGGCCGCGATTCGGAGCCCACCCAAGAGGAACAGGTCACGGCTTACGGGGCCGTTTTTGAGGCTTTTCCCGGACGGAAAGTGGTGGTCCGCACCTTGGATGCCGGTGCGGACAAGCCCTTGCCGTTCCTGACTGATGCCACCGAACCCAATCCGGCCCTGGGCGTTCGGGGATTCCGTACCGACAGGTCCTCCCCCGGCGTCCTCGGCCGCCAGCTGGAAGCGATTGCCATTGCGGCCGGCGCACACGAAGCCGATGTGTGGGTCATGGCTCCGATGATTTCAACCGCCGAGGAGGCTGCGGATTTTGCGGTCCAGTGCACGGGCGCAGGACTCGCGATGCCCGGAGTGATGATCGAAGTCCCGGCAGCCGCACTCATGGCTGAGGCCGTCCTTTCCCGGGTCCGTTTCGCTTCGCTGGGCACTAACGACCTCACGCAGTACACCATGGCAGCCGACCGGCAGCTCGGCACCCTGGCCACCCTGAATGACCCCTGGCAACCGGCTGTGCTCCAGTTGATCGGGCGAACGGTTGAAGGAGCGCGCGCGGCGGAAGCAGCGGCTGAGCCGGGCCAGGCCACTGCCGGAACCAAGAATGTGGGCGTCTGCGGTGAAGCGGCGGCAGACCCTGCCCTCGCCATCGTGCTGACAGGGCTGGGAGTCAACACGCTGTCCATGACCCCTCGGGCACTCGCTTCCGTGGGAGCAGTCCTGGCCACCGTGTCCCTCGCTGAGGCGCAGGAGCTGGCGTCAGTCGCCCTGAGCGCGCACACTGCAGCAGAGGCACGTTCCGCGGTCCGCAGCCGTCTTCCCGTCCTCGAGGAGCTGGGTCTGTAACCTCACCCTGACTCATCCACCACGCGTACTGAGAGTACAAACGGAAGGAAACACACACCATGCCAGAACGTAAAGCCACAATCGCCAGCAGAGTTGGCCTGCACGCCCGTCCCGCCTCCATCTTCGCCGAGGCAGCTGCGGCCCAGCCCGTCGACGTAACCATTGCAATGGAGGGGGAACCCGCCGAGGAGGCAATGGACGCGGCCAGCATGCTGTCGCTCATGAGTTTGGGTGCTTCCAACGGCGACGTTGTGGTGCTGCGGGCCGAGGGTGACGGGGCCGACGAGGCCCTCGATGCCCTGGTAAAAATCCTGGAAACGGATCTCGACGCCTAATAGGGAATTCCGGATACAGCGAAGCCAGCGGAGTTATCCGCTGGCTTCGGTCGTAACGTCACGCTGACCCCCCACAGGCAGCGGATGTTACATAATCATTATTCTGGCACATGATCATGAAATTGTGAACGAGCGATACCGATTCTTTACCTGCTGCCGTACACCTTGGCCAGTGACCCCTGCGGGGCCCTCCTTTTAGCGACCCGCCGAGAGTTCCAAATGAGTGCCAACCCAATGGAAATCACTATGACGGCGGAATAGGGAAGTATGCGGTCCCAGACCACAAGCTGCAGATTCCAGACCGACAGGATCAGCAGCGAATGGACGAAAACCACGCCGAGCCCCAGCGATAAGAGCCCTGCACTCAGCCGAATGTCCGGCCGGCGCGCGGAGTCAGCAGCACAGAGAAACAAAGGCGGAACCAGACAGGAAACCACGTACGCCTGATAGAGCCGGGAAATGTCACCATAGGCATTCACCGTGTCCTGGTCCCAGTATGCCGCCAGAGCCGTGGAGGATTCCGGAAGATCACTGAGGACAAAGAGCACTGCCACGGCCGCAGACGCGACGCCCACAACAGCGAGGCCCACCGGACCGGCTATGAGCCGTTGCGCCCGTGGGGCATTGAAGGCCGCCGCACCTTTCATGCCCAGAATCAGCAGGACGGCAAAAATACAGTATCGAATAAGCAAGTTGGCGACATTCACGCCTCCCAGCACGGAATCCACGGGAAGATAAATAGCCGGAATACTTAGTCCCATTGCCGCGGCAAGGAGAATCAGGGCAAAGAACATTTCCCGGTTCTCCCCGCGGACGGCTCCGGGTAGCCGCAGCAGGGCAAAGAAAACGCTGACGCCAAGGGCTATCCACTGCAATATCATCCCAATTGCTCCAAAAGTGCAGAGTTGTTGTCTTCGTCGTGCTCGAGCTTTCTCACCATTTTGCCCAGGGTATCCAGCCGGTCCCGTGCAAGAAACACCAGGTCAGCGTCGGAAAGTTCAGCAAGCGCACGTTCGCGGCCACCGATGGGCCAGCCGCACTCATCCGGGGTCAGCAGGCCCGTGGCCACCAGGCCGCCGGTCAGGGACACACCTGCAATCCTGGCGGCTTGAACGGCTAGCTCCGGGGCGAGCCGGCCGGCCGTCAGCTGCGCTGAGAGGTTTTGGGGTGCCACGCCGCTTACGGCACTCAGACGCTGGCGCAGGTCCCCCGGATCAACCGCCTCAAACCAGGCGCGCACGGAGTTCCGGTGCGGAAAGGGTCCCAGGCCCGGCAGATCTGCGGGCGACGGATTGGGGTGCAGGCTCCGCGCCACCAGCAGCTGCAGGACGCAGACATACGTCACCTGGCTGATGAGCTCGCTGGCTGTGGGCGGACGGGAGCCCGCCAAGAGATCACGGTACTCCTCGAAGAAGGACAGAGCTTCAACCGGGTTCTGATCACAGGCCCGTGCTACACGGACAACCGTGGTCTCAGACACCTTCCCGCGGACCAGCTGCTGCGCCAGGGTAGAGCGTTTGATGCCGGCCATGCGGCAAAGATCAGCCGTGGACTCCCACGGGGCAGTCATGGATCGCCAGTTCTGGAAAGCTTTGGCAGACACAGCCACAGGCGATTCCCCCCAATTGGTTTCTCCGGACTGATGCCACTATACTATTTTCACTGGCTCCCCCTTCTGCGTTCCCCCCATATGCAGAGCGGGGAGCCAGCTTCATTTAAGGGTGATTCAAGCCAACCCTCATCATTGGGCCAGCCGCTCAGCGGATTCCTTCTCATCCCGCTGCCGCCCAACCGGCAGCGGGCGGCGACGCGATTAGCGCGCCTCCTGCGGCCATGAAACATGGTGGCTCAGCTCATGATGCTTGCCGAGATATGACGCCGCGTAGGAGCAGTACGGCTTTATCCGCCGCCCCGCCGCAATAATGTCCTCCGCCGCGAACTTCACCAGCATGGATGAATAACCCTGGTGCCGGAATTCCTCCCGGACCACCGTATGGGTCAGGGCCACTGCGTCCGGGGCGTCCTCGTACTCCGCCGTGCCTGCCAGTTCACCGCCCACGCGAAGCTCGTACCGGTCTTGGTCGTCGTTTCGGGAGACCACAATGTCGTCCCTTATGTGCCCGCTCATGCCCCTGAGCCTGACATCGAAGCCGCGTTTCGTCCAGACCCCGGAAGGCTAGGCCGCGTGGCCGCCTCCGGCTGAGCTCTCTGCGCTGACCCACGCATTTTCCAGACCGGCAACGGCCGTTCCGTAGTCCCTGATGAACTCATCATCCACCGCACCGGAACCTTCCACCGGCGGCCGGAGCGCAGCAGCGCTCTTCATGGCACGCATCAGGTTTTTGGTCTCGGGCCTGGCCGCGTCTGTGAGTCCCGGTTTCTCCAGAGCCTTCCAGCCGTCCAGCTCATAAGAACTCCAGCTCTTCAGCACGGCATCGTGGCGGCGCTCCAGAGCTGCAATCTGCTGCCGGCGGGCGTCCTGTTGCCGGGCCGCTTTACGCTGCCGGTGGCGCACCTGCACCCAACGGACAGCACCGGCTGCCCCGCCCACTGCAGCCAAACCCACCCACGGTCCGCTGCCGGGGCTGCCGGCAACCGCCCAGGCCACGGCCAGCAGGGCTGTCAGAGACCCCGTCAGACCCACCCAGAACAGTTTCTCGCCGTCCCCGCGTGCAAGCGCCGCATCAATCCGGACTGCGGTCAGAATCATGGCCGCAATCATCAGCAGCAGTGCCGGAACAAGCATTGAACCTCCTGCGTCAATCAGCGGCATGGGTTTCCTCTTTTCCGCAGCCATCGTTGTCTTCCGCACAGGTTGGCGATCATTTTCATGCGCAGCCGACCGTACGCTTCCATCTCACGCCGGATGAGCGGAAAGGTCAATGTCCGCACAGCCGGCCGCGGGCGGGACGAATTCCGGCCCAAACGGTTTACCAAGTATGCTGATGTCTTTGATTTGCTGTCCGCCCACGGCGTCTACCTGGGACCCTTGACCCGGAGTACAAAGGATAAGAATGAGAATCCCCGCACCCCGCGGACCAGTCAGTGCCGCCCTTCTTGACCTGCTCACGGCCCCGGAGGCCCCGTCCGCCGGCGCGCTTACGGATCTGGCCGAAGCCGCCCGCCGCGCCTGCCGCGGCACTGCCGACATCCTCCGCGATGACGACCTCCAGCTGACTTTGTTTTGCCTGTACGAGCTGCACTACAGCGGGCTGGACACGGTGCCGGACACGCTGGAGTGGCATCCCGGCCTTGTGGGTCTTCGCCTGGACCTCGAGAAGACTTTCGAGGCGGCCCTTCGCCGCACTGTTCCTGTTCCTGCGCTCCCCGAACCCACCTCGGAAGCAGTTGCAGCGGAGCTGTTCCGGATGGCCGCCGACGACGACGGGCCCAGCGTTTCCCGCTTCGTCGCCGCCAAGGCAACCCGTGAGCAGCTGGAGGAGTTTCTGATCCTCCGTTCCGTCTACCAGCTGAAGGAAGCCGACCCCCACAGCTGGGCCATTCCCCGGCTGCCGGTGGGCCGCGCCAAGGCGGCCCTGATCGAAATCCAGGCGGACGAATACGGCGGCGGACGTCCCGAACGCATGCATTCCGATCTCTTTGCGGTCACCATGAAGGGCCTGGACCTGGAGACCGAGTACGGCTGGTACCTCGACGCCGTCCCCGCCCTGACCCTTGCCTCATCAAACGCCATGTCCCTGTTCGGCCTGAACCGCCGCCTGCGCGGGGCTATCGCAGGCCACCTGGCCGCCTTTGAAATGACCTCCTCCATCCCGAACTCCTTCTATGCACGGGGCTTCCGCCGGCTCGGATTCGATGACACCGTCACCTATTACTTCGATGAGCATGTGGAGGCCGACGCCGTTCACGAACAGATTGCTGCACGGGACCTGGCCGGGGGACTTGTTGAGGCTGAACCTTCCCTGCTGGCTGATGTGATGTTCGGCGCCGCAACGGTTCTGGCCCTGGATGCCATGATGGGCGAGGATCAACTCACGGCCTGGAAAGAAGGCCGAACCGCCCTGCGTGTGCAGCCCTCCGGGGCAACAACAGCAGCCCTGGACGGCTTTGCCCTGGCGTCCGGAGTGACCCCGTGAGCGAGGCACCCGCTGGAGACGGGTGTGCCGGGTGTCCCGGCAACGATGCACATCCACAGTCTGAAGCTGCGGAATCCGGGAAACGGCCCGCAGCGGCCTCCGTGGTCACCTATCCCAACGGGCCGCTGCTGGTGCGCGGGGACTTTGAAATCATCACTCCCGACGGCGAACTTGTTCCGCGTGACCGGGAAACCGTGGCACTGTGCAGGTGCGGCGGATCCTCCATCAAGCCCTACTGCGACGGAACGCACAAGCTGATGAAGTTTGACACCGCCCGCCGCCGGCCCGTGCCTGCCCCCGTGGCCGAGCGCAGCCGGCCTGCCGGGGAAACGGGCAACGAAGAGGGTGCCGGGGAAGGCGACGGCAGCCAGTCCTCCTGAGCCGGTGAGCCGGCGGCTGACCGCCCCGGCCCGGGAGTGCTCCCGGCAAAGAAAAAGCACCCCGGTCCGAAAACCGGGGTGCTGCCGAAGTCCCGGCCCGCCGCTGACGGCTTGCCGGCCCATCTTCTGGTGGGCCCTGTGGGGCTCGAACCCACGACCCACGGATTAAAAGTCCGATGCTCTACCAACTGAGCTAAAGGCCCCCAGTCGTATCGGGACAACTGTTACCGCCCGGGTTTCCCCTGGCAATCCAGCCGTCGACGAATCGACTTCTCCACTTTATCGCACGGGGGACGTATCTCACGAAACATCGTGGCGCACACTTTGCGTTTCGCCCCGGGAGCAGCCGCGCCGGCCCCGCTCCCGGCGGCGGAGGTGCTCCTCGACGCCCGTTCCCGGGGCGGAGTATTCTCAAATTATGAGTGAGTCCAATGAAATGCCCCCACGGCATCACAAACCCAAGCTGTACGCTCCGCTGGACTTCGCCAACATCCCCGGAGGCGCGGATCCGGCCCGAGTATCCGAGGCGGCCCACCTGGCAGCCCAGGCACTGGTCCACCACGGCAGGGAGAGCTCCGATCCGGAGATCACCCGCCGCCTGGTGAAACTGGCGGACCGGCAGGGCCTGGAATCCATAGCGGAGATGTGGGCGGAAAGCCCCGCCCGCTCGCTGCCGGGTGCCCTGTGGCGCCTCTACGCCCTCCGCGCAGCCACTCAGCAGAATCCGGAACGGGTCGCCGCCTACTACGCCGCAGGCAAAGACGTTGCCCAGGTGTCCAAGGTGGTGGCCGGAGTGGCGGAACCCCTGGGCGCTGATGAGGTCAAGGCCATGGCTGACACCATCCTCTCCGGGGCTTTCGAAGGAGAGTTTGACGTAGCCCTGGAGCGCTTCGCGGCATTCTGCCGCGTGGTGGCTCTGGGCCAGACCCATCATGCAGATTCAGCGGAAGCAGGCAGCACGGACAAGGCGACGCAGCTCACCCGCAATGCCCGCCAGTTGATGCGCACAGCCGAAGATCTGGAGTATTCAGCGGCTGCGTGGCGCCGGGGAGAGCTGGATTAGGCCGCCCGGAGCTCATGTTGACAACGTCGGCGAAGAGTAGAAAACTAAAAGTGGTGCTGGACCGCGGAACCCCCGGGCTTCAACTTAGAGCCGCTTCGAGCGGCCTTCCGCCGAGAGGCGCTCCCGGTCCGGCACCGCTTTTGGATCTTCCTTCACAGCCGATAATCTTGGGCTCGTGACCTACTTCGCGCAGGACCCCCACTCTGGCCGGCAACCCCGGGTTGCCCTGTGAGGCTGCGGCTCTTTCCCCAGGAAAACGCGGGGCTCGAGCTCCTTTCCCAGATGGGCGGCGTCCTGATCCGCGGCGCAGGGACCCTCTCGGAGGTCCTCGGCGCAGAACCGGCTGACTATGAACGCCTCGCCGAGCACATGCATCAGCTGGAGGCTGAATCCACTGACCTGCATTTCGCGCTTATGACGCAGATGAGGTCAAGCTTCATCAACCCGCTCCCCCGCGAGGACCTCTACGACCTTTCCCTCATGCTGATGTCAGCAATGGAAAACCTCGACGCCGCAGCCGAAATCATCTCGCTGTACCGGCTGACAGGCATTTCAAAACGTGCTGCCGAACAGCTTGAAGTCATTGGCCGGCAGGCCGAGCTGACGGCAAGTGCCATGCGCCGCCTGGCTTCACTGGAAGACCTCGACGACTACTGGATTGAGATGCTGCGCCTGTCCAAGCGCTCCGAGCGCACCCACCGCATCTGGGTGTCCGAACTCCTGCGCGACCACAAGCCGCTCACGTATGCCCGGCACAGGGACCTCGCCGACCAGTTGGCCGGAACCACCGCTTCACTGCGGCAGTGCGCCACCGCCGTGGGCGGCATCCTGGTGCGGGAATCCTAGGTGGAGCCGGTTCTGCTGGCCGCCGTGGTTCTCTTTGCAGGTGCCTACGCCTTCATCAACGGGTTCCATGACGTTTCAAACTCCGTAGCCACCTCGGTGCGCACCCGCGCACTGACTCCCACCGTCGCCGTCGTGCTTGCCTCCGTTTTCAACCTGACCGGCGCGCTGCTGAGCACAGCGCTGGCCCTGGTTCTGGCGGATCGGTTCATCCAGCTGCCGGCGGGAACCCCCGGCCTGGGCATCCTCATCGCGGGTTTGCTGGCGGCGTGCGGCTGGGGGCTGTGGACCTGGTGGCGGCGCATGCCCTCGTCCTCAACGCACGCCCTGGTGGGCGGCATAGTCGGCTCGGGAGCCGCGTCCACCCTGGTGGGAGGCCCCAACATCGCCGAGTCCTATCAGGTGCTCCTGCAGCAGATTGTCCTGCCGCTGCTGCTCTCCCCCGTTATTGCCTTTGTGCTGGCCTACCTGCTGGTTTTTCCGACCACATGGCTCATGCGCTACAGCTCGCCGCGGCGCGGAGACGCGGGGAACCGGATTGCCCAGTCAGTGTTCACCTCGGCGTTTTCCCTGGGGCACGGCATGCAGGACGGGCAGCGGACAATGGCGGTGATTGTCCTGGCGCTGGTGGCCGCCGGATTCTCCGGCACCACCGGCATTCCACTCTGGGTACAAATCTTTTCCGGCGTGGCACTGGCCGCGGGCAGCCTGTTCGGCGGCTGGCGGATCAGCCGCACACTCGGCAGCCGTCTGGTGCGCATTGACCCGCTGCGCGGCATGAGCGCGACGGCGGTCAGCTCCTCCATGCTTTTCCTGGGCGCCGTATGGCTTCAGATCCCGCTCTCCAGCACGCAGACCATGACTTCGGCGATTGTGGGCGCCGGCGCCAACCAGCGGTTCTCCACTGTCCGCTTCATTCCGCTGCGGGAAATCCTGGTGACGTGGCTGGTCACAGCACCGGTCACCGCACTGCTGGCCGGGATTCTTTTCCTGGCCATCAGCCCGCTGCTCTGACCTGCCGGGCGGGAAAGCGCCGGGGAGCCGGGAACGGCCTCTATCCGAAGCGTCCGGAGACGTAGTCCTCCGTGGCCTTCTGGGACGGGTTGTTGAAGATGACCGTGGTGTCGTCATACTCGATGAGCTTGCCCGGCTTGCCGGTGCCGGCAATGTTAAAGAACGCGGTCTTGTCCGAGACCCGGGCTGCCTGCTGCATATTGTGGGTCACGATCACCACGGTGTAGTCACTCTTGAGTTCCTCGATGAGGTCCTCGATGGCGAGAGTGGAGATCGGGTCCAGGGCCGAGCACGGCTCGTCCATGAGGATGACCTCGGGTGAGACGGCGATGGCGCGGGCGATGCACAGGCGCTGCTGCTGGCCGCCGGAGAGGCCGGAGCCGGGCTTGTCCAGGCGGTCCCGGACCTCCTTCCACAGGTTGGCCCCGGTGAGTGACTTCTCCACGAGGTTGTCCGCATCGGATTTGGAGATGCGCTTGTTGTTCAGCTTCACGCCGGCCAGGACGTTGTCCCGGATGGACATGGTGGGGAACGGGTTGGGGCGCTGGAACACCATGCCGATGTGGCTGCGCACGGTAACAGGGTCCACGCCGGGACCGTAGAGGTTCTCCCCGTCCAGCAGGACTTCGCCCTCCACGCGGGCACCGGGAAGGACTTCATGCATGCGGTTCAGGGTCCGCAGGAAAGTGGACTTTCCGCAGCCCGAGGGTCCGATGAACGCCGTGACGGAGCGGGCCTCAATGTTGATATTGACGTTTTCTACGGCCAGGAAGTCGCCGTAGTAGACGTTGAGGTCCTTGACGTCGATTCGCTTGGACATGTGATTCCTTTTGTTCGAGGTTCTTCGGGGGCGGGGCAGCGGTGCCTCCGCAGGGGGTGGTTCCGGTCAGCGTCCGGTCTTGGGAGCAAACATCCGGGCGATCAGACGGGCACCCAGATTCAACAGCATCACCATGATGATCAGCAGCAGTGCCGCCGCCCAGGCACGCTGTGTGCTGGGATCGGTGTTGGTGGGTGAAGTGGGACTCATTAGCTGCCGGTAAATGTAGGTGGGCAGGGTGCTCATCCAGCCCGCAAACACGTTCATGTTGATGGTGTTCACAAACCCTGCGGTGACCAGCAGCGGGGCTGTCTCGCCGATGACGCGGGCAATGGCCAGGGTGACACCCGAGGCGATGCCGGAAATCGCCGTCGGCACCACCACCTTGAGGATGGTGCGCCACTTGCGCACGCCCAGGGCGTACGAGGCCTCCCGCAGCTCATTCGGCACGATCTTGAGCATTTCCTCGGTGGATCGCACCACCACGGGGATCATCAGGACGGAGAGGGCGACGGCGGCCACAAAGCCGGTACGCACGCCCGGTCCGAACACCAGGGCGAAGAAGGCTGCGGCGAACAGGCCGGCAACAATGGACGGGATTCCGGTCATGACGTCCACAAAGAAGGTGATGGCACGGGACAGCGGGCCGCCGTTGCTGTATTCCACGAGGTAAACGGCGGTCAGCAGGCCGATCGGCACGGAAATGATGGTGGCCCAGAGGGTGATCAGCAGGGTGCCCACAATGCCGTGGTATGCCCCGCCCAGCACCGGACCGCCCGTTTCGGCACTGTTGTTGTCCACGGCGCCGGTCATTCCGCCCATGGAGGTGAACAGGAAGTCCGGGCTCAGTCCGGCCAGGCCCTTGGACAGCACAGTAAAGATCACGGAGACCAGGGGAACCAGTGCCAGCAGGAAGGAGCCGCAGATCAGGTAGGTGGCAAAGCGGTCCACCGCGCGCCGGCGCCCCTCGACGATCCAGGTCATGACGGTGGCGCCGAGCACAAAGATCACCGCTGTGAAGATGGTGAAGCTTGCGATGCCGAAGCCGATCAGGGCCGACAGGGCCGCGCCCAGGATGACTGCCGCACCCAGCACCACCCATACGGCGTACGGCGGGAGCTGGTTTTTGGTCAGTGTCGCCGGACGGCGGCTGAGTGTTTGTGTCTGCATCAGTTGGCTCCGGAGAATTCTTTATGGCGGCTGATGATCCAGCGCGCAATCACGTTCACGGCCAGGGTGATCAGGAACAGCACCAGGCCGGCGGCGATCAGCTCGGACAGGCGCAGCCCGTACGCCTCGGGGAAGTTCAGGGCAATTTCCGCGGCGATCGTCTGGTTGCCCGGACGGATCAGGCTGGCAATCAGGCCGCCGGAGGAGAGAACCAGGGCCACGGCCATGGTTTCACCCAGGGCGCGTCCCAGACCCAGCATGACGGCGCTGATGACACCAGGGCGGGCGAAGGGGAACACCGCCATGCGGACCATTTCCCAGCGGGTGGCACCCATGGCCAGGGCTGCTTCCTCATGCAGTTTCGGGGTTTGCAGGAAGATTTCACGGGTCAGCGAGGTGATGATCGGCAGCACCATGACGGACAGCACGATCCCCGCCGTCAGCATGGTCTTGCCGGTCTGGCTGGCCGGACCGGAGAAGATCGGGATCCAGCCGGCATTGTCAGCCAGCCAGGTGTAGGGACCCACCAGGGCCGGTGCCAGCACCATCATCCCCCAGGCTCCGTACACAACTGACGGGATGGCCGCCAGCAGGTCAATGAGGTAACCCAGGCCCTGAGCCATGCGGCGCGGCGCGTAGTGCGAGATGAACAGCGCGACGCCGATGCCCACCGGCGTCGCGATCAGCAGGGCGATGGCTGCAGCGATGACGGTGCCGATGACCAGCGGCCAGATGTAGGTGAAGAAACCCTCGCCGCCGCTGATGTCCGCGGAATCGGCGGTAAACGTGGGCAGCGCCTGCCAGAGCAGGAACACAGCCACGGAAAACAGGACAAGAAGGATGAGGCAACCGGCCAGGAGCGTGATTCCTGAGAACACCTTGTCTCCGGCACGGCCGGCACCACCGGTGCCTTCTATGGACTTGCTGGACACTGCACAACCCTTCGGTTCTTCACTGGCAACTTCTTAAACTCTACTGACCCTGCACTGATCCCTATGACGCGGGGCCACAGTCTGCCTCCGCAATCCCCCCATTTACTGTCCCACGGCCCGGCGGACGGTGCGAACAGGAAGCGTTCCCCCCGGTGGCGGCGGAAGCTCCGCCGCCACCGGAGGCACGGGCTACTTCGCGACGCTGATGCTTGCCAGTGCGGCTTCGGCCTTCTCGCGAAGCGGCTGGGAAAGTTCCGCGTTGCCTGCTGCGTCCGCCGCAGCTGCCTGGCCCTCCTCACTGACCACGTAGGAGCCGAAGGCCTTCAACAAATCTGCGGTTTCAGAGTCCGGGTAGGTGGTGCAGTAGATGTGGTAGGAGACCAGGACCACAGGGTAGGCACCGGATTCGGTGGTGTCGCGGACCAAATCCATGGCCATGTCGCCGTCGGGGCGGCCCTCGCCGGTCACCGGAGTGGAGGCTTCCACCGCCTTCGCCGCGGCCTCGGAACTGTAGGGGACGTACTCTGCGCCAACCTTTACCGCTACCGTCCCCATGCCCTCGACGGCTGAGGCGTCCGCGTACGTGATGGCTCCGTCAGTGGCGCCGGCAGCAGACACGACGCCGCTGGTGCCCTGGGCATTCTCCTGGCCGCCCAGCTCGGCCGGCCATTCACCGCTGGCCTCGGTGTTCCACACGGCCGGCGCTGCAGCCGCGAGGTACTCGGTGAAATTCTCGGTGGTTCCCGACTCGTCAGAGCGGTGAATAACCGTGATGGGCGTATCGGGCAACTGCGCACCCTCATTCTGGCCCGCGATCGCCGGGTCATTCCAGGTGCTGATTTCACCGCGGAAGATACCCGCAATCGTCTCGGCATCCAGGTTGAGTTCATCCACGCCGTCCAAGTTGAAGGCGATGGCGATGGGCGAGATGTAGGCGGGAATGTGCAGCGCACCGTCCGGGCCGCACGCCTCGATGGAGGCTTCCACTTCCTCGTCCTTCAAATGGGCATCCGAACCGGCAAACTGCACACCGCCGGCCAGCAGCGCCTTGCGGCCGGCTCCCGATCCGTCCGGAGAGTACTGCACTGCTGTGTCCGGGTTCGCTGCGGTGAACCCCGCGATCCAGGCCTGCATGGCAGAGTCCTGGGAGGAGGCGCCGGACCCGGAAAGCGTCCCGGTAAGGGTGCTTTCCGATGAGGACGACGGCGTGCTGCCGCCGGCCGGGGCGATGGCGCTGTCGCTGCCGCACGCCGACAAGGCGAGCGCGGCGGCTGACAGCAGTGCTGCGGAACGAACTATGCGAATTACCGACACGTCTGGCCCCTTTCAAGGGCTCGTTTTCCGTAGAGCAGGTGTCCCGGCACGCGCCGTCACACCGGGACGTTCTGCCGCCCCTCCATCGATGGTGGACGGAGAAGGTTAACGAAAGGTGAACGGGGCCAAGCGGCGGAGGAAACTCTGGCCGGCACACCCGCGTCCATAAGGTGCAGGTGTTGTCCCGCCGGATTTGCCCCGTCACCGAAGTACGCCGCAGTGCTCTTCGGATGGAGGGCGCACTGCTCTGCCCCTAGACTGTTGGCATGCCCCCACGTGACCGCATTGCCCAAAGCCGGGGGTTCCTGCGCAACCGGGTAAAGGTTGGGCTGCGCCGAAGCCGCGATTCGATCATCCCCGCACTGCAGATGACCATCTGCGCCGTCGGGGCGTACGGCTTTGCCGAGTATGTGCTCGGCCATGAGGGACCGCTCTTCGCGGCCACTGCCGCGCTCATATCGCTGGGCTTTTCCCGGGAACCGCGTACCCGCCGGGTACTGGAGGTTGGCATTGGCTGCACCCTGGGAATCACCATCGGTGAACTTCTGCTGCACACACTGGGCACCGGACTGTGGCAGGCCGCCGTCGTACTCTTTCTCTCCGTCATGCTGGCCCGCTTCCTGGACCGGGGCGTCATTTTCACCACTCAGCTGGGCCTTCAGTCGCTGCTGGTGGTACTCCTTCCCGCTCCCGACGGCGGCGTGTTTACGCGCAGCGCAGATGCCCTCGTGGGCGGATTGTTTGCCCTACTGGTCACTATGCTGGCTCCCCGCGATCCCCGGCGGGAGCCAAAGTCCAATGTCCGCGATCTGCTGCACGAGCTCTCCGCGGTGCTGCGGCAGTGCGCCGAAGCTGTGGCAAAGAGTGATTCCACCATTGCCTGGCACGCCCTGGTGCGTGCCCGCAACACGCAGCCCCAGCTGGATCTGCTCACGCGCAGCGTGCGTGACGCCCGGGAGATTGCCCGAATCTCCCCGGCCTACCGGCGGCATCTGGCCGAGCTCGGTGACCTGCGCGGATCCATCGGCTACCTGGACCTCGCAGTGCGCAACAGCCGGGTCTTCGCCCGCCGCACCACGTCGGTCATCAACCACGCATCCCTTGATGACGAGGCTATTGAGCGCGTCACCGAAGTTGTCAACGACACGGCCGACGCCGTCGACATCCTCGCCCGCGCGCTGGCCGGCGGTGAGTCGGCGGGTGCGAGGGAGCGGCATCTTCGCCAGGCGCGCAACGAACTCTCCGCCGTGGGTGCGCAGCTGAACCCCGGCTCGCTGGGCATCACCAACATCCAGGGAGACGCGCTGATCATGTTATTCCGGCCGCTTGTGGTGGATCTGCTCGAGTCCACGGGACTCAGCCACGAGGAAGCAGTGAGCTGCCTGTCCGAGGTGTGATCCGGTGTGGTCCCCAGGCCGCGGGGGTCCGGCGCGGAAGTGTCAGTGCGGCGGGATAGCCTGTTTTTATGGCCACGAAGACAACCCGCGCAAAAACCGCCAACTACCGATGCGCCGAGTGCGGCTGGACCACCGCCAAGTGGGTGGGCCGCTGCGGTGAATGCCAGGCCTGGGGCACTGTGGAGGAAGCCGGGGAAGTCATTGCCCGCACCACGGCGGCAGCCACCGTTGCCCGCCCGGCGCAGCGCATTGCGGACGTGGACTCCACCACTGCCGCTTATCAGGCCACGGGAGTGGATGAGCTGGACCGCGTTCTGGGCGGCGGGCTGGTCCCGGGTGCCGTTATCCTGCTTGCCGGTGAACCGGGTGTGGGAAAGTCCACGCTGCTGCTGGATGTGGCAGCCAAAGTGGGGAACCTCGGACGGGAGGTCCTGTACGTCACCGGTGAAGAATCCACGGCACAGGTAAAACTGCGTGCCGAGCGTATCGGTGCGGTGTCGGATTTTCTGTACCTGAGCGCTGAAACCGATCTGGGCCAGGCGCTTGGCCAGGTGGAACAGGTCAAGCCCGCCCTGCTGATCGTCGACTCCGTGCAAACCCTGAGCAGCTCCGCAGTGGACGGCAGCGCCGGCGGGGTCAGCCAGGTCCGCGAAGTGGCAGCCTCCCTGATTGCGGCGGCCAAGGAACGGAACATGACCACCCTGCTCGTGGGGCACGTGACCAAGGACGGCTCCATCGCCGGGCCCCGGCTGCTGGAACACCTCGTGGATGTGGTCTGCCAGTTCGACGGCGACCGTCACTCCCGCCTGCGCCTGCTGCGGGCCGTGAAAAACCGCTACGGTCCCACCGATGAAGTGGGCTGCTTCGACCTGACGGAGGAAGGCATTGTGGGCCTCGCGGATCCGTCCGGGCTGTTTGTGTCCCGGACCAAGGAACCCGTGTCCGGCACCTGCATTACCGTCACGCTGGAAGGAAAGCGGCCCCTGGTGGCCGAGGTCCAGGCATTGTTGGCCGAAACCAGCAACGCGCAGGCCCGGCGTGCCACCAGTGGACTGGATTCGTCCCGGGTCGCCATGCTCCTGGCCGTGCTGCAGCAGCGGGCGTCCATGAATCTGGCCAAGGATGACAGTTACGTAGCCACCGTGGGCGGGGTCAAGCTCAGCGAGCCGGCCACTGATCTGGCAGTGGCCCTTGCCGTTGCCTCCGCCAAGATGAACAAACCCCTTCCCGCCCAGCTGATTGCCTTTGGGGAGGTTGGCCTCGCCGGAGAAGTGCGGCCCATCCCCGGCATAGCCCGGCGGATCCAGGAAGCAGAACGCCTCGGTTTCACGCACGCGGTGGTTCCGGCTTCACCCAACGGCCCCGGCGCGGTTCCGGCCGGTTTCCACGTCCGGGAGGTTTCCACCCTGACGGAGGCACTCAAGCTCCTGTTCTAGGACGGCGCGCACCTGCGGCGGACGGCACAAAGGTGGTCATTGTCCCGTGCGGGACCACTACTATAGGGAAAGTGTCTGTGCAATGTCCGCCCAGAACGCCCGTGGGCCCGACGGCCGGAAGGAAGTGACCGTGGCACGAAGTCCCGAAGATTCATTGAAGGCCACCCTGGCACGGGTTGCGCCGGGAACCGAACTCCGCGATGGCCTGGAGCGCATTCTCCGCGGCCGCACCGGCGCGCTGATCGTCATGGGATTTGACCGCACCGTTGACTCCATCTGCTCCGGCGGCTTCGACATCGGCATCGATTTTTCGCCCACCCGCCTGCGGGAACTGGCCAAAATGGACGGCGCCATTGTCTGCGACAAGGACGCCAAGACCATTCTGCGCGCAGCAGTGCAGCTGGTGCCGGACCACACTATCGAGACGCACGAATCCGGAACCCGGCACCGCACAGCGGAGCGGGTAGCCATCGAAACCGGTTTCCCCGTCATCTCAGTCAGCCAGTCCATGCAGATCATCCAGCTCTACGTCGGCGGACTGCGGCACGTACTGGAGGGTTCCGAGCCGGTGCTGGCCCGCGCCAACCAGGCCCTGGCCACTCTGGAACGCTACCGGGCGCGCCTGGACCAGGTCACCAACTCCCTCTCCGCTCTGGAAATCGAAGCCATGGTCACGGTCCGGGATGTTGCCGTCACCCTGCAGCGCCAGGAAATGGTGCGCCGCATTTCCGAGGAAATCTCCCAGTATGTCCTCGAACTCGGGGTGGACGGCCGCCTGCTGTCGCTGCAGCTCGAGGAACTCACCGCCGGCTTGGGTCCGGGCAGTGAGATGATCGTCCGCGACTACGCGGACCTGCAGGACGGCAGCCAGCGGCCCGAAGACCAGGTGGCCACGCTGCAGAACCTCAGTTCCTCCGACATGGTGGACCTGAGCAAGATTGCCGCCGTTGTGGGCTTCCAACCCGGCCAGGATTCATTGGAGGCCGTGGTGCAGCCCCGCGGCTACCGGCTGCTCAGCAACATCAAGTCCGTGCCGCCGGCGGTCTCCAACCGGCTGGTGGACCATTTCGGCGGCCTGCAGAACCTGATGGCCGCCAACATTGATGACCTAATGACGGTGGACGGCATCGGCGAGCAGCGCGCCCGCACCGTGCGCGAGGGACTCTCCCGCATTGCCGAGACCAGCCTGCTCGACCGTTTCATGTAGCGCTTCGGCCGGCTTTATTATCCAGCGGTCCGGTCACTCGAGTTCGAAAGTGGTCCGTTCGCTGCTGATGTTCCCCAGACGCGCGGTGAACGAGTAGGTTCCCGGGTTGGGATTGCTGGCAACTTCCGAACACCCGGGGGCGGAGCGCTGGCGGTCCCAGCTGAACTTTGCCGTTTCCACGGTGTTGGGCTTAATGGTCTTGAACAGATCCTCACCGGCCTGCTGGCAGTCGGCGGAGGAAAAGATCCGGTCTGAGCCGCTGGTGATGATGAACTCCATTTGGCTGGTGCCCACGTTGACGTCGCACGCCTCAGCCCCGGTGTTGGTGACCGTCATGGTCAGCATGGGGGCAACGCCGGCGGCGTAGCTCAAAGCGTCGGTGGTGGCGCTGACTCCCACGGAGGCCGGCGGACACAGCGCCGGTGCGGCGGTTGCGCTCGCTGTGGCTGCCGGGCTCGCGGCCGGAGCTGTCGGAGCAGCAGTGCCGGCGGGCATGGCTCCGGACTGCTGGCTGTCCGGCCCGGGCAAAGTGGCTTCCTCAGTTGTCTGCGTGGCGGAAGCGCTGTCGTCTCCCCGCAGCATGTTGGCCACTGCGCTGATGCCTGCGACAAGGCCTATCAGGACCAGGAGCACCAGGATTCCTGCGACGATCCTGCGCCGCCGGTAGACAGCCGCGCTGGGCCGCTCTGGAGCCCTGTTAGATGTTTCGTTCCCAACCATGCCTTAAGGCTAGGTACCCGGCCCCGGATTACCTGCCGCACCACGCCGGTTAGTAGAGTATTGCTGGTCATAACCAAGGGAGAATGCATGGAACCGGGCCTGCAGCAGGCACCGCAGCTGCATACGGAAATCATCAGCTGGTTCACGGCCAATGCACGCGATCTGCCGTGGCGGCGTCCCGGGTGCAGCCCGTGGGGTGTGTTCGTCAGTGAGATCATGCTGCAGCAGACCCCCGTGGTCCGGGTATTGCCGGTGTGGGAGCAATGGATGAAGCGCTGGCCGGAACCGTCCGCCCTGGCCGCCGAGCCGAGCGGGGAAGCGGTTCGCGCCTGGGGCCGGCTGGGGTACCCCCGGCGTGCGCTTCGACTGCATGCCGCTGCCGCCGCCATGACGGACCGCTTCAACGGTTCCGTTCCCGCAACCCGGGAGGAACTCCTTACTCTGCCCGGCGTGGGCACCTACACCGCTGCGGCGGTTGCCTCTTTTGCCTTCGGCCGCAGGGAAACAGTGGTGGACACCAATATCCGCCGGGTCCATGCCCGGGCACTTTCGGGCAAAGCGCTGCCTGCGCCGGCGCTGAATGCCGCTGAAATGCGCCTGGCCGTGGCGCTGCTGCCCGACGACGACGCCGCCTCCGTCGCCTGGAATGCGTCCGTCATGGAGCTGGGCGCTCTTGTGTGCACTGCCCGGTCCCCCAAATGCGCGGTGTGTCCGGTGCGGCAGCGCTGTGCCTGGGTGGCCGCCGGAGAACCAGCACCCGATTATGTGCCCAAGGGACAGACCTGGGCCGGCACCGACCGGCAGGTCCGCGGCGCCCTCATGGCCGTGCTGCGGCAGGCCCGGGAGCCGGTCCCGCGGAATCTGCTCCTTGGCCCGGCGGACCTGATGACGGCCGCCGCCGCAACTTACAACACGGCGGCAAGCTCAGTGGAAGCGGACCCCGGGACGGACGCAGCCGCGCTGGCCAAGCTATACGCCCTGCAGGCGCCCGCCGAACAGCTGGAGCGCGCCCTGGCCGGTCTGCTGGCGGACAAGCTGGCCGAAGAAAACGACGCCGGCCTGCAGCTTCCCGTCTGAGCGCAGCAGCCCCGCCGGGCTCCCCCAGGCTAAATCTCGCCGAAACCGTTGCGGACTTCCAGTGCCATCATCTCCACGGCCCGGGCCGCATCGGGACCGCGTGCCGTCACGGTCAGGGTTTGCCCCTGTCCCAGCCCGAGCGTCATCAGCATCATCATGGACTTGGCGTCCACTCCGTTGATGCGGACCTCCGCATCCAGGTCCGACATGGCCTGGGCCACGGCTGCGGCAGGGCGGGCATGCAGTCCCGCCGGGTTAATGAGCTCCCACGAACCGGTGTGAACCCCCGCATCATCGGGATCGAAATCATCGTCACCGGCATCGCCCGGCTCCCCGGCGGCGGCTGTCGGTTCCGTGCCGGGCTGGGCTCCGGAGTCCTGGGTGCCGGTGTCCCGGGTGCCCGCCCGCCCCGGTATTCTCCCTGCCGACTCGGCTTCCTGCAGCACTGCCTGCAGGGTTCTTCCGGTTTGGGCGGCAACTGCCGCCGCCACGGTTCCTTCAACCAGCGGCGCGTCGGCCAGGCGGACACGTGCCCGCTGCTCGTCTTCAAGGAATTCCACTGCCGTTTCGGCGGTCATGACCGCCGATCCCAAGTCTGCAAGCAGCAGTGCCCCGTCGCCGGTGTCCGCCGCAGCAATGGCAGCGGAGATTTTCTCCAAGCTGGTGCCGATCCCGCCGTCGTCCGTACCTCCGGCCGTTTCGATGGTGACGTCCCGTGCCATCTGCGCCGCCAGCTCCCGGAGACCCTCAGCGAGTTTGGCGCTGTGCGAAACGATCACCAGTCCAACGCTCATGAGCCTTCTTCCGCTGCTTGTGCCGCCGCCTGCAGGATCAGGACTGTGGAAGCAGCCCCGGGATCAAGATGGCCGGCACTGCGCTCTCCGAGGTAGCTGGCGCGGCCTTTGCGGGCTATCAGCGGTTCGGTGCCGGCAAGGCCGGCCCGGGCTCCGTTTGATGCGGCGGCAAGCACCTCAGCCGATGAGGCCGAGGCGCCGGCTGCTGTCTGGGCTGCCTCAACTGCCGGCGTCCAGGCATCCACCATGGTTTTGTCTCCGACTTCGGCTTTTCCGCGGGCAACAATTCCGTCCCGTGCGGCAGTGAGGACAGTGACCAGCGTTCCTGGATCCAGGTCCGCTGCCGGTCCCGCCGCCGTGGCAGCACGCAGGAATGCCGTGCCGTACAGCGGCCCGGCTGCCCCGCCAACTTTGGACATCAGGGTCATGGCGGCAAGCTTCATCACGTCACCCGGAGTGGCCGGGGTTCCGTCCGCATCCAGCTTCTCCACCACCGCCGAAAATCCGCGGTCCATGTTCTCGCCATGGTCCGCATCACCGATGTCCCGGTCCAGGTCGATCAGGTGCTGCCGGTTCTCGGCCATGGCTGCGGCTGCTGCACGCATCCACCGGTCTGCCCACGCTGCGTCCAGTGACATGGTTACATCCCCCATCGCAGGGCCGGCGTGTTCACCGGCGAGTCCCAAAGTTCCGTCATTTCATTGTCCAGCCGCAGCACCGTCACCGAGGCCCCCTGCATGTCCAGGGCCGTGATGTAGTTTCCCACCAGGGAACGTTCAACCCGGATACCGCGCTCGGCCAACACTTCCGCTGCCCGGCGGTAGACGATGTACAGCTCACTCAGCGGGGTTCCGCCCATGCCGTTGACGAACAGGAGCACAGGGTCCCCGGAGGAGGCTCCCAGGTCCTGCAGAACGGGTTCCAGCAGCTGGTCCGTGATGCTGTTGGCGTCCGCCATGGGCATCCGGCGCCGGCCCGGCTCGCCGTGGATTCCCACTCCCAGCTCAATTTCATTGTCGGCCAGGGTGAAGCTTGGTTCCCCGGCATGGGGAACGGTGCAGGGGGCGAGGGCCACTCCCATGGACCGGACATTGGCATTGACGCGTTCCGCCACCGCGGCCACCTGCTCCAGTGTGTCTCCCCGTTCCGCTGCCCCGCCGGCGATCCGCTCCACAAGAACCGTTCCGGCCACTCCCCGGCGGCCCGCCGTGTACAGCGAATCTTCCACCGCGACGTCGTCGTTCACCACCACTGTGGCGACGGTGACGCCCTCCGCCTGCGCCAGTTCAGCAGCGGTCTCAAAGTTCAGGATGTCCCCGGTGTAGTTCTTGACGATCAGCAGGACCCCGGCGCCGGTGTCGGTTTCAGTGATTGCAGGAAGGATCTGATCCGGAGTGGGGGAAGTGAACACGGCTCCGGGGACTGCCGCGTCCAGCATTCCGGTGCCTACGTAACCGCTGTGCAGCGGTTCGTGTCCGCTGCCGCCGCCGGAAACCAGGGATACCTTGCCCCGCGACGGCTCCCGGCGGAGCACGAGGTCAGGATCGCTGTGGACACGAACCAGGTTATGGTGGGCCAGCCCAAATCCTGCGAGGGACTCAGAGACAACCCTGCGCGGGTCATTGATCAGCTTCTTCATCTTTGAGCAGCTCCTTCAGCGCAACGGCCCGTACAGGCGATGCGGCTGCACCGGTGTGTTCGGGATCAGGACATCTGTGAGACTGCTTTCGACCCTACCCCCGGGACTGACCGTTGGACAGCGAACGGAGGGATCGCATTAAACAGCGGCGGGAGGGGCATCATGCCCCTCCCGCCGCCTCCCGGACGTGTTATGTCCGAGGAAGGTCTACTTGCCCTTGAAGGCATCCTTGATGTTTTCGCCGGCCTGCTTGGCACTGCCCTTGGCCTGGTCGCCGTGTCCTTCAGCTTCCATGCGCTCGTTGCCGGTGGCCTTACCGAGGCCTTCCTTGACCTTGCCGCCAAGCTTCTCGGCTGAATTCTGCACCTTGTCATCTGCGCCCATAATTGGATCCCGCTTTCTGATCGTGGTCCGCCGGCAACTGCCGGGTCGCCGGACCGTGAATGATGCTAAGTACCCTGAGCTTATCCACCGGCAGGAGCAAAAGGCCAGCCGGTGCGGGTCAGTTCCCCTGATCGCGAACACCCGCCGCATCAGCGGTGCTACAGCGTGCGGATCATCCGGGTGTTTCCCAGGGTGTTGGGCTTGACCCGCGCGAGGTCCAGGAACTCGGCCACTCCCTCGTCGTGGGAGCGCAGCAGTTCGGAGTAGACCTCCGGATCCACGGCCGACTGATTGGCCATCACCTCGAATCCGTGGCGTCGGAAGAAGTCCACCTCAAAGGTCAGGCAGAAGACACGTTGCACACCAATCTCCACGGCATCGGCCAGCAGTGCCTCCAGCAGGACGTGGCCAACGCCGTGCCCGCGCCAGCGGCGGTCCGCGGCCAGGGTCCGCACCTCGGCGAGGTCTTCCCACATGACATGCAGCGCACCGCAGCCAATCACCTCGCCGTCGGGCCCTTCCGCAATCCGGAACTCCTGGAGCCCCTCGTAGTAGGCAACCGCTTCCTTCGCCACCAGGATCCGCTCGTCGGCCAGGGGCGCCACGAGGGAACGAATGCGGTGAACATCGGAGGTGCGTGCTCGGCGGACAGTGATGGTGGTGGAAGTCACCGGTCCAGTCTAGGACTGCACGGTCTGCGCGCCGCAAAACGGCTGTCAAGGCACGCAATGGAAGGGATCCGGAAACGCGAAAGGACCCGGCGGGCTGCATGCCCGCCGGGTCCTTTCATCTGTTCAATCTGCGCATGTGTTCACACTGCGCCGCAGGCTAGTCGCCGACGCCCGCCTCAATTGCGGACGGTGCCTCTTCGAGGGCCTTCGGTACGCCGTGTCCCACGAAGGTGAAGGTGGCGTCGTCTCCTTCGCCCTCCACATCCACGGACACCAGTTCTCCGGGCTTCAGATCCCCGAACAGGATCTTCTCGGAGAGCTGGTCCTCGATCTCGCGCTGGATGGTCCGGCGCAGCGGCCGGGCACCCATGGCGGGATCGTAGCCCCGTGTGGCCAGCAGAACCTTGGCCGCGGGGGTCAGCTCGATGGTCATGCCCTTGTCCGCCAGGCGCTTGCCCAGACGTTCCAGGAACAGGTCCACGATCTGCACGATCTCGTCCTGCGTGAGCTGCGGGAAGACCACCGTGTCATCAACACGGTTCAGGAACTCGGGGCGGAAGTGCTGACGCAGTTCCTCCGTGACCCGGGCCCGCATCCGGTCGTAACCGGTCTTGGTGTCGGTGCCGGACTGGAAACCGGTGGAGACGCTCTTGGAGATGTCCCGGGTTCCCAGGTTGGTGGTCATGATGATGATGGTGTTCTTGAAGTCCACCACGCGGCCCTGGCTGTCCGTCAGGCGGCCGTCTTCGAGGATCTGCAGCAGCGAGTTGAAGAGGTCCGCGTGGGCCTTTTCCACCTCGTCGAACAGGACCACGGAGAACGGACGGCGGCGGACCTTTTCGGTCAGCTGCCCGCCTTCTTCGTATCCGACATATCCCGGAGGGGCACCGAAGAGCCGGGAAACAGTGTGCTTCTCGGAGTATTCGGACATGTCCAGCGTGATGAGTGCTTCTTCGTCGCCGAAGAGGAACTCAGCGAGGGCCTTGGCCAGCTCGGTCTTACCAACACCGGTGGGACCGGCGAAGATGAAGGAACCGCCCGGACGCTTGGGGTCTTTGAGTCCGGCCCGCGTACGGCGCATGGCCTGCGAGATGGACTTGATGGCCTGATCCTGACCGATGACGCGCTTGTGCAGCTCGTCTTCCATCTTGAGCAGGCGCGTGGATTCTTCTTCGTTGAGCTTGACCACGGGAATGCCGGTGGAATTGGCCAGCACCTCGGCGATGAGCTCCTCATCCACCTCGGCAATGTCATCCAGGCCGCCGGACTTCCACTGGCGCTCCTTTTCAGCCCGCTGGTCATGGAGCTTCTGCTCCTTGTCCCGCAGGTTGGCAGCGCCTTCGAAGTCCTGGGAATCGATGGCTGATTCTTTCTCCAGCTTCAGCGCAGAGATGCGCTCATCGATCTCCTTGAGCTCCGGCGGAGCCGTCATGCGGCGGATCCGCAGGCGGGCGCCGGCCTCATCGATCAGGTCAATGGCCTTGTCCGGCAGGAAACGGTCACTGATGTAGCGCTCCGCCAGGGTTGCCGCCGAAGTCAGCGCGGCGTCCGTGATGGACACGCGGTGGTGCGCTTCGTAGCGGTCCCGCAGTCCCTTCAGGATTTCGATGGAGTGCGCAACGGAAGGTTCGTTGACCTGGATCGGCTGGAAACGCCGCTCAAGTGCCGCATCCTTCTCGATGTGCTTGCGGTACTCGTCCAAAGTGGTGGCACCAATGGTCTGCAGTTCCCCGCGGGCCAGCATCGGCTTCAGGATGGAAGCTGCGTCGATGGCGCCTTCGGCGGCACCGGCGCCCACGAGGGTGTGGATCTCATCGATGAAAAGGATGATGTCGCCGCGGGTGCGGATTTCCTTGAGGACCTTCTTCAGGCGTTCCTCAAAGTCACCGCGGTAGCGGGAACCGGCAACGAGGGAACCCAGGTCAAGCGTGTACAGCTGCTTGTCCTTGATGGTTTCCGGGACATCGCCGCGGACAATGGCCTGGGCCAGCCCTTCAACGACTGCCGTCTTGCCGACGCCGGGCTCACCAATCAGAACAGGGTTGTTCTTGGTGCGGCGGGACAGGACCTGCATGACCCGTTCCATCTCATGCTCGCGCCCGATCACCGGGTCGAGCTTGGACTCGCGCGCTGCCTGGGTGAGGTTGCGGCCGAACTGGTCCAGGACAACCGAACCGGCCGGCTGGCCTTCCTGCTGCTGGCCGCCGGAGCTGACAGGTTCCTTGCCCTGGTAACCCGAGAGCAGCTGGATGACCTGCTGGCGCACCCGGTTCAGGTCAGCGCCAAGCTTGACCAGTACCTGTGCGGCAACGCCTTCGCCTTCACGGATCAGCCCGAGCAGGATGTGCTCGGTGCCGATGTAGTTGTGGCCAAGCTGCAGGGCCTCCCGGAGGGAGAGTTCGAGAACCTTCTTGGCACGCGGGGTGAAGGGGATGTGGCCGGACGGGGCCTGCTGGCCCTGACCGATAATCTCCTGCACCTGCTCACGCACGGCACCGAGCGAAATACTCAGGGATTCAAGGGCCTTAGCTGCGACACCTTCACCCTCATGAATGAGCCCGAGCAGGATGTGCTCGGTGCCGATGTAGTTGTGGTTGAGCATGCGAGCCTCTTCTTGGGCAAGCACGACAACGCGACGGGCACGGTCGGTAAATCTTTCAAACATGAGGCACACTCCTAGCTAACGCGTAATTCGATGCTACGTGTCCTGCGCGTGCTTAAGGAGCGTGTTCGCCGTAGGCGTGACCACGGCCCCGAATAAGGTTCCCGGGAGGCCCCTGCCGGGCCCTAGCCCTGCGCGGCCCGGTACGCTTCGATAATTTCGCTGTTTACGCGTCCACGCTCCGAAACGGTGTATCCGTTGTTGCGGGCCCATTCACGGATCTGCGCCGCTTCGTTGCTGCGTGCAGAACCCGCAGCACGGGGGCGCCCGGTGCGGCCGCCCACCTTGCGGCCTGCATCCAGGTAGGGCTTCAGGGCCGCACGAAGATTCTTTGCATTGTCTTTGGAGAGATCGATCTCGTACTGGGATCCGTCCAGGCCGAACCGTACGGTCTCATCCGCACTTCCGGCATCGAGGTCATCAACCAGAATGATTTTTACTTTTTGCGCCACAACAGGCTCCTAAGCAGTGTTAAACCCGAAAAAAACGATAATGAGACCACCTAGAGTATGACGCAATTTTGAATGTCCCGTCAAAGCCGGGGGGCTATATTAATTACTTTCTTTTTCCGGGGTTCCACTACTTGTATCCGGATCCGCCGCAAGGTCGGCTTCGCGCTCCGCTTCAGCAAGCGCCTTTCGTTCCGAACGGTCCACGTTGAGCAGGGCCTTCATCACAAAATAAAAGAGAGCTCCAACACATATTGACGGCAGGAGAACTTCAACGTATTCCATGCTTCTAACCCATTTCCGGCTTTAACAGGGGGAACAAAATTGTTTCCCGGATACCTGTGTTCGTGAAAAGCATCACTAAACGGTCAATTCCCAGCCCGATTCCGCCCATAGGCGGGGCACCGTATTCAAGGGCGCGGAGGAAGTCCTCGTCAAGGGCCATGGCCTCATCGTCACCACCGGCGGCCTTGAGCGACTGCGCGGTGAGGCGCTCACGCTGGATCACGGGGTCAATGAGTTCGGAGAAGGCAGTACCGCGCTCCATGCCGCCGATGATGAGGTCCCAGGCTTCAATGAGGCGCGGGTCATTCCGGTTGGGGCGGGCCAGCGGCTGGGCCGACGGCGGATAGTCATAGACGAAAGTCGGCTGAATCAGGGTCGGTTCGACAATCTCCCCAAAGAGCTCCACCACCAGTTTCTCGGCATCCCATTTCGGATCCACCTTGACGGCATGCTTTTCGGCGATGCCCCGGAGGGTTTCGGCGCTGGTGTCCGGAGTGATCTCCACACCAACGGCTTCGGAAAGACCGGGGTAAACGGACAGCCATTTCCATTCGCCGTCCAAATCAATGGTTCCAGCCTCAGTTTCGATCTGGCGGCTGCCCACCAGGTCAGCGCAGTGCAGGATAATTTCCTTGATGCGGTCCGCCATCACGTACTGGTCGGCGTACGCCTCATAGCATTCCAGCGTGGTGAATTCAGGGCTGTGGGTGGAGTCGACACCCTCATTGCGGAAAATGCGGCCCAGCTCAAAGACCCGCTCAATGCCGCCAACAACCGCCCGCTTGAGGTAGAGCTCAGTGGCAATCCGCAGCGTCATCTTCTGGTCGAAGGCATTCAGGTGGGTCTCGAACGGACGCGCCGCGGCACCGCCGTGAATCAGCTGAAGCATGGGAGTTTCCACTTCCACGTACCCGTGGCTGTGCAGAGTGTCGCGGACACCGCGAATGATGGCTGCCCGCTTGTACACCATGTCCCGGGCTTCCTCGCGGACCATCAGGTCCACGTAGCGCTGCCGGACCCGGGTCTCTTCGTTCAGTCCGGCATGCAGTACCGGCAGGGGGCGCAGGGCCTTCGAAGCCATGGACCAGGATTGCGCCATGACTGAGAGCTCGCCGCGCCGCGAGGAGATGACTTCCCCGCGGATGAAGACGTGGTCACCAAGATCAACCAGCGCCTTCCACTCGGCCAGGGCCTCTTCTCCGACCACGGCCAGGCTCAGCATGGCCTGCACGCGGGTGCCGTTTCCCTCCTGGAGGGTGGCGAAGCACAGCTTGCCGGTGTTGCGGATGAAGACGACACGGCCGGTGACGCCGACAACTTCGCCGCTCGTCTCATCGGCCTGCAGGTGTCCGAACTTTTCCCGAATCTCTTTCAGCGAGTGCGTGCGTTCCACACCCACCGGGTAGGCCTCGGAACCGCCGGCGATCAGACGCGCCCGCTTCTCAGCGCGGATGCGCATCTGCTCGGAGGTGTCGGCTGCTTCGGGAACGGGGCTGGATCCGGGAACGGAGTTAGATGTGGTCACACCCTTAAGTTTACAGAGCCGCGCGGCGCGGGCTTACGGCCCGCACCCAGCTTGTTCGCGGCGGGCGCACAGTCTGATGGTTTAATGCACAGTCTGATGGTTTAAGCGGTGTCCGGGTTCTCCAGCGGCAGGTTGTCGATCAGGCGCACGGACCCCACCTGCGCCGCCAGCAGCGCCAATGCGGGCTTCTCCAGCGGACCGTCGGTGGCCCTGAGCGGTTGCAGCGTCTGCGGGTCCACAATGTCGAAGTAGTCCAGTTCCACCAGCGGTTGTGCTTTCACAAGGGCGACGGCGGCGGCCAGGTCCGGCGCTTCACCGGCGGATACCCGGTCCCGCAGGGAAAACAGGGCATGCGGAAGCACCGCTGCGGCGCGGCGGTGGACAGGGTCCAGGAACCCGTTTCGGCTGGACTCGGCCAGTCCGTCCGGGGCCCGAACAACAGGCACGGCCTTGACCTCCGTGTCGAAGTTGAGGTCGGCGACCATCCGCCGGATCAGCACCAGCTGCTGGGCATCCTTTTGTCCGAAATAAGCCCGGTAGCGGACCGGAGTGCCGGATGCCGCGGCGGGGGACGCGTAGTGCAAGAGCTTGGCCACCACGGTCAGCACGCCGTCGAAATGTCCGGGGCGCGAGGCTCCCTCATAACGGGCCCCCAGGTCTCCGGAGCTTACCCGCACCAGCGGCGCTCCTTCCGGATACACCTCGTCCTCGTCGGGTGCGAACACGAGGTCCACGCCGGCGTCGCCCAGTAGTTCCACATCCGCTTCGAGGGTGCGCGGATATCGGCGCAGGTCCTCGGGATCGTTGAACTGCAGCGGATTGATGAACACGGTGGCAACGACGACGTCGTTCTCGGCCCGCGCGGCATCCATCATGGAGCGGTGGCCCTGGTGCAGGGCGCCCATGGTGGGTACCAGGCCAAGACTCAGCGGTTCCTCCCGCGCGCCGGCCCCGGCGGCACTTTTTGCAGCGAGCGCTTCAGCGATGGCAGCCTTCAGTTCCGCAGCCGTGCGCACCAGCTGAGGAGAATTCACTGTCCCTCGTCCGGGCTCAAGGCGTCAATAACGGCTTTGCCGCGCTCTTCGCTCAGCAGACCCCTGTCGATGGCCCGCAGTGCAGTGGCCAGGGACAGGGCACGATAGGTATCCCTCAGGTTGGCGCTGTCCTGGGCGGCCATTTCCTGCAGGTGCGCGCTCACGGTTCCGGCGTCCCCGCGGGCTACAGGTCCGGTGAGGGAATGCTCTCCGGAGGCCAGGGCGTTTTCCAGCGAAGCCCGCATGAGCGGGCCCAGCAGCCGGTCCGGGTTCTCCACCCCAATGTCCTTGAGCAGCTGTGTGGATTGGGCCGTGATGGTGACCAGGTGGTTGGAGGCGTGCGCCAGTGCCAGGTGGTAGTTGACACGGTCCGCTTCATCAATGACCACGGGTTCGGCACCCATCTCCACCACCAGGGCCTGGGCGATGGGCAGCACCGCGGTAGGGGCGGTCACGCCAAAGGAGCAATCAGCCAGCCGGGTCAGGTCGAGGCTCATACCGGTAAAGGTCATGGCCGGATGCAGGGCCAGCGGGATGGCGCCGGCCCGGCGGGCGGGCTCGAGGATTTCCGTGCCGAAGCGTCCCGAGGTGTGGGCAACAAGCTGCCCGGCCTGCCAGGCATTGGTTGCCGCCAGTCCGGAGACCAGCGGACCCAGGGCGTCATCCGGAACAGCCAGGAGCACCAGTTCGGAACGTTCCACAATGTCCGGAATCTCCATGACGGGGACGCCGGGCAGCAGGTTGGCCGCACGCTCACGGCTTTCCTCACTCACTGCAGAAACGCCGACGACGGCGTGCTCAGCCGCGCGCAGGGCCGCACCCAGGACGGCTCCGACCCGTCCGGCGCCGATCACGCCGATGCCGAGCCGGCCGCGCCGCCGCTTGTCAGCGGTGCTCATCTCAGAGCTGTTCATGGGGGTACTCCTTGGAAACTGTTTCAGCGGGAAGTGGTGACGGGTCCTCGGGTGCCGGGGCGGCCGCGGAGCTGTTCCAGCGGCCGGTGCGGTCCCGGCGCCGGGCCTCGCGTGCCCTGACGGCCTGTTCCAGGAACAGCGTGCGGGCATCGTCGACGTCGATCTTCCGCACGTGCGGACGGACGGGACCGGGAGTGGAATGCAGGATCAGGTCACTGGTGCCGAAGCGCCGGCGCAGCGGACCCTGCTCCAGGGCGATGGACTGGGTGCGCTCGTGCGGCACCACCGAAAGGACCCGCCAGAGCGCTCCGCTGCGGATCAGCAGTGCAGTGTCCGTCAGGGCATAACCGTTGCGGCGCCAGCTCAGCGGTGCGATCCAGCGGGCCCGGCGCGGCGTCGTCGTGAATCCGTCAGCACCGTCCCGGCCCGTGATCCCGGCCGTAAAGACGTCCACCGGGCGTTCGGTGCCCGGTTCGGGCAGGACAAGGGCGAGAACAGCAAACACTTCGGCCAGCGTCCCTGCCGGCAGCAGCTTGGTGCGGGCCTGGGTATCGGAGGTGGTTCCGGCGCCGTAGCCTGCCACATTGACGGACACCCGATACCACCCGGTGAGCCGCCACAACGGTGACTGCGTGACGGACACCGCCTGGATCCGGCCCGGAGGCACGGTCTGGGTGCGGGTATCCAGCAGGCCGTAGCGCAGCCGGATGCCGTCCCGGGAGACCGAAGCCCGGAAATTGAAGGACGTGGAGAATTCGGTCCAGTACCCTCCAACAGTGCCAAAGAGGATGGGCAGCATGATGGCCAGGCTGATCGCCTCTCCGGTGGCGACCGTAATAACCAGAACCACAGCAATGCCGATGAGCAGGAACAGGGTGGTGCCGGAGAGCAGAGTGGCGGCAATGACCCGTCCCGGCCGCAGCTCCAGGACGGGCTGCTCCGGGGCCTCGCGGGGGCCGGAAACAAAGGTGCCGCCGGCGGGATCGGTTCCCGGTGCACCCGGAACGCGTTCAGCGCCGTCGCCCGGGGAGCCGGTTTCCGTCCCGCCGGTTTCGGCGGCAACCTCGGTGCCGGTGCCGGCACCGGAGGCACGGTTCAGGAGCAGTGCCCGCAGGCGCTGCGCATCATTCAGTTTCAGGTACGCCAGCTGAACCGCTGATTCTCCGGCGTCGGCAACCTCAAAGCGCAGTTCGGCCAGCCCGAACAGGCGCGCCAGGAGCGGCTGGACAATATCGATGGCCTGCACCCGGTCCAGGCGTGCCTGGCGCTGCTTGCGGAACACCACTCCGGAGTGAACACGGACGTGGTCATCCGTGACCTGGTAGCGGGTAAACCACCAGGACAGGAAAAAGATGCCGGCCAGGATCAGCAGGACCGCGGCGAGGATGCCTGCACCAATGAGCAGGGCGGTCCCGTCAAGCGGGTTTCCCGGTCCTGAGCTGTTGTTACCGCGGAAGCCCGCTGTCTCCTCGAACCAGTTCCGGCCGATAACAAAAGCGATTGCGGCCAGCGCAATCCACCCGCGGACCAGAGGTGACACCGGATGGACGCGGGCCCACTCCCCGTTCTGCGGGACGCTCACAGTCCGGCCAACTGCGTTTCGCCGCGTTCGGACAGGTGCTCCCGCAGACGTGCACCCTCGGAGGCAGGCAGACCGGGCAGCACGGCATTGGTGCCGGGGGCGGCAGTGTGCAGTTTGACGGAGCACAAACCGAAAGCGCGCTCAAGCGGGCCCACGGTCACGTCCACATACTGCATCCGGCCGTACGGAACCACGAGGGTGCGCTGGAAAAAGATGCCGCGCCGCAGCAGGAAGTCCTCGTTGCGTTCTGCGTAACAGACAGCGCGGACCTGCCGCGGCAGCAGAACCCCGCGCCAGAGATAAGCGGCTGCGACCACCGCGGGAAGCCCCCAGGCCAGCCAGTCCGGAACCCAGGTCCAGGCGCCGACGCTTCGCAGGATGAGGGGCAGGCAGGCTGCGGCCACTGTAAGCACGGCTTCCACCGCCCAGCCGATGAGGCGGACCGTAAGGTACCTGGGCGAGATGTGCTCCCAGGACAGACCGCCCGGATCGATGGCTTCGCTAGGCATATTCTCCGTCTTCCCGTTCATCTGCGTCATCCGGGCGGGCGGCCGTGCCGCGCCCGTTGGAGTCATCCGGCGGAAGCCGGCAGAAGCGTTCCACCAGGAGCCCGACGGAGATCATGAGGACCCCTCCGGCGATCATAGCCAATGACCCCCAGGTGGCGGCATGCCCCGGACGCAGCGACCAGAGCGGCAGTTGCTGGATGAAGACCCCTGCATGCCAGCCCAGCAGCAGCGAACCCGCATAGGCCGTGGCCTGGGCCAGGACCAGCGTCCGGGTGGCCGCGATCGGGTCCAGCTCGCGGTCGCGGCTGCCCTGCTGCCAGCGCCGCACCCGCAGCCCGAGAAAGAGCGTGGCTCCCGATATCAGCACGACGGTCAGCAGCCCGATGATGCTCAGGACTGCCGGGGGCAGGGAGTTGCGGGTTGCCCAGTCGTTGACCAGCCAGCCGGCAGCACCGGACGCAAGGACAATGACAGCCAGCCAGCGGTATCGGATGCTTCCCACGGTGAGGATCAGTCCCCTTCGAAGATTTCCAGGCCGGGCAGGTCTTCGGCTTTGGCAGCCAGTTCAGCAACGGGGGTACCCGAAAGCACTGCTCCCGGATCCATCCAGGCCCAGGGCTGCAGCACAAACGCCCTGGTGGAAGCGCGGGGATGGGGCAGGGTCAGGGTTTCGTCGTCGAGCACCGTGTCGCCGTAGGTAATGATGTCGACGTCGAGCGTCCGCGGACCCCAGCGCACCTCGCGGACCCGGTGGTGTGCGTTTTCCACCGCCTGGCAGTGCGCCAGCAGGTCATGCGGGGCCAGATCCGTCTCCACGGATATGACGAGGTTGAGGTAGTCCGGCTGGTCCGGTCCGCCCACGGGACGGGTGCGGACCACCGGAGAAACTGCCTGCAGGCGGACGCCGGGATGGTCGGCCAGCTGGGCGACGGCGTCGGAGAGCGTGTCGCGGCTCTCGCCGAGGTTGCTGCCCAGGGCCAGGACTGCGGTTACGGCACCGGCGTTCATGACCGGCTCCTGCGGATGGTCACTGATACGTCGCCGAACGGAACCGTAATGGGTGCCTGCGGTTTGTGCACTGTTACTTCCACGGCATCCACGCCGGCGAAGCCACCCAGAACGGCCGCGGCAATGCGCTCGGCCAGTGCTTCGATCAGGTTCAGGGGCTCGCCGCTGATGATGGCCGCCACCTGCTCGGCAAGGACGCCGTAGTGTGCGGTCTTGGTCAGGTCATCGCTGATTCCGGCCGGCTGCAGGTCCGCGTGCAGCACGAGGTCCACCACAAACGGCTGTCCGTTGCGGCGTTCCTCCTCGAAGACACCGTGGAAACCCTGCGCGGTGATGCCGGTCAGGGTGATGGTGTCGCGGACGCCGCGCACAGCTGTGCGTACGTCGGAGGCGTTGGTTGTGTTCATGGGTCAGCCTTTCCAGGCGGCAGCGGTCTTGACGGCGTCCACGCTGGGGCCGACGTTGTGCACGCGCACGCACCAGGCGTTGGAGAAGGCGGCCAGCGCGGTTACGGCCGCCGTGGCGCTGTCACGCTCAACCGGCGGAGCCGGCTCGCCGGCGCGTGTCAGCAGCGAACCCAAAAAACGCTTCCTGGATGCACCGATCAGCACCCTGTGGCCCATGGCGTTCAGGCGGTCGGTGGCCCGCAGGAGTTCCCAGTTGGCGGAACCGTCTTTGGAGAATCCCAACCCGGGATCGATGATGATCTGCTCGGGGGCAACCCCGGCTGCGTAGAACATTTCCCGGATCTGTTCGAGTTCGGAAATGACCTCGTCTACCACGGAGTCGTAGGCGGCACGCGGATCGGCGCTGCGGACCGCGCCGCGGCTGTGCATCAGGACGTAGTGGACGCCGGTGCGGGCCACCAGGGCCGGCATGGCGGGATCGACTTCCGTGCCGGATACATCGTTGATGAGGCAGGCGCCTGCGGCAATGGCTTTTTCCGCCGTGGATGCGTTCATGGTGTCCACGCTGACCAGGACTCCGGCCCGGGCCAGGGCAGCCACCACGGGGAGGATGCGCTGCTGTTCCTCTTCCGGGCTTATGCGGACGGAATCGGGGCGGGTGGACTCGCCGCCCACGTCAATGATGTCGGCGCCGTCATAGTGCATTTTCAATCCGGCATCGACGGCTGCGCCGGTGTCGGCGAAGCGGCCGCCGTCGCTGAAGGAATCCGGGGTAACGTTCAGGATTCCCATCACCAGTGTGCGGCCGGAGGGAAGGTCCTCGAACCGCCGCGGCGCCCCGGCCGGGCGCAGGAGCCTCAGCGGAGAAGTGGCCGGGCCGGTTCCCGGAGCAGCTGCGAGTGAATCCATGGGGCAGACGTCCTAACGTCCGAGAATGAGGCTCATGGCCTCGGCGCGTGTAGCCGTTTCACGCAGCTGGCCGCGCACTGCGGAGGTAACGGTTTTGGCTCCGGGCTTGCGGACCCCGCGCATGGACATGCACAGGTGTTCGCACTCGATGACGACTATGGCTCCGCGCGGGTTCAGGTTGTCCATCAGGGCCTCCACGATCTGCGTGGTTAGCCGTTCCTGAACCTGGGGGCGGCGGGCGAAGACCTCCACCAGCCGGGCCAGCTTGCTGAGTCCGGTAACCAAACCATCCTGTGACGGAATGTAGCCAATGTGGGCGGTGCCGTGGAACGGCACCAGATGGTGTTCGCAGGTGGAGAAGAACGGAATGTCCTTCACCAGCACCATCTCTTCGTGCTCGATCGCAAAGGTGGTGGCCAGCAGATCAGCGGGGTCCTGGTGCAGCCCGGCGAAGATCTCTGCGTAGGATTTCGCCACGCGCTTTGGCGTGTCCTGCAGTCCCTCGCGGTCAGGATCCTCACCGATCGCCAGGAGGATCTCGCGGATCGCCTTTTCGATTCGGGGCTGGTCCACGGGGGCCGGGGGAACGGAGAGATTCTCCATTGTCAGTTCATCGTCGAAATCCGTCACTGCTTGATCCTACCGTGACTGTTCGGAACGACGGCGGCCCGGCACTTCCGTGCCGGGCCGCCGTTCGCTGCTATCGGTTGGTCTGTTCCGGAGTGTCGGTCCCGTCGGTGCGGCCGGCTGTTCCGCCGGTGCCGCCCTGTCCGGGATGCCCGGATCCGCTTCCCTCGGGCTGAGGGAGCCCGTTGCCGGACACGTCGAAGTCCTGGGGCAGGTCAGCGTCCGCTATCTGGTCCTGCGGGGATACCGTGTCCGGATCCGGCTGCCCGTTGGCTGCTGCCTCCCGGCGTTCCTTGGCGGAAACCACCGGCGGCAGGCTGTGGACCTGGCGGGTGGGCTTGGACAGCCACACTTCGCGGACGTCACGCTTGCGCACGTCGGAGAAGACCTCGGCAATTTCGGCCTGGTTCAGCGTCTCGCGCTCCAGCAGTTCCAGGGCCAGCCGGTCCAGGACGTCCCGGTTCTCGGTCAGGATCTGGTAGGCCTCGTCATGGGCGTTGTCCAGCAGGCGCCGGACTTCCTCATCCACCACGTAGGCCACCTGGTCAGAGTAGTTACGTTCCTGGCCCATGTCCCGGCCCAGGAACGGCTCGCCGCCGCCGGAGCCCAGCTTCACGGAACCGATCCGCTCGCTCATGCCGTACTGGGTGACCATCTTCCGGGCCGTTGCAGTGGCCTTTTCAATGTCATTGGAAGCACCGGTGGAGGGGTCGTGGAACACGATTTCCTCAGCAACGCGGCCGCCCATGGCGTAGGCCAGCTGGTCAAGCAGCTCATTGCGGGTCACGGAGTACTTGTCATCCTGCGGCAGCACCATGGTGTATCCGAGGGCACGGCCGCGCGGCAGGATGGTCACCTTGGTGACCGGGTCCGTGTTCCGCAGAGCGGCTGCCACCAGGGCGTGTCCGCCCTCGTGGTACGCGGTGATCTTGCGCTCGAGTTCCTTCATCACGCGGCTGCGCTTCTGCGGACCGGCAATGACACGGTCAATGGCTTCATCCAGCGCCCGGTCATCGATCAGCTGGGCGTTGGAGCGCGCGGTCAGCAGCGCCGCTTCGTTGAGCACGTTGGCGAGGTCCGCACCGGTGAAGCCCGGAGTCTTGCGGGCCACGGTTTCCAGGTCTACGCCGTCGGCCATCGGCTTGCCCTTGGCGTGGACCTGCAGGATGTGCAGGCGGCCCTGCATGTCGGGGGCCTCGACGCCGATCTGGCGGTCGAAGCGGCCCGGGCGCAGCAGCGCGGGGTCCAGTACGTCGGGGCGGTTGGTCGCGGCAATCAGGATGACGTTGGTGTTGCCGTCAAAGCCGTCCATCTCGACGAGGAGCTGGTTCAGGGTCTGCTCGCGCTCGTCGTTGCCGCCGCCTACGCCGGCACCGCGGTGGCGGCCGACGGCGTCGATCTCGTCCACGAAGATGATGGCCGGAGCGTTGGTCTTGGCCTGCTCGAAGAGGTCGCGGACGCGGGATGCACCCACACCGACGAACATTTCCACGAAGTCGGAACCGGAAATGGAGTAGAACGGCACTCCGGCCTCGCCTGCCACCGCGCGGGCCAGCAGGGTCTTACCGGTACCGGGAGGACCGTACAGCAGGACACCCTTGGGGATCTTGGCACCCACGGCCTGGAACTTGGCCGGGTCCTGCAGGAACTCCTTGATTTCGTGCAGTTCCTCCACTGCCTCGTCAGCTCCGGCAACGTCGGCGAAGGTAACCTGCGGCATGTCCTTGTTGGTCAGCTTGGCCTTGGACTTGCCGAATTTCATGACCTGCGAACCGCCGCCCTGCATACGGGAGAGCAGGAACCAGAAGATGACACCGAGAATGATGAAGGGCAGGAACAATCCAAGGAAGCTGGTGAACCAGTTGGTCTGCACCGGCTGGTCGGTGAAGCCGGAGGCACCGGAATCGTTTACCGCATCGACAATGTCCTCGCCGCGGGCGGTGCCGAAGTAGAACTGGACGTTCTTGGCCGGATCGGGGTCATCGCCACGGAGCGTCAGGTCGACGCGCTGTTCACCGTCATAAATCTTGGCCTGCTCAACCTTCTGGTCCTTGAGCAGCTGCAGGCCCACGCTTGTGTCCACCTGGGTTGCCCCGTTGGGGGAAAGGGTGGGAAGAATGAGCACCAGAAGGGCCAGTGCCAGGATTATCCAAATGCCTGGCCCCTTGAAGAAGTTCTTAGATTTCATTCGTCGTCAGGGCGTACGCCCCGTCCCTCCTGATCAACAACGCTGATAATGCGCGGAAATATACTCGAACAAGCTATACACCGTTACCTGATGGAACACGTCCGGAATACCGGGAAAGTTCCCTCAGGGCGTAGCCGGCCGGCGTGATGCTGATCGCGGATGCGGCACCGGAGGCAGTCGCCCGAAGGCCGCCGTCCGGTGCCGCAGAACTGCGTTGGAGCTTACTCGTAGACGTGCGGAGCCAGGGTGCCGATGAAGTCGAGGTTGCGGTACTTTTCGGCGAAGTCCAGGCCGTAACCGACCACAAACTCGTTGGGGATGTCGTAACCGACATATTTGACGTCGATTTCAACCTTCGCGGCGGTGGGCTTGCGCAGCAGCGTGCAGATCTCGACGCTGGCCGGTCCGCGGGACTGCAGGTTGGTGCGCAGCCAGGAGAGGGTCAGGCCGGAGTCGATGATGTCTTCAACGATCAGCACATGCTTGCCCAGAAGGTCCGTTTCGAGGTCCTTGAGGATGCGGACAACGCCGGAGGACTGCGTGCCGGAACCGTAGGAGGAAACTGCCATCCAGTCCATGGTGACGTGGCTGTGCAGGGCGCGGGACAGGTCTGCCATGATCATTACGGCACCCTTGAGCACGCCCACCAGCAGGACATCGCGTCCGGCGTAGTCGCGGTCAATCTCTGCCGCGAGTTCGTTAACCCGTGTTTGGATCTGCTCTTTGGTGTAGAGAACGTGCTTGAGGTCTGACTGGACGTCGTGTGAATCCACGAATGGCTCCCGGGTGCGAGATGTTGCAGCTGGATTTTAGGTGCTGCTCTTTTTCCTAAAGACAAGATTGCCATAGCCGGAGGGGCCTTGGGGAACCGGATTGGTGCGCACCTGCCGGTACACGCTGACTTTGCCGACCAGTTCCACGGGTCCGGCTGAGCCTGTGCGGCGCAGCAGTGCTTCCACCGACCGCAGCCGTTCCCAGCTGGGCTGGGCGCCTCCGAGCTCGACGGCGGCGAGGGCCAGAACGCGCTGCCGCACCGCGGGAGCCAGCTTCCGCAGCTGTGCCTCGGGCAACAGGATCGTGTCCTTCGAGGGAGCTGGCGGCTCTGATGCGGAGTCCGGCTGTGCGCGCAGCCGGGCGAAAGTGTCGGCACTCACGGCGTCGAGGTAGTCTGCGTCACCGGCGAGGATACGTGAGGAACGGAACAAAGCTTCGGCGATTCCCGGGCCAAGTTTTTCCTCCAGGAAGGGCAGCACCTCGGCCCGGACCCGCGACCGCGCGAACGCCGGATCGGCGTTGCTGGGGTCCAGCCACGGGTCCAGCCCCTGGCTGTCGCAGATTTCCTCGGTTTCGCTCCGCCGCAGCCCCAGCAGCGGGCGCAGGTACTTTCCGCGGATCGGGCGCATCCCGGCCAGGGACCGGGTGCCGGACCCGCGTGCCAGGCCCAGGAGCACCTGTTCGGCCTGGTCGTCGAGGGTGTGGCCCAGCAGCACGGCGTCGGCGCCCGTCTCTTCCACGGCTGCGTCCAGCGCCGCATAGCGGACAGTCCGTGCGGCCGCCTCGGGCCCCATGCCGGAAACCGGGACCGAAACAGTGCGGACCTGGACGGGCTCCAAGCCCATTTCCCTAAGTTTCGCCGCGGCTGCGGCTGCGACCTCGGCCGATCCGGGCTGCAGGGCATGATCCACGACGACGGCGCCCACCCGGTAATCGCCGCGGCGGGCGAAGAAGGAGGCCGCTTCGGCCAGTGCCAGCGAGTCGGGTCCGCCGCTGCAGGCCACCAGCAGCAGGGGCGGCTGTTCCTGCGCGGTGCCGCGCGGCTCAAGGCCCGCGTCCCGAAGGGCGTCGCGGAGCATGTTGCGGGCTTTGCCCAGGGTTGGGTTTAGGCGTTTGCGCGGCCTGCGTTCCGGCGTGGAGAAGGATGTGGAGGCGGGGGGATCAAAATCAGTGGACATCTGCACGTTCTGTTAGAGCCCCATCCGGGTCATCCAGAGGGACGGGTTGTGAATTTCAGCTTCGGTGGGCAGGTTCTCCGGGCCCTCCCAGACCCGGTTGAATCCTTCCATTCCCACCCGGTCAACAACGGAACGGACAAACTTGGATCCGTCCTTGTACTGGCGCATCTTGGCGTCCAGGCCCATGATCTGGCGGAAAAAGCGGTCCAGCCAGCCGTGGCTCTTTCCCCGGGCGTTGAACCGCTGGCGGATGGTCAACACGCTGGGAACAATCCTCGCGTCCACGGCGTCCATGACCACGTTGGCGTGTCCCTCCAGCAGCGACATCACGGCGGTCAGATGGGACATCCGTTCCTTGTCCGCCGGATCCTGAAGGAGGGACATGATGTCCATCGGGCGCCTGGGGACGTCGTCGTCGTTTCCGCCGGTGATAGCCGCACGGCCTTCGGGGGAAGCAAGCGTCTTGGCGGCGTGGCTCAGCCGCTCGGACAGGGTTTGGGCCTTGTCCATCAAGCCGTTGGTCAGCAGACCGATCTGTTCCACCATGTGTCCGCGGAGCCAGGGCGCGGCAGCGAACTGCACCCGGTGGGTCTGTTCATGCAGGCAGACCCAGAGCCGGAAGTCCGCCGGATCCACGTTCAGCTCGCGTTCCAGGGTAATGATGTTGGGCGCAACGAGCAGCAGCCGGCCACCGGCGGGGCCGCCGGGGGTCTGCGCCGCGAAGGGATCGTATTGTCCCAGGACCTTGGAGGAGAGGAAGGCCAGAACGGCACCCAGCTGGGCACCGGTAAGCGTGCCGCTGAGCGCGGTATTGGCACCCTTGAGCTGCTCCGGATGCGTGCGGGCCAAATTCTCCAGCGCAGGATTCATGAGCGCGGCGAAACTGCGGGAATTGGCTTTGGCCCAGGACGCGCGGTCAACCACGAGGACCTCGGAATCACGCAGATCACGCGCGGCTTCCAGCCCGGTGATCCGATGCACATGGGTGACCGCCTCATCTGCCCTCGCCCGAAGGTCCGCTACGGCACCGCGGATTTCCTTTGCGGTCATCTTTGGTCCGGCGGACACCAGGGTGGCAGCCGTTCCTGCGGCCAGGTCCCAGTTCACCAAGTCGGCGGCGGCCGGGACGGGGTGCTGCTGATAGCTCTCCATCCGTCCATCAGAACACACAGGTTCTCCAATGGCAGGAGGGTTCGCTGTCCGCCGAACCCGGCTCAGCGGCACCCGCAGCCGGCCAGGACGGCAGCAGCCGCGTCCACGGCCTCTCGGGCCTGCGCAGTGTTGTCCTCCAGCCCGTTGGCTACGAACGCAAAAGACAGGAGCCGGCCGTCGGCGTCAGTCACAAATCCGGTGAGTGATGTCGCCGCAAACAGGGTGCCGGTTTTGGCGCGGACCAGTCCTGCCGCCGGGCTTGCCTCAGGCAGCCCGTCTGCGCCAACAGGCTCCGTAGAGGCATCCTCGGTGAACCGGGACGCCAGGGTTCCGCTCAATCCGGCCACCGGGAGGGCGTAGGGCAGGTCCCGGACGCTGTTGTCCGACGACGTCAGGGCGGCCCGAACGGTCGAGGCCAACTGCAGTGCGGAGATCTCCGTTCCGCTGCCCAGCCCGGAGACATCGGCCAGCACCATTCCGGAGGTGTTGACCCCCAGCCCGGAAACTGCCGCTTTCACGGCCGCTGCTGCGCCGTCGAAGGAGCCCTCACCGCCGGTTTTCAACGCCGTCATGCGGCCCAGTGTTTCAGCCAGGTAGTTATCCGAAATCAGCAGCATCTGCGTCACCTGTTCTGAAACCGGAGCCGATGTTACGGCCGCCAACCGGTCAGCGTCGTCGCCGGCTGTTCCGCGTGTGACCTGGGGGTCCACTTTAAAGCCGTAGCCGGCGGCAGCGGTTTCCAGAGCGGCAGCGAAAGCGTCACCGGCGGCGAGCGCGGCGTCGTCGACCCGGGCCCCGTACTGCTGTCCCTCAACCGCCCACGCCGAGTTAACGGCCAGCGGATACAGGGCCGCAGCCTCCCCTGCCTCCACGTCCTCCTTGTTCCAGGCCGCCGAGAGAGTGTCCCCGGTGAACAGTGAGTCATCCACCTGGATGCTGATCGTCCCGGATACTTCGCGCCCGGAAAGGGCCGCTGCTGTTTCCTCGGCCAGCGTCTGCAGCCCCGCATGACCGACGACGGCGGTCTCATCCGACTCTCCGGTCCCCAGCAGCACATCACCGCCGCCTGCCAGCACCACCGTCTCGGGTGTGCCGCCTTCATACACCGAGGTTTCAAACCGGGTGTCGGATCCGAGCACGGAAAGGGCAGCAGCGGCGGTCAGGACCTTGAGGCTGGAGGCGGGGGTTGCCGCGGCATCGCCGTCCAGGTCATAGAGGATTTCACCCGTCCGGGCATCCAATACGGCACCGTGGAACTCTCCGCTGCCGGGAACCACCAGTTCTGCGTCAAGGAGATCGCCCAGCGCTTGCCGGTCCGGCAGGGGCGCGCCAAGGTTTGCGGGCACTGGAAATTCAGTGCGCCCGGAGGATAAAGCCCCCGGCGCCTGCTGATGAGCGGGCACCACCAGCTGCCGCTGCGGCTGCTCCCGGGCCAGCGCTGCCAGCACGGGCGGGCCGGCATAAAGACACAGCGGAACCACCAGGACAGCCATAACCAGAGTCAGCAGGAGGCCGGAAAAAACCCTTCCCATCACCTCACCGCTGCTTTCCATTTATAGGTCCCGCACTGCGGCGGGCAGTGATAACGGACCAAGACATATATCTTTAAGACTAGACCGGCGCCGCCGCCCGCATTGACGCGGACAAACCTGCGGTTGTTGGCGCATTTATCAGCCTAGGTTCACGGCAGCACTTTTTCCTGACCGCCGCGGCCTGTTCCGTTTGTGGTGCCATGCCGGCGCCACGCCAGAGGAGTATCCATGAAGCTCGACGTCACCATCGAGATCCCCAAGGGATCCCGGGTCAAGTACGAAATCGACCACGAAACCCACCGCCTGCGCCTGGACCGCATCCTGTTCACGTCCATGGCCTACCCCACCCACTACGGCTACTTCGAGAACACCCTCGGCGAAGACGGAGATCCGCTGGACGCACTGGTGATGCTCCAGGACTTCGACCTGATGCCCGGCGTGCTGGTGGAATCCCGCCCCATCGGCGTCTTCAACATGGTGGACGACGGCGGCGGAGACGCCAAGGTCCTGTGCGTGCCGGTTGATCCCCGCTTTGACCACATCAAGGACATCTCGGACGTTTCCGATTTCCTGCTTGACGAGATCAAGCACTTCTTCACCAAGTACAAGGACCTGGAGCCCGGCAAGTGGGTTGAAGCCGCAGACTGGGCCGGCCGCGAAGAAGCCGAGGCCGAGGTGGAAGCTTCCCTGGCCCGTTTCGCCGCTCTCGGCGAAGGCAGCGAAGAAGACGAGCCCCAGGGCCGGGACGTCGACGCCGACCCCCAGAACAACTAGCGCGTTCCCGGGCCCGGTTCCGGGTTCGGATCGATCCGGCGCCCGACGGCGGCTGTCCCCTTGCGGGGGCGGCCGCCGTCGTCGTTGAAGAAGGGATGGGCGGAACAGGGGCACCCACACCCCAGGAAGCCACGATCATGCGCACACGGGACGCGCCGCAACCGATCCCGGTTGTCTTTGGGGTCCTCTGGCATGCTGAACCCATGCATTATGTGCTGACGATCAACCAGCGGGACTCGCGCGAATCTGGGGACCTGGTTCCAGAGCTCATCCGTTCGCTGCGCCATCTGCCCGCCGCCGTTCCGTTTCAGCGCTCGGTGGGCGATGAAGCGCAGGGCGTGCTGGCGGACGCTGCCACGGCCGTCGATGCCGCACTGACTGCCATCCGGCAGCGGCGCTGGAACGTGGGCATTGGTGTTGGCGAACTGCATCCGCCGCTTCAGCAGAACATCCTGGACAATGACGGGTTTGGGCTCGTCTATGCCCGCCGTGCCGTGGTCCGGGCGCAGAAGACCGGCGAACGCATTCCGCTGGCCGTGGACGGACCGGACGCTGACATCGCCGCAGAAGCCCAGGCAGTACTGCGGCTGCTCGGCCAGATCGTGGCCAGCCGCACCGATGCCGAGTGGAAAGTGCTGGACCTGATGACTCCCGGCGCCCGCGGGCAGCAAAAGTACGTGGCGGAAATCCTTGGCATCACCACGCAGGCAGTCAGCAAGGCAGTGGTGCGCTCCCACTGGCAGGAGGAGTGGGCCACCCGGCCCGCGGCGGCACGGCTGCTCGCGCTGAGCACCGGACCGGTTTCACTTCCACCCTCAGTCAGGGTCTTCGAACCAGCGGCACAGGGAGCCTGAAACAGGCTGCCTGCGGGACGGTCAGTTGTTTGCGAGACAGTTAGTTGTTTGCGAGGCCGCGCAGGATGGTGGCGGCGCCGTCTTCATACACGGTTCCGGTGACCTCGGTTGCCACTTCCAGCACTTCGGCGGGAGCTTGGCCCATGGCCACGCCGCGGGCGGCCCAGCCCAGCATTTCGATGTCATTGCGTCCATCGCCCATGGCCAGGGTGTACTTCCGGTCAATGTCCAGCCTGCTGCGGACTTTTTCCAGTGCGCTGGCCTTGGTGACGCCTTCGGCAGCGATGTCCAGCCATGCGGTCCAGCCCACTGAGTACGTCACGCCGTGCAGGCCGATGGCCCGGACTGCCTCACCGAATTCCTCAGCCGTGGAATCAACGCTGAAGACCACCACGCGGACTGCTTCGGCACTGCGCAGCCGCTCAAAGTCCACCGCCTGTGCCTCCACCCCAAAGCTGGCATCCTGGAAGCGCTCGGTGGAGAGGAAGTTCCCGTGCGAATCCTCGAGGGCAAACTTGGCAGTGGGCAGCTTGATGCGCAAGGCGTCCAGGGCGGTCCGTGGATCAAACACCACCCGGTCAATCACTTCGTAGCCGTCCGGGAGGGAGGTGTCCACCCGCAGGGTGACGCCGCCGTTGGAGGCCACGCAATACCCCTCGGTGATGCCAAGGCGTTCCAGGATGGGAAGGGCTGCCCCGTAGGACCGTCCGGTGGCGATAACCAGGTGATGGCCGGCGGCAATTGCAGCCTCGGCGGCTTCGCGGACGCCCGCGGACATATGCCCGTCATGGTCCACCAGGGTGCCGTCCACGTCCAGTGCCACCAAATGGGGGAAGTGGTCAGGGTTCTGCCGGTCTTCGATGCCGGTGCTTGTCATAGTTGTCATCGCCTCATTTAAACAGATGGCCGCAGATCCCGAAAGGACGCGGCTCACATATGTGCGCAGGTGGGGTGCGGAAAACAGTTCCTGTTCCGGGTGTCCGGAACAGGAACTGCCGCAGGGATGAACCCGAACCGCGGATCGCGTTACAGGACCGGCAGGACCTCAAGTCCGCCCAGGTACGGGCGAAGGGCAGCCGGAACAGTTACGGATCCGTCCGGATTCTGGTGGTGCTCCAGGATGGCCACGATCCACCGGGTGGTGGCCAGGGTTCCGTTGAGCGTAGCGACGGCACGGGTGCCCTTGCCGTCGCCGTCCTGGCGTTCGCGGATGTTCAGGCGGCGCGCCTGGAACGTGGTGCAGTTGGAGGTGGAGGTCAGCTCGCGGTAGGCATTCTGGGTGGGAACCCAGGCCTCGCAGTCGAACTTCCGGGCAGCGGACATGCCCAGATCCCCCGCGGCGGTGTCGATCACCCGGTAGGGCAGCTCCACCTTGGCGAGCATTTCCTCTTCCCAGGCCAGCAGCCGCTGATGTTCCGCTGCGGCGTCTTCAGGCTTGGTGTAGATGAACATTTCCACCTTGTTGAACTGATGGACGCGGATGATGCCGCGGGTGTCCTTGCCGTGCGAGCCTGCCTCGCGGCGGTAGCAGGAGGACCAGCCGGCGTACCGGACGGGACCGCCGTTGAGGTCCAGGATTTCATCGGCGTGGTAGCCGGCCAGCGGCACCTCGGAAGTACCCACCAGGTACAGGTCATCTTCGGCGAGGCGGTAGATCTCGGCGTCGTGCGCCACATCAAAGCCGGTGCCCTGCATGGTCTCCGGGCGGACCAGCGTGGGGGTGATCATGGGGACAAAACCGGCCTGGACGGCCTGGTCCATGGCCATGTTCAGCAGCGCCAGTTCCAGGCGGGCGCCAACCCCGCGCAGGAAGTAGAACCGGGAGCCGGACACCTTGGCGCCGCGTTCCATGTCGATGGCTCCCAGCAGTTCACCGATTTCCAGGTGGTCGCGGGGGGTGAAGCCTTCGGCCTCGAAGTTCCGGGGCGTGCCAACCGTTTTGAGGACCTCGAAGTCATCCTCGCCGCCGGCGGGTACGCCGTCCTGCACCAGGTTCGGGATGCGGCGCAGCAGGGCATCAGATTCAGCCTGGGCGGCGTCCGCCTCGGCACCGGCGGCCTTCACGGCACCGGCCAGTTCCTTGACCTCTGCCAGGAGGGCCTGCTTTTCCTCACCCTTGGCCTTGGCAACGCGCTTGCCGAAAGCATTCTGCTCGGCGCGCAGGCTTTCGAACCGGGTGCGCGAATCGCGGCGCGCGGCATCGGCAGCGATGATCGCGTCCACCAGGGACTCGTCCGCCTGGCGGGCGCGCTGGGAGGCTCGGAATTTTTCGGGGTTTTCGCGGAGCTCATTAACATCGATCACGCTTCAAGAGTACCGAAAACCCGGGCGGGCACCGGCACGGGCTTCGACTAACCTCCGCCCGGGACCGGGTTAGGCTGGGAATCACTATGTCCGCACCTTTGATCGTCCTTCTTGTACTGCTGGCCGCTGCCCTGGCGGCCCTTGCAGCATGGCAGGTGGCACGACGCCGACGCCGGCAGGCTGCGAAGCGTACCGTCGTCAAGACCCTGGCGCCGGGTGACCAGCGGATTGCGCTGGTGCTTAACCCCGTTAAGGCGCAGGCTCCTGCCGCACGGACGCTGTTGGCCGAGGCCTGCGAACTGGCCGGCTGGGATCCCCCTTTGATCCTGGAAACCACCCGGCAGTCTCCGGGGTACGAGCAGGCACGCCGCGCGGTGGAGCTGGGGGCCGACGTCGTCCTGGCCGGCGGCGGGGACGGAACGGTGCGGGAGGTGGCCCGGGCATTGGCCAACTCTCCCGCGGCGCTGGGGCTGCTGCCGCTGGGAACGGGCAACCTGCTGGCGCGGAACCTGGGGATTCCAGTGGCAGATCTGGCGGCGTCGATCCGCACGGCGCTGCACGGCCACCAGAGGCGCATTGACATGGGCACCATTGACTTTGATGACGCGGTCACCGGTGAACGCCGCAGCAGCGCGTTTCTCGTCATGGGGGGAATCGGCCTGGATGCCGAAGTCATTGCAGCCACTCGGGATGACCTTAAGAAGCACGTGGGCTGGCTGGCCTACAGCGAGGCGGGCGTGAGGCTGCTGCCGGGCCGCCGCACCAAAATGAGCATCTCCGTGGACGGCGAACCGCCTCAGGTGCACAAGGTCAGGAGCATCCTGTTTGCGAATCTGGGCAGGCTTCCCGCCGGAATTGATTTCATCCCCGAAGCAAAAATGGATGACGGCCTGCTGGACGTGGTCATCATGAGTCCGCGGAGCCTGGCCGGCTGGCTGTGGGTGGCGGGCAAGGTGGTGACCAAGTATCCGCGGAACATACCGGTCATCGATTACCGCCGGGCCCGGACCGTGGAAATCAAGGTCGGCCAGCCCACTGAAACGCAGCTGGACGGAGACCTCACGGGCGCAGCCACCAGTGTCCGCGTGGAGGTTGATCCCCTGGCGCTGCTGGTCCGGGCACCGTCACCGGACCAGCAGCACCCCCGCCCGCAGAGCCCGTACACCATGGCACGGCCCTCGTTCCGGGCGGGAACGCGGAACTAGTCCTGGGTTCCCTCGGCGTCGGTGTAGCCGCCTTCGTCCTTGGACTTCCGGCTGCCGTCGGCGTCATCGCGGTCCGTGTATTCGCCCTCGTCGTCCTTGTTGAGCGACTTCGGTGAAGCCTGCTCCCGGATCAAGGCTTCTTCCTCGGCAAACCGGATGTCGTTGCCCTGGTCGCCGGCGTCTCCGCGATAGTTGTCGTCGCCGGTGGACTGGCCGCTGGGCTTCGGGTCGGTCAGCTGTTCTTCCTCATTGGGGTACTCAGACATTCGCTTACCTTCCTGATCGTGAAACAGGACCGGATTCAATCCTGCACCTTCGGCACGGAATGGATCCGCACTCATAACATCAGCATACTTACGAACACCGGAACGGGAAAAGCGGGCCCCGAAGCCGACCGGGGACCTAGTCGGTAAGCATCAGGCGCACCGCCGTCTCCGAGGCGGAGAATCCGGCCACGGCAATGACTTCCCCGTCGAAAAACCGGTCCACCACCCGCGGGTCAATGTAGGACTTGCGGGCTATCGCCGGCGTGTTGCCCAAATGTTCCGCCACTTTCACGGCCGTGGCAGTGACGGCTTTCTGCTTGTCTCTTTTGGTGGAGACCAGGGGAAAGGCCCGGGCCAGATGCATGGCGGCCACCACGGTGGCCTGCCAGGTGCGAAAATCCTTGGCCGTAAAGTCTCCGCCGGTCACTTCCTTGAGGAAGTCGTTCAGCGACGATGCGGCGATGCTGTGCCAGGTGCCGTCGGCCCCCTCGTAGGCCAGGGCGGTGTCCGGATCGGGACGGGCAAGCATGGGTTTTAGGGCAGCCACGAGGTCCGGGTCCTCGATCAGGGTGTGCCATTCCTGCCCGCTCTTTCCCGGGAAGTCGAACCGCACCTCATCCCCCTGCACCGAAACGTGTTCAACGCGCAGAGTGGTGGTGCCGTAGGACCCGTTGACCTCCGCGTAGCGTTCCCCGCCGATCCGCAGCGCTCCGGCGTCCACAATGCGAAGGGCCGCCGCGTAGGCGCGCTGCGGTCCGGCCCCGTCCGTGCGCAGGTGCTTGGTAATCAGCCTGCGGGCGGCCGGCAGGGACTGGGCGAAGGCCAGGGACCGGTCGAATTTCTCCCGGTCCTTCATTTCCCGCCAGTAGGGATGGTAGATGTACTGCCGCCGCCCGGCCGCATCGGTGCCGGTGGCCTGGATGTGGCCGTTGGCGTACGGGCTGATCCAGACATTGGCCCAGGCCGGCGGTATGGCCAGTGAGCGGATGCGCTCCAGGGTTTCCCGTTCCGTCAACGGGTCCCCGCGCAGCCCGGTGTAACTGAAACCGCGCCCGCGCTTTCGCCGGGAGTACCCCGGATGCTCACAGTTGCTTCGCCGCAGCCGCACAGTGCCCTTCCCTATTGCCCGCCTTCGCAGTGCCGGTCGGCACAGTAATGCCCTGCGGAGAGGTTAGCTCCTGAGGAGCCCCTCAAGCCAGACGTCCGCGCGCCGGAACGCTTCATCGGTGTTGTGCCGCGGAACCTCCGGCTCGCGGTGGTCCGCCCGGGGATAGGAACCCAGGAATCTCAGGTTCGGACTAATCCGGTGCAGCCCTCTGAGGGCGTCGGCCATGCGTGCGTCGGCGATGTGCCCGTCCGCGTCAATGCTGAAGAAGTAATCGCCGAGGAACAATCCGGTGGGACGGGACTCAATCCGGCTCAGGTTCACCCCGCGGGCGGAGAACTGGTCCAGGATTTCCATCAGGGCCCCGGGATGGTCCTCGGGCAGCGGCACCACCAGGGTGGTCTTGTCCGCCCCGGTGGGCTCGGGCAGGGAGGTGGGCAGGCTCAGCAGGACAAAGCGGGTGACGGCATCAGTGATGTCTCCAATGTCCTCAGCCACCACGGACAAACCCAGCCGCTGCGCCACCAGCGGCGAGCAGATGGCGGCGTCGTACCCCGGTTCCTCCTCCTGCAGGCCCACCGCGGCTGCAGCCGTGGAGGAGGCAGGCAAATATTCCGCCTGCGGAATATTTGCGTCGGCCCAGTTCCTGCACTGTGCCCAGGCGTGTGAATGGGTGGAGACAGTGCCGATGTCGGCCAGCGCGAGGCCGGGCCTGGCGGCCAGGACAAAGGTGATCGGCACCAGGATTTCGCGCAGGATGCGCAGCGGTTCCCCTGCGGAAATGGCGTCCAGCGTGGCGCTGACACCGCCTTCCACCGAGTTTTCAATGGGCACCACGGCGGCATCCGCCCGCCCGCTGCGCACCATCTCCAACGCGGCACTGACGCTGGTGGAGGGAATCCGCTCCGCCGACTCCGCTCCCGGCACCTGCAGCAGGGCGGCTTCGGTGAAGGTTCCTTCGGGGCCAAGATAGGTGTAGATTACCGAGTCCGTGACACCGGAGGCGGCGCCGAGCGAAGCACTCATACGACGGTCGGATCCTGACCGTTGTCCGAGACCATCGGCTTTCCGGCTTCCAGCCAGGCGCCCATGCCGCCGGTAACGTTCACGGCCGAGTAGCCGTGCGACTCCAGCCAGGCGGTTGCCCGTGCGCTGCGTCCGCCGCTGCGGCAAATGACGGCAAGATCCGTGTCCGGATCAAGATCATCGAGACGGTCCGGCAGCGAATCCAACGGAATATGAAGGGCGCCGTCGATGTGGCCGGCTTCCCATTCATAGTCTTCGCGCACGTCCAGGATCTTGGCGCCGCTGCTGATGGCGTCAACCGATACGTTTTCCATTTTCCGGTTCCTGTCCTCGGGTCAGGGGAGCTGCGGCGGTGTGCCGTCAGCAGTCCCCGGGGTCTTCTTCCTCCCAGCCTATAGTGGGAGTCCTGCCCGGAAAATAATATTCCCGCCCCGGAGGTCACATGCCTGATCAACCTCATTCCGTTTCATCCGGAGAACTGCGGGATTTTACGGCGCTGCAGCTGCGCAATCTCCTTGCCGCCGGTGAACTCAGCGCCCGTGAGGTGACAGAGCATTTCCTGGCCCGGATCGAGAAGCTGAACCCGGCTCTGGGCGCCTTTCTCCTGACCACTCCGGAAGCGGCACTGAAGGACGCCGCCGCCGCCGATGAACGGTTTACCCGCGGCGGGCCGCTGGGCCAGCTCCACGGGATGCCGCTTGCGCACAAGGACCTTGCCGACGTCGCCGGGGTTCCCACCACGCTTGGAACGGCAGCACTGCCTGCCTATGTTCCGGAAACGGACGGCCCGCTTCCCGCTGTGCTGCGCCGGGCCGGCGCCATCAGCCTGGGCAAGACGCAGGTCCCCGAATTTGGCCTGAGCAGTTACAGCGAGAACCTCATCGGACCTCCGGCCCGCAACCCTCTCGACCCCGCACTCAGCCCCGGCGGCTCCAGTGGGGGCAGCGCCGCGGCAGTCGCCGCCGGCATGCTGCCCTTCGCACCCGGGACCGACGGCGGCGGATCAGTTCGTATTCCGGCCGCCGCCACCGGGCTGGTTGGCCTCAAACCCAACCGCGGACGCGTCCCGTCCGGATCCGGACAGTCCGATTTGGGCCAGTTTGTGGTGGCCGGACCACTGGCCCGCACTGCCGCTGATGCCGCGCTGCTGCTGGACGCCATGGTTGCCGAGCCAAACTTCCATGCAACCTCCGCAGCACCGGCCGGGGAAAGCTTTCTTGCCGCTGCCCAACGTGCGGAGGGCAGGTTCCGGATTGGGCTGAGCACCCTCTCCCCCTTTTCTTCCCGCTTGGAAATCAGCCTGGACCCGGAGGCAGCGCAGGCACTGGAGGCCGGCATCAAAGCGCTGGCCGGCGCCGGACATGATGTCACGGAGGCGCAACTGAGCTACGACGAGCGCTACCCGGACGCTTTCCAGGCCGTGTGGACCGCCGGACTGTCCACCCTCGAACTGCCGGACGGCGGCGAGGAGCGGCTCCTGCCGATCACGGCCGCCGTGCGCCGCAGGGCACAGCAGCGGTCCGCGGCGGACCTGGTTTCGGCAATCGATGTCCTGCGTCGCTTCGAGCAGGACACCATCCGCGCCTACAGCGCCTACGACATGATTCTGACTCCGGCGCTGGCTCAGACTCCGCGCCCGGTGGGCTGGTACTGGGACGGTTCCCTTGAGGGCGATGCGCAGGGGCTCAGGGACTATGACCTGCAGTGCCAGTACTCCCCCTTCACTTCAATGGTGAATGTATGCGGACTGCCGGCCATCACCTTTCCCACCCACCAGACTGAGGACGGGCTATCCATGGGAATCCAGCTGATCGGGCGGCCCGGAGCCGAGGCCGATCTCCTGGCCGTCGCCGCCCAGCTGGAAAATTGACAGCGAATCTTATCGCAGCATCTGAGAATGTCCGGCGCCCCGCCTCGTAACAGTGCAGGTCAGGCGCGCAATCCTGGTGAGACTTGTCACGTTTCGTAAGCATACTGGCCCCTAGATACGGGAGAATTCACCCTTTACCCCTTCAAGGCACACATATTCCGGTGCGAACATGCAATGGTGAGTTCTAATCCCAGCACCTCAGCCGCTCCGCCGGCCCGCAAATCCTTCTTCGGCCATCCCCGCATGTTGGCGAACCTCTTCAGCGTTGAGCTGTGGGAACGGTTCTCCTTCTACGGCATGCAGGGCATCCTGCTTTACTACATGTACTACTCGGTCACGGACGGCGGGCTGGGTATTGACCTGGCCGTTGCCACTGGCCTTGTCGGCGCGTACGGCGGCGGCGTGTACCTGTCCACCATTCTTGGTGCCTGGATTGCGGACCGACTGCTGGGATCCGAGCGCGTGCTGTTCTACGCCGCGGCAATCGTCATGCTCGGCCACATTGCTCTGGCCGTCCTTCCGGGCGCCGCAGGTCTGGCCGCCGGCCTGATCCTCATTGCCCTCGGTTCGGGCGGCGTCAAAGCCAACGCAACCTCCCTCGTCGGCACCCTGTATGCAGAGAAGGACGAACGCCGCGATGCCGGCTTCTCCATCTTCTACATGGGCATCAACATCGGAGCCCTGGTGGGCCCCCTGCTGACCGGCCTGGCCTGGAGTGAATACGGCTTCCATTACGGCTTTGGCCTGGCTGCCATCGGCATGGCCATCGGCCTCATCCAGTACGGCCTCACGCGCAAGTACCTGCCGGAATCCGCCCACACAGTCAGCAACCCCCTGCCCCGCGCGCAGTTCGTAAAGGTCGCCTCGTTGACGGCTGCGGCCCTCGTTGTGATCGTCCTGGCCGTGGTCTTCGGCCTGCTGACCGCGCAGAACCTTGCCCCGATCATGGCCGTCCTGGCTATCCTGGCCTCCATCGGCTACTTCGTGGTGATCCTGAGCAGCAAGAAAGTCAACAAGGTGGAGCGCCGCCGCGTCTATTCCTTCATGCCGCTGTTCGTCGCCAGCGCAGCTTTCTGGGCCCTGTTCCAGCAGCAGTTCACCGTGGTGGCCATCTACGCTGACACCTCTTTGGACCGGAACGTGTTCGGCTGGGAAATGCCGCCGAGCTTCGTGCAGTCCATCAACCCGATCTTCATCATCATCTTCGCTGCGGTCTTCGCCGCCGTATGGACGAAGCTGGGCGACAAGCAGCCCTCCTCCCCGCTCAAATTCGCCCTGGGTCTGGCCGTCATGGGCCTGGCGTTCCTGGCCTTTATTCCGTTCTCCGGCGGCGGCCCCAACAGCACCCCGCTGCTGGCCCTGGCCGGCATTCTGCTGCTGTTCACCTTCGCCGAGCTGTTCCTGTCCCCGATCGGCCTGTCCGTGGCAACGAAACTGGCACCTTCGATCTTCCGGACCCAGATGGTGGCTTTGTTCTTCCTGTCCGTTTCGCTGGGCACCACCCTTGCCGGCTGGCTGGCGCAGTTCTACAGCACGGAGACTGAAGTCAGCTACTTCATGTTCAGCGGCATCACGGCCATCGTCCTGGGCGTTGCCCTGGCCGCGGCAACCCCTTCCATCAAGAAGCTGATGGGCGGGGTGCGCTAAGCGCTTCCCCTGCGCTGCGGTGTTTGCACCGGCAAGCGGACGACGACGGCGGCCTTCCGCCGTCGTCGTCCTGCGTTTAACGGGTCGCCGCGTTCAGTCCCGGCGGCGGGCCGGCTGCGGTTCCGGCGGTCCTTCTGCCGCCGGCGGCAATTGTTTGGCATGCTTAGGGGTATGTCTAATCGCGCCGGCACAGTTGCCCAACCCTCCGACCTCGTTGATCTGACGGCCCTCCTGGACGCCTATCAGGACCTCTCTCCGGATATGAATGATCCCTCCCAGCGTGTGGTCTTCGGGACATCGGGGCACCGCGGTTCGTCGCTGAACGGCGCCTTCAACGAGCCGCACATTGCCGCGATCACCCAGGCAATCGTTGAGTACCGCAGCGGCCAGGGCATCACGGGCCCGCTGTTCATGGGCAAGGACACCCATGCACTTTCCGAGCCCGCCCAGAACACCGCACTGGAGGTGCTCGCCGGGAACAACGTCAACGTGCTCATTGATGCCCGCAACGGCTTCACCCCCACCCCGGCACTGAGCCACGCCATCCTGAAGTACAACAACGGCCGCACCGATCAGGCCGACGGCATCATCATCACCCCCTCGCACAACCCCCCTGCCGACGGCGGTTTCAAGTACAACCCGCCCACCGGCGGGCCGGCCGGCTCCGAAGCCACCAACTGGATTGCCAACCGCGCCAATGAGCTGCTGGAGGACGGGCTGCGGGGCGTGAAGCGGATTCCGCTGGGCGAGGCCCGGCTGGCCGACGGCGTCGGAACCTACGACTTCATGCAGAACTACGTGGACGATCTGCCCTCGGTCCTGAACCTGGACGCCATCCGCGAATCAGGGCTGCATATCGGCGCTGATCCGCTGGGCGGGGCATCCGTGGACTACTGGGGTGCCATCGCGGAACGGCATAACCTGAACCTGACCGTCGTCAACCCGAACGTGGATCCGCAGTGGGCCTTCATGACCCTGGACTGGGACGAGAAGATCCGCATGGACTGCTCCTCCCCGTACGCCATGGCCTCGCTGATTGCCCGGGCCAACGAGTATGACATTGCCACCGGGAACGACGCCGACGCCGACCGCCACGGCATCGTCACCCCCGACGGCGGGCTGATGAACCCGAACCACTACCTCGCCGTTGCCATCGATTACCTGTACCGGAACCGTGAGGGCTGGCCGAAGGACGCCATGGTGGGCAAGACCCTGGTCTCCTCCTCCATGATCGACCGGGTGACCGGCGACCTGGGCCGCACCCTGATGGAGGTCCCGGTGGGCTTCAAGTGGTTTGTTCCGGGGCTGCTCTCCGGCGAAGCGGCCTTCGGCGGCGAGGAATCCGCCGGCGCCTCCTTCCTGCGCCTGGACGGCAAGGCCTGGACCACTGACAAGGACGGGATCCTGCTGGCCCTGCTGGCATCGGAGATCACCGCCGTGACGGGCAAGACCCCGTCCCAGCGGTACCGGGAACTCACCTCCCGCTTCGGCGATCCGGAATACGCGCGCGTGGACGCGCCCGCCAGCCGGGAGCAGAAGGCAGCGCTGGCCAAGCTCTCGCCGTCGGACGTCACCGCCACCACCCTCGCCGGCGAGGACATCACCGCACGCCTGACCGAAGCGCCCGGCAACGGCGCACCCATCGGCGGGCTGAAGGTCACCACGGAGAACGCCTGGTTTGCTGCCCGGCCTTCCGGCACGGAGGACGTGTACAAGATCTACGCTGAGTCCTTCAAGGGCCTGGAACACCTGCACCAGGTGCAGGCCGAAGCCAAGGCCATTGTGGACGGGGTTATTTCCTAGGTTCCGCCATAAAATGGGAAGGGCCGCACCGCCTGGTGCGGCCCTTCCCTGTATCCGGCAGGTCAGAGCAGGCGCCGCAGCAGCCGCCGCTTCAGTCCGTTGTACGGCGGATAGGCCACCTTCAGCGTGTCCAGCGCCGTGCCCTTGGTAAACACCGGGCGCAGCTGGCTGAACGTGTCAAAGGTGTACTTGCCGTGATACGCGCCGGTGCCGCTGGCACCGGCCCCGCCGAACGGCAGGCCGGGAACGGCCAGCTGCACGGTGCTCACGTTGTGGTTCACGCTTCCGGCCCGCACCCGGGCCTCGAAGGTTTTTCGGGCGGCCGCCGACTGCGTGTAGAGGTAGGACGCCAGCGGCACCGGGCGGGCATTGATGAAGGAGATGGCTTCGTCCAGGTCCTTCACCGTCAGCAGTGGCAGGATCGGTCCGAAGATTTCCTCCTGCATCACGGGCGAATCCGGTGACACATCGGTGAGGATGGTCGGTTCCAGGTACAGCGAGTTCCGGTCCCCCCGGCCGCCGGCGAGCGCGGTGCCGCTGTCCAGCAGGCCGTGGAGCCGGTCCCAGTGCTGCTCGTTGATGATCCGCCCCAGGTCCGGGCTTTTGGCCGGATCCTTCCCGAACAGCTCGGCCACGGCCCGCACCAGATGCTTGCGCAGTTTGGGTGCGGCCTCCTCGGTGACCAGCACATAATCCGGCGCCACGCAGGTTTGGCCGGCATTCAGCATTTTTCCGTACACCAGACGGCGGGCGATGGCGGCGAAATTGCCGTCCAGGACCACTGCCGGTGACTTCCCGCCCAGCTCCAGCGTGACCGGAGTCAGGTACTGGGCGGCGGCCTGCAGGACCACCCGGCCCACCCGCTCCCCGCCGGTAAAGAAGATGGAATCGAACCGCTCGGCCAGCAGCGCCGTGCTCGCTTCCTGCCCGCCCTCCACCACAACGACGGCGGCCGGGTCCAGATACAGGGGCAGCAGTTCGGCCATGGCCCGGGAGGTGGCCGGCGCCAGCTCGGAAGGCTTCAGCACCGCGGCGTTGCCCGCGGCGAGCGCTCCGATGAGCGGAGCCAGCAGCAGCTGCACCGGGTAGTTCCACGGCGCAATAATCAGCACCACACCCAGCGGCTGGGGTTCGGTCTTCGCGGAGGCGGGTTTCAGGCCCAGCGGCACGGGAACCTTGGTGCTGCGGGTCCACTGCGCTAAATGCCTGAGGGCATATTCGGTCTCCGAGACGGTGAGGGAGATTTCGGTCAGGTAGCCTTCCAGCGGGTTTTTTCCCAGATCCTGCGCCAGCGCCGCGCTGAGTTCGGCTTCCCGTTCGGTCAGCAGTCGAATCAGTCCCTGCAGCTGCTTTCGGCGCCAGTCCAGCGGGCGGGTGACCCCGGAATCGTAGGCGCGGCGCACCCCTGCCACCACGGAGGGGATGGACGCACCGAAAGTTCCTCCCGTGACCTCGTGTTGGGCTGTTGCACTCATCGCTTGCCCTCCGCTGCCGCAGGAGCGGCAGGACGTCCGGTGAAATGGTCCATCGACTGGTACACCTTGAAAACCCGTCCTGCCACCACATCCCATACCGGCTGCGGCAGCAGCCCTCTCAGGGCGCTGGCCAGCGGCACGGTCCAGGGCAGCTGGATGCGGGCCTTGCCCTCCATCAGGGCAGCCCAGGCACGGTCCACCACATACTCCGGTTCCATCAGCGGCGTCAGCAGCGGGCCGCGTGCGCCGGCAAACATTCCGGTTTTGATGTAGCTCGGAATCAGGGTGGTGACCTGAACGTGCCCATTGCCTGATTCATTCAGTTCCAGCCGCAGCGAATCGCTCCAACCGATGACAGCCCATTTGGAGGCGGTGTAGACACTCATCTTCGGCACGGACAAGGTGCCCGACGCCGAAGCGACGTTCAGGATCCGCGCCGGGGTGCGGCGGGCAATCATCTGCGGCAGGAACGCCCGGGTGATGTGCATGGGAGCCAGCGTGTTCACTTGCATGACGGCATCAATATCGACCTCATGGTCATGCTCCCAGAAGTACTTTCCGCGGACGATGCCGGCATTGTTGATGAGGATGTCGGGAACTCCGGCTTCGGCCAGGACACTCTGGGCGGCGGCAGTAACTTCGGCCACGGAACTGACATCCAGGGCATAGAGGTGGACGGTGCTGCCGCCCCGGGCCCGCAAGTCCGCCGCGGTGGCCTCCAGTGCCTCGGCGTTGCGGTCCCACAGCACTACGTGAGCGGCGCCGTCGTGCACTGCCCGCTCCGCATAGAGCCTGCCCATGCCCATCGCTGCCCCGGTTACAAGGACCGTGCGGCCCCCTGCTGATATGCCCATGCTGTTCCGTCCGTTCGCTGGCGGCAACCACGGTCTCCACCAGGTTGTCCTCCGGTAAAATAAGGGGGTTTGCAACATAACACTCCAGCTGTCATAGCCCGGTACTATTCTGCACGAACCAATCGCGGGTCTTCGAAAGGCACTTCAATGAGCAAATTCGGTACGGCCTGGACGATTCACGGCGACGGCAAAACCATCAAACCCGGAGAGTACGTTGCTCCGGATGAACGGTTGAGCTGGCCGCGGACCATCGGAATCGGATCCCAGCATGTGGTGGCCATGTTCGGGGCAACCTTCCTGGTGCCCCTGCTCACCGGCTTTCCGCCGGCCACCACCCTGCTGTTCTCGGGGATCGGCACCATTCTCTTTTTGATCATCACCGCGGGGCGGGTGCCCAGCTATTTGGGTTCCAGCTTCGCGTTCATAGCCCCGATCACGGCCGCCACCAGCCAGCACGGCCCCGGAGGGGCGCTGGGCGGCATCATCATGGCCGGCGCCGTCCTGTTCCTGGTGGGCCTGGCTGTCCAGCGGGCCGGCACCAAATGGATCCAGATCCTGATGCCGCCCGTGGTCACCGGCACCATCGTGGCGCTCATTGGCCTGAACCTCGCCGGTTCCGCGCGGGACAACTTCGAGAAGGGCCCGCTGACCGCCACCATCACAGTGGTGGCCATTTTGCTGGCGACCGTCCTGTTCAAGGGTTTCCTGGGCCGCCTCTCCATCCTGATCGGCGTCGTCGCCGGGTACATCGCCGCCATCATCCAGGGCGAAGTGGATTTCCAGGCCATCAACGATGCCGCCTGGTTTGGCCTGCCCGAGTTCCAGTCCCCCACCTTCCATTTCTCGCTCATCGGCCTGTTTGTTCCCGTGGTGCTGGTGCTGGTCGCGGAGAACATCGGCCATGTGAAGTCGGTGGCGGCCATGACCGGACGCGACCTGGATCCCTATGCCGGCCGGGCCCTGATGGCCGACGGCCTCGCGACGGTCCTGGCCGGCTCCGGCGGCGGCTCGGCGACCACCACGTACGCGGAGAACATCGGCGTTATGGCTGCATCCCGGGTCTACTCCACCGCTGCCTACTGGGTCGCGGGCATCGTTGCCATCCTGCTGAGCCTGTTCCCTAAGTTCGGCGCCATGATCGCCACCGTCCCCGGAGGGGTCCTGGGCGGAGCGGGGGTCATTCTCTACGGCATGATCGGCATCCTTGGCGTGCGGATCTGGGTGGACAACCGGGTGAACTTCTCCAACCCGATCAATCTGTCCACCGCCGGTTTGGGGCTGATCATTGCCATTGCCAACTTCACCTGGGTTGTTGCCGGGGTGGAGTTCGGCGGTATTGCCCTTGGCACCGGCGCCACCCTGATCGCCTTCCACGGCATGCAGTCGATTGCCCGCTGGCGCGGCACCGATCCCGATGAGCCCGGTGAGGATCTGGGCTCCAAGCCGAGCCGCCTGGGCTAGGCGGGCTAAGCCCCTTCCAGCGCCTGAATGGTGGCCCGGGTCAGCCACCGCCGGGCATGGACCATCGCGTCGGCCGGATCCTGCACCAGGTCCAGCAGGCTGACGGCCGCCACCACGCCGTACCCGGCCAAGATGTGCGGGGGCAGGGTGATACGTCCTGCAAGGGCCACTACCGGGATGCCGGCATCCCGTGCGCGCTCGGCCACTGACAGCGGCGCCTTGCCGTAACGGGACTGCTCATCCAGTGATCCCTCACCCGTCAGCACTAAATCGGCCTTTTCCAGCGCTGTGTCCAGTCCGGTAAGCAGGGCAATCACGTCGAAGCCGCTTTCCAGCGTGGCATTGGTGACCGCCAGGAACCCCGACGGGAAGCCTCCGGCCGCGCCCGCGCCGGCAGTATCGACGTCGACGCCGGTGGTTTGCAGCAGCAGCGCCGCCCACTTGACCAGCGCCTCATCCAGCAGCAGCCGTGCGGTGGCATCCGCTCCCTTTTGACCGGCAAACACGTGTGCCGCACCCTCGCTGCCCGTCAGCGGATTGGTGACGTCGGCGGCGATGCGGATCCGCACTCCGGCCAGCCGGGGATCCAGGCCGGAGGCGTCGATGGCGGCGGCGAGGGACAGGCCTGCTCCGCCGGGCGGCACCGGGTTACCTGCAGCATCCAGGATCCGCAGCCCGAGCGCGGTAAGGGCACCGGAACCGCCGTCGGTCATGGCCGATCCGCCGATGCCGAGGACAATCTCCGATGCTCCGGCGTCCAGCGCTTCGCGGATGAGTTCTCCACTGCCGTAACTCGACGCGGCCAGGGACGACTGCACGGAGGGTTCCACCAGCATCAGGCCCGAGGCCCGGGCGGTTTCAATCACGGCCGTGCTGCCGGTCAGCGCCCACAGGGCGGTGACGTTTCCCCCCAGCGGCCCGCGGACAGTGGCCATGCGTTCCTGCGCACCCGCGGCCAGCGCCGCTTCGAGGGTGCCCTCGCCGCCGTCGGCCACCGGAACGAGCATCACGTCAGCCTCCGGATACACAGCGAGCACCCCTTCGGCCATGGCGGCAGCCGCCTCCACTGCGGAAAGGGAACCTTTGAACTTGTCCGGGGCTATGAGAACGCGCATGCCCCTATCCTGCCATCCCCTCCGGATCCTGCTGCGGCCAGACTGCACGCTTCGTCAGGATCTCGGCGAGCAGGTCCGCGCGGTCCGAGACCAGGCCGTCCACACCCTCATCCAACAGCCGCTCCATGTCGGCGGGCTCATTCACGGTCCACACGTGCACCTGCAGGCCGGCGCGGTGACAGCGGCGCAGGAACGCCGGCGTCACCACCTTTACCGGACCCTGGCGTTCCGGCACCTGCAGGCACTGGTAGCGGCCCGCCCGGGCCAGCGGTCGGGCCAGGCCCACGGGTGCGAGAAGCACCGTCAGGGCCGTAAAGACGGCTCCCGCGGAGCTCGCCGCGCTCCGTCCCGAGCGGCGCAGGATCCGCAGCGCCGCCAGCCGCCGCCGGTCGGAGAAGGAGGTGACGAGCACGCGCTCATGGGCTCCGTGCTTGTCCAGCAGGCGGGCCAGTTCAGGCGATCCCGCGGCGTCCTTGATATCCACGTTCAGGCGAACCCCCGGCAGTTCCGTCAGCAGCTGTTCGAAGGTGGGAATGGATGCGCGTCCGCCGATTCGGGCTGCCTGGATTTGCCGGTAGCTGAGGTTTCCCACCGGGCCTCCGGCACCGGCAACCCGGTCCAGCGTGGCGTCGTGAAAGGCCAGGAGTACGCCGTCGCGCGTGGTGCGCACATCCGTTTCCAGGTAACCGAACCCCAGGGCGGCGGCGGCACGGAACGCCGGCATGGAGTTTTCCAGGCCTTCCCGGGAAAAGCCGCGGTGGGCGAAGCCCAGCGGGCCGGAGGCGTTGAAGTAGGGGTAGCTCACCCGCGTACTTTATCCGGGAAATCCGCCGCAGCCCGGAAGGGCATGCCATTTGGGGCTGCGTCCGCCCTAGACTGTCACCACCCGACGGGCCGCTGTACCGCGGTTCCCGGAACATCCGTGCGGTGCGGAGGTACCTGGTTTGGCAACTACATCATCCGCTGGCCCTGCTGCAGGATTCGGCCGGGCCGGCGTCAGCAGGACGCTGCTCTGGCCGGCGGAGTGGTTTCGCGGCGGCGTCCGGCGGGTACCGGTAACGCTGGCCTTTCTCGCCTTTTACTGGATTGCGGGTGCAGCAACTGGAAGCCTGCGCTCCGGCCCGAAGGGCGCGCTGGCACACTGGGTGGTTTTGTCAGCGGATTCTCTTCCGGGCCATTGGCCCGCTCTGCTGCTTTCCGGCTTCTGGGCGTCCGGGCTGCCGGGTTACTTCGCGGCAACCGTGCTGATCCTGGGCGCCGGGCTCCCCTCCGAGCGGCTGATGGGATCGGTGCGGTTCGCCCTGGCAGCAGTGATAACCCAGGTCCTCGGCGCGCTGCTTGCCATTGGTTTCACCCACACCGCGAACGCCATACCCGGGGAGTGGTCACGGGCGCTGGAATCAGAATCCTTCGTGGGGCCGGTGGCCCTGGCCTGCGGCGCCCTCACGGCACTGAGCGCACGGCTTTCCACCCTGTGGCGGCGCCGGCTGCGCGTGGGTCTCCTCACTCTGTTGGCGCTCCTGGCCCTGTACGGCGGGTCATTTCACAGCGTCACCGTTCTGGCAGCGGCAACCGTGGGCGCCGTCGGCGGTCCCCTGCTCTTTGGCCGGCTGCCGCGCTGGCCCGGGCGGCTGGTCTCCACCCGCAGGGAAGCACGCGTTCTGGTGGGTCTGGTGGTCTTTGCCTCGGCTGTGGGCCCGGTGATTTCGGCCCTCAGCTCACAGGCTGTGGGTCCGCTGGCAGTCCTGCGCTATCTGTTCACCTATGTGGAGATTACGGACCCGCAAACCCTCGCCCAGCTCTGCGGTGATCCGGGGCAGGCCGTGGACTGCAATTCCGCCAAGCTGCAGCTGCGCGCCGGACCCGCGGGTTTCTTCCTGGCCATTCTGCCGCAGATACTCCTGGCCGTATTCTCCGACGGATTGCGCCGGGGGCGCCGGTTCGCGTGGGTGGGCGCGCTGATCCTGCAGGGCGTGATGACGGTTCTGGCAGGCCTGCGCGTGATCCGCGTCCTTGGAGGCGACACTGCGGGAAACCGCTATGACCTGGGAACGGCACAGAATGCCCTGGCGCTGGCGCTGCCAATGCTTGTTCCGCTGGCGGTGCTGGTGCTGCTGGCCGCAACGCGCCGCCACTTCACCGTTTCGGCGCCGTCGGGAACCTACCGCAGGTTCGCGCTCCGGGTTGCCGGGGCGGCGGTTGTCCTGAGCATTGTCTACGTTGCCGGCGGCCTCCTGGACCGGGACGGTTTCACGCCCCGTGCTTCGGCATCACTGCTGATAGCGGACCTGCCCGAGCGCTTCCTTCCGGTCCTGGAACTGACTTCCGCAGTCCCGGGGGTGCTGCCCGTGACGCTGTTCACCGACCTCCTGTATGAGGGGGTGGGAGTTCTTTTCTGGGTTTTTGTCTGCGTGATGCTGCTGGGGTCCTGGCTGAAGCCCGCGCACGCACCCGGGGCCGGAGACGAAGGCCGGGCGCGTGAACTGCTGATGAAGCACGGCGGGAGCACCATGTCCTGGATGACCCTGTGGCCCGGAAACACGTACTGGTTTGCACCGTCAGGGGATTCCTACGTGGCGTTCCGCCCGGGGATGGGCGTTGCCCTCACCGTGGGTGAGCCGGTGGGACCGCCCGAGGACCTGCGGGAGACCGTCGAGGGGTTTGCCGCTTACTGCACCGCAAACGGGTTGGCGGCATGCCTTTATTCGGTGACAGCCGAAACGGAGAAGATCACCGCGGGACTGGGTTTTTCCCGCCTGCAGGTGGCCGAGGAAACAGTACTCCCGCTGGGAAAACTGGAATTCAAGGGGAAGAAGTTCCAGGACGTCCGCACCGCCATGAACCATGCCCGAAAAGCCGGGATCGAAGCACGGTGGATCAACTACTCCACCGCCCCGCTGGCCGTCATCGATCAGCTTCATGCCATCTCCGAGGAATGGGTGGCGGATAAGAAGATGCCGGAAATGGGTTTCACCCTGGGCGGCCTTGACGAGATGGATGACCCGGAGGTGCGCTGCCTGTTGGCGGTGGACCGGGACGGCACAGTGCACGGTGTCACCTCATGGCTGCCAATCTACCGGGACGGCGATGTTGTGGGCTGGACGCTGGACTTCATGCGCAGGCGCAGCTCCGGGTTTCGTCCGGCCATGGACTTCCTCATAGCCTCGGCCGCGGTTTTGCTGCAGGACGAAGGATACGAAACCCTCAGTCTCAGCGGTGCGCCGCTGGCCCGCTCCCGCGGAGCCGGCGAGAGTGAGGCGCCGATCCTGGACCACGTCCTGGATTTACTCGGGGCCACTCTGGAGCCGGTGTACGGTTTCCGTTCCCTGCTGGCCTTTAAGGCAAAGTTCCAGCCGCAGTACGTGCCTCTCTACATGACCTACCTTGACCCGGCGTCCCTGCCCGCCATCGGGAATGCAGTGGCCCGGGCCTACCTGCCGGAGGTTTCGCTGAGCCAGAGCTTCACCCTGATGCGCCGGATTGTCGACGGCGTTCGGTGAACTCTGTCTCTTTGCTGACCGGTGTTCTCCCTGCGGTGCTGCTCATCCTGGGAGGCTTGTCGCTGGTGTGTCTGGCGGCCGGCAGACCCCGCCATCTGCTCGTGGTGGTGCCGCTGGCCGCCGCGGCTGCAGCCGTTATCACCTTCATGCTCTTCCTGATGGCCGAATCAGTCTTCCACTGGTGGAACGCGGCCTTTCCCCGGATGCTCTACGTATATGCCGGACTTGGAATACTAGCTGTCATCCTTGCCGTGCTGCGGATTCGACGGGTGGACGCGGCGTGGGACCGGGCCCTGGCAGTGACTGCGGCGTCGCTGGCACTGACAGCCGTAGCGGTCACCGTCAATGCCGCCTACGCCCAGTATCCAACTCTGGAATCCCTGATCAGTCCGCCCCGTCCGGCGGATGAAGCGCTTCCCACGCGGGACCCGGCGGCGGCCGCCGGCCTGCCCGCCACCACTGACGCGAGCTGGACCGCTCCGCCGGACATGCCGGCGGAGGGCAGGGTTTACTCGGCGGACATTCCCGGCACCACCTCCGGTTATGCCTCCAACTCCTCACTGATCTATCTCCCGCCCGCCTATCTGGCCCAGCAGCCGGCGGTCAACCTTCCCGTCCTCGTCCTCATCCACGGCCAGCCCGGCTCCCCCAATGACTGGCTCGTGGGTGGACAGCTGCTGGACATGATGGACACCTTTGCCGCAAAGCACCAGGGTCTGGCTCCCGTGGTGGTCATGCCCGATGCGTCCAACGCGGACAACACCAACTGGCCCCTCTGCCTGGATTCGGACATCAGCTCATCGGCGACCTATCTGGCCGTGGATGTCCCTGCCTGGGTACGGCAGAATCTGGCAGCAGGACTCAGCGGAGGCAGCCAGTGGGCGGTGGCAGGGTATTCCTACGGCGGCTCCTGCGCCATGCAGCTGGCCGCGAACTATCCTGACGCCTATCCCACGTTCATCGACATCGCCGGAGAGGCAGAGCCCACCGTTGTGCAGGGCCGGGATTTCTTGATCAGCACCTATTTCGGCGGGAATGAGTCCCGGTTCACGGCCCAGAACGCGCTGGACCGGCTGGCAGCGCAGTCGTTTCCGGATTCCGCCGGCATCGTGGCTGTGGGCGCCGATGACTCCGTGTACACGCCCGAGGGCCGCCGGGTCTACGAGGCGGCAAAAGCCGCGGGCATGGATGTGACCTTCCAGGTGCTGCCCGGCGGACACTCCTGGCAGGTCTGGAAGGCAGGGCTGGCGAACAACTTGGATTGGCTCTGCCGCCGGTTGGGCATACTGGTTTCATGACGGATGACTCAGCTGGACACCCTCCCCCGGACCCTCATGACCGCCGCCGGCAGCAGTCCGGATCCGGACCCGAGGCCGGGCCGGCTTCGTTTCTGCACCGCCTCGCGCAGTGGACATCCCCGCACGCGGCCCTGCTGATCACCCTGGCACTGGGGCTGATTCCGGCCGTGCTGCTGACGCTGGGTTCTGCTGAAGTCTATGAATCGGTGGTGGAGTCCGACGGTGTGGCCATGTTGGACCAGCCGGCACTGGATGCGGCGCTGGCGGTGCGGTCCCCCTGGATGAACTCAGCCGTGACCGGGTTCACCAACCTGGCCGGCACCGTGGGCATGCCCATCCTGGCAGGGGCAGCCATGCTGATACTGGCCTGGCGCTGGCGGTCCTGGACTCCGGTGCTGCTCATGGTGTCCGCAGCCGCAGGGTCGCTGCTGATGACGGTGGCAGGGAAGGACCTCATCGGCCGGATCCGGCCTCCGCTGCCGGACGCCGTTCCGCCCTACGAATACTCGGCGTCGTTCCCCAGCGGGCATTCGCTGAATTCGGTGGTGATCGCCGGCATGGTGGCCTACCTGATCATCCTGCGGCTTGAGTCGCAATGGGCCAAGCTGCTCACGGTGGCTGCCGCCGCTGTTTTTGCTTTGGCCGTGGGCCTGAGCCGTGTATATCTGGGGCACCACTGGTTTACCGATGTCCTGGTGGCCTGGACGCTGGGACTGGCCTGGCTGGCGGTGGTCATCACTGTCCACCGGTTGCTGCACTCGCGCCGGGCGGCAGCTCTGGGCGTTGACGCCGGCCCCTAAAGGCCGCCGCTGCGGGGCGACTGCCGAGCCAACCCCACGTCACAGCCGGTGCAGGAGTGATTCCAGGACCTGGGCCACGCCGTCGTCTGAGAACGCCGGCGCCACTTTGTCCGCTGCCGCCAGAGCCTCGGCGTGGCCGGAAGCCATGGCGTAGCCGCACCCGGCCCACTGCAGCATCTGCACGTCATTGGGCATGTCCCCGAAGGCCACCACATCCGCCGGCGCAATGTCACGGGATGCGGCGTAGTCGGCCAGCGTCACCGACTTGTTCAAGCCGTGCCGCGACATCTCCAGCAGCGGGACGGTGGGTGCGGAATGTGTCGCGGACACCAGATGCGACACCGCGGGGCGGACCCGCTGCAGAAACTCATCCGGTGACGCGCCGTCCACGCGCGCCAGGAACTTCACCACCGTGTCCGCCTCGGTAAGACTGGATTCCAGCGGAGCCGGTGCTGTTGCTCCCGGCAGTTCCTCGGACCCGGATTCGAGGAACCCGGGAGCCAGGTGGAAGCCCTCCACAGTTTCAGCGGCAAAACGGACCGCCGGATAGAGGTTGCGAATGATGGCGGCAGCTGAGAAGAGATCCGGCAGGGCCAAGGCCCGCGCCTTGAGCACGCGGCCCGTCCCCAGATCGTAGGTGACGGCGCCGTTGGAACAGATGACGGTGCCGGAGTGCCCCAAGGCATCGGTGAGGGGGGTCAGCCAGCGGGGCGGACGGCCCGTGACAAAAACGATCTCGACGCCGGCGTCCGCGCAGTCCCGGAACGCGCGTACGGTCCTGTCGCTGATCCTGTTGTCCGGACCCACAATGGTCCCGTCCAGGTCGCTTGCTACCAGACGCACCGCGCACCCCGTTCACTTGCTGGATCTCTGCGCAGCTGCGCAGAAATCCAGACTATCCGGCCCGGGCGGCCGGATGCGGCCACAGGCACCCGGGTCAGTCGGCGGAAACTTCCGCCAGGCCCACCAGGCGGCCGCGGGCCAGGGTGTGGCTGAACAGGTTAAATCCCAGGAAAGCCGGGGTTGCATCGGCCGGAACATCCAGGGTTTCGACGTCGACCGCGTGAACCACCACAAAATAGCGGTGCGGTCCGTGGCCGGGGGGCGGTGCCGCTCCCACAAAACCGGCAAACCCGGCGTCGTTCCGCAGCTGCACGGTGCCCTGCGGCATGTTGTCCGTATTGGCGGCATCACCGGGCAGTGATGTGGTGGACACCGGAATGTTGAAGGCCGCCCAGTGCCAGAAGCCACTGGCGGTGGGTGCATCGGGATCGTACATCGTGACGGCGAAACTCTTGGTGCCTGCCGGAGCTCCGGACCAGGTCAACTGCGGGGAGGCGTCCTTCCCTCCGGGGATCCCCATTTTTCCGCTGTACTGCGCGGGGGCAAACGGCTCCATATTGGCGACGTCCTCGCTGGTGACGGCAAAGGCCGGCACGGAGGGAAGCGCCTCATACGGGTCATAGCTTTGCATCGTGTTCTCCTTGGCGTGAGTCGTCAGGGGTTGGGAAGGTCTTCGCGGAACGGCGGGTTGGCGCCCGCCCGAGAAACGGTGACGGCTGCGGCGCGGACGGCGAAGCCCAGCACGGTATTCAAGTCCCCGGCGCTGATGCGGGCCAGCTCGGGACGGCGGGCACCGCCGTCGAGCTCCCGGTCCATGAGCGACACCAGCAGCGCGGACATGAAGGAGTCCCCGGCGCCCACGGTGTCCACTACGGTAACCGGTGGAACGGAGGCCTCGGCTTCCCCGGCGGCGGTTACGGCCCAGGCGCCCTTGGATCCGCCGGTGACGGCGACGAGCGCGGGCCCCATGGCCAGCCATCGCCGGGCGGCGTCCCGGGGGTCTTCGTCCGGGTACAGCCAGGCGAGGTCCTCGTCCGAGGCCTTCACGACGTCGGCCAGGGCGACGAATTTCTCCACCTGTTCCCGGGCGTAGGACACATCCGTGATGATCGAGGGCCGGCAGTTGGGATCATAGGTGATGGTTGCCGAGGGGCGGGCGCGTTCCACTGCCCGCAGCACCGCGTCTGCGCCCGGCTGCAGCATGGCCGCAATGGAGCCGGTGTGCAGCATGGTGGTGCCGTCCAGCAGCCGGGGCAGCGCCTCGGCCAGGGACGGGAGCTGCCACTTGAGGTCAAAGGTGTACCGGGCCCCTCCAGCCGGATCCAGCAGAGCGGTGGCGACGCTGGTGGGCAGGTCATCCGGCGGCAGCGGGGTCAGGACGGAGTTGGCCCGCAGATGTTCTTGGATCAGCTGCCCGTAGGCATCGGTGCCGTAGCGGCCGACAAACTGCACCGGCCGGCCGAGCCTGGCAACGCCCACGGCCACGTTGAGCGGACTCCCGCCGGGATGGAACCGTTTGGGAGCGGTGTCGCTGAGAACCTCGTCCACGAGGGCTTCGCCGATGACTGTAAGCACGCTTCTCAACCTAACAGAGCACCCGCCAGGTTTCCTTATGTTAGCCGCGCTTCCGACACTGCGGCCACGGCTTCAACGACGGCGGCCCACGCCTCAGTTCCTGGGGTGATCAGGTCAAAGTGGTCTCCCGGGACCATCCGCAGTTCCGCGGGTGAGCCGGACTGCACTGCGGCCTCAACAAATCCGGCGGACTGGCTCAGCGGCACATGCCGGTCAGCGTTCCCGTGCAGGGCAATCACGGGAACGGACAGCGGCAGACGCTGCACGGGATCCGCGCTGCGGTAGCGGTGCGGATCCGCCTCCGGTGAGGACCCCAGGAAATTGAGCACCGCGCCGTCGCTGAGGTTCAGCTCCATCGCCTCGGCCAGGTTCAGAACCCCGGCCTGGCTGACGACGGCGGTGACGGGAACCACGGCTCCGGTGCGGCCGGCGGCCCACACCGCCAGGTGCCCGCCGGCGGAATGTCCCAGCACAGTAACCCGCGACAGGTCCAGACCGTATTCCACGGCCACCGGCGCGAGCGCATCGATGCCGGCACTGATGTCCTCGAACGTTTCGGGCCACCCGCCGCCGTTTCCGGCCCGCCGGTACTCCAGGTTCCAGCAGGCATACCCTTTGGCGGCGAGATCCCGTGCGGCCGGCCGGCCCAGTTCTGCCGTGTACCGGGAGCGCCAGTATCCTCCGTGGATAATGACCACCACAGCGGGGGCGTTTCCGGAGGGCGCGGCGCCGCCGCCGTCGGGCAGCGAGAGTTCGGCGTACTGGTCCGGATGTTCACCGTAGGCAAGGCTCCGCGGGTCGAACGGCATCATAACCACCCCTTCATCTGGCCTAATCTGGTAGTTGAGCCTAGCGTCCGGTACGCCGGACGGCCGGCAACACAACCAAGGTGAAGGAACGGGGTTTTTTCTATGGGCGCGTGGGACAGCCTCGATGACCGGCTGCGTCCGGTGGTCCAGGCGAGCACCGATGAATACGCACGGGTCCGTCCGGCTCTGGAAAAGCTCACCCGGGAAATGGAGGAGAGCCTCCGGGCCATCTTCACGGACAGTCCCGTCCGTCCGCTGTTCGTGGCCTCACGGACCAAAACGGTGGAGTCCTTCCGGGACAAGGCTGCCCGGACCCTGCCGTCCGAGGATCCCTCCGAGCTTCCGACCCTGCTGTTTCCCGATCCGCTGCGGAACCTGATCGATTTGGTGGGACTGCGGGTGATCGTCACCCTGCCGCACGAGGTGGACGAGGCCGCCAACCTGATCAAGCGCCAGCGTGCCGAGTTTGACTGCCGCGGGGACCGGGAAAAGGACATTGGATCCATCGAATCCGGCACCTACGGCTATTCCAGCCGGCACCTGGTCCTTCGGACCATCCAGAATGACACCGTTCGGGAATTCCACAAGCTCCTGGACCCGGACCAGCGGCCCAACGGCAGCTATCAGTTTGAAGTGCAGATCCGCACCGTGCTGGCCCACGCCTGGTCCGAAATTGAGCATGACATCCGGTTCAAAGCCGGTGATCCGCGGGCCTGGAGCCCGTACTTCGACCGCCAGTTCACTGCCACGGCGGCCATGCTGGAGACCGTGGAGACCGCGTTTGCCGAACTGCATGAGCGCTATGAAACAGTCACCGGTTTCTGGGACGAGGACGGACAGGGAAGCGCGCCGCTGACTCCCAACCGGATCCGCGACGTCTGGATGACGCTGCTGCCGCATGTGAACCGCAAGGCCGGGGATGACTGGGGGTGGGCCGCCGAACTGCTGGCCGCCCACGGCATGAAGACCACCATGGATTTGGCCGGACTGCTGCAGGCGGACATCATCACCAAGGTCCGCAAGGCCCTGGACCACCGGTACTCCCCCGGACCGGACCGGCTGCTCGATGACCTGCTGCTCTGGCGCTTCGGCAAGAAGCACATTGACCTGACCGCGGAGCCCGAGGACGCGGCGGTCAAGCCGCGGCGCGAGTCGCTGGGCCGACGATACCGGCAGATGCAGCTTTTCCGGGCCCGGGAAGAGAACGCCTGAGGCTGGTTCCGCGGCCGTTTTGGGATTCGGCTACCGGTTTGGGATTTTGCTGCCGGCGCGGACCGGCAGTAAAAGTCCAAACCGGCGGGGAACTCCCAAAACGGAGGGTTTCCTGACGCGCGGCCTGGGGCAGCGCTCCTTCTTGCCGCTTGCCCCTGTGCCGCCTACGGTGAGCGGATGGGATTCCAACTCAGCGGCGAGGATGCCCGGCGGATGCGGGTGCGGTCCCAGCTGCTGAACGGCTCGGACCTTTTGCCTGCCGGCGTCGTGCAGCGCGCGGTCGCGCTGCAGGGCCAGGATCTGCCCGCCGTCCTGCGCGCCGTCGCTCTGCGCTCAGAGCCGGGAACCACTGTGGCCGATGTGCGGGCCGCGTTCAACACCGGCGCGCTGGTCCGCAGCTGGCCAATGCGGGGCACACTGTTCGCCACGACGCCGGAGCATCTGGGCACGCTGCTGTTCTTCACCGCGGAGCGCATTCACCGGGCTACCGTGCGGCGCCGGGAGGAACTCGGGCTGGATGAGCGCACGGTTGGCCGCGCCCGGGACGTACTGCTTGAAGCCCTCCAAATCCGGCCGCTGCGCCGGGCAGAAGTCCTGTCCCTGTGGGACGCGGCCGGCATCCCCACGGCCGGCGGCCCCGGGTATCACTTGCTGATGCATCTGGCCGTGGCCGGCCACGTGCACTGGGGACAGTTCAATCCGGACCGCCCCGAACAACTCCTCACCCTTTCCCCGGATCACGCGCCGGCGGATCCTGAAGCAGCGCTGGCCACAGTGGTCCGCGGGTTTGTCCTCGCCCGGGGGCCGGTGTCCGAGGCGGACCTGGCCTGGTGGACCAAGCTTCCCCGGGCTGTCCTGCGGCGTGCAGCCGCCGCAGTGGAGGACCTCACCACGGTGGAACTGGACGGCACGCCGGCGTGGATCATCCGGACCCGGACCCCGCAACGGCCACGGGAGCTGTGCTGCTGCCCGGGTTTGATGAGTGGATCCTGGGCTACACGGACCGTTCCCTGACAGCCAGCCCGGCAATGTTCGAAGCGCTGGTACCGGGCCGCAACGGAATTTTCCGCCCGGCGGTGGTGGTGGACGGGGTCACCGTTGGCACCTGGCGGTTGCCTCGCTCCACGGCCAAGTCCGGGACGGAACCGGTGGTGGATCTGGTGGAGCGGATTCCGGCGGCGGCGCGGCGGGCAATTGACCAGGCGATTGCCGCCTGGCCGCACGGTTAATCCTGCACTGCCCGGTCGGTCAACGCCGATCGGCGCAGTTAGGCGGAGTTCCGCTGGACCAGGCTGACGGGCGGCAGTTCTTCAGCGGCCGTTTCTCCCAGCGCCATCTGTGCAAACCGCTTTCCCAACCGTGCGGCATCAAGCCGGACGGTCGTCAGCGGCGGCACGGCGAGGGACGCCAGCGGAATGTCCTCGGCACCAATGACAGCCAGGTCCCGCGGCGCCGTCCACCCGTGGACCGCTAATCCGGACAGCAGCGCAAAAGCGTGATCGTCGTCGAACGCGCACACTGCGCTTACCGCCTCCGGGCCTTCGAGCCAGCGGGCTACGGCGGCAGCGGCATCGGCGGCATCCAGGTGAAGGTGCGCGACGGCGGGACGCGGCAGGCCAAGGACATCACAGGCATGCTCGATGGCGGCCAGGCGCACCTGCACGCGCCAGCCGTAGCCGGCGCCCTCCGGTACGGCCACGCCGATCCGGCGGTGCCCGGCGTCGGCCAGGTACTGGACCTGCAGTGCGCCGATGCCCAGGTCCGGCCCGAGCGGATCATGCAGTGTCGAGTGCAATGAGGCCACCCTGATCCCGGTGGCCTGCAGGGCAGCCAGCTCCGCGTCCTCCAGCGGGGTGATGAGGATCAGTGCCGCAGGAACCAGGGAATGCACCAGGGACACCGCGCCTCCGCTCCGGGGCAGCCGGTGGGCCACCAGCCGCAACCCGTGCTGCTCCAGGTACTCCGAGGCCGCGTCGATCACCATGGCCTGGGCCCGGCCCAGCGGTTCGGGCGGCAGCAGCATCAGGACCAAGGTGCTGCGGCCGCTGCGCAGCGTGCGGGCAGCGGCGGACGGGATGTACCCCAGATTCCGGGCGGCCGCCAGTACCTTGTCCCGGGTGGCGGCGGAGATGCTTTGCCCGCTGCGGCCGTTGAGCACGTAGCTGACCGTGGCCCGGGAAACGCCTGCTTCCCGGGCCACGTCAGAGGAGTTAGCCCTGCGCTCCACGAGCCGTCCTTTCCGCTGAAAATCTCTGCCTTATATCCGCCGGATTTCTCCGGTACTCTGACATTACAGGCAACTTACACGTGTAAGCAGCACGGGAATTCCCCGCGTAGACCGCCTGCAACCGCGGCCGACACAATCCGGCCGCCTCCGCAACGAAAGGACCGGTCCATGGCCAACTCGCCCATCACCGCCCAGAACACCGTCCAGCAGTGGCTCGACCACCCGGCAGGCGGACCCGCCATCCGCGGCATGCTTGCGCAGGCCGGCAGCGATGAGTCAACGCTGGGCCCGGCACTGACCCTGAAGCTGCAGCAGCTTGTCGACCTGAGCGGGGGCAAGTTCCCGCAGGCAGCCGTGGATGAACTCGTCAAGGCAGCCAACGGCGGCGTCATGCCCGAAACCGCCGACACCGTTCTGCCGACCGTCGAAGGACGTTTCGAAGGCCGCACCGTCATCGTCACCGGCGCCGGTTCCGGCATTGGCCGCGCCACCGCCGGACGGATTGTCCGTGAAGGCGGCCGCGTCATCGCCGTCGACATTGCCGAGGTGAAGATCAAGGAGCTCGCCGCCGAACTGGGCGACGCCATTGTTCCGGTTGCGGGCGACCTGACCGACGCCGCCGCCATCGACAGCATCATGGCCGCTGCCGGCACCAAGATTGACGGCCTGGCCAACGTGGCCGGCATCAATGACGATTTCTCGCCGCTGCACGAGGTCTCCGATGCCATGTGGCAGAAGATCTTCGCCGTCAACGTGGAGGGCCTGATGCGCCTGACCCGCGCCGTGCTGCCGACCATGCTCGAAGCGCACAAGGGCTCGATCGTGAACATCACCTCCGAGGCCGGCCTGCGCGGCTCGGCATCCGGTGTGGCCTACACGGCCTCCAAGCACGCGGTTGTGGGCATTACCCGCAGCACCGCGTTCATGTATGCCAAGGAAGGCATCCGCGTAAACGCAGTTGCTCCGGGCGGCGTGGCCACCGGCATTCCGATGGGCGGTAAAACCAGCGAGTACGGCGAAGCCCGCCTCGGCCCCGCCCGCATCAACATTCCGGGCCTGGCATCGGCCGAGGAGCTGGCAGCGTCCATCACGTTCCTGCTCAGCGACGACGGCGTGAATATCAACGGCGCCATCCTGCCCTCCGACGGCGGCTGGTCCGCGGTTTAGCCCCAGCCGGTAATCCCGCCCTGCCGTCGAGAACGAAGGAGAAACCATGAAGTCTGTCCACGTCACCGGTCCGGACACCAACGAGTGGGTGGAGGTCGAGCGGCCCGTCGCCGGTCCCCGTGATGTCCTGTTGAAGATGAAGGCCTGCGGGATCTGCGGCTCCGACGCGATGTACAGCCAGGTCGGCGGCATTCCGCCCCGGCAGGGCGCCACCCCGCTGGGGCATGAGCCGGCCGCCGAAGTAGCGGAGGTCGGCGCCGAAGTCACCGGGTTCGCCGTCGGCGACCACGTGGTCATCGACACCATGGCGTTTACCGACGGGCTGCTGGGCAGCGGCGGTGCGCAGGGCGGGTTGTCGGAATATGTCCTGGTGAAGGATGCCGAGCCGGGACGCCAGCTGCGGGTCATTCCCAGCGACATTCCGTGGGAAGTCGCTGCTCTGAATGAGCCGATGGCAGTGGCCTATCACGCAGTCAACCGCACCGACCCTCAGCCCGGCGACAAGGTTGTGGTTTTCGGCGCCGGCCCCATCGGGCTCGGCGCCGTCCTCGGCTACCGCCGCCGGGGGGCCTCGCACATCGTGGTCGTGGACATCATTCCTTCCCGTCTGGAGAAGGCACTGGAGATCGGCGCGGATGCCGTCATCAACTCCTCCGAAGAGGACGTGGCGGCCCGACTGGTCGAGCTGCACGGTGACGGGGCCACCATGCTGGTCCGCGGCACCCGATCCGGAACCGACATCTTCCTCGACGCCGCCGGGGCGCCCGTGATCCCCCAGACGGTCGGCAATGTGGCGAAGTCCGGTGCGGTCCTGGGCGTCGTGGCGGTGCACAAGAAGCCCGTGGAGCTGGATTTTGGTTCCATCCTCACCACCGAGCTCACCATCGTCTTCGCGATGGGCTACCCCACGGAGATCTTCGAGGTTACCGACGACATCATCGAGAACTGGGAGAAGTACCAGCTCATCATCAGCGATGTCCTTCCCTTCGACCGTTCCCTTGAAGCCCTGGAACTGGCGAAGACCCCGGGTGCGGCAGACAAGGTGGTGGTCCGGTTCGACTGAGTCCGGGTGCCGTCAGAAACGGTAAACGGCCAGCTCGTCCGCCGGCTCGAAGCCCTGCCGGGCATAGAAGGACTTCGACGCCGGTGACGGCGAGGTGACGATCCGCGCCGCCCCGATCCGGCGCGAATAGTCGATCGCCGCAGCCACCAGTGCCCCGCCCACCCCGGCGTTCCGGTGCGCCGGCAGCACGAAGGCGTTGGCCAGGTAGACCCACACGGACAGCGGCTTTCCCGGCTTCGGCATCCGCTCGAACAGCATCAGGTTCAGCATCCCGATCAGGGAGCCGGCCGGACTTTCGGCGACGAAGAATGTTCGCGGGTTCGCGGCCAGCCAGTCCCCGAAGGCACTGGCAAAGTCCGGGTCGCCGGGCACCTCCAGTCCGGCCTCGGCGGTCCACACCGCACGAAGCTGCGCCAGTTCGGGAATGTCCTGCGATGTTCCTTCGCGGATCATGCGCCCCACCCTACAACGACGGCGGCCGCACCTTCACGGGGAAGGTGCGGCCGCCGTCGTTATGCGGTGTTATGCCTTAGGCCCCGGAAACTCCGGCGGCCAGCATGTTCAGGGAGTCTTCGAGCTCGTCCTTGGACACCATCGGGAAGGACACCTTCTTCAGCGTCTCCTTGTCGGTGACGTGGGACCAGTCGTAGGTCAGCGTGACCTCGGTGGAGTCCGAACCGTGCGGCTCGAGTTCCCAGACCCACTGCCAGCCCATGGGCTCGGTGCCGGCCACAGCCGTCTGCCAGGCCAGGAGCTTGTTGTGGTCATACCCGGTGACGTGGTTGTCCGTCTGGTAATCACCCATTTTGGAATTGTTCATGTTCATGGTGAAAACCTGCCCGGACTTGGTGATGCGGTCGGTTTTCTCGTCCGAAACCACCATGCCTGAGCCGTCCAGCTCGTGGTGGCGCGCCGGGTTGGACAGGAGGTTGAAGATGTCGTTGGCTGGGGCATCAATAACTCGCGAAACAGTGATGCTCTTGTGATCAGTGGTCAATGAACTCTCCTTCAATAGATGGATCGTACGTACCCGCAGGCTCAGTCCGCGGTTTGTTCCGAGGCTTCCTGCAGTTCCCAGCCCGTAATGTACGGCGGATCCTGCCCCTCGTCCCGGGTATATTGCCGGCAGCGGATCCGTTCGTCCTGGAGCCACTGCCGGAAACCGGCCTGCGTTGATCCCAGCGACGCTACCCGGTCCAGCACGTCGATGGCTAACTGGAACCGGTCAATCTGGTTGAGCATGGCCATGTCGAAGGGTGTGGTGGTGGTGCCCTCCTCCTTGTAGCCGCGTACGTGCAGATTGCCGTGATTGGTGCGCCGGTACGTGAGCCGGTGGATCAGCCACGGATAACCGTGGTACGCGAAAATAATGGGCCGGTCCTTGGTGAACAGGGTGTCGAAATCCCTGTCAGAGAGCCCGTGCGGGTGCTCTCCGGGGTCCTGCAGCCGCATCAGGTCCACCACGTTTACCACCCTGATTTTCAGGTCCGGCAGCTGCTTCTTCAGCAGGCCGGCCGCGGCCACGGTTTCCAGGGTGGGTACGTCGCCGGCGCAGGCCAGCACGACGTCGGGATCGGTTTTGGTGCCGGGTCCTGCGGTTTCGCTGCCGGCGAAGTCCCAGATGCCCACACCCCGCTCCACATGCAGCTGAGCATCCACCGGATTCAGCCAGGCGGGCGTGGGCTGCTTGCCGGACACCACCACATTCACCCGGTCCCGGGTGCCAAGGATGTGCTCGGTCACGGCGAGCATGGTGTTCACGTCCGGCGGCAGGTACACCCGGATGACTTCGGCCTTCTTGTTCACCACGTGGTCGATGAAGCCGGGATCCTGATGCGAGAAGCCGTTGTGGTCCTGCTGCCAGACGTGGCTGGAAAGCAGGTAGTTCAACGAGGCAATGGGCTGGCGCCAGGACAGGTTGCGGCTGACTTTCAGCCACTTGGCGTGCTGGTTGAACATGGAATCGACAATGTGGACAAAGGCTTCGTAGCAGTTGAACACGCCGTGCCGACCGGTGAGCAGGTACCCCTCCAGCCACCCCTCGCAGAGGTGCTCGCTGAGGACTTCCGCCACCCGGCCGCTGCGGGCGAGGTGCTCATCGATCTCGTCGATGCGCTGCTGCCACGCCTTGTCCGTGACCTCATAGACGGCCTGCAGCCGGTTGGACGCGGTCTCATCCGGGCCGAAAATACGGAAGTTGGACGGGTTTGCCGAGACGACGTCGCGCAGGTATTCGCCGGCGGTAATCATCGGCGAGATCCGCTTGGTTCCGGGGTTTTCCACGTCCACGGCATGGTCCGCGTACGCCGGCAGCTTGAGGTCCTGCAGCAGTCTCCCGCCGTTGGCGTACGGGGTGGCACTCATCCGCGCGTTGCCTTCCGGGGCCAGGGCGGCGATTTCGGGCCGCAGCCGGCCGGCGTCGTCGAACAGTTCCTCCGGACGGTAGGAACGCATCCATTCCTCAAGCTGCGCCAGATGTTCCGGGTTGTCGTGGATGCCGGACAACGGCACCTGGTGCGCCCGCCAGGTGCCCTCCACCTGCAGGCCGTCCACCACGGCGGGTCCGGTCCAGCCCTTGGGCGAACGAAAGATGATCATGGGCCAGCGCGGGGCGTGCTCGTTCCGCACATCTTGGGAGTCATCGGCATCCGGGGCATCTGCAGGCACTGCCACCTGCTCGCCGCTGCGGTAGGGTGCCTGGATCTCGTCGATTTCTGCCAGGCAGGCTTCCAGTGCTGCAGCGAAATCGACGTGCGCCTGCGCCGTGGCCGAGGGATCCTCCACGGTGACCAGGTAGGGGTGGTAGCCGTAGCCTTCCATCAGCTTCACCAGCTGCTCCTCGGGCATGCGGGAGAGGATGGTGGGGTTCGCGATTTTGTAGCCGTTCAGGTGCAGGATCGGCAGTACGGCGCCGTCCACGGCCGGGTCAAGGAAGCTGTTGGAATGCCAGCTGGCTGCCAGCGGCCCGGTTTCGGCCTCGCCGTCGCCGATCACCGTGGCGGCGATCAGGTTCGGGTTGTCGAACACCGCGCCGTAGGCGTGTGCCAGCGAATAGCCCAGCTCGCCTCCCTCATGGATGGACCCGGGGGTTTCTGGAGCCGCATGGCTGGGAACACCGCCGGGGTAGGAGAACTGTCGAAAGAGCGTCTGCAGCCCGGCCTCGTCCTGTCCCACGTGGCTGTAGATCTCCGAGTAGGTGCCCTCGAGCCAGGCGTTGGCGACGTTGGCGGGACCGCCGTGCCCGGGTCCGGTGATGAAGAGGACCTCACGGTGCTGGTCGCGGATCACCCGGTTAAGGTGCGCGTAAAAGAAGTTCAGCCCGGGAGTGGTGCCCCAGTGTCCCAGCAGCCGGGCCTTGACGTCCTCCTTCTCCAGCGGGCGGCGCAGCAGCGGATTGTTCCGCAGATAGATCTGCCCGGCGGAGAGGTAGTTAGCGGCGCGCCACCAGGTGTCCACATCCTTGAGGGTGTCACTGAGCGGCTGGTCCGGTGCAACGGGTGCGGCAGTCATGCAGGCCTCCTGGGGTTGGGAACGGCTGAATGTTGGGCAGACGGATCAGGGGATTTCGACGACGACGTCGGAGGGTTTCTTGTCCGGGCGCAGTCCGCGCCAGGCGGGGTGGCGGAGCTTGCCGGTGGCGGTGCGTTCGGAATAGGTCACTTCACCCACCAGGACGGGGCGGACCCATTGGGCGTCGGAGGCGTCCGCGTGGGGAACTCCCTCCAGCGGGGGTGTCTTGCGGGCCAGTTTTTTCAGTTTCCCGCCCACCAGGGCCAGATCTTTCTCGCTCAGGCCTGATCCAACCCGGCCAATGTAGGTCAGCTCATGACCGTCCGGAACGGCCACCAGCAGCGAACCGATCTTGGATGCCCGGTTGCCCTTGCCCGGGCGCCAGCCCACAATCACCACTTCCTGGGTGAAGGAATTCTTGAGTTTGATCCAGCTCTTGGACCTCCGGCCGGGGGAATAGGTGCTGGTTCGCCGCTTGGCCATGACTCCTTCAAGGCCGAGCTCCTTGCTCGCCTCCACGGCCTCATCCATGGACATCTCCAGCGCCGGCGGCACCTGAACGTGGCCGTCCTCCCCCGCCGGTTCCACTGCGGATTCCAGGATCTCCCGCCGCTGCGAGTACGGCAGCTCCATCAGCGAGTTTCCGTCCAGCCACAACAGGTCAAAGATCATCAGGTGAACCGGGGTGCGTGCGGCAGCGGCCTCTATGTCGCGGCGCTTGGTCAGGTGCATACGAGGCTGGAGCAGCCCGAAGTCCGGCCGGCCCGCCTTGTTGATGGCCACGATTTCCCCGTCCAGGACCGCGCGTTCCCCGAACAGGCGCCGCCCCAGTTCCTGCAGTTCGGGGTAGGCGGCGGTCATGTCATTGCCGTTGCGGCTGATCAGCCGGGTTCCCTCCGGCGTCACATCCACCACCGCTCGGACGCCGTCCCACTTCATTTCAAAGGCCCATTCGTCGTCTTCATTGACGTCCGCCCGGGTGCCGAGGGTAGCCAGCATGGGTTCCACCTGCGGCATGCCGTGCTCTTTCGCGTCGGCAGCCACGGCCTTGGCTGTCCCGGCGGTATCCGGAAGGGTTTTGGCCCCGGGAGGCGGCGCTGCGGCGGCGGCTGCCACGGTTTCGACGGGTGAATCTTCCGCCTCGTCAGTATCCCTGGCCTTCAGATCAGCTTTGTCCGCTTTGTTGGCTTTGTCCGCCTTATCGGGAGTATCGGGAGTACCGGGAGCATCCGGAGTGTCCGCCGGATCCCGCGGCTCAGGCTGGTGCTTCATGAGGTGGATCAGCCAGTTGTTTGCCCCGCCCTTGCCGCCGGTGTGGATCAGGGCGAAGCGGCGGTCCGCGCTGCCTTCGGAGGCAAGGCCGCCGTCGGGCTGGCCGTGCAGCACGGCAATGACCTCCTTGCCGTCGCGCCATTTTTCCGGTTCATAGGTTCCGTGGTCCCAGATCCGTACCTCGCCGGCGCCGTACTCGCCCTTGGGAATGGTTCCCGCAAAGCTGCCGTAGTCCAGCGGATGATCCTCAGTCTGGACTGCCAGATGGTTCTGGTCCGGGGAATCGGGCGGTCCCTTGGGCAGCGCCCAGGAGACCAGGACGCCGTCATGTTCCAGCCGGAAGTCCCAGTGCAGCCGCCGGGCGTGGTGCTCCTGGATGACAAAGCTGTTGCCTTCGGAGGGCTCCGCGGGTTCGGCCGGAACGGGTTCCGGGGTTTTGGCGGCGTCGCGCATGCTGCGGTACTTGCTGAGCCGGTCCGCGGGTCCCGCACCGGTTCCTTCCGCCACGGCGTCCTCCAGTGCCTCGGCGGCCAGTTCCCCGGAGCCGGAGTCCATGCCGGCCAGCGGATCCCCGTCCTCGGCCAGCCGCTGCATCACCTGTTCGTAGTCCAGCTGGGCGAGGTCCGGATCCTCGAGCTCCTCCCAGGTACGCGGCGCCGCCACTGTGGGCGTGAACCGGCCGCGCAGCGAATAGGGGCAGATGGTGGTTTTGTTGCCGTTGTTCTGGCTCCAGTCCAGCAGAACCTTGCCGGTCCGCAGGGACTTTTTCATGTCGGACACGATCAGGTCCGGATGGTCCGCTTCCAGGGCCCGCGCGAGTTCGTGTGCGACGGCGCTCACCTCGTCCGAGGTCTGCTTCCCGTCCAGCGCGGCATACAGATGGATACCCTTGGAACCGCTGGTGACCGGGCGGGCGTCCAGTCCCATGTCGGAGAGGATGTCCCGGGCCAGGCGGGCCACCTCGGCACACTGCGCCAGGTCCACGCCCTCCCCCGGATCCAGATCCAGCACCAGGCGGTCCGGATTATTGATCTTGCCGCGCGGGCCAAACCGCCACTGCGGAACATGGATTTCCAGGGCCGCGCTTTGGGCCAGCCAGGTCAATGTCGCCAGGTCGTTGACCAGCGGATAAATGTTGGTGCCGCTTTTGTGTTCAATCGGAAATCTCTTCACCCACGTGGGAGCGGAGGTCTCGATGTTTTTCTGAAAGAAGACCTGCCCCGGATCTCCGGGCACTCCCACTCCGTGGACCCAGCGCTTGCGGGTGGCCGGACGGTCCCGGGAATGCGGCAGCAGTGCCTCGGCTACGGCGGCGTAATAAGACAGCACGTCGGCCTTGGTGGTTCCGGTTTCCGGATACAACACCTTGTCCAAATTGGTCAGCCGGAGGCGGTGGCCGTCCACGTTCACAGTTTCCTGCTGCTTCAGACCCGCTCCGCTGCTCGCCATGGTCCCTAGTCTTACCGGGATGGGCACGCAATTTCCAGTATTTGTGAGCCTGCTGGGCAGATTACGCCAACGGCGTTCCGCAGCCACTGCTCAGCGTCGGAAGAACTGTGTACGTTGGGAAAATGACTGAGTCACAGCGGGTTTTGGTAACAGGCGCCACGGGCTACATTGGCGGGCGGCTGGTGCCGCTGCTCCTGCAGGACGGCCACAAGGTGCGGGTCCTGGTGCGTTCCCCGGAGAAACTGCACGACGTTCCGTGGCACGACGACGTCGAGATCATCCAGGGTGACCTCGCGGACAAGGATTCCGTCGCCGAGGCCATGCAGGGCATGGATACCGTCTACTTCCTGGTGCATTCCATGGCCTCGGGCAAGGGCTTTGCCAGCCAGGAGGAGCGGATCGCGCACATTGTTGCGGACACCGCGGCCGAGGCGGGGGTGCAGCGGATCGTGTATCTGGGCGGACTGCATCCGGAAGGTGAGCTGTCCCCGCACATGCGCTCCCGCACCGAGGTGGGACGGATCCTCCTTGAGGGCAAGGTTCCCGCGGTTGTCTACCAGGCCGGCGTGGTCATCGGTTCCGGTTCGGCGTCGTTTGAAATGATCCGGCACCTGACCGAAACCCTGCCTGTCATGCCGGCTCCGAGCTGGGTGCGGCGGAAAATCGAGCCCATCGCCATCCGCGACGTCCTGCACTATCTGGTCCGCGCCGTCGACCTCCCCGCCGATGTGAACCGCACCTTCGATATCGGCTCCCGCGAGGTCCTGACCTATGCGGAGATCATGAACGGGTACGCGGAAGAGGCCGGCCTGCCTCGGCGGCGGATCTATGCCCTGCCGCTGCCCGCACCCCGGCTCGCCGGCATGTGGGTGGCCCTGGTAACCCCGATTCCGCGGTCCATGTCGCTGCCGCTGGTGGAATCCCTGCAGCACGACGCCGTGTCCAAGGAACACGACATTGACCAGTTTGTGGCGGAGCCCGACGGCGGCCGCACCGGGTATCAGGAAGCGGTTAAGCGGGCGTTGGGCAAGGAAAAGCGCGGCGAGGTGGAAACCACGTGGGCCAGCGCGTCGCCGTCGGCCGATGATGCGTCCTCACCGCTGCCGACTGACCCGAACTGGGCCGGGCAGACGGTCTATGTGGACTCCCGGCAGCGCCGTTCCTCGGTGGCTCCCGAGCATGTGTGGAAGGTGATTGAGGGAATCGGCGGCAAGAACGGCTGGTATTCGCTGCCGATGGCCTGGGCCATCCGCGGCGTGCTGGACAAGACCGTGGGCGGCGCCGGTCTGACCCGCGGCCGCCGCAATCCCACCACCCTGTTCACCGGGGACGTGGTGGATTGGTGGCGGGTGGAACTGCTGGAGCGCGGCAGCCTGCTGCGGCTGCGCGCCGAAATGCGGGTGCCGGGAAAGGCCTGGCTGGAACTGCGGGTGGATCCCGACGGCGGGGGCAGCCTGTACCGGCAGCGCGCCATTTACTTTCCCAAGGGACTGGCCGGGAAACTCTACTGGTGGCTCATTGCCCCGTTCCACGGCCTGATCTTCCCGTCCATGGCCAAGAACATCATCAAGAACGCGTCCAAGCTCGCCCAGGAAAGCTGAGTCAGCCCTCCACGCGCAGCCCGATGTTGGCGGCCAGCAGCGGGGCCAGCATCATCAGCTGCCCGTCATCGATCGTGGCGCCGTGTAATCCGGCCAGGTACGTGATGGACCGCAGCTCCGTGCTGCGCAGGTCCACGTCCTGCAGCACCGCTCCAGTGAGGCTCAGGGCACCGATCCGGCAGTCGCGGAAGGCCACCCGGGTGGCGTGGACGCCGTCCAGGTCCAGTTCCTCGATGGTGCAGCCGGTGAACAGGACGTCGGTGAGCTTGGAGTTGCGCAGGTTCACATAATCCAGTTTGCCGCCGTCCACGTGCACGGAGTTCCAGCCGTTGTCATACAGTTCCGCCGATCCAAGCCGGCTGCCCTCCAGGACCACGTCGCGGAAGGTGGCCCGCGGAGCACGGAACACCGGTGCATACAGGCCGAAGGAACGGCATTCCAGGAACCGGGCGCCGCGCAGCGCGGTGTCCGACATGGACACCGCGCTGAACTCGCATTCCAAAAAGGTGCTGCCCTGCAGATCCGTGCCGTCGAAGGACTCCCCGTCAAAACGCAGGCCTTCAAACGTGCCAGCGTCTTCCGGTGCCGGTGCTTCTTCCAAACCCTGCAGCGAAACGGGGTCCACAGCAGGTTGCTTGGTTTTTCCGGATGCGGATTTGCGGACAGGCGGGCGGCGGCCTGCCGGAGCCACGCTTACTTGCGCCGGCCGAAAACGAAGTAGGACAGCGGGCCGATGAAGTTCACGGCGCAGGCTGCGGACCACAGGGCCCGGGAACCGCGGACTTCGGACGCGGGCCGGCGCCAAATATCCGCCAGCGCCAGGCCGGCAAGGGCAAACTGCACGGTGGCGGAAACGCCCACCAGCTTCTTCTGCTGGCTGGTGAGGTCCTTGAGGGATTTCTTCGTGGCCATGGTGCTCCCGTTTCAGTTGATGATGGGTAATTCCTCCCATCATTCCAACAAACCCGGCTGCAGCCACGTCCGTCCTGCGCCTGCGTGTCCTGCGGGCCGGGAAGCCGGACGCTCAGAGCGCGGAGTGGGACCCCAGGCGGTGGTAGGTGCGGTTGTGATAGACCAGCGGGGCATCCGGTTCTCCGGAGGCAAGAATGTTCAGGACTTCTCCCGTCACCAGGACAGAGGATCCGACGGCGGTGCGGCTCAGGACGCGGGCACGCAGGGCATGCGGTGCATCCGTGAGAAGCGGCTCGCCGGTGGGCAGCTTCTCCCAGGCCAGCTCCGGGGTGAACCTGTCCGTTCCGGGCCGGGAAAACAGGGAGGCCAGTGGAGCGTTGCGTGCCCCCAGAAGATGCACCACCACGGTGTCAGCGGCGGCAATGACACCGGCTGATCCCTGAGCTGACGCCAGTGAGAAGACCAGAATGGGCGGGTCTGCGGAGACGGAGGACACGGACGAAGCAGTCAATCCGACCGGACCGGCGTCGCCGTACGCGGTAATAACGGCAACTCCGGCCGGATGGGCGCGGAAGGCGTCCTTGAAATGGTCTGTCAGCATGAGTCAACGCTAGAACCTCAACTATGGTTGAGGTCAAATCGGCGGCCGGTACGCGCCGTCGGACCGCGCCCTAAAACTCGAAGGCGCGGGCGCCGGTTCCCCGGTCGGCTGACGCGTCGTCTGGGTTGACGAACCGGCATTCGGCCAGCGAGAGGCAGCCACACCCGATGCATCCGCCGAGCCGGTCCCGCAGAGCCTCGAGGGAATGAATCCTCGCGTCCAGGTCCTGGCGCCAGGCAGAGGACAGCCGCTGCCAGTCGTTCTGGTCCGGGACGGCGTCCTTGGGCAGCTCATCCAGTGCCCGCGCAATGGCGGACAGCGGAATGCCTGCACGCTGCGCAGCGCGGATGACCGCCACCCGGCGCAGAACCGAGCGGTCGAATCGGCGCTGGTTCCCCGCAGTTCGGCGGCTGCTGATCAGCCCCTGCCGCTCATAGAAGTGCAGGGCTGAAACGCTCACCCCGCTGCGTTCAGCCATCTGGCCCACCGTCAGTTCGGACCGCCCTGCCGCTTCCCCGCCGGTTGATGCTTCCCTGCCCACAGCCGCTCCCTCCGTTGCGGGTTCCATTATCCGCCCTGGCAAACCTGCACACACCCGCCGAGTGGCCGGCTCATCCGGGAATAGCGCAGGATCCGCCGCATGTGTGCGTCACTCGATGGAGCTGAAGGCCCTGATCCGGACACTCGATGCGCAGCGATTTCACCCCCGGGTCTGGCGGTCCGGCCCCGGAGGTGTGAGAGTGGCGCCCTGACCATGTGCCAACGCCAACCCCAGAGAGGCCAATTTGTTCCCCGCAGCTCCTGATGCCGCAGGCACCCTGGTTTTCCTGCAGGGCACCGGCAATCCTGATCCTGTCCCCGCCGAAACCATTCGCTGGATGCTTGCCCGGGATCCGGCGCTGGAAGGCTATGCGGTCCTTGATGTTTCGTGGGCTGCCGGTGCCGCCCCGGACATCAGCGTGGTTTCCGCGCTCCCGCCGCGTTACCAGCCGGCAACGGCCGAGACCCCGACGGAACTCGCCGGGGCGGAACGCGGGTTGGCCTTGGCCGGGTTGGACCTTCTCAATGCTCCGCCGCTCCACCGCCTCCCGGACACCGCCGCAGCCGAACTCCAAACCGGAACAGAGGAGAACAACGTTGCCGCAGTCAACGCCGCGGAAGAAAACCTGCTGGGCAGCAGCCTGGAGCGGCTAACCCTGAACCTGGTCACCGACGTCGCAATCCGCCGCCGCGTGCCGCTGACAGATGCAGCATCGGATTTTTCCCGCAGCATCATCTACTACCTGCGCCGGGGCGCCGAGGCCCGCACCGCCGTCACGCATGCCCTCCGGATGGCGAACCAGGACGCCCCCGTGGTCCTCTTCGGCCACAGCCTCGGCGGGGTGGCCGCCGTGGACCTGGTCTCCGATCCCGGGTGGAAAGCTGAAGGCATTCGGCTGGACCTGCTCGTCACCGCCGGTTCCCAAAGTCCCTGGCTCTATCTGCTGGGCGGACTCGCACATTTGGCCCCGGGCGGACCGGGTACGCTGCCGGCACCCTGGCTCAACTTTTGGGATGAACGTGATCTGCTGTCCTTCTGCAGCGAACGGGTCTTTGCCGGACGCGGTGACCGGATCATCGATCAGGAAGTTGCGTCCGGAGAGCCGTTTCCCGGTTCGCACAGTGCCTATTTTGCCAATCCCGACGTATACCGGGCCATCGGAACCGAATTAAAGCTGGGCTGAGCGCTCCGCGGCACTCTGGTCGAGGCCCCCGGGTTTGGTGTTCACTGGGAGACATGAGAGCCATTTGGAAGGGTGCCATAGCCTTTGGGCTGGTCAACGTGCCGGTCAAGGTTTATGCCGCCACCGAGAACCACGACGTCAGCCTGCACCAGGTCCATGAGAAGGACGGCGGACGCATCCGCTACCAGCGCCGCTGTGAAATCTGCGGCGAGGTAGTGGAATACAAGGACATTGCCAAGGCATACGACGACGGCGAGCAAACGGTGGTCCTCAGCGACGAGGAACTGGCCTCCCTGCCGGTGGAGAAGAGCCGGGAGATCGACGTCGTCGAATTTGTGCCCAGCGAGCAGGTGGACCCCATCCTCTTCGATAAGACGTACTATCTGGAACCCGATTCGAAATCGACGAAGTCCTATGTGCTGCTGCGACGGACGCTGGAGGACACTGACCGCACGGCCATCGTGCAGTTTTCGCTCCGGCAGAAGAGCAGGCTGGGTGCGCTGAGGGTCCGCGGCGACGTGCTGACCCTGCAAACCCTGCTGTGGGAGGACGAAGTCCGGGAAGCTGCTTTCCCGTCATTGGATGAGAAAGTCCGGATCAGCGCCAAGGAACTGGAGATGTCTTCAACCCTCGTGGAGTCCTTCAGTTCGGACTTCAACCCGGCCGAGTTCACTGACGACTATCAGGAGCAGTTGAAAACGCTGATCGAAGCAAAGCTTGAAAAGGGCGAAGCCTTGGATACCGAAGAGACTTTCGGAACCGAAACCGAAGAGGAGGGTGGAAAAGTCCTGGACCTTATGGAAGCCCTGCGGCGCAGCGTGGAAAAAAACCGCGACAAGAAATCATCCGGGTCAGGGTCCAAGCCCTCAGGTTCCGGAACGCGTTCCTCTACCCGCACCCAAAAAGACGACGCCAAGCCTGCGGAAAAGAAACCCGCACGCAAAGCTCCGGCCAAAACCAGGAAGGGTGCCTAAACCATGGCGCTGACAAACTTTTTCCGGGACCGCAACGGGCGCCTCCGAATTGTCGAAGTCCCCAACCTGCCCATCCTGGCGTGGGCAGGTCTCGGAGCGGCATCCATGATGGCCCTGACACCGAAGTATCAGGAAGTTCTGGGGTCCCTCAGCAAAGGTTCCCTGATCCTCTGGGCATCGCTGGAGGCAGCACGGGGGAACAGTCCGTTCCGCAGAACACTGGGCATGGCCGCCCTGGCCCGCGAGGTCCTGCCCCGCCGCTAACGGGTGGCTCAGCTGTGGGTTCTTGCAGGGGCTATTGCCGGTAACCTTCGACTTCCCCCACCGGCCGCACCGTCGCGTCGTCCGGGTTTTCCCCGGCGTGCAGACGGGCGCGGCGCTGCCGCAGCAGGTCCCAGCACTGGTCCAGCTGCTCTTCAACCCGGCGCAGCTGCTCCAGCCGCTTTTCGGGGTGATCGTCGGCCGTGGAATCCCGCAGCTCCTGTTCCTTCTCCACGAGTTCTGAAATGCGGTGCTGAATCTCGGTAACGTCCATGTCCCTACGCTAACCATCCGGCCGACCGGTGACCATAACGTTGGGGAGGATGGACATCACGGGCGCACTGCAGATGCCCGGCGAGGGGAGCGTCAGCGCGGGAGCAGCTGTCTCAGGAACTGCGAAAACCCTTCGGGGGCCCTGCCGTCCCTGCGACCGGAGGTTACAACCCGGGTTTGGTCGGTGGCAATCCACGGTGTGCCCGTGTCCTTGATCCGGGCCACCAGATCCACATCCTCATGGGCGGCCAGCGCGGCAAACCCGCCCGCACGGAGATACGCCGTGAGGGAGAACCCCAGATTCGCGCCGTGGATGTAGGGGTGCCCCTCGGCCAGAACATGCTGTCCCTGCCACTCCGCCAGCTCCGCAGCACTCAGATCCGCCGCAGCGGGAACCACGGTGCCCAGGACCAGGCCGTAACCAACGGCGGCAAGCCGATACTGTCGGATGAGCCAGTCCGGCCTAACCACCGTGTCGGCGTCGGTGGAGGAAATCCAGAGTCCGGACCGCTGCGGAAGGGCCGCAATGCCGGCTGCCCGGGCAGCGCCGACCAGGCCGAAGGAACCGGCCACCATCCTCAGGTCCAGCTCCGAAGCCCACTGGGACTGCAGCCCGGCCACCACATCCGCAGATCCGTCCGTACAGGAATCCAGCACCACTGTGACCGAACCCTCGATGCCGCACTGTTCCCCCGCCGCGCGCATGGCAGCACACACCGATGCCAGGGACTCGGGCAGGAGCTGCTCTTCGTTGCGGGCCGGAATCACAACGGCCAAATGTTCGGGTGCGGGCATCCGCTACGGCGCCTCCGTGCGGGCCAGCACGTCAATTCGGAAGTCCTGTTCTCGGTGCTCCGCGATGACCTGTAGGCCGCTCCGTGCCCGGAAGGCTTCGTGGACCTGGTCGCCGGTCAGCTCCCAGCCCTCGTTTGGATGGCGCCAGTGACAGAGCAGGACCACGCCGTCGTCCGTCAGGGATTCACTGGTGCGCTCGATGAGTTCCTCAAGCGCACTGTGCTGGAGGAAATATCCGATCTCCGAGACAACCACCAGGTCATAGCGGCCCGGGGGCCAGTCTTCCGGCACGGCCCCCTGTTCCAGGTGCACGTGCCCGGCCGATGTCAGCCGCTGCCGGGCCAGTTCGAGTGCACGGTCGCTGATGTCCGTCGCCAGCACGGCATCAGCGCGGCCCGCCAGTTCCCGGGTGAAAACCCCGATGGAACAGCCGGGTTCAAAAACCGCTGAGAAATGCGGGCGCGGAAGCATGGCCAGACACAGCGCGCGTTTGCGGTGCTCGTAGAAACTGTCCTCAAAGTGCCAGGGATCAGAGCTGCTCTGATACAGATCCTCAAAGACTTCGCGGGGCGGTCGCGGGGTGGACAGCGCAAACGATTCAAAGCTGCGTTCAAAGTGGGCCAGCACGGCAGGGCTGAGCAGCGCTTCGTCTCCCGGTGCCGGCGAGAGGGGCCGCACCTGGGTAACATGCGCGTCCATCGCCCGTTTCTTGGCGGCGGCAGCGTCACCGAGAGGCAGCAGCACCAGGTTTTCCGGGACATCTCCCGGCTGGCCCCAATGCCACAGCCAAATCGGATATTCCAGCAGCGGGAGGCCCATGGTTCGGGCAAGGGCAGCCGCCGCCTGCCCGGCGGTGTCATGGTCGGTGTGTCCGTCGCTGCGCCACGGCGCGGCCAGAACCGTGCTTTCCTTAGCGGCGGGGCCTACAATGGCAGCCAGCGCGGCGTCGAGTTCGCTCCGGTGCCGGGCCAGTCCACCGTCGGGCAGGTCCAGGAAGTGCACGGTGGCCTCGGGTGCCAGAAGTGCGACGGCGTCGCGCAGTTCAACCCGCCGGACGCGTGCCAGCTGCTCGGCAGAGAAAGTGGGAGAGTCCGGATGGGAAGCCTCGCCGGCCGTTGCCACCACCACGTCGACGGCGATACCGCGGGCAGCCGTCAGCGCGATGAGCCCGCCGGCTCCGAGGGTTTCATCATCCGGATGGGCGGCCAGGACCACGAGCCGGCCGGTTCCGTGCGGCCAGAGCCGGGCCGGGTCAAGGTGGCTGCGGCCTTCAACCGCTGAAAGCCACCGGGCTTCGGGGACGGAGTCGTCCAGGTGGCTGAAGCTCACCACGGGATCTCCCCGCCCTGCAGCAGCGACCGGCCAAGGGCTGCGTAGTCGCGCTCCGCGTGGTGCTGGCGAAGGTAAATCCGAAGGTCTGCGGTGCGCCGGGCGTGATCTTCTTCCAGTGCCAGCGGCCCCGGACCCAGTCCGTGGTCCGCCAGCGTGAGGACCTCTTCCGCGGCATCGGCCACGATGCCCCGGACCCGCTGCGCCAGCATGGCGCCGTCGCGCCCGGCAGCGTCACCGGCGTCGACCCGGGCCGCGGCGTCGTCCAGCACGGCGCGGGCTGCCTGCAGCCGGGCGTCAGCCTTGCCGAGCAGCGAATGGGCAATCTGGTCCGGTTCGCGTTCCGCGGCAGCCCGGAACATGCGCCGGGCCACTGCTGCTGCTCCCCCGTACCAGCAGGCCGCCACTCCCATTCCGCCCCAGGCAAAGCCGGGCCGCCCGAGGTACCAATTGTCTGCACCCACGGGGCGGGCGGATGCACGCTGGAAATCCACCGGTCCGCTGTCGACATCGGCCAGGCCCCGGCTCACCCATGTTTCCGGCACGGGTGTCACTGCCGGTTGACGCAGGTCCACGGCGAAAGCGCGACGGCGGCCGTTGCCGGTGTGGGCGGTAACCACAGCGTGGTCCAGGCGGGCTGCGAGGGAACACCAGGGCTTGCGCCCGGACAGCTCCCATCCATCCGCGCCAAGGGTAGCCGTGACGGCCATGCCGGGCCCTTCGGCGGCAAACACTCCCCAGGTTCCGGGCTCAGCGCAGATTCCGGCCTGGTCCAGGATGGCCAGGGCATCCAGGTGCGGCTCTATTGACCGGGCAGCCGTGAGGTCGGCTGCAGCAACGGTGGCGAGGATGGACCACAGCGTTTTGGTCCGCCCCTGACCGGGGAACGGGGCAGCTGCTGCAATGTCGCGGGCCAGACGCAGCCCGGCGTCGGCGCTGCCGTGGACTGCCGACGCTTTTCGGGCGAGGTCCGGAAGGTCCGGCACCTCCTGTGATCCGAAAGCCAGCTCGGCTGCGGGGTTGGCTGTGATGTCCACCGTTTCCTTACTCCAAGGAACGGTTTCCAGTCTGTCCATGGTGCGTTGTAGAAGTTTGTCCCCAGTCTGCCAGTTTCGGGAACGGGATTCCTCTTCTTCGCCCCGGGTGAACGTTCCCGAACGGCTAGGCCGGAGAGGTACGCCCCGGAACGGAACGTGAGCCGAACAGCAGGCCCAGTCCCACCATGGCGACCCCCAGGATCAGGTGGAGCCAGTTGTCCGCAGAGTTCACGGGAACAAAATTCCCTTCGGAGTGGTGCGGCACGATGAGTCCGTAAAGGAACAGCAGAAGATAGACGATGCCGCCGCCAACGAGGTAGATCCGGGCCAGTTTGTTGGTTCGGGCCATGATCAGTCCTAGAAACCCGAACAGCAGGTGGACGATGTTGTGCAGTATGGACACCTGGAAAACACCCAGAAGCAGTGCTTCGGATTCAAACCCTGAAAAATAAAGGACGTCGTAGTTGGAGGTGATTCCGGGAACGAAGCCCAGAACACCGATCAGGATGAAGATAATGCCGAAATACCAGGAGGCTCGCTGTGCATTGGTGCGGCGGAGCGACCTGCCGCGGATGGGATAGGACATTGGAAACTCCTTATGCCTTGGCGACATGTGTTGCCGGCCGCGGCCGGCTAGTGCTCAACGCGTATTCCCCGGAGCGAATAATTCCTCAACTGTTGCACAATCACCAGATCATGGGAAGCATACTTAGCATCCTGAACTGACCTGCATCGAAAGGGCTCCCCCCATTATGGTTTTCGCTCCTCGCACCGCAATCGTCACGGGCTCCGACTCCGGAATCGGCAGGGCCACCGCGGTTGCCCTCGCAGCAGCAGGAATGGATGTGGGCATCACCTGGCACACCGATGAGCAGGGGGCCAGGGAGACCTCGGAGGAAGTGCGCGCCCTCGGCCGAAAGTCAGTCACAGCACGGCTGGACACCACGGACCTCCCGGGTTGCGGGCAGGTCATTGACCACCTTGCGGCGGAGCTGGGATCACTGGACGTGTTCGTCAACAACGCCGGCACCGGGGACGGCAAACCCTTCCTCGAACTGGACTTTCCCACCTGGATGGACACCCTGAACACCAACCTCAACGGAGCCTTTGTCTGCCTGCAGCACGCCGCCAAAATAATGGTGGCATCGGGGCGGGAAGGGCGTCTGATCGCCGTGACCAGCGTTCATGAAACCCAGCCGCGGGTGGGATCGGCGGCCTACACCACATCCAAGCACGGGCTGGGCGGCCTCATGAAGGTCATGGCCCTTGAACTTGGCCGGTACGGGATCACCGCAAACTCGGTGGCTCCCGGCGAAATCGCCACCCCCATGACGGGTCAGCATGACGAGGACCCGCACCGGGCGGAGCGTCCCGGCATCCCCCTGGGCAGGCCCGGCGACGCCCGCGAGATCGCCGCCGTCGTCGCCTTTCTTGCCTCCCCCGCCGCCAGCTACGTCACCGGCGCCTCCTGGCCCGTTGACGGCGGGATGCTGCAGATGGGGCCGCAGGGCGGCTCGCACATTGTCTCCACCGACTGGATGGAGGCCTGACCATGGAAAGTCTCTGGCTGTCCACTGCCCCGCCCGTCCCCTCCGACCCGTTTATTCCCTCGGCGGAATATGACGTTGTGGTGGCCGGAGCCGGCCTGACCGGACTTGCGGCTGCGTTGCTGCTGGCCCGCCGCGGCCAGAAGGTTGCGGTGCTGGAGGCCCGGCAGGTTGGAGCGGTGACCTCGGGGAACACCACGGCAAAGGTCTCCCTGCTCCAAGGTGTTCAGCTGTCCACCATCGCCTCCCACCAAGGAGCCGACGCCGTCCGCAACTATGTGAACGCCAACCGGGCAGGCCAGGAATGGCTGCTCCGTTTCTGCCGCGATCATGGGGTGGACCACGACATCCGCACCGCCTACACCTATGCCGTCAGCGAGAAGGGCAGGCAGAGCCTGGAGGAAGAATTCTCAGCCGCCACAGCGGCCGGCTTGTCACCGCAGATGACACTGGAAACCGAACTGCCGTTTGAAGTCTCCGGAGCCCTGGAACTGCCCGGACAGGCGCAGATCCATCCCTTGCAGGCGCTGGCAGCACTGGCTGCGGAACTGCGGGCAGCGGGAGGGACCCTGGTCCAGGGGGTCCGGGTCACCGGAGCAGGCAAGGCGGCGGACAATCGGGTCCGCGTCCTGACCCCCTCCGGTTCCGTGTCAGCTCGCCATCTGGTGCTGGCCACCGGAATACCAATCCTGGACCGCGGCGGCTATTTCGCGAGGCTCCTGCCGCTGCGTTCCTACGCAATGGCCCATCCGATCCGCGGAGCGGTGCCGCAGGGAATGTACTTGTCCATTGACTCCCCCTCACGGTCCCTGCGTACGGCCCGTGTCGGCGGAACGGATTACCTCATTTCCGGCGGGAACGGCCATGCCGTTGGACACCATCCGCATCCGCAGTCACTGGTGGAGGACCTGTCACGGTGGACCACGCATCATTTTGCGGTGGGGGATCCCACTTATGCGTGGTCCGCCCAAGACTATGAGCCCGCCTCCGGAGTGCCCTATGTGGGGCAGGTTCCTTTTGGAGACGGCAGCATTTTCGCGGCAACGGGTTTCAACAAATGGGGCATGACCAACGCAGTTGCCGCCGCCCTTGCGCTGAGCCAGGCCATTGCCCCTGCGGCGGAGGGCGACGGGGCCCCTCACTGGTACCAGCCGAAACTTTCCTCCCGCGATGTTCTTAGCGCCGTCCGGGACAACGCCGAAGTGGGGCTTGAAATGCTGGCCGGCTGGGCGTCATCGCTGGCCGGGGCGGACGAATCCGCCCCGCCCGAGGGCCAGGGAAAGGTGGTGCGCAAGAATCTGCGGCCTGTGGGTATCTGCACCGTGGACGGCGAAATATCCAGGGTCTCTGCCGTTTGCCCGCATCTGGGCGGCGTGCTTGCCTGGAACGACGCCGAGGCATCCTGGGACTGCCCGCTGCACGGTTCACGGTTTGCAGCGGACGGCAAGCTGCTGGAAGGCCCAGCGGTCCGGGGGCTGGACCGCGGCTGATGCGCCAACCCCCGGACGGTGAAACTAGAGCCCTGCCCGCGGACCGCCTGATTCCGGATCGTCCATGGCGGGATCCGCCTCAGGCGCCGCTGCCAGGGGAGAGGTCGAGGTGACGGGTGCATCGGGCGCCGTGGGCGGGGCGTCGACGTTACCCCGCCAGGAACCTGTGGCAGCACCCTGAGACTCAATAAATTCCTTGAAGGCCTTCAGATCTGACTTGACCTGCCGGTCATCTGCTCCCACCACGGAGCCCACTTTCTCAATGAAGGTTTCCGGATCCCAGTCCAGCTGAACGGTCACCCGGGTTTCCTCGTCTCCAAGCCGGTGAAAGGTCACCACCCCGGCGTGCGTGGTTCCGTCCGTGCTCTTCCAGGCGACCCGCTCGTCCGGATGCTGTTCGGTGATCTTCGTGTCGAACACCCGCTCCACTCCGCCGATCTTCGTTACCCAATGGTTGTTGGTGTCCGAAGTCTGGGTAATGGATTCCACTCCGCCCATAAACTGGGGAAATGATTCAAACTGGGTCCACTGGTTGTAAGCCGTGGACACGGGAACTGCAACGTCAATGGACTCTTCTACGGTGGTCATGGAGGTCCCTCCGGTAGGCGGATCGTGCCGGTTGGAAGCGAAAATTCCGCTTCGGGCACATCACGCTACCGAACGGGCACATCGACTTCAAGGAGAAGGTAAGCTTACTTAGGTTGGCGGCTGCGGCCGGGGCTCCACACCGGAAACCCGGGAGAACACAGTCGTCCTTAGTCAACAGATTTCGTCAACATTGGAGGAAACGTGAAGGCATCCAAAGAACTGACCACCAATCTGCAGGCCGTCCTCGTAGACCTCATTGAGCTGCACCTGCAGGGCAAGCAGGCACACTGGAACGTTGTGGGCAAGAACTTCCGCGACCTTCACCTGCAGCTCGATGAAATCATCGAAGACGCCCGGCTTTTCGCGGATGAACTGGCCGAGCGCATGCGCGCGCTGGGAGCCATCCCCGACGGCCGGAGTGTTGCAGTGGCCGAAGGTACCTCGCTTGCCCCGTTCCCCGCAGGCCTCGTGGACACCAAGGACACCGTCACGCTGACGGTCGCCATGCTGAACGCGGCCGTGGGCACCATGCGTGAGGTGCACGACCAGGTGGACGAGGAAGACCCCACCACCGCTGACATCCTGCACGGCTTCATCGGCAAGCTCGAGCAGTACGCCTGGATGGTTGATGCGGAAAACGTCCTGCCCACTGCCAAAGTGGTTACCCCCGAAGACGCAAATACCCAGCCGACTGTCTAGCACCGGCACCCCGGCGGCCGGCTCTTCCCTCCGGGAGAAGCCGGCCGCTGCTGTTTGCCGGTGTTAGATCTCCGCACGAACGCCGAGCCCGGGCAGGCTTAGGCCACTGCCGTCCGGACCTCCTCCAGCAGCTCCGCCATCTGCTTCATCGCCTCATCCACGTCGCCGACGGCCACTGCCCCGGCCACAAGCTCGTGGCCCCGCAGGGCCACCTCGCGCGGATGATTGGGCATGCGGCCCTGGTGTGTGCGCCCGGTCAGGACTTCCGCGACCACCTCGTCAAGGGAAGCGAACATTTCGTTTCCGCTGGAGCGCAGCAACAGGGTGTGGAAGGCAATGTCGGCGGCGAGAAACTCTTCCAGCTTGCCTGCTTCCCCCAGCACCCGCATGCGTGCCGCCAGTTCCACCAGCGCGGACCGCTCCGTTTCCCCGGCATGCCGGGCAGCGCCGGCGGCCGCCATGGGCTCCACCGCCACCCGCAGTTCCGTCAGTGTCCGGAACTGGCCGTCCCTGCCCGGGCCGCTCAAACGCCAGCGGATAATGCGCGAATCGAAAACATTCCAGTGGGACGGGTCTTGGACCACAATGCCAATGCGGCGTTTGGAATACACCAGATTCATGGACTCGAGGATCCGCATACAGTCCCGCACCACTGTCCGCGAGACACCAAATTCCTCCTGCAGCCCCTCCAGCGTCAGCCGGTCTCCGGGCCGAAGCGTTCCGGCCACGACATCCGCTCCGATGGCATCGATTATTGCCCCGTTCAGGACCGCTGCCGCCGCCCGCGGAGGCTCCCTGGTGTCCACGCTGTTCCCCTGACTTTCAAAACGTGCAATGTTGATTCGGCTTTTCGAACCGGGTTCCGCAATGCCAATAAGGCGTGTCCTTCAATGGCAGTGACCCGAAATCTGCGTTGAACCAGCCTAACGTGGGCATTGGTGTCATCAATCACTTGTATGGTGATACCTTTGTCCTGCAGATCACTTCGGAGGGGGCCAGCCCGCTTCCGGCGACAACGGCGTCCAAGGAGAAATATGAGCCCCGCCCCGCAGCACCTGGTCATTATGGGTGTGTCCGGTTCAGGCAAGACCACCATCTCCACTCTCCTTTCGGAGCATTTGGGCTGGATTGCGGCTGAAGCGGACGAGTTCCATTCCGAAGCCAACATTGCCAAGATGGCGTCCGGCACCCCACTGACCGATGAGGACCGATGGCCCTGGCTGGATTCCATCCGGAACTGGATGGACACCCAGGCGGAGAACGGACGGTCCACCATCGTCACCTGTTCCGCGCTGAAGCGTGTGTACCGGGACGTCCTGGCCTCCGCTTCCGGACAGCTGCACTTTGTCCACCTCAACGGCGACGCCGAGGTACTGCGTGAGCGGATGAAGACCCGCAGCGGCCATTTCATGCCCGCGTCCCTGCTGCCTTCCCAGATCAACACCCTGGAACCGCTGGCCGAGGACGAACCCGGGATTGTCATCGACATCCTCCACTCACCTGCAGAGATCGCCGCAGACATCCTCGACAGGCTTGACCTGCCCGCGAACTGACCCCGACTCCCCCTCCCCGCTCCGGCACATTTGCGCCGCAGCCACTTCCAACAGTCACTCATTTAGTAACGGAGCTAAACCCATGACAATTGAAGGCTGGTCCCAAACCCTCGGTGCGGGCCCCCTCCTCCTGATCGCCGGCGGAGCCATAGCGCTGCTGCTGTTCCTGATTCTGAAGCTGCGCCTGCACGCCTTCGTGTCCCTGATCCTGGTCAGCCTGTTGACTGCTTTCGCCACCGGAATCCCCACCGGCAGCGTTGTCACCGTACTGACCGGCAGCTTCGGATCAACACTGGCCACAGTTGCCCTGCTCGTGGGTCTGGGCGCCATGCTGGGCCGGCTGGTGGAAACCAGCGGCGGTGCCAAGGTCCTTGCCGACACCATGATCCGGATCTTCGGCGAGAAGCGCGCACCGTTTGCACTCGGCGTCGCCTCACTGATTTTTGGTTTCCCCATTTTCTTTGACGCGGGTCTTGTGGTTATGCTCCCCGTGATCTTCTCGGTGGCCCGGCGCCTCGGCGGCGGCGTGCTCCGCTACGGCCTTCCCGCCGCCGGTGCCTTCTCCGTCATGCACGTCTTTGTACCCCCGCACCCCGGCCCCGTCACTGCCTCCGGGTTCTTTGAAGCCAATATCGGCATCGTGCTGATCCTCGGCCTCATCATTGCCCTGCCCACCTGGTACGTCACGTCCTATCTGTTCGGCCTCTGGGCCGGCAGGAAGTTCGTCCTGCCCGTGCCGGCGGTGCTCGGCGAGATCGACGGCGACGAAATCAAGAACCCGCCGAAGTTCGGCACCGTGGTGGCCGTACTGCTGCTGCCCCTGATCCTGATCTTCCTGAACACCGGCCTGAACACCCTTGCCTCGGCCGGCGTCGTTTCCGCCGAAGCGGCCGAACAGCCGTGGTTCGCCTTCCTGCGCACACTGGGTGAAACACCGGTGGCACTGCTGATTTCCCTCCTCGTGGCCTGCGTGGTCCTGGGCACCCGCCGCGGCGAATCCAAAACCGCCATCGAGAAGGTGCTGGAGTCCGCACTGGGCCCGGTCTGCTCCGTCATCCTGATCACCGGTGCCGGTGGCATGTTCGGCGGCGTCCTGCGCACTTCCGGCATCGGTGATGCACTGGGCGACGTCCTCAGCGACCTCGGTGTCCCGCTGATCATCGCCGGCTTCCTGATCGCCGCGATCCTCCGCATCGCCCAGGGCTCGGCCACGGTGGCCCTGACCACCGCCGCCGCACTGATCGCTCCGGGTGTCCTGGAGGCCGGCTACAACACCGTCCAGACCGCCGCCATGGTGGTGGCCGTTGCCGCCGGGTCCGTCGTGGTCAGCCACGTGAACGACTCCGGTTTCTGGCTGGTGGGGCGCTTCATGGGCATGGATGTGAAGACCACGCTCAAGACGTGGACCGTGCTGGAAACGCTGATCGGCGTCATGGGCTTTGCCCTGGCGGCCGCCATCTTCGGCCTGGCTTCGCTGGCCTAACCGGCGCACGACGGCGGCGGGGCACCCGGGCGGGTGCCCCGCCGTCGTCGTGTCCGCCGGTGGTGCGCGGGAGACTGTTGCGCCCGGAGTGTCAGTGGCGCATGAAAACATGAGAAGTTACGAAAGTTTTCGGTGCTCCACACCGCCCTAGGGAAGGACCCCACGCACCATGATGGGTGGTCATCACGCAGCATCAGGCGCCGCAGCCTGGATTGCTGTTGCTTCAACCGCACCGCACGCCCTCGGCTGGTATCCGGTGACGCCTCTGGGTGTGGTTACCGGCGCCCTGCTAACCGCCGGAGCGGCCCTGCTCCCGGACCTCGACCACCACAGCGGAACCATTGCGCATTCGCTGCCTCCGGTCACCAAGATCCTGGCCCGGATCACCGAGCAGATCAGCGGCGGACACCGCCGCGGCACGCATTCCCTGTTGGGACTGGCGGTGTTCGTTGCCCTGTCCACAGCGCTGGGAAAGGTCACAGCCGTTGTCCCCTTCTTCGGCTCTGTGGCAGTGGGAGCGGGCCTGCTGTCCGTGCTGCTGATGGGTTTCGCCCTGAAGGCACTGAAGATCGCCGGCGGTGCCGGCCGCAGCTGGCTGCTGGCCCTGGGGCTTTCGGCCTTTATTGCGATTTACGCCCCGGAAAACAATGACTGGCTGCCCGTGGCCGTCGGGCTCGGTGTTGCCGTCCACATCGTCGGGGACCTGCTGACCCATCAGGGCGTCATGATCCTCTGGCCACTGCGGATCAAGCGCCCGCGCTCCCTGGCGAACATGCCGGTGGTGAACAAGCTGTGGCGCAGCAGCGGCTGCATGTCACTGCCCCTGATCGGCGCCGCCGGGTCCTGGCGGGAATGGGCCCTGATGGTTCCGGTGACGGTGTACGCCATGTACGGAGTGGTCCACGCCGCCTTCTTTGCCCTGGCCCAGTGGGCATCTGTATAGAACGCCGGACCGGGCTCACAGCCTGCGCGTTAGAATAGTTCACCCCTGTGAACGATAATGGAGGTTGTGGAACTAGCCCTGTTAGCTGTCATCGGCGTGGCTCTCATAGTCACCGTCGCCGCATTCTCCAAGCGCCTGGGCATTGCCGCGCCCTTGATCCTGGTGGTGGTCGGGCTGGGACTGTCCTATCTGCCGGGGCTGCCCACGTTTACGGTGCCGCATGACGTCATCCTGATGGGTGTGCTGCCCCCGCTGCTCTATGCGGCAGCGGTCAACGTCCCGGTGGTGGATTTCCGGCGCAACTTCGGTGCCATTTCCAGCCTGTCGGTGTTTTTGGTCCTGTTCTCCGCCTTCGCGACAGGGTTGCTGCTGTACATTCTGCTGCCGAACCTAAACTTTGCCGCCGCCGTCGCGCTGGGTGCCGTGGTAAGTCCACCGGACGCCGTAGCCGCCACTTCAATCGGCAAGAAGCTCGGCCTGCCGCCGCGGCTGGTAACGGTTTTGGAAGGCGAGGGACTGGTCAATGACGCCACCGCGCTGGTTCTGCTGCGCTCCGCTATCGCGGCCAGCGCCGGTGGCTTGGCCAGCATCTGGGACGGTGTCGCGGACTTTGGCTTTGCCGTCGTGGCCGCCGTCGTCGTCGGCCTGCTGGTGGGATTCGTTACGGTGTTCATCCGTTCCAAGCTTCATGATCCCGTGCTGGACACCGCTATTTCATTTGTGGTTCCTTTCCTTGCCTTCATTCCGGCGGAGGAGCTCGGCGCTTCCGGCGTTCTGGCCGTGGTGGTGGCCGGGCTGTACACGGGCCACCGTGCGGGAGCAGCTTTCAGCGCACAGGCCCGGATCAATGACAGCGTCAATTGGCACACGGTCCAGTTCCTGCTGGAAAACGGCGTCTTCCTGCTGATGGGACTCGAGATCCGCTATCTGGTTGAAAACGTCGATCCCGCGCTGCTGACCGTCCGGGAAGCGGTAATGATCGGCTTGGCTGTCACCGCCCTGCTGATCGTGATTCGCTTCGCGTGGATGGGCCCACTCATCCTGTTCCTGCGTGCCAAGGTCCGATATCAGGAGCGCCGCACCAGCCGGTTCCGGACGGCACTGGACAGAATGTCGGCAAGAGGACTGGCCGACGCCCGCACCCAGCGCCGCCATACCCGCGGCGAAGAATTGTACCGAAGGCGCCGGGCGGACATCGCCCAACTCCGCAGCGAAGGACTGGACTGGCGCGGCGGCGTCGTCATCGGCTGGTCCGGAATGCGCGGCGTAGTAACTCTGGCCGCCGCGCAGTCCCTGCCGGAAGCCACTCCCTATCGGGAACAGCTAGTCCTCATCGCCTTCACCGTGGCCGTGGTGACCCTGCTGCTGCAGGGCGGGACGCTGCCCTGGGTTATCCAGCTGCTGGGTGTCCGCGGACGCAACGCCGCAGAGGACCAGCGGGATCTGGCCACATTGCTGGACCAGATCAGCGACGCGGGCCTTAAGGTTCTGGAAGACCCGGCCAAATGCCTGGACCAAGATACAGGCGTGGACCCGGACGTGGTGGAACGGGTGCGCCAGAGCACCTTCCTGCGCAGCGAACTCGCGTGGGAACGCGTCAAGGCGCTGGGCATCGGCACTTCACCCACCCCCCAGCTGCAGTACCGTGAACTTCGCCGTGCCGTTGTAGACGCGGAGCGGAACGCGCTGCTGCAGGCCCGCCGGGAGGGACACTTCCCCTCGCGTACCCTCGCTGATGCCCAGCGGCTGCTGGATCTGGAGGAATCACGGCTCAGGCCGCGGCTGGGTGAGCACTAACGGCCTGAGCGCCGGGGTGCGGTCCGGGCTAATCCTGATGGAGTTGAATGTAGTTTCCGCAGCCGTCGTCGAACACGGCCTGGGTTCCCATGCCATCCGTGGACGGAGGCCCGGTGAACCGGACTCCCAATGCACTGAGGCGCTCCATTTCGGCCTGGACATCATCAACGCCCAGCACCACCGCGGGCAGTCCCCTGTCGTAGACACCGGTGCGGTAGGCCTCAGCGACGGGATGGTCACTGGGCTCCAGGAGCAGACCGGGCCCGTCAGGAATATTCGGCGCCTGGACGATGAAGAGGTTGTACTCCGGCAGCACCATCAGCGGCTCAAAGCCCAGGGTGCCGGTGTAGAAGTCAAAAGCGGCGGCCGGATCAATCACGTGGATACTGCTCATCTTTACGCGCATGGGCGAAAGAATACTCCCGGCGTTGCCGCCAGAGCGCTGCAGGCTCCCGTAAAACCAAAAACAGGTACCGATTTCCTTTAATGGCTCCGGCGCGTCCTGCCGCCCTTGGCGCCGCTGCCCTTCTTCGCCGTGCCGCCCCTGGCCGCGGCTCCGCCCTTGGCGCCGGTGCGTCCGGCAGACTTCGACGCTTTCCCGCCGGACCCCGGCTTCTCCCCGCTGCGGCTCTGCCGTTCCTTGGTGCGCTGCCGGGCGGTGGTTTTTTGCTCTTCCTGGACCGAGGGCTGGCGTGAGCTGTTCGCCGTGCGCCCGCGAACAATCCCCACAAACTCCTCAATACCGGGGTCTTGGGCATCTTCAAGCCACGCAACGGCAATCTTCGTGGCCGGGGAGCCGCTGAGCGGCCGCGCAACAACGTCGCGGCGCGAATACAGCTTCGCAACGGACATCGGCAGGATCAAAAGACCGGCACCCGAGGCCACTACTTCCATTCCGACGTCGGTGCTTCCCATATCCCGCAGGTCCAGCAGGTTCTCACCGGCCAGATCTGCCAGATCCAGCTCATCAAAGGCAGCAACGGCCGAATCCTTCGCCGCAGCCACCACCGGCCGCTCCTCGTAAAGGGCAATCACGCTCAGGTCCGCCGGCCGGACAAACCCCTGCTCCGGTACCCGCACAAACACCACATCCGCTTCACCGGCGCGCAGTTCGTCAAAGACCGTGTCCTCACCGCATTGATAGGAGACCAGTTCACGGTCCTGGCGCTCGGTCCACCGCCCGATCCATTTTCCGGGCGTCACACCGGGCACGTAGGCCACAGTCAGCGGACGAGCCGGGCGGGTTTGGCGGGGGTAAGCATCTTCAGGCACCTTTTCAGGTTAGCCCAGCCTGGTCCTCCTTCTTTCCGCCGCAGGCTGCACTCCCCCCGTGAACTTCCCGTGCACCCGGGACCGGGCCTGCGGCGGATATCCTTGGAAGATGACTTCCGAGAAATCCCAATCCATGAAACCTGCCACGGCAGCCAAGAAACTGGGCATCTATCTGCCCGCAGCGCCGCAGGAGTTCCAGGACGGGCCCATCTCCCGCGCCCAGTTCGACGAGCTCCAGGCCAATCCGCCGCAGTGGCTCGTTGATCTTCGCCGCAACGGTCCCCATCCCCGCCCCGTGGTGGCCCAGAAACTCAACATCTCCATCAGCGGCCTCACCCGGTCGGGCATCACCGATGCGCTGACCTCTGCTGAGATCACCGCACTGCTGGCCGCACCGCCGGCATGGCTGGTTCAGGAAAGGGCGAGCTTCGCCGCTGTCCGCGACGAAGCCAAGCGCGTTAAGGAAGCAGAAGCCAAGAAGGCCAGGAAGGCAGAGCAGACCGCACAGCAGGCCAGCAAACAGGGCTAACTGCCAGCGTCCTGTTCCGTGTGCTGTTCCCCGGGCCGGGGAGCAGCACACGGAACAGGACATAAAAAAATCACCCCGGTTTCTTCAACCGGGGTGATTCTGTTTGTGCGCGAGGGGGGATTTGAACCCCCACGCCCTTTCGGACACTGGCACCTGAAGCCAGCGCGTCTGCCGTTCCGCCACTCGCGCAAAAATGGTTTCCCTCGGTGAGTGTGCATTCAGTCTCACGACCTTCTGCGTCTCAATTCCTCGGGAACAGCAGAATCAAGCATACCCACAATTTCCCCAAACACCTAAACGGCCGTCCGGGGAGGCTAAGTTCCCCGCGCTGACGCGGATTTTCCGGGCCCTGCAGCCGTGGATCCGGACGGGCAGGAGCCTTCCGCTCCATAGATCCCGGCCGTTTCGCCGCAGGGGAACCGTCGTGAAGCCGTTACGTTGATTGTTGGGAGAGATGAGTAGTATCGAAGAGGAGCTTTGTATCCTTGGCCTGCCTTGGAGACGCTCCGGATTCAACCGGACAGTCCGGACAGAGGATAGGGAAGGAGGCGAACATGGGCTTACTCGATAACGTTGAACGCGGCATCGAAAAAGTTGTACGAGGTGCCTTCTCCACAGGGTCTTCCGGCCGGGTGGAACCCCTTGAGCTGGCCATCGCCCTGCGGCGCGAACTTGATGAGCGTTCCTTCACCGTGGGTCAGGGACGAACGCTGGCTCCTAATGTCTTCACTGCCCGCCTGTCCGATGCAGACTTCCAGCGTGCCCAGGAGTGGGGAGCCCCGCTGGCCGAGGAGCTGTGCGATGTGGTCATTAAGCACGCCAGGAGCCAGTCGTACACCCTTCAGGGTCCGGTCCGGGTGTCCTTCACCCGCGATTCATCGTTGAAAGCCGGAGTGCTGGAGGTTGACTCCGCCACAGAAAAGGCGGGCAGTCCTGCACCGCGCCAGCCTGCCCCGCCCGCCCCGCGGCAGACACCCGCCCGCATGCAGCCGGTCCTGGACATCGACGGGCAGCGGTATTCACTCAATGCTCCGTCCGTCGTGCTCGGGCGTTCCTCCGAAGCCGATATCCTCGTTGATGACACCGGCGTATCCCGCCGGCATCTTGAAATCCGCACCGAAAACGGTGTTAGCCGCGCCATCGACCTTGGCTCCACAAACGGAAGCTTCGTCAACGGCCAAAAAGTACAAGGGGAAGCAGATCTCACGGATGGTTCAACGATCGCGATGGGCCGCACCCGCATCACCTTCCGCCTCCTTCCTGTTCGGACCGGAGGACGTTAGTGGACGGTAGTTTGGTTTTGACCCTGCTCCGGTACGGGTTCCTGCTCGTGCTGTGGCTCATGGTGATCAGTGTTGTCGGTGCCATCCGGCGTGATTTGGTGGTGGGAAGCCGCAACCGCACCGGCACACCCACTGCCCGGCAGATCCGCAAGAATCCCGAATTGGAGAAGCAGGTCCCCGCACCGGCAAAACTCCCCGCACGTCAGGTTTTCGTGACGGAAGGGCCCCTGCGCGGCACCACCCTGGAGCTGGCCTCAAGCCCCATTCTTCTCGGCCGCGCGCAGGAAGCAACGCTCGTGCTCGAAGACGACTATGCCTCGGGCCGGCATGCCCGCCTGTTCCCCCAGGGAAGCCGCTGGTTTATTGAAGATCTTGGATCCACCAACGGCACCTTCCTGGGCGGCAGCCAGCTCACGCGCGCCCTGCCGGTGGAACCCGGGGTTCCTATCCGCATCGGTAAGACGGTCCTTGAGTTGAGGCCCTAACCGTGGCTCTGGTCCTCAAATACGCAGCACGGTCCGATGTGGGCATGGTTCGTCTGAAAAATGACGATTCCGCCTATGTCGGCCGCTATCTTGCCGTCGTTGCCGACGGCATGGGCGGCCATGCCGGCGGCAATGTCGCTTCCGCTTCCACCGTCCTGGATCTGGTGCACCTGGACCGCGGGACGCACGACGACGAACCCCTCACCGTGCTCGCAGACGAGATTCAGGCGGCGAATTCGCTTCTCTCGGAACTGGTGACCACCAGCCCGCAGCTGTCCGGCATGGGAACAACGGTGACCGCACTCCTGCTCCACGGGAACAGGTTTGCCTTCGCCCACATCGGCGATTCACGCGCCTACCGCCTCAAAGACGGTGTTTTTGAGCAGATCAGCATTGACCATACTTTTGTCCAGCGGCTGATCGACGAGGGCCGGCTCCGACCCGAAGAAGCCGAAGTCCACCCCCACAAGAATGTCCTTATGCGCGTTCTGGGGGACGTGGATGCCAGTCCCGAACTCGATCTGGCAACCTTCGAAGTGGAGCCGGGCGAAAAATGGCTCCTGTGCTCCGACGGGCTGACCGCAGTCCTGAGGGACTCCGACATAGAGAACGTCCTGCGGGGCACCAGCGACCTCCAGCGCTGCGTCGACACCCTGGTTGAGCTCACCCTCTCCGGAGGCTCACCTGACAACGTGACGGTTGCCGTCCTGGAAATCGAAGAAGTTCCGGATGATTCCCCGGCGGCGGCGGATGTGCCCGTCTCCGCACCAGGCGCCGCAGGCACTGAACCGCCCGCTGTTCCATTGACGGAACGGGATCCGGGAGACTCGGAGGCAGACGACGACGAACCCGCCCGGGCGGAGCTGATCCGCCAGGACCTTTCCTCACGTCCCCACATTCTGGTGGGTGCGGCATCCCTTGCCACCGAGACCGGCCAGATCCCGATTGTCACCAAGCGCTCTGCCGAGCGCCGTGCTGCCCGTCTGCTGACCCACAAGGCGCCCCCCGGGTCAGAGCCGGCCGCCCCTGAGCAACCCGAAGCGGCGCCGCAGCGGCGCTGGGTTGTCCCGGCGTTCCTTGCCCTGCTGGCGGTTCTGCTCGCGGCCGTTCTCTGGGTTGGCTACACCTGGACCCAAACCCGCTACTACGTGGGTTCCAGTGACAGCAATGTCGCCATTTACAACGGCGTCTCCCAGTCCCTTGGCCCCATCAAGCTTTCCTCCGTCACAGAGCAGACCGACATCCCCCTGGACAGCCTGCCGGAATACCAGCGCAACCGGGTTGAGGGCACCATTCCCGCCAAGGACCTGCTGCACGCCGAGCAAATTGTTGAAGACCTCCGGGGCGCCGCGCGCATCAGCAGCTGCGGCCCCTCCGCTCCGGCTACACCGGTGAAGGCCAACGCCAGTCCCGCTCCCAGCCCCACGGCGTCCGCCGGATCCACCGCGGCCGCCCAGTCCGCTGCCGATCCCGACAACTGCGGAGGGCGGAAGTAATGTCTGATGTACTGACAGTGCCCAAACCCCGGCGCAACATCGAGGCCGTACTGCTCCTCCTTGCCCTCCTCGTGGGCGTTGGCGCCAACATGGTGGTTGGCCTGGACCAGGACCGTGCCTTCGACGCGGACTTCTGGACCCAGGGAGCCACCCTCGTGGGACTGGTTCTTGCCTTCCACATAGTCCTGCGGATCCGCGCTAAATATGCCGATCCGGTAATACTTCCGATCGTCACGGCGCTCAACGGAATCGGCCTCGCCATGATTCACCGCCTGGACATCGCGAACAACGAGACCGCCGCTGACCGGCAGCTGCTCTGGAGCGCCGTCGCCGTAGCCGCGGCAATCGCCGTGTTCTTTGTGATCAAGGACCACCGGATCCTTCGCCGGTACACCTATATTTCCCTGATCGTCAGCGCCATCCTCCTGCTCCTGCCTCTGACACCCATCGGACTGGAACTCAACGGCGCCCGCATTTGGATCCAGGTTGGCTCCGGAACATTCCAGCCCGGAGAAATCGCCAAAATCACCCTCGCTATATTCTTTGCGGGGTATCTATCCACCAACCGCGACCTCATCCTGCTGGCCGGCCGAAAGGTAGGCCCGCTTCAGCTGCCCCGGTTCAAGGACCTTGGCCCCATGATCGCGGCCTGGCTCGTCAGCATCGGAGTGCTGGTCCTGCAGCGCGATCTGGGGTCCTCCATCCTGTTCTTTGGCCTTTTCATGGCCATGATCTACGTGGCCACAAGCCGCGTCAGCTGGGTCATCATCGGTGTTGCCCTGCTCACCGCCGGCGGCCTTGTTGCCATGCAGCTCTTCAGCCATGTCGCACTGCGGATCGACGGCTGGCTCAACGCCTTCGACCCGGAGGTTATCGACCGTCCGGGCGGCAGCTGGCAGGTGGTCCAGGGCCTGTTTGGACTGGCCAGCGGCGGACTCGCCGGAACCGGGCTGGGACAGGGCCGGCCGGATCTGGTCATCTACGCCAATTCAGACATGATCATTGCGGCCCTGGGCGAAGAACTCGGCCTCATCGGCATCTTCGCCATCGTGCTGCTGTATGTGCTCCTGGTGTCCCGCGGATTCCGTGCAGCCCTGGGCACCCGTGACGGGTTCGGCAAACTGCTGGCCTGCGGTTTGTCCTTCACCATCGCACTGCAGTGCTTCGTGGTGATCGGCGGCGTGACCCGCCTGATCCCGCTGACCGGGCTGACCACGCCGTTCATGTCCGCCGGCGGCTCCTCGCTGCTGGCCAACTGGATCATTGTTGCCCTGCTGCTGCTGATCTCCGAAGCCGCCCGGCGCCCGGCCGCGATGGGCCCGATGCGCGGTCCCATGGTTCCAGCCATGCAGGATGCCGGTGCAAAGCCGGCCCCGCACAAACGCTCACTGAGGAAAAAGGAGGCAAGCGGCTCATGAATCAAGCCATCCGGAACAGCTGGATCGTGGCCCTGTCCATGTTTGTCCTCATTCTCGGTTCCCTAACCTACGTCCAGTTCTTTGCAGCCGAAGAACTCAACGCGAACCCGAACAACAACCGCACGATCTACAAGAACTTCGGCCAGAACCGCGGCTCAATTCTGGTGGACGGGGCGCCGATCGCGGAATCGGTGCCTTCGGGTGACCAGTTCAACTTCCAGCGCGTGTACTACGAGCCGGAACTGTATTCGCAGCTCACCGGGTACTTCTCCCTGGTCAGCGGCGTCACGCAGCTGGAACGGGTTATGGACAAGGAACTGACCGGAACCAGTGACCAGCAGTTCTACGACCGCCTGGTGCAGCTCGTTTCCGGAAACCAGGCCCAGGGTGCCTCTGTTGAGCTGACAATCGATCCCGAACTGCAGCGCCTGGCCTATGACCTCATTCCTGAAGGGCAGAAGGGCTCCATCGTCATGATGGAGCCGAAGACCGGGAATATCCTGGCCATGGTTTCCAAGCCCAGCTACGACACCAACCTCCTGGCCGGCCACGACACCAAGGTCGTGGAGCAGAACATGCAGGAGCTGCTCACCGTGGAAGGCTTGTCCCCCTACACCAATGCCGCCACCGAATCGCTGCTGGCACCCGGCTCGGTTTTCAAGCTCGTAGATGCCGCCGCAGCGCTGGAGTCGGGTGACTTCAACGCCGATTCACAGATCGACAATCCGTCTGCCCTTCCCCTTCCGGGCACGAACATTTCCCTGCCGAACTACACGAACGGAAACTGCGGCACCCGCTCCGAGGCCACCATCGGGTTTGCCCTGGAACAGTCCTGCAACACCGTTTTTGCCCAGATTGCCTGGGACCTCGGTGAAGAGGCGATCGTAACCCAGGCGGAGAAGTTCGGCTGGAACACCGCCCTGCACCTCCCCGAGCGCGGTATCGACCGGGTGGTTGCCAGCGGCTTCCCCACGGAACTGGACCAGGCGCAGTTGGCCCAGGCATCGATCGGGCAGTACAGCGTCACGGCCACGCCGCTTCAAATCGCCATGATGTCCGCGGCCATAGCCAACAACGGCGTGCAGATGACCCCCAATCTCATCCGCAACGTCCGGGCCGCCGATCTGTCCATCATCGACGAGCCGGAACCCGAGGTCCTGAACACTTCAGTGAGCCCGGAAACCGCCCGTCAGCTCACCGATTGGATGGTCGGCGTCGTGGATAACGGCACCGCGTCCGCAGCGCAGATTCCCGGCGTGAAGGTGGCCGGCAAAACCGGCACGGCGGAAGTGGAGGGCCGTGGCGATAATGCCTGGTTCACCGGCTTCGCACCCGCTGACAACCCCGAAGTGGTCATTTCCGTCGTCATGGAAGACGTGGACCTGACCACCGGAGCCCAATTGACCACTCCAAGCGCGCAGAAACTCCTAGAGGCGGTGTTGAATAAGTGAGGCCTACATCGGGAATCACCTTAGGCGGCAGATTCCAGCTCACCGACCGTATTGCCATCGGCGGTATGGGCGAAGTCTGGAAGGCACGGGACCTGGTCCTGGGCCGCATTGTTGCCATTAAGATCCTCAAGGAGGAATACACCGGTGACCCCGGGTTCCTCAACCGGTTCCGGGCCGAGGCGCGCCACACTGCCCTCCTGAACCACGAGGGCATCGCCAATGTCTTTGACTACGGCGAAGAGGAAGGTTCGGCGTACCTGGTCATGGAGCTGGTGCCCGGCCTGCCGCTTTCCTCCATCATCGAACGCGACAAGAGCCTTCCGCCGGACCGCGCTCTCTCCATTATTGGGCAGACCGCCACCGCGCTGGCTGCAGCCCACAAGCAGGGACTGGTCCACCGCGACGTCAAACCCGGCAACCTGCTGATCCTGCCCGACGGCCGGGTCAAGATCACCGACTTCGGCATTGCCCGCCTCGCCGACCAGGTGCCGCTGACCGCTACCGGCCAGGTGATGGGCACGGCCCAGTACCTGGCACCCGAACAGGCCACCGGGCAGCAGGCCACCGGTTCCAGTGACATCTACGCGCTTGGTGTCATCGGCTACGAGCTGCTGGCCGGAACCCGCCCCTTCTCCGGCGAATCCCAGATCGCCATTGCCCTGGCCCAGGTCAATGACACGCCGCCTCCGCTGCCCGAGAGCATTCCGCTTCCGGTGCGTGCGCTGATCATGTCCATGCTGGCCAAGGATCCGGCGGACCGGCCGTCCGACGCCGAAGCCCTGGCCCGCGCCGTCGCCGCCATCCGCCGCGGAGACATCACAGCTGCCGAAGCTGCCGTACCCGGCATGCTGCTCTTTGGCGGCGGCGGAGCAACGGCCGTTGACGACGCCGTTACCGCCCCGGTCCCGACAGCCGGCACTTCCGCTACCCGCGTAGTGAACACCACCCCTTCCACGTCAGCCCTTCCCACCGTTGCAGGGGCAGCAGTGGGGGCAGACGACGCCACCGGCGAAGTGGCGGCGTCACGCGACTGGACCGATGAAGAAGTCGACGATGTCGACGACGCAGGCGATGACGGTGGAACCGGTGACGAAGCGCCGGCAAAGCGCCGCAGCCCGTGGACCATTCCGCTCATCGCCCTGCTGGTGCTGCTGGTGGGCGCGGCGGTTGCCGCCGTTGTGCTGACGGGAAACAATGATGACGATCCCGCCCCGGCTCCGGCCACCAGTTCAGCGGCTCCCAGCCCCAGCACCACCTCCCGGTCTGCTTCGGCCACCCCCACGGAGGAGGACGACGAGGGTATCCCCGTGAACGCAGGCAGCTACATCGGCCGCAGCTATGACGAAGTCCAGGCAGAACTGACCAACCTGGGACTGGCCGTCAGCCGGCTTGACGAGCCGTCTTCGGACTACCCCGAAGGCATTGTTACCGGCGTCAATCCCGTCGGTCCGCTGCCCGCCGGCACCCTGGTAACGGTTACGGTGTCAACCGGACCGGAAGAAGAGGAGGAGGCCACTCCCACGCAGTCAATGACAACCGTGCCCGGCGGTCTGACCGGACAGACGGCCAACGCGGTCGAACAGCTGATCACCGCTGCCGGCCTGGTACCGGTTAACGGCGGCACCCAGCCGTCCAGCCAGCCGCAGGGAACCGTGCTGGCCGTAAACCCGTCCGAGGGTGCACCCCTGCCACAGGGTTCCACGGTCACCTACTTCACCTCCGAGGGTCCCGCAGCGGAGACGACTGCTCCGACAAGCGTGCCTGAACCCACGGCCACCACCGCAGACACTGCCCCGGCGCAGCCCAACACAGCAACTTCGGCCGGGTAAGCGGACATGAGCGCTGAATTCCTTAAAGGACACCCCACACTGAACACAGAACGGGTACTCAACGACCGTTACGAGATCGGCGAGCTCATTGGGCGCGGCGGCATGGCTGACGTGTACCTGGGCCGTGACATCAGGCTGGGCCGTTCCGTTGCCATTAAGGTTCTGCGCCCTGATCTCGCCCGCGATCCGCTTTTCCAGTCCAGGTTCAGGCGTGAGGCCCAGGCCGTCGCAGGATTGAACCACCCCGCCGTCGTCAGCGTCTACGACACCGGTGACCAGGAGTCCCCCGGAGCCTCTCCCGAGGATGTGCGCCTGCCCTTCATCGTGATGGAGTATGTCCCGGGCCGCACCATCCGTGAGCTGGTCAAGAGCGGCGAAATCACCACCGAAAAGGCGGTCGATTACGCCCTCGGAGTCCTTTCAGCACTGGAATACAGCCACCGGTCAGGAATCGTGCACCGGGACATTAAGCCCGCCAACGTCATGGTGACCTCCGACGGCGGCGTCAAGGTCATGGACTTCGGGATCGCCCGGGCCATGGCTGACTCCGCTGCCACCATGACGCAGACCCAGGCGGTTATCGGCACCGCGCAGTACCTGTCGCCGGAACAGGCCCGCGGAGAAACCGTGGATGCCCGCAGCGACCTGTACTCGGCTGCCTGCCTGCTCTTTGAAATGCTCGCAGGACGTCCGCCTTTCATCGGCGACAGTCCGGTGTCCGTGGCGTACCAGCATGTCCGGGAAGTCCCGCCGGCAGCCAGCAGCTTCAACCCGAAGATACCGGCGGCACTTGATGCCGTACTCAAACGCGGCCTGGCCAAAGACCGTGCCGACCGTTACCAGGACGCCCACGAGTTCCGCGAGGCACTCCTACGCGCCCGGAGCGGGGCTCCTGCCGCCGATGATCCGTCCCCTGCTACCCATCCAACCGAGGCACTGACAGTATCCCCCGCCAAACGTCCCGCCGTGGATGTCAGCCCGATTGAGGACGAACCCAGGACCCGGGCCATGGCCCGGGTCCAGTCCGGCGGACCGCTCACCACTGCTCCGAACGCGGCAGGCAACCACGACGGCGATGTGCCGGCGGCACTGGCCATCGGCAACACCGGAGACCGGGATCCGGATCAGAAGGCCCGGCGCCGGGCATGGATCACCACGCTGATCATTGTTCTGATTCTTCTGCTCGGAGCCGGTTCGGTCATGGCCTACAACATGCTCAATCCCAAGGAAACCGCACCGGTAACCAAGCTGATGCCCAGCGTTCAGTCCAAGACGCAGACAGATGCCCTGAACATCATCATGGACGCCGGCTTTGGGCCGCCCACCATCGAGCCGCAGTACAGCGACACAGTGAAGGCCGGCCTGGCCATCGGAACCGAGCCCGAGGGCGGTACCGATGCTCCGTTGGACCGCAAGGTCATCCTGTTCATCTCGCAGGGGCCGTCAACGGTCGTGATTCCCGATCTCGCGGGGAAGACCGAGCCGGAAGCCCGGGATACCCTCCGATCCCTTGGTCTGCAGGGCGGAACCACAAACGAAGCCAACAGTGCCACCGTGGCCGCCGGCAGGGTCCTGTCCACCACTCCCGCCACCGGGGCATCCGTCCCGCCGGGAACCACGGTGGACCTCGTGCTGTCCACCGGCAATGTGACGGTCCCGGATCTGGTGGGGACCCCGCTGGAGAGCGCGCAAATCATCTTGGCGGATTCGACCCTGCAGCTGACCTTCACCGTCAACGAGGTCGAGAGCGCTTTGGTGGAGCCGGGCATCGTGATGGAGCAGAGTATTCCCGCCGGCATGGACGTCGAGCAGGGCGCCACGATCTCCCTGACAGTGGCAAAGGCGCCCGCGGAACCCACTAAGGAGCCTTCGCCGAGTACCACTGCTTCCCCTGATCCTTCGCCGTCCGAACCGGCGAAAAAGAAGAAGGACGACTAACCGGAGCCTCAGTGCGGGGATTTTTCCCGTGTCGTGGACATCAAAGGGCTGAGGGTAGCGGCGTGCTCTGCTGCTCCGGCCAAACCCAGGCTTTCCAGCCAGTTGCCCAGCATCTGGTATCCACCCTCGGTCAGGACGGATTCGGGGTGGAATTGGACGCCCGACAGGGGAGCCGAGATATGTTTCAGGCCCATAATGATGCCGCTGTCCGTCCGTGCCGTGACCTGGAGGTCCCCGGGAATGGTGTCGGCGACAGCGGCCAGTGAGTGGTAGCGCGTTGCCGTCACCGGACTGGGCAAACCGCGGAACACATCAGTGCCCTCATGCCGGACCGAAGACGTCTTGCCGTGCATCAGTTCCGGGGCATGGGTAACGGTTCCCCCGTATGCCTCGGCCAGAGCCTGGTGTCCCAAACAGATGCCCAGCATGGGTTTGCTGTTCTCTCCGCACCAGCGGATCAAATCGACGCATACCCCCGCTTCGGCCGGTGCTCCTGGGCCCGGTGATATCAGAACACCGTCGCGGGCGGAGGCCAGTTCGATCGCTTCCGGCAGACTCACGTCATCATTGCGCACCACTGTGGTTTCGGCTCCAAGCTGCTGCAGATATCCCACCAGCGTGTAGACAAAGCTGTCGTAGTTGTCGACGACCAGAATGCGGATGGTGCTCATGGGGCTAGGAACCTTCAATCGTGGAATCAGTGAGGGGGCTGAGGAAGCTGAATTCGGAGAACCACGGGAAAACCCAGGTCATGAGCAGGATCACAGCACCGGCGATCAGCACGAGGGCGATGAGGATACGGGTCCAGAGGGGACCCGGGAGGCTCCGAAAGATCCAACCGTACATTTAGCCTGCTCCTTCGGCATTATGGGCAACCTGGGGTGCTATCTCTGCCGGGGGACCGGCAGACAGCGGCTGCCACGAGTCCATGACCGCGTACGCAATGATGCGTTCCTCGGCGCCGAACCGGGGATTGCAGCTGGTCATGGTGAGGAACCGTTCGGTGGGCACCGCAGCCGGCTGCGTCGGCACCGGCGCGATCACGTCCACCCGGTCCGGCAGGACAATTTGGTTGTTGCGGTAGACGTAGCTGTAATAGCCGTCCTTGGTCTGAACGTAAATTTTATCGCCCGGGACCAGGGTGTGGATGGCGTCAAGGACCTGCCCGTGGGTTTGGCGGTGTCCCGCCACCGCAAAGTTGCCCACTTCTCCGGGCATAGCAGTTGAGGGGTAATGACCCAGCCCCAGCGAATCCAGCACCGCGGTCCCCACTCCGCTTGTCACCGGGCGTGAGTACGTCTCTCCGAACCTCGGAATGTAAACCACGGCAAAGGTGCGGCCCTCCTCTTCGATGGCAGGAAGGACCGCGGGGTCTCCGTAATCAGGACCGTCCGCTGCCGGCTCCGGCAGCGGCTCCACCGGGCCATCGAACTCCGCGAACAGGCTGCCCACAGCCTGGTCCTGCTTGCGGTTGGCGTCGATGTTGGTCCACCAGAGTTCCCACACCACGTACAGGACCAGTAGCAACCCCAGAGTAATAAGCAGCTCGCCAAAAATTTGGATAATCCATTGGCCGGGGCTGCGCCCCTGCCGGCGGTTGCGGGCGCCGTGCGACCCCACGGGAGCGTGAACTTCCCTGCGAGACATGGCCACGGTTCCCCTTTCCAGAAATAGATGCGGGCCGGCGCAGACGGCGCGCACACGCCGCGCCATTCGCTACGATGATTACAAGGGAAACAGCCAGGTGCGGTGGCGCCCCCAGTCAGGATACAGCCGGGCAGCAGCCCGGTGCGGCAGCACTGCACCCACGGCCCCGCCATGACCGTACCGACCGGCGTCCAAGAGCCGGTTCCGCTAGGAGGATCCGTGCCCGAGTCCAAGTCCCGCAAGAAGCCCGCAGCTGCACCGCCCGCTGCCAAGGCCTCGTCAGCGCCGAAGCCGAATCCGGTCTGGTACAAGCCCGTCATGTTTGGCCTGATGATTATTGGCCTGCTGTGGATTATCGTCTTCTACATTTCCCAAGGTGCCTACCCGGTTCCGGCGCTCGGCGGCGGCAATATCCTGGTGGGATTCGGCATTGCCATTGTTGGCTTCCTCATGACCACGCGCTGGCGCTGACCAGCTGCACCAGCACCCTGTCCGCCTCCGCTGCCTTCCGCAGCGGAGGCGTTTTCTTTCTCTGCCTGTGCACAAACCTTGTACACACTCTGTGCACAGAGTTATCCACAGGTGTGTGTAACTTTTCCCGAATAGGCGGAGAAATCCGCGAGGTCACGGGGCTGAGAGTTATCCACAACTGTGGAATTACATGTGTGTAACTTCTTTTTGCCTCTGGATAACCTGTTCATAGCCGTCCATCGATCCTGTGGATAACTCTGGGTCATCCGTGGATAGCACCCCGGACCCGGACCGCCTGATCCGGAGCGGAGGCGCCGCAGCTCACCCGGAATCAGTGCCGCGGAGCCTTAATCGACGCAGGTTTGCCGTACCGCAGTCCCCGGGAAGGAGCGGCCGCAGCCCATGGACTCCGCCGAGTTATTAACACTGTGGGTATCCCTGTGGATAACACCAGGCCGGTTGTGGATCGCGGATCCGCCCCTGGAAGCGTCAGACAAGACCCTTAGCTGCCGCCAGCACCGCGGAAATAACACACAGGAACACCACGATTGAGGCCAGGCCGCCAAACTGCACGAGGTTCCGGTTCTTCCCCTTGGGCGCGTAGACCAGGACCGCCGCGCAGGCGATACCGGTCAGCAATCCGCCCAGGTGCGCCTGCCACGCAATATTGGGCACAAAGAATCCCAGCGCAAAGTTGGCCGCCAGCAGGATCAGCACGCTTCGCACGCTGGCCCGGCGCTGCAGCAGCACCACCAGCAGGGCACCAAAGAGGCCAAAGATGGCCCCCGATGCACCAACAACCGGCTGGTTGATGGGGCTGAGCAGCAGCACGCCCACCGATCCGCCCAGTGCGGACACAAGATACAGCAAAGCGAAACGCAACCTGCCCAGCGCCGGTTCCAGTCCCTGGCCCAGGAACCAGAGGGCGTAGAGATTGAAAGCTATGTGCAGTATTCCGGAAGGGGAGTGCAGGAACGCTGAGGACAGCATCCGCCAGGGCTCGATTCCGGTGTACAGCGGTGCGTACCAGAGCTCGTAGGTGAACGGCGGGTAGAAGAACTGGACGGCGAAGAAGATCCCGCAGATGACCATCAGGGTGATGGTGACCACCGGCTTTCCCGAGGAGACCTTTCCGCCGTAGGGGGTGCGGTAGGCAGGTGACTGGCGCCGGCTTTCCCGAAAGCAGTCCGCACACTGGATGCCCACCGGCGCCGTGTGCTGGCACTCAGGACAGGCCGGACGGCCGCAGCGCTGGCAGCGGATGTAGCTGATCCGATCCGGATGACGCGGACAGACCGGCACCTGCGAGGCAGGTGTTTCAGCAGGCACTCCATACGACATTTGCGTTTACTCCCAGAGAGAAATGAGGCCAGATGAACGAAAGGCCCCGGCCGAAATTTCCGACCGGGGCATCCGTGAACTGGTTAGAGCTGTTCGACGGTGATGCTGTTGATGACAACGTCTTCGGCCGGCTTGTCGCGCATATCGGTGGCGACGGCGTTGAGCTGGTCAACCAGGGCGCGTGATTCGTCGTCGGCTACCTCGCCGAAGATGGTGTGCTTGCCCTGCAGCCAGGTGGTCGGGACCGAAGTGATGAAGAACTGTGAACCGTTGGTTCCGCGGCCCATCTGGATTCCGGCGTTTGCCATGGCCAGCTTGTACGGGGTGGAGAAGTCCAGGTCCGGGTTGATCTCGTCATCGAACTGGTAGCCCGGTCCGCCGGTGCCGCGGCCCAGAGGATCGCCGCCCTGGATCATGAAGTCCTTGATGATGCGGTGGAAGATGGTGCCGTCATACAGCGGGCGGCTGGTCTTCTCACCCGTCGCCGGGTCGGTCCACTCGATTTCACCGGTGGCCAGGCCAACAAAGTTCTTGACGGTCTTGGGCGCATGGTTGCCGAAGAGGTTCACCTTGATGTCGCCCATGGACGTGTGGATGGTCGCAATTGCGGTAGGAATAGCAGTCATATGCAACATTCTTCCACGGCAGGCCAGCAGACGGGCAGAATTTCGCCGGTTCAGCGCACAGTGAAAAGTCCGCCCCGCCCAGCCCGTCAATAGCACACAGTTGCCAAGTCAACGTAGGGTAAGGAATGAACCGACACTATCCCGGGAGGTAGTTTTGAAGAAGAAGGACCGCATGGCCCGTGACTTTGAATCCAATGTCACTGCAGGCGTAGAAACAGCACGTGACTGGGCAGCGCCCAAGGTTGAGGCCGCTCGTGACTGGGCAATGCCCCGCATCGAAAAGGGTATCGAGACCGCTTCACCCAAAATCCAGGAAGGCATCAAGCGCGCCGGCGACGGCGTTGCTGCCGGGGTAGCAACAGTCACGCCGCGCATCCAGGATGGTCTGCAGAAGGTGGGTCCGAAGATCAGCCACGCAGTGGACGAGGCAACTCCCCGTATCCAGCACACCCTCGACCGTGCAACTCCGGTCATCACCGGAGCCCGTGACAAGGTGGTGGATGATTACATTCCCACCCTGTCCAACCGCATCGGCGATGCATCGGCAACGGTCACGCGTTCCCTCGGTACCGCGTCCGTGCCCGTGCAGACAGCTGTAGCGAAGGTTACCGGCAACAAGAAGGCCTTGAAGAAGGCCCAGAAGGCTGCCGCCCGCGCTGCGAAGGAAGCCCGCAAGAACCAGAAGGGCGGCGGCAAGGGCTGGCTGATCTTCGGCATCATTGCAGCGGCAGTTGCAGCCGGAGTTGCAGCATGGCGTGCCTCGCGCCCGGTGGAGGACCCCTGGAAGACCCCGGCCCCCGCCAAGCCGGAGACCATCAAGGTTCCCGAGCCCAAGCCTGCTTCCACCGAACCCGCAGCCCCCAAGGCCGCCGCAGCTGCCACCGCGCCTGCTCCGGTTGCTGCCAAGCCCCAGGACTCCGCGTCCAAGGCTGCTGCCAACGGCAAGGAATCCGTGCAGGAAACCAAGGAAACCGTGGCCAGCATCAAGGAAGCAGCCGAACGCGCAGCTGCCCGCAGCGGCGAGAAGGCCGCCGAAGCAGGCAAGCACAGCAAGGAAGCAGCAGCCAAGGCATCCGACGCTGTGAAGACCTCCGGTGCACACGCTGACAAGCCGGCCGAAAAGACTGCCGAGTAAGCAGGCCTGGTCCCGCAGTACGCTTAACCTTCAAGAGGGCTCCCGCTCAGCGGGGGCCCTCTTTTGCGTGCAGCCCTATTAGCGGGAGATCCTTCCTGCTAGTTCTCGATATCTCCGCCCAGTGCGGGGGGTGCCGGCGGCAGAGCGCCCCTGCGGGCAGCTTTGCGCCCTTGGCCCGTGACCACAACGGCGAGGCCAGCGAGGATAAGCGCCAGGCCCCCGTACGTCCCGGCCGGCAGTTGTTCTCCGAGGAACACAGCGGCAAGAATGGCTGCCCCGGGGATCTCCAGCAGAATGATCATGGAGACGACCAGCGGCGAGATGACAGCCAGCAGGTGGTTGAAGACGCTGTGCCCCAGGATCTGGGCCACCAGGGTCACGGCCAGGATCCCGAGCCAGGCCTCGGGCGTGAAAGACACCACGGGCTGCCCGAAGACGGCGCACAGGAGGAGCAGGATCAGCGAGCACAGGCCGTAGCAGAGGGAGGTGTAGGTTCCGGTGCTCATGGTGGCCCGGGCCTTGCCTCCGGCGATGGTGTACAGGCCTGCCAGAGCTCCGCCGGCGACGGCCAGCAGATCCCCCAGGGCTGCTTCACGGGAAAGCGTGAGGTCAAAGCCGGTAATGACAACGACGCCGGCCAGCGCCGCTCCCAGCCCGGCAAGCACGCGTGGGGCAACGTGGATGCCCCGGCACAGGTTGAAGAGGGCTATCCAGCCCGCTTGAAGGCAGACCAGCGCTGTTGCTGCTGCAACGGAGGTCAGTTTGAGGGAGGTGATGAAGCAGGCGAAGTGCAGGGCGAGTGCGAGCGAGGCGATGAGGGTCCACTTGGCCTCGGTCCGGGAGAGCCGGGTAAATCCGCCGGGATTGCGCAGTGCCGTGGGAACTCCCATGATCACCGCGCCCAGGGCGTTGCGCCAGAAGGCAATGGCCAGAGCCGGCGCAGCCGTTGCCGCCATGATGGGGCCGGAGGCTGATACACCCAGGACGCCGATCACGGCGAGTAAAACGATCACCAGAGCAACAATAGATGACCGCAGGCACTGCGTGATTGAGCCGGGTGTTAAAGCAGAAAGTCCCGGCCAATCGGCCGGGACTTTCTTTCGGTGGAGGCACGGGGACTCGAACCCCGAACCCCCTGCTTGCAAAGCAGGTGCGCTACCAATTGCGCCATGCCCCCGAATGTGAACTCATCCAGTGTATCCCACCCTGACGTGCGGTGGAACCGGAATCATTCTTTTGTGGAAATTTAGTCAACCTTGTCGGTTGATGCCTTCCATACGGATTTCTCCGCAGCAGATTCCTGCCATTTTCTTGCGGCAAAGATTCCTGCGACCGCCGCTGCAGCTAGTGCCAGCAACTTCTTCACAGTGCCTCCTTGCCTTGTGGTTCACCACCAAGAGGTGATGTTCCGTGGGCGCACCAGGACTTGAACCTGGGACCTCTTCGTTATCAGCGAAGCGCTCTAACCGCCTGAGCTATGCGCCCCGATACCTTCTCGGGCCGAGATAAAACTTTACCCCACCTCTGCCCGGAACCCAAATCCGGTTCGGTTTTTCCTGCGGTCCCGGAGTTTTTTCTCTCCGGGACCGCAGGAAAAACCGAAAATACAACCGGCTTTTTAGTCGTCTGTCAGGGTGACGCCGATGCCGCCCACAAGGGTGGAGGCAATGTTGTACAGCACTGAAGCAAGCATGGACAGCGCGGTCAGCAGCAGGACGTTGACGACGGCGATGATGGTGGCGAAGGAGACCACCTGTCCCAGCGAGGCAAACTCACGCAGGTCGAATCCGCCGGATTCGCTCCCGGCGATCTCGCCGAGCAGCGAGTTGACCCGGTCAAAAATGCCGGTCAGGTCCAGTACGGTCCAGATCACAATCGCGGCCACCACGGTTACTACGCCGAGGGCCACCGACAGCAGGAAAGCCATCTTCAGGACCGACCACGGGTCGATCTTGCTCACGAGCAGACGGGCTTTGCGGGCCTTGGCCTTGGGAGCCGGCTTTACCAGCGGCTGCCGGTTCGCCGGAGCGCTCTGACCACCTCCGGGACGCTGGGCGGGGCGCGCGGGTGTCTTTACCCGGGGTCCTGTGCCCGAAGCCGACCTGGGATTTGAGTTGGTCGAGCTCACTCGTTACCTCCATCTTCTGCTGACTGTGCATCCTGCTCAGCCGTTTTGTCTGTAGCCAACGGTACTTCATCCACACCGGTGCCTACAGACTCTGCAACCGTCCCCGTGGCTCCGTCAGCGGCATCGGGAACGCCCTCACCGGCGTCGTCGTCCGTCTCTTCAATTGCCAGATCGCGCTCGGAGTTGCGGGCCACAGCGATGATGCGGTCATTCTTGTCCGGCTTGGCGAAAATGACGCCCATGGTGTCGCGGCCCTTCGCCGGAACCCCGGCAACGGAGGAGCGGACAACCTTGCCGCCCTGCATGACCACCAGGACTTCGTCTTCTTCCTGCACGATCATGGCGCCCACCAGATGCCCGCGGTCCTCGGCGTACTTGGCAACCTTGATACCCAGACCGCCGCGGCCCTGAACCCGGTATTCATCCACCGCTGTCCGCTTGGCGTATCCGCCTTCGGTCACAATGAACACATAGGAGTCCTCGGTGACAACGTCCGCTGCCAGCAGTTCGTCATCCTCGCGGAACTTCATGCCGGTGACGCCCGAGGTGGCCCGGCCCATGGGGCGAAGGGCGTCGTCAGTGGCGGTGAAGCGCAGTGACTGGCCCTTGCGGGACACCAGCATCAGGTCATCGGTTTCGGAGACCAGCTGGGCGGAAACGAGTTCGTCGCCGTCGCGCAGGTTGATGGCAATGACGCCGGCGGAACGGTTGGTGTCGTAGTCCTCCAGACGGGTTTTCTTCACCAGTCCGCGCTTGGTCGCGAGGACCAGGTACGGGGCGGCGTCGTAGCCGGGCAGGTCAAGGACCTGGGCAATGTGCTCATCCGGCTGGAAGGCCAGCAGGTTGGCCACATGCTGGCCCTTGGCGTCACGGCCGGCTTCCGCCAGTTCGTAGGCCTTGGCACGGTACACGCGGCCCAGGTTGGTGAAGAACAGCAGCCAGTGGTGGGTGGTGGTGACGAAGAAGTGCTCGACGACGTCGTCGCCGCGCAGTTGTGCGCCCTTGATGCCCTTGCCGCCGCGTGCCTGCTGGCGGTAGTTGTCGCTGCGGGTCCGCTTGACGTATCCGCCGCGGGTGATGGTGACCACCATTTCCTCTTCGGGAATGAGGTCTTCCATGCTCATGTCGCCGTCATAGCCCATCACGATGTGGGTGCGGCGGTCATCGCCGTACTTCTCCGCGATTTCGTGCAATTCTTCGCTGACGATCTGCCGCTGGCGCGCGTCCGAGGCCAGGATGGCGTTGTACTCGGCAATTTCGGTCTGCAGCTTGGCGTGCTGGTCCTGGATTTTCTGGCGTTCCAGGGCGGCCAGGCGGCGCAGCTGCATGTCCAGGATGGCCTGGGCCTGCAGTTCGTCGATGTCCAGCAGTCCCATGAGGCCGTTGCGGGCCTCTTCGACCGTGGTGGAGCGGCGGATCAGGGCAATGACATCGTCCAGGGCATCCAGGGCCTTGAGCAGGCCAATGAGGATGTGTGCCACTTCTTCGGCCTTGCGCAGCCGGTAGCGGGTGCGGCGGACGATAACTTCCAACTGGTGGGTAACCCAATGGCGGATGAACGCGTCAAGGCTCAGGGTGCGGGGCACTCCGTCCACGATCGCCAGCATGTTCGCGCCGAAGTTTTCCTGCAGCTGTGTGTGCTTGTACAGGTTGTTCAGCACCACCTTGGCCACGGCGTCGCGCTTGAGCACGATCACCAGGCGCTGGCCGGTGCGGCCGGAGGTTTCATCGCGCATGTCGGCGATGCCGGAGACCTTGCCGTCCTTGACCAGTTCGGCGATCTTGATCGCGAGGTTGTCCGGGTTGGCTTGGTAGGGGAGTTCGGTCACCACCAGGCAGGTGCGGCCCTGGAGTTCCTCGACGTTGACGACGGCGCGCATGGTGATGGATCCGCGGCCGGTCCGGTAGGCGTCTTCAATTCCCTTGTGGCCCAGGATCTGAGCGCCGGTGGGGAAGTCCGGGCCCTTGATCCGCCGGATCAGTTCCTCGAGCAGGACGTCGTTGGGGGCGTCCGGGTTTTCCAGGTACCACTGGACGCCGTCGGCCACTTCGCGCAGGTTGTGCGGGGGAATGTTGGTGGCCATGCCCACCGCGATGCCGGAGGAACCGTTGACCAGGAGGTTCGGGAACCGTGCCGGCAGGATGGTGGGTTCCTGGTTGCGGCCATCGTAGTTGTCCATGAAATCGACGGTTTCCTCGTCGATGTCACGGACCATTTCCATGGCCAGAGGTGCCATCTTGGTTTCGGTGTACCGCGGGGCGGCTGCGCCGTCGTTGCCGGGGGAGCCGAAGTTGCCCTGTCCCAGAGCCAGCGGGTAGCGCATGGTCCAGTCCTGGATCAGGCGGACCAGGGCATCGTAGATGGCCGAGTCGCCGTGCGGGTGGTACTGGCCCATGACTTCACCCACCACGCGGGCGCACTTGTTGAACGAGCGCTCGGGGCGGTAGCCGCCGTCGAACATCGCGTAAAGCACGCGGCGGTGCACGGGCTTCAGGCCGTCGCGCACATCAGGCAGGGCACGCCCGACGATGACCGCCATGGCGTAGTCCAGGTAGGACCGCTGCATTTCCGTCTGCAGATCGATCTGTTCAACCCGGTCTGAGAGGGTCTCTTCACTCATTGGTTGTTCCGTTCTTCAAAAACTCTGTAAATCCGCGGGCGCAGGGAGAATTTCGTTCCTAGATGTCCAGGAAGCGCACATCCTTGGCATTCTGCTGGATGAAGTTGCGGCGGGATTCAACGTCCTCGCCCATCAGGACGGAGAAGATCTGGTCCACGGCAGCGGCATCGTCCATGGTGACCTGCAGCAGCGTGCGGTGGTCGGGGTCCATGGTGGTGTCCCAGAGCTCGGTGTAGTCCATCTCGCCCAGGCCCTTGTAGCGCTGGATGCCGTTGTCCTTGGGCAGGCGCTGGTTGTTGGCCAGGCCGCGGGCCACCACTTCGTCGCGTTCACGGTCGCTGTAAACGTAGTCGTGGGCATGGTTGGACCACTTGATGCGGTACAGCGGCGGCTGCGCCAGGTATACGTAGCCGCTCTCGATGAGCGGGCGCATGTAGCGGAAGAGCAGCGTCAGCAGCAGCGTGGTGATGTGCTGGCCGTCAACGTCGGCATCGGCCATCAGCACGATCTTGTGGTAGCGGGCCTTCTCGACGTCGAAATCCTCGCCGATGCCCGCACCGAAGGCGGTAATCATGGACTGGACTTCGGCGTTTCCCAGCGCGCGGTCCAGGCGGGCGCGTTCCACGTTGAGGATCTTGCCGCGCAGCGGGAGGATGGCCTGGGTTTCGGGGTTGCGGCCGCGGACGGCGGAACCGCCTGCGGAGTCACCCTCCACAATGTAGATTTCCGACTTGGACGGGTCCTTGGAGGAGCAGTCCTTGAGTTTGCCGGGCATTCCGCCCGATTCCAGCAGGCCCTTGCGGCGGGTGGACTCGCGGGCCTTGCGGGCTGCGAGGCGCGCCTGGGAGGCCTGGATGGACTTGCGGATCACGTCACGGGCGGGTCCGGGGTTGCGCTCCAGCCAGTCGCCGAGCTGGTCGGTGACCACGCGCTGCACAAAACCCTTGACCTCGGAGTTTCCCAGCTTCGTCTTGGTCTGGCCTTCGAACTGCGGCTCGGCCAGCTTCACGGAAATGACTGCGGTCAGGCCTTCACGGATGTCATCACCGGTGAGGTTGTCATCCTTTTCCTTGATGATGTTCTTCTCGCGGGCATACCGGTTGATCAGGGACGTCATGGCAGCACGGAAACCCTCTTCGTGGGTGCCGCCCTCATGCGTGTTGATCGTGTTGGCGTAGGTGTGGACGCTCTCCGAGTAGGCGGTGGTCCACTGCAGGGCCATTTCCACGGCCATTTTCTTGTCACTGTCTTCGGTTTCAAAGGCAATGACGTCGTCGTGAACGGCTTCGTACTTCTTGGACGTGTTCAGGTACTTGACGTAGTCAAGGAGCCCGTCCTTGTACATGTAATCGACCACGCGGTGCTTGGGACCGGTCTCAGTTCCGTCCTCAGACGGTGCTTCGGCGATTTCCTCGACGTCTTCTTCGACGGTCCGCTCATCGGTGAGGACAATCCGCAGTCCCTTGTTCAGGAACGCCATCTGCTGGAACCGCGCCCGCAGGGTCTCGAAGTCGAACTCCGTGGTTTCAAAGATGGAGGGGTCCGGATAGAACGTCTGGGTGGTGCCGGTCTCGTCGGTGGCCTCGCCCTTGCGAAGGCCTCCCACCGGATGACCGCCGTCGGCGAAGCTCTGGTGCCAGACAAATCCCTGGCGCCGAATCTCGGTTTCCACTCGGGCCGAGAGAGCGTTGACAACGGAAATGCCCACACCGTGCAGACCGCCGGAGACCGCGTACCCGCCGCCGCCAAACTTTCCGCCGGCGTGCAGGATGGTCATGACCACCTGGACGGTGGGCATGTTTTCGGTGGGGTGCATGTCCACGGGGATACCGCGGCCGTTGTCGCTGACCCGTACACCGCCGTCGGCCTGGAGCGTCACGTCAATGCGGTCGCAGTAGCCGGCCAGGGCTTCGTCAACGGAGTTATCCACCACTTCATACACCAGGTGGTGCAGCCCGCGGGGCCCGGTGGAACCGATATACATGCCCGGACGTTTCCGGACGGCTTCCAGTCCTTCCAGCACGGTGATTTCGTTGGCGCCATACTCGTGCGGAGCAGGTGCGTCAGCCTCGCTGTGGTGCTCTGGCGTTACGTCAGCGTTGTCCATCTCATTGTCGTTAGCCACAGGTGCTGTCGACTCCTCAGTGTGTTGGTCAAATTAGAACGCCTCCCCCAGGGCAGGCGTCTCAACCACCAATTCTACCGTGTCGCGGGGGTCAATACCGGCCAAAACACCCCCTAAGCGGCCACCAAAGCATGTTTTGAGACGATTCCAGCCCCTTCTCCAAGTCCGGATATGACTGCAGGGGTTCCCGAGCCGCTGAACGGCGTCAGGCAACTCCCGGGGATCCGATTGTTTTGACCGGCGGGCGGACGCCGGTTACCCGTAAGTGTCGCGCGGGCCGCGGCCCTTGACGCTGCGCAGGCCCTTGCGCCAGTTCGGCGCGGCCGGGCCGATCACTTCAATTTTGGTCACTACGCCGGGACCCAGCTCGGCGTCGAACCGGCTGATCAGCGAGCTGCGCAGCAGCCGCAGCTGGGTGGCCCAGGCGGTGGAATCACAGCGGACCTGCACTGTTGTGTCCGAAAAGGACTCGGGTGTGCAGTGCGCACTGACCTCGGGGCCCACGAGTTCCTCCCAGCGGGAAATCACCGATCCCACCGCTACGGGCGAATTCCAGCCGCGTTCGCTGACAAAGCGGTTGAAGACCTTGCCCACCCCCTGGGGGTCCCTGCCGGTGTATTCGCCGGGCACAAACGGCAGGGCGGACCGCTTCTGCCCGGCCTTGCGCCGGCTCGGAGAAATTCGCTGGTTGCCGCGGGACTGGGCGGCTTGGCGCATCCGGTTCAGTTGGGCCTGCGCAGCATCCTGGCGGACCTCCGGCTCCCCGGTTTCCCGGTTTTCATCGGCGTCAGAGGGCGGGAACACTAATGCCTCCGGGAACTACGGTGATCTGTTCCCCGGCAAGAGCTTCGGGAATGTCTCCGGCCACCGCAGCGGTAACAAGCACCTGTTCCGCGCCGGCGACGATCCCGGCCAGGCGGCCGCGGCGCTGGACATCCAGTTCCGCAAACACATCGTCAAGGATCAGGATGGGGCCCGCTCCCGGAGTCTCATCATCGCTGAGGAGCAAATAGTACGTTCCCAGGCGCAGGGCCAGGGCAAACGACCAGGTCTCGCCGTGGGAGGCATAGCCCTTGGCCGGTGCCTGCCCGAGGATCAGCTCCAGATCGTCGCGGTGGGGTCCCACCAGGGAGATGCCGCGTTCCAGTTCCCGGCGCCGGTTGGCGGCAAACGCCGCCAGGAACCGCTCGGCCAGCTCCTGTTCGCTGAGCCCGTAGAGTTCCTCCGGGTCTGAATCACCGACGACGGCGCCGTCGTCGTTCACTGCGCCCTGCAGCGTGGAGCGGTACACGGCCCGGGCCGCCTTGCTGCCGTCGGTCAGATCACGGTAGGCGCTCTGCAGGTGAGGCTGCAGGCGCTGCAGAGCGGAGAGCCGGGCCGCCAGCAGGCCGGCACCGGCCACCGCCATGTGCTGGTCCCATACTTCCAGGGTTGCTTCGTGGGACGAGGTGAACCGTCCGGCGGCGCGGGCGGATTTCAGCAGTGCGTTGCGCTGTTTCAGGACGCGCTCATAGTCGCTTCGGGTGGCCGCATGGCGGGGGACCAGGGACACGATCAACTCATCAATGAACCGGCGCCGGCTGGACGGATCTCCCTTGACCAGTGCCAGATCCTCAGGGGCGAACAGTACCGTGCGGCACATGCCCAGGATGTCACGGGCACGCACGGGGTTGGCGCGGTTGATCCGGGCCCGGTTGGACCGTCCCGGATTGAGTTCCAGTTCAACACTGGTGCGCTGGCTGCCCCGCACGAGCCGGGCGCGGACGAGGGCCTGGCCTGCGTCAAAAGACACCAGCGGGGCATCACTGCTCACCCGGTGGGAGGAGAGCGACGCCAGATAACCGATCGCTTCGACGATGTTTGTTTTCCCGGTGCCGTTGGGGCCGACAAAAACTGTGACTCCGGGCTTAAGTTCCAGATCAAGCTGCGCATAACTGCGAAAACCAGTCAGGGAGAGGTAATCAATGTACAAACCCGTCCACCTTTTCCTGCCTTCCACCTGCAACTAGTCCTGTACTTCCCACCCTACTGCCGCAGATTACTCCGGGCTTCCAGTCTCATCGACTGCTGCCCGCGGCACGTCTGGATCCTGCCGCCGGGAGGCCACGTCCGGAGGCGTTTCGGGCGGCACGACGTCATCCGTTGACCTGACGCTGTGACCGCCAAACTGGTTTCGCAGCGCAGCCACCATTTTCATGGCCGGTGAATCTTCCTGCCGGGACACAAACCTGGCATACAGGGCGGCCGTGATGACCGGCGCGGGGATGCCATTGGCCACAGCCTCCTGGACCGTCCACCTGCCTTCGCCGGAATCCTCCGCGTAGCCGGCAACGCGGCTAAGGCCCGGATCCTCGTCCAGGGCGTTGACCATCAGATCCAGCAGCCACGACCGGATGACGGTGCCGTCCTGCCAGGCCCGCATCACTCCGGGAACATCCGTAATGATGTCTTTGCCTGCCAGCAGTTCGTAGCCCTCGGCATAGGCCTGCATCAGGCCGTACTCGATGCCGTTGTGGATCATCTTGGCGTAATGACCCGCGCCAACGGCGCCGGCATGAACAAAGCTGCGCTCACGCTCACCCTCCGGCCGCAGAGCGTCCAGAACAGGCATCGCCAGGGCAATATCCGCCGCTTCGCCGCCGGCCATCAGGCCGTAGCCGTTCTCCTTGCCCCAGACTCCTCCCGAGACGCCGCAGTCCATAAAGCGGATTCCCGCTGCGGCTAGTTTCTCCGCGTTGCGGATATCGGCGTCGTACCGGGAATTGCCCCCGTCTATCACCAGATCACCGGGTGAGAGCACTTCCGCCAGCTCATGAATAACGGCTTCAGTGACCTCCCCTGCCGGTACCATCAGCCACACCACCCGCGGTGAAGGAAGTTCCGAGGCCAGCTCGGTTACTGACATCACGTCGCTGACCACGGGATTCCGGTCAAAGCCGGTAACGTCAATGCCGCTGCGGCGCAGCCGTTCGCGCATGTTGAAACCCATTTTGCCGAGTCCGATGAGGCCTATGTGCATGGCAGGTTCCTCTTCTTTGCGGTCGCGGACGGCTTCCGCGGCGCTGGCCTATTGGTTGGGCAGCCGCACCGGCATCAACAGGTACCGGTAGTCCTCCCGGTCGTCCCCCGTGAGCTCTTCCTGGGCCGAAATAACGGCTGGCTTCGGCGGCGTCGTAAAGGAGAAACGCACGTACTTGCTCGGGAACGCGCCCAGACCCTCGCTGAGATAATGCGGATTGAAAGCCACGGTAATATCGTCGCCGATCAGGGACGCCTCCAGTGCCTCCGAGGCCTGGGCATCCTCGCCGGTGCCTGCATCCAGGGTGACCTGGCCGTCGGTGAAGGCAAGCCGGACCGGAGTATTCCGCTCTGCTACCAGGGACACACGGCGCACGGCTTCGACCAGGGCGCTGGTTTCCACTGTGGCGTGAATGGGTGTGTTGTCCGGGAACAGGGACCGGATCTTGGGGTAGTCGCCGTCGACGAGGAGCGACGTGGTGCGGCGGCCGCCGCTTTCGAAGCCGATCAGTTCGCTGTCATCGGAGAAGGCAATATTCAGGTCACCGGCGCCGCCGAGGGTTTTTGCCACCTCGTTCAGGGTCTTGGCTTTGACCAGTGCACTGGTGGAGATGCCGGGAGTGGACGGCTTCCATGACAGTTCCCGCAGGGCCAGTCGGTAACGGTCCGTGGCTAGGAAGGTGATGAGGTCGTCTTCGATTTCCATCCGCACGCCGGTGAGGATGGGAAGCGTGTCATCCCGGCTGGCGGCAATGATGACCTGGGAGACAGCCTGCGCAAACGCATCGCCGTCCACAACACCGCTGACCTCAGGAAGGGCGGGAAGTTCGGGATATTCGGCCACGGGCATAGTGGCGAGGTTGAAGCGGCTGTTGCGGCAGGTCAGGGTCACCTTCGACCCGTCAGTTTCCACCTCGACGGGTGCCGACGGGAGGCTGCGGCAGATTTCGGCGAGCAGCCGGCCCGAGACCAGGATGGTCCCTTCTTCGGCGATATCGGCCGCGATCTGCAGCCTGGCCGAAATCTCGTAGTCGAAGCTTGCGATGCTCAGTGATCCGCTCTCCGCTTTGATCAGCAGGCCCGACAGAACCGGAACCGGGGGACGCGGCGAGAGGGAACGCGCTGTCCATGTAACCGCTTCGGCCAGGACATCCCGCTCAACTCTGAACTTCACTGCAGGGTGCCGCCTTTCACAACGTACTTCTCAGTACAACTGAATCTTCATGACAAGTGAGGGAGCATCGCCGCGCGCTGCGGCGCCGCAGCTGCACCGCGTTCGAGACACCATCTCAGGATGGGCTGCGAATGACAACAATACTCTGTGCCAGCTTAGCGCCAGACCCGCTGCATATGCACGGCGCCGGAGGCATCTGCGGATGCCGTCCTCTGTGATCTGAAGAGACATCCGATGTTCGTTCCGGCAAGGAAGGGCAAGTGGTCCGGAAAGGTCAGATGTTATTTGGTGGAACCGAATTTCTTAAGGTTCGTAGTGTTAATAACTCCTGTGGATACTGTGGATAACCTAGTCGATCGCGGCGTCATGGCGTTTGTTGCCTGTGGATAACCTGTGGGCACCGCATGCCGCGCCAGGGCCGGGCTGTGGGGAACTTTTTTGTAATTCCGCGTATCCACAGGGAAGTGCAGCTCATTGGGAGTTATCCACCGGGTTATCCACACCCTTGTCCACACGTGTTAATTTCGAGCCCCTGCGGGGCTCTGCATCCGCGGAATTCCGGGGATTATGCCTCCCGCTGCTGCTGCTTGATGCGGTTTGTTAGTTCAGTGACCTGGTTGTAGATAGCGCGGCGCTCTGCCATGAGCTCCCTGATTTTGCGGTCCGCGTGAATCACTGTGGTGTGGTCACGCCCGCCGAGTTCCTGCCCGATCTTGGGCAGGGACATGTCCGTAAGTTCACGGCAGAGGTACATGGCGATCTGGCGGGCGGTGACCAGGGTCCTGGTGCGGGACTTCGAACACAGTTCTTCCAGCGAGATCTGGAAATAGGCTGCCGTCTGCCCGAGGATTGATGCCGCGGTGATTTCCTGGGCGCCGTCGTCGGTAATCAGGTCTTTGAGCACAATCTCAGCCAGTCCCACGTCCACCTGCTGCCGATTGAGGCTGGCGAAAGCAGTCACCCGGATCAGGGCGCCCTCCAACTCGCGGATGTTGGTGGAAATTTTGGAGGCGATGTACTCAAGGACATCGTCAGGAGCACTCAGGCTGTCGCCGATGGCCTTCTTGCGCAGGATCGCAATACGGGTTTCCAGCTCCGGCGGCTGCACATCGGTGAGCAGGCCCCACTCGAAGCGGGACCGCATCCGTTCCTCAAAGCCCGAAAGCTGCTTGGGCGGCAGATCGGAAGTGATGACGACCTGTTTGTTGTGGTTGTGCAAGGCATTGAACGTATGGAAGAACTCTTCCTGCGTAGCATCCTTGTTGGCCAGGAACTGGATGTCGTCAATGAGCAGGATGTCCACATTGCGGTAGAGCTGCTTGAAGCTGGCTCCCTCGTCATACCGGATGGAGTTGATGAAGTCGTTGGTGAACTCTTCGGAATTTACGTACCGCACGCGGATGCCCGTGTAAAGGTGCCGCGCATAGTGCCCAATGGCGTGCAGCAGGTGGGTCTTTCCCAGCCCCGAATCGCCATAGATGAACAACGGGTTATATGCCTTGGCGGGGGCTTCGGCCACAGCCACCGCAGCGGCGTGCGCAAACCGGTTGGAGGAGCCGATCACGAACGTCTCGAAGACGTACTTGGGATTCAGCCGGCCGAATTCCTGGGAGGTGCTGGGCGGCGTGGGAGAGGGGGCGCTTTCTCCGCTCGGGACCGGATTCGGAGCGGGCTGTTCGGGTTCCGGTTCGGGATCGGCCTTCACCGCAGGCAGCATGTCCGCGTCAATGACGAAAGCACATTGGATATCGGCCTGGAAGACCCCCCGCAGGACCTCGTCCAGAATGTGCTTGAGCTGGGTCTGCAGAACCTCGCGGGTCAGTTCGTTGGGCACCGCCACCAGCAGAGTGGTTCCGATCAGGCCCTGTGCCTGGGCCAGAACCACGAATCCGCGCTGCCGGGGAGAGACTCGGTCGTCCGTTTCCAGCGTTCGAATAACCTTGCGCCAGGAACTGCCGACGTCGTTGATTTCGTCCGTGCCCACAAAAACCTCTCGTGATCGCCCTCAGCGGTCTCAGAAAACATGGAAGCCCGGGCGGGTTTCCGGCGATTCATCCACAGACTTATACACAGTTGGTGGATAAACCGCCCGACGCCAAGCCTAAGGGATGATTTCCCCCTGTGGTAGCTGGAATCCGGCTGTGGACAGGCTCTGGGACAGGGCTCACACCACCCTGTGGGCAGGTATGCTGAGAGGAGTTGTCCACAGGTGTGGACGAAACTGTATGAACAGGCAAGTGGTCCGGGCAGCCCAATCCCGGTTTGACTGGGGGCGGTCCTGCCCCTAACGTGGAGTAGTCCTTTGTGTCTGCTATCTGCACTCATTCATGCCCATCAGGGTTCTGGGAATCAGGGTCCAGGTCCGGGTTGAGAGCAGTCAGTCACATGAAAAAAGCGCCGCTTGTTCTTCCCCCTTGTCGTAGCAAGCCAGCGCAACTCAGATTGTCTTGGAGTAACTACCGTGAGCAAGCGGACTTTTCAGCCGAATAACCGCCGTCGTGCCAAGAAGCACGGCTTCCGCCTTCGCATGCGTACCCGTGCCGGCCGTGGAATCCTTTCCGCACGCCGCGCCAAGGGCCGCACCGAACTGTCGGCATAAACAGCTTTAAGTTTGTCGATGCTGCTTATCTGCAGCTCTGCAATCGATTCCTGGCGGCCTAAATGCTGGCCGTAGGAAACCGGGTGCGGACGTCGACGGATTTTTCTCATACTGTACGTTCCGGTGCCCGAAGTGGGCGCCGGAACGTAGTGTTATATGCGGTGAGAACCGGGCCATGCCCTACCCGCGTAGGCTTCATCGTCGCCAAAAGCGTCGGGAACGCAGTGACACGCAACCTCGTTAAGAGAAGACTGAGGGAAGCAGCTGCGGAGAGTCTGCGTGAGTACCCCACCGGATACGACGTGGTGGTCCGTGCGTTGCCGCCGGCGGCAACGGCGTCGTGGCAGGAACTCCGTACGGACTATATGGGAGCGCTTCGCACCTGTGTAGGCAAACTCGACCGTGTTCCATCGTTTGACCAGAAGAGGTGATCTGCTGATGAGCCGCTCCGGTACCAATCCGGGAAAGGCTGTTCAGAGGGTTGCCTCTTTTGTGTGGAATCTGCCGCGCTACATGCTGATCGGCCTCCTGGTTGCCTATCGAAAAACCATTTCGCCCCTTTACGGGCCGGTCTGCAGGTTCTTTCCGTCCTGCTCCGCCTATGCTCTTGAAGCCGTGACTGTTCATGGGGCAGTACGCGGCACTTGGCTGGCTGCCCGGCGGCTGGTTCGCTGCCACCCCTGGAACGACGGCGGGGTGGACCATGTCCCGCACGGAGACAGGAATTGGGATCCCAACAGGGTTCCGAGAATTATTGTGCTGAATCACCCCGTGATTCCAGCCGACGAAGACAGCCGCGAAGCGGCCTGAGGAGTATAAATGGGTTTCTTCGAGACGATACTGTTCCCCTTTAAGTGGGTAGTGTCCTGGATCATGTGGATCTTCCACGAGGGTTTTGTTTTCCTCGGGATGGATGCCGCATCCGGCTGGACATGGACGCTGTCCATCATTGGCCTGGTGATCGTGATTCGGGCCGCCTTGATCCCGGTCTTCGTGAAGCAGATCAAGGCACAGCGCGGCATGCAGTCGCTGCAGCCGGACCTGAAGAAACTCCAGCAGAAGTACAAGGGTAAAACCGACCAGCTCTCCCGTCAGGCTATGACGCAGGAGCAGATGGCGCTGTACAAGAAGCACGGCACCAACCCGTTTGCGGCCTGCCTGCCCATGCTGATCCAGATGCCGTTCTTCTTCGCCCTGTTCCAGGTGCTGAACGGAATTTCCTCATCCAACGCTGCAGGCAAAGGCCAGGGTGCCCTTTCGCATGAGGCCATCCAGCAGTTCGATGAAGCCACCATCTTGGGTGCTCCGCTGTCCTCCTCGCTGCTGCACGGCGGCGGCGGAGACGGCCAGCTCGCCGTCGTCATCCTCTCCATCGTGATGATCCTGGCCATGACCGCTTCGCAGTTCATCACCCAGAAGCAGATCATGTCCAAGAACATGTCGGAAGAGGCCCTGGCCAGCCCTTTCATGAAGCAGCAGAAGATGATGCTCTACATCCTGCCGCTCGTGTTCGGTATCGGTGGCATCAACTTCCCCATCGGCGTGCTTATCTACTGGACCACCACCAACCTGTGGACCATGGGACAGCAGTTCTTCGTCATCCGCCGGATGCCCACCCCGGGCTCCCCTGCTGCCAAGGCAATGGCCGAACGCCGTGCGAAAAAGGGACTTCCCATGGTCCCGCTGCTCGGCGAGAAGAAGTCCGAGACCGTTGAGCCGGCTCCGGTGGCCGTAAAGACCCAGCGTGTCCAGCCCCAGCGGAAGAACAGGAAAAAGCGATGACCACAGAGCCCGCCGCGGAGACACCGGAAACTGGTTTGGAGACAGCAGGGACTGAACCTGCTGCTGATCCGCAGGCGGGCGCTGCCCGCCCCGGCCGCCTCGAAGAAGAGGGAGACGTTGCTGCGGACTACCTCGAGGAATTGCTGGACATCGCCGATATCGACGGAGACATCGACATCGAGGTCCGCAGCGGCAGGACTTACATCTCGGTAGTGGCGGAAGAAGGCGACGCCAGCGGTCTGCAGCATCTTGTTGGCAAGGACGGCGAAGTTCTGGAAGCACTGCAGGAACTGACACGGCTTTCCGTACTGACTGCCACTGACAGTCGTTCCCGTCTCGTTCTGGACATCACCGGGTACCGCCAGGAGCGCAGCGCCGAACTGCAGATCATTGCGGAGAAGGCCGTTGCCCAGGTCCGGGAAAGCGGCAAGGAAATCGCACTTAGCCCCATGAGTGCCTACGAGCGAAAGATCGTGCACGACGCCGTGGCGGATCTCGGGCTCGTCAGCGAATCCGAGGGCGAAGGGGCCGCGCGCCACATTGTGGTGTCGCAGGCCGAGGCCTAGGCCGGGCCACTTACTACTGGAAACTGCACTGCAGACAAAGGACACACACTTCGTGGTTGAAACATCGCCCGCTGAACGCATAGCGGCGGAAAGAATCTTCGGCTCCCGGCTGGATCTGGCGGAACGCTATGTCGGACACCTGGCTACGTCGGGGATGGAACGGGGCCTCCTGGGGCCTCGAGAGGTGCCACGGCTGTGGAGCAGGCACGTGCTGAACTGCGCCGTCGTCGCGGACCTCATCGATGAAAACCTGCGGGTGGCAGATGTCGGCAGCGGTGCAGGCCTTCCGGGCCTGTGCCTGGCGATAGCCCGTCCTGATCTTCACCTCACCCTCATCGAGCCCCTCGAGCGCCGGGTTAACTGGCTGAATGAGGTCGTGGAGGACCTCGGCCTGGACAACGTGACAGTCCTTCGGGGACGGGCGGAACAGGTAGTCAAGGATGTTGATGCAGACGTAGTGACCGCCCGTGCGGTGTCAGCACTGTCCACTCTGGCCGGTCTAACCATTCCCCTCCTGAAGGGAAAGGGAGAGGTCCTGGCTATCAAGGGACGCAGCGCCGAGGAAGAGATTGCCAAGGCTGCCAAAGCAATCCGTAAGCTCGGAGGCCGCGAAACGTCCATTGTGACGGCTGGCGAGGACCTTCTGGAAGAACACACAACGGTTGTTCGCATCCTCGTGGGGTAGTGGCCCGCAGCACTATCTTGTGCACACACCGGCCTCGATCCGGGATATTTGCCGGGCAGCGGATAGGCTGGATGGACTAATGCCTATGTTTGGAAAGTGAGCATGTCCAGGTGAGTGCGCGCCGCGATTCCGGAGCAAAACGAATTCCCCCTTTTGCTGCTTTGGGTTCTGCCCTCTCCGCACAGTTCTCCCGGATTCAACCCCAAATGTTTGCAACTACTCAAGATCCCGCACAGATTCCATCAAGTGCTCCCGAGGTTCAAGAACCGGTAACGGAGGCACCTGTGAATCAGACCGCACTGGTGCCGTCGACGGAACCTGATCGACCCGCAGCAGGCAATTCCGTGCCTGCAGCCGGGACCGAGCTTGTTTCACGTGAAACGACACACAGTGCTGTTCCCCTGCAGACCGCGGTCGAACCGTCCGCGGCCCCCGAGGCTATCGAAGGTGGTGTATCTGACGCGGCGGTCATACCGTCGACGTCGGTGGACGTTATGGATTTGATGGACGAAAGCACCCCGCTTGCCCGGGAACTGGCACACGAAAACCGCCGCCGCGAAAAGCTCCGCGGCCGCGTTCTTCCCCGCCCCGCGGAAACGCGCATCATGACGGTTAGCAATCAAAAGGGCGGTGTAGGCAAAACCACCACCACCGTGAACCTGGCTGCCGCACTTGCCACCGCGGGTCTGAACGTCCTGGTGATTGACATAGATCCGCAGGGAAATGCTTCTACCGCCCTCGGCATCGATCACCGCGCCGAAGTAGAGAGCATCTATGACGTGCTCATCGATGACCTCCCGCTTGGAAATGTTGTGGCCCAGTGCCCCGATATCTCCAACCTGATCTGCGCGCCGGCAACAATTCACCTGGCTGGTGCTGAGATTGAGCTGGTTTCGCTGGTGGCCCGTGAGCAGCGGCTCCGGAGAGCCATCGACGTTTATGCCGCGGAGCGTGAACGGAACGGCCAGGAGCGACTGGACTACATTTTTATTGACTGCCCGCCGAGTTTGGGACTGTTGACCGTCAACGCGTTTGTTGCGGCGCGGGAGGTCCTCATTCCTATTCAGTGCGAGTACTACGCGCTCGAAGGCCTAAGCCAGCTGCTGAAGAACATTGAGATGATTCAGAAGCACTTGAACGCTGACTTGGTTGTCTCCACGATTCTGCTGACCATGTACGACGGACGCACCAACCTGGCGGCGCAGGTGGCAGCCGAAGTGCGGGAGCATTTCCCGGATCAGGTTTTGGGTGCAGTGGTGCCGCGGTCGGTCCGTATTTCTGAAGCCCCGAGTTACCAGCAGACGGTCATGACATATGATCCGTCTTCCAGCGGCGCCTTGTCTTACCTTGAGGCCGCAGCAGAGATCGCCCAGCGCGGTTAGACACCCCGGGTCGGTCCTTGCGCCGTTACCGACGCGATGAATCGTAGAATACAGTCACAAACAATCCATGCCGCTTGTGTGCATAAGGGAAGGACATACCCATGACCGAAAAGCGTCGTGGTTTGGGAAGAGGCCTGGGGGCACTAATCCCCAGCAGTGCAGCACCCGAGGAACCTGCATCCACGTCTTCAGTGCCCCCACGTGCCGGGCGTCCCGTCGATTTGTTCTTTCCTTCCGCCGCAGACAACGTAACGCCTTCTCGGCCGGCTGCCCAGGGCGTCCGGAGAGGCAGCGGCATCAACAAGGATGCTCTCCGTGGCCCCGCTTCCAAAGGCTCGGCTGCGTCGTCGCCGCGTCAGCAGAACCGCACACAGCCGTCGGGTCATGAGGACGGCTTGGGAGTTGCCGGCGAAGAGACTTCGGACGTGGCATCCACCGCGTCCAGGGCTGACAAGCGTGCTGCAAAGGCCGTGAAGGCTCCTGGCGGCGGCTCCGGCGGCAGCGGTGACAACCAGGGTGTCGAGCCGTCTCAGGACGCCGTACAGGCCACTGAGGGCAGCACTGTTTCACGTGAAACACTAGTGGAGGTGCCCGGAGCGACCTTTGCCGAGATCCCGGTGGACTCCATCCATCCGAACAGAAAACAGCCTCGATCGGTCTTCGATGAAGAGGACATGGCTGAGCTGGTTCACTCTATCCGCGAGATCGGTGTTCTTCAGCCGATCGTGGTCCGGCCCTCCGCTGAGAATGATCCCGAGCACCCTTATGAACTGGTCATGGGTGAACGCAGATGGCGGGCCAGTCGTGAGGCTGGACTGGAAGCTGTTCCGGCAATTATCCGCTCCACCCAGGACGTGGATCTGCTCCGGGATGCCCTGCTGGAGAACCTTCACCGCAGCCAGCTGAATCCACTGGAAGAAGCGGCGGCGTATCAGCAGCTTCTGGATGACTTTGAGTGCTCTCACGAGGAGTTGGCGGACCGCATTGGACGGTCGCGCCCGCAGGTTACCAACACTTTGCGGTTGATGAAACTTCCTCCTCTCGTACAGCGCCGGCTTGCCGCCGGGATACTGTCCGCCGGGCATTCACGAGCACTGCTGGGACTGGCCGATGCGGCGGAGATGGAGAAGCTGGCGCAGCGCATTGTCGCGGAGGGTCTTTCCGTTCGTGCAACTGAGGAGATTGTGGCTCTTAGTGACGGGCTTCGGCGTCCCGCCAAGGCTGCGAAACCTAAAACCGGCGCACGACATGAACGCCTTGACTACCTTGCCACCTCCCTTTCAGACCGGCTGGATACCAATGTGAAGATCACACTGGGTGCGCGCAAGGGCAAGGTCAGCATTGAGTTCGCCAGCGTTGATGATCTGAACCGGATTATGGGAGTGCTGGCCCCGCCGACGAACTAGTGCCAGTGTGGTGTTTCACGTGAAACACCCGCCAGTCCAGCTGTCCTGTACCGCCCTCGCGGCGGCAGCGATGCCTGTCCGAGACTGGGATAACGGCCGCACTGCGACCGAGGAGCGCACTCTGGTCGCGGTGTGAAATCGTTGGCCGCACGCACCGTCAGCAGTTGGAGCGAGGGACAGTTCCCCTGTTGGGCGCAGTGGGTCGTTGCATAAAGAGCCCCAGGATCGGTGTGCGACGAAGCGTACCGGCAGTCAGATCTGAACACCGGCATGGTTCCTGCCGCGGCCCTACCGGATCTGTGGTGTACCGGTTCCTTTGTTTCACGTGGAACATGGTCTTCTGACGCGGGGCGCCGTCGCCATTTATCAGCCTATCTCGTGGACGTACGGTCACAGTGCAGTGCAGCTCCTGGATAGGCGACTATCCGCTTTCCCTCATGGTCGTCACTGATTCAAGCGATGTGTGTCGGGGTGCAACGGACCGTGAACAAGAGAAGCATGCTAAGTGGTGCCGCCTATGAGCACTAGATTGCGGGCACTCCACGACATCGTCTCTAGTCGCCCGCAGCCGAGTCCGTAGCCATTTGTCCTTCTGTTTCACGTGAAACGTTACGATCCCGTCAGTCCTGGCTGCAGTGCGTGTCCCATGACCGACGTTCGAATTCGTTCGGCAGCAGGATTGCATCGCGTCACCCGGTGCCCCTCGGGGCTGGACGAGCTTTGTCAGTATCTGGGGTAACAACAGAGAGACCTTGCTTGGCCCGACTGCTCCTTATGCTCTGCCCGCGTGGACATTCACAGCCGAGCGAATGCGGACCGCCCGACACAACATAGAAGGGCGGCTCGATTCGTACTGGACGCCGTACGGTCCCTCTTGTTTCACGTGAAACGTCATTGACGGACCGTGAGCCGGTACCATCCCGATCCGGCGTCCGCACAGGACCACTGGTTCCTCGCCGGCCATGAAGCAGTAAACCCTGGTAGCTAGTGATCCCCGAACGATGTGCGCATGCAGCAGCCTCCTAGCACTGTAGGCCGGCTTCGCACGAGCTGGTACAGGTGCGAAAAGTGGTCCGCCTGGCGGAGGCCTCTGCTCTCGGTGATGCGGGAAAGCCTTAGACTTTGCCGGGTCACCACGTGCGGTCTAGCCGCGGATCCCCGTCGGCTTGACTGCGTGCCTCTGCCCATCCCGGCACTCAGCACTAATGTTCGCTGGCCTGACTGTGAGCGTGCAGCTGGCTTGGTGGGGACGTGAGCCGTTTGAACGCCAGTTCCGGCAGGCGATCAGACTCGTTGCCAGCGCCTGGCAGGTCCTGACATCGCCGGTCATCACCTGCCAGGCGCGGTGAGTCCATCATGGTCGCTATGGCTGTTTCACGTGAAACAAGTGTTGAACTCCTCCCCGGTGCGGCGCCCAACATGAGTCCATTATGATGTCGCGAGAGACCATTTTTGTCACCCGCCTCGGTCCTACTCCGGTGCCGCATGTGGACTTCCGGCCGGTTTCGGTGGGCTTCCAAGTGCACTTGCCATGGTCGGCCGTGGCTATGGCCATTCGGCGACCCCCATACCGTTCCTTGTTTCACGTGAAACGCTGTCGACCAGGGTGAGGCAGGCCGCGAGCCGTCGAGTTCAGGAATGCCGGGCACTTCACGCCAATGAAGGCGGTGGCCGGGTGACGGGTGCCGGCGGTGTCGAAACCCGTCACCTCAGTGAAGCGGTGACCGTGGCTATCCTGGGTGCTGAGACGGCATGGATGGATGACCAGCCTCAGTGGATGCAGCGGGCGTATCTCGGGGTGCTCAAATCTGCGGGCGTCCGCAGGTAACTTCGATGTACTGCATGAAGCAACTACTCGAGTAGTACCGTCGTCTGTGTAATTCAACGAACGGAATGAGTTAGTCCGAGAGGGAAGGCCAGTTCACTCCCGGTTCCGTTGAGTAGTGCTGTTTAGTGCGTTCCCGGCATGCGGGCAAAACCCATGCCACCGGATTCCAGCATCCGCTGTCAGGGAGGGACTTCGCCCCGGCCGGTGATTGCGACGACTTCGGCTGCGGCGAACAGAGGCAGCCTGGTCTTGGAGTAATCCGGGCTCAACCGTGTATCGGTAGAGGGAGGGGGTATGACCTCATCATCGGACGCCGGATCGTAGTACTCAGGTCCGGCGGCAAACGCACCTGCCTTTCCCCGGTGCGGGTGCGGTTCCAGACAGTTCACCCCTTCGGCTTCAGCGATTACCGAAGTTGCGTCGGTTGAACCATCCGAAACAACGGGAATGTTGGAGGCAAGGGACGAGCACTTTGGCTGAGGCGATGGTTTCCGCGATCACGATCACGCGTTCTTCATTGTGTGCTGCTATCAAGACGGCAATCCGATTCGGGAACACAGCGTGATGTCTGGGCAACTGGTTCGGGATGCTTTGGTTATGTAATTCCCCGATCCGCCGAAGCAGGTCGACCGTGCTCCATAGGGGAGTGGTGATCCCCAGCATCAGCAGTGCAATGACCAGCATTGCCCATGGTTACACGTTCCTACCCCCAAAGACTTTGTAGATGAACATCGAACTGGGGCGGGTGGCTGCTGGTTCACTCATGCTGCACCTGGCCGGGCGTGGACGACTTCCCGCCAGGCGCCGTCCCGCACGGCCGTCTGGCTCAGGAATTGCCAATTCACACAGTCGGCGGCGCCGTTCAAGGATTCAAAACCCAGGCCGCCGTTGAGTGCCGGCGAGACGTCCATGCCGGCACCGATTGCAAATGGTGTCGCCCGGTCGGCGTACTCCCGCTCGTCCCGCCCACGTGATGACGGAACCCCTCATAGCGAAGGCCGGGGGAAAGCCGATGTCGTAGTAGGGGAGATCAAGGCAGAACGGATTGTCGCTGGGGGTCATACTCCGGGGAAAACCAACCCCCGTCTTCTGCCCGCAGCTCGGGTTCGCAGCTATGGTCGATGACCGCTCCGTCACACCTCCGTAGACGTCCGCAGGGCTCCCGGACGATCCGCTGGCTGGAACAATCGAGGGAGCAGGTTCCGGCGGTGCGGATTCAACGTCGTACAGGGCATAGCCATCTGTGACGGCGGATCCCTCACTGCTCAATGAGGGACCATACGTCAGGCCGGTTGGCGCCTTCGGGAACCGGAGGGGTTTGCCCACGCCGCGGGAGTGAAGTCCTCGGAGGGTTCCAGGAAGGGGACCCGACGTCCCGAACTGACATTCACCAAAATTGGCCCTGCAGTAAACACTGAGCTTGGTTGGCACATCCGCAGTGTAGGAGAGTCTCAACGAGTAACGGCGACAAGGTTGGACGGCAGGGGAACACGCACCCAGATCCTGCGTCTGTGTCAGTTTGGCATTACTGCTTTCATGGCCTCGCACGGTCACCTCCGCACCCGTGCCTCCCTGTAGGCCAGGTGCTCTGGTCAACTCCGCGGCTCAGCTGCCTCCGCCGAGACCGGGCCCGCCAAGGCCCACCAATCACGTCCTGCGCTGAACGGACAGTCGGACTGGTGGTTTCCCGTATTGCCAGCCAAGCGACAAACTCTTGGAGCTGGGCTTTGAGTATCAGTGGACCGGCAACGTCTTTGGCCTGCCGGAGGTTCATGAATCCGGCGTTATCCAGCAAACCTGAGTTCACGTGGGAGGTTCCTTCCTAATCCACGGCGCTGAAGATTTCAGCCACACGTGCCGCACCACTCACCCCGTCGTCGAACGTCAGCCTCACTACCGTTTGCCCGGGAACGAAGGGAAGCAGCTCGGAGGGTATGTAGCCGGAAGGGGCTGTGCTTCCGCGACGGCACGTGTATTTTCCGGGGGACCCCAGCCGGCCGCTGCCAGCCACTGGCCTCCGGAGATCAGGAAGGCCGCGGGAAGAGACAGCACCAGGAAAGCGCCAAAGGCTTGCAGGGACCGTTTATGTTTGCGGCGTGACGGCAGTCGGCGAGCAGACTTGGTGCCCATATTCAAAGACTGCCAACTCAACCAGCCCAGCGGCGGCCGGTTCAGCCTCCTGCCTAAACGTTGGCACGCGAAGGCGAGGAGACCATCCTGGCCATGCCGTCCGGGGGTTCCGGCAGCAACATTGGTGATGATCTGGTCGATGGTTGTGGTGGGGTTAGACCCCAAGTAGTCATAGGGGATGATGGTGCTGTCCAGCAGCTCGCTGACCGCTTGGCAAAATCGAGAATAGAGATCTCACGAGTTCCACTCGGATTGAATGCCCTGCCGGAGGCATCCGGGTGGTCCGCAATGCTGACGGCTGCGGGGACTCATCGGCCACATAGGAAAAGCACCTGGTCTGCAGCACGCCGCCAAAGAGCTTAAGTATTTCACCGCGTTGCGCCTGGCCCACCCGATTCGTCCACCGTGACTTCAGTACCGACCCCAGAATCCTGTCTGATTCTTCCGGGAGTGAATCTCCGGTGTTTTTGCCGTAGACCTCGGAAGTTGAGCCGAGCAGCAGGACGGCACCGGCAGCTAGGGTGGCGTCCAGCACCACTTCGGTTCCGTAGATATTGGTGCGCAGGCTTGTGAGCGGGTCTTCGACAATGAGCTTGACGCCGACGGCGGCGGCCAGATGTAACAATCCGTCCGCACCGGCGATCAGGCTGTCAACGGCGGTCCGGTCCAAAATGGCTCCCTCGACAAAGCGGAAGCCGGGGTGGTCCAGCACTCCGCGGAGGTTTTCCAGGGAACCGGTGGACAAATCATCCAGGACCGTCACGTCGTCGCCGGTAGCCAAGCCGGCGCCGCCCGCTATTGCTGTTTCACGGTGGTGTATTCCTACAAAGAAATGGTGCGGCTGAGAATTACAGCGCAATGATGTTGGGGCCTGCGCGAAGGCTGTAGGCGGCGCCCAGTACGGCGGGTACCGAGGCCAGCCATGACAGGTCAAAGTCGGTGTGCGGCGTGCACGATGACCAGGTCGGCAGCAAAACCGGGCGCATCGGGTATGGGTTCCAGGACGATTCCCTTGGTGCCTATTCGTATGATCAGGGGATCAATGTAGGTGACTTCCGCGCCTTCCTTTAGAAGACCGGCCAGGATTTCCTCGGCAGCGGTCCACTGCGCGGCGCGGCCGTGCAGCGATGACCTGCAAGCCTGTTCAATGACCGGGGCGTTTATGCGGTCGCTGTGCAGCTGCTAGAGCAGGTAGTGAGGATCGCAGGGGATGCAGTGCCCGCCCGCCCCGGCACAGGATTGAACCGCATGAACCCGAAGGGTTTGGTGTCGGCGGCGTCGATGACATCCATCACCGGGATATCCAGAGCCCCGCAGACATCGGCGAACTCGTTGGCCAGGGCGATATTCACGGCACGGAAAGTGTTCTCCGGCAGCTTTGTCATTTCGGCGGCCTCGGCCGTGGGCACCAAACTCGGTAATGAGGCTGTCGAGGACACTTGGCCGGTAGCCGCCTCCACAGCAAAGACGAGCAAGCGGCCGGGGAGGCCTAAACAGCCACGGCGGCGTCCTCCGCAAAGGGGACGCCGCCGTCGTATTGTGCGGTGGATGCCTGTTAGAGCCCGGCTACGCGCCGTTCCTCCGGAACTTCCGCCGGATTAAAACGGAACACATCGTCCAGAGCCAAGGTGCCCGTGGGCTGGTCCTCTTCTTCGAGCAGGTAGAGGCGCTGAATGCCGATAACGATGGAATCGGCCACCGTTTGCCGGAATACCGGATCAGCCAGCCGTTCCGCGTCGCCGCGGTTGCTGAGGTAACCAAGGTCCAGACCGACGGAGGGGATTCCGGAGAGTTTGAGGGTGTCCCACGTGCGGCCGTGGACGCCCAGGCTGTCCATACCGGTCCGGGCGGCCAGTTCCTTCATCAGCAGGATGGCGGCACGGTGACCGATGGGTGATCGTGCTTCACCGGTTCCGGGCAAGCCCCAGTAAAAAGCGGCGATTCCGGAAGCTGCCTGCTGGTCCAGCCAGTCACAGTGGAGATCCAGGCTGAGGCTGGGGACACTCTCGCCGCCGCCGTCCACACCGGAGTAGGCGGAGGCACGGGAAACAACTCCGGCACCGAACTCGCGCAGAATACGCTCCACGCGCTGCCCGATGTCGGCGGCAACCATGGCTTCGGTCAGTGGCCGGGATGTCAGTCGGTCGACGGCGTGGGGGGAGGCCAGCTCGGAGCTTCCGGTGCTGAGGGCGATCAAACGGCCGCGCAGCGCGGCGGTGGAACGGTCCAACCGCTCGTAGTCACGCAGGGCAAATGCCTGGCTGGGCGTGATGGCGCGGTTAACCCGGGCCATGGCCCGAATAGTGTCCTGGTCGCAGACACCGGTGCCGGGAATGCCGAGGTTGTTCTGCAGCTCGGCAACGGCATAACGGGTACGGACGTTGAATTCGCCGTCGATGTGGCCGTAGTAGAACCCCAGGTGCGAGAGGTGCCGCTGGAGTTCTGCAACGTCATCGCCCCGTATTGGCTGCTGGCCTTCGACCAGGGCCAAGACGCGGTCCCCGAAGCGGAACTGTGCTTCAGCCAGGGCACGCAGGGTGTCGGGTCCGGCCACGCCGTCCACGATGAGCCCGCGGCTTTGCTGGAAGGAACGGACGGCGGCGTCCACGTGATCGTCAAAGAGATCGGGGTTGTTGACGGAGTCCGGAGCCAAATAGGACATGGAGATGCCGGCGCTCAGCAGCGCTTCGCGAAGCGCCCTGACACGCCGGCCGGCGTCCATTCTCCGCAGGGTTTCTCCTGCCGGGTGCATGGTCGGTGACTTATTTCAGGAAGGCCGCAAATTCCTGTTCCAGGACCTGCTTGGGCTTGGCACCGATGGACGTGGCAGCCACTTCACCGCCCTGGAAAACATAGACAGCGGGAATGGATGTGATGCCGTACTTGGCGGCGATGGCGGGGTTGTCATCCACGTTGACCTTCACGACGTCCACCTTGTCCGCGTACTGCGCGGCAATATCGTCGAGGATGGGGGAGAGCATGCGGCACGGGCCGCACCACTCTGCCCAGAAATCAACGATGACGGGCTTGTCGGCGGTGAGGACGTCGGCGTCGAAGGAAGCGTCGGTGACATCTTTAGCGTTGCTCATTGTGGTGCTCCTTACAGATTTCTGCGAACTTAGAGGGCGGCGTGTTCGGATACGGCTTCAGCCGGCGGGGTGGGCACTTCGGCAGCGGTGGCCACCGAATCGCCCAGGTCAGCCAGGTAATGCTCAACGTCGATGGCAGCCACGCAGCCCGAACCCGAAGCGGTGATCGCCTGGCGGTAGGTGGGGTCAATGACGTCGCCGGCGGCGAACACGCCGGGCAGGGAGGTCTTGGAGGTGCGCCCGGCGACGGCGATGGTGCCTTCGCTGGTCAGTTCCAGCTGGTCCTTGACGAGGTCGGTCCGCGGGTCGTTGCCGATGGCGACGAAGACGCCGGTGACGTCCAGGTCGGACTCGGAGCCGTCCACCGTGCTGCGCAGGCGCAGACCGGTGACCTTGTCTTCACCGTGGATGCCAGCCACTTCCGAATCCCAGACAAAGCGGATCTTCTCGTGGGACAGGGCGCGGTCCTGCATGATCTTGGACGCACGCAGAGTGGAGCGGCGGTGGACCACGGTCACGCTGGAGGCAAACTTCGTCAGGAACAGGGCCTCTTCCAGAGCGGAATCGCCGCCGCCGATGACGGCGATGTCCTGGCCCTTGAAGAAGAAACCGTCACAGGTGGCACACCAGCTGACGCCGCGGCCGGACAGGCGCTTCTCGTCCTCGAGGCCCAGCTCGCGGTAGGCGGAGCCGGTGGAGATGATGACGGCCCGCGCCAGGAAGGTTTCGCCGGTGCCGATGGTGACCTTCTTGATGTCGCCGTCGAGCTCCAGGGAGGTGACGTCCTCAAAAAGGATTTCCGTACCAAAGCGCGCTGCCTGCTTCTCGAACTGGGCCATTAGATCCGGACCCATGACGCCTTCGGGGAAGCCGGGGAAATTCTCCACGTCCGTGGTGTTCATCAGCTCACCGCCGGCGGTAACCGAGCTGGCAATCAGCAGCGGCTTGAGGTTGGCGCGCGCCGTGTAAACGGCGGCGGTGTAACCGGACGGACCGGAACCGACAATGATGACGTCGCGTACGCCGTCGGCGGCTGCGGGGGTTTCGATGCTCACGGTTAGGTGTTCCTCTTCCTGTTGAAAACTTCAGCGATCCTGCAGTAGTCCTGACGAATCATGTTCTGTGTGCTTACTCCGGGATCACTGGGCACAACCGTTCCAGGCTCCAGCTTATTCCGGGCAGCCCGTCCCGCACATGTCAGGAGAGCGGCCCGGGTGCGGCCCGGCCCGATCCGTGACGGTGTTGGGGCTAGGAGACGCCGATTTCGGCGATTCGCAGGCCCCACGGAAAGGCGGTCTGCACCCCGGTCAGTCGCGGCAGCTGCGTGAAGTTCACAATCACGTACTGTGCGGTGGCTGTTTCACCATTCGTCTTGGGTACCGGAATGCTGGTGGTCGGGCCGGTGAATCCGGTCTCGGCTACGGTGACGGCACCGTCCAGAGTCGGAGAATCGTTGAGCAGCACGGAGAAGCTGCCGCCGGTGCCGTTGAGCTGGGTGATGTCGATCTTGTTGATCGCGGATTTCTCCTCCAGCTCGACGACGAGGGCCAGGTTGGGAGCGTACCCGCCGAAGGCGTCATTAGCGTATTCGTAGCTGGACCAGTAGCTTGCCGGATTGCCGTCAAGGATCTGGGGAAGTTCGCCGTCATGTTCAGCATCCAGTGCGGGGTTGGCGGGGACAAACCGGCTGACTCCTGCAGGTACCGGAGCCGGGGCTGCGGGTTCCTCAGCCGGGGCTTCGGCGGCCGGTGCCTGCTCCGGCGCGGCTGCTGTAGGCGTTGTGTCGGTGCCGGCCAGGGGGTCGGGGTCCTTGAGGCTGCCGAGGGTGCTGACGGACAGGACGACGGCGACGATCAGGACCAGCGTCAGGAGGGTCCCCACGAGGACACGCCCCATGGTGCGGTTGGTGCGCGGCGGGGCGTCCTCGTCTTCGTCGTAGCCGCCGTCGTCCGGGTAGTTCTCACTGTAGTCATTGCCGGATCCTGCGGCGGTCGCAGCCACGGCGGACTTGGGGAAGTTGGAGGGCCGGCGGCCGGAATCCTGCACCGGATGATTTGTCTCCGACATGCGGGCCGCGGCGGTGTCATCGCCGTCGGACACGGCCTCCTCGGAATAGTCAGTGTCCGTCCAGCGTGAAACTTTGGGTGTCTGGCCGGTGGCCGGCGCCGTGCCGCGTTCCTGGACGCGGGGACCCTTGGGGCGTGCGGAAGGCGGCGGCGGCATCGTGGCTGCACCGGTGGCTGCTTCTGCGGGAGCGTCTTCGGCGTCGCCGAACTCCAGGTCGCGTGCGGCGGCGGCTTCTTCGGCGCCGGAGACCATGGAACCGGTCCCTGCCGCGGCAGCCCCCCGCCCAAACTTGGGAAGCCTGGGCAGCGGCCGGCCGGACATCAGTGGTTTGCGCGGTGCACGTTCGGCAGGTTCCTCGACGTACCTTTCCTCTTCTTCGTTCTCCGGTTCCCGCGAACGGGGCATACCGAAAATTTCGGAGCCGAGGGTGTCGGTAAAGAAGGGTTCAACATACGGTGCGTCCCGCTCAATAACCAGGTCCAGCAAATCCGCTGCATTTGCATTGTTGGTCACCAGATAGGTGCGGCCGTCGCTCACGCCGAGATCCAGGACCTGCACATTGCTGGCCCGTTCACCCGTGGCAATTTCACGGGCACTGGCACTGACCTGGGAGGTGTTTTCGGGTGCAGCCAGGAGGATGCTTACCGCACGGTTCAGCACCTGGTCCACGCCGTCGAGGACCAGATCATTTTCTGCAGAGGCCAGGACCCAGGCGGTCACTTTGTAGCGGCCTCCCAGCGTTGAGCCAACGTCTACCGGCTGTGGCACGTGTTCCTCCCATGGAAACGGCAAATTACTGCGTTCATTTTTGCTGCGGACTGACCTGCTGATTATTCGTGACGAGACTGCATCGCATGCTTTGTACCCATGCTACCTGCGGGCAATGGGAAATCTTTCAGAAGGCACCGCCGGTTCCCGGGCGCGGCATGCCTGCCTAGCGGCGCACCTTCGCCAGAATCGGTGCGAGGAAGGCATCGAGCTCCTTCACCTTCAGGGCACGCAGCATGAAGAAGTAGGACACGGCCATCAGAGATCCGCAGATCAGCAAAGCCACCAGCGAACCGGTAAGGGACGACCAGGCGAAACCGTCAGCGGAATAGCCGCCCAGCAGTCCCAGCGCCGCTGATCCGAGGACGGCGCTGCCCAGGGCCGCGACCGTCAGCCGGACGTGGACATCGAAGATTTCGCCGGCTCCGTAGTAACCCAGCTTCCGGGTCAGGAAGATATGGCTGATGATCACGCCGGCCACGTTGCCGAGCGAATACGCAACGGCAAGACCGAAGACAATCCGGTTGGGCGGAAGAGCGGCGGCACCCAGTGCCAGCGCGATGCCGAAAACGGACAGGATGATCTGCATGATCATCGGTGTCTTGCCGTCCTCATCGGCGTAAAACGCACGGTTCATGAGGAAAGTGGCGCTGAGGAAAGGTGCACTGATCGCCAGCAGCATCAGCACCTGGCCCTGGACCACGGCGGAGGCAATGGAGCCGCCGCTGAACCACATGCTCAGGGGACCGGCCAGCACCACCAGCACGGCGGAACAGAAGACGGTTGCCACACCGATGGCGCGGAGGCCTGAGGAAACGGTGTCCCGGACTGCCTTAAGGTTCCCCTCGGTGAAGGCATGGGACATCTGGTTGAACAGCACCGTGGCCAGCGAGAGCGTGATGACGGAGTGCGGAATCATGTAGAACATGGAAGCCGTCTCAAGGTTCAGGTGCCCGGCAATGACCTCGGGCGGGTTCATCGCAGCGTAGGCCGGGCGTGCGGCCGTGGCGATGGTGGCAATGTTGGTGTAAACGAGATAGGCGCCGTTGCCCACCAGCATCGTGATGATCGTCCACTTGGCCACTTTTCCGGTCTGCCGCAGGCCGATGCCGCGCATCCGCAGGTTGGGGCGCAGGCCCAGGCCGAGTTTGCGCAGCGGAATTAAGAGGACGAGGGCCTGGACAACGATGCCGAGGGTGGTGCTGCCGGCCAGCAGCACTGTGGCGGACGTGGTCCAGTTCTCCGGCGAGAAGGCGTTGGTCTCTTCCCGTCCGATCAGCGCGATGAACAGCACGAGTCCGGCGATAGCCACCACATTGTTGACGACCGGAGCCCACATATAAGCTCCGAAGCGGCCGTTGGCATTGAGCGTCTGTCCGATGACCGCATACGCGCCATAGAAGAAGATCTGCGGAAAGAGCCAGTAGGCGAAGGTTGTGGCCAGCGGAAGCTGCGTTTCGTCCAGCTGTGTCACCAATGTCAGGATCCACGGGGCGGCAAGGGTTGCAACCAGCGCCAGGACGCCCAGCCCGAGCAGGCTCAGGGTCATGATCGACGAGACGTACTCCCGGCCCCGGTCCGGCCGCTTGCTGGCCTTGATGATTTGCGGAACCAGCACGGCGTTGAAAACGCCGCCGGCCAGCAGCAGGTAGATAAAGTTGGGCAGCACGTTGGCGGAGCTGAAGATGTCCGTTACCAGGCCCGTGTTGCCAATGGCCACGGCCAAAAGGGCGGTTCGGACGAGGCCGAGGACACGGGAGACGAGGGTTCCGGCTGCCATGACGGCGCTGGAACGCGCCGTGCTGGGAGCAATATTGTTTTCGGCCATGGTGTCCCTATGCTCTCACTTCAGTGCGGCAGCCGATAAAACGCAGTACTGCACCAGCACTGGAACACAGCAATGCAGGACCGGTTCCGTCAGAGGTACCGGGGCAGGATTTCCCGCGCCAGGTCAGCGATGCGCCGTTCATTGGGGAAGGAAAGCCGCTTGCCCAGTTCCGCCAGCGGAACCCAGGCGACATCCACGGCTTCGTGGTCCGGATCATTTTCGATGGTCAGGTGACCGCCCGTGGCAGCCAGCAGGAAGTGGTGCACGGTTTTATGCACGCGGTGACCACTCACCGTAAACCAGTAGTCGATGCTTCCCAGGGCTGTCAGGATCCGACCGTCGATGCCGGTTTCCTCGGCGATTTCCCGAATGGCTGCTTCCCGGCTGTCTTCATCATTTTCCGGATGGCCTTTGGGAAGGCACCATTCCAGCCGCCCGCCGCGGTTCAGACGGGCAATAATGGCCACGGGCAGGTCCGCTGAAGCGGCATCCACCACGATTCCCCCTGCGGAGACCTCTTCCACTGTTGGAAGGGAAGCATGCACCGGATGCGCGGCGGCATTTCCCATTGACGCCGTCAACGGGGTTCGCTTGGGTGCGCTCGGTACGGGATGGGCCATAGGACCACTCTAACGATCTTTGTCCGGGGATGATGACTGGGCAGCGGTACCCCGGCGGGGAAGCGGGAATGCCCGGCGTGTCCGGGTTCCGGAAGGAGCCGGATGTGCACCCCCGGACCTTTTATCTGGCACGCTTAAAGCACTATGGCGCACCTTTCTGACAGCTCGGCCCTGAAAACTCCCCTTCCCTCCGTTGTCGGCGACCTCGGGCAGTTGTTCCACGACGCCGGTTACGAGCTTTCCCTCGTGGGCGGTCCGGTGCGGGACCTCTTTCTGGGGCGCGTATCCCCGGACCTGGATTTCACCACCAACGCCCGCCCCGATGACATCATCAGCGTGATTCGCCGCTGGTGTGACACCTACTGGGAGATCGGGCGTGCGTTCGGAACGATCGGTATGCGCAAGGCCGGCTTCCAGATTGAAATCACCACGTACCGGGCGGACGCCTACGATCCGGATTCGCGCAAACCGGCCGTAGCGTTCGGAGACAAGCTCGAAGACGATCTCTTCCGCCGCGACTTCACCATGAACGCGATGGCTCTGCGGCTGCCTTCCATGGAACTGGTCGATCCGTTCGGCGGAGTGTTGGACCTGCACGCGGGCCTCGTGCGCACTCCCGGCGCCCCCTCGACGTCGTTCTCCGACGACCCGCTGCGGATGATGCGCGCCGCACGCTTTGCCTCCCAGCTGGAAGTGGACGTGGCGCCCGAGGTCTTCGAGGCAATGAAGGACATGGCCGGGCGCATCACGATCATCTCCGCCGAACGCGTCCGCGACGAACTGGTCAAACTCATTAACGGCAAGGCGCCGTGGGCCGGCATTGACCTGCTGGTGGAAAGCGGACTGGCCGAGCATGTCCTGCCGGAAGTGTCCGCGCTGAAGCTGGAGATCGACGAGCACCACCGCCATAAGGACGTTTACCAGCACTCGCTGACGGTGCTCCGGCAGGCCTGCGGCCACGAGACGGACGCCGACGGCGCAGTGCCGGGTCCGGATTTTGTCCTTCGTTTCGCTGCGCTGATGCACGACGTCGGCAAACCCGCCACCCGCCGCTTCGAACCGAACGGCTCCGTCAGTTTCCTGCACCACGACGCCGTCGGGTCCAAGCTCACCGCCAAGCGGATGAAAGCGCTGCGCTTCGATAATGACACCATCAAAGCGGTCTCGCGGCTGGTGGAGCTGCACATGCGGTTCTACGGGTACGGCGATGCGGGCTGGACCGATTCCGCCGTCCGCCGCTACGTCAACGACGCCGGCCCCCTGCTGCAGCGGCTGCACCGGTTGACCCGTTCCGACGTCACCACCCGCAACCGGCGCAAGGCCGAACGCCTGGCCTTCGCCTATGACGACCTGGAAGCCCGCATCACTGCGCTCGCCGAGCAGGAGGAACTCGCCGCCATCCGGCCCGATCTGGACGGGCAGCAGATCATGGCCCTGCTGGGCATCCGGCCGGGCCCCGTGGTGGGCCGCGCCTACCGGTTCCTGCTGGAGGAACGGATGGAAAAGGGGCCGTCCAGCGAGGCTGAAGCGGCGGATCTGCTGCGCAGCTGGTGGGCTTCCCAGCCCGAGAATCCCGACAATTCCGCTGCCGCCCCCGCCGGAGACTCCGATACTGCCGCGGCGCCCGCAGAGCCTTCCGCTGACAACTCCGGCGATGCCGCCGCCCGCGGCGGTGCCAAAATGGAGTCGGACGGAAACCCGTCCTGACAAGCGGAAGGAAGTAAATGAGTAACGCTGAGGACTTCGGTCCCGCGGTTCCGGATACGACGCCGGCAGGTACCCGGCTGCCGCGCCTGTGGCTGCTGCGCCACGGTGAAACGGAGTGGTCCCGGGAGGGCAACTACACCGGTCTGACGGACATCCCCCTGACGGAGGCGGGCGAGGCCCAGGCCAGGGCCGCCAGGGAAAAGATCGGGGCCGTGGACTTTGATCTTGTCCTGTCCTCTCCGCTGGTCCGGGCGCGGCGCACCGCCGAACTGGTGGGCTACCCCAATCCTCAGATCCTTCCCCACGCCCATGAATGGGACTACGGAGACAACGAGGGCCGCAAGAGCACCCAGGTCCGTGCCGAGAACCCCGGGTACCTCATCTGGAACGACGGCGTACCCAACGGTGAAACCCTGGACCAGGTGGCGGAGCGGGCCGACCGCATCATCTCGCTCGTCCAGGCCGGCTGCGGAACACCGATGGACCGCACGCCGGACGCCACCCCGGTGGAGAAGGTCCTCCTCGTGGCGCACGGACATTTCCTGCGGATCCTCGCCGCCCGCTGGCTCGGTCTTCGGGCGGACCAGGGACGGCATTTTGTCCTTGGAACCGCTGCGGTTTGCACACTGGGCTGGGACAAGCACACTCCCGCGATAGTGCGCTGGGACTATTAGTCGCAAAAAGAATGTAAAAAAGTTTCCGTAAATGTCTTGGCAGGGAACGGAAACCTGTTGTATGTTTTTCCTGCGGCCACCTTTCTTGCAGGTGGATACCGCACCAGCCAGTGAATACATGTTATTCCGGTCCGCAGCTCTGTGACCGGTCCATCCACAAGTCCATGCACTCATGAAAGGGAGGTGGGGTAATGAACATCCACAAATTCCTCACTGCCACGACGGTTGCCTGCCCGCAGGCCCGCACGTCCATCCCTTCGACTGCAGGGCCGCTGATGCGGCCCCTTGGACGGCGGGTGGCCGGCACCGGCACGGCGGGTTTTGGAGTCTCCTGGCGACGGCCCCCGTTCGACGGCGGCCGCGGGTAATCCCTGGCCGATCGTCCGGCGGGTAACCGCAGGCTGACTGCCTATCCTTTCGTAGCCGCAGTTCGGCGGCTCCAGGCATGTTCCCACCATCGCCCGGGGCTTTGCGCCGGACGGCGTGCGGCGCTGATCCTTCCTTCGACACCTCACTGAACTTCCCGGCGTCCGCTGCGCGGTGCTCGTGGTGCGGCCCTGCCGTGAAGCTTTAAGTGACGGTCTCGCAGTGAGGAACCGCAGGGACCCGGACGGCCGGGAGGCAGTGTTCCCCGTGTATGGACTCTCATTTCCCGCACGTTCTTTTTCAGGGTAATTCTCTTCATTTCCCTGCGGCCTCATTAAGCCATTCCTTCTTCCATTGTTTCCTTTTGCGCACCCAAAAACATGCGCCTTTTTCCGGAGTTTACTGTGCCTAAATCCAGCCTGCCCTTTTCGGTTCCGATAAAACCCTTCGCGCCGCCTGAAGCGTGCGAACCAGCTCAAGCACTCGATGCCACCGACGCACCTAGCCCCACCGAAGTGCGCGAGTCACCCGGTCTGGCCCGCGTCCCCACACCGCTGCGAAAGGAGGTGTCCGCCATGTTTTTCCGATTGCTCGCGTCCTTCGCCCGTTCCGATGCCGTTCATCAGGCACGCCTGGACCAGTGCTGGAACGGTCCGCACCGGTATCTGATGGCCCACAACACCTGGTCGGCGAAGTAGCCCCCCGAACCGACGGGAACAAAACCGGGGGAGTCCGCGCTGTACTGCAGTGCGGACTCCCCGTTTTGTGTGGTGGGCGCAGCCTGCCTGGAAACCATGCTCTGCGCAGTGTCGTTATAAAGTCAGTAGGGGACAAGGACAGCGGCCGGCCAGGAAGGGAGAGCTGTTGCTTCAGGTAAAGCGTGTCGCCATGCTCTCCCTGCATACGTCACCGTTGGAGCAGCCAGGCTCCGGTGATGCCGGCGGCATGAATGTTTATGTGCGCTCCGTGGCCGTGGAGTTGGCTGCCACAGGCGTTGAGGTGGAGATTTTCACCCGGGCAACCGACCGGCACCAGCGGCCGTCCGTGGAACTTGTTCCCGGTGTGACGGTCCGCCACGTTGAAGCGGGACCGCGCCGAAAGATTGCCAAAGAGGCTCTCCCCGGGCTGGAAGCTGCCCTGGCGGCATCCGTGACGGGCAGCCATCAATTCCCTTCCCACCGGCACTTTGACGTCATCCATTCGCACTACTGGATCTCCGGCACAGCCGGCCTGGCTGTTGCCCGCGCCTGGGACCTTCCACTGGTGCACACCATGCACACCATGGCCCGGGTGAAGAACCTGCGTCTGCAGGCCGGAGAGAAGCCGGAGCCCCGGGTGCGGATTGACGGGGAACAGGACATCGTGGGCGGTGCCACCCGCCTGATAGCCAATACCAGCACCGAGGCCGCCGAGCTGGAATCGCTGTACGGAGCCAACCCCCGAGCCGTGGACGTCGTCGCGCCGGGAGTGGACCTGCAGGTTTTCTCCAGCCGGAACTCCGGCGCGGCCCGCGCCCGGCTGGGCGTGCCCCGCGGCGTGTTCCACGTCGTCTTTGCCGGCCGCATCCAGCGGATGAAAGGCCCCCAGGTGCTGATCCGGGCCGCCGCGGAACTGCACGCCCGCCGTCCGGACATCCCGCTGCACGTCACCGTGCTCGGCGCCGGAAGCGGCGCCGATGTTTTGGACCTGCAGCCGCTGGCGGATTCGCTGGGGCTGCACGGAAAGGTGACCCTTCATCCGCCCGTGGAGGCCGCAGTGCTGGCCGACTGGTTTAGGGCCGCAGACGTGGTTGCCGTGCCCTCCTTCAGCGAATCCTTCGGTCTCGTGGCCCTTGAAGCCCAGGCTTGCGGCACTCCCGTGCTGGCCGCCAACGTGGGCGGGCTGCCCAAGGCTGTGGAACACGGCCGCACCGGGCTTCTGGTGGACGGCCATGAGAGCGGGCGCTGGTCCGCCGAGCTGGAACGGCTGTACGACGACGACGGGATGCGGCGGGCGCTGGGCTACGGCGCCGCAGTGCACGCTGCCGCGTTTGGCTGGAAGCGCACAGCCACACTCACGGCGCAGAGCTACCTGCAGGCCGCCGAACAGTTCTCGGCGCACTCCGTCCGCTGATAGCTTGGTGATAGGCCACCACCGTCGATGAAGACCACCGGCGGGAACCCGGAAGGACCGCAATGATGCGCGCAGCCGCTGACATGTCCAGTGATTTGGAAATCTCCCGCCGGGCCGTGATGAAGCCCATTACGGACATCGCCCGTGCGGCCGGCATCCCCGAAGAAGCCCTGGAACTGTACGGACGGTACAAGGCCAAGATTGACCCGGCACTGGTGCCCGCACGCAGCACCCGCGGAAAGGTGGTGCTGGTCACCGCCATGAGCCCCACCCCGGCCGGAGAAGGTAAATCCACGGTCACCGTCGGACTGGGCGATGCACTGGCCAAAGCCGGAGCAAACACCGTCATAGCCCTGCGTGAACCTTCACTGGGGCCGGTACTGGGCATGAAGGGCGGTGCCACGGGCGGCGGCTGGTCGCAGGTGGTGCCCATGGAGGACATCAACCTGCACTTCACCGGCGACTTCCACGCCATCACCACCGCCAACAACGCGTTGACGGCGTTGCTGGACAACCACATCTACCAGGGCAACGAGCTGGGGATCGATCCGCGCCGGATCACCTTCCGCCGCGTCATGGACATGAATGACCGCTCGCTGCGGGACATCGTGATCGGCCTGGGCGGCCCGGTGCAGGGCGTGCCGCGCCAGGACGGGTTTGACATCACCGTGGCTTCGGAAGTCATGGCCGTCTTCTGCCTGGCCCGGGACCTCGCCGACCTCAAGGAGCGGCTGGCCCGGATCACAGTGGGGTACACCTACGACCGGCGGCCTGTCACGGTGCGGGATCTGGGCGTGGAGGGCGCCCTGACGCTGCTGCTCAAAGACGCCGTGAAACCGAACCTGGTCCAAACCCTCGCCGGGACGCCGGCACTGGTCCACGGCGGTCCGTTCGCCAACATCGCACACGGCTGCAACTCGGTGATCGCCACCGAACTGGCCCGCACCGTCGGCGACATCGTGGTCACCGAGGCAGGCTTCGGCGCCGACCTTGGCGCCGAAAAGTACATGGACATCGCCTCGCGGGCCGCGGATGTGGCCCCGGACGCCGTCGTCCTGGTGGCAACGATCCGGGCCCTGAAGATGCACGGCGGGGTGCCGAAGGACCGGCTGAGTGAGCCGGACTTCGCCGCGCTGGAGGCGGGAACGGCCAACCTGCGCCGGCATATCCGCAACATCGCCAGGTTCGGCCTGAGTCCTGTGGTTGCGGTGAACACCTTCACCACGGACACGCAGGAGGAGGTGGACTGGCTGCTGCAGTGGTGTGCAGGTGAGGGTGTGGCCGCTGCCGCAGCCGATGTCTGGGCCAACGGAGGAGGGGAAAGCGGGGGTGATGCGCTGGCCGCCAAGGTGCTGGAAGCCCTGGAGGAACCGGCGGATTTCCGCTATCTGTACCCGTTGGATATGCCGGTCGAGGAGAAGATCCGGACGGTGGTCCGGGACATTTACGGAGCCGACGACGTCGAGTTTTCCCTGCCGGCCCTGCGCCGGCTGGAGGAAATCAAGGCCGGGGGATGGGATTCGCTGCCGGTGTGCATGGCCAAGACCCAGTACTCCTTCTCGGACAACGCGGCCCTGCTCGGAGCACCGACCGGTTTCACCGTGCACGTGCGGGACCTGATCCTGAAGACCGGAGCCGGGTTTGTGGTTGCGCTGACCGGTGCCGTGATGACCATGCCGGGACTGCCGAAGGTTCCGGCAGCAATGCGCATGGACGTTGCCGCGGACGGCACGCCCTCCGGCCTGTCATAGCCGGCGGGCGTGCCGAGCGGGGCAAGCGCCGTTCTTAGCGCTCCACCTCGCCGCGGATGAACTGCTCCACCTTTTCCTTGGCAATGTCATCGTTGTACTGCTCCGGCGGGGACTTCATGAAGTAGCTTGACGCCGAGAGGATTGGTCCGCCCACACCCCGGTCCAGTGCAATCTTGGCCGCCCGGATGGCATCGATGATGACACCGGCGGAGTTGGGGGAGTCCCAGACCTCCAGCTTGTATTCCAGGGACACCGGAGCGTCGCCGAAGTTGCGGCCCTCAAGGCGCACAAAGGCCCACTTGCGGTCATCGAGCCAGGCAACGTAGTCCGAGGGGCCGATGTGGACGTCGTCGGCCTTCAAATCGGCTGAGGTATTGGAGGTGACGGCCTGCGTCTTGGAGATCTTCTTGGATTCCAGGCGCTCGCGCTCAAGCATGTTCTTGAAGTCCATGTTGCCGCCAACGTTGAGCTGATACGTGCGGTCCAGGATGACGCCGCGGTCCTCGAACAGCTTGGCCATCACCCGGTGCGTGATGGTGGCGCCGATCTGGCTCTTGATGTCATCGCCGATGATCGGAACGCCGGCGGCGGTGAACTTGTCCGCCCACTCCTTGGTGCCGGCAATGAAGACGGGCAGGGCATTCACGAAGGCAACACCGGCGTCGATGGCGCACTGGGCGTAGAACTTGGCAGCCTGCTCGGAACCGACGGGCAGATAGCAGACCATCACGTCAACGGCGTTGTCCTTCAGTGCGGCAACAATATCCACCGGCTCGGCGTCGGACTCTACGATGGTCTCGCGGTAGTACTTGCCCAGGCCGTCGAGGGTGTGGCCGCGCTGCACGGTGATGCCGGTTTCCGGAACATCAGCAATCTTGATGGTGTTGTTCTCGCTGGCGCCGATGGCGTCGGCCAGGTCCAGGCCAACCTTCTTGCTGTCGACGTCAAAGGCGGCGACAAACTGCACGTCATTGACGTGGTAGCTTCCGAACTCCACATGCATCAAACCGGGGACCGTCAGGTCCGGATCTGCATCGCGGTAATACTGCACGCCCTGCACCAGCGATGCCGCGCAGTTTCCCACACCAACGATTGCGACCCGAATGGGGTTCTTAGCCACGGTTCTCCTTTGAAGACGAGTTATCAACCGCCGCACCTGCGGCGGCAAGACCGGGCCCAGTCTACGGCCTCTACCCAAGCAATTAGTGTTTGGCATCACAGCTTCAAGCAGCGGCGGAGACTGCGGCTCCGCCCGGCACCCGGAGAAGCCGGGGCGGAGCGGCATACTGGTAACCATGGAGCCCAAGCCCCGACGCCAGCCGCTGCGGATAGTGGTGCCCAGCCGCAATGACCCGCTGCTGCGGGAACTCACCGAGGGCATTGGCGGTCCGTTGGGCCGCCACACCGCCCCGGGCATCGTGACGCCCGGGTTCTTTACAGTGGAGCGGGTCCTGATCCTGCTCACCACGGCAGCAGCTCTGCTGGCGGTGCTGGTGAAAATGCCGTGCCGCACCGGCGGCTGGACCGCACCGACACACTTCTATCAGGCCTGTTACTCGGACTGGCCGGTCCTGTTCGACTCCCGCGGTCTGGCGCAGGGCGTTTTTCCCTTCCTGACCCCGGACGCCGCCTTCGAGTATCCCGTGCTGCTGGGGCTGCTGGCGGGCGCCGTTGCCCTGCTGGTGCCCGACGGCGGATCGCAGGAACGCGCGCTGGCCTACTTCGACATCAATGCGGTCCTGGCGGTCCTGGCCTGGATCGGCACGGTCATCGCGACCATGCGGATGGCCAACCGCAGGCCCTGGGACGCTGCCATGGTGGCGCTGGCCCCCGCCATGATCCTGTCGGTGTTCATTAACTGGGACATTTGGGCCGTGCTGCTGGCGGCGCTGGGCATGCTGGCTTTTGCGCGCAGCCGCCCGGTCCTAGCCGGAGTGCTGCTGGGTCTGGGGGCGGCGCTGAAGCTCTATCCGGTGCTGATCCTCGGCGCCGTGCTGGTTCTGGCACTGCGGACCGGGCGGCTGCGCCCGGCCTTCCAGGCAGCGGGCGCAGCTGCGGCCGCCTGGCTGGTGGTGAACGTTCCGTTCATGGTTGCCGACTTCACCGGCTGGAAGTTCTTCCTGACCTTCACCGGGGAGCGGCCTGCGGGATACTCCTCCGTATGGTTTGCGTGGAACGTGCTGGCGGAGCGGTGGGGGCAGCCGCAGGCGGATTCAGGGTTCATCAATTTCTGGGCCTATTTCCTGTTCGCCGCGGCCTGCGCGGGCATTGCCCTGCTGGGACTTGCCGCTCCGAGCCGGCCCCGGCTGGCGCAGCTGGCGTTCCTGATTGTTGCCGCCTTCATCCTGAGCAACAAGGTGTATTCGCCCCAGTTTGTCCTGTGGCTGATTCCGCTGGTGGCGCTCGCCCGTCCCCGGTGGAGAGACTTTTTGATCTGGCAGTTCTTCGAAGTGCTCCACTGGTGGGCCATCTGGATGTATCTGGGCGCCCAAACCTCCGGCGGCTCCGCCCAGAACAATATCGACGCCGCCTACTACGTGTGGGCCGTGGCCGGGCACGTGCTGGCCACGGCCTGGCTGATGTCCCAGGTGGTCAGGGACATCCTGGTGCCGGCCCGCGATCCGGTGCGTCGGCTGAACATCGATGATCCGCAGGGCGGTCCCTTCGACCACGCACCCGACCGGTTCCGGCTGCGCCGCAGGATCAGCGGCACGGCAGCTGGGGAAGCCGGCACCCAGACATCCACTCCGAGGGAAGCAGGAACACCATGACCGATGTTGCGGTGGTTGGTTCCGGGCCCAACGGTCTGGCGGCTGCGGTCATCATGGCCCGTGCGGGGCTGTCGGTGCAGGTTTTCGAAGCGGGGCCAACGGCCGGCGGCGGCAGCCGCACCAAGGAACTGCTGGAGCCCGGCCACCGGTACGACGTGTGCTCGGCCGTGCATCCCATGGCCCTGGCGTCCCCCTTCTTCCGCCGGTTTGAACTGGCCGACCGCATCAAGCTCACGGTGCCGGAGATCTCCTATGCGCATCCTCTGGACGGGGGCGACGCCGGACTGGCCTACAAGGACCTGGAACGCACCGTCGAGGGGCTGGGGGCGGACGGGCCTGCCTTCCGTAAGCTGATGTCCCCGCTGGTACGGCGCAGCGAAGCCATCACCGAGCTGCTGATGTCCCCGCTGATCCGGGGCTACCGGCAGCCCGGTGCGGCATTGGCGTTCGGCCGCGCCGTCCTGGACCAGGGCACCCCGTTGTGGAACACGCGGTTCACCGCCGACAAGGCGTCGGCCCTGCTCACCGGAGTCGCCGCCCACCCGGTGGGACGCATGCCCTCACTGCCGTCGGCCGGCGGCGGCCTGCTCCTGGCCCTGCTCGCCCACACCGTGGGCTGGCCGGTGCCCGACGGCGGATCCCAGGCAATTGCCGATGCCATGGTGAAGGATCTGCAGGCACACGGAGGGGAGCTGGTCACGGACCACCGGGTGTCCTCGCTGGATGAGGTCCGCGGCGCCAGGACCGTCCTGCTCGATGTTTCCCCCAGGACCCTGCTGGAGCTCGCCGGGCCGGAGCTGCCGGGACGGTATGCGGGAGCGCTGGGCCGGTTCCGGTACGGCAACGCTGCCTGCAAGGTGGACTTCATCCTCTCCGGCCCGGTGCCGTGGGCCAACCGGGAAGTGGGACGGGCCGGAACGGTGCACCTGGGCGGGCGCCGCGCCGAACTTGCCGCCGCGGAGGCGCAGGTCGCGGCGGGAGAACATCCACACAAGCCCTACGTCCTGCTGTCCCAGCCCAGCAGCTTTGATTCCTCCCGGGCACCGGCGGGCCGCCATATCCTGTGGACCTACTGCCACGTTCCGGCCGGTTCCACGGTGGACATGACCGAAGCCGTCACCGCGCAGATTGAACGGTTCGCACCCGGCTTCCGCGACGTCGTCGTGCGCTCGCAGGTGACGACGGCGGCGGACCTGGAGCGCTACAACGAGAACTATGTGGGCGGTGACTTTGGCGGCGGCGCAGTGAACCTGTGGCAGATGGCGGCGCGCCCCGTACCGGCAGTGAATCCATGGCAAACTCCGCTTCCGGGGGTCTATCTCTGTTCGGCGTCTACGCCGCCGGGGCCCGGGGTCCACGGTATGGGTGGCTTTCATGCCGCCGGGCTGGCACTGCGCCGGCATGCCCTGCCGATGCCGGACCTTGGGGTAAACAGCTAAGGAACGGGAGCCCGGCCCGGTGACGGAACGGGAACAAAGCGGCGCCGGATAAGAGACACCGCTGCAAGCTTGTATGTTTAAATCCAGCGGAACCCCGCTCACGCTCTGCAGGGGGAATGGACCATGCACAACCAGGACAATGGGGAGCCGGCGAATCCGGACACCCTCGTCCCGCCTCCCGTAACCGGGCGCCTGAGCCCGCGCTGGTGGCTGGCGGTGCAGTCGGCACTGATTGCCTACGGCCTGACCCTGGGCGCAGCCCTGGTGACCATGGCGCTGCTGGTCCTGGGATTCTTCCTGGGCGGGGCAGGTGCCCTGAACGCCATGAATGATTCGGCCGGCAGTATGGGGGCCAGGCTTGACGGCCCCTCGGCCCTGGCGATCTATCCCTTTTTCCTGGCCGCGATGGCGTTGGGCGGAACAACGGTCCTGACAGTGTCCTCCACCGTAACGGACTTCGGCGCGCCGCTGGTCAGCGTGTGGGTGGGGGTTCTTCCCCTGGCGCTGACAGCTGTGGCAACGGCAGCACTCTGGCGCCTTGGCCGCCGCGCGGAACGTAAGGCCGCACTGGAATCAGACGGGGCCCGCTGGATTTACGCAGGACTCACGGGACTGGCGCTGGCTGCCTTCTCCGTGCTGCTGAGCCTCCTGGTTTCACTGCGTGGAAACACTGACACCGGTGACGCGTTCCTGACCGCTGCCTCACCGAGCCTGGTGGCCGGCGCCGCCCTGCTGGGGACGGCGGCCAGCTGGGCGGGACGGAAACGCGAGGCCGGTACGGAGCTTCGCTGGTTCAGGCGGGCTGAAGCAGCACTGCCGGGGCTTCGGCCGGCGCTGCGCCTGGCCGGCTGCCATTATCTGGCCTACACCTGCGTGATTGGCCTGGCGCTGCTCGTCACGGCCCTGGCGCACGGCGGGGCTGCGGTGGCCTTCGCCGCACCGCTCTGGCTGCCGACGGCGTCGGCCTGGGCCTTCGCCGTTGGCCATCTGTCCGCAGTGGCGAACCTGGGGTTGCCGCTGCCGGGACTCTTTCCGCTGACCGTGGGCGACCTGCCCGTCTGGGCCAGTGCCGCCGTCGGAGTCCTGGCGCTGCTGCTGGCCACGGCGGCGGCAGTCCTCTGGTCCCTCAGCCGGGGCCGTAACCGGGGCGAGCCGGCAGGGCAGGAATCATGGCTGACCCTGCCGGCGGTTTTCGGTCTGGGCGGCGCGCTGCTGTCTGTCATCAGCCTCGTGGCGGCGGGACAGGGCGCCGCCGGAGGCAGCGGGTTCGGCCCGGGCGCGGGAATCGTTGGCCCCGCCTGGTGGACGTTCCTGGTCATGGCTGGCTGGGGAGTGGTGATCGAAGCGGGCTCGCGGACACTGGCCCCTCAGCTGGGGCACCTGGTGCCGCGGCGGATGGCCGCATTCTTCAGCGGGACCCCCGGGAACTGACGCCGGCCGCCCCGGACCTGGCCTGCGTCCCTTGCGCTCAGGACCCCGGCATGGGCAACTGGAACCAGGAGGTTTACCGATGACCGTGCACCTGAACAACCACCACCGGGACACCCTGGACCAGATCCTGCGGCATCCCACCAGTTCCAACATTGAGTGGAAGAGAGTCCGCTCCCTGCTGGAGGCCGTCGCCGACACCACGCGGGAACACAACGGCAAGTATGAGGTTACCCTCGCCGGTGAAACCGACTATCTGGAGCCTCCGCGGGGCAAGGACATTGACGAGCAGACCGTTGTGGACCTGCGCAAAATGCTGACCCGGGCCGGATACACGCTGGACACCAAGTAGGATCCGCCGGCCCGTGGCCGGTGGCTACTCGACGGTCAGTTCACCCATCCGGGACCAGTCTTCGCCCTCGATGACCGTGTTGATGATCTTCGGAGTCTCGACCAGCGCCTGGACCATATCCTTCATGGCCTGCTGGAAGTGCTCGCTGCCCACGTGAGCCTCGGCGGCGTCGTCCTTGAAGGCCTCCACGAGGACAAACTCGTTGGGGTTTTCCAGGCTTCGTGACCAGTCGAACCACAGGTTGCCGGGCTCGGCACGGGTGGCGGCGGTGAAATCTTTGGTCAGTTCCGGCCAGCGCTCCACCCATTCCGGCTTGACGTTGAACTTGACGGTAATGAAGATCATCTTCGCTCCTTAGCGGGGTATTTCCGGCGTGTCCCGGGCGGAGACACGCGGCCTTCATCCTAGGCACGTCAGGGCCGCGGCTGTCCATCCCGGCGGGATGGGAGGATGGAAGTGTGGCACACCTCGACGTATCCAACATTGACTATTTCCTCTCCGACGGCCGGCAGCTGCTCAACGGCGTCAGCTTCAAGGTGGGGGACGGGCACAAGACGGCCCTGATCGGACCCAACGGCACCGGCAAGACCACCCTGCTGCGCATCATCGCCGAGGACATCAAGGCCGACGAGGGGACCGTGTCCAAATCCGGATCCATGGGCATCATGCGCCAGTTCGTGGGCCAGGTCCGCGATGACAGCACGGTCCGGGACCTTTTGGTCTCCGCCGCCCCGCCGGCGCTCGCCGCGGCCGCCAAAGCCGTGGATGATGCGGAGCTGGCGATGATGGAGCACGACGACGAGCCCACCCAGATGCGCTATGCCACCGCCATTGCCGACTGGGGAGACGCCGGCGGCTACGAGCAGGAAACCGTCTGGGACGAGGTCACCATGGCGGCCCTCGGCATGCCCTTTGACCGCGCCCAGTACCGCAAAGCCTCCACCCTGTCCGGCGGCGAACAGAAACGCCTGGTCCTGGAGGCACTGTTCTCCGGCCCGGATGAGCTGCTGCTGCTGGATGAGCCGGACAACTACCTGGACGTTCCCGGCAAGCGCTGGCTGGAAGCCAAACTCGCTGAGTCCAAGAAATCCGTCCTGTTCGTCAGCCACGACCGGGAGCTCCTGGACAACGCCGCCACCCGCATCGTCACCCTGGAACCGGGAATCAACGGCGCGTCGGCCTGGATCCACGGCGGCGGATTCAGCAGCTATGTCACGGCACGCGAGGACCGCAACGCCCGGTTCGAGGAACTGCGCCGGCGCTGGGATGAGGAGCACCTCAAGCTCAAAGAGCTTGTGAACATGTACAAGAACAAGGCGGCGTTCCGCTCCGACATGGCCAACCGGTACCAGGCCGCCCAGACCCGGCTGGCCAAGTTCCTCGAAGCGGGCCCGCCGGAAGCCCTGCCGATTGAACAGAACGTCAAGATGCGCCTGCGCGGAGGACGCACCGCCAAACGGGCCGTCGTGGCGCAGAAACTGGAGCTGACCGGGCTGATGAAGCCGTTCAGCACGGAAATCTGGTTTGGCGACCGGGTGGGTGTGCTTGGCTCCAACGGGTCCGGAAAGTCCCACTTCCTGCGCCTGCTGGCCCTGGGCGGCACCGACCCGGACAAGGAACACGAGCCGGTGTCCGAGGTGGAAATCTCGCCCGTTCCGCATGAGGGGTCCGTCAAGCTCGGCGCCCGCATCCGGCCGGGGTTCTTCGCCCAGACCATGATGCGTCCGGACCTGCTCGGAAAAACCCTGCTGGACATCCTGCACCGCGGTGATGAACACCGCTCCGGCCTCGGACGCGAAGCCGCCGCCGGAGCCCTGGACCGCTACGGCCTGGCGGCGTCCTCCGAGCAGAAATACGACTCGCTTTCCGGCGGGCAGCAGGCGCGGCTGCAGATCCTGCTGCTGGAACTCTCCGGTGCCACCCTGCTGCTGCTGGATGAGCCCACCGACAACCTGGACCTGCACTCCGCCGAAGCCCTGGAAAAGGCCATCGAGGCGTTCGAAGGAACCGTTCTGGCCGTCACCCACGACCGCTGGTTCGCCCGCAGCTTCGACCGTTTCCTGGTGTTCGGTTCCGACGGAAAGGTCTATGAATCCGAGACTCCGGTCTGGGATGAGAAACGCGTGGTCCGCGCGCGGTAGGGGACAATATTGCCGTGACCGAAAAGAACCCGACTGACACTGCCCAAAAAGAGACTGCCCTCAACAAGGCACTCATTGCCGTTTTCGTGGTTTTCGGCCTCAACGGCCTTGTCTTTGCCAGCTGGGCGGCCCGCATTCCGGCCGCGGCCCAGGACCTCGGTATTGGTGCGGCCGGCGTGGGGCTGCTGCTGCTGTTTTCCGCGATCGGCTCGGTAACGGCGCTTCCGCTGGCCGGTTCGGTGGCACAGCGGATCGGCACCGCCGGCACTGTGCGTGCCGGCGGGATTACGACGTCGGCCGCGTCCCTGATCATCGCCGCGGGACTGTACCTGGAGTCGATTCCGCTGACGGCCGTGGGTTTGCTGATCTTTGGCGTCGGCATTGCCGGCTGGGACGTTGCGATGAACCTGGAGGGCGCGGACGTGGAGCGCCGGCTTGGCCGGAACATCATGCCCAAATTCCACGGCGCGTTCTCCGGCGGTTCCTTTGTGGGCGCCCTGATCGGCGCCGGGCTATCCGCTCTGGGTATCTCGCTGTCCCTGCACCTGCTGGGCATCCTGACCGTGGTCTGCATTGCGGTGCTGATCGTGCCGCGCAACTTCCTGCAGCTGTCACATGCCGTCCACGGCACCGACGGTACCGGCGCGGCTGTCAAACCCTCCCGCTTCGGCGCCTGGAAAGAAGGACGCACGCTGCTGATCGGCGTCGTGGTTCTGGGCGCGGCGCTGACCGAAGGCGCCGCCAATGACTGGGTGGCCAAGGCGACCGTGGACGGGCTGGGAACCAGTGAGTCCGCCGGCGCCGTAATGTTCGCCGTCTTTGTGGCCGCCATGACTCTGACGCGCTGGTTCGGTGCCCGGCTGATCGACCGGATGGGCCGCGTGCCGGCGTTGCGCATCTGCATGGGCGCGTCTCTCGTAGGCCTGCTGCTCTTTGTCCTGGCACCCAACCTTCCCCTGGCCGCGCTTGGCGCCGTCCTGTGGGGAATCGGCGCAGCGCTGGGCTTCCCGATGGGCATGTCGGCCGCCGGCGAGGACCCGGCGCACGCTGCGGCCCGGGTGTCCGTTGTCTCCACCATCGGCTACTCGGCCTTCTTCATTGGGCCGCCGGTGCTCGGCTTCCTGGGCGAACACTGGGGAATCCGTAATTCCCTGCTGGTGGTGGGCGCAGCCATGCTGCTTTCCATCATTTTTGCGCCTGCCGCCGCCGAGCAAAAAAAGGTTTCGATCCAGGAGCCCTGATCAGCCGGCCGGGTCTTGTTCCAGCGGACCGGACCTGTCCGCAATAGGGGTTCCGAACGCTGACCGCACGGTTTACCTTCGGACGATGTCCACTACCCCCATTTCTTCTTCGGGGCTGCCCGGCCCCGTCCCGGGACTCATCCAGGCGCAGGCAGTCACGAAGGTTTATTCCTCCAAATCGGGTCCGGTCCGCGCGCTGGACGGCCTGGATATCTCCGTGCCGGAAGGTACCGTCATGGCCCTGCTGGGCCCCAACGGTGCCGGGAAAACCACGGCCGTCAAAGTCCTCACCACCCTGATCAAACCCGACGCCGGCACACTGAGCATTGACGGTATCGATGTGCTGGCCGACCCCAAGGAAGTGCGCCGCATCATCGGCGTCTCAGGCCAATATGCCGCCGTCGATGAAAACCTCACCGGCCAGGAAAACCTGCGGATGGTGGGCCGGCTCTACCACCTGTCCGCCAAAGAGGCCCGGACACGGGCCGCGGAATTGATCGACATGTTCGAACTGACGGATGCCGGCAACCGGCCGGTGAAAGGCTATTCCGGCGGCATGCGCCGCCGCCTGGACCTGGCCGGCGCCCTGGTCAACAGTCCCCGGGTCCTGTTCCTGGATGAACCGACCACCGGGCTGGACCCGCGCAGCCGCCTGGCCCTGTGGCAGGTGATCAAGGACCTTGTTGCCGCCGGGACCACGCTCCTGCTGACCACCCAGTATCTGGAAGAAGCGGACCAGCTTGCCGACGCCGTGGCCGTGATCGACCGCGGTGTAGTGATTGCCGAGGGCACCTCGGACCAGCTGAAGTCCCGGATTGGCGGTCACAGTGTTGCGGTGGCCCTGATCGACGGGAACGACGCCGGCGCGGCACGGGAAATACTCGCCCGGCACGGATCCGCTGCACCCCACACCGCTGATGACGGCAGGACCCTGGAGGTGGCGGTTCAGAACGGACCGGCCTCCCTGCAGCTGGTTTTGGCGGACCTTCAAACCCAGGACATTGGACTGCACGACGCCGGCATCCGGCGGCCCACCCTCGATGACGTGTTCCTGCAGCTGACCGGCCGGCCGGCGGAGGAGGAACAGGAACCGGAGGCCGCGGTCACCGCTGAAGGACACGGCAAAGCAGCCCGGCACAGGGAAGGAGCCCGCCAATGAGTGCCGCCGCAACCCGGCTTCCTGCAACCGCCGCCCGCGGTAACTCGGCCGCGGCCAACTGGGCCGGTGACGGCTGGACGGTCACCAAACGGAACCTGATCAAGATCAAGCGCTCCCCGGACATGATCATCTTCGCCGTCCTGCAGCCGGTCATGTTCGTGCTGCTGTTCAGCCAGGTCTACGGCGGATCCATCAACGTTGCCGGCACGGACTATACGCAGTACCTGATGGCCGGGATCTTTGCGCAGACCGTGGTCTTCGGATCCACCTTCTCCGGTGCCGCCATGGCCCAGGACTTGAAAGAGGGGATCATCGACAGGTTCCGCACCCTGCCCATGAGCCCCTCCGCAGTGCTGATCGGACGGACCAACTCGGACCTGGCGCTCAACGCGATTTCGGTGCTGATCATGATGGGCACGGGGTTGCTGGTGGGCTGGCGGGTCAATACGTCCTTTGCGTCCTTCCTGGCCGCCGTGGGGCTCCTGCTGCTCTTCTCCTACTCCTTCAGCTGGGTCATGGCGCTGCTCGGCATGACCGTGCGCACCCCCGAAACCATCAACAATGCTTCGTTCATGATCCTGTTTCCCATCACCTTCATTTCCAATGCGTTTGTGCAAAGCTCCACGCTGCCTACGCCGCTGCGCATTTTCGCGGACTGGAACCCCGTCTCAGCCCTGGTCCAGGCGGTCCGGGAGCTGTTCGGAAACCTGGGAACCACCCCGGTACCCGACACCTGGCCCATGCAGCACGCGGTGGCCACGGTGCTGATTGGATCTGCGGTAATGCTGCTCATCTTTGTTCCGCTTGCCGTGAGGAAGTTTGAGTCGGTGAGTTCCCGGTAGGAACCCCAGGCTGCAAGATGGAAACACCAAGTGTGAGGACACACCATGATCGAGGCACGCGAACTCACCAAGCGCTTTGGCGACAAAACCGCCGTCGACGGCATTACCTTTTCGGTCCCGCCGGGCAAGGTCACCGGATTCCTTGGGCCGAACGGTGCCGGAAAATCAACCACCATGAGGATGATCGTCGGATTGGACCATCCCACCGCCGGCACCGTGACCGTCAACGGAAAACCGTACGCCGGGCACCGGTCTCCCCTCCATGAGGTGGGTGCCCTGCTGGAGGCTAAGGCAGCGCACCCCAAACGCACCGCCTACAACCATCTGCGGGCCATGGCCGCCACCGAAGGTATTTCCGCGGCCCGCGTCAACGAAGTCATCGAGCTCACGGGCCTCGGTTCCGCGGCGCGGAAGAGGGTCGGCGGGTATTCGCTGGGCATGGGGCAGCGGCTGGGTCTGGCAGCGGCGCTGCTGGGGGACCCGCAAACCCTGATCCTGGATGAGCCGGTTAACGGACTGGACCCGGAAGGCGTGAAATGGGTGCGCTTCCTGGTCCGGGGACTGGCAGCCGAGGGTCGCACCGTCTTCATCTCCTCCCACCTGATGAGCGAGATGGCGGTGACCGCCGACCATCTGATAGTGATTGGCCGCGGCCGGATCCTGGCCGATGCTCCCATCGACGAGGTAATCGCCGGCAGCAAGCAGGAGCGTGTCCTGGTGCGCACGGACGACACAGGTGCCCTGGCCGCCGCCCTCGGCTCACCGGGAGTGGAAGTGCGCAGACAGGAGGCGGATCAGTTGGAGATCCTTGGTCTGAGCACCCGCAGCATCGCTGAAACTGCGTTTTCCCGGGGGATCCTCATCACCGAGCTCACCCCGCAGCAGGTCTCCCTGGAGGACGCCTACATGGAGCTGACCGGCGGCGAGGTTGAGTACCAGTCACAGCAGAGGACCGCCCCCTATCTGCCGGCCGGAGAAGGACAACAATCATGAGCACAGCAGCAGGGGCCGTACGGGGGCCCCGGAGTTCCGGCGCCGGCCGTGTCACTTTCGCCCGGGTGCTGCACTCCGAGCTGATCAAGACCGCCACGGTCCCCTCCACCGTTATCCTGCTGGCGGTGAGCTTCGCGGTGATGGTTGGGCTGGGCGCCCTGGTCGCCTGGGGAACAGTTCAGCTGGTGAATGACCCGGCGGCCGGCCCTCCCGAAGGGTTCGGCACGTCAGCGCAGAGCCTGGCCTATGACATCCCGGCATCCGGGCTGCCCTTCGGCCAGCTGCTGGTCGCCGCGCTGGCCGTGGTGCTGATCGGATCCGAATACACCACGGGCATGATCCGCTCCACCATGGTGGCCGTGCCCACCCGCACCCCCGCACTGCTGGCCAAGACCCTCGTGATCGCTGTCATTTCCTTTGTTCTTGGTGTCCTGGCTGCGTTCACCACCTATCTGGTGGCCCAGCCGATACTGTCCGGGTCCAACCTGGATTTTGGGCTGGATGCGCCGTGGGTATTGCCCTCCATCATCAACACCGGCACGGTGCTGGCCCTGATCGCCGTCATGGGCGTGGCCATCGGTGCCCTGCTCCGCAGTACGGCCGGGGGAGTGGTGACCCTCGTCGGAGCACTTTTTGTCCTGCCGATTATCACCGGACTACTCTCCGGCCTTGCGGACTGGGTGGAAGACGCCGACCGCTTCCTGCCCAGCAGCGCCTCTGCCGCGCTGGTAGCCACACGCGTCCAGCCGGACGCGTTCAACCAGGCTGAAGGCGGTCTCATTCTTGCCGGCTGGGCCGTGGTGCTGCTTGCCGCCGCCGTCGTCGTCCTCAAAAAACGGGACGTCTAAGCGGGAACGAGGGGCGGGGCGGCTGAACGGACTCAGGGTCTTCCCTGAGTCATCCTCCGGGGGGACCCGGAAAAGCACCGAAATCATCCTCTAGGACGGTGCGGGCCGCCGTGCGCTCCTCTAGGGTGGGGGAAGCCCCCCAAGATTTTATTCCGCCCAATGTATTTCCGCCCAATGTGAGGATCACCATGATCGAGGCACTCGGCCTCTCGAAACGCTACGGTGCCAAAACCGCCGTCGACAACGTTTCATTTACCGTCCAGCCGGGCAAGGTCACCGGCTTTCTCGGCCCGAACGGCGCCGGCAAGTCAACCACCATGCGCATGATCGTGGGACTGGACCGTCCCACCGGCGGCGCCGTCACCGTCAACGGCAAGCCCTACAAGCAGCACAAGGCACCCCTGCATGAGGTGGGGGCCCTGCTGGATGCGAAGGCCGTCCACACCAAGCGCTCTGCGTACAACCACCTGCGCGCCCTGGCTGCCACCCACGGCATCTCCAACAAGCGGGTCAACGAAGTCATTGAACTGACCGGGCTGGGTCCGGTGGCAAAGAGGCGGGTGGGCGGCTTCTCGCTGGGCATGGGGCAGCGGCTGGGCATCGCCGTCGCACTGCTGGGCGACCCCCAGACCCTGATCTTCGACGAGCCGGTCAACGGACTGGATCCGGAGGGGGTCCTGTGGGTCCGCAACCTGGCCAAGGGACTGGCTTCTGAGGGGCGCACGGTGTTCCTTTCCTCGCACCTGATGAGTGAAATGGCCGTCACCGCGGATCACCTGATCGTGATCGGGCGCGGCCGGATCATTGCCGATGCACCGATTACCGAGATCATTGCCGGGCAGGACAAGATCCGCACGCTGGTGCGCACAGACCAGCCGGAAGAACTGCGCCGTGAACTCGAGAACCGTGAAACCACGTTCACGCAGCTGGAACCGGACCTCCTGGAGATTACCGGCCGGGATCCGCGCAGCATCGCCGAGGCCGCCCTGGCCCGGCAGATCCTGATCTATGAACTGACACCCCGCCAGTCCTCCCTCGAAGAGGCGTACATGGAACTGACCCGGGACCAGGTCGAATATCAGTCACAGGCCATCGAGCAGCCAGAGGCACAGGCCCCCGCAGCCGAAGCCACTTTGATCAGCGGCGGAGGAAAATAAGCATGAGCATCCAAACAGCACCAACACCTGCTCCGGCTCGAAGCCGGGACGGCTCGGGCCTGAGTTTCGGGCGCATCCTGCGCTCGGAGTGGATTAAGGTCACCACCGTGCCCTCCACCGTGATCCTCCTGGCCATCACGCTCGTCGTCATGGTGGGACTCAGCGCCCTTTATGCCTGGCAGTTAGCAGTGTCCGTTGAGTTCATGGCGGACGCCTCTCCGGAAATGCAGGCCCAGATGGGTGGAGGCATGGACATGCTCCGGGAACAGGCGCTGATGGCACCGGCCAGCGGCTACATCTTCGGCCAACTGCTGATTGCCTCGCTGGCAGTTGTCCTGATCGCCTCTGAGTGGGGCACCGGCATGATCCGGTCCACCATGGTGGCCGTTCCCGCCCGCATTCCTGCCCTGCTGGCCAAGAACCTTGTGATTGCCCTCATCGCCTTTGTCCTGGGTGCCGGCGCGGCATTCATCTCCTATTTCCTGGCCCAGCCAATCCTCGGCGCGGAAAATCTGGAGTTCGACTTGACTGAGGACGGAGTGCTGCGCTCCATCCTGAACACCGGAACCTATCTGGCGTTCATCGCCGTGATCTCCATGGGGATCGGCACGCTCCTGCGCAACACCGCCGGCGGCGTGGTGACGGCCATTGGACTGTTCTTCGTCTTCCCCGTGATCATCGTGAACCTCATTCAGGGGCTGGCCGACTGGATCCCTGACGCCGCCCGCTTCCTCCCCACCAACGCCGGGGACCGGATGCTTTTGATTCCGGCTGATGAAGCCGGGCAGCTCACCGCCCTCGAAGGCGGCCTGGTTATGGCGGCCTGGGCTGTTGCGCTGTTGATCATCTCCCTGCTCGTGGCCAAACGCCGCGACGTCTAGGGACTGAATTCTTCGGGGACGGAGGATGCGGAAGAACGGCCGCAGCCTCTTTCCCCGGATCCCCGTTGCCGGGCACTCAAACTCCTCCACAGTGGGGAGTTTTTGTGTTTAACAAGTTGGCAGCCCACGGTTTCGGGCAGCCATTACGCACGCGGAGCAGGCTCTGGTTGAATCGGAGTATGCCTGATGCATTGGATCACATTCATGACCTTGGCGCTTTTGTCAGCGCCTCCCCCTCCAGCTTCCATGCGGCCCGCGAGGGTGCGCGCCGCCTCGCGGCTGCCGGGTTCACCGAACTCGGCGAGGACCACTCCTGGCCGGCCGGGCCGGGGAAGTACCTCGTGGTGCGGGACGGTGCCCTGATCGCCTGGATCGTTCCGGAAGGAGCCGGAGCGGGAACGGGATTCTCGATTCTGGGCACCCACACCGATTCGCCGTCCTTCAAGCTCAAGCCCCGCCCCACCACCGGAAAGCTCGGCTGGCTGCAGGCCGGCGTGGAGGTGTACGGGGGACCGCTGTTGAATTCCTGGCTGGACCGTGAACTCCAGTTGGCCGGGCGTCTGGTCACCTTCGATGGCGAGGAGCGGCTGGTGGAAACCGGTCCGCTCATGCGTTTTCCACAGCTGGCCATCCACCTGGACCGCGCCGTGAACGAAGGCCTGAAGCTGGATAAGCAGCAGCACATGAACCCGGTCTGGGGTCTGGGGGATCCCTCCGCCGCGGACCTGGTGGGCCTTTTGGCCGCCAAAGCGGGCCTGGCGCCGGAGGAGATCGGCGGCTACGACATCGTGGCCGCAGACACCCAGGAGCCGCGGACATTTGGAGCCGAGAATGAGTTCTTCGCTTCAGGCCGGCTGGATAACCTGTCCTCGGTTCATGCCGGCTTGGCGGCGCTAATTGCCGCCGCGGAGAACAAGACGGACGGCTCCATCGCCGTGCTGGCTGCCTTCGACCACGAGGAGGTGGGCAGCGGGAGCCGGTCCGGTGCCGCAGGCCCCTTCCTGGAAGATGTGCTGAACCGGATTACGGCCGGACTGGGCGCGTCGGAGGCGGAGCGGCAGCAGGCTTTCGCGGCGTCGTTCTGCATCTCCGCGGATGCCGGCCACGCCGTGCATCCCAACTATGCCGAGCGCCATGATCCGGCCAACCATCCCGTGCTCAACGGCGGTCCGCTGCTCAAAATCAATGCCAACCAGCGCTACACCACAGATGCTCCCGGTGCCGCCCGCTGGGCCCGGCTATGCCGGGACGCCGGAATTCCCTACCAGGAGTTCGTTTCCCACAACTCGATGCCCTGCGGGTCCACCATCGGGCCGCTGACCGCCACCCGGCTGGGGATCCGTACCGTCGACGTCGGTATTCCGCTGCTGTCCATGCATTCGGCCAGGGAGATGGCCGGTGTGCAGGATCCCTTCTATCTTTCACGGGTGAGTGAAGTGTTCTTTATCCGCTGACACCAACCGGCGCAGATGCCGGCCCGGGTGCGCGGCGTCAGAAACACCTGCCGCCGTCCGGTAGACTAGCTAAGTCTGTGCTGTCGGCCTTGCCGACGCTTTTCCTGCCACCTGGTCACCCAGGCACGGCGGGACGACAACGCAAAAGAACCTCCTGTTACGGAAATGCCGTGACCGTATAGCCCAAAGGAGGTGGGTTCACAAATGCGTGCTTATGAACTGATGGTTATCATCGACCCCGAGGTAGAAGAGCGTACAGTCGAGCCTTCGCTCGACAAGTTCCTCAATGTTGTCCGCAACGATGGTGGAACCATCGACAAGGTCGACATCTGGGGCCGTCGCCGCCTCGCCTACGAAATCCAGAAGAAGACTGAAGGCATCTACGCTGTGGTTAACTTCACCGCGACGCCTGCAGCTGCTGCTGAACTGGATCGCCAGCTGAGCCTGAACGAGACCATCATGCGCACCAAGATCATCCGCCCGGAAGAGCAGAAGATCTCGAAGAAGGATGCCAAGAAGGCCGCTAAGGCTGAAGCTGCAAAGGTTTCCGCAGAGTAATTTCTGCAAACCAAACCGATATCAGGAGGCAACATGGCAGGCGAGACAACTATTACCGTCGTCGGCAACCTAACGAATGATCCGGAACTCCGGTTCACGCCGTCAGGTTCGGCAGTGGCCAACTTCACCATTGCCTCGACTCCGCGGACCTTCGACCGCACGTCAAATGACTGGAAGGACGGCGAAACGCTGTTCCTCCGTGCATCTGTCTGGCGCGAAGCTGCTGAGAACGTGGCCGAATCCCTGACAAAGGGGACGCGTGTTGTTTGCCAGGGCCGCCTGAAGTCGCGTTCGTATGAAACCAAAGAAGGCGAAAAGCGCACCGTAATGGAGCTTGAGGTCGACGAGATTGGCCCCTCGCTTCGGTACGCTTCCGCGAAGGTTACCCGCACCCAGCGCTCCGGCGGCGGTGGCGGCGGCTTTGGCGGCAACAGCGGAAACTCCGGAAACAGCGGCTTCGGCGGCAATTCCAACCCCGCGTGGGGCGGCGGACAGCAGCAGCCACAGGCTGCGCCGGCTGACGATCCCTGGGGTGCTCCCGCAGGCGGCGGAAACGCCGGCGGCTGGGGCAACGGACCGGACTCCAACGATCCTCCCTTCTAAATCTCAACCGAAGAGCGGCACGTTTCCCCCTGGTAAGCGTGCAGCCCTTCACCCCTGCGCCTTCGGGCGCAACCTCAGACGGCATTCGCCGTCGAGCCCATCCCGTGGAATGATCCACGGGCTCCACTAGACATAAGGAGCTCCACGATGGCTAAGGCTGAACTTCGCAAGCCCAAACCAAAGTCCAATCCCTTGAAGGCCGCTGACATCACTGTCATCGACTACAAGGACGTAGCATTGCTGCGCAAGTTCATTTCCGACCGCGGAAAGATCCGCGCCCGTCGCGTAACTGGCGTAACCGTGCAGGAACAGCGCAAAATTGCACAGGCAATCAAGAATGCCCGTGAAGTTGCTCTCCTGCCGTACTCCGGCGCTGGCCGCGGCTAAGGAAAGGAACCTAAACACATGGCAAAGCTCATTCTGACCCACGAAGTAACCGGTCTCGGCGCTGCCGGCGACGTCATCGAGGTAAAGGACGGTTACGCACGTAACTTCCTGCTGCCCCGTGGCTTCGCTCTGACCTGGACCAAGGGTGGCGAGAAGCAGGTTGAGTCCATCAAGGCTGCCCGCGCTGCCCGCGAGCACGCTTCCCTGGAAGATGCTCAGAAGCAGGCTGCTGCACTCTCCGCCAAGCCGGTCACCCTGACCGTCAAGGCCGGCGAGTCCGGACGCCTCTTCGGCACGGTCAAGCCCGCCGACGTTGCTGCTGCTGTTGAGGCTGCCGGTCTCGGCACCATCGACAAGCGCAAGGTTGAACTGCCGACTCACATCAAGTCGGTTGGCTCCTTCCAGGCCAACGTTCGTCTGCACGACGACGTTGCTGCTGTCATCGACCTCAACGTCGTAGCCAGCTAGTAATACGGCCATCAACACGCCCTGAGGGCGTGTAGAGCGTCAGCGCCCTCCGCGTAAGCGGGGGGCGCTTTTGCATGCCCGGAAGCCGCAGCGGACGTTGTGCGCCCTGGGCTCCGATACCGTGGCGTGTCTGTGGATATCGGCTGTGGAAAATTGCCTGCCCGCCGGGGATAACTTCACCCCTTAGGCCTGTTTTTATCATCTGTCAACCTGAAACCAGGTGATGAATGTTGGAAAATATACCTGCTATGCACAGGTGTGGACAGACGTTTTCCCACGTCAGAGCCATGTTTCGGGAGAAATCAATACTTTATCCACACCCTTATGCCCAACCTGTGCACAAGATACGCCGGGTTATGAACACCTTGTCCACATGGGCTGTGGATAACTCGTTTGGGAGCAGGGGATTTCAGGGCTACGGTTGCGGGTGAATCCCTCCTATTCGACTCCTTGCCCGTTTTCGGGACGGTGCCGTTGAAACGGCGGCCGCCGCACATGAAAGTGTCACCGCGGCGGGATAGACCTGAAACAACTGCCTACCGGCAGGGATCGCACCACAGCAGTACCTTGGGAAAGGGTTACACAGTGTCGCTCACGCATACTGACTCACCGGCATCGAGTTCGGGCTCCGACTTCGCGCGGACACCGCCGCAGGATTTGGTGGCCGAGCAGTCCGTTCTGGGCGGCATGATGCTTTCCAAGGACGCCATCGCCGATGTTGTTGAGGTTCTGCGCGGCATCGACTTTTACCGTCCCGCCCATGAGTCCATCTTTGAAGCCATCATCGACCTCTACGGCCGCGGGGAGCCCGCGGACGCCGTCACCGTGTCGGATGAACTCACCAAGCGCGGTGAGATTGGCCGCATAGGCGGACCGGCTTACCTGCACACCCTGATCCAGTCGGTTCCCACCGCAGCCAACGCCGGTTTCTACGCGGAGATTGTGCGTGAACGTGCCGTTCTCCGCCGGCTCGTGGACGCCGGCACCAAGATCGTCCAACTGGGCTACTCCAGTGACGGCATGGAAGTGGATGACATCGTCAACGCTGCCCAGGCTGAGGTGTACGCCGTGGCTGAGCGCCGCACCGCGGAGGACTACGTACCCCTCAAGGACATCATCGAAGGCACGGTGGACGAGATTGAATCCGCCGGCCACCGCGGTGAAGGCATGACCGGTGTGCCCACCGGCTTCTACGAACTCGACGAGCTGACCCAGGGGCTGCATCCCGGCCAGATGATCGTTATTGCCGCCCGTCCGGCTGTCGGTAAATCCACCTTCGCCCTGGATTTTGCCCGTTCCGCGGCTATCAAGAACAACATGACCACCGTCTTCTTCTCGCTGGAAATGGGCCGCAACGAGATTGCCATGCGCCTGCTTTCGGCGGAGGCAACCATCGGGCTGCAGGACCTGCGCAAGGGAACCATCAAGGACGAGCAGTGGGGCAAGATCGCCACCACCATGGGCCGGATGAATGACGCCCCGCTGTTCATCGATGACAGCCCGAACATGTCCCTGATGGAAATCCGGGCCAAGTGCCGCCGCCTGAAGCAGCGCCATGACCTCAAGCTGGTGGTGCTGGATTACCTGCAGCTGATGTCCTCTGGCAAAAAGGTGGAGTCCCGGCAGCAGGAAGTTTCGGAGTTCTCCCGTGCACTGAAACTGCTGGCCAAGGAGTTGGAAGTGCCGGTGATTGCGCTCTCCCAGCTGAACCGAGGCTCTGAGCAGCGCACCGACAAGAAACCCATGGTGTCCGACCTCCGTGAATCCGGCTCCATTGAGCAGGACGCCGACATGGTCATCCTGCTGCACCGCGAGGATATCTATGACAAGGAATCCCCGCGCGCCGGCGAGGCAGACGTCATTGTTGCCAAGCACCGTAACGGGCCCACCAAAACCATCGTGGTGGGCTTCCAGGGCCATTACTCCCGCTTCTCCAACATGGCGGTGGAGGGCGGCTCAGGCTTCTAGCCGCCGCCCGACTAGAATTGGTGCTGCCGGTCGGCGCCGTGTCCGCTCACGGTGCCATCCCCGACCAGCCGTATCCAAGGAGTTCCGTGCCCAAGTCCAAGCCCCGCAAGAAGGCCGTCGCCAAGAAGAAGCAGGCCCGCCGCGCCGAGCATGAAACCAACCGGATTTTCGGCAACACCGAATCCTTTACCAGTGACGAGGGTGAGGCTCTGCTGACGTCCCGCGGCTGGATCAGCGAGCGGAACCAGCCCGGCGGCGCGCTTGACGGCGACGCCTGGTACTGGATGCCGTCGCAGCTGCCCGCCTACCTGGAGGAGGGCGAGCCCGTGCCGACGTCCGTCTTCCCGCTGGAAACCGGATTCGTGAGCCAGCTGGCGACACCGGACGGGTCCGTTCCGCCCGAGGCCCAGACCGAATACGGGTCCCTGGAAGAACTCGTTGCCGACCTGGACCGGCTGGAGGCCTACCGCGTTCCGGAGGGAACATGGACGGTCCTGGGCGGCGGCCCCGGACCGGAGGAAACTCCCGATGACCTTATCGACACCATTGCCGAAGACTGGGAGCTGATCGCTGAGCTGATCCACTTCCCGTACACGGCGGAATCCAGGCCGCGGTCCTTCGAGAACGTGGTGCAGGCACACGCAGAGAGCCGGCTCACGGACTACGCCTACCAGTCGGTCCTGGCAGGCAGGGGATTGTCCGCCCCCGGCGCTGACAGCTGACGGCCGGAGGAACCGGGGAGGCTGCGGGCGCCCGGTTTCGGAGGCGTTACAGCCCGGAACCCGGTGTGGGCGTAGCGTCCCGATCCCGGCTGGACGCCAGCTGCCAGGGAACGCTGGCCACCATGATGCCCGGTTCAAAGTGCAGGCGGGTCTTCATACGCAGCGCGGTCTGGTTGTGGACCAGCTGCTCCCACCAGCGCCCTACGACGTACTCGGGGATGTAGACCACAAAGAGCTCACGGGGAGAATTCCGCCGGGCCTCGCGAAGATATGTGAGTACGGGGGACACGGTCTCGCGGTATGGGGACGACAGCACGGTCAGCGGCACCGGGATCTGCATCCGGTCCCACTGCTCCATCACCCGCTTGGTGTCTTCGGGGTCGATGTCCACAATGATGGCGTTCAGGCTGGAAGGGCGCGACGCGCGAGCGTAGGCCAGCGCCCGCAGGGCGGGTTTGTGGACCTTGGACACCAGGATCACGGCATTGACCCGCGACGGCAGGGCGAGGCCCTGCACCTCGTCATCCACGGCCAGTTCCCGGGCTACTGAGTCATAGTGGGACCGGATGAGGAACATCAGCAGGTACAGCATGCCCATGGCCAGCAGGGCAATCCAGGCGCCGTGGGTGAACTTCGTGACCAGGACAATAACCAGAACCAGAGCAGTCATGCCGAACCCGACGGCATTAATGATCCGGGAGCGCTTCATGCCGCGCCGCGCGTCCCGGCTTCGTTCCGTACGCAGGCGGGCCGTCCAGTGCCGGATCATGCCGAGCTGGCTGGCCGTGAATGAGACGAACACTCCGACAATGTAGAGCTGGATCAGCCGGGTGACATCGGCGTCAAAAAGCAGGATCAGAACCAGTGCACCCAATCCCAGGGCAACGATGCCGTTGCTGAAGGCGAGCCGGTCTCCGCGGGTGCGCATCTGACGCGGCAGGAAGCCGTCCTTGGCAAGGATGGAGGCCAGCACGGGGAATCCGTTGAAGGCGGTGTTCGAGGCAAAGACCAGGATCAGACCGGTGGCGGCAATCACGATGTAGAAGGCGATGCTGCCGTCACCGAATACGGTTTCCGCGAGCTGGCTGATGACCGGATGCTGCACATACTCCGGTCCGACGGGGGTGCCGTTGCTGGTCAGCTGGGTGGCCGGATCCTGGACTACGCGGACGTTGGTGGCGTTGGCCAGCGCCAGGATGCCCGCCATCATGGCCGCTGATATTCCGCCCAGAAGCAGCAGCGTGCTGGCTGCGTTGATGCTCTTGGGCTTGCGGAAGGTGGGAACCCCGTTGCTGATGGCTTCCACTCCGGTCAAGGCCGCAGCCCCCGAGGAGAAGGCCCGCAGCAGCAGGAACGCTCCGGCCAGTCCCACCAGGCCGCTGTCCAGTCCCGATTCGGGTACCAGATCAAAACCGGCCGACGGCGCCTGGGCCAGATTTCCGGTGGCTGCCTGGAACGCGCCAACGGCGCACATGCCCAGCACCGAGGCCATGAAAACATAGGTGGGCACCGCGAACACCGCCCCCGCCTCGCGGATGCCGCGCAGGTTGACCAGGACCAGGACAGCGACGCCGACGGCGGCAATGGGCGCCTGCAGTCCGTTCAGGGCCGGCACCGCCGTTATCAAATAGTGGGAGGCGGAAGACATCGAGACGGCGACCGTCAGCACATAATCCACCAGCAGTGCCGAAGCAACCGTCAATCCGGCAGGTTTGCCCAGGTTGGTGCTGGCAATCTCATAGTCTCCACCGCCGGAGGGATAGGCATGGACATTCTGCCGGTAAGACGCCACTACCGTTAGCAGGACGATGATCACAGCAAGACCGACCCACGGTGAGAGCGTTACCGCAGTGACACCTGCGAGGGCCAGGGTAAGCAGAATTTCGTCCGGAGCGTAGGCAGCGGATGAGAGCGCATCGGAGGCGTAGACCGGCAGCGCAATGCGCTTGGGCAGAAGGGTGTGCGCCAGCCGTTCGTTGCCGTAGGGGCGCCCGACCAGAATGCGTTTGAGCGCATTGAAGAATGTCAGCACGAGGTCAAACCCTAGACCTGCCGCTGGTGTGCTGTCTAGAATCCGCTGTCGGGCCGGCCAGAGGCGGGGTGAACACCCACCGCCGCGACGCGTCCCGGGTCACCAGCTTGTGTGACCGTTATCATTTTGTTATATATCGATTCTTGCCCTATGGTGGTTAACGGTTCGAAAAACGAACCCCGCCGGGCATCCAAGTCCCGGCATCAGGCGGGCGCCGTTCCAGGTGCCGCCGCAAGCGCTCGGTGCCTCGAGCCATCTCACGTCGCCACATCGTCAGGCACCGTACCATGACCTCTATTCGTCAAAGGGGTTGGCGACGGCGTAAGGAAGCCCTGGGAAGGGTGGAACGCAGGTGGACCCTAGGAGCAGCCAATACCAATGACCAAGTCTAAGATCAGCCGAATCGTGCGCCGGGGACTCGCAGTAGCCGCCATCTCGGGTGCAGGAGTAGCACTGACCGCAGCACCGTCCCAGGCTGCCGACGCAAGTACATGGGATGCACTGGCACAGTGTGAGAGCGGCGGAAACTGGGGCATCAACACGGGCAACGGATTCTCCGGCGGCCTTCAGTTCCTGCCGAGCACCTGGGCAGCCTACGGCGGCACGGGTGACCCTGCCTCCGCCAGCCGCGAACAGCAGATCGCTGTGGCCGAGCGCGTTCTTGCCGGCCAGGGCTGGGGCGCCTGGCCCGCCTGCTCCGCCAAGCTTGGCCTGTCCGGCGGTGCCACCGGTTCTGTGAGCACCCAGAGCCAGACCACCGTTCCGGAGCAGACCCAGCAGTACACCGCTCCGCAGGCCACGCAGGAATACGTGGCGGAGGCTCCGGTTCAGCCTGAAGTCCAGGTTGCCCCCGAGGCTGTCGTACCGCAGACTCCGGTGCTGCCGGAAGCCCAGGTCCAGGAGCTCGCACCGGTGCAGGCCCCTGCTCCTGCGGTGAGCGGTGAGACCTACACCATCCAGGCCGGCGACACGCTTTCCACCATCGCCGAGAAGCTGGGTATTGAAGGTGGATGGCAGGCGCTGTACAACGCCAACGCCGACTCGATCATCCACCATGACCTGATCTTCACCGGCCAGGTCCTGCAGCTGCCGGCCTAATGAAGGTCTAAGCCGGATTCCCGGCGTCGCTAGGGAACCGGGAAATCACAGTGTGAAGGCGCTCCGCCATCGGCGGGGCGCCTTCACACGTTATATACAGGGATGATGCATCAGGGATGATCTCCGCCGTTCAGCCACCGGCCACGGACGCCAGGATCAAAACCTCGCAGCCCGGAGGCACCTGGCTGTCCAGGCCGTTGAGGGCGCGCAGTTCTTCGCCGTCGAGATACACGTTCACGTAGCGGCGAAGCTTCCCTGCCTCATCCCGGATCCGGCGTTCCAGCCGCGGATAGTCGGCGGCCAGCCCGTCCAGCAGGGCGGCTGCGGTCAGTTCCGGGCCCGCGGGGCGGACGAGTTCGCGCTGCCCTCCGGCATCGGCTGAGAGTGCGGCAGGAAGAACCACGCGGACCGGCGGCGCTGTCATCCCAAGGAACCCGCCGGCACAATGCCGGCCCGAACACAGAGCACGTCCGGAAGATTGCCGGCAATGAGAGAGAAGCTGTCCCCTTCGTCGGCGCTGCCGAACACCTGCCCGCCGCGGGTGCCGAAGTACACTCCGGCAGGATTGGCGCTGTCCACAGCGGCGGCATCACGCAGCACCGCGTTGAAATCGGTCTCGGGAAGACCGTCGTCGAGCCGCGTCCAGGAATCCCCGCAGTCCGTGCTGCGGTACACCGCCAGATGTCCCTCAGGGGCAATGCGCTCGCCGTCGGCCTTCAACGGGATGGTCCAGATGGTGCCGGGCCTGGTGGGATGCGCCAACATGACAAAACCGAAATCCGCCGGCAGCCCGTCCGCAATGGATTGCCACGAATCGCCCGAGTTGTCAGTGCGGTACACGCCGTGGTGGTTCTGGGCGTACAGCCGGTCAGGATTACCTGCATCACGAGCCACTTTATGCACGCACTGGCCGTACTCCGGATTAGGGTCGGGAAGAAAATAGGCGCTGATGCCGGTGTTGCGCGGTATCCAGGACGCTCCGCCGTCGTCGGTCCGGTAGACGCCCGCGACGCTGATCGCCACGTGGACGGTGTCATCGTCCGGGCTGGGCAGAACGGTGTGCGCGGCTGCTCCGCCGAACCCGGCCCCCCACCCGCTGCGGTGCGGGTGGTCCCAGAAGGGCTGGTTCATCTCGAAGTGCTCTCCGCCGTCGGTGGATTTCCACACGGAAATGGGTTCGGCACCTGCCCAGACCACGCCGGGGCGCCCGGCACTGTCCGGCTGCAGCTGCCAGACCCGCGTGAGCCCTTCTCCGGTGTCCGGCGGGAACCGGACCGCGCCGTCCTCCGGCTCACTCCAGGTCTGCCCAAGGTCATCGGAGTGGACCACGCACGGGCCCCAGTGCCAGTCCATGATGCCCGCGAGGATCCGCGGAACCGGACCCCGGGTATCCAGGGCCACGGAAGCAACCTCTTCCATCAAAAAGTGCGGCCCGGTCAGCTTCCAATCACGCCTGTCGGTACTGGTCGCCAGCCACAAACCCTTGCGTGTTCCGATGGCCAGGACGGCAGTGTCCCCTTCATTCATGCAGGTATTGGACCACGGACCCGCGGCACGGACAAGGGCATGCCGAAAGGTTCGCGTGGAAATCCGGGCGGGGGTCCGGTAGGTATGGGATATGGCTTTCCTGTCTCCGTCCCGGCCCGCAGCGCGATGATCTACATTGATCCGCCGCGGTGGCCCGCCCATGGCACGGTGTTTTCGCATCTGGTTTCGGACACGTCGCTGTCCGAGCTCCACGCCTTCGCCGCAGCCGCCGGGATCAGCACCCGTGCCTTCGACCTGGACCACTATGACGTACCGCGGCACCGCTACCGGGATCTGGTGGCCAGCGGGGCGGTGGAGGTCGACGGCGGCATGCTGGTGCGCGTGCTCATCCGCAGCGGCCTGCGGATCAAGGCGCGGGAGCGCAATTCCTCACTCGTGCATCCGCTTCTGGCCCGCTGGGAGGTGCTGGTTCCGGGTGCGCGCGAGGTTGGCATGGAACTGCTCAACCGCTGGGGCGAACCGCACCGCCGCTACCACGACCGGCGGCACCTGCTCGCGGTGCTGGAAGCAGCGGAACAGCTCTCCGGGGAGCCGCCGCGGACGGTGCTGCTGGCCGCCTGGTTCCACGACGCCGTGTACCGCGGCACCGCCGACGACGAGGAGGACTCAGCTTCCCTCGCCGGAAGCCTGCTCGCTGAAGCCGGAAGCCCGGGGCGGGAAATCCGTGAGGTCCAGCGACTGGTCCGGCTGACGGCCGGCCACCGCCCGGAACCCGGGGATGTGTCGGGTGCGCTGCTCTGCGACGCAGATCTGTCGGTCCTGGGCCGAAGCCCGGAAGCCTACCGCCGGTATCTGGCTGATGTTCGGCTGGAGTATCCGCATCTGAATGATGCAGCCTTCGAAGCGGGCCGCCGCCGCGTGGTGGCCGACCTGCTGAACCTCGATCCGATCTTTTCCGCACCCGTTGCCCGCGCCCGCTGGGAAGAGCAGGCGCGCAGCAACCTCAGGTCCGAAGGGGAACTACCGCAGCCTGCCTGACCGCGGTGCAGGCTGGGAGGGGGAGGGCCTACAGTTTGATGGTGCGCAAGGGGACAGAAACAGGAGCAGGGAGCAGCAGGGACCAGCCGTGGGCCGGGCACGCCAAAGGCAGCCGGGGTTACCGGGGTGTGCTGATTGGTCTGGCCGCTGCCGGCATGGCCACCTTCGCGCAGCTGTACTCGGTGCAGGGGATCCTGCCCGGAATGGCCCGGGATCTGGACATCACCGCATCGTCCGCCGCGCTTACGGTCTCGGCTGCAACATTGGGCCTGGCTGCAGCAGTCATTCCGTGGTCAGCTGCAGCGGACAGGTTTGGCCGGTTGCCCGTGATGCGGCTGGCGATCATCGCGGCGGTGGTGCTGGGGCTGGTGGTGCCGTTCAGCCCCGATCTGCCCGTGCTTCTGGTGCTGCGGTTCGCCGAAGGTGCGGCCATGGGCGGGATTCCCGCTGTTGCCCTGGCTTACCTTAACGAGGAAGTATCACGCGTCCACGCCGCCGTCGCGGCCGGAAGCTACGTTTCCGGCACCACCATCGGCGGGCTGGCCGGGCGCCTGGTTGCCGCTCCGGTGGCCGATGCGGCGGACTGGCGCGTCGGCGTCGGCGTCGTCAGCCTCCTGGCCGCCGGCGCCGGTATCGTGTTCATGCTCACCGCACCGAAACAGCAGGGATTTGCTCCGCTTCGCCGGTCCGATCCGGGTCCGGGACTGGGCGGGCGCCTGCTGGCCAATCTGCGCAACCCGCGGCAGCTGACCCTGTATCTGCAGGGGTTCCTCCTGATGGGCGGCTTTGTGGCGGTCTACAACTATCTGGGCTTCCGGCTCGGCGCCGCGCCGTTTTCACTGCCGCAGAGCGTGGCCAGTTTCCTGTTCCTGGCCTACCTTGCCGGTACCTGGTCCTCGCGGTCCGCCGGAGTTCTCGCCGGCCGGCTTTCCAGCCGCGGCGGCCGCAAAACGGTGCTGCTGGGTTCCATTGCCGTCATGGCCGCCGGGCTGGCCTTCACGCTCACTGCGTGGCTGCCCGCAGTGATTGCCGGGCTGGTGGTGTTCACGGGCGGATTCTTCGCTGCCCACTCCATTGCCTCCGGCTGGGCGCCGTTCCTCGCCACTGCGGGCCGGGCCCAATCCTCGTCGCTGTACAACCTCTTTTACTACGCCGGATCGAGCCTGCTGGGCTGGGTCGGCGGCATCTTCTTTCAGACCTGGGGCTGGGCCGGACTCAGTGGATTTGTGGGCGCCCTGATGGCTCTCGCAGCCGGAACCGCTGCCGTGGTGCTCACGCCGGAGTCAGGCACGGGTTCCACTGCTGATTCAGCCGGCTCGGCCGGGTCACCCGGAGGACCGTAAACTTTGAGGGTGGGCACTCCAGCACAAACCTCCGGCTCCTCCCTGGGCCGGCGCATCCTTGCCTTGGCCGTACCCGCACTCGGTGCGCTGATCGCCGAGCCGCTGTTCCTGATTGCGGATTCCGCCATCGTGGGCCACCTGGGTGTCAATGAGCTGGCCGGCGTGGGCCTGGCATCCACCGTGCTGCAGACCGCCGTCGGCCTCATGGTTTTCCTGGCCTACTCCACCACCGGCACCGTGGCCCGGCACCTGGGCGGCAACCGCCACCGCGAGGCCGTGGCCGCCGGCCGGGACGGCATCGGGCTGGCCCTCATCCTGGGGGTGCTGCTCTCCGCCGCCGGCATCTTGGCTGCGCCCGCCCTCGCCACCGCGTTGGGGGCCACCGGGGAAGTGCACGCCTTCGCCGTGGATTACCTGCAGTATTCGATGCCCGGCCTGACCGCCATGCTCGTGGTGCTGGCGGCCACCGGTGTCCTGCGCGGGCTGCAGGACACCCGCACTCCGCTGGCGGTAGCCGCCGTCGGCTGCGGCGTGAACGTGGGGCTGAACTATCTGCTGGTGTACGGCTTTAACCTTTCGGTGGCCGGATCCGCTTTGGGCACCAGTATCACCCAGTGGGGGATGGCCGGTGTTTACCTGATCATGGTGGGCCGGATGGCGCGCCGGGCCGGGGTGCCGCTGCGTCCCGCAGCCGCCGGCATCCGGGCCACCGCGCATGTTGGTTCCTGGCTGATGCTGCGCACGCTGAGCCTGCGGCTGGCCGTGCTGGCCACCGTGCTCGTGGCCACCGCCCAGGGACCGCAGTCACTGGCCGCCCACCAGCTGGTCATGACCATGTTCACCTTCCTCGCCTTTGCCCTGGACGCCCTGGCCATTGCCGCACAGGCGCTCATCGGCAGGGAGCTCGGCGCCGGAAACCGGACACTGGCCCGGGAACTCACCCGCCGGATGATCCGCTGGGGGGTGGGCTTCGGCGTCATCACCGGAGCGCTGCTGGCTGCCGCCGCTCCCTTTGCCGGCTGGATCTTCACGCCCGACGCCGGGGTGCAGTCCGCACTTACCGCGGGATTGTGGGTGCTGGCCGCGTCCCAACCAATCTGCGGGCTGGTTTTTGTGCTCGACGGCGTACTCATCGGCGCCGGAGACGCACGGTACCTGGCGGTCACGGGTGTGTTGAATCTTGTGGCCTACCTGCCGCTGCTGTGGTGGGTCCACGCGTCGGGGCTGGAGGGCCCGGGCGGGATTGCCTGGCTGTGGGCGGCCTTTGCCCTCGGCTACATGAGTGCACGTGCCGTGACCCTGACCTGGCGGGTGCGCCAGGATGCGTGGATGGTCACCGGGGCGGCACCGGGCGCCGTAAGCGACTAAGCTTGTGGATGGCCAACCGGCCATACGATGCGCAGACATGAAAGCGGAGGCTCGGCAGTGGGCGATTCCAACCACGGCACCCCGTGGGTACCAATCCTCCTACGGTCCGCAACGGCGGCTGCCTTTGCCATCCTTACGGTCTTTTGGCAGTCACCCGGAGTGGGCGTACTCTCCGTTGCCGGCGGCCTGTACCTGCTGTTGACCGGATTCGCCGTGTCGCGGATGGCCGTGCTGGCCGGGGCTCAGGGAGAACCGCGGATCCGCGGCCTGCAGCGGCTGGAGGCCGCGGCGTACCTGGCGGCGGGTCTGGCAGTCCTTGCACTGCGGTCGGTGGAAGCTTTTCTGGTTGCCGGCGGACTTGCCCTGGTGGTGGGCGGCGCGGTGGAACTCTACCTCTGGAACACCTCCCGCAAGACCTTCCTACCCGCACGCGACTGGCTGATCACCGGCGGAGTCAGCCTGGGAACGGCCGTCATCCTGGTTGGCGTGCAGCTCCTGGATCTCGGCGCCCATGCAATGCTGGGCGTCACCGGCGGTTCAGCGATCATCATCGCCGTTATGCTGGCCACTTCGGGACTTGGAGCCCGGTGGGATGCCCGGTCGCAGGGCGGCCAGTCCCGCCCGTCGTCGGCCGCCCAACAAAAGCCGTAAACTAGACAACTCCGGTTCTACCTACTGTAGAACTGAGAACATTCAACGCAGCAGGAGGAACAACAGTGGCGAACAGCTCATCCGGAAGGCCGCAGAAGCGGAACTCCGTGAAGGCCCCGCTCATTTTCTCTGCCGTGCTGGCTGTGATTGCGGGTGTTGCCACCATGATCTTTGCCACCGGCGGCGCCGAGAAGGAACTGCGGGTGGATCTGGGTCTCACGGCTGCCGGCATCGCGTTCATCGCCTCACTCCTGATCTGTTCGCTGCTCCTCATGACGGAAAAGCCGAACCCGGACCACCTCAGCGAAGGATCCGGCGTACACCGCAGCTCCGCCAAGATTCCCGGTGGGGCCGGTTCCATCGGCGCCCCCGGCTCAGCCACCGGGCCAAAGGCCGGGGAGGGCACCGCCCGGGAGAGCAGCAAAAGCACGCAGCCGGAAGCCGGCGGCGAATCCCGCCCGTCCGTGTCCCGCCCCGCTGACCCCACCGCCTAGTCAGTCGCCGCCCCTTAGCGGCGCCGCTTACGCTTCTTTCCTCCGGGGTCTTTAACCGGGGGAGCGGGACTTGCAGGTGCCCGCAGGTTCTCGGGACCATCAAGCATCCGGCCGAGTCCGGCGAGTTGGTCCCGGTCCTCGCGATCCGTCACCCCTGACCCGGGCTGTGCGGCGGCGGATACAACAGTGCCGCGCCGGCCCCGTATGACAAGCAGGCCTCCAAGCGCGACGGCGGCAAGGCCGGAGGCCAGGGCCAGCATCAGCATGGCGTAAAACCAGAACAGGGCGATGCTCGCGGGCGCCGTTAACGGCGGCGTCAAAAGGCCGGTGAGGCAGATGAGCCAGTACGCGGCGCAGCTGCCGATGATGATCCAGGCGGTCCGGGATGGAAGGGACAAGAACAGGTTCTGCAGCTTCTGATCCATGAACAGGTCCTAGGAAGAGGCCGTGGTGCCGTCTGCTCGACGCCCTCAAGTCTAGGCAGGCCCAACCGGACCGGACCAGCCAGTTGCCCGTTTACGGTCCGTTTGTGGCGAGGGGGGTTGCGGGGCCGCTGGACTCCTCCACAATGACCTTCACCGCCCCGGTAGGCTGCTGGGTAGCTACGGCATCGGTCAGGGGCTGGACCTGCTCTGCCGGAACGCGGACCGTGATACTGCCGGTCCGTCCGCTGGTGCCGAGCCAGTGCAGCTGGACCTGCGGAGCCGAGTCCGTGCCCAGCCAGGTCTTGAACGCATCCACAGCATCCCTGAGCTGGTCAGCCGTGAACTGGGCCAGGTAGGGAACGGCTCCGGCTTCCGTCACTGCCGCCTCGGCTTCCGGGGTGGTAACGGCCACGTGGAGTTGGTTGTCCTCGATCCAGGCATCGGAATATGCGGAACCAAGATCGGTTTTCAGCTGTGTGTGCAGCTGCAGGAGCTGGGTCATGTTTTCATCCGTTGCTGTGTCGGGGCCAGAGGGCGTGGCCGGAACGGCGCCCGTCGTCCCGGCGGCGGTGCTGTCCGGTGCGGCAGCGGTTGCCGGGGTTTTGGGATTCGCTGATGAGTCTGCGCCCGCGGAAGCCGGGGAAGCAGAGGGCCCCTGAGACTGTGGATCCTGTCCGCAGCCGCTGAGGAGCAACAGGACAGCGGTGGCCAGCGCCGCAATCGGTGCCGCAGCGGCGCCGCGGGTCTTTTTCGGGATGGACATCTTGCCTCCTGGGTTTCCAAGTACGAAATACCAAAGCGGGCCCCGGCACAAGGCCGGGACCCGCTTTGGTGTTTTCACGCTAGCTGCAGATTAGGCGTCCTGCATCCGGCGGCGGTTCATCAGCAGGGCGCTGATGCCACCGATGGTGAGCAGTGCGCCTGCTCCGGCAAAGAGGCCCATGCCGGCAGCGCCGGTGTCGGGCAGGCCGTCACCGTTGTTGTCCGGTGCCGGGGCGGGCGCCGGTGTGGTCGGCGCGGGGTCGCCCGGCTGGGGAGCCGGCGGCACTACAGGCGGTGCCTGCTCTTCGACGACTACTGCCTTGACCGTGAAGGCCATGTCAGTGGACGCAGAGGTTGCGCCTGAGAGCTTCTGCACGGCGGAAACCTTGTAGTCACCAGCAACCAGGGCGGGGAAACCGTTGACGCTCCAGGCGCCGTTGTCGGCAACAGTTGCAGTCAGTGTGGTGTCACCGACGGTGACGTCAATCTCCGCATTGGCGGTACCGGTACCGGACATGCCGCTGGGGGTGGAGCCCTCAGTGAACTCCTGGCCGTTTTCGATCGAGGTGATGGCCGGAGCCATCAGGACGACGGCGAACTTGGACGTTGCCTCCACTGAATCTTCCTTGCCGTCGATTCCACCCTGAGTCGCGCTCACGGTGTAGTCGCCGTAGGACAGTGCCTCGTCCAGCTTGTATTCCCAGTTGCCGGCGGTATCGACGGTGGCGGTGCCGGTCTCTTCAAAAGCTTCGACCGCGAGTGTTTCGGCGGTGTCAGTTTTCTCGGCGTCTTCGACAGTCTTGCTGCCGGAGACCTTCACAGTGACCTCGGCCGTGGGAGCGCCGGTGCCGGTGATGGTCGTCAATGAATCAGCGATCTGTGCGCCGGCAGCCGGGTTGGTGATGACCGGAGCAGCCAGCGGGGCTTCCTTGACGGTGAGCTCGTAGGTGACGGTCTTGGACTTGTTGAAGCCGTTGACTGCCTGGACCTTGAACTCGAACTTGCCGCCTTCGGGAACGGTGGCCGGAGCCGGGAAGCTCCAGGTTCCGTTCACAACGTCCAGGTCCGTGCTCTCACCGTTAATGGTGAGCTGGACCTTGGTGCCGGTGGCGGTTCCGGTAATGGCCTCGCCCGTCAGAACGGTGCCCTTGTCCTCATGCGAAGTCAAAGCCGGAGCGTCAACAAAGACGGCAACGGTGTAGCCGTTCAGGTAGCCCAGGCCGTCCGAGAGCGAAGTGGAGAACATGCGCTCCACACCTTCACGCGTGCCCACGGCACTGTTGATGCCCATGGCGTTGGGACCCGAGATGGTGGATCCACCGGAGTCGCCCGGCTGCGCGTTTGCGGTCAGAGTCGACTCGAAGCCGAGAACGCCGCGGATGTCTTCCTGTGTGCCTTCATGGCCGCCGACATAGAACTCGCCGACGGCGGTGACGTCGCCGCAGCTCCAACCGGTGGTGCGGCCGGACTTGCACACGGGTGCGCCGACAACTGCGTCGGTGGTTCCGGTGATCTTGGTGGTGGCTGCGGTGAGGTCCGCAGCATCTTCCCACTGGGTAACCTCGGGCAGCAGATCCAGCTCGCTGTTGATGCCGTCGATGACCGCAACATCCGTACCCACGTTGGCACCTGTCTCCAGGTCGATCGGCGAGTTGTTGGCGCCGCCGAACTGGGAGAAGCCCCAGGTTCCGAGGTCAGCTGCGGGAGTGAACTGGTCGTTGCCGCTGGCGTTGTCGCCCCGGGGATCGGTGAGGACCACGTCTGTGGCCTCTCCATCCTGGCTGCAGTGCCCGGCGGTGATGACAGCAGGGTCACCGGTAGGGTTGAAGCCGTTGAAGCCGATGGAGCATGTGGCGTAGGACCCGCCGCCCATGGGGCTGGCGTAACCCTGGCCGTTGACCACGTCATCCACGGGGGTGGCTGTACCCGAGGAGTCGGAAACAGTGACGTTGAGGTACTTCTCGGCAATGGCGTCAACCGGAGAGCCGGCTACTTTGGCCAGTTCCTTCGCGAGCACGGAGCTGCCGAGGGTGGCGTCCCTGTCCACGCTGATGACGTAGCCCGTGCCGTTCCACATGATGGACTGCAGGCCCACCACGCCAACGTTGGCAATGTAATCGGCACGGATTTTTTCGATGTTGGCGCGGTAGTCACCGGAGAGGCTGACCGGAGCGGCCTTCTCTTCCTCAACGGCGGGCGCTTCAGTGGCCTCGGCGCTCGGAGCCTCGGCCGCCTCAACGGGAGCCGGAGCTTCTGCCGGAGCCTCAACCTCGGCCTCCTCGGCGGCAGGAGCCACCAAAGTGGCGTCCAGCTTGAGGGCAAGAGCCTCAAGGGACTCACCCGAACCGGTGATGACAATCTTGCCGTCTTCGATGGCAATGCCCACGTAGCCTTCGGTGGCCTGGAGCTCAGGAAGGGCATCTGCTGCCTTCTTGCCCAGCTCGCCGGCTGCCTCGAATTCCTCGACTGTCATGCCGAGGTCGCGCAGAAGGGCTTCGGCCAGGCCGGGAGCCAGGGTTCCTGCCTCTTCGGCGGGAGCTTCTTCTTCAGCGGGAGTGGCCTCTTCGACAACCGTTTCTTCAACGACGGTCTCGTCAACCGGCGCTTCGGCGGTTGCGGTGGCTGGTGTGATGTCCGGCTCTGCGGCCGGAGAGGCGATGGCCGGCGAAGCGATAAACGCTCCGCTCACCGCCAGTGCTGTTGCGGCGCCCAAGGCGCCCACGCGTTTGTAAAACGCGCTCGAGTTGTCCTGCAATTGAAACCCCCATTTTGTACTGGCACAGACCGCATCCCCGTAATTGGCACAGGGGTAACCCTGGCCGGACCATCGCGGAATCGAGACTGTGTTGAATGGCCGTTCGCCATGACGGCGGACGAAGCTCAACGTGATCATAGCCGCAGGTGACTAAACTAACAAGACCACTTACCAGCTTTGGGGGACAGCGGGGGCAAGAAAACCCGTGCAGGCTTCTGCGGTCAGCGGACAGCCTGCTGTGTTGCCGCCCGCCGGCTGCGGTAGGAGCGAACATGCTCTCGGTTTCCACAGTTTCCCGTGTCGCAGTAACGCTTGGACCGGTTGCGGGTCAGGTCGAGGATGACCGCCGCGCAGTCCGGAGCGGCACAGGTTCCCAGCCGGTCCAGCTCGCCGCCGCGCAGGACGTCCGCCAGTGCCATGGCAGCCTCCGTGGCGAGCCGTTCCTCCAGAGGCGCCGCGGGCGAGGTGCAGTGCAGATGCCATCCCCACTCGTCGTGGCGGACCACCTGCGGCAAAGCGCGGGCGTTGCGCAGCAATTGGTTCACGCCGACTGCCAGGCGCTCTTCGTCCGCTGTCCACAGCTGACGCAGTCCGGTCCGGAGATGCCGGACCGCTCGCAGTTCCGCCGCGGTATGCGTGCGGGACCCGCTGAAACGCTCCCGGGCCAGGAATATGTCCAAATCGGCAGGGGTGAGCAGGGCATCGGGACCGGTTGCTGCGGTGTTGATAAGCGCTGCCACCGTGCTGAGCGAGTCCGCAGTGTCATGTCCTAAAGCCATTATGATTCCTGACATGTTGGTAACAGGGTCTTCTCAGTGTAATGGTCTAGGGGTCAGAATGAACCTGACAGGTCCCGAGGGACTCTCTTCTGCCCTCTTGGAGGCATCGTGAAACGTTACGCGGGTAAGGGGCCCACGATGGCTGACAGTTCCGGGAGTACCGGAGGGCCGGGCAGCACGGGCATTGCGGTTGCCCTCTTGTCCTCTGCCGTCTTTGGTCTCTCGGGGTCGTTTGCCAAATCTCTGCTGGAAACGGGGTGGACGTCCACTTCGGCGGTTGCCGTCCGCATGGGCGGTGCCGCCCTGGTGCTGTTCATCCCGGCGCTGCTTGTGCTGCACGGCCGCTGGCATCAGGTCCATGAGAACTGGAAAACCATCCTTGCGTTCGGATTCATTGGCGTCGCGGGCTGTCAATTCTTCTACTTCAATGCAGTGGAAAGGTTGTCAGTAGGTGTGGCACTGCTCCTGGAGTTCCTGGCACCCGTGCTCATGGTGTTGTGGATCTGGGCCGCCACGCGGCGGCGGCCCGGGCTGAAGACCATCGGCGGAGCCCTGGCGGCAATCGCCGGACTTGTGCTTGTACTGGACATCGGCGGGGAGGTGCAATTGGATCCGGTGGGTGTCCTCTGGGGCCTGGCGGCGGCAGTGTGCCTTGCCATCTACTTCTTCCTTACCGCCAGGCAGAACGACTCCCTGCCGCCGCTCGTGCTGGCCACCGGAGGAATGATCGTGGGGGCGGCCACCATGGTGGTGCTGGGCGCCGTGGGCATTCTTCCCACCGGTTTCAGTACCGGCGACGTGGTGCTGGCCGGCCGGGTGGCCCCGTGGTGGGTTCCGCTGGCGGGTCTGGTGCTGTTCTCGACGGTACTGGCCTATGTCACCGGGATTGTGGCAGCACGGACCCTCGGATCCCGCGTGGCCTCGTTTGTGTCGCTGACCGAAGTGCTTTTTGCGGTGCTTTGGGCCTGGCTGTTCCTGTCCGAACTGCCCGGCACCGTGCAGCTGATCGGCGGTGCCCTTATTGTTCTGGGTGTGGTGCTGGTCCGCTCCGACAAAACCGCCGGTATGCCCGGGGAGGCTTTGCCGGAACCGGACCCGTCGGCCTGAGGCCCGCCGCCCGCTTGCACGCTGCGGCGGGTCCGTCGACTAAACCTGCGGTTCGACCTGCGCCTCGTTCGCACCCGCTGCCGCATCCACCCGGATCTCGCGCTTGAGGATCTTGCCCGTGGGGCCCTTGGGCAGGGCGTCGGTCAGCAGCACCCGCCGGGGATACTTGTAGGCTGCCAACCGGTCCTTGGCGAAGTCACGGATCTCAGCGAGCAGCGCTGCCCGGGCGCCGTCGTCGGCAGGCAGGACGTCCTCCTTCAGGCCCACCACTGCCACAATTTCCTCGCCGTGCAGTTCATCGGGGACACCAATGACGGCAGCTTCCGCGACGGCGGGATGCTCGTACAGCACCTCCTCAACCTCGCGGGGATAGACGTTGTAACCTCCGCGCAAAATGACGTCCTTCTTGCGGTCCACAATGTAGAGGTTTCCGGCCTCGTCGACCCGGCCCAGGTCTCCGGTGCGGAACCAGCCGTCCGGAATGGCCGCCTGCGTTGCTTCGGGGTTGTTCCAGTACCCCTTCATCACGCCGGTGCCCTGAACGGCAAGCTCGCCGACTTCCCCCACCGGCAGATCAGCGCCGTCCTGGTCCACCACGCGCACCAGCATGCCGTCCACCGCCTTGCCGATGGAGCCGGCCCTGCGGTCCGGGCCCGGCAGATTGAAGGAGACCACGGGTGAGGTTTCGGAGAGGCCGTAGCCTTCCAGCAGTTGAGTGCCGAAAACCCGTTCGAACTCATGCAGCACCTCCAGCGGCATGGCTGAGCCGCCCGTTATCGCTCCGCGGAGAGTGGAAACATCAGTCGCAGCCAGGTTCGGATGACGCAGCATGCCCACGTACATGGTGGGGACGCCCTCAAAAATGGTGACGCCGTCGCGCTCAATGATCTCCAGTGCCTTTCCGGCATCGAACCTCGGGAGCAGGCTGATCGAGGCTCCGGCCATGACCGCGGAGTTCAGCGCTGACGTCTGGCCGAACACATGGAAGAACGGCAGTCCGCCGAAGATGACGTCCGATTCCAGGGTGTGCAGCAGGTTCCGTGAGATCTCGGCGTTGCTGACCAGATTGTTGTGTGTCAGAGCGGCGCCCTTCGGCCGTCCCGTGGTGCCCGAGGTGTAGAGAATGACGGCGATGTCCTCCCCGTCCACGTCCTGCACCTCAGTCACCGGGTCAGCCTCAGCCAGCAGCTGCAGGAAGCCGCCGGCGTCCACGGGGATAACCTCGATGCCGCCGGCTTCCTCGGCGCCGCCCACTGCTTCGGCGGCAATACCCTCCCAGGCAAAAACCAGCTTCGCGCCGGAATCCTGCAGGTGATAAGCCACTTCGCGTGCTTTGAGAAGCGGATTCATGGGCACCACCACGGCGCCGTAGCGAAGCACCCCGTAGTAGGCGAAAGCCATCTGGGGAATGTTGGGCATGATCAGGGCAACCCGGTCTCCCGGTTCAATCCCGCGGTCCGCGAGGACGCCGGCGACTTTTGCGCTCATGGCATCGAGCAGCGAATACGTGACCGTGGTGTCGTCGAGTTTCAGGACCGGGCGGTCCGGAATCCGGGCTGTCGTATCGGTGAGAATTCCGGCGAGGTTTTGCATGAAGATCTCCTTTGATCAGACATGGAACCGGGTCAGCATCCTACTGGCAAATGGGTGACCAGCGTCACATACTGAGCGGTATGTACGCAGTGTAACCTGCCCGGACATCTTCTGACGGGGTGGTGCGGTGAAAATTTCCGCCGCGGGAACACGCTCCGTTCAGGCGGGTTGTCCAATCTGATCGGTGAGGGTGCAGGGCGTTGTCCCGTGCCCGCCCTTAATGAGCCCCAGTTCACGGAATCCCTGCAGCCAGCCGCCCATGGGCCAGGCGCCCCAGCGGGCATGGAACAGGTTGGCGTTCCGCACAATGTCCGCCAGGTGCTGGACGGGTGGATCCTGAGTGGGATGGAACTGGTGGTAGGCCCGTGCCGCTCCGACCCAGGCCAGGCCGGCCCCGGCCCGTCCGGCCAGGCGTGCAAAGTCGGTGTCCTCGCCGCCATAGCCGGTGTAGTCCTCGCAGAACCCGCCGATCCGATCCCAGGTTGCCGCCGTGACGGCAAAGGACAGGGACCAAAACAGATCCGGGTTGTCCTCAGGGATGATTTCGTCCGGTTGCGGGGCAGGCCGGGCAGGGTGCGGCGAGTCCAAATCGTGGAGCCGGTCCAGACAGTAGCCCTCAGGCCCGGGCGGCTCCAGATAGGTGACCGGGCCACAGAGCAGCCGCCCTGCGACGGTGTCATCCTTGGCTGCCGCAGCGTAGCCGGCCACCAGGTCCGTTCCGGGGAGACAATCGACGTCCAGGAAGAGCAGCAGGTCAGCGCCGCGCTGCAGTGCTGCACGCGCCCCGGCGTTCCGGGCCTTGGCCAGCGGCAGCGCCGTGTCCGTCCGGGGGAGTTCGACGACGGTTCCGGGCAGGCGCGGGTCCGGGAAGGAAGCAGCAATTTCGGGGTCATCCATGGCGACGAGCACGTAGTCATCGGGCAGCTGCGAGGAGCGAAGCAGCGCCTGCTGTTGCGCCGCCAGATGTGCGTGCCGGCCGTGCACCAGGGTGATGACAGTGACCTTCACGGCGCCGCTCCCGCCGGGACAGGTCTTGGTGCGGCCACGTCAGCGATGACCTGCGCGGCGCGGGACGCTCCCTGACCGTCGTTCCAGACAGCCCAGCCGCGGCCGTCCAGTTTTTCGGCAGCTGCCAGTACCTGGGCCCAGTCACTTCGGGCGAAACTGCGCGAGACGATGACGGGGAGTCCGGGCATCCGGGACAGTGCCCGGCCGGTGGTGAACTGTTCCTGATGTGGCCGGTCCAGGGGGACGATCACTGCGGGTACACCGGCAGCGGCGGCATCCGCAACGGCGCCCTGCCCCGCGTGGGTAACCACCAGGGAAGCATCCCTGAGATGCGGGAGAGGATCCGCGGTCCGGTTTCCGGGGTTTGTCCCCAGCGCAACCCAGTCCACACCGGGTGTCTGGCGCCGGGCGTCCTCGATGTCGGCGTCATTCATCCCTCCGCCGCCGGCGCCGCCCAGCACCAGGACCCGCGTGACAGGCCCGGGCGGCCGTCCGGGCCGGACCGGGATGCCGGAGATCGCGCCGACAGGGACCAGTTTTCCGCTGACGCAGTCATCTGAGACGGCGAGCATGTCCGGGGCTTCAGGTGGCCAGGCCGAAATCACGGCGTCCGAAATTCCAAAACCGAGCGTGTGGGCAGGGTCCCTGCGCAGCCCGGGCAGCGCCACGGAGACCACGGGAACACCGTGCAGCCGTGCCAGCAGGGCGGCTTCAACCGAGACGTCGGCAACCAGAACAGCCGGAGCAGCCTCCCGCAGCCAGGCCGACAGCTGTCCCATGCGTTCGCGCAGGCCGGCATCGTGCAGCGGCACCCAGTGCAGCCGGCCATTGGCATCCACGGACGCCGGTTCCGAACCGGTGTCATCCCGGTCCAGCTGGATCCACGGGTTGTCCCAGCCGCCCGGCCGCGGGAGGGAGGACAGGGCCGTCACGCTTCCGGCCGGCAGGTGCGCTGCGATTGCCTGGGCCCGGCGCAGGTGCCCCATGCCCTGATGATGGATGTAGTAGCCGATCATGCTGTGACCATCTGCCGGCTGGCTTCAAGAAGCAGTGCTTCGTACTCGTCCACCATCCGCTCATGGGAGCAGAACGTCTCAGCCCGGCGCCGCGCGGCGTTCCGGTCCAGGGCGGACGCCTCGCGCAGGGCCACGGCAAGGGCGCCGACGTCGTCCGCCGGCGCAAGCCGGCCGCAGTCCGGAGTGAGGATTTCGGGCAGGGCGCCCCGCTCGAAGGCGGCAACCGGGGTGCCTGCCGCAAGGGCTTCGGCCGCCACCAGGCCGTACGGCTCATCCCAGCGCGGGGTTACGAGCGCTGCACAGGCGCCCTGGACGGCCCGGCGCAGATGGGAATGGTCCAGGTGTCCCAAGTAGCGGATGTCCTTGCCAAGATGCGGGCGGACTTCGGTTTCGAAGTAGCTGCTGTCGAAGACCGGACCGGCCAGGTCCAGGGGGATTCCGGCGGCTTTGGCCGCCTGGATGGCAAGGGCCGTTCCCTTCTCCGGCACAATCCGGCCAAACCAGATGGCGGAGCCGCCGCCGGGGCCCTGCTGCCAGCGCCCGGTGTCGATACCGTTCAGGATGGCCGTGCTGTCCACCAGGTCCGCCCAGGCATTTCGGGTGTGGGAACTAACGGCAATAAACCGCGTGGCGTCGCCGCGCACACGGATTGCCGACTCGATCCATCCCACCGGAGGCGTGTGCAGGGTGGTGATCAGCGGAACGCGGAGCATTCGGGACATCGCGATGGGCAGGTGGTGGATGCTGGTATTCAGGACGGCGTCGTACTTTTCATGCCCGTGTTCGGCCAGGTCGAGCATGAGCGAGAGATACGCATGATGTTCTGCCATCCACTGCTCGGGGAGGGCTCCGACGTCGTTCCGTGCCGTCTGGCTCATTTCGAAGATCGGGATGTCGAGGAAGTTTACCCGGAGCTCCGGGTCGGAACCGGCCGCTGCGAAGAGGGTGATGTCATGCCCGCGGGCCGTCAGGGCGGAGACCAGGGCGTGGGTGTGCGCCTCCAGGCCACCGGCGAAGGGTTCGCTGATGGGGAAGCGGGAGGGACCGATGATGCAGAGCCTCATTGCAGCACACCGCTGCGCTCGAGGAGCTCCGCGTAGAGTTCCGCATGACGGGCGGCAATGGCGTTCCGCTGCTCGGCCCGGGCGCGGGGCTCAAGCGGCACGGACGGGCCGGCGTGCCGTGCGGCCCGGACGGCTGCTTTCAGGGAGGCGGCATCCAGTCCGTCCTCATTGTGGGAGTAACCGAACACCGGACCTTGATCTGCATAGAATCCGCAGTCGGGTGCGGCCACCGAGGTGCCGAGGTCCCGGCAGGCTTCCAGCCAGCCCGAATGGGTGCCGAAGCGGTAGGGGAGCACTGACAGATCGAGGGCGGCGAGGTAGTCCCAGAGTTGATCGTCCGGCAGGAAGTCGTGGATGTGCAGTTCGAGTTCGCCGGAACGGGACTTTCGTTCGAGAAACTGCGCCAGCTCGGCGTCGTACCGTGCACCGCCGGGCTCCAGGACATCGCAGTGCCCGTTCACCTGAACCACCATGCCGCCGTCTTCCCGCGCGAGTTCCAGCAGCACCCGGATCACCGGCAGGGGGTCCATGCTGGCCCTGAGACTCTTGACGTGCACGCCCACGCGGTAAGGGCTGCCGGTCCCGGCCTCCTCTGCGCGCCGGGCATAATGCGCCATGGTTTGGGGTTCGACGACGTGCGGATGGGCAATGACGTCCGGGCGGCGGCCCCAGCGGTGTTCAATTTCCGCTGCGGCACCCTTGGTCAGGGTAATCAGCGCGTCAGCGCCGGGAATCAGGACATCCAGGTGGGCGTCGTGGGCCGCGGGGGACTCGTGGTGCGGGTTGCGAAGATCATGCACGGTGTAGACCAGCGGCTTACCGTTCCGCCGGAGCGCCGCCACCACCTCCTGCAGGTCCCGGGGGTCCAGGGCGTCGAAGCCGAAGTGGATGTGGAACACATCGAAGAGATCCGCGTTGGCGTCAATCCACTGGGCGGAGAGCATCACCGGGGGCCACCATTTGCCCGTGGCCGGGTTGTCCGGTGAGTCCGGGTCCGGGTCCGGGAGGCGGACAATCTCGGGGATTTCCGGCGCAGTTCCCGGCAGGGGGTCCAGATGGCGGACGTAGACGTGTCCGGAAGGAATGCTCGCCACCCGTATGGAGTTCCGCGGCTGCAATCTGTGACCCCGCTTCTTCAAGGCGCCGTGGCCGGTAAGAACCGGGAGCGGCGCGGGAGATGAAATAGTAAGTACCGTTAGTAATCAATAGCATACGGACGCTGGAAGGTGGCAAAGCTGTATATGGACGCGGTGACAAACCCTCTGGCGGGCTGAGCGGCGGGATCGTTGCCTACCGGACGGAAATCAAGCAGACCGTGCTGGGTGGACTGCGGGGCGGTTACGCGAGTTCCAGCTTCTCGACGACGCCGGCAAGGTGCCTGCGTTCCCGTACCCCCAGCCCGCGCACCGGCAGGGGGAGGCAGTTTCGGTGAGCCAGGCCCAGCTGCTCGGCGACGGCCGCAATGACGCGCAGGCTCCCGTGTTCGGCAAAAAGCTCCCACAGCGGTGTCATCCGTGCGGACTCGGCTGCCGCGTCTGCGTGCCGGCCTTCCTGTGCTGCACGCATGATCCGCACCATCTCGCCGGGCAGGGTGCCCGCGGCGGCTGAGTACCACGCGTCGCACCCGGCGGCGAGTCCCCCGGCGGCAGCCGCATCCCCGGAGATTCCGACGGTTACATGGTCCGGAATCACGGCACGGACGGCGCTGACCCTTTCCGGTGCGGCTGCGGCGGATACCGGAGGGATCTTGATCGACGCTATTCCGGGCAGTTCCGCAATTCTGCCGTAAAGTGCGGTGCTGAAAGTGAAATGGGTCGTGCCGGGATTGTCATAAACAATGACCGGCACATTGGAGGAGTCCGTGACTTCCCGGAAAAGGCCGTAAACGTCGTCGTCAGTCAGGGACTGGTAACTCACCGGAGCCAGCAGGATCCCTGCGGCGCCTGCTTCTTCCGCGGCCCGGACATGGGCCAGGACCTCGGAAGTGCGCAGCGCCCCGACCCCGACGATCAGCGGCTTCGATCCAGCATTTGCCGCGGCCAGCTGCACCACGCGCCGGCGCTCCCCGGCGCTCAGATAGGGGTAGGAACCGGTGGAGCCCAGCACCGCGATCGAATCGACGTCGGACGCGGCCAGCCGCACCATCAGGCGGACAAAAGCACTTTCATCCACGGCGTCATTGTGCAGCGGTGTCAGGGGAAAAGCGCTCAGGCCGGTAAACAATGCACGCTCCCTCCGATTCTGTGCAGCGAACACACTTTCCGCTGCGCATTAGTATGCATTATGTTCCCAGACAAAGACGTTCCGGAGAGGTCAGGTCCTGGCCGTAGACCATCACTGCCCTCCTCACAGAGCCCGGGCCAGTGTGACATCGGCCGCCCGCGCCGCAGAGCCGGATCGGAGGGTGCCTGAGCGGCGGTAATCTGGAAGCGGATTCGACGCACGGCCCCGCACACCCCGTCCCGGCCACCGGATCCTCCCAGCACATCCGAACGGAACAGCCTTGCCCGCTATGACACCAAGTGCACCTGCCCCGGCCGCCCGGCAGTCCGTCCTGTCCACGCTGCGCTCGCCGCGGCTGCTGAAAACCGAGGTCCTGGCCGGACTCGTGGTGGCCCTGGCGTTGATCCCCGAAGCAATCGCGTTCTCCGTGATCGCCGGCGTGGATCCGCGGATGGGTCTTTTCGCGTCCTTCACCATGGCAGTCACCATCGCTTTCGTGGGCGGCCGCCCGGCCATGATCTCCGCTGCCACCGGCGCCGTCGCCCTGGTCATCGCCCCGGTGGTGGCCAGCCACGGCGTGCAGTATCTGGTGCCAACGGTCATCCTGGCCGGCATCCTGCAGATCCTGCTGGCACTCGCCGGCGTCGCCAAGCTCATGCGCTTCATCCCGCGCTCCGTGATGGTGGGCTTCGTCAATGCCCTGGCCATCCTGGTGTTTTCCTCCCAGCTGCCCGAGCTGATCGGGGTGCCGTGGCTGGTTTACCCGGTGGTCGCCGTCGGGCTGGTCATTGTTTTCGGCCTGCCCCGGCTGACGACGGCGGTGCCCGCACCGCTGGTGGCGATCGTGGTGCTGACCGTTGCCGCCGTCGCCGCCGGCTGGAACATCCCCACGGTGGGGGACAAGGGGTCGCTGCCCGACAGCCTGCCCGCACTGCTGTTTCCCGACGTGCCGCTGACCCTCGAGACGCTGCAGATCATCGCTCCGTACGCCGTCGCCATGGCCTTTGTGGGCCTGCTGGAATCCCTCCTGACCGCCAAATTGGTCGATGACATCACCGACACCCGGTCCTCCAAGCCGCGGGAGGCCGCCGGACAGGGCATCGCCAACATCGTCACCGGATTCTTCGGCGGCATGGGCGGCTGCGCCGTCGTCGGGCAGACCATGATGAACGTCAAGGCCTCGGGTGCCCGCACCCGGATTTCCACTTTCCTGGCCGGAGTGTTCCTGCTCATCCTGGTGGTGGCACTCGGGGACATCGTGGCGCTGATCCCCATGGCGGCACTCGTGGCCGTGATGATCTTCGTCGCCTGGGCGGCCTTTGACTGGCACAGCATCCGGCCCTCCACCCTGCGCCGCATGCCCAAGTCCGAAACAGCCGTCATGGTCATCACCGTCGTGGCCACGGTGTTCACCCACAACCTGGCCATCGGCGTCGGAGCGGGAACCCTCGCCGCCATGGTGCTGTTCGCGCGCCGGGTGGCGCACTTCGTCACCGTGCAGCGCGCAGCGGCGGACGACGGCGGCACGGTCACCTACACGGTGAGCGGCGAGTTGTTCTTTGCCTCCTCCAATGACCTCTACACCCAGTTTGAATACGCCCTGGATCCGGATGACGTGCTGATTGACCTCAGCGCCTCGCATGTGTGGGATGCCTCGACGGTGGCCGCGCTGGACGCCATCACGGAAAAGTACCGGAGCCGGGGCAAGACCGTCCGCATCACCGGTTTGAATGACTCCTCCGACGCCATCCGTTCCCGGCTCAGCGGCCAGCTGGGCGGCTAAGGCGCTACGCTCGGCTCATGAGTGCCGTGCATGCCGTCATCCCTTCGCCCATCGGGTTACTGACCCTGGTGGCCGACGGCGGTGCCCTCACGGCGGTGTACATGGAGAACCACCGGCGCGGACCTGCGCCGGACACGCTGGGGGCGCCGGTACCCCTGGACGCTGCCGCTGTCCTGGTGCGGACGCGGGACCAGCTGGGCGAGTACTTCGCCGGTGACCGGCGGGAGTTCGACCTGCCGCTCGCCCCGGTGGGAAATCCGTTCCGGCAGCGGGTCTGGGCCCTCCTGCAGGAGATTCCCTTTGGCGCAACGCGGTCCTACGGCGACCTGGCCCGCGAGCTGGGCGATAAAAACCTGGCCCAGGCCGTCGGTTCAGCAAATGCGCGCAATCCGGTTTCCGTCATCATTCCCTGCCACCGGGTCGTCGGCGCGGCCGGTGCGCTGACCGGCTATGCCGGCGGACTGCAGCGCAAGCACTTTCTGCTGGGGCTGGAGGATCCCCGGCGGGTCCAGGACGTGCTGTTCTGAAACCCGCGGGCGAGCCCGTGCGGTGAGACCATGGGAGCTGAAACCGGAGCCTACTCACAAAAGCTGTTTCGGAAACGTCTACCGGGTGTGGAAGTGAAACCGTTCGAAGCCATTGTCAGGGAGCACGGCCCGGCCGTGCTGCGGGTCTGCCGTGCCGTGCTGGGCCCCCAGGACGCCGAGGACGCCTGGTCGGAAACGTTCCTGGCAGCGCTGCGCGCCTATCCCGGGCTGCCGCCGGGAGCCAACATCCAGGCCTGGCTGGTAACGATCGCCAAGCGCAAGGCCATAGACGTCCACCGTGCCGCCGGCCGGCGGCCGGTGCCCGTCGGTGAACTGCCCGAGACCGCGTTCCGCCCGGGGTCTGTTGCCCGTGCCCCCGGAAACGGCAGTGCACCGGAGGGCTCCGAGTGCTTTGACCCGCTGTGGGAGGCACTCAAAACTCTGCCGCAGCGCCAGCGTGAAGCCCTTGCGTACCACCACCTGGCAGGCCTGCCCTATGCCGAGGTGGCAGTGCTGCTGGGTGGAACCGAGGCAGCGTGCCGTCGGTCGGCAGCGGACGGCATGAAGAAACTGCGCAGCCTGAACCTGGAGGAGTCCCGATGATCCCGCTGCAGGACAACCCACTACAGGAAAGCCCGCTGGAACGCCTGATTCAGGAGCCGGGACCCGGACGGGAGATGGCCGACCGTGACACCCTGGGCCGGCTGCAGAAACGTCTGGGGGCTGCCGCCGAGCAAGCCGGGCTGCTGGATGTGGGGTACACAGTTGTTGAGACCCCGGTGGGGAAGCTGCTGCTGGCCGCCACGCAGGCAGGCCTGGTACGGGTGGCCTTTGACTGCGAAGACCATGACGCCGTGCTGGCCGTGCTGGCCGAACGCATCAGCCCCCGGATCCTGGCCGCACCGGACCGGCTCCAAGTCGCCGCGGCTCAGATCACCGAGTACTTTGACGGAGCCCGCCGCACTTTCGACCTGCCCCTGGATCTGCGGCTAACGGCAGGTTTCCGCCGCTCTGTCGTGGAGCGTCTGCGGGACATTGGCTACGGATCCACTGCAACATATTCGGCCGTTGCCGCCCTGGCAGGAAGCCCCGGCGCGGTCCGAGCCGTCGGGACCGCCTGCGCCCTTAACCCGCTGCCCGTGGTGGTGCCCTGCCACCGGGTGGTGCGCTCGGACGGCAGCACGGGCGGCTACCGCGGCGGCCCAGCTGCCAAACGGCTTCTGCTGAACTTGGAGGCAGCCGCATGAACAATGCACTCTTTCCGCCCGAACGAACCGAACCGGGGCCGGGCGCCGTCCACGTACCCGGGTGGCTGGACCTGGCGGCCCAGCGGGAGATTGTCCGGGCCTGCCGGCAGTGGGCGGTGGGACCGGTGCCCATGCGCGCCGCCGTCATGCCTGGCGGGCATCCGATGTCGGTGCAGACGGTATGCCTGGGCTGGCACTGGCAGCCGTACAAGTACACCCGCACTGCGGACGACGCCGGCGGCGGACGGGTGGCCGATGTGCCCGACTGGCTGATCACCCTGGGCCGGCGGGCGTTGGCCGAAGCGTACGGCACCCCCGGCCGGCCCGGTTACGCCCCGGAGCTGTGGAAGCCCGAGGATTACACCCCGGACACGGCGCTGATAAATTACTACGCGCACGGCGCACACATGGGCATGCACCAGGACAAGGATGAGAAGTCCAGCGCCCCCGTGGTTTCCCTGAGCATCGGCGACACCTGTATATTCCGCTTTGGGAATACATTGACCAGGACCCGGCCGTTCACCGATATTGAGCTGAACTCCGGTGATCTTTTCGTGTTTGGCGGCCCCTCCCGGTTTGCGTACCACGGTGTGCCGAAGACCTTTCCGGACACAGCCGACCCCGCTTCCGGACTTGCCCGGGGCCGGATCAACATCACCCTGCGCATGACCGGTTTGTCCTGATGCCGGCGCTGACGCGGAGTGTCCGGCACGTTCTGCCCTGCGCCGAACCGTTCGCCTGGCAGCCGCTGTTCCGCGCTCTTGCGGCCCACGCAGTGCCCGGGATGGAGCGCGCGGAATACGACGACGGCGGGGCGTGGGTGGAGCGCCTGGTTCCCGCGCCGTCCGGGCCGGCTCTGGTCCGCGTCCGGTTCGGCCATCCGGGCGCCGTGGAGGCAGAGCTTTCCCTGGATGGGGCGACTCCGGCTAAGGCCCGGGGGCAGGAAGAAGCCGCGGTGCTCGCATTGGTTCGGCGCTGGCTGGATCTGGAGGCGGATCCCGCCGTCATTGATCCGTTTCTCTCCGGTTTTGACCTTCTGGCGCCGCTGGTGGCGGTGTCCCGGGGTTTGCGGGTGCCGGGATCGGTGGACGGCTTCGAGACCGCAGTCCAGACGGTGCTGGGCCAGCAGGTCTCGCTGGCGGCTGCCCGTACTTTCGGCGCCCGGCTCGCGGCATCCTACGGCGGTGCCGAACGGGACGGGCTGCGTTCCTTCCCCTCGCCTGAAGAGCTGGCTGCCGTGCCGCCGTCGGAACTGCAGCTGGCCGTGGGGCTGACGCACGCCCGGGCACGCACCGTCACCGCGCTGGCCGGAGCAGTGGCTTCCGGGCTGGAGATCAGCCCGGAAGCTGACGCGGGATCAACCCGGAGCGCACTGCTGGCGCTGCCGGGAGTTGGGCCCTGGACCGCCGATTATCTTGCGGTGCGTGTCTTCGGTGACCGGGACGCGTATCCGGCCGACGATCTGGTGCTTAAGCGGGCGCTGGGAGTTGCGACGGCGCGTGCGGCGGCGGCGCTCTCCGAACCTTGGCGGCCGTGGCGTGCCTACGCCTTGTTCCACCTGTGGACTGCAGCTGCCTACGGGGTTGCCCGAACGGAAAAGACAAGCGACAAGAGCACCGTCAGGCACCGAGCAGGGTGAACGCGAGGCAGACAAGGGCCGGCCCGCCCTGAATAAGGGCCGGACGGATCATCCGGCGGTTGCTGAACACCAGGACCAAAGCGGCCAGCACCATTGACGCAGCGGCAAAACTCATCAGGGTCAGCCCGGCCACTCGGCTGCCGGCCCCGAGCAGAACCACACCCAGCATCGCCCCCACGGCCAGGAAGAGGTTGTAGAAGCCCTGGTTGTAGGCCAGGCCCTGGGTGTAGGCAGCTTCCTGCGGAGTGGAGATTCTAAACACCGCCATGGTTGCCGGCGCAGTCCAGCGCAGGGATTCCAGCACAAAGATGTACAGATGGATAGCCGCGGCTATCACGGCAAAGACGGCTGCGGTAATGAGCACTTTGACTCCTCCTGGGCCGATGACAGCTGATTCCGGGTCCGGAATTCCGTCCGGGAACAATAGAGGCAGCCGTCGCGGTCTTTCCATCGTTTCACCGGCAGTGCGGGCGGCCAAGGGCCGGAAGGTCTTTCGGTTGGCGGAGGAGTGGGAATGGCCGCTAGCCTTGAAGAGGCGCCCGGTCTTTCCTCCGGGAGCTCGTTTGGGCACATAAACCGCCCACAGTCACAGTCCCCGGAAGGACAGCCTCCGTGCCGAAACCCCGTCCCGCCCGCACCCTTGCCGTGGTTGCCGCCGCCGCGCTGGCGTTGTCCGCCTGCGGATCGGACTATCCACTGGGCGACGCGCAGCGCGAAGCAGCGGAAAACAGCACCTCCACTCTCTCCGGCATCCTTTCCGGCTCCGGGTCCAGCGCCCAGGGACCGGCCATGGACGCCTGGATTGGAGGCTTCGGCCTCCTGCACCCGAAGGTTCAGCTGCAGTATTCCCCGGACGGTTCCGGCGCCGGCCGCAGCGCCCTCCTGGCCGGGGCCGTGGATTTTGCCGGCTCGGATGCCTATCTGCAGGAGGAGGAAATGGAGCAGGCCCGCGAAGTCTGCGGCCCGGGCGGCGCCCTGGATATTCCGGCCTACATTTCACCGATTGCCGTGGCCTTCAATTTGCCGGGCATCGATTCCCTCAACCTGGACGCCGCAACCATCGCGCGGATCTTCCGCGGCGAAATTGTCAGGTGGAATGATCCCGCCATTGCCGGGCAGAATCCCGGGGTTGATCTCCCGGACCTCCCGGTGACCCCGGTCAGCCGGGCCGATGACTCCGGCACCACCGAGAACTTCACCGAGTACTTGCATGACGCCGCTCCTGATGCCTGGCAGGACAGCCCTTCGGGGACATGGCCGGGCGGTTTGGGCGGTGAAAACGCACAGGGGAACGCCGGCGTGGTCAGCACGGTGACCCGCACCGAGGGTGCCGTGACCTACGCGGACGATTCCGTCATCGACGACTCCATGGGCACCGTCAATCTGCTGGTCGGGGAGGAGTACGTCCCCATCAGTGCAGAGGGCGCGGCAATCGCCGTCGAGCAGGCCAGCCGCGTTCCGGACCGCGGCCCCCATGACATTGCCCTCCACCTGGACCGCACCACCACGGTCCCCGGCGCCTATCCGCTGGTTCTTGTTTCCTACCAGATCTACTGCAGCGGCTATGAGGATCCGAACACGGTGGAGCTGGTAAAGGCGTTTGGGCTGTACGTGGTCAGCGACGAAGGGCAGGCGGCCTCGGAGGACGCTGCCAAGAGTGCTCCCATCCCGGCAACCCTGGCGGAACAGGCCCGCGAGTCCATCGAAAGCATCGGCACCCTGCCCTAGCTGGGGCACGTCGGCCGCCTGTCACCTTGGGCGGCCGCCACTTAGGCAACCCCCCTTGCGCGGTCCGGACCGCGGTGGCAACGTTGTTTCACCGCGAGTTTAAGGGGGCAGCAATGCAACCGATCCAGATCGAGCGCTGGTGGCCGTATCTAGACGGTTCGGCCAAAATGTGGCTGCGGGAGAACCTTCGTGACGAAGGCCTCCCACGAAAGGTGCAGGACCGCATCGCGGAAGCGGGCGGCCCGGTGATTGAGCCGATTCTTGGGGAACGGGACTGGGTCTTCATCGAAACCCAGCCGCAGTTGACGGAATAACTTCCCCTGCCGGGTGAGGCAAGATGGAACGGTGACTACGACCGATTCTCCAGCCTCGCCGCCCCAAAAATCTTCCGTCGAAGCGTCATCAGCGGCCGCTGCGGATTCCGGCAGCGGCAGGTTGAAGCCCCGCGGCACCTTTGCCCGCGGCCTCGCTGCATCATCGGTATGGGTTGCCCGGGGGCTGATCGTGCTGGCCGGGCTGGTGGTGGTGTGGTTCGGTATCCGGTCGCTGTGGTCCATCGCTCTTCCCGGGCTGCTGGCCCTGCTGCTGTCCTCAATCCTGTGGCCGGTGAACCGGGTTCTGCGAAAGGCGCTGCCCAAGGGGATTGCCGCACTGCTCTCCCTCGTGGGCCTGCTGGCTGCGGTCGCCGCCGTGGCCGTGCTGGTGCTTCCCTCAATCTCATCCGGCTCGAAAGAACTGGTCCGGCGGGCAGGGGAGAATCTTCAGGATCTCAGCGACTTCGTTGCCGGGCTTCCCTTCGCCGTCCAGACAGTTGACTTCAATGAACTGCTCGACGCCGGTCTGGCACAGCTGCGGGAACACAGCAGCGACATCATTTCCGGTATTACCGCCGGGCTGGGAACCGTCACCTCTGTCACCGTGGTGTTCCTGCTAACCCTGGTGTTCACGTTCTTCTGCCTGAAGGACGGGGACAAATTCCTGCCCTGGGCCAGCCGCTGGACCAACAACCAAGCCTTTGTGCACGCGGTCCGGGTGTCCGAAGAGGCATGGAAAACCCTGTCCGCCTACATCTTTGCCCAGGCAACCGTAGCTCTCGCAGATGCCGTCTTAATTGGCCTCGGCCTGTGGTTCCTGGACGTGCCGCTGGCCCTGGCCCTGATGGTTCTGATCTTCTTTGCCAGCTTCATACCCATTGTCGGAGCCGTGGCCACCGGCGTCCTGGCCACCATGGTCACCCTGGTGGCGCACGGATGGGTGACAGCGCTGATTGTCCTTGGTCTGGTGCTGGTGGTGCAGCAGCTGGAGTCCAACATCCTGCAGCCCTTCCTCGTGGGCAAGACCCTGAAGCTGCATCCCGCCGTCGTGCTGGGAGCCGTCACCGTCGGAAGTACGCTCTTTGGCATCGTCGGCGCGTTCCTGGCGGTCCCGGCCACCGCCGTCGGCATTGTGGTGCTGCGGTATCTGCGGGACCAGTCGCTGACCCCGGCCAACGCCGCCGTGTCGGGTGAGGTGCCGGCTGCGGCCGGGTCGGACGAGGTTCACGGACCGCAGCCGCAGCCTCCTGAGCCCGTTGAGGCTCAGGTGTCGCCGGACGCTGGCCGGCCCGGCAGCGTGTGAAAGGCTAACTGCGGAAGATGTAGTTGGGCTCGTATTTGGTGGAGCCGGAGACGCGGTGCACCCGCTGAGTGCAGAAGGGGTCGTAGACCTCAATCTCCAGCCGGGCAGTCACCGGATGGGGATGGTAAATGCAGGTGCAGGAGAAGTGCATGCCCGGGGCCGCCTTTCAGATTCCCGTTTACCGTGTTGCGTGCCGCGGGAGGGCACGCGCTTCATCCCTTCATATTTTGTCAAAGGGAACAGGCGGGGAAAAACGGGCCGGAAACCTGCGTTGACCGGTTAAAGGACGGCTTAAAGAGGCGGGGCGCCTCCGGTGGTCTCACTTCCGGAGGCGCCCCTCGCGTTGCCCTATTAGTATCACCAATTGACCTGTGAAGATCCTGAAAGTGCTGCGGTAATGGCGGGCGCCGCAGGCTTTTCCCTAGGGGGCCATCCGAAGGAAGTCCGCTTCACGTTCCTTGCTCCAGGACCGTGCATATAGTCCCAGCCCGGCCTCGTCCCGGACGGATATGCCCAGCCGGTTCAGCATGAGGCGGCTTTGGTACACGGTCAGCTGCTGGGCGCTTCGGCTGGCCCTGACCTTGTCCGCCCGGTACAGGTAGGTGTCGATGGCCCGGGACCAGCGCTTGCGCCAATTGTCCACGGCCGGCTCCGAAGCTGTTGCGGCCATCAGCCGGTGGGCCGGAAGGATCCGCGGCGCCAGCTGGGACGTCAGGGCGTTGCGCATATGGGCAGCCTGGGGGCCGGATCCCGCGGTGCAGCTGCGAAGATGGCTGTCCCAGTAGAAGTCCCACGAAATGGCCCGGCGGTCCGCCCAAACCGGGGACCGCGGCCCGCGCATCATGGCGTAGCCGGCATCAAAGAGAAGAAGGGCGGCCAGGGAAGACCGGCTGTTTACCTTCGGAAAGCGGGATGTTGCCCAAGCCGCCAGATCAGAGGACAGCTCGAAGACCTCCTCTGCCAGAGCCAGTCCTTCGGCCCCGCCGTATTTTGCCAGATCGGATTCGGCTCGGGGGGAGACGGGCCCGTAGTCCCACCGTGTGGGTATGGCATCCTCCCGGTATTCGGAAGTCTGCAGCTCCCCGAGACGGGGGGGCGGCCTGGTCAACGAGTGCGCGCATCAGGGATTCCAGCCGGTCCAGGACCCGGGGAGAACCAAGGATCCGGACCTGAATCAAGGGGTGCGCCGGGTCCATGCACCGCGTATGGAACCACCGCTGGGCGCCCCAGGACCTGCCCTGAGCTGCCAGTGGGATGACAACGTCAGCAAGGACGGCGTCGCACAAGTCCGTATCTGTAGGCTGGATGGTCAGTGACCACCACTCGGCTCCGTTGGTCAGCGGCTTAACCTGTTGTGCTGCTGCTAACTGGCTCATTGGAGATCCTCCCGTTTGTGTCATGCCGAAGGTGACTTCCGGCCTTGGAGAAAAGAGATTGAAAACCGCTGTCCATCCGGCCTGGGGCAAGTCGGGCGGCGGTGCGGGCACAGTGGTGGCGTTGTCGAACCACTGTTGAGGTTGGGGGTCGCCATCGGGCGGGATCCGGCGCCTGCGCCGTGAATCAGAAGATTTCACTTGCCGTGCCGGCCGGAGGGTGGAAACTAGACGGGTGCTTGGATACGGATACTAAATGTCTGCCGGCTGGATGAAGATGTGATGCCGTCAGGCTCACATCCTTCCAGCAGCCACGCCGTAACCACCAGAGACTTTTTCAAATTGTCTTCAAAACCGAGAAACTAGTTGCGCCTGCGGAAAAAAGGGGTACAACACCGCAGGAGACATGCGCGGAGTGCGCTCTGTCCCATGCCGGCTCGACACCGTCCCGGCGGGAGTCGAAATCTCGTGGTGGGGGAGCGGGTGGAGAACCGGCATGTGTCCGGTCCCTCTGGTGCTGACGGTCGCCGAGCCTTACAATCCAATACGTTGCCGACAACGACATTTTCGCCGGCAAGGCTGATCCAACCGCGGCACGCGGCTGGTCAGCCAACATTTACGGATCGGCAAAGGCACATGAAAGACCACTGGTGGGCGGCGGAAGTTGCCGGCAGGCTCAGTACCTATTTGGAGGGTGCCTTCACCGGAGTGCAGTTTCAGGTCCTCCCTCTCGTGGCCTACGACGTTGCCACCATAGACGTGGCTTGGACCGACGGTCCCGCGCTCCACGAGGTGGATCTGATCGCTATGGAGTACGTACTGCGCCTGAACATGGACCTCTGTGCCGCAGCCGGCGGGCTCGGCCCCAGGATTGACCGGATTTCCAAGCGGCGAACCATGAGTCCGGGGGTCGAGGACAGGTTGTTGAAAGTGCTGGCAGCAGACCTGAACACCGACGTGGAAGACCTCGACATGCAGCGGATGTATCCGCTGCCTTCGGTTCTGGCTCCGTCCGGGTGCTGTGCCAACGGCTTAGTGGGTGAATTCCTGGACCAGCTCTTCGAATCGACCAGTCTCAGCGGGGTGGGGCAAATGTCCGGGGGAGGCGGCAGTTCGGACTCGCTCCCGTGCCGGTGCGTCCTGTGTGCATGACCGTCGCGGCCGGCCCGGCGGGGGCCGGTTAAACAGATTCCCTTCCGGTTGCCTTGACGGCGTCCGGAAGGGAATCAGTGATGTGCAGGCGTGGGGCGTCCGGCAGGTTAGCCCGCGTGCAGGCAGCAACTAGGAGGCGGACCTGAGGGCATCCTTGACCGGCAGATCGGATTCGTCACCAGCGGAGGCTGTGCTGGTCTTGCGGGTCAGTGTTATATAGGAGATGGCCGCCAGCAGGGCAAAGCTGACCATGGCGATGCCCATCGGCACGGCCGTTTCCTCTCCGCCGAGACCCACCAGGGGCGCCACTGCAGCTGCCAGCACGTACTGCAGGCAGCCCAGGAAGGCTGAGCCCGTTCCGGCATGATGGCCGGCTTCTTCGAGGGCCAGGGCTGTGGCATTGCCAAAAATGAAGCCCAGGGATCCCTGGAACACAGCGAACAGAACCAGCATCGGAACCATTGGTGTCCCGGAAAGCGCGAAAACCAGCAGTCCGGCAGCCGCCAGCACAGCCACCACCAGGCCGATGGAGATCATCGTGCGGTAGGCAACCTTGCCGGCAAGCGCAGCGGCGATGACGCTGACAATCGTGATGCACAGGGCATTCATGGCGAAGACCAGGGAGAACCGGGTTTCCGACAGGCCCATGATGTTCTGGATGATGAACGGGGAGGCGGAAATGTATGCAAACAGCCCGGCAAAGGCGAAGCAGAAGGTCAGCAGGTAGCCGGTGTAGTTGCGGTTGCTAAGGACCACGCCGGCAACGTGCAGGGTGGTCTTGATGCCGCCGCGGTTGCGGTCTTCGGCAGCCAGGGTCTCCTTGACTCCAAACAGGCCCCAGACGGAGAGCAGCAGGATCAGGGCGGCCAGGGTCCAGAACACGGCACGCCATCCCGCGGCGGCAATGATCGCACCGCCGGCCAGAGGTGCAATGACTGGAGCGATGACGCAGATGATGGTCAGCACGCCCAGCAGCTTGGCAGCGGCGGCACCGCGGGCGGTGTCGGAGACAATGGCCCTGGCGAGGACGACGCCGGCAGCACCGCCCAGCCCCTGGAGGAACCGTGCGCCGGCCAGGATTTCCGCGTTCGGAGCAACCGCACAGACAACGCTGGCCGCGGCGCAGACAAAGGTGCCCACCAGCAGCGGCTTGCGCCGTCCGATGCCGTCCGACAGCGGACCAATAAACAGCTGCCCCAGGCCAAGGCCCACCAGGAAGGTTGTCATGGTCAGCTGGACGCCGGCTGCGGTGGTGTTCAGATCAGCTGCCATGCCCGGGAATGCCGGCAGATATAGGTCAATGGACAGCGGGCCCAGTGCGGTCAGCAGGGCCAGGAGAAGAATGAGTTGTCCGCTCGTGCGGTGCACGGCGGAGGGAGGAGCGGCGCTGGAATCAGGCATGGTTTCTTTCGAGGGTGCGGTGGTGGAGCGCTCAACTATACATATGTGCACATATGTATGTCAAGATATGAGCTAGGATTGGCGCATGGCGGACAACACGGAGGCTGCGGCGCGACGGCGCGAATTGGCCATGCTCCTGCGGGACCTTTCCTGGACCATCCATCGGCGGGTTCCCGATGTCACGGGGATCGAGCCGCTGACCTCGACGGATCTTGCCGTGCTGAAGCATGTGCTGGAGGCGCCCGGGATGACGGTGACTGAACTGTCGCGGCACATGGCACTGAAGCAGAGCAACACCAGTGCGGCCGTCCGGACGCTCGCCGACCGCGGACTGGTGACCAAAGAGAGCAGTGCAAGTGACCGGCGTATCAGCCGGTTGTTTCCGACGGACAAAGCACTGGCCCAGGATGAGGCCATTGGGGATGCGTGGGCAGGGCCCATTCGAAAGGCGCTGGCAGGGTTGGATGCTGCGCAGGCCGCCGCCCTGGATGATGCCGCACAGGCGCTTCAGGCGCTGAACTCCCGGCTGAGGTCAGACCAGACCTTCCCGGGTTCTAGCTGAGATCTTCGGATTTCGCCTGCTGAGGTGATCCCGTCCCGCGGAACCGGCGGTAGCTGTACGCAATCAGTGCCAGTGCAATGAGCCCTGAAAGAATCAGGCCCGTCCCGGTGCCCCAGCCGCCGGGCAGCCACAGGCTCTGGCTGTAGGGCCACCAGTGCGGCGGCCTGGCCCACACGCCCCAGACAACGCCGGTGGCCATAACCAGGAGTGCGCCGGTGATGCTGGCGCTGATCCTCAACCAGGTCTGCACACCCTGCTCCGCCGCTTTGAATGCCTTGGCCTTAACCGGACGCAGGAGGCGGTTGGCCCACCGGTACCGCAGCGACAGGACGGCCAGGCCGGCGACCAGGCCCAGGAGCCCGGGGCCGGGCAGTACCAGGGCGACAAGCCCAAAGATGATCAGCAACCAGCCCGCAACTTCGATCCCTGTCCGGCGTATCCACGGCGGAAAACTGTCTGATTTCACCGGTCCGCCGAAAATGGGCAGTGCTGTGCTGGCTGCTGTGGTGGGTGCATTGTGTTCAGTCGCCCAGCCCGGCCTTGTCGACGCGGCGGTGGAAGCGCATGCCGGCCAAGCCTCCGAGGATGGCGCCGCCCAGGGCAACAAGGGCAGCAATGACCGCGGAGATTACAGCCGCTGCCGTGTTGTCGCCGGAGAGCTGGGGGTAGGTGTTGAGCTGGGCGTTGATGTCCAGTTCGCTGCTCGCCACAGCGCCGATGAGGGCCAGTACAAGGGCGATCACGATTCCCCAAATCCACACGGCCACGCCCTGCATGACGCCGTTAAACCGGGCCATCCGCCCAGCGACGTAGCCGCCGCAGAAATAGGCCACAAACAGGATGACCATGAGGAGGATGACTCCGGCCACGCCTGCGTCCTGAGGGTTCGCTGCGGCCTCCCCGGCGGCATCAACGTTGTTGGCGAGCAGTGCCGCCCCAAAAGCGGTGGCAATCGCACTCAGCAGCACCGTGGTTCCCGCTGCTGCCAGCCAGCCGAAAAAGGCGGAGCCGATCTTGACGCCGCCAAACTGTTCCTTCTCCCGGCCGACTACCCGTTCGCGGCTTTCGCTTCCGCCGTCACGGGCAGCCGGGTTTGCTGCCCCCTGGCCCGTGCCGGCCCGGTTTGGTTTGCGGGCAGGCTGCCCCGCCGCTCCTGCGCTGGTACTCATGGGAGGACTCCTTGCGGTTGCTGGGTATGGGCGCCTCCGAGAACCCCTCTCTCAAGAATAGAAAGAATGAGGCCCAAAACACAGGGCGCTTACTAACTCATCCGCACAGCCGATCAGCAGATCCAGGCCCCGCAACCCGGAAATGCCTCACGCTCGGGGAATCAGGAGGCAGGCTTCGCCTCGGAGGCGGGGCTTTCCTCATCAACTTCCAGAGCCGGCTGCTCCTCGCGTTCTTCGCGCTCTTCAGCTTCCTGGCTGTGGGACTCCTCGTTGTTGTCCTTGGCCTTCGCCTGCTTCTCCGCCTTCACTTCGTCGAGAAGCTGAGCAGTCACCTCGTCATTAAACTCGTCCCGTGTGCCGGCGAGGTTGTTCTCGGTGGCGTCGGCTCCGAAATTGATGGGCTGGTCCTGGTTGCTCATGGTGTTCTCCTGCCGATGGTTCGATCGTGAAGTCAAAGGATGAGACTTTCAGTACCCTCCACCCTTGCATATCGCGTGCCTCCGGCGCAGGTATCGGTTGCGCAGCGGAGAATGTGTGCCGCCGCCTCGCCGGTCTTTACGGGCCGACGGCGGGGCTCACCGATACTCCGCCAGTTCCCGCGAACGAATCACCGGAACGGCGGCGGCGCCGGCAAGTACGATCCACACACCCAGCAGCGGAAGGGTGCCAGCCAGCCCGGCCGCAGCTCCGCCCAGCAGGGCAGCGGCCGGCATCACCCCCAGCGTGATTGTCCGCTGCGCCGCTGCCACGGACGCCAGTTTGCCGGGCGCAACGCTCCGCGGAAGCACCTCGGCTCCTGCCACGCCTGACACTGACACGAGGAAACTCCAGCCCAGTGACTGAATCGCCAGCCAGGCCAGTTCCGGCCCGGGGAGCCAGGGGCAGAGGGCTGCTCCGGAGACGCACAGCGCCGACGCCGCCGCGGCGCCTGTCCGCAGGTTACGCAAACCCCATGCAGCCGTTAGAAACGGTGCCGCTGCGGCGCCGCCGATGGCTCCTGCGGCAGCCAATGCGCCCAACCCCGCGAATAGGGGAGGGGCTATGTCCAGGTCCCGGAGAATAAACACCGGCAACACGGTGTTGCCCAGCATCGCTCCGGCATTGGTAAGTGCCCCCGAAACTGTCAGTGCCCAAAGTGCGGGCGTGGCCCGAAGTGTGCGGAAGCCGCTGCCCAAATCCCGGCGGATTTTTGCTGTCTCTCCGTTGGCAGGAGCCGGCGCGGCGCCGAGCCTGATGCCCAGTTGCAGCATCGCAGACATGCCGTAGGAAGCTGCGGCGGCAGCCAGGGCCGCGCCCATGCCCAGGATGCCCAACAGTGCTGCGGTGCCGGCGGCGGCCGCCGTTGACGCGGTCTGGGTGGCAACAGCCAGTTGCGAGTAGGCACGTTTCAATGTGCCGGCAGGTGTCACCCGTGGAATCACGGTGCTGAGAGCGGTGGTGAAGACAACATCGGCGATCCCCACCGTAACGGCTGCCCCCAGCAGCAGCGGGCCGCTGAGCCAGCCGGTGAAAGTAGAGATGGCCAGCGTTGCCGTGACAAGGACGCGCAGGCATGTGGCTGCGGTCATGACGCGCCGGCGGTCCTTCAGCCGGTCGATTACGGCACCCGCCGGCACGCCCAGAAGCAGAAAGGCGGCCAGCCCTGCTGCGTTGAGCAGACCCAGAAATCCCGAGCCCAGCCCAAGCGCGGTCACCGCGAGGATTGGCAGCAGGGTTCGGGTGAGGGAGTCCGCGAACCCCTCGACAGTGTTTGACCCGAGCAGGAACCGGAACGAAGCCTTTTGTCTGCCCGGCAGGTCGGTGCTGATTGCTTGTTCACGTGCCATGGTTCCCCCCCAGCGTTCCGTCAGGTAATTCCTGACGTCCGATATACTGTCAGGTACTTCCTGACAGAACAAGGGGTCATTTTCAGCATCCGGCAAACGAATAGACTGACGTCTATGCCCGACACCTCCAGAGATGCATTAGTGCCGGCATCCACTGCGGCACCGTTCATGTGTTCTTTCTGTCTGCGTTCCAGGAAGGAAACGGGCCTGTTGGCCGGGGCGCCTACAGCCTCCATCTGCCGTGACTGCGCCGCTCGCGCCACCGCTCTGCTCGATGCCGCCCCGGTTTCCGGGGAAACGCTTCCGGATACTCCTTGGGGCGGGCTCTCCGATGACGAACTGATGGCCCGGCTGCCGCAGGTTGCCGAGGCGCGGGAGCAGGTCGAAGCCCATCTCCGGCGCTGGGTCGAAGCCGCCCGGGTGCGCGGAATCAGCTGGGCCAGCATTGGTTCGGCCCTGGGGATGTCCCGGCAATCCGCCTGGGAGAGGTTTCGTCAGCACTAGGGGTGGGGATTTTCTTTGTCGGTGCCCTAGGCTGAATCCACTCAGACGAGCAACGGCAAAACCGGAGTGTCCATGTCGCTTTCAATGAGGTTGGCCGGGCTGGCCCTGCGTGCGGCGCCGCGGGCCTTCCGGACACCGGAGGTGGTCCGGCGCACCGCTGCACGGCGGCGCCGGCCTTCCGTTCCGCTCACTCTTCGCCGTTTATGCCGGGTGCGGGAGGAAGTCGTGGCCGGGTTTCCGGTGATGACGCTGACCCCCAGAAAACCGTCGGGACGGGAGCTGATTTACCTTCACGGCGGTGCTTTCGTCTTCCCGCTGCGGGAGGCCCACTGGTGGATCATCACCGCCCTCATCCGCCGTACCGGAGCTACGGTTACGGTGCCGCTGTATGGGTTGGCACCGTGGCACTCGGTGGCAGAGGCCCTGCCGTTCGTCGACGCCGTGCACCGGGCCGTTGCCCGCCGGACAGCCGGCGCCCGCGTCTTCCTGGCGGGTGATTCAGCCGGTGGCGGACTGGCCCTGGCGCACGTGATCGACCGGCGCAACCGGAGCGAAAGCCAGCCCCGGGCTGTGTTTCTGTTCGCCCCCTGGGTGGACTGCACCATGTCCAACCCGGGCATCCCCGTGCTGGAACGGCGGGATCCCATGCTGGACATCCCCGGGCTGGTGTACTGCGCCCAACTTTGGGCCCGCGGCCTTCCGCTGGACGCCTGGCAGGTCAGTCCGATCAACGACACCCTGGCCGGGCTGGCGCCGGTGCATCTGTTCCAGGGAGGACGGGATCTGCTGTTGCCGGATGCAGAACGCTTCGCGGCCAAAGCGGCCGCGGCGTCATCGCCGGTGGAGCTGCAGGTTGCCCCCGACGGATTCCATGTCTACGTTGCCGCCACCTTCACCCCCGAAGCCCGGGCTGCACTGGACGGTGTTGCCAGGGTGGTCAACGGCGTCGAATAATGGCCGCGGTGATGGCATCGAAAGCAAATTGCACTTGGTGCATCGTTGCACGTAGTGTATGAAATGTGCAGACTTCCGTGCCCGTTGAAGACCGCCGCCAGGCGCTCAAGGACCGCCACCGGCAGGCGATCGTGGCTGCCGCGGCGGCGCTGATGCACGAGGGGCAAACCACGGATTTCACCGTGGACGAGCTGGCTCAGCGGGCCGATGTGTCCCGCCGAACCGTGTTTAACCACTTCGGCTCCGTCCGCGACATCGTCTCCGAAGTGTGCAGTGACGTCCTCAGCGCTGCTGTGGAGAGTCTGATCACCGTCCCAGGATTGGACGCCGCGCGTCCGGGCATGTTCGAGGAAATCGCCGAAGCGTTCCGTGCCGCGGACCTGGTGGCTCCGATGGCGTACCTGACCCGCCTGCTCGGCAACAGTCCGATTCCGACTCCCGTACAGGCGCAGGCACACCCCGTCGCCCTGCGCGCCTTTACCGAGCTGAGCGAGCGGCTCTGCGCCGCGATGCTCAACCGCTACCCCGAAGCCGACAAGCTCAGCGTGCATCTGCTTGTCGGGGCCATGACCAGCGGATTAGGCGTGCTGTACCACCACTGGCACTGCGCCACCGGCGCCGTCGACACCACCGAATCCCGCCGGGCCTGGGCAGATCTTCTGGATGCCCTCCTTGAAAAGGTGCGATCGGGCTATGCCTGCGGCCCTGCTTCCCCCCAATCACTCCACCCGTAGTTCCCCCTATCCCCATAAAAGGACAGACCCTCAAATGGCTGAATTCCTCTACCGCCTCGGAGCCGCGGCTGCCCGCCGCGCGAAAACCGTGCTCGCGGCATGGATCGGAGTGCTGGTGCTTGCCGGAGCGGCTTTTGCGCTCTTCGGCGGCACGCTTGCCACCGGCTTCTCGATCCCGAATACTCCGACCACGCAGGTCACTGACCACCTGCAGGAGAAACTCCCGCAAGCTTCCGGCGGTTCCGGCTCCGTGGTGGTCCAGACCGAGGACGGTTCGGCTTTCACCGACGCCCAGCGCCAGGACATTTCCGCCCTGGTAGCCAAGGCCGGTGACGTGGATGGCGTGGAAACCGTCGTCGACCCGTTCGCCACCGAGGCGGACCGTGCCGCGCAGGCTAAGCAGCTTCAGGACGGGCAGGCCCAGATTGACGCCGGCCGCGCCCAGATCGACGCCGGCCGGGCCCAGTTGGAGGCCGGACAAACCCAGCTCGACGCAGCGCGGGAGCAGGCCGAAGCGGCCGGTGCCCCGGCGCCGATGATTGCCGAGCTGGATGCCCAGCAGGAGGTCCTGGACGCCAACCGTGCCGAGCTCGACGCGCAGAGCGCCGAGCTGGAAGCCGGTGCCGTGCAGGCCGAACAGGGCGCCGCTCTGTTGGAGATGGCCACTGAAATCCGTACCGTGTCCGAGGACGGAAGCGCGGCAGTGGTCAACGTGGTCTTCAGCGAAACGCAGATGGAGGTCGAACAGGACACCAAGGACGCCCTGGTCGCGGCCTTTGAGGATGAGCCGATCGACGGCGTCAAGGTGGACTTCTCCTCCGAGGTTTCCGCCGGCGTCCCCAGCATCCTGGGTGTCGGCGAGGTGGTGGGCCTCGCGGTTGCCGCCGTCGTGCTGGTGGTAATGCTGGGCACCTTCATCGGTGCCGGCCTGCCGCTGGTGACCGCACTGATCGGTGTGGGCATCGGCGCCGCCGGCGCGCTGGCCTTCTCCGGCGTCGTCGAAATGGCGTCCGTCACCCCCATCCTGGGTGTCATGCTCGGTCTGGCCGTTGGCATCGACTACGCCCTGTTCATCGTCAACCGGCACCGCCGCCAGCTGAAGGCAGGCTACGGCCTGGAGGAATCCATCGCCCTGGCCAACGGCACCTCCGGCAACGCAGTGGTGTTTGCCGGCGCTACGGTCTTCATCGCCCTGCTGGCGCTGAATATCACCGGCATCCCCTTCCTGGGCCTGATGGGAACGGTGGGTGCGGCCTGCGTGGCCATTGCGGTCATGATCGCCACGACACTGACTCCGGCGCTGCTCAAGCTGGCCGGCATGAAGATCCTCAGCCGCAAGGAGCGCGCGGCACTGGACAAGGACCAGGAGGCCTCCGCCTCCGCCGGCAAGCCGGAATCCATCCCGGTGAAGCAGATGTCCACCATGCGCGCCGTGCTCACCGTGGTGGTGTCCATCGCGGGGCTGCTCGTTATTGCCATCCCGTCGATGGACCTGCGCACCAACCTGCCCGACGGGTCCTCCGAGGCCCACGACTCCACCCAGTACCAGGCCTACGAAGCCGTCTCGCAGAAGTTCGGCGAGGGCCAGAATGGTTCGCTGCTGGTGGTCGCGGACCTGCCCGGCAACCCCAGTGAGGAAGAAGCGCTGGTGGCCCAGGGCGACATCGCCCGTACGCTGTTCGACCAGGAGGACGTGGCGGCCGTAGCTCCCATCGGCTCCTCCGAGGACCGCACAGTCACCGCCTTCCAGGTCATTCCGGAGGAGGGCCCCACCAGCGAGTCCACCCAGGAACTGGTGCACACGCTGCGTGACCTGTCCCCGATCACTACCGATAACGGTGACGTGGAACTGGGCGTGGCGGGTACCGCCAGCGGCAACATCGACATTTCCGAGAAGCTCTCCGATGCGCTGCCCATCTACCTGGGCGTAGTGGTGGGCCTGTCCCTGCTGATCCTGATCCTGGTCTTCCGGTCCATCTTTGTCCCGGTGATCGCGACGCTGGGCTTCATCCTGTCCTACTTCGCAGCCATCGGCGGCGTAGTGGCCATCTACCAGTGGGGCTGGCTGTCCGGCATCTTTGGCGTGGAGACCCCGGGTCCGGTATTGAACTTCCTGCCGACCATCCTGGTGGGCATCCTGTTCGGCCTGGCCATGGACTACATGCTCTTCCTGGGCTCGGGCATGCGCGAAGCCTTCGTGCACGGCTCGCCGGCGCGCGTGGCCGTGATGCAGGGCTTCCGCAACGGACGCTCCGTGGTCACCGCGGCCGCGATCATTATGGTGTCGGTGTTCGGCGGCTTCATCTTCTCGCACAGCACCATGATCCGGCCCATCGGCTTCGCGCTGGCCTTTGGTGTCCTTGTGGACGCCTTTGTGGTGCGGATGCTGCTGATCCCGGCCCTGATGCACCTGGCCGGAGACAAGGCCTGGTGGCTGCCGAAGTGGCTGGACAAGATCCTGCCGGACGTCGACGTCGAGGGCGCGTCCCTGGAACGCCGCCACCCGCATGAGACGGGGCAAGCAGGGGAACATTCCCCGTCCGCGAAGGCCGACGGCGTGACTGCCCGCAGCTGATCTGCCTCACCCGCTGCAGTGCCAAGGTGCCGCTCTTCTCCGGTCGGAGGAGGGCGGCACCTTCGCTTAACCTCCCCGGCGCGTGCCCGCCCGGTTGGCCGCGGACCCTTCCCGCGGACCGGTCCGCCCTCCTAGCCTTGAAGTGGCCCGTGTTCCGCGGCCCGAACGGCCTCAGGCCAAACCACCAGAGGAGCCTGCTATGCGCACCACCACGCTGGGAATCAACGGACCGGAGGTCGGCGTCATTGGCCTGGGCTGCATGGGCATGACCTACGCCTACGACATGGAGGCCAAACGGGACGAGGAAACGTCCATCTCGGTAATCCGCGGCGCCATTGAACTTGGTGCCACCCTGATTGACACGGCGGATGTGTACGGGCCGTACACAAATGAGGAGCTGGTGGGCCGGGCATTGAAAAACGGTTACCGGGACCGGGCGGTGCTTTCCACCAAGGTCGGGTTGGAGGTCAGTGACGCGGCGCCGGCGGCCGGAACCATGCCCGGGCTGGTGAAAAACGGCAGTCCGGAGCACATCCGAAAGTCCATCGACGGCAGCCTGTTGCGGCTTGGCACCGACCACGTTGACCTGTACATCCTGCACCGGGTGGATCCGGAGGTGCCGCTGGAGGATTCCTGGGCCGCCATGGCTCAGACGGTCACGGACGGCAAGGCCCGTGCAATCGGGATCTCGGAGGCGAGTGTGGAGGAAATTGAACTGGCGCAGTCGGTGCATCCGGTGACCGCTGTGCAATCCGAACTGTCACTGTGGACGCGGGACCGGCTGTCCGACGTCGTGCCCTACTGCGAGGAGCACGGCCTCGCGTTCCTGCCGTTCTCGCCGCTGGGGCGCGGCTTCCTCACCGGGCGGTTCACCTCCTTTGACCAGCTGCCCGCCGATGACATGCGCCGCAGGCTTCCCCGCTTCCAGCAGGACAACCTCAAGGCGAACCTGGCCATTGTGCAGCGGGTGCACGACGTCGCCGAACGGGTGGGTGCGACGCCGGCCCAGGTGGCGCTGGCCTGGGTGGTGGCGCAGGGACAGCGGATCATTCCCATTCCGGGCACCAAGACCCCCAAGTATCTGCGGGACAACGTGGCCGCCGGGGATTTGATGCTCAGCGGCGAGGACCTGATGATGCTGGACAACGCGCCGGCGGCATCGGGCGGCCGCTACTAGCTACGCCGCCGCCTGAACTACACCGCCGCCTGAACTACGCCGCCGCCTGATTGGCGGAAAGCCGCGGAGCCAGGGCGGCGAGCAGCTCATCGGGGTGGCTGCAGGACACGAGCAGGTTCCCGGTCCGGCACTCGATCCGGACGGAGGGTCCGCCGACGAGGTACCCGGTGCCCTCCGGCAGGATCCGCAGGCCCATTCCGTACCGCATGCCGGTCACTGGCCCCCGGGAGACGGCTGTCATCTCCCGGTAGGGAACCTCGGTCGAGAAGATTCCGGCCACACGGATCCGCAGGCCCTCTTCACCGACGTGGAGGTGAACGGTGATCATGATGACGGCGAGAAAGAGGCCGGCCACCAACACGCCGGTGATGACGGCGGCCCGTCCGCCCTCGGCGACGGCCAGCACACAGCCGGCTGCACCCGGGAGCCCCAGGAGTCCCAGGACCAGCCGGTAGCGCAGCGGCATGGCAGTGCGGAACGTTCTTGGTTGAGTTTCTTCCCCCGAAGTCATGGGGCCAGTCTGCCGGATTAGTGCCCGGTTAGTCCTTTCGCTGCCGTGTTGGGAAATTACTGCCGGTGCGCACCGGCAGCGAAATCCCAAAACGGCGGCGGCTGCTTAATGCGGCGGTGAATTTCCCGGGCTCTTCGAGTGCGGGCGGGTGGGCTCTGCTCCTGTCCTGCCGACAATGAAATCCAGCTTACGGGTGGTGCCCGGACAGCGCTGTGGCTACCCTGATGACCACCCTGCCAGCACCGTCTGAGGAGAAGAACATGCCGCGTCTGCCGTTGGTCAGTACCGTCGACAAGCTGGAACGGGCGGCTTGGCTTGATCCCGCCGCCGGCACGGTGTCCCGGCTGGTGAAGAAGACGCTGCCGCCCGGGAGCGTCACCGATGCGCTTCACGGCGTTCCGCTGGGGCACCCGGTGCATCCGCTGATGGTGATTGTGCCGCTGGGAGCCTGGGTTTCCGCTGCGGTTCTGGATCTGCTGCCGGGCAACGAACGGGCCGCCAAAACCCTGGTGGCCCTGGGCGTGCTGTCGGCGATGCCCACCGCGCTGACCGGCGTCACCGACTTCTCGCAGCTCGACACACAGCAGCAGCGGACGGGCGTGGTCCACGAGGCCAGCACCGCCGTTGCCACCGTGCTGTACGCAGCATCGTGGCTGGCGAGGAACCGCGGCGAACACGGCAACGGAAAGCTGCTGGGGTTCGCCGGGCTCGCGGTATCCGGCATCGGGGGTTTCCTCGGCGGACACCTTTCATACCGGCAGGGAGCGGGAGTGAACCGCAATGAAGACCTTCCTGAGGAGGTTCCGTCCGGATGGCATTCCCTGGGTCCGGTGGAGGGATTCCCCGAGGGGCGGCCGCGCCCGGCACAACTGGGCGGCGTTCCGCTGATGGTGCTGCGCCGCGAGGGTACGGACGGCGAAGACGGAACCGGCATCATCTCGGTGCTTGCCGATACCTGTTCCCATTTGGGTGGACCGCTGCATGAAGGACACCTGCAGGAATCCCGCGGCCAGCTATGCGTGGTGTGTCCCTGGCACGGCAGTGTCTTCTCTGTGGAGAGCGGGGAAGTGGTGCACGGTCCGGCTACTGCGCCGCAGCCGGTGTTCCGGACCCGGGTCCGCGAGGGCCGCCTTGAAGTGAGCCTGACCGGCGCTGAAGATTAGCTCCGGGGTCCCCGGTCCCGTGCACAGCGCTGATGCCAGCCTGCCCGGAAGGGACAGCCGCCCGTCCGACCCCTGGACAGCGCTCCGCTCCATTTGGCCGGATCTTCCCTGGGACGCGGCGCAGTTTCGCCGCGGAGCCTTTCATTACGTGGCGGTGCTCGGAGAAGCCGCAGTTGTCCGCGTAGTCTACGGGCCACGCCATGTGCAGAGCACAGAGGGTGAAGCGGGCAACCTGGCCGCATTTACCCATACGGGGCTGCCGTTCCTCATCCCGGCCGTGCTGCGGACACCGTTTCACGGCTCCGGCTGGTCCGCACAGCTCAACAGCTATGTTCCCGGCGACCACCGGCCGCTTGAAGCATGGACCGCGGTGCGCGAGCCCCTTGCGCGGATCTTGGCGGCGCTGGCCGACGTCATTCCGCGGCCCGGAAGCAGCCTCCGCCCGGTTCGGGAATGGTGCGGTGCGGGGGAGTGGCCCGCCATAGTTGCCGGCATCACCGTAGCCCTGCCTGGCCGTGAAGCCAAAGCAGCCGGGCGCGTGGTGGCGGACGTCCTGGCAGCCGAGGAAATGGTGATTCCCGCCGTCGTGCACGGCGACCTGGGCCTGCACAACGTGCTGTGGAACGGTCCCGGGGTTTCAGGGTTGGTGGACTTTGACAACGCCTGCCTCGGGGACCCCGCGATGGACCTGGCGCCGTTGATCGGCGCCTTTGGCGCTGCTGCGGTTACTGACATTGCTGATCCGGACCTGGTGTCCCGGGCGCAGCTGCACCGCGCGTCCCTGTCGCTTCAGGTGGCGGCGGCTGCTGAGCTTGCCGGAGACGGGGAACTGCGCGACTTTGCCCTGGGCAATTTCAGCGACCGCTTCTCCAACGGCACACTTTACGACCCCGGACCGCAACGCACCGTGTAGGAAGCGCCCGTGTAGGTTCAGTGGAAACGGGACATGACGGAACGGGGGGACATGATGGGCGAAAGGAACCTGTCCACACAAAGACCCCGGATTGTGCTGGGCAACCTTGCCTTGATCAAGGGGTGGTTCGTTGCCACCGCGCTGTGGCTGGGGCTGGTAACGGTCGTGTACATCGTGGCGGCCATCCTCGCGGGGCGGGACGAGCCTGCGTGGGACATGGAAGCCTTCATGTTTTGGCTGGCGCTGATGATGTGGGGAGCCGGCGGAGCCCTGTTGCTGGGCGGTCCCCTGGCCGTGGTCCTAGGTCTTCTGCTGCGCCCGGTGCGCGGGCAGTGGATCCACGTGGCCGCGTTCTTCGCGGTGCCGGCGGCCATGCTGTGGGCCTGGACCGGGTTCAGCACCGACCTGCCGGTCATGGGATGGATCCTCAGCATTGGTGCGGCGGCAGCGCTGGGCCGATTCTCCGTCCGCGGCGACGTTGAAGTGGTGTCCGCCGGCCGCAGGGAGCGTCTGGAGGAGAATGACAGTGGCCACGGGTAAGGGGATCCGGACTGTTGCGTATGAACCGAAACAACGCTTGGGATCAGTCCCTGCCCTCCGCCGCCAGCAGGGCAATGGCGTCCTGCGCCGGTCCGAAGAACGTCATGGGATCGGCTACCTCTGCCGGAGATGAGGAAGCACCCTGCTGCACCACGACAAAGCGCTCGCCGTCGTTGCGTTCCAGGTACCAGGACCCGGCCATCACGCCCGGCGCGCTGCCGCCCTTGAAGCCGATGTAGGTCCAGTCGCCGCCGATCTCCAGGTTGAGTCCGTTGTTGGCGCCGAGGATGTCCCGCAGTGGCGCACCAGCGTCGGTTGCGGCCCGCTCCTGCAGGGCCAGATGCGCCCGCATCAGATCCTCCGCGGTGGCGAACCAGTCCAGGTCCTGCTGCCAGACCGGGGTGGTGACCGCCGCGGCTGGAATGTCCAGCACGCCGCCCGGCAGAGTCTGCAGCAGCTCCCGGCGGCCGTCGTCGTCGGCCTCCGCCCACTGCCCGCGCACGGAATCCTCCACGCCCCAGCCCAGCTGGAAAAGTTCCCGGGTGCTCAGGAACGGGATGTTGCGATTCGTATCCGCGTGTCCGGCGTCGCTGAGCGCCTGTTCGACGGCGGGGCGGCCGACGGCGTCCATCAGCAGATCGGTGGCGGTGTTGTCACTGATGGAGATCATTTTCTGCGCCGCGTCCCGGACGGTGACGGTGGTCCCCGCCGGTGCGTCCTGCAGTTCTCCGGAGGGCAGGCTGCGCAGGTCATCGGTGACGGTGAGCTTGGCATCCCAGGACAGTGTTCCGGCATCCACCGCATCAGTGACGGCCACCAGCACGTAGAGCTTGAAGATGGAGCCGACGGGCTTGGCGGTGTCGGCATCGATATCCAGAATTGAGGTGCCGTCCGCGGCGCGGTAAACCGCCAGCCCGGAGCCGTCCGGCAGGGCTGCCACGCTGGTTTCCACTTCCTCCCAGCTGGCGGCGGGTGTGCGGACGGGCGTTCCGGGGCCGAAAAAAATGCCGTTGATCAACCCTGCCTCATCGACCGAGAGCTGCAGGTCCATGAGGTCATTGGGCTTGCTTTGCAGCGTGAAGATGCCCTGGGTGTCCGCTGCGTTCACGTTGATGGGAGTCCAGGGACCTTCTGAGCGCACCTGCTCCAGCACCTCCGCCAGTTGCTCAGCAGACAGTTCGGAGAGGATCACGTCCGCGAACTTGTCCGCAAAGCCATCAGTAGCCACCGCCGTTTCACTATTGATCAGTGTCAGGACCCACTGTGCCTGCAGGCCTGCCGGCGTATTGGGAAGCCCCACCGCAGGCTGCGGAGCTGCTTCGGTGGCGTTTTTGGTTTCGGTGGGTTGGGATTCCGGTTCTGCCTGCGCCCCGGTACTGGAACAGGCAGTCACCGAGAGTGCCAGGGCGGCGGCCAGTCCTGCCACGAGTCCGCGCCTGCGAAACCGCCCGGTGGTTGTCCTGTGGGGGAAACGGAAAAGTCCTGTCTGCATGCTGCCCTTTCGCTGCCGTGCCTGTATGCAGCGGGACAGTGCTCCGTGCAGTTCCCCAGCCGCCGGTGTGGACAGGCTAACAGGTCTGCCGGGATCCCTCAGGAAGCCCGGACCTGCGCGGCCCGATAACCTTCCAATAGAGTCCACAGCTCACGGCAGCACGAGCCGGATCAGGGGCAGGTCCGGTGCCGGATCAGTGGCGAGCCGGGCGTGCGTTTCGACGTCGAAGCACTCCGTGCCGTAGCGCAGCTTGGCGCGCTGGATTCCCTCGGGCGCAAACCCTGCGGCCAGTGCCACCCGGCAGGATGCGGGGTTGTTGGTGCGGTGGCCCAGTTCCAGGCGGTACAGCTTCAGTTCCTCCTGCGCCCAGAATGCCAGCGAGGCCACGGCCCGTGCTGCCAGCCCCTTTCCCCGTGCCGGGAGAGCCAGCCAGTAGTACATCCATGCCGTGTGGTGAAGGTGGTCGATCCGGCCGATGCCGGCATTGCCCACCACTGCTTCGCCGTCCTCGATGGCCCAATTGCATGCCGTCCGCCGGTCCCAGCCGAGGTCCTCCCGGATGACGCGCTGCGCCCCCGTGCCTGTTCCGGCGGCGGGGCTCAGCTGGCGTTCCAGATCAGGGCTGCAGCTGTAAGCGGCAACCAGTGCGCCGGCGTCGGACTGCCGCCAGGGCCGCAGGGAAAGTGAGGTCACGGGCCGAGGCTACCAGCCGCCGCGGCACATAACCTGAGCTGCGTCCCGTCCACGGCCGGCCGGCGTTCCCCTGCACCGTCCCCGCGCGTAGTCTCCAAAGATGAACCCGGTCATGGTTTGCCTGTGGATCTTCGCCGCCGTCTGCGCCGGGACCTGGCTGCTCTCGCTCATCACGCGGGAGTACTCCTGGACCGACCGCATCTGGTCCCTGGTTCCCCTCGCCTATGTGTGGGTCTTTGCTGTGGCCTCCGGCTTTGAGGGCCGGCTGGTCCTGATGGCAGTGCTGGTCACGTTGTGGGGCGCCCGGCTGACGTTCAACTTTGCCCGCAAGGGCGGCTACGCTCCCGGAGGGGAAGACTACCGGTGGGCCATCCTCCGCCGCCGCCTGAAGCCCTGGCAGTTTGCCGTCTTCAACCTTCTGTTCATCAGCGTTTACCAGAACATCATCATCTTCCTGATGACCCTTCCAGCCCTGACCGTGTACCAGAACCCTGCCCCGCTCAACGCCGGAGACTGGATCCTCGCAGTGCTGTTCGCGGGCGCCCTGGCCGGAGAAACCACTGCTGACCAGCAGCAGTGGAACTTCCAGCAGTGGAAGGGCCAGGAGCGGAAGTCCGGGCGCACCCCGAAGCCAGGCTTTTTGCAGTCCGGGCTCTTTCGGTACTCCCGCCACCCCAATTTCTTTTTTGAGCAGGCGCAGTGGTGGCTGTTCTACGGCTTTGCGGTGGCTGCCACAGGGGCGTGGCTGCACTGGACCGTCCTGGGGGCGTTACTGCTCACCCTGCTCTTTATGGGGTCCACGGTGTTCACGGAGAGCATCTCGCGGTCCCGTTACCCGGATTATGTGCAGTACCAGTACCGAACGTCCGCCATCATTCCGCTGCCGCCGCGGCAAGGGCTGCGGCCTGCGGCGGAGGCCGGCTAGAGTCCGGCAGCGGTCTTTCGGGCGAGGTGCGCGACACGCCGCCTTGTTCCCTGTGCCACAAACGGATTCAATCGGGACTAGAATCTGTTCGACAGGTGTTGAATAACAAAGAACATCGTGTTCACACCTAAGGAGATTTGTTATGGGACGCGTGAGCGGAAAAGTTGCACTGATCAGCGGCGGCGCACGGGGCATGGGCGCCGCGCACGCCAGGCGCCTGGTCAACGAAGGCGCCCGCGTCGTTATCGGTGACATTCTCGATGACGAGGGTCAGAAGACCGCTGAGCAACTGGGCGCGAACGCCCGGTACGTCCACCTGGACGTCACCAGTCCCGCAGACTGGGAAGCCGCGGTCCAGACCGCAGTGACTGAATTCGGCGGCCTGGACGTGTTGGTCAACAATGCCGGTATTGCCAACTTCGGCCACATCGAGGACTTCACGCTGGATCAGTGGAACGCCATCGTGGGAATCAACCTCACTGGCGTCTTCCTGGGCATCAAGGCTGCCATCCCGGCGCTGAAGGAATCCAGGGGCGGCTCGATCATCAACATTTCCTCCACCGCCGGCCTGCAGGGTTTCGTGGAGCTTCCCGGCTACACCGCCACCAAGTACGCAGTGCGCGGCCTGACCAAGTCCGTCGCCCTGGACCTGGGCAAGTACGGCATCCGCGTCAACTCGGTGCACCCCGGCGTCATCAAGACGCCGATGACCGAAGGCATGGACAACCCCATGAACCACGTCGCGCTGCACCGCATGGGCGAGGCCGAGGAAGTCTCCAACATGATCCTGTTCCTGGCCAGTGACGATTCCTCCTTCTCCACCGGCGCCGAATTTGTGGTGGACGGCGGCGAAACGGCCGGCCTGGCCAACCACTAACGGCAACTACATAGACTTGCGGCGTCCCCCAGCGCCGCGGCACGGAAGGGCTTCGCTTCGGCGGGGCCCTTCCGTGTATCTGACAAGATAAGTCCTATGTCAAAACCGGAAGACCCCAAGCCGCAGCGGCGCTCTTCCCCGGACGAACCCCGCACGGTCCGTACCCGGGAAGCGCTGGAATCCGGACTTTGGGAGCTGCTGCGGGATCACGAACTCGCGGATATCAGCGTGTCGGCGCTGTGCCGCCAGGCCGGGGTTCACCGCACTACGTTCTACGGCCACCACCGCAATATTTTCGAGTTTGCCGGTTCCGTCTATGCCGGGGTGGTGGACCGGCTGGGCACCGTGGACGTGGACCAGCGCGGCACCGGCCGAACGGTGGAGGAAATCAACCTGCTCTACGTGGATTCGGTGCGTCGGATCCTGCAGCACACCAAGTCTGAAGCGAAGGTGTACCGCGCCCTGTTCCACACCGAGACCTTCCTCGGCATTATGGCGGTCGGGCTGGGCCGCCGCTTCCTCCTGTCCCTGCATGTCTGGCAGGCCCACGGGGTGGTGCCGCGGATCAATTTGGAGGCTGCGGCTGCCTTCCTCGGCGGTGCGTACGCCTCCTGGATTGAGCAGTGGGTCCTGTCCGAGGACGACGACGTCGAGGCCTGGCTCGCGTCCCTGGTGTACCTGCTGCCCCAGTGGTGGCCGCGGGTCGGCTACCCCGCGGTCTAGCGGCACGCTGCCGGAGTGCGCCTGAGCCGGCAGTTGGTTCCACCACGCCGGGTGGACCGGGCCCGGATCAGCGCTGACGCTGCCCCTGCACGGTCGGACCGGCGTTCGCAATGCCGGAGAACCGGTTAATCCTGTCCACCAGGCCGGCCCGCACTCCGGGCCACTCCGGCGCGAGGATGGAATAAACCGCAGTGTCCCTCCAGCTGCCGTCCGCTCGGAGCCGGTCCCGGCGCAGGATCCCCTCGAACGTCCCGCCAAGCTTTTCGATGGCGGCCCTTGAGCGGGCATTGCGGGAATCGGCCTGAAGACTGACACGGCCAAATCCCGCGTCGAAGGCATGCTCCAGCAGCAGGAGCTTGGTCTCGGCGTTGACGGCAGTACCCCAGACAGAAGGGCTGTACGCAGTCCACCCCAGCTGAATCGTCTCCTGGCGCAGGTCCAGGTCCGCGAGGGTGCTGGTGCCCGCCACGGGACCGGGCCTGCCGTCTTGGAGCAGCCGCACCGCGAATGGCAGGGCATCCCACCGGTAGTAGGTCTGCGCCCAGGCGGCGAAGGCGTCCGGCTCCGGGTGCAGTCCCGCGGGGCCGCCGCCGTAGCCCCCGGCGAAGACTTCCGGAACGGCGATGGCACGGTGCAGCTCCGGAAGCAGACCGGTTGTGAGCGGTTCAAGCCGGACAAACCGGCCGGTGAGCACGGAGGAGGCGGGGCGCACGGCAGTCATGCAGTCAGCCTAAGACGACGGCTCCTCCCGGCACCCTTATGACGGACGGTCAGAGCAGAAACTTATCCGGCGTCAGCGGCAGGTCCCGGACCCGGATCCCGGAGGCGTTGTACGCGGCGTTGGCGATCGCCGCCGCGCTGCCCACAATTCCAATTTCGCCGATGCCGCGGGCGCCCAGCGGGCCGGCATGCTCGTCCACGTCCTCAATCCACAGCGCCTCCATATCCAGCACATCGGCGTTGGTGGGAATGTGGTATTCGGCCAGGTCGTGGTTCACGAAGATCCCGAACCTCGGATCCAGGACACTCTGCTCATGCAGCGCCATGCCCAGGCCCATCGTCATGCCGCCCAGGAACTGGGACCGCGCGGTGCGCGGGTTGATGATCCGGCCTGCGGAAAAAACCCCCAGCATGCGGGGTACCCGGATTTCGCCGGTGTCCGAGGAGATCCGGACCTCGGCGAAATGCGCGCCGAAGGAATACAGGGCCAGGTCGTCCGCCTCGGGGTCCTCCGGAGCGTTCGCCTCGGTCTGCGCCCCGGGGGAGGGATGTTCTCCGTGGTCGGCCCGGAACGCACGCGCGGCGGCAATGATGGTTCCGCCCCAGCTGGCGGTGCCCGAAGATCCACCGGCAACCGACGCGGCGGGAAACTTCGTGTCGCCGATGCCCAGCCGGATCCGGTCGATCGGCACGTCCAGCGCGTCGGCGGCGATTTGCGTCAGGGCCGTCCAGGCGCCGGTGCCAATGTCCGCCGCCCCAATCTGCACCGAGTAGATGCCGTCCTGCTCATAGCGGATCCGCGCGGTGTTGGACGGTTGACGCATGAACGGGTAGACGGCGCTGGCCGTGCCGAGGCCCACCAGCCAGCCGTCCTCCTGCACGGAGCGGGGCCGGGTGACCCGCCGGTCCCAGCCAAAGCGATCGGCGCCGAGGTCAAAGCACGCCAGCAAATGCCGGCTGGACCAGGGATTCCCGGTCTCCGGATCCACCTCCGGCTCGTTCCGGCGCCGCAGTTCAATGGGATCCAGCCCGGCTGCGGCGGCGAGTTCATCCATCGCGACTTCGGGGCCGAACATGCCCGGACACTCGCCCGGGGCGCGCATCCACGAGGGCACCGGGATGTCCAGTGGTGCCAGGCGGGTGGTGGTGCTCCGGTTGGGGGCGGCGTACATCATCCGGAACGGCGCCGGGGTTTGCTCGGCGAATTCCTTGATCCGGGAGGTGTGTTCCACGATGTCCAGTGACATGGCGGTGAGACGGCCGTCGTCGGCGGCTCCCAGCCGGATGCGCTGGAGGGTGGGGGTGCGGTGGCTGGTCAGCGTGTACATCTGCTGGCGGCTGACCGGAAACTTCACCGGCCGCCCGTCGGTGACCTGCGCCGCCAGGGCGGCCATCACCACATGGACGTGCGGCATGCCCTTGGAACCGAAACCGCCGCCCACATGCGGGGCAATGACGTGGACCTGTTCCTCTTCCATCCCGAGCACCTGCGCCAGCGTGCCCTTCACGGCATGCACGCCCTGGGTGGAGTCCCACAGGGTCAGCACGGCGCCGTCCCACTGCGCCACTGTGGCGTGCGGTTCCAGCGGATTGTTGTGCTCGGCCGGAGTGGAATAGGTCTGGTCGATCTTCAGCGCAGCAGTGTCAAAGGCGGCATCCACGTCCCCCTCGCTGCTGTCCGTAGGCGTGCCGGCATTGAGTTCCTCGGGCGCATACAATTCCGGACCATCTGCGCGCAGCTGGGCGGAGAACGGCTCCTCGGTGTAGGTGACGGTGACGGCAGCCGCGGCTTCCCGGGCGATTTCCGGGGATTCGGCCAGGACCGCGGCAACAATCTGCCCGCGGTACCCGATAGCGTTGTCCTGCAGGACTGCCAGCTCCCGGTCGGACGGGTCTTCCAGGCGGGGCGTTGTCTCGGAGGTAAGGACGGTGAAGACGCCGTCGACGGCTTCGGCGGCGGCGGTTTCCACCCGCTCCACAGTGCCGCGGGCAATGGTTGAAAGCACGGGATACAGATACAGCGGGTTCTGAACCGGCTGCTCATACGCGTACGGGGCGGTGCCTTTGACCTTTAGCTCGCCGTCGAGGCGTTCATACGGCGTGCCGATGGCCCTCCCGGGCAGCAGGTTGCTCATGAATCCAGTTCCTCCCAGCCGGTGTCCCCGGGTCCGTCAGGGCCTTCGGGATGATCAGTTCCTGCAGCGCTTGCGTCGGGGGCAGGGGCCCCGGCCAGATCCCGCAGCACCGCGGCCAGCGTGTTGCGGACCATCGGGATCTTAAAGCCGTTCTCCCGCAGCGGCTCAGCTGCCGCCAGTTCTGCGTCCGCGGCGGCGCGGAAATTCTCTTCGGTTGCCTCCGCTCCACGCAGTGCGGCCTCCGCCTGAAGTGCGCGCCAGGGCTTGTGCGCCACGCCGCCCAGGGCAATGCGCACGTCACGGATCACCGGAGGGTTCGCGCCGTCGTCCTCCAGTTCCAGGGCGGCCGCGACGGAGACCAGTGCGAAGGCGTACGACGCGCGGTCCCGCACCTTGCGGTAGGCGGACCGGGCGGGTGCCGGGGGGAGTTCGACGGCGGTGATGAGCTCGCCGTGTTCCAGCACAGTGTCCCGCTGCGGCTCGTTTCCGGGCAGCCGGTGGAAGTCGCTCAGGGGAATGATCCGTTCCCCGGCCGGCCCGAGGACCACCACGGCGGCGTCCAATGCGGCCAGGGCCACCGCCATATCCGAGGGATGCGTCGCGACGCAGTCCTCCGACGCGCCCAAAATGGCGTGGTAGCGGGTGTAGCCGTCGACGGCGGAGCAGCCGGTCCCGGGTTCGCGCTTGTTGCAGGGGGTGGTGGGGTCCTGGAAGTACACGCAGCGGGTGCGCTGCAGGAGGTTGCCGCCGGTGGTGGCCAGGTTCCGCAGCTGTCCGGAGGCCCCGGACAGCAGTGCGGAGGACAGGGCGGAATAGCGGCGGCGGATATGGGTGTTGGCCGCGAGGTCTGCGTTGCGGACGTTGGTGCCGATCCGCACCCGGCCGTCGTCGAGCACGTCCACGGTGTCCAGCGGCAGCCGGCTGACGTCCACCAGCAGGGCGGGTGAGGCAATCCCGAGTTTCATCCGGTCCACGAGGTTGGTGCCGCCGGCCAGGAACGCTGCGTTGGGATCCGCTGAGACCAGGGCAACGGCGGAGGCGGCATCCTCGACACGCCGGTAGTCGAAGGGGATCATGACCGGTCCTCCGGATGGGAGGGCATTGATGCTGCGGTGGGGGAATCCGGGACGGCAGGTTCGGCGGGATCGGGCAGTCCCTTGCGGAGAGAAGCGGCCGCCTCGGCCGCCTGCCGCACTGCGGCCACAATGTTGACGTAGGCGCCGCAGCGGCACAGGTTCCCGCTCATGCGCTCGCGGATCTCATCATCGGTGAGGTCGATGCCGCCCTCGGCTGCCGGATCTGTAGCAGTGGAGGGATACCCGGCAGCGGCTTCTTCGATAATTCCGGCCGCGGAACAGATCTGCCCCGGAGTGCAGTAACCGCATTGGAAGCCGTCCTGTTCCAGGAAAGCCTGCTGCACCGGATGCAGGTGCCCGTCCGGGACCACGTCGGCCAGTCCTTCCGCCGTGATGACCTTCGCGCCGTCGTGCGCCACCGCAAGGGTCAGGCAGGAATTGGCCCGCCGCCCGTCCAGCAGCACGGTGCAGGCCCCGCACTGCCCGTGGTCGCAGCCCTTCTTGGGGGACGTCACTCCGAGCCGGTCCCGCAGCGCGTCCAGCACGGTGGTGCGGGTGTCCACGGTCAGCGTCCGTTCACTGCCGTCCACCTGCAGGGTAATTTCAGCATCCACTTACGCACCGCCCTTGAGTAGAGTCCCATTGGTGCTGAAACCTACCGGAGGCGGTGTGATGCCGACAACCGTCCTGTCCGCTTAAACAAAACGGTCCCCACCGGTTTTCACCGATGGGGACCATCTTCTTGGTTGCGGGGGCAAGATTTGAACTTGCGACCTCTGGGTTATGAGCCCAGCGAGCTACCGAACTGCTCCACCCCGCGTCGTGCTTAGAACTCTACCCCCATGCGAGCCGGAAAGAAGAATCCAGTGACCGCCGTCACGCTCGAGGCGGCAATGTTTCCTCGGTAGGGTGGGGCTGTGAGCCTGCCTACCGTAGATACAACTGTCACCTATCCCGCCGGCGCCGTGGAGTCCTCCGGCACCGTGCTGCACATTTCAGACGCCGACGGCGCCCGCGTGGTCCTGCTGGACACCACCGCCGTACATCCGGTGGATGCCGGGTGGCCGGACCAGGGCGCGGACCGTGCGGTGCTGACCACTGCCGACGGCACCTCTCATGAAATCCGCGACGCCGTGGTGGCTGCCACCGACGGAACCGATCTGTTCCTGGGCGCGGATGTTCCGGTGAAGAAGGGCACCGAAGGATGGGCATTCACGGTTGCCCACCTGCTCCCGGCCGGCGCGGCAGTGCGGGAAGGGGACTCCGTCCGGGTCGAGGTGGATGAGGCCTACCGGAGCGCTCTTTCCACGGGGCACACGGCCTGCCACCTGGCGTCGCTGGCCCTGAACCGGCACCTTGCCGGAGCCTGGAAAAAGGACGTCCTGAGCGACGCTGCCGGCAACCCGAACTTTGACGCCCTGGCCATCGAGACCTCCACCATCACCGAGCACGGCTCCACCGACGTGTACCGGCTCGGCAAATCCCTGCGCCGCAAGGGTTTTGTCCCGGACACCCTGCTGGCGGACCTGCCCGCTGCGGAAGCCGGCATCAATGCCATCCTGGCGGACTGGACCGCCGCCGGTGCCGAGGTTCGGATCGAGTGCGACGGCGTCGGCCTCACCGACATGCGCCGCTGGGCCGTTGACCTGCCCGGGGGCACTGTTTCCATTCCCTGCGGCGGAACGCACGCTGCCTCCCTGAAGGAGACCGGCGGCATCCAGGTCACACTCACTGCAGAAGAAGGCGACGGCGCGGTAACCGTCACCATGGACACCATCTGCGTGCAGCCGGCCGGCTAAGACAGCTCAGGCGCCCACATAAGCCGCCAGATGCTGGCCGGTGAGCGTGGTTTTGCCGGCCACGAGGTCCGCCGGGGTGCCCTCGAAAACTATCCGGCCGCCGTCGTGCCCGGCACCCGGGCCCAGATCGATAATCCAGTCGGCGTGCGCCATTACGGCCTGGTGGTGCTCAATGACAATCACCGATTTACCGGAATCAACCAGCCTGTCCAGCAGCCCCAGCAGCTGTTCCACGTCCGCGAGGTGCAGTCCGGTGGTGGGCTCGTCCAGGACGTAGACAGTGCCCTTTTCGGCCATTTGGGCGGCCAGCTTCAGCCGCTGCCGTTCTCCGCCGGAGAGCGTGGTGAGCGGCTGGCCCAGGTGCAGGTAGCCCAGGCCGACGTCGGCGAGCCGAACGAGGACCCGGTGGGCTGCCGGGGTGGAGGCTTCACCGCTGCTGCCAAAGAAGAGCTCGGCGTCGGTGACGGACATGCCGAGCACTTCGGAAATGTTTTTGCCGCCCAAGGTGTATTCCAGCACGGCCGCCTGGAAACGCTTGCCTGCGCATTCTTCACAGGTGGACTCCACCGTGGCCATCACGCCCAGATCGGTGAAGATCACGCCGGCCCCGTTGCAGACCGGGCAGGCGCCCTCTGAATTGGAACTGAACAGTGCGGGCTTGACGTTGTTGGCTTTCGCGAAGGCCTTGCGGATGGGTTCCAGCAGCCCGGTGTAGGTGGCCGGGTTGCTGCGCCGGGACCCTTTGATGGCGCCCTGGTCAATGACGACGACGCCGTCCCGGCGGGCCACCGACCCGGAGATCAGCGAACTTTTGCCCGAACCTGCCACGCCGGTGAGCACACAGAACACGCCCAGCGGGATATCAACGTCGACGTCCCGGAGGTTGTTCGTCTCGGCGCCGCGGACCTCCAGTACGCCGTCGGGGGCGCGGACACTGTCCTTCAGGCGTGCCCGGTCGTCAAAGTGATTTCCGGTAACGGTGCCGCTGTTGCGAAGATCCGCCACCGTGCCTTCAAAACAGACCGTTCCGCCGTCGCTCCCGGCTCCGGGACCCAAATCGATGACATGGTCGGCGATGGCGATGGTTTCGGGTTTGTGCTCGACGACCAGCACGGTGTTGCCCTTGTCCCGCAGTTGCAGGAGCAGCCGGTTCATCCGTTCGATGTCATGCGGATGCAGGCCGATGGTCGGTTCGTCAAAAACGTACGTCACGTCCGTCAGTGAGGATCCGAGGTGGCGGATCATCTTGGTGCGCTGGGACTCCCCGCCCGAAAGCGTTCCCGAGGGCCGGTCCAGGCTGAGGTAGCCGAGACCGATTTCAGCGAAGGAGTCCAGCAGGTGCTGCAGCCCGGCCAGCAGCGGTGCCACTGACGGCTCGTTAAGGGTGCGGACCCATTCCGCGAGGTCGGAGATTTGAAGGGCGCACGCGTCGGCGATGTTCCTGCCGTTGATCTTCGAGGAACGGGCCTCGGCGCTGAGCCGGGTGCCGCCGCACTCGGGGCAGGTGGTGAACGTGATGGCCCTATCCACAAACGCGCGGATGTGCGGCTGCATGGCCTCCGGGTCTTTGGACAGCATGGACTTCTGTATTTTGGGAATCAGCCCCTCATAGGTCAGGTTGATGCCGTCCACCTTGATCTTGGTGGGTTCCTTGTAGAGCAGGTCGTGCAGTTCCCGCTTCGTGAACCTGGCGATCGGCTTGTCCGGATCGAAGAAGCCGGTGCCGCTGTAAATGCGGCCGTACCAGCCGTCCATGCTGTAGCCGGGGATGGTGAGCGCGCCTTCATTCAGGGATTTGCCGTCATCGTAGAGTGCTGTCAGATCGAAGTCAGTCACGGACCCCATTCCTTCGCAGCGCGGGCACATGCCGCCGAGCCGGTTGAAGGTGGCCTTCTCTGCCTTGGTCCGGCCGCCGCGTTCCACGGTGATGGCTCCGCTGGCCTTCACCGAGGGGACATTGAACGAATACGCGTTGGGGGAGCCGATCTGCGGCTGGCCGAGCCGGCTGAAGATGATCCGGAGCATGGCGTTGGCGTCTGTGGCGGTGCCCACGGTGGACCGCGGGTTGGCTCCCATCCGCTCCTGGTCCACGATGATGGCCGTGGTCAGCCCCTCCATCAAATCAACATCCGGGCGGGCCAGATTGGGCATGAAGCCCTGCACAAAGGCGCTGTAGGTTTCGTTGATCAGGCGCTGCGACTCCGCCGCAATCGTGCCGAAGACCAGCGAGCTCTTGCCGGAGCCGGAGACGCCGGTAAAGGCAGTGAGGCGGCGTTTGGGGATCTCAAGGCTGATCCCCCGGAGGTTGTTTTCCCGTGCTCCGGAGACCCGGATCACGTCCTGGCTGTCGGCTGCATGCACAGACGGGGAGCCGGTTTGCGCTGCGGTTCCTGGAGTGATGGCCATGCCCGTGGGTTCCTTCGGTAAGTGTCAGTACTTCCGCCTGAGGCTACAGGTTCCCCTCCCACGGCTCGCCGTCCCGGCATAAAAAATCCCACAAGTGCCCATCCGGATCCGCGGCCCTTCCCAGATAGACGCCCTTGTCCCGGAGCCGGGCACGGGACACCACCCTGCCGCCGCTCGGCGCGCAGGCGGCGAGAATCTCATCCACCTCGCCGCGGGTGGGAAACGCCAGGGCCGTGCGGCCTTCCTGGCTGAACGGCCTGGGCAAAAGCACCAGCACAATGGCGGCAGAAATGTTCAGGGCCGAGAGATCAACATTGCTGAGCCGCTCATTGAGGGTAAAGCCCAAGCCCATGTAAAAGCCGGTGGACCTGTCCAGGTCGGACACCGGGAGGTGCGGATAAATGACGGGATACAAGCGAAGCCCTCCCAGGCCCTGCCGGGTCTCTACTCGGGGATGGACGGATCCATCCACATGAACTCCCAGACGTGCCCGTCCGGGTCGGTGGCGGCGCCGGAATACATGCCCGGCATCTGTTCGCGTGCGGGTTGAAACACGGCTCCGCCGTTCTTCGCGGCGTTCGCCAGGAAAGTGTCCACTTCTTCGCGGGTGTCGCAGCTCAGGCAGTTCAGCACTTCCTTGCCCGCCGCGCGCAGGTGCGGGGTGTCGCCTTCGGGAAGGAACCCCGAGAAGAACTCCTGGTGAAGCAGCATGACAACAATGGTGTCGGAAATGATCACGGCGGCGCAGTCGTCGTTGCTGAACTGGGGGCTCTGCTTGAATCCCAAACCCAGATAAAACTCAGTGGATCTGCGAAGGTCGGCAACAGGGAGATTGGGGAAAATCATGCGCTCCACGGCCATGTCCTTTCGAAGGTGCAGCCATCCGTCCCCCTCTAAGAACGCTGTCACAGCTGCGCTGCCCCGTCCAGAGCCGGATCACGGTGCAGCCCTTTACCGGCCTGCGATGTTAGCCTTGTGCTGCCGAAGGCGGGCACCGCATGGTGCTATCTACCTGGCAGATCCGGCAACTGTTGCCGCCATCCGCGTTCAAGGAGATATCCATGACCACCAGTGACGCTCAGTACCTTGCCCGTGCCATCAACCTGGCCACCGCCAACGTTGCCGCCGGCGGCGGTCCGTTCGGCGCCATCGTCGTCACGGCCGACGGTTCGGTTTTTGAGGGCCTCAACCGGGTCACCGCCAACAATGACCCAACGGCGCACGCCGAAGTGACGGCCATCCGGGCCGCCGGTGCCGGCACCGGAACCCACAACCTCAGCGGCGCCGTGCTGTACACCAGCTGCGAACCCTGCCCCATGTGCCTGGCGTCTTCACTCTGGGCTCGTTTGGACCGTGTGGTTTTTGCGGCGGACCGCCATGATGCGGCCCGCGCAGGCTTCGATGACGCTGTGTTCTACGAGTACTTTGAGATGCCGGTTGGGGAGCGCTCGCTTCAGGTGACGCAGGCTGCGGCTCAGGACGTGCCGGCAACCGCCCCGTTTGAGGCCTGGACTGTTGCGGAGAACCGCATCGACTACTGACGTGCGGCTGCGCTCGGCCGGTTGGCCACGCCTCAGCCGAGCCTGCCCCAGGGAGCGGACGCCGGAGGGATCGGCGGCCGGACGCCCGGGCCGATGGTCTTCGCGAAGCACACCGAGTCCGCCACCTCGGCGTAGGGGCCGAAGTTGGGCACCACGGTGTAGCCGCCGTGCCGGTAAAAGCGCTGGCCGTCGGGCTGGGCCGACCCTGATTCGGCGGCGATGACGGCATATCCGGCGGCCCGCGCCCGATACTCCAGGGCGGTCAGCACGGCGGTGGCTACGCCGGAACCCCGGGCGTAGGGAAGAACATAGATCCGTTTAATTTCGGCCGTCGAGTCATCCAGCCGCCGCAGCCCGCCGCAGCCAAGCGGCTGGCCGGAGCTCTTCTCATACGCAACGAGGAAAACGGCCACGTCTTCGGCGGTGGGCGGCGCCGGTTCGGGTGCGGATGTTCCCCAACGGCTGTTCAATTCTGCCTGCTGGGCGGCGCGCAGATCAGCGCCCACGGGGTTGCTCCAGGGCACTTCGCGGATGGTGAGGTGCGGGGGCTGATCGGCAAGCATGGGGCCTCCTGCTGAGGGTGCTCCGGAACGGGATTTTCCTTCAATCTAGGGGTGTGCCGTTTCAGCGGTGTTTCAGCTGCATGGCAAGTTGGCTAAGAGAAGCGGAGAATCCGGATGCATGCAAAAATGGAAGGGATGACTTCCCTCGATACTTCCCCCGCAAACCCGTCCAGGCCGGTTGGTACCTCCAAGGCCCAGCTGCAGGCACGGAAGACGCAGGTGCGGCCCGCCACCGAGGGCTGGGAACAGGCCAAGGAACCCGACGGCCGACCGCTGCTCCAGTTCAAGTCCCCGCGGGTGTCGCAGCCCCCGGTCCATCTGGCTGACCTGACTCTGCCCGAGCGCCAGGCCAAGCTTAAAGAACTGGGCCTCCCGGCGTTCCGTGCCAAGCAGCTCTCAGTGCATTACTTCCAGCACTACACCACGGACCCCGAAGCCATGAGCGACCTCCCCAAGGAGCGCCGCGATGACCTGGTGAAGGAAATGTTCCCGACGCTGCTCACCGAGGTCAAACGCCTGACCACGGACAACGGCGACACCATCAAGTTCCTGTGGCGCCTCTTCGACGGTTCCCTCGTGGAGTCCGTCCTGATGCGTTACCCCGGCCGTATCACGCTGTGCGTGTCCAGCCAGTGCGGCTGCGGCATGAACTGCCCGTTCTGCGCCACCGGCCAGGCCGGCCTGACCCGGAACATGTCCACCGCGGAAATTCTGGACCAGATTGTCCAGGCCAACCGGGTGATCAAGGAAGGCGGCCTCGGCGGCAAGCGCCGCGACGGCGGGCATGACGCCGAGCGCGTCACCAACATTGTCTTCATGGGCATGGGTGAGCCGCTGGCCAACTACAAGCGCGTGATGAACGCCGTGCACCGGATGGCCGCCGAGGTTCCCGAGGGCCTGGGCATGAGCGCCCGGAACATCACTGTTTCCACCGTGGGCCTGGTGCCGGCCATCAACAAGCTGGCCGAGGAGAACATCCCGGTGACCTTCGCGCTGAGCCTGCACGCTCCGGATGACGAACTGCGTGACGAGCTGATTCCGGTGAACAGCCGCTGGAAGGTGGACGAGGCCCTGGACGCCGCGTACAACTACTACCGCGTCACCGGCCGCCGCGTCTCGATCGAATATGCGCTGATCAAGGACATGAACGATCATCCGTGGCGCGCGGACCTGCTGGCCAAGAAGCTGAACTCCCGCGGCCGAGGCTGGGTGCACGTGAATCCGATTCCGCTGAACCCGACGCCGGGTTCCATCTGGACCTCGCCGGAACCGCACGTGACCCGCGAGTTCATCAACCACCTGATCGACGCCGGCATCCCCACCACGCTGCGCGACACCCGCGGCAAGGAGATCGACGGCGCCTGCGGTCAGCTGGCTGCCGCGGACTAAGAACCCGGAAACCCGTGGGCGGGTAGGGGCATCAGCCCCTACCCATCGTGGGCCGCGTGCCAGTTATTGTGCAACATCTGGTGCTCAGCTGCGACAAAGGCCCCGCACCTCCGGCACGTTAAATGTGCTGCGCGTGTTGCTTTCTCATACTGGTCGAGGACCTCTACCGGCTGAACGCCTAGATACCGCTGAATCTTTGCCGTGAATTCCATGGGGCCAGTCTGCCTGTGAACGGGCCACTGCCCAAATGCGGAGTCCTGAGACTGCTTCAGCCCACGAAAGATGCAGAACGGGTGCCCGGCCGGATCCGCGTAGACGTATAACGGCTCATCGGGATCATCTGTCCGGTCGAAAAGGAGTTCAGCGCCCAGCGCCATTGCCCTGGCATGCTGGTCTTCGAGTGCCTGCCGGTCGGGAACGGTGAGGTCCAGGTGCATCTGCATGGGCACATCAGGCCGGGGCCAGGTGGTGCGCTTCAGGTATTCTTCCTGCTGGAAGGCGAGTTGGCGGTTCCCGTGCGCATCGGTCAGCACGAGCCAATCGACGTCGTCGTCCGCACCCTGCGGTGGGGGTTCATCTCCTCTGCGGTACTGCAGCCCTAGCAGTTGGCGGTAGAACTCCGCCAGTCCCCGCACATCGGGTGTGTCCAAAACGGTGTGGAGCAGCTGCGGGAATTCGATCATGGGCCCACCATAACGGCGCCGGGACTTTGGAAGTGACAGCAAGAGCTCCGGTCGCTTAGTCCCAGACAGTTGAGGGTGATGGAACGTGCACGCAAACGTTGGTGGTCTCAACCGGCACCGTTTCCGTGAACGCATGCAACAGCACGGGCCATAACGTTTGACCCACGCTCATCGGACCCGTTTGCGGGCGGGATATATGCACATGCTCGGCGCCGGTCGCGAACGTGGCGACGTCCCCGGAGGGGAATCGGCGGCAGTATGTCGCGCTGAGCGACCCCCTGCTGGGACACTTGGCGATGCTGTTAGTCGGGCCGCGAGGCCATAACGTCTCGAGGTAGAGTCAGGCTGCCGGTGCGCGACTCGAACTCTCAGATCTGGTCCAAATCCGACAGAGCCACAAAGCCAGAGAAAGGTAGATCATCAAGACTATCCGGGGGATCAAACGACTATTCATCGAGCTGCCCCAACCGGCGAGGACATTCCAGAGGTGTTTCATCGGTTTTTTCCTGGGTGCTTTTCTTCTCCTGGTCATAACTAGAGTGAACTGGTTTGCCCTCGGCCTGAGTGTGTCTGGTGTCTTCGTTTTCCTGTTTGGACTGCACGTGTTCCGAGACCTCAACGGAACTGCCAGCACATGGTCGAAGATCTATAAGGAGAGCCACGGGATCAGCCCAGATGGCTTCACTTTCGCCGACGTACCCACCATAAGAGGCATGGGATTCATGTACATGATCATGGGCGTATTCTTCGTGGCCATGGGGATAGGCTTATCGATTTCCTAACCCGGCGCTGTTCTCGCCAGTCGAGCATGAAAGGTGACGCCCCATGGCCGGTAAAGGATCCGCTAAGCACTGGGTGAAGCTTGTTCTACAGCGCCTGCAGCAGCCAGGATGGGGCCTATGCAAAGATGACTCCATGACACCCGATCAACCTGTTTTCCTCGTTCCGAGCCGCTACTCCGAATGGACGGGAATGGCGGCTGAAATGATGGACAAGATCCGTCAACAGGTCCACGGTGTCCATCTGGAGCACATTGGTTCCACTGCCGTGCCTGATCTTCCTGCCAAGGATGTTGTGGACATCCTTGTTGGTGTCGAAGCAGATAGAGTCAGCAGCGTTTCACAGCATCTCGCCACGATCGGGTTCGATCTTGAAGGTGAACGCGATCACCATTGTTGGCTTAGTCATCCTTCCAGATCATCCCGTACCTACATTGTTCATGTAGTGGAATACGAAAGCCTGCCGTGGCGCAGGCGCATTAGCTTTCGTGATCTACTCAGGTCCGACGAAAGCGCCCGTGCTGAATACCTTCATACCAAGGTCGGCGCCGCGAAAGCAGCAAGAAACTGGGATGACTACACGCAGTCCAAGACCTCTGTTGTTTCCAACTTGCTGACTGGTAGTGCCTCCGAGAAAAGCTAATTACTCAACCAACACAGCTGTTCCGGGAAGAAATGACCACGTTGATCCTGCGGACGACGAGGGCGGAGCGGTGGAGGATCGGCTCACGAGTTGAGGAAGACACTCACCGGTATTCGCCCAACCGGTGGGCCGGAGCGTATAGCGTCTTGGCATGACCGCCCTGACAACCCCCGAAGCTACCTTGTATCCCGCGTGGCTTGAAGCACATCGCGAGTGGGGTCCAGGCCTACACGAAGACGGTTTCGGACTGTCGACCAGCGACGACGTCACAGCGCTCCCTGGCTTCGTCTCCTGGTTAAGACGACTTTCCGACGACAAACAATGCACGTATTGGTGGATCACAGAAGACGATCAGGTCCTCGGCGGAATCGCACTGCGGCACGCATCCCATCCGCTCATACCGCGAGCCGGGCACATCGGTTATGGAATTCGCCCATCAGCGCGCAGGCGTGGCCTGGCTATGTGGGCAATAGGTCAAATAGTCGAAAGAGCGCACATGATCGGCATGAATCAGGTCATGGCGGTCTGCGCGTCCACCAACACCGCATCAATAAGAACTCTCGAGCACCAGGGTGGCGTTCTGGATCAAACAGCACACGAGAGCGCCGTCAGGCGCTATTGGATCCAGACCCGATCACCGCACGAGTCGGCTAACCAGGGCCACTGTGCTCTGCAGTGAAGGATACGTAAAGAGGAACTATATGTACCTCGACTACGGGTTTGTTGTTACAGCTCCACACCGGTAGACATAACTCATGAGACCGAACACCCCTATCGCGAAAACCCTATTCATCATCAGCACCGTCGCCGCAATAGTCATATTGACTTATCTGTGGGTCCAGTTCGACAACACATCCCCGGTGATCAAGGTGTTCTTCTCCCTCTTTGTCGTCGGCATCATCAGCTTCAATGCGCGACGAGCGTTCTCAACCCGCAAACCCTGACCCGCATCTGACCAAGTCGTCCCCTACTTCTTAGAAAAGCGAGTTCCCGTATGCAAGAGAACACCGTTGTGGCGGTCCTTTCGATCATTCCGCTTGCTCTAGGCACCATCTTGATTGTGATGCGCACAAAAATAGCTGCAATGAACGCCCAAGCTCAACGATCGTTCTTTGGCAAAAGTGGGGATACCAGATCTCAGCGGTCAACCCCTACAGCCATCATGTTCGTAGGATTCGTTGCCATAGCCATTGGAGCCTTCGCGCTCATTGCCGCCCTATCCGGAGCTCAGTTCTAGTGATATTCGCTTTCGACTAACGCGGCGCTGAGGGACCGGCTTATGTACAGCCTTCGGGCTCGGTCTGGGGATAATCACGGGCGGGGCAGGTCTGGCAGCGTCTTTGGGTGGGGCTGTGGAGTAAGCATAGCCACAGGAACCTTTTCGGATCGGGCAACAGATAATGCAGAGAACGAGCAAAACATACGTGGCGGACTAGACTCCATGGGCTTCCTCGAAAATATCGCAGAAATCGAGCACAGATGGTGGGAGAAAACTAATGCAGGGAAATAGCATTCCTAGGCATACCAACTATGAACGCGGCCGGATATGGGCCTGGTCACAGACAGCTACCGGAGCCTTAGTCTTCCTCGCAACCGTCTATATGTGGGTGAATGGCGGTCCGTGGTACGCAATGCTCATAGGGCTAGGCGTCATTGCGCTCGGAGTTTTTCAGATCTGGAACAACAACCGTCAGCACCATGGTGGCCCATAAGGGATCGGCTAGTGGAATGGCCTGCGAAAAGGATCGGCATACTTGTTGGGTCAGCTGAGGGGTGGCCGACGGTCATTCATTGCAGTCAGTAGGTCGTTCAGTTTGAAGATTGCCTCGTCGATCCATTCATCGTCGATCCAAAAACGGACGCCAGTGGTCTGCTTGTTCGTGGTCTCTGCGCGTAATAGGCGTTGAGAGCCGCTTGGATGTGTGGCTGGGCGAGCATGAAGGACGTCGTTTCTGATTGCTGCAGCCGCGTAGAGCGCGCGGTACACCGCAATCAGATACTCCTTCGTTGGCCCGCCCGTCATCTCGGTGGTCGCCGCCTTGATTTTGGCCGCAATGCCTGACGTCATCTCCGGCTCTAGTTGATCGAGCAAGAGAGCTTCTGGCACATCGGCCTCAAGCCGATGGATGTCACCGAGGATCGTCCACTCCATCGAGGACATCGTGTACGCGATTTCACCGATACGGGCGAGATAGCTCGGCTCGGGAAGGGCAACCCGCGAATGTTCCATGACGAAAGCATAGTCGGAGTCGTGGCACCGGAATTCCAACGGGCTGAGACTCCAGAGAGAGTCCGTTAAAAGGTGTAACAGCAAAGCACCCCTCGCCGTACGCTTCATCTCCGGGCCCAGGTTATTTCACCGGACGTGCTTGTTTAGTGCCTCAGGTGTTTCGGTAACTGCGCGATGAGCTGATGGTAGACCGCAGTTCGTCCCTCGTGAGCTGCACCGACCTGCACCGCGGGAGCGACGCTTACGTGCGCATACAACTCGATGACGGTCCCTTGAACCCACCAGACAGCAGACCGGTTGCCGTGTCGATCAGTACGCTCGTCCGGCGAAGGGCCGAACACAGCAGAGATGCCGTCCCGGACGGCGTCATAGCCGGCAATGACGTCCGCCGAGGAAAAATTCTCCGAACCCTCATAAACAAAAAGGTTCAGGGAGAAGAGGTCATCGTTCAACGCGTCCCAGGAGGCGTTCTTCACTTCGCAACCAGGCACGTCAAACCGCCCCTGAGCCACACCTGGGGCTGCCTCGTCATCGGGCTCCGCCGGCGAGCCCAATACGCAACCAAGACGTGCGAAATAGCTACTGAATCTCTCTAACCCTGAGGGCCACTGCTCGCCCACGATCCGCTCCATCAGCCGCATAACCATTTCAGGAGGTGGGTCAAGGGAATCACCGGACCGGGACGACGCGCTCATGGTTGAACGATAACGCCGCAATCCTTGTCGAAACGACTTCCAATCAAAACCAGTAGTCCAGGCAAAGGGATCGGCTTGCGGGCAGGCGTTGAGGAAGGTCGACCCTTCAATGGAGCCATGGAAAACCTAGCGGGTTCAGAGATGCGCATCTGGAAACAGTTTCGAAATCGTGGAGTAACGGAGTGAACGGTAAGTTCGCGGGTTGCACTGAGATTTCCGCCATGACACGGACAGGCTCGGTGCTAACAAACTGGCACTCTGTAATCAGTCCGAGAATGGGGTCCAGATAGCTGGGCATCCTGGTGAAACCCTTGCTGGGGAGTATGTACACCACTCCTGCCTTGATAGGAGCCTGGCCGTTCTCATTGGCCGCGAATGAGACAAAAATGCGCCGCTCGGATGGGTCCCCGGCACTTGCGCCCGGGTAGAAGCAGGCATTCAAGAAACCTCGGCAGGATGATGAGCGGACGGCGTATGCGATAGCCCAGGTTGGGTCTTCGGTCGCATAGACGGCTGTCGTTTTTGAGAACTCGTCGAGGCTGTAGTCGACGGGCGCCCGAGGTTCGAGAATTGAGAGGCCTGGCGTCTGTGAACCATGCAGCAGAAAGTTATTAGTTGCGACTAGTTGCGCAAGTTGAGTCCAAGTCGTGTCTCCGCTGGTTGGGGCTGGCACGTGCCATGAGGTATCCACGACGCGAACGTTAGCAGGAAGCCGCCCGGTATCTTAGGGGCGCATGCGCTGGGAGGCAACAATCTGTTGGCGGGATAGGTGGTAGCGGCGGCGACCCACTGGCGGACCATACTGGGACACTGAATAGATTTCAGAAGCAACGCCTGAAGGGGGAGCCATCATCGAACAGGTCATGCAAACGTCAAGTGGTCGATTGGCCTTGCGTCCACCTGTTCCTAGCGATGTGGGCGAGCTGTTCCGGATGTACTCAGACACTCGTCTCATTGATTGTGACCCCATGCTCGCTCACACCTCGATCACACATACACAAGCAGTCCTCCGCCGCCGGATCGCTGAGTGGCAACAGCATGGGCACGGATTGTGGGTACTGGAAACCTTGGAAGGCGCCTCATCGGGTGAGCTGGTCGGCATGGGTGGCTGTCAGCTGCTGACAGCCACCGCGTGGAATCTATCCTTTAGCCTGCGGCCCCAGAGCTGGGGGCGCGGCTACGCTCAGGAAGTCGCCATAGCTGGCATCGAATATGCACGGGCGACACGTCCTGACTTTCCCGTAACGGCGGTTGTCGCGAAGCCCAACGCACGCTCCCAACGTGCGATCGAACGAGTGGGACTTCGCAAACAATGGGAGGGGCCGGACAACTCTGACCCCGACCCAGCGGCAATGATGTTGCTGTACGCCGACCGCGTGTTATCCCATGATCAAATCTTGACGCTAACTCACTAACCACCGGTAGACGTCTTCGATCCCTATGTCTAAGAAGCCACTCGCCCCAAAGCAGCCTGGAGGTCCTTGCTCGGATGCTCTGGTTGCGTGAGGGACAGCCAATGGGGGAGCCGACGAGGCTGACGTCCAAGTCAACGCTTGGTTGTTACGCAGAGGGATCCATGGCGGGCACGTTGAGCCGGACATTTTCCTGATCCGGCACCACAGGTATTTCACGGCTTCGGGGCCGTTGAACGACGACGGCGGGAGGCCGGGTTTTGCAACCCGGGCTCCCGCCGTCGTCGTACGTTTTGGACTACTTGGTGACGTGGTCTACCAGGGAATCGGCAATGCCGATGTACTTGCCGGGGGTGAGGTCCAGCAGGCGGGCCTCAGCCTTGGCGGGCAGCCCCAGGCCGGTGACAAATTCGCGCATCCGCTCCGCGTCCACGCGGTGGCCGCGGGTCAGTTCCTTGAGGCGCTCATACGGGTTCTCCATGCCGGGAGCACCCGCGATGGCCTCGGCGCGCATCACCATCTGGATTGCTTCGCCGAGCACCTCCCAGTTGGTGTCCAGATCCGCGGCGAGGACGTCGTCGGCCACATCCAGCCGTTCCAGGCCCTTGGCCGCGTTGGAGATGGCCAGCACGGAGTGGCCAAAGGCCACGCCGATGTTGCGCTGGGAAGAGGAGTCGGTGAGGTCGCGCTGCCAGCGGGAGGTCACCAGCGTGGAGGCAAGGGTGTCCAGCAGGCCGTTGGAAATCTCCAGGTTGGCCTCGGCGTTCTCGAAGCGGATCGGGTTGACCTTGTGCGGCATGGTGGAGGAACCGGTGGCGCCGGCAACCGGGATCTGCTTGAAGTAGCCAATGGAGATGTAGCTCCACACGTCCGTGCAGAAGTTGTGCAGGATCCGGTTGAAGCGGGCGATGTCCGCGTAGAGCTCGGCCTGCCAGTCGTGGGACTCAATCTGCGTGGTGAGGGGATTCCAGGTCAGGCCCAGGCCCTCCACGAAGCTGCGGGCCACCTGCTCCCAGTCGGCGCCGGGCACCGAAGCGTAGTGGGCGGCGTAGGTGCCGGTGGCGCCGTTGATCTTGCCCAGGTACTCGGTCTTCTCGATCCGGCGCAGCTGGCGGGTGAGCCGGTGCGCAGTGACAGCCAGTTCCTTGCCCAGCGTGGTGGGCGTAGCCGGCTGGCCGTGGGTGCGCGAGAGCATCGGCACGGAACGGGTTTCTTCGGCCATGACGGTGATTCGGTCCACCAGGTCATGTGCTGCGGGAAGCCACACGTTTTCCACTGCACCCTTAATACCCAGGGCGTAGGAGAGGTTGTTGACGTCCTCGGAGGTGCAGCCGAAGTGCACCAGGGCCGTCAGGTTTTCAATGCCGACCGCTGCCAGCCGGCGGCCGATGTAGTACTCCACGGCCTTCACATCGTGGACGGTGACCTGCTCAATCTCAGCCAGTTCCGTGATGGAGGCGCCGTCGAAGCCGGTGACGATTTCGCGCAGCTGTGCCTGCTGCTCTTCGCTGAGCGGGGAGGTGCCCGGCAGCACGGAGTTGGAGGTGAGGTGGATCAGCCACTCCACTTCCACGTGCGTGCGGTCGCGGTTCAGGGCCGCTTCAGACAGGTAGTCCACCAGCGGTGACGTGACGCCGCGGTAGCGGCCGTCCAGCGGGCCAAGGGCAATGGCGGGGGTGACGGAGGCAAGGGGGACGCGGGGAGCAGCGGATTCAGCCATGCGGTAATTCTTTCATGTTCCACCGGGGCCTCCCGCTCTGTGACATAGGCGCTCTGTGACATAGGAGGGTCGGGACCCGGTCCTTGTCCTCCACAGGGCCGCGTGCACTGTGACGACGGCGAATGCTCCTCCCCATCCCCAGCCCGGAAGAACAACTGGAGGACCGGACATGAAAGAACTGAAACGGCAATCGCTGAACGGGTGTTCAGCCCGCCAGAAAAGGGAGGTGGCTGATGGACAGGTCTGCGGAGTCGATTGTGGTCAACCCGCGCGACGTCTACGCTGCGGGCGAGGCAGCCGCTTGGGTCGCCAGTGCGGTGAAGGACCTGGCGGGTATCGAACAGGATCTGCCGGCCCTCATCCGGATGGACTGGTATTCCCCGGCGGCGGGGGAATTCACGGCCCTCCTCCGGCAGCACATCAGGAACGTGTCGACCACGCTGGAAGATCTGAGAACCTGTGCTGAGGCCGTTGCCCGGCATGTGGAGGAAATCCGTGCCTCTGGTCATGAGGTGTCGTAGATGTCTTATCAATGGTCCACGGAAGACAATGCCGCGGCGGGAATCCATGTCCGGGGCGGTGCACACGGCCTGACGGTGGAATACGGGGAGCTGGAGTCAGTGGCCGGTGCGTTGGAGGAAACCGTTGGACAGCTCACCTCCCTGCGGTCCGGATGCATGGAGATGTATTTGCTGCTCGTTGGAACGAGCGCGGTGCACATCCACGCCCGTGAGGCAGCCGGCGCTGCGGAGCTCGTCATCAAAGGCCTTTCCCGGAACCAGCAGGAGCTGGAGGAAGCAGCCGTTGATCTTCGCCGGGCTGCCCGGAATTATCTGGACACGGAAGGGCGGTTGGAAGAAGCGATTTCGTGGCTGGCCGTCGGCGTGCCGGCGGGGATCGAAGTGTGGCGGAGAGGCGGTGGCGGCTTCCCCGAGCGCAGTGTGAGCGAACTGATGGTTCCGCCGTTTGACGGCTTTCTCATTGAAAAGTTGCTGGAGCGGCTGGCAGAGGGCAGGTTCGGAGAGCTTAGGCCGATCGAAGTCACCGCGCTGGAGGACAGCGGGGCGCCGGTTCCGCTTGCCGGATCGGCCCGGGGTTTGCTGGAACGTTCAAAAACCCTGCTGCACGGACCGGAACGGGGTGTGGTGGAAATACTCACCGTGGACGAGGGGGAACGCCGTGTCCGGATTGTCACCCTGCCCGGCATGCAGGACTCGGGCAGCCTGATGGTGGGACCAAACCCCTTTGACATTTACGGGAACGCGGAGGGCCGTGCCCGGGACAGCCAGTATGTTGCCGATGCCGTGGCGGACGCCCTGCGGCAGGCGGGAGCCTCGGCAGAGGACGCGGTCATCCTCGTCGGCTACAGCCAGGGCGGGATCCACGCCGTGAATACCGGAGCACGCCTGGCAGAGTCGGGAGAATTCTCCGTTGAGATGGTGGTGACAGCGGCCGCGCCCGCCGGGGACAGGAACACGCCGGATGGAGTGAAAGTGCTCCATCTGGAGCACTATCAGGACTGGGTCCCCGGCGCGGACGGAACCCTGAACCCGGACACCGCCGACCGGGTTACGGTGACGGGACGGACCGCGGTTCCCGCGGATGCCAGGCGTGACGGACTGGGGCCGGCGCATGACCTGGACCTCTATTTGGAGCTGGCCGACCAGACGGATGCCAGTGAAGACCCGTCCTTGAAGGATTCGCTGGGATACCTCGCGGACATCATTCCGCCCGCATCAATTGCCACGAGGAGCCTCTTCAGCTTTGCCCGGAAACCGGCGTCCACGCCTTCGAAGAATTCGGCCGGCCAGGCGAAACGAGCGCCCGTTCCCGCGCCAATGCCTTCTCCGCGGGCACCATCCCCGCTACCGGCGGGTCCCGGTCAGTGAACCGGCCACCATGGAGACCAGGCTGATGACGATTGAGGCGAGTATGGCGGTCCAGAAAAAGGAATCCACGCTGAAATCAACCGGGGTGTAGCTGCTCAGCCAAGAGGTCAGCATGAGCATGGCCGCGTTGACGATAATCGTGAAAAGTCCCAAAGTCAGGATGGTCAGCGGCAGAGTGAGAAGCTTGACGACCGGCCGGATCAGCGCGTTGACAATACCGAACAGCAGGCCAATAAAGAGGAACGCCAGCACCAGATCAATGGTGGGATTGCCGGTGACGGCGTCGCCCGCTTCGAAGACCGTGATGCCGGGAAACAGCCACGCGGCCACATACAGGGCGAGGGCATTAATCATGATTTGGATCAGGAAGCGCATGGCTCCATGCTGACACAGCCGCATGCTCAAGACGCGGAGGGGGGCATGGACCAGCTTCAGTGTTCCAAATCACCCACTGGTGGAAGGCGACTAGGCTTAAGTCCATGACGACCACCGAAAAGGACACCGACGCCGCTGAGGTCCGGACCCCCGAGATCCGCCCCCGAAACGTGATGGGGAAGCTGCCCCGCTACGCCGCGGGCAAGCCGGCGGCGATTATCGAGGGGCTGCAGAGCTACAAGCTGTCCTCGAATGAAAACCCATTTCCGCCCCTTCCGGCCGTGCTTGAGGCCATCAGTAACAGTCAGGACATCAACCGGTACCCGGACCCGTTGTCCACGGCCCTGCGTACTGAACTCGCGGCGTTCCTGGACGTGCCGGCTGAGGACATCGTCACCGGCGCCGGCAGCTTGGGTGCCCTGAGCCAGCTGCTTTCCACGTTTGCCGGACAGAACGAGCACGGCGTTCCGGACGAGGTCATCTACCCGTGGCGCTCCTTCGAGGCGTATCCCATCAGTGTGGGGCTGTCCGGAGCGGACAGTGTGCAGGTGCCGCTGCGGGCGGACGGCACTCATGACCTGGAAGCCATGGCGGCGGCTATTACCGACCGGACGCGCGTGATCCTGCTGTGCACGCCCAACAACCCCACCGGTCCGGCTTTGACCTCCGTCCAGGTTGAGGACTTCCTTGCCCAGGTGCCCGCTGACGTACTGGTGGTGATCGACGAAGCGTATGAAGACTTTGTCCGGGATCCGGAGGCCGTGAACGGGATCGAGATGTACCGGGAACATTCCAATGTTGTGGTGCTGCGGACGTTCTCGAAGGGTGCCGGACTGGCAGGCCTGCGCGTCGGGTACTCCGTGTCGCACCCCCCGGTGACCCAGTACCTGCGGGCGGCGGCGGTGCCGTTTGCCGTCTCCCAGCTGGCGGAAACAGCTGCCGTTGCCTCACTGCAGCACCACGGTGAACTTGTGGAAAGAATACAAGGACTCGTCGAGGAGCGGACCCGTGTTGTGGCGGGTTTGAAGGCGCTCGGATGGCGGATACCCGAGGCACAGGGAAACTTTGTCTGGCTGGATTTGGGGGAGAATACCCCCGAGTTTGCGGCACTGGCGGAGCAGCAGGCCCTGGCGGTGCGGGCGTTCGGCACGGAGGGTGTCCGGGTCACTATCGGTGAGCAGGAGGCCAACACTCGATTCCTCGCGCTATGTGCGACCTATACAAAGGGACCCGGGGTTTCCTAGCGTGTCCTGACTGCGGACCGGGACGCGGCCCTCGTTAGGCTGGGGAGGTACGTTCCGCATATATGCCGCAGTGGTGATCTATTCCTTCTGAGGCATATGTATCTAGCGCGGGGTAGGTCGCTGACCGCCCCGGCGAGGAGTAAGCATGGATCTGAAGCACCTGGCTGTCCGGTCGGAGGCAAACGCTTCCGGCCTGCCTGAAGACGAGGCAGGCAACGCGGACATCGGCATTCTGGGCAGGGAGGCCGATCCGGCCATGGTGCAGATGCTCAGCCCGGAGGGTGAGCTTCTCCTGCAGGGTCCCTACGGTGCCTATGCTGCAGAGCTGGACGCCGAAGATCTTCGCGGCATGTACCGGGACATGTACACAATCCGCCGCTTCGACCAGGAAGCCACGGCGCTGCAGCGCCAGGGTGAACTGGTGATGTGGGTGCCGATGACCGGGCAGGAAGGCGCGCAGATCGGCTCCGGCAGCGCCCTGCAGCCGCAGGACTATGTCTTCCCCACGTATCGGGAACACGGCGTCGCACTGACGCGGGGCCTGGAACTGTCTTCGCTGCTGCGCCGGTTCCGCGGTGTATCCCACGGCGGTTGGGACCCCAGCGAAACAAATTTCCACCTCTACACGCTGGTCCTCGCCGCACAGGTGCCTCACGCCGTCGGCTACGCCATGGGCATGGCCCGTGACCGCAAGCTGGATCCGCAGCTGCCCGAGGCCGCCACGGTGGCCTACTTCGGTGACGGTGCCAGCTCCGAGGGCGACGTCCACGAAGCCATGGTCTTCGCAGCTTCCTACGACGCGCCCGTGGTGTTCTTCTGCCAGAACAACCACTGGGCCATCTCGGTGCCCACCGAAGTGCAGTCCCGCATTCCGCTCGCCAACCGGGCCAAGGGTTACGGTTTCCCGGGCATCCGCGTGGACGGCAATGACGCGGTTGCCGTTCGGGCCGTCACGAGCTGGGCGCTGGAACACGCACGCTCGGGCAAGGGGCCGGTGCTGATCGAGGCCTTCACCTACCGGATGAGTGCCCACACCACCGCCGACGACCCCACGAAATACCGTCTCAGCGCCGATGAGGAAGCCTGGATCTCGCGTGATCCGCTCACCCGGCTGGAGAAGCACCTCCGTGCCGCGGGACTGGCGGATGACGAATTCTTCGAGACGCTGGCGGCGGAAGGACAGGCCATGGCGGAGAAGCTCCGTCAGGACGTGCTTGCCATGTCATCACCGGGGTTTACGGATGCCTTTACCGACGTCTACGCCGAAGCACACCCGCTGATCCAGGAGGAACTGGAGTTCCACCGCCGCTACGAGGCCGGCTTTGCCGACTCCCAGGAGCCCACCGCATGAGCACGATGACCATGGCCAAAGCCATTAACGCCGGACTGAGGGCAGGACTGTCACAGAACCCCAAGTCGCTGCTGATGGGCGAAGACATTGGCGATCTGGGCGGCGTTTACCGCGTAACCGAAGGGCTCAAAGCGGACTTTGGCGCGGACCGGGTAATGGACACTCCGCTGGCGGAATCCGGGATCATCGGTACCGCTATCGGTCTCGCGCTGCGCGGCTACACGCCTGTCTGCGAAATTCAGTTTGACGGCTTTGTCTTCCCCGGGTTCAACCAGATCACCACCCAGCTGGCCAAGATGCATTCGCGAAGCGAGGGAGCCCTCAGCGCGCCGGTGGTTATCCGGATCCCCTACGGCGGCGGAATTGGATCCATTGAACACCACTCGGAATCACCGGAAGCACTCTTTGCCCATACGGCAGGGCTGCGGATCCTTACCCCGTCCAGCCCCCAGGACGCCTACTGGATGATCCAGCAGGCCATGACCTGCCTTGATCCGGTGATCGTTTTCGAACCCAAGCGCCGCTACTGGCTGAAGGGCGACGTCGACACGGAAAAGCCCTCGGGTGATCCGTTTGCGGCCCACGTTCTGCGCGAAGGCACGGACGCCACCATCGTGGCGTATGGACCGCTGGTGCCGGTGGCCCTCGCCGCCGCGAAGGCCGCTGAGGAAGACGGACGCAGCATCGAAGTGATTGACCTGCGCTCCATCTCGCCGATCGATTTCGACACCGTCACCGAGTCGGTCCGCAAGACCGGCCGCCTCATCGTTACCCACGAAGCCCCCACGTTCGGCGGAATCGGCGGGGAGATCGCGGCCCGGGTAACCGAACGCGCGTTCCTGTCCCTGGAGGCACCCGTAATCCGTGTCGGCGGTTTCCACATGCCGTATCCGGTGGCCAAGGTCGAAGAGCACTATCTGCCGGACATTGACAAGCTGATGGATGCCCTGGACCGGTCTTTCGCCTACTAACCTCCGGCCGCCAAGCAGTTTGCCGCACACAAAGATTGAGAAACCATGACTGAAAGAACGTTCCACCTTCCCGACGTGGGCGAGGGCCTGACCGAGGCCGACATTGTCCAGTGGAAGGTTCAAGCCGGCGACACCGTGGCCGTCAATGACGTCATCGTTGAGATTGAGACGGCAAAATCACTGGTGGAGCTCCCCTCGCCCTACGCCGGCACCGTGTCTGCGCTGCTGGTGGAGGAGGGGCAGACAGTGGATGTCGGAACGCCCATCATCAGCGTCACGGCCGGTTCACCGGCCCAGGAGAGCGGCCAGCAGCCCGGGGCGCCCATGACGCCCGCGCCCGTTCCGGCGGCAGCCGACGACGACGGGCAGCCCAGCGCTTCCCTCACCGGCACAGGCCCCAAGGCCGACGCCGTGAAGCGGCGGCCACGGACCGGCCGGACTGCTCCTTCGCCCGTCAGCCAGCCGGCCCCGGCTGCACCGGCTCCCTCACCCGCGGCACCCTCACCCGCGGCGCCCTCACCCGCGGCGCCGTCGCCGGCACCGAACCCCGGGCGTTCACTCGATGCCCGTACGCCGGCCGTCGCTGCTGCAGGCGCCGCGGTGCAGGACACCCTCTCCCGCCTGATCCAGCGGGTGCTGGCCAAGCCGCCGGTGCGCAAGGCGGCGAAGGACCTCGGCATCAACCTGGCGGAAGTGCCGGCAACCGGCGCCAGCGGCGAGGTGACCAAGCAGGACTTGATCAGCTACCAGGCGCAGCGCGAAGCCGAGCAGAAGTCCGCGGATACCTTCTGGGCAGGCGCGCAGAAGCCCCGTGACGAGCGGATTGAACGCATCCCGGTTAAGGGAGTGCGCCGGGCTACGGCCAAGGCCATGGTGGACAGCGCATTTTCCGCACCCCACGTCAGCATTTTCGTGGATGTGGACGCCTCACGGACCATGGAGTTCGTCAAGCGGCTGAAGGCGTCACGGGACTTTGACGGCATCAAGGTCTCACCGCTGCTGATCCTGGCAAAGGCCGTGATCTGGGCTGCCGCCCGCAACCCGTCGGTCAACGCCACCTGGGCCGGGGACGAAATCCTGGTCAAGCACTTCATGAACCTCGGAATTGCTGCCGCCACGCCCCGCGGACTAATGGTCCCGAACATCAAGGACGCCCAGGACCTGTCTCTGAAGGAACTGGCGATTGCGCTCAACTCCCTGGCGACGACGGCGCGGGCAGGGAAAACCCCGCCGGCGGACATGTCGGGCGGAACCCTCACCATCACCAACATCGGTGCCCTGGGCATCGATACCGGCACACCCATCATCAACCCCGGTGAAGTGGCCATCGTGGCCTTCGGGACCATCAAGCAAAAGCCCTGGGTGGTGGACGGCGAAGTCGTTCCGCGCTGGGTGACCACCCTGGGCGGATCCTTCGACCACCGGGTGGTGGACGGTGACCTTTCCGCGCGTTTCATGGCCGACGTCGCGTCCATCCTGGAGGAGCCTGCACTGCTGCTGGATTAGGCAGCGGAGAAGCCAAACGCACAGCAGGCACTGTATTCGCCGCTGACCGCGGATACGATCGGGACACTATGACTATTCCTCGGAGCCCCCAGGGGCAAGGCGGCCCGCCGCGCATTGACCTCAAACGCACGCTCATCCTGCTGGCAGTGGCCTTTGTCATCTCCAGCCTGCTGATTATGCTGTTCCCCGGACTGGGCACCTTCTGGCGCCTGCTGATCATCCTGGGCCTGTTTCTCGTCGTCTTTCCGTTCCTGGAACGGCGGCGAAGGAACCGCTAGCCTGCAGCGCGGTCCATTGCGCGGCGCAGGACCGGGGCGAGCCGCCGCACGCCCTCGGCAATGTCCTCCTCTGAAACAGCGCTGAAGGCCAGTCTCAACTTGTTGGAAGGTTCGTCCGAGGGTGAGAACGCGGCTCCGGGGATGAAGACCACACCTGCATCGATGGCCTCGTACAGCAGGGGGTAGGTGTCCACGCCTTCGGGCAGGCTCAGCCACACAAAGAACCCGCCGTCGGGCACCGTCCAGCTCACGCCGTCGGGCAGTTCTTCGGACAGCGCCGCGAGCATGGCGGCGCAGCGCGACGCATATAGCATCCGGGAGTCGCGGATGTTCTGCATCCAGTCGTAGTCGCGCAGATAGGCGGACACCAGCATTTGCGTGAGCGGCGACGGGCAAAGCACCACAGCCTCGCAGGCCAGATAGAAGCGGCGGTGCAGATGGCGGGGGACCAGTGCCCAGCCCACCCGGACGCCCGGGGCAAAGATCTTGGAGAAGGAACCCAGGTACAGGACGTCATCGGGATTGCCTGCCCGCAGCGGTACCAGCGGGTTCCCGTCAAAGCGGAGCATTCCGTAGGGGTTGTCCTCGAGGATGAGGATGTTCGCCTGCGCGCAGATTTCGACAATGCGGGGCCGTCTGCGGGCGGACAGGGTCACTCCGCTGGGATTATTGAAACTGGGAATGGTGTAGAGCATCTTGATGGTCTTGCCCTGCTTCCGCAGCGAAGCGATCGCTTCCTCCAGCGCTTCAGGCACCAGGCCCTCACTGTCCACCGGGAGGGCGTGCATCTGAACCTCGTACGCTTCGAAGGCGTTCAGTGCCCCAACATAGGTTGGGTCCTCGCACAGCACCACGTCTCCGGGGTTGCAGAACACTTTGGCGGCAACGTCCTGGGCGGACTGGGAGCCCGTGGTGATGACAATGTCCGCAGGATCGGCGTCGGTAATTCCTTCCGCCGCCATGACCTCACAGGCCTGGATGCGGAGCTCCTCCATGCCCTGTCCGGCACCGTACTGCAGCGCTTCGAGTCCGTGTTCGGCGATGATGCGCTGCGCCGACAGGCCCAGTTCAGCCAGGGGAAGCGAACGAAGGTAGGGGCTGCCTCCCGCCAGCGAGATCAGCCCCGGCCGGATGGAGATGTCAAAGACGTCACGCACCGCCGACTGCTTGATATGGAAGGCACGGTCTGAAAAGAGGGCTTCATGGCGGTGCGTGGAAGAAACGGCACGGTCAAGGGCTGCCTGGGTCTCTGCTGTCAGAACTGTGGCGGTCGTCTCCTCGGAAGTCATCCCCACATCCTAGCCCGGCTTGTTGCTCTCTCGGCAACAATAGTTGTCTAGATCCACCCGGCCCGGTGGGCTTTTACTCCGGCCTGGAAGCGGCTTTCTGCGCCCAGGTCCTCCAGCATCTTGGCGATGTGGCGCCGGCAGGTCCGCACGCTGATGCCCATGCGGCGGGCTATGACCTCATCGGGTTGTCCGGAGGCCAGGGCGCGAAGGATTGAGCGCTGCACACTGCTCAGCTGATTTCCATGCGGTTCTTCGGCAAGGAACGGCTCGCCCAGCTCCCAGGCAAACTCGAACAACCGGACAAAGACGGAAACCACGTTGGGATCCCGGATGACCAACCCCGCCCGGTCCTGAGCATGTGCTGCCCGCGGGATCACTGCAACCTTGCGGTCGAAAATCACTGCCCGGAGCGGCATCTGGGGGAGGGTCCTAAACTCTCCGCCGGCCGCAGTGACAACCTCCACGGCTCTGCGGGTGGGCATATGGTCCCGGATGCTGGAGTGGTAGAGGGTGCGGCGGGACACTCCCTGCTGCAGCATGTCCACATCTTTCTGGATGCTCTCTTCCTGGGTATCGGCGGTGGCCCCCTGCCCGGGCCGCGCCATCAGGACACACTCTGACGCCGATCTGGCGTATTCGATCAGGATGCGCATCACCTGGTCCGGATCCTCCAGGACCTCCACCGGGGCATCGGTGGATACCCGCCGGCTGGCCTCGGCAAAGACGGGAACCAGTGCGGCGAGCTCACGGCGTTTGGCTCCGATCCGCGAACGGAGATCAAGGAGTGCCCTCTCGTCCGGATCAACCAGTTCAGCCAGTGCGACGTCGGGGGAGACGGCTGTGTAGCTGCGCCGGCCGGTGTTGGCCTGGACCAGCAGGCAGCGCTCCACCAGAGAGTTCACGGCCGCTTCGATGGAACGCGTGGTGAAGCCCAGCGCCTCGGAAGCATCATCTACGGTCCAGCCCGGACTGCTTACGGCGTAACGGTAGACAGCTTGGGACAAGTCATCCACATCCGTTCCTTTCGATTCGGCTGAGGCTACCTTATCCGCCGATGCGCCAAGGCATGCTGTCATCCGTTTTCATAGCCGGAGATGGCGTCCACTTTCTCCGCTGAAGCACCGGCAGGGTCAAACACGTAACCCAGCCATTCCTTGGCGAGGCGGCGCGCCAGCTCAATGCCGACCACTCGCTGGCCCATGCAGAGCACCTGGGCATTGTTGCTGAGCACGGAGCGCTCCACGGAGTAGGAATCATGGGCGGTGACCGCCCGGATGCCGGGAACCTTGTTCGCGGAAATGGCCACTCCCAGGCCCGTGCCGCAGATCAGCAGGGCACGGTCCGCTTCGCCTGCGGCTACTATGCGTGCGGCGTCGACGGCGACGTGGGGGTAGGCAGTATTCTCCGAGTCGGAAACACCCACGTCCACAACGCTTTCAACGCGGTCATCCGCCTCCAGATCCCGGCGCAGAACCTCCTTGTAATCAAATCCGGCGTCGTCTCCGCCGATCACTATCCGCAGTTTTCGGGCCTCGCTCATGATTTCCTCAGTTCCTTGTTCCGCTGGTGGTCTTGTTGTCGACCGGGTCGGGGATCCGGCACCCTGCAGTGTCCGCGGCAATGTCAAGCAAGCTCAGATAAGCGTCCACCTGCCATGCGGCGCGACCGATGAACAGTCCGTTCACGTGCGGGATCCCAAGCAGGGCGGCGGCGTTGTCCGGTGCCACCGATCCGCCGTAAAGCAGCCCGGCCACCCGGTGTCCGCAGCTGCGTGCGAGGGCTGCGAACGGGTCCCGGAGCTCATCCGGTTCGGCAGGCCGCCCGGCGGCACCGATCGCCCAGACAGGCTCGTAGGCAATCAGGACCCGGGAGATTTCCTGCCCGGAAAGGCCGTTCAGCGCCGCGGCGGCCTGCCGGACGATGAGCTCGGCGGAATTCCCCGCATCCAAGACGTCGGCAGGTTCACCGACGCACAGCAGCGGAGTCAGTCCGTGCCGCAAAACTGCTGCCACTTTGAGCCGAACCGTTTCATCGGTCTCCCCAAAGTGCGCGCGGCGCTCCGAGTGGCCAATTTCCACCAGCTGCGCACCGGCATCGGCCACTTGGGGAACGGAAACCTCTCCGGTCCATGCGCCGTTGTCCTCCCAGTGGGCGTTCTGTGCTCCCAGCAGCACCCGGGGGTCATCTTCCAGGATTCCGGCCACCGCGGACAGAGCTGTGACCGGGGGGATAATGAAGGGCTGGACGGCGCCCAGCCGCCGGCCGTCAAGACCGGTGAGCAGGCCGCGCGCGTACCCTTTGGCCTCGGCGAGGGTTTTGTTCATCTTCCAGCTGGTGCCAACCCAAACGGTCACGATTGTTCCTCAGGAGGTGCCGGGTGAGGAGCTGAGGAAACTCCCCAGCGCCTCCATCAGGACCGAGAAGGAATGGGCGCCGGGATCGGGCGTACCCAGGCTCTTTTCGCCCAGGATGCGGGACCGCCCCAGGCGGGAGGTGATGCCTGCCGTTGCTTCGGCTGCTTCCTGCGCCGCGGCCGCGGCCTTTTTTACCGAGCCGGCCAGGTCGCCGGTGGAAGCGAATTCCGCCGCGATGACGTCGCGGAAAGGAAGCGCGGCGTCCACCATGGTTTTGTCCCCGGGGCGGGCCCCGCCAAGCCGGACAACGGCGTCGATTCCCGCGGCAAGAGCCTGGACAATTTCAGGTGCCGCCACGGCGCGGGTGTCGTCAAAGACGCTGCCGGCCGCGGTGAGGGCCGCCCCCCACAGCGCCCCGGAGGTGCCGCCTGCTTCCTCTGCCCAGGCGTCTCCTGCATGAAGCAGGACCGTCCGCGCTCCGGCGCCTTTGGCTGCAGCTTCACTGCCGGCTTTCGCTGCACCCCTGGTTCCGTAGGCCATCCCCTGGCCGTGGTCGCCGTCGCCGGCCACCGCGTCCAGCCGGCCAAAATGCTCTTCGTGCTCAGCCGCCGTGTCGCGCAGCATTTCCAGCACCTGCACGATCCCCGCAGCGGATGCCCGGGATTCCTCCGCCGCCTCCGGAATCGGGTCCTCGCCCGGAACGTGCACTCCGGTCCGCGGCGGTGCCGACGGCTCCTGGGCCGCGCTTCGCCGGAAAGCGGGGGTGTCCGCCGGTGCCAGCCAATACTGCTCCAGTTCATCGTCCAGGAACACGATGCTCAGCGAGAGCCCGGCCATGTTGAGGCTGGTGACATGTTCGCCAATTTCCGGGGCCACCACCGTAAACCCCTTCTCGGACAACCGCTCAGCCACCCGGCCGTAGACCACAAAGAGTTCCTCGTACTTGACCGCGCCGAGGCCGTTGAGTACCACTGAGACCCGGCCGCTGTAGGGGCCGTTCCGCTCCGGTTCCTCTTCGAGGACGCCGTTGAGCAGCAGGTCTGCGACTTCCGAAGCAGTTCCCATGGGAACCTCGCGGATTCCCGGTTCACCGTGAATTCCCAGACCGATGGCCATCTGTCCGTCCGGCACGTGGAACAGGGCTTCCCCGGCTCCCGGCAGTGTGCAGCCGTCAAACGCCACGCCAAAGGAGCGGGTAGCGTCATTGGCCTTCCAGGCCACCCGCTCGGCCTCATCCAGATCTGCACCGGCCGCAATGGCCGCGCCGGCGATCTTGAAGACAATCAGGTCCCCGGCAATTCCGCGGCGGTCCCGGTGGGATTCGGCGGGGCCGGAGGCGATGTCATCCGAGACCTTGATAATTCGGACGTCGACGCCCTCGGCACGCAGCTTTTCGGCCGCCTGGCCAAAGTGCAGGACGTCCCCGGCATAGTTCCCGAAGCCCAGGAGAACGCCTCCGCCGTTTTCCGCCGACCGGGAAACGGAGTACACCTGGGAGGCGGACGGGGAGGAAAAGATGTTGCCGCACGGTGCACCGTGGGCCAGGCCCGGGCCCACCCAGCCGGCAAAAGCCGGGTAGTGCCCTGAACCGCCGCCAATCACCAGGGCAGGCTGGTTTTCCGGCGTTTCCGTGGAGCGCACCACGCCGCCGTGCGCGGGCATCACATGCGCCGGGTGTGCTGCAGCGTATCCGCGCAGGGCGTCGACGGCGAAGTCTGCGGGGTCGTTCAGGAGGTACGTCATGGGGTCAGCGGGTTTCCGTGGAAGTGTGGGCGGTCTCCAGGCCTGCCTCCTCGGCGGGACTGGGTCCGAGCTCCTTCAGCAGCCCGGACATGGCAACATACGCCTTGTTCCGGTAGGCCACAAGGTCCTGGGATTTGTCCGCGGGAATCTGCAGGAAGCCGGCTCCCGACTTGGTGCCGAGCTTCCCGGCATTGACAAGGTCCTTCAGGATTCCCGGGGTCGCAAACCGTTCCGGGAAGGAAGTCTGCAGCGATGCGTAGCAGAAGGAGTAAACGTCCAGGCCTGCCATGTCGGCGATCGCAAACGGGCCAAAGAAGGGTAACCGGAAGCCGAAAGTGGTCCGGACCAGGGTGTCCACGTCCTCCGCGGATGCAATGCCCTCCTCAACCACCTGTGCGGCCTCGTGGAACAGCGCGTACTGGAGGCGATTGAGCACAAAGCCCGTGACATCCTTCACGACGGCGGCATGTTTGCCCGTGAGCGCGACAATTTCCCGGGCTGTGTCAACGGTTGCTGCGGTGGTGCCCGCGTGGGGAATGACTTCCACTCCGGGGATGAAGGGTGCGGGGTTGGAGAAGTGCACCCCCAGGAAGCGGCCCGGGTTCGAGACTGCCTCGGCCAGGGTGGCGATCAGGATGGTGGAGGTGTTGGAGCCGATAACAGCGTCCTGCCGTGCAGCCTCACTGATCCGCGCCAAAGTGGCGTGCTTGATCTCAAGGATTTCAGGGACGGCTTCTTCGATGTAGGAGGCATCCGCCACGGCATCTTCAATGCTGGGGGCTGCCCAAAGGTTTTCCCGCAGCCGCCGGACCGCGTCTTCGGGAAACAGGCCGTCCGAAACGAACAACTCCGCTTCGGCGAGCAGGCGTTCGAGGTTCTTCTCGGCAACTTCCTGCGACACATCGGCCAGCGCAACTCGTGCGTCTCCCAGGGCGAGGACCTGCGCAATGCCTCCGCCCATGTATCCGGAACCCACTACGGCTACTGTTCGCTGGGTCACTGGCGAGTCCTCCGATGCACTGGTCAATGATTCGTCCGGTCGGATTCAACCGGAGTTATTTCATCTTTCCTATAGGATCCATGTGCTGCACTGTGATGTCAACCACATGCCAGGTGGGCCAATTAGGGGCGGATTGTCAGTCCGGCTGCCCGGTGCCGGTGCGGGTTGCCTCATGTTCCCGCGCAGCACGGTCCCGAACGCCGCAGATGTGGCCGGCCATTGCGGCGCGTGCTTCCTCAGCGTTACCCCGGCGCATGGCGGCGACAATCCGGGTATGTTCCTCGATGGCACTGCGTGCATCCCGGACTCCGGTTCCTCCGAACAGGCGGAAGCGGTGGACGTGCCCACCCAGGGAGTTGTAGGCGCCCAGGAGGAACCGGTTGCGGGTTTGTTCGGCGATGGTCCGGTGGAAACGCTCGTCTGCCTCCCAGTAGGACCGGTAATCGGAAAAGTTGGGCCCGTTGGGCGCCTGCCGCAGGTCTTCGATGGAACGCTCGAGCTCCGCCAGAAACGCCTCATCCGCGTACGTGCAGGCAACCTCGGCGGCGTGCCCCTCGATCAGCAGCCGGGCATCCATGAGGTCCAGGAGCTCGTCATGGCTCAGGACGGGAGCCACACGGTAGCCGCGCAGGGCGGCGCGCACCACCATGCCGGTTGCTTCCAGCCTGGCCAATGCCTCCCGGACGGGGGTCGGGGATACGCCAAGATCCCTGGCGGTGCCGTCAATGCTGAGCGGGTCCCCTGAGGCAAGCTTTCCGTCCATGAGGCGCGCAAGAATCTCCGTGTAAACCTGATCCGCCAAAACGCTGCGCTGCACCCAGGCACCGCTCCCTGCTGCATCCGTACCCATGGTGCTCCTCTTGGTCCCGCGTTGGTGTGCCTTCAAGATTTTCCCACAAGGCAGTGTTCCGCCCCGCCCGGGGTTCACAGCGTGGCGGCTGAAGGATCACCGTTCCGTGCGGGTCGAAGGCCAGCTGGACAGTATCCCAATATCCTATAGGGTATAGCCGAGACGCGCCGAACTGTGGCCCATATCGCATACCCGTGGAGTAACTCCAGCGAACAAAGGTGTTCCCTCTATGCGCATTCCCGCTGTCTACCCGCTGAAACACTCGTCCTGGCCCACAGGCCCTCCTGGCTGCGCTGGCGGTGGAGCCTTCTCGAAGACGGGGTACGCGGGGGGGGGGGGGCAAAGGCAGCCGTGCTGGGGCTCACCCGCGGTGCAGCCCGGGAGCTCGGGCCGCACGGCATCACCTGCAATGCCGTTGTCCCGGGACCCATCGACACGGACATCATGGGCGGTCCGCTCAGCGAGGATCGCAAGGCCGCTTTGTCCGGTGACATTCCCGTGCAGCGGGTTGGCCGCCCGTCTGAAGTTGCCGCCCCGGTGTAAATCCGCCCACTAACCCGCATCATCGACCAACGCAAGGAGAAGAACATGACGTACACGGCCGAGACATGGCCCATCGGAGCGGCCCTGCTCAACTTCACGGGAGTAACGCAGGACGGTCTGGACCGTACCGAGGCCGGACCGCAGGCCTGGAAACAGACCCTGCGGGAAGTCAGGGTGGCTGGGTTCGACCACGTGGACCTGACGGATTCATGGGTTCGGGCTGGGGACCTCGACGCCGGCGGGCGCCGTCAGCTGCTGGAGACGGCACGCTCCTACGGGCTCGCTTTCAGTGACCTCGCCGTCACCCGCAAAAGTGTGATCACCGCAGATGAAGAGCAGGCGCAGCGAAACATTGCCTACACCAAGCGGACCATTGACGCGGCGGCGGAGCTCGAAGCACCCATGGTCTGCCTGGGGCTGCATGATCCCCTCACGCAGGAGCAGAAGGATGCGACCTGGTTCTGGCTCGCCAAGGGAATCGAGGACGAGGACACCACCGCCAACCGGGACAAGGCTGCCGGGCGCTTCAGGGAGCTGGGCGAGTATGCCGCGACACGCGGAGTGAGCCTGTCGCTGGAGATGTATGAAGGCACCTTTTTGGGAACGGCGGACAGCTCCGTTCAGCTGGTGAAGGCGGTGGATCTGCCCAACGTGGGGCTTTGCCCCGACATCGGCAACATTGTGCGCCTCCACCGTCCGATTGAGGACTGGCGCGAAATGCTGGTCACGATGCTCCCGCACACCAACTACTGGCAGCTGAAGAACTACTTCCGGGATTACGATCCCGCCACCGGTGCCTACGCCTCGGCACCCGCGCCGCTGGCCCTGGGATTCATCAATTACCGGGAGGCCATTGGCATGGCCCTGGATACAGGGTTTGACGGTCCGATGTGCGTGGAGCACTACGGCGGTGACGGACTCTCGGTGGCCGCCATGAACCGGAACTACATCCGGGACATCCTGCGGGCCAAGCTGCCGGAAGAATAGCCGCCGCGAAAAGACTGCCATGACCGCTTAATGCCATCGCAGGGAAGCCGGCACAGAAAGACCGGATATCCGCCATATTCCTTGTTGGCATGCGGCCGATTCGTCAAGTGCAGAGGGAAATAAATGACAGGCAAGGGCCAAAGGGGCCATGACAGGAACCGGGCACCCGAAAGGGTAGACGAGGCGTTGCGCAGCGGGGGAAGCTTTCGGAGTCAACCAACCGCACAGGCCGGCATATCGGCCGCAGGTACAGGAGGGGAATGAAGATGACCAAAGTTTGGGACTGGATCTAAGGAATCCCCTCAGGGGGAAAGCAACTTGATTTACAACGAGTAACCAGCAAGACCCCGCTCAGCGGCGGTAACCAAGCACCAACCCCGGAGGGGACTCACGCCATGACACAGCTGACAGCAGTTCGAAACGCCTCACGAACTCGCCCGACGGCACAATGGTGGACAGTCTCCTTTTATACCGGGGGCTTCGATGTAGCGGACGGCATCATTGGAGAACTGGTTACCCCGCTGGCGGCCCAAGCACAGGCCTACGGGGCCAGCAGGTGGTACTACACGAGGTGCCTGGAACCGGCCAACGCGCATGTGCGAGTCCGGTTCCTTGGGGAACCCGAAATATTTGAGCGGCTGACGCCCCTGTTGGGCGCGCTGCGGGATCAGGCCAGCGGCGTCATTGGCCATCTCGAAATGACCCAGCAGATCAGCGATCCGGCCACGGACCGTCTGGGTCCCGGCGGAGCGGAACATCAGAATCCCAGGCTCGAGGCCGATCTGGCCAAATACGGCGGCCTGGAAGGATTGGCCCTGGCGGAAGAGGTCTTTGAACTCTCCTCGGAGCTGGGCGCCTGGGCCACGGTCAGGTTTCCGAAAGTTCAGAACAGGTGGGCCTTTGGATCGCTCCTGCTGTTCGATTCCGCCCGCGCCATGATGAAGGGCCCCCACTCGGCAAGCTGGCCGGACCGTCGGCGAATCTCCTGGGACTACTACTGGGACAGCCATTTGCGCAGTTGCACGGCCGGCTTTGGGCAGCGGGCCGGAAGCGTCAGGGAGGCGATGACTATTCAGGTTGCCGCGAAGGTGACGCCCACCCACCGTCTGATGGCTGCCACCGCCGCCGAAAACGCAGTGGAGAACTGGCGCCGCCGCTGGTTCAGGAGCGTCGACAATTACCTCTACCGGGCGGACAAAGCCAGGCTCAGCAGGAGTGCACAGCATTTGACCGTGTATCAGGCGCACATGCTGCTGAACCGACTCGGGCTGTCACTGCGGGAAGAGGCCGCACTGGGCCTGTATGCACGCAGTTGGAGCACTGAACGCGAAGCGGCACTGCTGGACCGGCACTAGGAAACGATCAAGCCCTACCAGAAGGAGACCCCGTGACAAGCCGCAACGAGTTCATAGTAGCGTCGACTTCCCAAGACCTGTCAGAGGCCCTTGGGTGCTCCGAAGACGTTGTTGAAGAACTGCGGGACAAGGGGATTGTTGCCTCCAGCGGAGAGCTTTGGGACGTTGGTCCCGCACGTGACTACCTGCGGGACGCGGCCTGGGCCGGCGGCTTCTGGGTTTGAGGAAATAAACTTCCCGGACTGAGACACAAAACCGGACTGAGACACAAAGCCGGACTGAGACACAAAAAGGGACGGACCCAACTGCGGCAGCAGCAGGGTCCGTCCTGTTTTGCGTTTCGGGGCTGCTAGGCAGCGGTGGAGGCGGAAGCCCCGGCAAGCGACGAAACCACGGTGCGGACCTGTTCCACCACCTCGGCATCATCCTTGGGGTGGATCTCGGCGAAGCGGGTCACGGAGCCGCCAATGGACAGGCGCACGTCTTCCACCAGGTGGGCACCGGCAATTCCCAGGGACTTGCGGGCGTCATCATGGGCCCAAACCCCGCCGAACTGGCCGAAGGCGGAACCGATCACGGCTGCGGGGGTGCCGGCAATGGCACCAGCGCCGAACGGGCGTGACAGCCAGTCAATGGCGTTCTTCAGGACAGCGGGCATTGTTCCGTTGTATTCCGGGCACACCAGCAGCAGGGCGTCGGAGGAAGCAGCTGCCTTGCGCAGCGCCGCAGCGGCTTCAGGGATGGAGCCCTCGACGTCGATGTCTTCGTTGTAGAACGGGATGGTTCCGATGCCCTCGTGGATGACAATCTCAACACCCTCGGGGGCGTTCAGGACGGCCGTTTCGGCAAGTTGACGGTTGACGGAACCGGCCCGAAGGCTGCCGACCAGGGTAAGTACTTTAGTGCTCAAGGAAACTCCTATCAGGGACCGTGCCGGTTTGAGGCACAGGTATTGCATCTAAGACTATAAGCGGACTACGGTCCGCTTTATTCCGCGGGGGTTAGACTGGCGCGCATGCAGGCAGGCAGGGAAGAGATCGCGGGCGGCGGATGCGAGCGTCTGGATGCGGCAAGAAACCGCAGCCTGCTGCTGCGCACCGCACTGGAAATGGTTTCCGAGCGGGGTGCGGAAGCACTCACCATGGACGATCTGGCACGCCGTGCAGGCGTGGGCAAAGGAACGGTTTTCCGGCGCTTCGGCAGCCGTGCCGGCGTGATGCGGGCACTGCTTGACCACGCAGAACGGGACTTTCAGGAAGGCTATATGGCCGGTCCCGCACCTCTGGGGCCGGGAGCGCCGCCGCTGGAACGCCTGCGGGCATTCGGGGTTGCGCGGATCCAGGCGCTGGATATCACCGGGGAGCTGCGGCGGGCGGCCGACGTCGATGCCTTGATGCACTATCGGCATCCGGCCCGCCAGCTCGAATTGAGCCATCTCAGGATGCTCCTGTCCGCCCTTCCGATGATCCGCGATCCGGAGCTGACCGCCTACCAGCTGGAGTCCTTCCTGGAAGCCGGGCTGCTGCTGCATCTGCATCGCAGTGCGGGGATGCCGCTGGAGCGGATAACCGAAGGCTGGCTGGAATTAGTGGACTCGGTGACAGCAAATAAGTGTCAGTAGGCTTACTAATTTAGTAGGGTGTCTAAAGGCCGCCGTATTTGGGCGGCGTCTGGTCCGAACGATGATGGAGGCTACATGTCTGACAAGAGCACATCCGTACCCGGCGGTTCGATTCCGGGCGTACCGGGGCCGCAGGCTCCGGAACTGGCCGAGCCGACCGAGCCGCGGGAACCGCTGCCCCCGAAGCCCGACCAGGACGGACCCGAAACGGTCTCACCCACCGGCGTTCCCACCGGAGCGCCCAAATCCTCCAACGCGCAGAGCGGCCGGTACCTGACCACCGCACAGGGAGCCCGGCTCGGCGACACGGACCATTCACTCAAGGCAGGTCCCCGCGGACCGATCCTTCTGCAGGACCATCACCTGCGGGAAAAAATCACTCACTTTGACCACGAGCGCATCCCCGAGCGCGTAGTCCATGCCCGCGGTGCTGCTGCCCACGGCGTGTTTGTTGCCAACGGCGCCGCAGAAGGCGTCACCCGGGCAGGTTTCCTCGCCAAGGGCACCGAAACGCCGGTGTTTGTCCGCTTCTCCACGGTCCTGGGCTCCCGCGGTTCCGCGGACACCGTCCGTGACACCCGCGGTTTCAGCACCAAGTTCTACACCGACGAGGGCAACTATGATCTGGTTGCCAACAACATCCCGGTGTTCTTCATCCAGGACGCCATCAAGTTCCCTGATGTCATCCACGCCGGCAAGCCGCACCCGGACCGCGAAATTCCGCAGGCTCAGAGTGCCCATGACACTTTCTGGGACTTTGTCTCCCTGCACACCGAAGCACAGCACCACACCATGTGGAACATGTCGGACCGCGGCATCCCGCGCTCCTACCGCACCATGGAGGGCTTCGGCGTTCACACCTTCCGCCTGGTCAACGCCGCCGGCGAAACCACGCTGGTGAAGTTCCACTGGAAGCCGCGGCAGGGCGTGCACTCGCTGGTTTGGGAAGAAGCACAGATCATCAACGGCATGGACCCCGACTTCCACCGCCGGGACCTCGCAGACTCCATTGAAGCCGGCGCCTTCCCGCAGTGGGATCTGGGCATCCAGGTCTTCCCGGACACCGAAGACGAAATGTTCGAGGGCATCGACCTCCTCGATCCCACCAAGCTGGTTCCCGAGGAACTGGCTCCGGTGCAGATCATCGGTACCATGACCCTGAATGCCAATGTCACGAACTTCTTCGCTGAAACAGAGCAGGTGGCCTTCCACCCCGGACACCTGGTGCCGGGTATCGACGTCACCAATGATCCGCTGCTGCAGGGCCGTTTGTTCTCCTACATCGACACGCAGCTGACCCGTCTGGGCGGTCCGAACTTTGCCCAGATTCCGATCAACCGTCCGCACGCCCCGGTCAACGACATGCTCCGGGACGGCTTCCACCAGGACGCGGATCACTCGGGGGTTGCTCCGTACCAGCCCAACTCCCTCGACGGCGGCTGCCCCTTCATGGCCGGCGCGGACATGGGTGCCTTCATCGACGTCCCCACCGAGGTGCCGGCGTCCCGCAAGGTCCGCGAAAATCCGGCAACCTTCGATGACCACTACAGCCAGACGCGGATGTTCTTCCGTTCGCTGACGCCGGTGGAGCAGGACCATGTGGTGCAGGCCTACACGTTTGAACTCGGCAAGTGCTACGAGGAGAACATCCGGCTGCGTCAGCTCCAGTCCCTGGCTAACATTGACGAGCGCCTCGCCACTGAGGTGGCAACCGGTCTGGGCCTTGAAGCGCCGGCACCGAACGTCGTCGTTGAAGACACCCCGCCGAGCCCGGCGCTGAGCCAGCTGGGCGGCACCTGGCCCGTGGCCGGCCGTCTGGTTGGCGTTGTGGCCGACGACGCAACGGACCTGGGTGCGCTGAACGAAGTGCTCTCCGCTGTCACCGCCGAGGGCATGGTTCCGCTGGTGATCGCTCCGCACGGCGGCAAGCTGGGCGGCGAAGTTACCATTCAGCGGACCTACCTGACCGCCCGCTCCACCGAGTTTGACGCCATTGTGGTGGCGGCAACGGGCGCACCGGCTCCGGACGCCGTCGATAGCCTGGATGCCAAGGCAGGCAACCCCGAGGGCCATCCGTCCCTTGACCCGCGCGTCACCATGCTCCTGGCTGAGGCCTTCCGCCATGCCAAGGCCATTGGCGCACTGGGCGACGGCGGCTCGGTCCTCATGACCGCAGGTGTTCCTGTGGACGCCCCCGGCGTTGTGGTGGGAACCCCTGCCGAGGTAACGGCAGGCGTCAGCCGACTGCTGGCAAGCCACCGCGTCTGGGAGCGCTTCCCGACGATGGTTCCGTAACCGGGACGCTGCGCGGAAACCGGGCAGCATCTTTCAAAAGGGGAAGCCAGGCGGTAGTCACCGCCTGGCTTCCCCTTTCGTCGTCAACCGGGTTCGTGCTCAGCGGGGCGGCGTCAGGGCCCTGATCAGGGAGTGCAGTTCAGCCCGCAAGCCTTCGACGTCGGCGTCGGCGAGGAGCATCAGCTGGGTTTCGGCGTGGGTGGCCTGCGCGCTGATGCTCTCCCCGGAGGCAGTGATCGTCCACTGGCCTCCGGCGCCTGAGGTGATGTACCCGCAAGGCTGAAGGGCCGCCAGACAGTCGCGGACGCAGGCGGCGGGCAGCCCTGAACTCACGGAGAGCTGATCCTCCGTTGCCGGAGATTCGGCCAACAACCGCAGGATGAGCGTGCGTTCATGGGTAAGGCGCAGCTCCGCCAGGGATTCTTCGGTGGCACGGTTGGTGAGGAACGCTGCGGCGGAAAGCAGCCGGGGAACATATCCGGGCGCGGACCGGTCGGTCGAAGCGCTCATTTGCTCCATCCGGGAGGGAACCAGCCGGCCGGAACGAAGTGTCCGGCGAAGGATTCGCAGACGGAACATGTGTAGTTGGCCATAGCAGGCGTATCGCCTGCCGCCGGGGTGAAGGATTCAAAAATGAGAAAGTCGTCCACACCGCACTGGTGACAGACGGGAATTTGAACTGCAGGATCCATGGATATCCTCTGCTGGAGGGTGCGCAGAAAGCCATGGCCGCGTCTTGACCGTGAAATTTTTATCGTAATATCAAACGGCACGGCAGACAATTCCGCGCCCGGGCTTGCCGCCCGTCATTGCATACTGCCGCCGTCCTATCCGATGTGGCATGTGCCAGCAGAGGAATTATGGACGACTCAAGCACCACAAGTGCCCCGTGGGCACAACTGCAGGATCTGCTCGTTCACCACGAGGATGTGCAGGACTTTCTATCTGAACTTGCGGTTCTGACGGCGTCATCGCTTTCCCTTCGGGGAACCACATACTGCGGTATCACCTTCCAGCGCTCGCGCGACCACCAGTTCACCGTGGCCAGCAGCGACAGCGAGGCGCTGCAGATGGATGAACTCCAGTACGCATTCGGGGACGGGCCGTGCCTGCACGCGATCCGGATCCAGGCCGAGGTGCACGTGCGCGATGCTGCCACCGACAGCCGCTGGCCGGAGTACATGGACTGCATCCGGAACTACGGCATCCGGTCCATGTATGCGGTTCCGCTCAAGCTGGGCGGGCAAGCCAAAGCAGCAATGAATCTGTACGCCAAGAGCCCGGATGTTTTCGACGAGGACTTCCGCCGCGTCGCCCAAACTTACGCCGCCGAAGCCTCGCAGGCCCTGCTTCTGGCGGTGCGGGTATCACAGCATGCGGCCACCGTAGAGGATCTGCAGGGTGTGCTCGCCTCACGGACCACCATAGATCTGGCCGTGGGCATCATCATGGGACAAAGCCGCTGCACTCAGCAGGAGGCTTTTGACATCCTGCGGCGGGCCTCCAACAGCCGCAACGTCAAGGTGCGGGTCCTGGCGGGCGAAGTTGTTGAGCGGCTGAACGGTGAACCTGCCGCCACCCATTTCACTGAAGGCTAGCGGCCCGGGGCGCGGACGGCCGGGAATGTTCCGCCGTCCGCGCGTTTGCTCATCAGGCCGGGACGAGCGCGGACCAGTCCTCCGTCAGCCCCAAGCCAAGTGCCGTGGACACTGAGGCATGGGCCACCTTGCCGCCGGCGATGTTCAGCCCGCGGGCCAGCGCCGGGGAGGCGTCAAACGCGCCGCGGACGCCGCGGTCGGCCAGTGCGACGGCGTAGGGCAGCGTGACGTTGGTCAGCGCATACGTGGAGGTGTTGGGCACCGCGCCGGGCATATTGGCCACGCAGTAGAACAGGGACCCGTGGACCCGGTAGGTCGGATCCTCGTGGGTGGTGGGCCGGGAGTCCTCGAAGCATCCGCCCTGGTCCACGGCGATGTCCACCAGGACGCTGCCGGGCTTCATCCGCGAGACCATGTCATTGGTGACCAGCTTCGGGGCCCGGGCTCCCGGAATGAGCACCGAACCAATGACCAGGTCGGCATCCGCCAGCGCACGCTCAATTTCAAAGGCGTTGGACGCGATGGTGCGGATCCGGCCGGCGTACTGGGCATCGAGCTGGCGCAGCCGGTCAATGTTGATGTCCAGGACGGAGACGTCGGCGTGGGCGCCCACTGCCGCAGCCACAGCATTGGTGCCTGCCACTCCGGCACCGAGGACCACCACCTTTGCCGGACGAACACCCGGCACGCCGCCAAGAAGCAGTCCGGGACCTCCTGCCGGGGACGTCAGGCACTGTGCGCCCACCTGGACGGAGAGGCGGCCGGCCACCTCGGACATGGGCGCCAGCAGCGGAAGCACCCGTCCTTCCTGCACTGTTTCATAGGCAATGGCCGTCATTCCCGATGCCAGCAGTGCCCTCGTCAGTTCGGGTGCGGCCGCCAGATGCAGGTAGGTGAACAGCACCAGATCGGGACGGAAGAACCGGTATTCCGCTTCCACCGGTTCCTTGACCTTCAGGATGAGATCGGCCTGGTCCCAGACATCATCAGCCGAATCCAGAATTGAGGCACCAGCCCCGGCATATTCGGCATCGCTGATGCTGGAACCTGTCCCCGCGCCGGATTCCACCAGCACCTGATGCCCGCGGGTCGTGAACTCGTGGACGCCGGAGGCCGTAATGGCCACCCGGAATTCGTTGTTCTTGATTTCCTTGGGGATACCGATAATCACAGCTAGCTCCGTTGCATTGCAGGTGAGGCGGGCAACCGCCGGGTTTCTCCCCAGCATAGGGGAGTGGAGCCCTCACTCCTCAACTTGTGCGCCGCTGTCCTGTGTCCGTGCCGGCCTGGCCGCCTGCTGCGCCTGAAGCCAGGCTTCGACGTCGGACAGGCGGATGCGGCGGTGCGTGCCGCGGTATTCAACGGGGATGATTCCGGCATCCGTGAGATTGCGCAGATACGTGTGGGAGATCCCCGCTGCCGCCGCAGCCTGCGATGTCGTCAGGAGGGGAATGTTGGAGCCGCTCCGGGCACCCGGGGTAGTCGGCACTGACGGTGCCCCGGACGGCTGCGCCGCCGGTTGCGCCGCCGTCGGCCGTGATGCCGCCGGCTCGGCCCCGTCATCGGAGGCCACCACAACGCCTTCACCCCGGCCCAGCCGTGCGAGCAGGTCCAGCACAGCATCGCGGGCGGCAGCGGGCAGGCGCAGCGCAGTCCCGTCAACAAAAACGGTCACGTCGCCCGCGGAAAGTGCACGGGACAGTGCCCGCACCTCTGCGGCCGGGAGCGGAGATGTACGGAGAGGGGTCGGGGTCATGCTGCCATCTTGCCAAAGATCCCCGGCAATAACCTCACCCGCTCCGTGCGCTGGTCAAGCGGCACCGCCGCCCGGCTGCGTTGACCGCAGACTCGGCGGCGCGGGAGCATGGACGGTAGCCGCGCGGACGCCATCCGGTCTCCGGGCGAGCGGCATGAAGGGAACTTTGTCTTGCAAGAACGGAACCGGTCGTCCCGGGCAGCCTGGCAGCCGGACATTCTCGGTGAAGGCTTTGAGCAGCTGACACTTGACCTGCCCGACGGTGCTCCGGCGACACTGGTCCGCTACTCGCCCCCGGACATGCCGCCCGGCGGGGAGTGCGCCGGCGGCGATGTCCTTTACGTGCACGGATGGTCGGACTACTTTTTCCAGACCGAACTTGCCCGGTACTGGGCGCAGGCCGGGATGCGCTTCTATGCCCTGGATCTGCACAACTACGGCCGCAGCCTCCGTCCGGGGCAAAGCCCCGGATTCACCACGGACCTTACCGAGTACGACGCCGACATCGCCGCGGCGCTCGACGCGATGGGGAGGCCCGCCCCGCCGAATGCCGGCCAGGCCGCCCGTCCCGGGACGCCTGCGCGGCCCTTGATTCTGCTGGGGCATTCCACCGGCGGGCTCACCCTGAGTCTCTGGGCTTCCCGGCATCCGGGGGCGGCCTCGGCCCTGGTGCTGAACAGTCCGTGGCTCGAATTCCAGGCTACGGAGCTGGGCAGGCGGATCATCTCGCCGCTGATCGGCAGGGAGGCACAACGGCACCCTCTCGCACCGCTGCCTCCGGTGGACGCCGGAAACTACGCCCGTGCCGTCTTTTCCGCCTTCGGCGGAGAGTGGACCTACAACCTTCTGTGGCGTCCGCTGCGGGGGTTTCCGGGCACCGTTGCGTTCCTCAACGCGGTGTTCCGCGCCCAGGCTGTGGTCGCCCAGGGGCTCCGCCTCGACATTCCCGCGCTCGTGCTGCTCTCCGACAAGAGCTATCTGCAGCCCCGGTGGTCAGCCGACGCCGAAAAGGCCGACGTCGCGCTGGACGTGGACGTGGTGGCCAACCGGGCACTGTCGCTGGGAAACTGCGTGACCGTGGCGCGGGTGCCGGACGCCCTGCACGATGTTTTCCTGTCCGCAAAGCCGGTGCGCCGGCGTGCCTACGCGGTTGTGGACCAGTGGGCGCGGGGCTACCTGCCCGCAGCCCCGGAAGCGTCACCGGAGCTGCGGGCGGGTCCTCAGTCGATCAGCTCATAGGCGGGCAGGGTCAGGAAGTCCACGTAGTCGTCGGCCAGGCTGATGTCTGCAATCAGCTGGCTCGCCGGAGCGTAGAAGCGGGTGAACTGTTCCTCGGGAACCTCGCTGCGCAGGCGCTCGGTTTCTTCGGCCAGCAGGCGTTCCACCAGTTCCGGGGTTACGGTGGCTCCGGTGTCCTCCAGGACAATGCCGTTATGCACCTGCTGCCACACCTGCGAGCGGGAGATTTCAGCCGTGGCTGCATCCTCCATGAGGTTGTGGATGGCCACGGCACCGTTTCCGGAGAGCCAGACGGCCGTGTAGGCCACGGCCACATACAGGTTGGACCGCAGGCCGGCCTCGGTGATGGCGCCTTCCGCCGTGGAGACGTCCAGCAGGTCCTTGGCCGTGACGGAGACGTCGTCGCGCAGCTTGTCCACCTGGTTCGGCTTATCCCCGAGGACGGAGTCGAACACCTCACGGCAGGTCTGAACCATGTCCGGGTGGGCCACCCAGGACCCGTCAAAACCGTCGTTGGCTTCCCGTGTCTTGTCCGCTGTCACCTTTTCGAAGGCCTTGGCCGTGACTTCCGGTTCCCGCCGGTTCGGGATGAAGGCTGCCATGCCGCCCATGGCGAAGGCTCCGCGGCGGTGGCAGGTGCTGACCAGCAGCTCCGTGTAGGCGCGCATGAACGGTGCCGTCATGGCGACGTCGGCGCGGTCCGGCAGCAGGAAATCCTTGCCGGAGTCGCGGAAGACCTTGATCATGCTGAAGAGATAGTCCCAGCGGCCTGCGTTGAGGCCGGAGGCGTGGTCCCGCAGTTCGTAGAGGATCTCGTCCATCTCGAAGGCGGCCGGAATGGTCTCAATGAGGACGGTGGCGCGGATCGTGCCCTGAGGGATGCCCACGTATTCCTCGGAGAAGGTGAAGATGTCGTTCCAGAGCCGGGCCTCCAGATGGCTTTCCATCTTCGGCAGGTAATAGTAGGGTCCCTGGCCGTTGTCGAGGAGCTGCCGGGCGTTGTGGAAGAAGTGCAGGCCAAAGTCCACAAGCGCGCCCACGGCGGGTTCGCCGTCGACCGTTACGTGCTTTTCCGGAAGGTGCCAGCCGCGGGGCCGTACAACGGGCACGGCGAGCGGCATGTCCGTGCGCAGCGTGTATTCCTTGCCTTCGGGCGAGGTGAAGGAGAGGTCCCCCCTCGCGGCCCGGTACAGGTTGTATTCGGCGTCCACCACGTTGTGCCAGGTGGGGGTGTGGGCGTCCTCCAAGTCCGCCAGCCACACTTTTGCTCCGGAGTTGAGTGCGTTGATGGCCATCTTGGCCGGCGATGCCGGGCCGGTCATCTCCACGCGGCGGTCGGTCAGGGCAGCGGGGGCCTCAGCTACTTTCCAGGCGCCCTCGCGGATGCTGGCGGTTTCGGGCAGAAAATCCAGGCTTTCTCCGGCCGCGATGCGGTTGCGGCGGTCAGCCCGGGCTGCCAGCAGGTTGTCCCGCGTGGGCCGGAACCGGTGGTGCAGCTCCTCGATAAACGCCAGCGCATCCGGCGTCAGGATTTTCTCAGCCCCCGGGGCGGGGGACATGTCGCTCACATCAATGGCCATGGTGTTTCTCCCTACGAGTGGTGAGACGGCTGGGTTTTCAGCCGATGCATCGATGCGTTGGAGCTTACACTCTTTCTTTCCAATGCCTTCCGCATCGTGGATATTTTTGTCTGTTTAGTGAAAACATGACGAAAAGTTTAGGCGTCCAGCGTGCGCATGAAGGTGAGAACTTCCGCCGCCGTGCTCCATCCCTGGCGGGCATACCAGAACCCGGACTTGGGCAGGGCCGGCATCAGGATCAGCGGCAGGTCCCGCACTGCTGCTTCCTCGGCCAGGGCCGCCAGCACCGCGGTTTCCATGGTGTGGTCGGGGTCCGGCCGGCGGATATCGATGCCGCCGAACACGGCAAACCCTTCGCCCCGTGCAATCCGTCCGCGGGCCACAGGTTCCCCGAAGGCACTGATTTCCACCACCGAATAGTCCCGGGATTCCGCCAGGGTGAGGTCTGCACCTTCGGGTAGCTGGGGAACCTGGGGAAGGTCCGCGGGATCAGCGGTCATCAGCGCCAGGGTGGACAGCGAAGCGAGTCCCTGCCCGGCGGCAAACTCCCTTGCCGTGTCCGCATCATCGGTCACCAGCGTGAGCCGGGCGCCGGGGGTCGCGGAGACCTCCGCGGCGGCCCGGGGAGTGTTCCGCCCGGGCCAGGTAACCACATACTGCGGTGCGCCCCCGCCAAAAGGGGCCATCAGCACCGCGTCCCCGTCCAGGGTGCTTCCCAGCCCGCGCACCGCCGCCCACACCGGTGCCCACTGCGTGAAGTTGCCTTGCCACGGCCCCAAGCGCGGTTCACCGCCCCGAGGACGCAGGGGGCGGCGGTTCCTCAATGGCGAGGATGGTGACGTTCACCGAACTGACGGCAACTCCGGTCCTGCGCAGGGCGTGGCGAACGCGTTCCTGGAGGTCAGCCGCAACTTCCAGGGCATTGAACCGGGCATCCGTGGCCACCTCCACGTCAACGGTCGCACGGCCGTCGGAGACGGCGGCAAAAACCCCGTCCCGGCTCGTCCGGTAGCCTGCATCCGGAACCCGGCGCAGGGTGTTGCGGGCTGCCGAACGGACCCGCGCCACCAGCTGCCCCAGCGGCGGCCCCAATCGAAGGATGCCGGGTGTCTCCCTAGCGGCCCGTGCGGCCACAGAAGCTATCACCGAACTGCCGATCACCTTGCCGCGCAGCGGCCGGTCAGTCATCGTACAGATCCTCGACCGTCAAATGGACCGCCTGCGGTGCAACGCCCACGGACGTTTCAACGGCGTCGTGAATGGTCAGGCGCAGGAAGTCCATGGCCCGGCAGATGTCGACTCCCGGGGCCACTGCAGTGCGCAGATGGATCAGCAGCCCGGCACCTGTTTCCGGCTCATGGTGAATGCGGCAGCGGCGGGCGCGCACACCTCCTATGGCACGGGCTGCGTCGCGCACGACGGCGGCGAGGGCCGCTTCACTGATCTCCACCCGTCCCCCAGCGGAGCCGCCCAGGAACAACCGGGGGCTGCGCCGCATCTGTAGGAAGGCCGCATCCAGGACCCTTTCTTTCAGCGCATACGGCGGCCGGAGACCCGGGTGCCGCAGATCGTGGTCCCGAAGCACGTTCGTGGCCCTGAACAGCGGCTCCAGATCGGCACGGACGCTTCGGCAGTCCGGGCAGGACCGGGTGTGGCGGTCCGGCGGCTGCAGCATGTCCTGCCAGATTCGGTTGACGGTGCGCCCGCAGTCAACCTGGTCAGCGCGCATCTCTAATGCCATTGGATCATCGCCTCCGCGAGTTTTTCCCGTGCCCGTGCCAACCGGCCGCGCACCGTGCCCGTTCCTATTCCCAGGGTGGCGCCTATTTCCGCGTAGCTCTGGTCGTGCATTTCGCGCAGCAGCCAGCACGCACGCTGGTCGGGCGGAAGTTCCGCCAGTGCCCGGGACAAACACTCCAACTGGGCCGCCAGTTCTGCTGTCCGGTGCGGATCTCCGGACAGCGGACCGATTGCAGGCCAAAGGCCGGTTAAATCGACGCTGTCTTCAGGATGGGCGGTGCGGCGGCGGAGAACGTCGAGGCACCGGTTGGTAGCTGTCCGGTAGACCCAGCTGCCGAAGGCGCTTGAGCGGTCCAGTCCGGGAAGGGCACGCCAGCTGGCGGTCAGGGTGTCCTGCACAACGTCTTCTGCGTCACCCCGGTCATTGAGCAGCCGGTATGCCAGACGGAACAGTCGTCCCTGATAAGACTCCACCAGGTGTTCGAAGGCGGATAGATCTCCGTCCTGGGCACGCGCCACCACAGTGGCCTCATCCAGCCCCTTGTACCCGGGGGCGGGTGCCGTGCTGCGGGACCGTGTAACAGTGCCGGACTCGTCCGGCGATTCAGCCGCAGCCATGGGCGCCCCTGTCCGGTCCGGCAGACGCCGGTCCCACCCAAATAATCCCAGAGCGTCTGCGCGGGCGGAACAGTGCGCGGGCACAACGGGTGCGGGTGGGGGAAGTTTGCCAAACGGTGTGACAAATACCCCCGCAGTGCGTCTTTAAGCTCGCAAGCGTTCCCCGAACGGGACCAGTTTCAAGCAGGAGATGAGCGACATGGCAGATGCCCAGAAACCATCAGGACCATCCTCCGGACCGGTGTCCTCGTCACCGGGCAGCGGACATTCATCGGGCGGGAGCACCGACACCTCCTCGTCGGGCACCGTGACCAGCGTCAGCGACACGGAACCGGCCCGCAAATCCGGACCGCTGCATACGCCGCACGGTGACACGACCATTGAAGAGACGGTGGTCCAGAAGCTCGCGGGACTGGCGACCCGTGAGGTGCCCGGTGTTTATGCCATGGGCAATACGGCACGCCGCGTGTTCAGCTCCATGACCGAGCGGATTCCCGGCTCCCAGACCAACGTCAGCAACGGCGTCAGCGTCGAAAAGGGCGAGCGGCAGGCGGCAATCGATGTAAGCATCGTGGTTGAATACGGCTACTCCATCGTGGAAGTCAGCCAGGGGATCCGGCGCAACGTTATCCGGTCCGTCGAAAACGCCACGGGACTGGAAGTTCTCGAAGTGAACGTCAACGTCACGGACGTGCACCTGCCGGAAGACGATTCCGACGACGATCAGGATGCGAACAAGAAACCATCAGACCGGTTGGAATGACGCTCCGGCATAAGAAATCCGCCGGACAGGTGCTGCGGTGCCGCCGGCAACCTATCGAAGGAGGACAACATGTCCGCAACTAAATGGTGCCTGGCAGTGGGCCTCGTCCTGGGAATCGTGCTGGCCTTCGGAGGCTGGTACGCCTTCCTGCTGGCAGTGTTGTTCGGCCTGGTGGGGCTGTTGGTGGGCATGGCCGCTGACGGGAAGCTTGATGTCCAGGCCATGTTCGGCAGAGCGTCGAGCAGATGAGCGCACCCGGAATCCAGGACGCGAGGTCCCCGGCCGCGCGCAGGCAGCGGCTCGACGTCGGCGACCGCGGCCGCACGGTGCTGGCCCGCAAGGTCCTCGAGAAGGTGGCCGCCCAAATCGTGGTGGACGAAACGTTTGCCGGCGGCAGTTCAGGCGGTTTTCTGGGCATCGGCGCGCGGGCCGACCTGTCCGCCCGTCCCCAGGCCAAGGTTGAACTGGCCGGCAACGTTGCCTCGCTGAAGGTGGAAGTGGGTCTGCCGTATCCGGTGCCCCTGCGGCAGGCCACTGATCAGCTGCGGGACCGGATTTCCAGTCGGGTCAGTGAGATGACCGGTGTGGAAGTGCGCCAGGTGGATGTCACCGTCTCGTGGCTGCGGCCGGATGAACCCGTTGACGGCCGCCGGAGGCTGCAGTGAGCGGCAACCTGCCGGTGTCTCTGCGGCCCCGGCCCAGCCGCGCGGTACCCGCCATCATTTGCGGCTTGGTGCTGCTGGCTGCGGGAGTGGTGCTGGTCTGGGCTGCCGTTGCCCGGCTCACGATGGGGGTGTGGCCGCCCTTCTTTACGGCGGTTTCGGACTGGCTTGTCACGCTGAACTGGAACAGCCCCGGAAGCTGGACCGTCGGCGTCGTCCTCACTGTCATCGGTGTGGTGCTGCTGCTGGCAGCGCTGGTGCCCGGTAAGTTTCACGCGCTTCCGTTGCGCCTGGATCCCATCCGTGAGGTCAGCGGCGACAGCCGTGCGGTGATGTCGCGCCGGGCTGTTGCCCGGCTTGCTGCGGCCACCTGTGAACATATCGACGGCGTTTCCACGGCCTCGGCAACGGCATCGGACAAAGAGGTGCATGTGTCCGTGCACACGCCGCTGCACGACACCGCCGACCTGCAGCACTGGGTCACCGACGGCGTACGCTCCCGGCTTCAGGCCTCCGGCCTGGATCCGGTGCCGAACATTAGCGTTTCGATCCGACCCGGCCGCTGAAGGACCACTGACAACTGAAAGGGAACACCATGCGCCAGCATGCAGGCACCGCCAACCGTGTTTGGCTGACCCTCCTTGCGCTGCTGTGCCTGGCGGCAGGCGTCTACCTCCTGCTGCTGGCTTCAGGAGTGATAGGGACAGCCGAAAGCCCCGTCCTGTCCGGACCGCCGGAGGATGTCACGGGGGCCGACTATGCGCCCGGTGCCGTCCTGATCGCCGGACTAATTTTGGGAACCCTCGGACTGTGGTGGATGCTGGTCCAGATCCCGCGGCGCGTTGAGGCGGACACGTTCAGGCTGCAGGAGAACCCGGCCCGCGGCATCACCGTCTGCAACCCGTCAGTGCTGGCCGCGGCCGTCGAGGATGACACGGAGCGGATTCCCGGTGTGGTCGATTCGACGGCGCTGCTGCGCGGAACTGCCGAGGAACCGGATCTGACGTTGAAGGTCACGGTCAATGCCTGGGCGGATATCCGCGAGGTCATGGACCAGATTGAGGGAGCCGTGGTGCCTCACCTGGCCATGGCGCTGGAGAACCCGCTGCACAGTCTGGGGGTCCAGCTGGAGGCGAGCAACAAACAGGGACTCTCCGGCGGCCCGGTGACCCCGGGCGGAACTGTGGTTTATTAGCATCCATGTCATCCGCACCGGATCTTCCCCTCTGCATCACCTGCGGAACCCAATACGGAGCGGAGCGCCGGGACTGCCCCATTTGCGACGACGAACGACAGTACGTGCCGCTGACGGGGCAGGCCTGGACAACGTTCGAACGTTTGCGCGGATCCTCGCACCGGGGAACAATTCATGCGCAGGGCCCGGGTGTCCTGGGAATCGGATGTGAACCGTCCTTCGCGATTGGACAGCGTGCTCTGCTGATCAAGGCGTCAAGCGGCAATGTGCTCTGGGACTGCCAGGCGTATTTGGATGATGGGCTTGCCGCCCTGATCCGTGCCGAGGGCGGAATCTCCGCGATCGCCGTCAGCCATCCGCATTTCTACACCACCATGGTGGAGTGGGCGCATGAATTCGATGCTCCGGTGTATCTGCACAATGCGGACAGGCAGTGGGTGGGACGGCCCGACCCCGCGCTGGAGTTTTGGAGCGGGGACAGCGTCGCGCTTGCCGGGGACCTGACCCTTCACCGCGCGGGGATCCACTTTCCCGGCGGCACGGTGCTGCACTGGTCCGGCGATCCGGCCGGCGGCGGAGCGCTCTTCAGCTCAGACATCGTCAATGTCATCCCTGACCGTACGCACGTGTCCTTTCTGTACAGCTATCCGAACCAGATTCCCGAACGGCCGGAGGTAGTGGAGGATGCCGCTGCCCGGTTGGAACCGCTGCGCTACGACCGGTTGTACGGGGGCTGGTGGGACCGGATAATTCCGCACGGCGCAGACCGCATTGTGCAGGAATCCGCTCGGCGGTACCTTGCCTTCACCCGCGGATAGGCGCACCGTTTTCGCTGGAAGCCGTTAGAACAGCGGCCACGGCACGGCAGGCATGCCGCCGCTGGGAGCTGGAAACGCGCCCGCTGAACGCAACCGGGCGCAGCGCGCAGCAAACGCCGCAATCTCCTCGGCGGTGAGCAGGTCCGCCAGCTGCCGGCCCAGTTCACCCTGCAGTCCTTCGAGAACCCGGTCGATGCCCGCGAGTTCCCCGGCGCTCAGCGCCTCCCCGATCCAGCCCCACAGCACCGTGCGCAGCTTGTGCTCGTGATGGAAGGTCAGCCCGTGGTCCACGCCGTACCGGTGCCCGCCGCCAATGGCGAGGACGTGGTCACCTTTGCGGTCGGCATTGTTGACCAGGACATCGAACGCGGCCATCCGCCGCAGCGCCGGGGTGTCCTCGTGAATGAGGGCAACAATCTGTCCGCTTTGGTCCTCGCCCTCGAGAACTTCTTTCCAGCCGGTTTCCGGCATGTCATCCACCGACACCAGATCCACCGCGGTCTGCTCCGGATCGGTGTCCTGCCAGAGCTGCACCATGCCAACGCCCAGCGGGCCGTCCCGCAGCCAGGTGCGCGGCACGATGTTCCAGCCCAGCACTTCCGACACCAGGTAAGCGGCCACCTCCCGGTGCGCCAGAAACCCGTCAGGAAAATCCCAGAGCGGCTTCTCGCCGGCGATCGGCTTGTAGACCACTGACGCGCCGCCGATGCTGCCCAAGAAGGTGGCGTTGGACGCCGTCGTAATGCGGCCGGTGAGTGTCAGCTCCGCGGTCACCAGATCCGGCGCCGGCATCAGGCCCCGGGGAAGGTGCAGGTGTGCCCGTCGGCGTCGATCGGCTGGCCGCAGATCACGCAGATGGGGCGCCCGGCGCCCACTACCTCCCGCGTGCGCTTGGCAAAAGCGCGGGCGGTGCCCACCGGCATGCTGACCCGCAGCACTTCGGCGGGATCGGCGTCTTCATCCTCCTCAAGGAAACCGTCATCGTCCTCGTCCACCTCTTCGAGCGGATAGGCCTCGATGACGAGCTGCGCCGTGGTCGGGTCCCAGCCCAGGCTCATCACGCCGGCGCGGAACTGTTCCTGCACTGTCTCGAGGTCGTCATTGTCGACGAGTTCGAGGGGAGTGCTGGCGGGAACGTGGAAGGGATTGCCGTCGACGGTCATGAGCTGGTCGAGGATCTCGTCGATCTTCTCGGCAAGCTGGGCGGACTGCTGCTTCTCCAGGGCGATGCTGACAAGCTGCTTCCCGGTGCGCACCTGCAGGTAGAACGTGCGCTGCCCCGGGACGCCGACAGTGCCGACGACGACGCGGTCAGGCCAGGCGAACTCGTGAACGGTTGTAGGCATAGGACTACTTTAGGCTCCTTCGGCCTGAGGCGCCGCATGTCCCGCGCCTCCGCCAACCGCAGCATCCTCTGACGCCGGAGGAGCGGCCAGCCACGAGAGATCTCCGGCGTCGGTATTGGTGGCGAAAACGGTGGGGCGCCCCTTGCCGTAGTGCACGATCGACACAGAGGCCGGCCCCACGGTAATGCGCTGGAACAGATCCAGATGCATGCCCAATGCATCGGCGAGGACCGATTTGATGATGTCGCCGTGGCTCACCGCCGCCCACACGGCGCCCGGCCCGTGCTCCGCTTCGAAGGCCGCATCGTGGCGCCGGATGGCGGCCACCGAGCGCGCCTGCATGGCCGCCATGGACTCGCCGCCGGGGAAGGTGACGGCGGAGGGCTGGGACTGCACCGTCTTCCACAGCTCCTCCTTCGCCAGCTCCTCCAGCGTGCGGTTCTGCCAGGAGCCGTAATCGCACTCGGTCAGCTCCTGCTCCACCTGGGCATGCGGGGTGCCGGACTGGCGGTCCAAAATGAACTGCGCGGTCTGCCGGCATCTCTCGAGCGGGCTCGACACCACGCCGACGAGGGGCACGACGGCGAGCCGGTCCCCGGTCACGGCGGCCTGGCCGCGGCCTGCGGAGTCGAGTTCGACGCCGGGGGTCCGGCCGGCCAGCAGCCCGGAGGCGTTCGCTGTGGTGCGGCCGTGCCGCACGAGGATTACTGTTGCCATCCCCATAGCCTAGTCATCCCGTCCGACGGCGGGGCGAACCGCTCGTGATGAGGCAGGATGATGCGGTGACCACCAATGACGAGCAGCTCTTCCTGGCCCATATCCTGAAGAACCCGGTCAACGGGAGGATTCTGCAGCTGGCGCCGCTGCTCGGTGTCTCCGACTGGTGGCTGACGGCCGGTGCATTGTTCCAAACCGTGTGGAATGTGCTGGAGGGCAGGGACCCGCAGACGGGCATCCGCGACTACGACCTGTTCTATTTCGACGAAGACACGTCCTACGAGGCGGAGCATGCGGTCATTGTCCGAGCGCGTGAGGTGTTTCAGGACCTGGACGTCGAAGTGGAAGTGCGCAACGAAGCCCGGGTGCACCTTTGGTACGAGGACCATTTCGGCGTTCCGGCCGTCCCTTTCACCGGCACCACCGATGCGGTGGATCATTTCGCCGCGAAAACCTGCTGCTTCGCGGTCACGTCGGACCCGGCGGGCAACCTCAGCACCTACGCGCCGCACGGCTACGCAGACTTGTTCGCGCGCCGGATCGTGCCGAACCCGGTCCTTGCCCCTCGGGAAGTGTACGAGGCGAAAACTCAAAGATGGCTTGCTCAGTGGCCTTCGCTGACCGTGTTGCCCTGGCCCGAGGACCAATCCGTGGACAACGCTTTGCCAGCCTCTGGACCCCTCCCGCCGCCGTCGGCCTCGAATAACCCGACGTGAGATGCTCTAGTCCATGACCACCCCAGCACGCCTCCGTCCCGCCGAGGTGAACGATCTGCCGTTCATCTTCAGCAAGGAGCTCGAGTATATGGAGACCCTCGAGCCGGATGGCCTCGAGGGGTGGATGTCAGCCATTGAGTTGAACCTCGCAGACTGGATCGACTGCCTCCCGTGTACGGTGTTTGCCGTCGACGACGACGGGCGGCAACTTGGATATGCAATGTGGACCCTCCAGGATGACAGCGCCACCCTGGTCTCGATCCATGTCCTCGGCAGCCAACGCCGCCAGGGACTCGGGCGGCGCCTTCTGGAGGCGTTCGAGCAGGGGGTAACCCCAAGCGGAGTTCGCGTTGTGAAACTCGGCGTTCACCGAGGCAACCCGGCCCGCCGGCTCTACGCGGCCGCGGGTTATGAAACTACGGGTCAGGACGGCGATTATGTGCTGTTCAGCAAGGTCCTTAGCGAATCCTGACTACGGCCGTGCGGCCTAGCTCTTGGCATCGAGTTGACGGGCTGCGCCCAGCCGCGCAGCGAAACCGGGAACTGAGGCGGTGAACGCCTCGGGGCCAAGGACCGCGAACGGGGCGTCGAAACGCATTGCCCAGGCGATCAGTCCTGCCCAGGACCAGGAACCGACACGGACTCGGCAGGCGGTATCGGATACCTGCTCCAGTTCACCGTCGCCCAGCCACGGCGCAATCGCGGTGGCGGGAAGCTCGATGAGAAGCTCCCCGTAAAAGGCCCAGCGGTCGCCGTCGTCGGAGCCTTTCAACCGTGCGGCGAGGAACGTTCCTGCATCTCCGGAGGGGATCGGCCGCGGCACAAATGCGGCTCCGGCTGGGGTTTTCGGCGTCATCTTATCCAGCCGGTAGATCCGCCACCCGTTTTGGTCCAGGTCCCAGGCGATCAGGTACCAGCGGCCCCGGCGGGCGACGACGGAGTGCGGCTCCACGCGCCGGGGCGGGCGGGATTCATCCTCCCCGTAGTCGAAGCGGAGAATCCGCCGGCTCCCGGCGGCGGTGCTGACCGCTTCAAGGACCAGCGGATCCACCCGAGCGGAGGCGCCGGCATCGGCAAACCGGATTCCCTCAATGCGGTGCCGCAGCCGGGAGGGCATCACTTGCTTCACCGTCGTCAGGGCCCGGGCAGCGGCTTCGTCCAGATCCACGCCGCTGGAGGGCGCACTCTGCAGCGCGACGGCAATCGCCACCGCCTGCTCGTCATCAAAGAGCAGCGGCGGCAGTTCTGAGCCGGACGCCAGCCGGTAGCCGCCGTCGGGCCCCTTGATGGCAGCGATGGAATAACCGAGCTCACGCAGCCGGTCTACATCGCGGCGGACGGTCCGGGCGGTCACATCCAGGCGCTCGGCCAGCACCCGCCCGGGCCAGTCCCGGCGGGAGTGCAGCAGCGAGAGCAGTTTGAGCATTCGGGACGAGGTTCCGGACATGGTTCCAGTATGGAGCCAGAAGAGGACACTACCTGTCCGCTATTAGGTCCAATCTGGGCTTAGAGCCGCAATCCGCGGACGAAGCACAGCCACCGTTAGTACAGGCAAAGGATCTATCCCATGAGCATCACCACCACTACCCATCTGAATTTCCGGGGAACCGCAGCCCAGGCACTGGAGTTCTACCGGTCGGTCTTCGGGGGCAGCATCAGCGCCGCCACTTACGGCGACTTCGGCATGCCGCCAGAGGTGCCGGGAGCGGACAAGATCGTGTTCGGTCAGCTCGCAACCCCGGACGGTTTCCGCCTGATGGCCTACGACATCCCCGGCACGGACAGCGCGGACGGCGAAGCGACCGCCGGCACCACCCGCCGTGAAAACGGCACCACCATCACCGACCGCACCTTTTTTCAGTCCCTGCGCGGACAAACCCTGGAGGAAGTGGAGAAGCTCTGGGGCGGACTGGCTGACGGTGCGCAGATCATCGAGCCGCTCGCCGCCTCGGCATGGAGCCCGGGATTCGGGATGCTCACGGACCGTTTCGGCGTGACCTGGGTGATTGACGTCGAGGCGCCGGCTTAGCGGGATCCTCACCTGCCTTTTCAGCAGGCACCCTGCTGTTCACCCCGGTCACCGGGAGATTGCGCAAGCACTTCCAGCTAGGCTCTGTGCCATCGAGCAGGAGGGAGGGCCATGGAAATCAACGCCGCATCGACTTCCGTGCACGCCAAGCTCCGCCGCAGCCCGGCCTTTGTCCGGTTCTGGCTGGCATCCACCGTGTCCGACTTCGGCACCTACGTCACCACGGTGGCGCTGTCCGTCCTCATCCTCGTCACGATGGACGGGACGCCCCTGGACCAGGGCATCGCCAACGCGGCACGGTGGGCGCCGTACCTGGTGTTTGGGCTGTTTGCCGGAGTGTGGATCGACCGGTTCCCGCGCCGGACAGCGATGGTTGGTGCGGACCTGGGCCGAGGCCTGATCCTGGCCGTGATCTGCACGGTGGCAGTTATGGGGATGCTTTCCGTTCCGGTGCTGGCGGTCTTGCTGTTTATCTTCGGCACCCTGGCACTCACCGGCGACGCAGCCTACCAAAGCTACCTTCCGCAGCTGGTGCCCCGGCCGCTGCTGGTTCGGGCCAATGCCCGGCTCCAGCAAAGCGACACCGTGGCCCAAACTGCAGGCGGCGCGGTGGCAGGGGGTCTGGTGGCGCTTCTCTCGGCCCCTTTTGCCCTCCTTCTGGACGCGGCTTCCTACCTCTTCTCGGCAGCAGTGCTCCTGACCATGGGCCGCCCAGCTGCGGCACCCTCCCAGCAGGCCGCTGAAAGCACAGATGAAGCCGGTCCGAAACGGCACAAGCTCCGGAACAAGATCGGGGAAGGCCTGCGCTGGGTCTACCGGCATCCGCAGCTGGCGCCCCTGGCCTGGAGCACCCACCTGTGGTTTGTGGGCTTCTCCGCCCTCGGCGCAGTACTGCCGGCCCTGGTGCTGCAAAACCTCCAAGCCGGTGCTGCGGGACTTGGCCTGGTGCTGGCCTGCGCCGGGGGAGGAGCGGTGCTCGGGACCTTACTGTCCGCCCGCCTGGGGCAGCGGTGGGGCACCGGCCGCACAGTAACCTGCGCCCGGCTGCTCCAGCCGTTCGCCGTTGCCCTGCTGGCAGCCGCTGCCCTTGGCGCCCAGGACAATCCGGGACTGCAGGGCCCCGGCAGCTGGCCGGCAGCAGCGGGAGCCATGGTGCTGGTGTGTTCCGGACAACTGCTGCTGGGTCTGGGAATGGGCATAGAAGGTCCGCTGGAAATGGGGTACCGCCAGGCCGTCACACCGGACCGGCTGCTGGCCCGGATGAGTGCCACCATGCGTTCAGCGAACCGGGGAATGATCGTTCTCGGCGCCCCGGTGGGCGGATATCTCGCTACGACCCGGGGCGTCGGCCCTGCACTGTGGTTTTCAGCCGGCACCCTGCTGCTGGCCGGTCTCCTGCTCGCGTTGTCACGGTTTCGGAACGCACGGATTGAGGACCAGCAGCAGGTTGAAGCCTGACCGGTTCCGCGGGACCACCCTCCGACGCGGCTCTGCACGAGCAGCGGCGGAGAAGGAAGTAGGCTTAGGTCTTTATTCGACCCATGGGGGGACCAATGTCTAATCAGTATGCCCAACATCCGCAACACGCCTACCCGAATCCTGCGAGCTCCGGAGGGCTGGCACAGCCGCTCCCCGGCGCAAGCTTCGGGCAGGCTCTTCAGCGGTTCTTTAAGAAGTACGCCACCTTTTCCGGCCGGGCGAGCCGCAGCGAGTACTGGTGGGTGATGCTGTTTAACGGAGTCATCACCGGTCTTCTGGCTTTCTGGGCGTTCAGCGCCCTTGTCGCCAGCATCGACCCATGGACCAATGAACTGACCGGCAGTTCATACATCCTTCCGTATGCCCTGCTGTCACTGTATGGGCTGGCGGTCCTGGTGCCGGGACTGGCACTGCTGGTCCGCCGCCTGCACGACGGCGGTTTCAGCGCCTGGTTCCTTCTGCTTGGCCTCATTCCGTTTGCGGGCTCAATCGCGTTCCTGGTGTTCGCCCTGATGCCCAGCAATCCCGAGGGTGCACGCTTCGATGCCGGTGCCCGGCAGCAGCAGTACGTTCCTTACCCCCAGGCCTAGTCCAGGCTTAGTCCGGGGGTAGACCGGCAGGAGTAACGCCGCTGCGCATCACTGCGCAGCGGCGTTACTGCTTTAAGCGGTGGATAAGGATTTCGGTTCCGGTTACTTGGCCGTTTCCGGGTGGGCCGTCAGTGCGGCCCGCTCGGCAGCCGCCATGGCCTTGTACTCTGCCACCCGAGCCTGATGCAGCGGAGTGCGGCGCAGGAACGCATAGACAACGCCCAGCAGGACAAACCAGATGGGCGTCACGAGCAGTGCCTGCAGGGTGTCAGCCTGGGTGGTCAGGGCCCAGAGGATGAAGGCGAAGAACGCCAGCACCACATAGACCATCACCACGCCGCCGGGCATACGGAACTTCGATGCCTCATGCAGGTGCGGACGGCGCTTCCGGAACACCAGGTAGCTGAGCAGGATGATCGTCCAGACAAACATGAAGCACAGCGCCGAGATGGTGGTGACCAGGGTGAAAGCCGCGCTGACCGATTCCCCTGCGTACAAAAGAACGACGCCGGCCAGCAGGAAGGTGCAGGAGAAGAACAGTGCGTTCTGGGGCACCTTGCGCCGTGACAGGCGGCCGAACGCCTTGGGGGCGTCGCCGTCGTGCGCCAGGCCGAAAACCATGCGCGAGGTGGAATATATCCCGGAATTCGCCGAGCTTGCGGCGGAAGTCAGGACCACAAAGTTCACCACGGCGGCCGCGGCTCCGAGCCCGGCCAGGGCGAACATTCCCACAAACGGGCTTTCGTCCGCACTGAACTCGTCCCAGGGAACCACGGAAATCAGGACCACCAGGGCGCCTACGTAGAAGAGCATGATGCGCAGGGGAATGGAATTGATGGCCCGGGGAAGATTCTTTTCCGGATCCTTGGTTTCGGCTGCTGCCGTACCCACCAGCTCGATGCCCACAAACGCGAAGACGGCAATCTGGAAACCCGCCACGAAGCCCATGGGGCCGGTGGGGAACATCCCGCCGTGCTCCCACAGGTTGTTGAAGCCCGCTACGTCGCCGTCGCCGGAATCGAAACGGGTGAAAATCATGACCAGGCCCACCACAATGAGGGTGACAATCGCCAGGATCTTGATCAGGGCAAACCAGAATTCGGTCTCGCCGAAGGCCTTCACGGTGGGAAGGTTCAATGCCAGTAGCACCAGGATGCAGGCCAGGGCCGGAATCCACAGCGGCGCGTCCGACCACCAGAAGGTGACGTAGTGCGAAATGGCCACAACGTCGGCTATTCCAGTGACCACCCAGCAGAACCAGTAGGTCCAGCCGGTGAAGAACCCGGCCCAGGGGCCCAGCAGATCAGCAGAGAAGTCGGTGAAGGACTTGTAGTTGAGGTTGGAAAGCAACAGTTCGCCCATGGCCCGCATGACGAAGAACAGCATGAAGCCGATGGTCATGTAGACAAAGATCACTGACGGTCCGGCCACCGAAATGGTTTTTCCGGAGCCCATGAACAAGCCTGTTCCAATGGCGCCGCCGATGGCCAGAAGCTGGATGTGGCGGCTGGAGAGGGAGCGGGAGAGCTCCGGCTCGGAAGAGCTTTTTACACCGGGAGAAGTCTCCGCGGGGGTGGGGCGGGTCAGGCGGTCAGACATGGGGATCTTTCTTATTTAGGCACCCGCCGGCGCGCGTGACGCCGCCACGCGCACGGAAGGCTCGTACCCAGGCCGTAAGAAAGATGTTGGCGCCACCGCCGACATTCAAGTGTGGAAGTCACGGGCGGGCGATGTCAATTTGGCGTCTCCGCCCGGTCAAAGGACGCCGTGACGCCGCACACGAACGTCAAAGAGGACCCGGCGGCCGTCATTCTCTTGATGAGGCACCTCCGGGAGGGTAGGGTCACAGGTGGATATACACAAGTGAATATGCCTTTATCAGCCGTGGCGGGAGAGTCCCGCGAATGCAGTCTCCCTATGGGGAGGCGAGCACCGGCGGGCGCCGTAGGAGCAAACCCTCCCCGGGAATCTCTCAGGCCCCTGTACCGCCACAGCGAGGCAACTCTGGAAAGCAGTTTCCGTACAATGCGTGCGGCACTCACCGACGGTGCAAGCGGGCCCACCCCCGCGGAATCTCTCAGGTCCAATACAGAGCGGGGAGGACCCAACGTTTGTTGGCGTACCCCGTCTGCCTTCCAGGAGCCCTGAATGACTGCTGATCTGTCCACCGCCGAAACCCCCGCCACGTCCGCCGCGAACTCCCTTGGTTCCGCGGCAGCCGCGCCGCTCGCCGAGGGTTTTGTTGACCGCCACATTGGTGCCCGCGCCGGCTCCGCCGCAGCGATGCTCAAGGCCGTGGGATATGACTCCCTGGACGCTCTGGCGGACATGGCCGTTCCCGCCGCCATCCGGCAGGGCAGCCCGCTGGTTCTCGATCCCGCCCGCTCCGAAGAGGAAACCCTCGCCCAGCTGCGCGCCATCGCCGGCAAGAACAAGACCGCCGTGCAGATGATCGGCCAGGGCTACTACGGAACCCACACCCCGCCGGTGATCCTGCGCAATGTCGTCGAGGACCCCGCCTGGTACACCGCCTACACGCCCTACCAGCCGGAGATTTCCCAGGGCCGGCTCGAAGCCCTGCTGAACTTCCAGACCATGGTCCAGGACCTGACCGCCCTGCCCATCGCGAACGCCTCCCTGCTGGATGAAGCCACCGCAGTGGCGGAGGCCGTGCTGCTGATGCGCCGGTCCAACAAGTCCAAAGCGAATGGCGCGATCGTCCTGGACTCTGAAACCCTGCCGCAGACCATTGCCGTGGTGAAGGGCCGGGCCAAGGCCCTGGGCTTCGACGTGATCGTGGCGGATCTGGCCAACGGACTGCCCGACGGCGAAATCACCGGCCTTGTCCTGCAGCAGCCGGGCGTTTCCGGGGTAGTCCGGAACCAGGAAGCCCTGATTGCCGAAGCCAAGGAACGCGGCGCGCTCGTCACGGTAGCCGCGGACCTGCTGGCCCTGACCCTCATCACGCCTCCCGGCGAGCAGGGCGCCGACATTGCTGTTGGCTCCGTGCAGCGCTTCGGCGTTCCGCTGTTCTTCGGCGGCCCGCACGCCGCCTACATGGCCGTCCGCAAGGGCCTGGAACGGTCCCTGCCCGGCCGCCTGGTGGGTGTCTCCAAGGATTCCGCCGGCACCCCCGCGTACCGGCTGGCCCTGCAGACCCGCGAGCAGCACATCCGCCGCGAGAAGGCCACCTCCAACATCTGCACCGCGCAGGCGCTGCTGGCCATCGTGGCCTCCATGTACGCCGTGTACCACGGCCCCGAGGGCCTGAAGCGCATTGCCCGCCGCGCCAACAACTCCGCCCGCACCCTGGCCGCTGCACTGCAGGACGCCGGGATCGAACTGCTGTACACGAGCTTCTTCGACACCGTCACCGCCCGCGTCCCGGGCCGCGCCGCCGAGATCATTGCGGCAGCCGAAGCCCGCGGCATCAACCTGCGCTCCATTGATGCGGACACCGTGGGAATCTCCTGCGATGAGACGACGACGCCGTCCGTCCTTGCCGAGGTTGCCGCCGCCTTTGGCGCCTCCCTGGACTCAGCCGCCGAGCCGGAAGGCTTCGAACTGCCGGAGGATATCCGGCGCACCTCGGAGTTCATGACCCACCCGGTGTTCTCCTCCTACCGCTCCGAAACGCAGATGCTGCGCTACCTGCGCCGCCTCTCGGACCGTGACCTGGCCCTGGACCGCACCATGATTCCGCTGGGCTCCTGCACCATGAAGCTCAACGCCACGGCCGAAATGCAGGCCATGACCTGGCCCGAGTTCGCCTCCATCCACCCGTTCGCCCCGGATTCCCAGACCGAGGGCTGGCGTGAACTGATCGCGGATCTCGAAGAGAAGCTCGCGGTCATTACCGGCTACGACCGGGTGTCCATCCAGCCCAACGCCGGGTCACAGGGTGAGCTGGCCGGCCTGCTGGCCATCCGCGGCTACCACCACTCCCGCGGCGAGAACCAGCGCACCGTCTGCCTCATCCCCGCGTCCGCGCACGGCACCAACGCCGCCTCCGCCGTCCTTGCCGGGATGAAGGTGGTGGTGGTTGCCACCGCCGGCGACGGCGCCATTGACCACGCCGACCTGCGCGCCAAGATCGATGCGCACCGCGACAACCTCGCCGCCATCATGATCACCTACCCCTCCACCCATGGCGTGTTCGACGACGACGTCCGCGACGTCTGCGACGCCGTCCACGAAGCCGGCGGCCAGGTCTACATTGACGGCGCCAACCTCAACGCCCTGGTGGGGCTGGCCCAGCCGGGCGAATTCGGCGGCGACGTCTCCCACCTGAACCTCCACAAGACCTTCTGCATCCCGCACGGCGGCGGCGGTCCCGGCGTCGGCCCGGTGGCCGTGAAGTCCCACCTGGCACCGTTCCTGCCCGGCGACGCCGCCACCTGGACCGAGGGCGAGGACATCCCCGTCTCCGCCTCGCGCTTCGGCTCCGCCGGAGTGCTTCCCATCTCCTGGGCCTACGTCAACCTCATGGGCGGGGAAGGCCTGACCGAAGCCACCAAGAGCGCCCTGCTGGCCGCCAACTATGTGGCCGCACGGCTCAACGACTACTTCCCGGTTCTCTACACGGGCAAGGGCGGACTCGTGGCGCACGAATGCATCCTGGACCTGCGCGAACTCACCGCGAAGACCGGAGTCACCGCCGAAGACGTGGCCAAGCGCCTGGTGGACTACGGTTTCCACGCCCCCACGCTGTCCTTCCCGGTGGCAGGCACCCTGATGGTGGAACCCACCGAGTCCGAGGACCTGGGCGAAATTGACCGCTTCATCGACGCCATGATCGCCATCCGCGCCGAAATCGACCAGGTCGCCGCCGGCGACTTCACCCTGGAGGGCAGCCCGCTGCGCAACGCACCGCACACCGCCGTCGTGGTGGCCGGCAATGAGTGGGACCGCGCCTACCCGCGGGAACAGGCCGCCTTCCCGATGCGCAGCCAGCGGATGGACAAGTACTTCCCGCCGGTGGGACGGATCGACGGCGCAGCCGGGGACCGGAACCTCATCTGCTCCTGCCCGCCCATCGAAGATTTCGAAAACTAGAGCGCAAAGGCTAAGAACAATGACTGAGAAATACACCGCGCTCTACGAAGAGCACAAACGCCTCGGCGCCTCCTTCACCGATTTTGGCGGCTGGCAGATGCCGCTGAAGTACAGCTCCGAGCTGGCCGAACACCACGCCGTCCGCAAAGCAGCGGGCCTGTTCGATCTTTCCCACATGGGCGAAATAAAGGTCACCGGCCCGGACGCCGGTGCCTTCCTGGATTACGCACTGGTGGGCAAGCTGTCCGCCGTCAAGGTGGGCAAGGCCAAGTACTCGCTGATCACCAATGCCGACGGCGGGATCATCGATGACCTGATCAGCTACCGGCTCGACGACGAGACCTACCTGGTGGTGCCCAACGCCGGCAACGCGCCGGTGGTCGCCGTCGAACTGGCGGCGCGGGCCGAGGGCTTTGACGTCACCGTCAACAACATCTCCGACGACACGTCCCTGGTGGCCGTGCAGGGGCCCAACGCCGAGGCCATCCTGCTGGCCCTGGTTCCCGCCGAGCACCGGGACGCGGTGACGGGGATGAAGTACTACGCCGCGGCCAAGGTGCCGATGGCGCTGGGCGCCTGGAGCGCGGAACTGCTGGTGGCCCGCACCGGGTACACGGGCGAGGACGGCTTTGAGATCTACGTGCCCAACGACGCCGCCCCCATCCTCTGGGCTGCACTGCTCGACGCCGGAGCGGACCGGGGCCTGATCCCCGCCGGTCTGGCCTGCCGTGACTCGCTGCGCCTGGAGGCCGGCATGCCGCTGTATGGCAATGAACTCTCCCTGGACCTGGATCCCTACGCCGCAGGCCTGGGTCCCGTCGTCGCCCTCTCCAAGGAGGGGGACTTTGTGGGCCGCGCCGCGCTGCAAACCAAGAAGCAGCAGGCTCCGGCCCGCCGCCTCGTGGGCCTGAAAGGATCCGGCCGCCGCGCCGGCCGCTCGCACTACCCGGTTCTTTCCGACGGTGCAGTGATCGGTGAAGTCACCTCCGGTGCGCCCAGCCCCACCCTGGGCTATCCGATTGCCCTGGCCTATGTGGATACCGCCTTCGCGGAGCCCGGCACCGAAGTGCAGGTGGATCTTCGCGGCAAGCCCGAGCCGTTCACCGTCGTCGGGCTGCCGTTCTACAAGCGCGGACAGTAACCTCCCCGCCGGCAGCACGGCGGAATGCCGTGCTGCCGCAGTGCCGACCTAGACTTTGAACTAACCCGCAGGACTTCAGATGCACCGAAAGGCAACCCCATGAGCAAAGTGAACGCAGGACTCCGTTATTCGGCAGAGCACGAGTGGGTGGACGGTTCCAGCCCCGTGAAGGTTGGCATTTCCGCCGTCGCCGCCGACGCCCTGGGCGACGTGGTGTACGTTGACCTGCCCGAGGTCGGCACCGTGATCACCGCCGGCGAAACGTGCGGCGAGGTCGAGTCCACCAAGTCCGTGTCCGACCTGTATGCACCGGTTTCCGGCGAAATCGTGGAGATCAACCAGGAAGCCATCGACAACCCGGCACTCCTGAACGAGGACCCGTACGGTGCCGGCTGGCTCTTCACGGTCAACACCACGTCCGAGGGTGAACTGCTCAGCGCCGAGGAGTACGCGGAAAAGAACGGCGGCGAGCTGTGACCGATTACCTGAACTCGCACCTCGCGCAGATTGATCCGGAGGTGGCGGAGCAGATCGACAACGAGCGCCGCCGCCAGCAGTCCGGCCTGGAAATGATCGCCTCGGAAAACCACACCTCCGTGGCCATCATGGAAGCCCAGGGCTCCGTCCTGACCAACAAGTACGCCGAGGGCTACCCGGGACGCCGCTACTACGGCGGCTGCGAATACGTGGACGTCATTGAGCAGCTGGCCATCGACCGCGCCAAGGACCTCTTCGGCGCCGGCTTCGCCAACGTGCAGCCGCACTCCGGCGCCCAGGCCAACGCCTCGGTGATGCATGCCCTGATCCGTCCGGGCGACACCATCCTGGGCCTGTCCCTGGCGCACGGCGGCCACCTCACGCACGGCATGAAGATCAACTTCTCCGGCCGCCTGTACAACGTGGTGCCGTACAACGTTGCCGAAGACACCCACCAGGTGGACATGGCCGAGGTGGAGCGCCTGGCCCGCGAGCACCAGCCCAAGCTGATCGTGGCCGGCTGGTCCGCGTACGCCCGCCAGCTGGACTTCGCCGAATTCCGCCGCATCGCCGATGAGGTGGGTGCTTTCCTGATGGTAGACATGGCCCACTTCGCCGGCCTGGTGGCCGCCGGACTGCATCCCAGCCCGGTACCCCACGCGCACGTGGTCACCTCCACCACGCACAAGACCCTCGCCGGTCCGCGCGGCGGCATCATCCTCTCCAACGACGCCGACATCGCCAAGAAGATCAACTCGGCAGTGTTCCCCGGACAGCAGGGCGGACCGCTGGAGCACGTGATCGCCGGCAAGGCCACCGCACTGAAGATCGCCGGCACCCCGGAGTTCAAGGAACGCCAGGAGCGCACCCTGGCCGGTGCCCGCCTCCTCGCGGAGCGGCTGCTGGCCGACGACGTCGCTGCCAAGGGCATCTCCGTGGTCTCCGGCGGCACCGACGTGCACCTGGTGCTGGTGGACCTGCGCAATGCCGAGCTCAACGGGCAGGAAGCTGAAGACCGGTTGGCGCAGATCGACATCACGGTGAACCGCAATGCTGTTCCGTTCGACCCGCGGCCGCCGATGGTGACTTCGGGCCTGCGGATCGGCACCCCGGCCCTGGCCACCCGCGGATTTGATGAAGACGCGTTCCGTGAAGTCGCCGACATCATTGCGCTGGCTCTGGTTGCCGGTGCGGACGATGACCTCTCGGAGCTGAAGGCACGCGTCACCGCGCTGGCCGAGGCGCATCCGCTCTACACCGAGGTGGCCGACCTGGCCTCCTCACCTGCGCACGTCTAAGGAATCCTGATGGCTGTTGGCGTTTTTGACCTGTTCTCCGTGGGCATCGGCCCGTCGAGCTCACATACCGTGGGCCCGATGCGTGCCGCTGCCGTTTTCGCGGCGGAACTGGTGGACGCCGGCATCCTGGACTCTGTGGCCGGTCTCCGCGTTGACCTGTACGGGTCACTCGCGGCGACCGGCCGCGGCCACGGCACCATGACTGCGGTGCTGCTGGGGCTGGAAGGCTTCGCGCCGGAAAAAATCCTGCCCGAAGAGGTAGAGGAACGCCTCGCGGCCATTGAATCGACCCGCAAACTGCAGCTGTGCTCCCAGGTCCCCGGCGCCGATGCCTGCGTGCTGGAATACGGGGAAGCGGACATAGTCCTGCATCCGCTCACCGTCCTGCCCCGCCACACCAACGGCATGAAGTTCGCCGCCAGTGCTGCGGACGGGTCGGTGCTGCACGCGGCAACGTTCTTCTCCGTAGGCGGCGGCTTCATTGTGCGCGAGGGTGAAGAAGACGCTGCCCGCGAGGAGCTGGAGTCCACCAAGGCGCAGCTGCCGTTCCCCTTCCGCACCGCCGTCGGCCTGCTGGAACACTGCACCAATAACGGGCTGAGCATCTCAGAAGTCATGCTCGCCAACGAAAAAGCGTCCCGGACCGAGGAAGAGATCCGCTCCGGTCTGCTGCACATCCGCGACGTGATGGAGGAGTGCAAAAACTCCGCCATCGCCCGCACCGGCCTGCTGCCCGGCGGACTGAAGGTCCGCCGTCGTGCACCGGCCTGGCACACCCGGCTGCGCGCCGAGGATCCGAACCGGGATCCCAAGTTCTGGCAGGAATGGGTGAACCTGGTGGCGCTGGCCGTCAACGAGGAAAACGCCTCCGGCGGACGGGTGGTCACCGCTCCCACCAACGGCGCGGCCGGCATCATCCCCGCCGTCATGTTCTATGCCACCCACTATGGTCCCGGTATGGAAAACGCCACACAGGAACAGAAGGACGACGTCGTCGTGCGGTTCCTGCTCGCCGCCGGTGCCGTGGGCGTCCTCTACAAGGAGCAGGCCTCCATCTCCGGCGCGGAGGTGGGCTGCCAGGGCGAGGTGGGATCGGCGTCGTCCATGGCCGCCGCCGGGCTGGCCGAAATCCTCGGCGGCACCCCCGAACAGGTGGAAAACGCCGCTGAAATTGCCATGGAACACAACTTGGGCCTGACCTGTGATCCCATTGGCGGACTCGTGCAGGTGCCCTGCATCGAGCGCAACGCCATCGGCGCCGCCAAGGCCGTGAACGCGGCGAAAATGGCGCTCTGGGGCGACGGCGACCACCGCGTTTCCCTCGATGAAGTCATCGTCACGATGCGGGAAACGGGCCGCGACATGAGTTCCAAATACAAGGAAACCGCCCTTGGCGGCCTGGCCGTGAACGTGGTGGAGTGTTGATCCTCAGGACCTTCTGAGGTTTCCCGCTCGGAGAGGACAGGCCATGCCCAAGACGGCCAAAAACGGAGCGCCCATCAAGGACGAGCTGCCTTCAACTTTGCAGCGCTCCGATTCCAAGGCGCAGGACACCTTCGCGAAGACGTACGACTCGGCCATGGAGGAATACGGCGATGAGGAGCGCGCTGCGCGCACGGCGTATGCATCGCTCAAGCACACCCACGAAAAGGTGGGGGACCACTGGGAAGAAAAGGAAAAGAACGGTCCCTCCGATGCCAAGGCTGCCGAAGGACGGAATTCCGCCAAGAAAACCGCCGGCGGCGTGGACGCAAATGCCTCCAAAAAGCACCTGTATGACCTGGCCTCCAAGCTCGATATTTCCGGCCGCTCAAAGATGACAAAAGATGAGCTGGTGGAGGCACTCCAGAAGGCCAATGCCGCTGCGACCCGGAAATCACGCGAGAGCTGAACCCTGCCCTGCAGGCTTTTGTGAGGCATTAGCGGGTTAACTTATATCCCGATTTGTGATTTGTCTAACACTGCGGTTGTAAGCAAAGCTGGGTCCACGCATTCGACAGCTGGCTTACTGAAACCGAGGTTCGAACGATGAACGCACCCCGATCTGTGCAGATGGCACCCGCTTCCGAGGAAGTAGGGTGGCTCGGCTCGGTTGACGCGGGCATCAACTCGTTCTTCGAGCCGATCACAGAGATTTTCTCCGCCATCGTGTTCTTTCCCGTCACCGTTGGCGATTTCAGTTTCCCTGCGGTTGTCGCCTGGCTGATTATTGCCGGCATTGTCATCACCGTTTATTTCGGTTTCATCCAGTTCCGCGGACTGCGGGTTGGAACCCAGGTCATCCGGGGAAAATTCTCCTCCAAGGACGACCCGGGCGAAGTGCCGCACTTCCAGGCCCTGACCTCCGCGCTCTCCGGCACCGTAGGCCTGGGGAACATCGCCGGCGTCGGAGCCGCCATGGCCCTTGGCGGTCCCGGAGCAACCTTCTGGATGATCATCGCCGGGCTCCTGGGTATGGCCACGAAGTTCGCCGAATGCACCCTCGGAGTGAAATACCGCGAAGTCCATGAAGACGGGTCCATCAGCGGCGGCCCGTTCAAGTACCTTCCGGTGGCGTTCAAACGCTTCGGCCGGTGGCCCGCCAAAATCCTGACCGGCACCTTCGCCGTCGCCATCCTGCTCTTTGGCGTGGCCGGCGGCAACATGTTCCAAGCCAACCAGACCTTCGCGCAGGTCCAGAACGTCACCGGCGGCGATGACGGGATCCTCGGCAGCGCCGGAGCAGCCGTGGTGTTCGGGCTGATCCTGGCCGTCGCGGTGGCCGTGGTCATTCTTGGCGGCATCAAGTCGATCGGCGCCACCACCTCCAAGCTCGTGCCGGCCATGGGCGGCATCTACATCCTGGCCTGCCTCGCGGTCATTGCCGTGAACATCGAGAATGTGCCGGCCGCCTTCGGCGCCATCATTGACGGTGCCTTCAAGCCCGAAGGTTTCGCCGGCGGCATCATCGGGGTCATGATTGTTGGCTTCCAGCGTGCCTCCTTCTCCAACGAGGCCGGCGTGGGATCCGCTGCCATCGCCCATTCGGCGGTCAAGACCCGCCGGCCGGTCAGTGAAGGCTTTGTGGCGCTCTTCGAACCGCTCGTGGACACCGTCCTCATCTGCACCATGACCGCCCTCGCGATCATTATGGCCGGCACCCCCAGCCTGCAGGCCGGCATCGACCAGGTCCAGGGCGGAGAAGGCCCGCCCGACGGCGTGATCCTCACCTCGGATGCCTTTGCCACCGTCCTGCCGTGGTTCCCCGTTGTGCTGTCCATCGCCGTCGCGCTCTTTGCCTACTCCACCCTCATCACCTGGTCCTACTACGGGCTGAAGGCCTGGGAATACCTCTTCGGCCGCGGCCGCCGCCGGGAAATCACGTACAAGGTCATCTTCCTGACCTTCACCGTTGCCGGCTGCGTGCTGTCCTTCAGCCAGGTCATCGAATTCACCGACGCAGCACTGTTTGTCTGCGCCTTTGTGAACCTGCTGGGCGTCTACCTCCTGCTTCCGGTCATCAAGCGGGAAATGAAGCAATACCTGGCGGACCGCAAGAGCGGAAAGCTGGAAATGCTGGGCATCGAGGAGGATGACATCAAAGAAGCCGCTGCCAACGCCTGAGCGGTTCCTCCTACTTCACGGCACCCATAGACAACCCGCGCACCAGCTGCTTCTGGGCCACCCAGCCGGCAATCACCACCGGCAGTGAGGCAAGGACAGAGGCGGCGGAGAGCTGGGCCAGGTACAGGCCTTCGCTGGTCATCTGGGACACCAGGAAGACCGGCACCGTGGCGGACTTGGCCGCCGTGAGGTTCAGGGCGAAGAAGAACTCGTTCCACGCAAAGATCACGCAGATCAGGGCGGTGGCCGCCAGTCCCGGCGCAACCATCGGCATGAGCACCCGCCACAGGGTCTTCATCAGTCCGGCGCCGTCCATTTGGGCGGCCTCGAGGACTTCGGCAGGTACTTCCTGAAAGAAGGAGCGCATCATCCACACCGCAATCGGCAGGTTCATGGAGGTGTACAGGACCACCAGGGTCCAGATGTTGTCCAGCACCTTCAGCTGCCCGGCAATCACATAAATCGGCATGATGACCGCCACCACCGGGAGCATCCGGGTGGAGATGAAGAAGAACAGCACGTCGGAGGTCTTCTTCACCGGGCGGATGCTCAGCGCATAGGACGCCGGAACCGCCATGATCACCACCAGCAGGGTGGAAACGCCCGTGGCGATCATGGAGTTGACGAAGTAGCTGCCGGCCCCGGCGTCGAGCACTGCGCGGTACTGATCCAGCGTGGGCGCAAAGAAGAAGGTGGGCGGATTGGATGCGGCGGCTGATTCCTGTTTGAAAGAGGTCAGGACCATCCACAGCACGGGTGAGAAAAAGCCGATCGCCAGGATCCAGGTCAGCGCGGTCAGAAGGGAAGCTCCCGTACGGGGTTTGCCCTTCCGCTGCCGTGCGGGGGAGGAGCCGGAGGTGGAAGGGGCGCCTTGGGGCGGAGCCGGTTCGGTTTGTGTGCTCACGGCTAATCCTTTACGTCGAAGCTGCGGAAGATCAGGCGGAGGGCAAAGGTGGCAATGACAATGGTCGCAATGACCACCACCACGCCCATGGCAGCCGCCTGGCCGATATCGAAGCCCAGGAACGCCCGTTGGTAGATGTAGAACGGGAGGTTGGCACTGGCGGTCCCGGGACCGCCGGCGGTCATCAGATAGATCTGGTCAAAGGTGTTCACCACGTAGATGGCCCCGAGCAGGACACCCAGCTCGATGTACCGGCGCAGCTGCGGAAGGGTGACCGAAATGAACGTCCGCCACCACCCGGCACCGTCAACCTGCGCCGCTTCCAGCACGTCCTTGGGCTGTGACTGAAGACCGGCAAGGACCAGCAGCATCATGAACGGTGTCCATTGCCAGACCAGGGACATGAGGATGGAAGCGATCGGATGCGCTGAGGTCCAGTCCACCGGGGAGATCCCCACCAGTCCGATCAGCCAGTTCAGCAGTCCATAGCTGGGGTTCAGGATGGATACGGACCACAGCAGGGAGCCGGCCACCGGCATGATCAGGAAGGGGGTGATCAGAAGGGTCCGGACCACCCCGCGGCCGGCAAAGGAGCGGTCCAGGAGGATGGCGAACACAATGCCCAGAAGCATCGCGAAGAACACGCAGCCCAGGGTGAAGATCACGGAATTCAACGCGGCCTGGCGGAACGTGGAGTCTGCGAAGATTTCGATGTAGTTGGAGAGCCCCACAAAGCGGTCACCCTCGGGATTGAGCAGGTTCCAGTTCTGCAGCGAGTACCAAATGGTGAAGAGGAACGGAACCTGCGTCACCACCAGCGTGAAGATCAGCGCAGGCAGGAGCGGGCTGCGGCGCCGCCACCCTTCGGCCCTGGACATGCCGCGGGCCTGGCGCTGCTCAGCCTCCCTCCGGACTTTGGCGTGGTGCTTGTCTACCAGGGCGCTCATTTGTTCTCTCCTGACTGGTAGCTTTCCGCAACGGTTTCGGCATAGCGCTGTGATTGTTCAAGGGCTTCGGGCACTGTTTTCTGTCCGGCGATTGCGGCGGAGATCTGTTGGGCAACACGGGTGCCGAGGTCCTGGAACTCCGGGATGCCCACAAACTGCAGTCCCGGATACGGCACTGAACCGGTCATGCTGGTCTCCTGCGAGGCCCCGGCCATGGCCGTCAGCGTGGGCTCCGCATAGGCCTGGGCGACGTCTGCGAATTCGGGAATCTCATAAGTCGACAGTCGGCTGCCGGGCGGGACGCGCTCCCAGCTGATCTTGTCCCCCACCAGCTGGATGTAGTCCTTGTTGGTCATCCAGGAAACAAAGTCCCAGGCAGCATCCTTCTTTTCGCTGGTGGCGGGAATGGCCAGGGACCAGCTGTACAACCAGCCCGAGGAGTCGGTTTCCTGCACGGGGGCCTGGGCGTATCCGGTCTTTCCCACCACCAGGGACGAGGCAGGGTCTTCCACGGTGGAGACCATGGAGGTGGCGTCGTACCACATTGCCGCGTTGCCCTGGCTGTACTGGGTCAGGCAATCACCAAAGCCGGAGGTGGCCGCACCCGGCTGTCCCGAGTTACGGACCAGATTCACGTAGTCGGTAACGGCGGCCTCCACCTCGGGTGAATCCAGGGTGGCGTTCCAGTCCTGGTCGAACCAGCCTCCGCCGTAGGTGTTCATCATGGTGGTCAGGGGTGCCATGACCTCGCCCCAGCCGGCCAGCCCGCGCAGGCAAATGCCGGAAAAGCCGTTGTCCGGGTCATGGAGCCGCTCAGCGAACGCGCTGATGTCCGCCCAGGTGGGGTTGGGCGGCATGACCAGGCCGGCTTCCTCGAACAGATCCTCACGGTAGGCGAGAAAAGAGGATTCCCCGTAGAAGGGCACGGAGTACATGTCGCCTTCGTAGCTGAGGGACTCGCGGATATTCGGAATGAAATCGTCCGGGTCGTAGCCGGGAGTGTTATCTGCATACTCCTGCAGATTGGTAATCCAGCCATTCTCCGCCCACATGGGCGTCTCATAGTTGGAAATCATGACGACGTCGAACTCCCCGCCGCCGGTGGCCACCGACGCCGTGATCTTGGCACGGGCCTCGTTTTCCGGGAGGGAGACAAATTGGGGGTCCACATCCGGATACTGGGCCCGGAATTCGTCCTCGAGGGAGATGGCGTCAGTCATCTGCGGGTTGGACACGATGGCCACCACAATCTCCTCGGGGCCGTCGGCGGAGTCGCTGCCGCATCCTGCCAGGATGAGCGCCAGGGCCGCAGCGCCCGCTGCCGTGCTCCTTCCGGAACTCCGCCTGCGGCCACCGAGCGTGCTGCGTTCTGCTCTCATGCGTCACCTTTGCTCATCTGAGAATTGCTTTCTGCTCATTTGGAGGGAACTCTAAACAGATAGACTCGAATGAGCAATAGGTTGCGATCTTTCGAAGACAGGCGGGGTCGAATCATTACCGGTACAGATGCGTCCCATGAGGAATTGCTGGCCAGGATTGGCCGCGACTATTACCTTCACAACCATTCGAAGGTTGATATTGCCCGCCGGTTCGGCATTTCCCGATTTCAGGTCGCCCGTTATCTGGAAGAAGCACGCGCGCTGGGCATTGTGCGCATTGACATCCGTTTCCCCGCCTCCGTCGCGGGCCTGGATCCGCAGCAGCTGGCGGTTGAGCTCGGCGTGGAACGCGTCCGCATCTCGCCGACGGGCGCTGATGACCGCAGCACCCGGGAGGCCATGGCCAGAAGTGCGGCCGAGGAGTTGATGGCGGCGGCGTTCGACGGCGCCACCCTGGGAGTGTCATGGTCCCGGACCCTGGACCTCGCGGCCGGATATGTGACGGACCTGCCGCCCTGCGAAATTGTCCAGCTGGCAGGTGCACTGCCGGTTCCCGGCAGCGGCAATTCGCTGGAACTTATTCAATCTCTGGGCCGGCTGGACGGCGTGGAAACCTGGCCGCTTTGGGCGCCGCTGGTGGTGGAAAACGCCGCGACCGCGCAGAGCCTTCGCCGGCAGCCCGAGATTGGCGAGACCCTCGCGCAGGCCAACACCCTGGATGCCGCAATCGTTGCCGTGGGCGCCTGGCAGCCCGGGCTGTCCACCGTGTGGGACCGGGTGGATAACCGCCTGCGCCTGGAGGCGGCCCGGGCCGGGGCGGTTGCCGAATGCTCGGGCCGGCTGCTGGACGCGTCCGGGCACCCGGTGGTCTCGGAGCTGGATGAACGCGTGCTGGCCGTGACCATAGCCCAGCTGCAGCACACGCCCCGGGTGGTGGCCGTGGCCCGGGGTGCCGCCCGCGTTGAGGCGGTGCGTGCGGTACTGGCCGCGGGGTTCGTCACCACCCTGCTGGTGGATGAAGAGCTCGCCGCGGCGCTGTCCGGCGGTGCCCCCGCCTGACAAGCGGTATGGCTTAGGTCGGCCGCCCCGCGGCCAGGTCCTCCAGCGTTGTCCGGGCGCCGTGCTCATGCAGCGAGGTCAAGGCGGCCGTATAGGACTGGACAAAGCGGTCATTGGACGCGAGATCTCCGAAGAGATCCCGGTCTTCAACGAAGGCGAGCGGGTCAGTGCGGTTCCGCGCGGCGGCGGCCATCAGGGGCTCGCGGAGCCGGTCTACGACGTCGATTGGTGCGCCCTGCTCGTCCGTTCCCTCGGCGTAGCGCGCCCAGCTTGCCACGATCGCTGCCGAGCGGTGAATTTCTCCCCCCGAGGCCAGGTTCTCGCGGATCACCGGCAGCAGCCACTTGGGAATCCGGTCCGAGCTTTCGGCGCACAGCCGGGCCAGTGTGTCGCGGACGTGCTCATTGGAGAACCGTTCGATCAGCCGGTGCCGGTAGGCATCCAGATCCACCCCGGGCAGCGGCGCCAGTGTGGGGGTTGCCTCCCGGACCATGTAATCCAGCAGGAAACCGGAAAACAGCGGATCCCGGCACACTTCGTGGGCGTACCGGTAACCGGCAAGGTAGCCGAAATAGCACAGGGCCTGGTGGCTGGCGTTGAGCAGGCGCAGCTTCATGAGTTCGTAGGGTTCCACATCATCCACCACCTGGACCCCGGCGTCTTCAAAGGGCGGGCGGCCCTGCGGAAAGTGGTCCTCCAGGACCCACTGCTCGAAGTCCTCGCTGACTACCGGCCAGGCGTCCTCCACTTCGAAGTCCCGGGCAACCATCGTCCGGTCCTCATCCGTGGTGACCGGCGTAATCCGGTCCACCATGGAATTGGGAAAGGCTACGTTCTCCTGCATCCAGGCGCCCAACTCCGGATCCCGCAGGGAGGCGAAGGCCGTGAACATTTTCCGGGCCACGTCTCCGTTGCCCTGGATGTTGTCGCAGGACATGACCGTGAACGGCGGCAGCCCCCTGTCCCTCCGGCGCTGCAAAGCCGCACAGACCAGCCCGAATACGGTGGTCGGCACGGCGCCCGGCTGCAGATCCGCCGCTACTGCGGGGTTCGCGGCGTTAAAGTCGCCGGTCACGTGGTGGAAGTTGTAACCGCCCTCGGTGATGGTCAGTGAAACGATTCGGGTGCCGGGTGCGGCCATTTTCTCGATGACGGCTTCCGGGTCCTCGGGAGCCAGCAGGTATTCGATAATGGAGCCGATGACGCGGCCCTCACGTGTGCCGTCCGGGTTCTTCAGCACCAGCGTGTACAGGCAGTCCTGCGCATCCATCACCGTCTTCATGGCCGAGTCTCCCGGCAGGACGCCCACGCCGCAGATCGCCCAGTCCCTGGCGCCGCCGTCGTTCATCAGACGGTCCACATACATCGCCTGGTGCGCCCGGTGGAACCCTCCCACCCCGAAGTGGACAATACCCACACTCAGCTCGGAGCGGTCATACCCGGGAACGGAAAGCCGGGCCGGGAGCCCGGACAGGGACGCGGAATTGAGCTTGTTCATGGTTCCACCTGGGGCCTGAGTCGGATAGGTGCGGCTCAATTTATCATGTGAGCAAAAGTGTCCTCTCACATGAGCAGTCGTCCTGCCGATAAGCGGTCCTGACCACTGCCACCGACGGTGGCCGCCCTCGTTCTCCCGCCGCCACCGTTGACCAATTTGCGGATTCGGGCCTAGGGTCAACCCATCGTCACCGCGGATGGGGCTGGCTCGGCAACAGTGCGGACGGATGTGAAACAAAGACAAAGGAGTTTTTGTGAGAACACAGCTAGCCGCTTTCCAGCAACCACTCGATCCCATCGGGGATTCCCTGGTCCTCTCCGCGGTTCTTGCGGCGTTGCCGCTGCTGCTCCTGTTTGTCCTGCTGGGCGTCTTCCGGATGAAGGCCTACCAGGCAGGGCTCATCTCGCTGGTGCTGTCCATCCTGCTCGCCGTAATCGGCTGGCAGATGCCGGTGGGACAGGTGGCTGCCGCCACCGGGCTGGGGGCGTTTTACGCGATCTTCCCCATCCTCTGGATCCTCATCAACGCCCTGTGGATCTATAAACTCACGGTGGCCACGCCCTGGTTTGAGGTCCTGGGCAGGACCATCCGCTCCATCTCGGATGACCTGCGGATCCTGTCCATCCTGATCGCCTTCTGCTTCGGGGCACTGCTGGAATCCCTCGCCGGTTTTGGCGCACCGGTGGCCATCGCAGCAGCCATGCTCATGGCAGCGGGCATGAAGCCGCTGAAATCGGCCATTGTGGCGCTGCTGGCCAACACCGCTCCGGTTGCCTTCGGCGCCATGGCCGCCCCGATCATCGCGCTGAACGGTGTGACCGGCATTCCGCTGCAGGAGCTGTCCTCCATGACCGGGCGGCAGACCCCGTTTATCGCCCTGGTGGTGCCGCTGATCCTGGTCTTCCTGGTGGACGGAAAGCGCGGCCTGAAACAAACCTGGCCGGTGGCCCTGGTGAGCGGATTTGTGTTCGGATTGGCCCAGTTCGTCGCTTCCAATTTCTTCGTGGTGGAGCTGACCGACGTCGTGGCCGCCGTTGCCACCGTTATCGCCGTGCTGCTGATGCTCCGCGTCTGGCAGCCGGCCGAAACCATCGGCATGTCCGGCCAGGTGCAGGAAGACCTGGAGGTTCCCGCTGATTCGCGGGAAACGGTAGACGCCGCGGGTTCCGGCAGTACAACAGACATTCTCGACGGATCCGGCACGGCAGAGCCGGTCAAAACCGGCCGCGGGCGGCGCGCGGCAGCCCTGCCGGCCGCTGGCGCAACGGCGGCCGGCTCCGCGGGGACAGACTCCGCGCCCCCGGCGGGCCCCGGGTCCACGAGCAACACCGCCCGTCCCGATGCCCGCAGCGTATGGATGGCCACCGCCCCGTACCTGATCATCATTGTGGTGTTCTCACTGGCCCAGATACCGGCCATCAAAACCTGGCTGACGTCCATCGGCAGCGTCACCTTTCATTGGCCGGGACTGGACGTGGTGGACTCCAACGGGAAGGCCGTTGCCGCCCAGACGCTGCGTTTTGACCACATCCGGGCCACCGGCACCCTCCTGCTGTTCTCCGGGATCCTGACTATGATCCTGTACCGGATCCGGCCCCGCGAAGGCGCGAAGGTGTACGGGGAAACCCTGAAGCAGCTGCGCTGGACCATTGTGACGGTCTGCGCTGTCCTGGCCCTGTCCTTCGTGATGAACCTGTCCGGGCAAACCACCACGCTGGGCGTGGCCCTGGCCTCCGCCGGCGGATTCTTTGCCCTGCTGTCACCGCTGCTGGGCTGGATCGGTGTGGCGCTGACGGGTTCCGACACCTCCTCGAACTCGCTGTTCGGCCAGCTGCAGGTGGCAGCGGCCAACGAGACGGGCCTGTCCGCCACCCTGATGGCGGCGTCCAACTCGTCCGCCGGAGTGCTCGGCAAGATGCTCTCCCTGCAGAACCTGGCCATCGCCTCGGCTGCGGTGGGACTGGAAGGTGCAGAGAGCACGCTGCTGCGCAAACTCATCGGCTGGAGTCTGGGCCTGCTGGTGCTGATGACACTGCTGATTTGGCTGCAGTCAACGTCCATTCTCGGTTGGATGGTGCCGTAAATGAGCATCTTCTCCGACTCCGATTCGACCGTGGGACTGCCGGATCCCGCTCCCAGCGCCACCCTGCTGGGCCTCGCCCCGAACGCGTCCATCGAACCCGGACACCGCGAGCAGGCCAGCACCGACCGCTCCGGTTTCGTGGCCCAAACGCATCCGGACGGTGTGGTGTTTGCCGAGTCCGCCGAGGACGTGGCGGCAACCCTGCGTCTGGCCACCCTGCACCGCGTGCCGGTGGTGCCCCGCGGTGCAGGCACCGGGCTGGCCGGCGGATCGTCCGCCCGCACGGGTGAGGTGGTGCTGGATGTCTCCCGCATGAACCGGATCCTGCGCATCGACCCGGTGGAACAGCTGGCCGTGGTCCAGCCCGGGGTCCTTAACGCTGAAATCAATGCGGCTGCCGGTGAATACGGGTTGTTCTATGCCCCGGATCCGGCGAGCACGGCCATCTGCTCCATTGGCGGCAACATTGCCACCAACGCCGGCGGCATGCGCTGCGCCAAATACGGGGTGACCCGCGAATCCGTGCTGGCGCTGCGCGTCATCCTCGCCGACGGGCGCGAACTGCGCACCGGACGGGAAACCATCAAAGGGGTCACGGGCTATGACCTGAACGCGCTCATCATCGGCTCCGAAGGAACCCTCGGCGTCGTCGTTGAAGCCACGCTGCGGCTGCGGCCCACGCCGGTGGCCACTGCCACCGTTGCTGCCTTCTTCCCCGACGTCGAAAGCGCCGCCCGCGCCGCGTCGGCGGTGGTGGCCGCGCGCATTCAGCCCTCCATGATGGAACTTATGGACGGGCCCACGCTGGAAGCCGTGGATGCAGCCACCGGAACTGACTACCGGTCCCGCGGAGCGGCTTTTCTCCTGGTGCAGACCGACGGCTACGGCGCCTTCCTGGAACAGGACGTGGTGCTGGAAGCCGTGCGCCCCTTCGCGGGCTCCTGCGGAAAGGCGGCCGACGACGACGAGGCAGCGGCCATGGTCAGCGCCCGGCGGGATGCGATCCCGTCGCTGGAACAGATGGGACGGGTGTCCATCGGCGACATCGGCGTGCCGCGGGGAAGGCTGGCCGAAGCCGTTACCGGGCTCGAAGAGATTTCCGCTGCCACCGGGGTCCGGATCTTCACCATCGCCCATGCCTCCGACGGAAACCTGCATCCCATGATCGTGATGGATCCCGAGGATTCGGTCACGGAGGGTCCGGCCAAGGATGCCCTGGGGCAAATGTTCTTCCTCGCGAATCGGCTCGGCGGCACCCTGACCGGTGAACACGGGGTGGGGCTGCTGAAACGCGACTGGGTGGGCGCCGAGCTGGGCGACGTGTCAGTGGGAGTGCAGCACTCCATCCGCCGCGCACTGGATCCGCTGGGCATCCTCAATCCCGGAAAGGCCATCTGAGCCTGGCAGCATCGGGGCACCAGACAGGAGCGGCACCGCGCCGGGCGACTTTAATCGGGGAAACGAATGGCAGCCATATCCGGAGTGGGCGCACTTTTCGCCCTCCCGTATTTCCTCATCGTTGCGGCGGTCGCCGTTCTATCGGTGTGGGCGCTGGTGCTGCTGATCATCTTTCTGCGGCTGCGCATTGCCGAGATGCGCTCAGCCGCCTCCGGGCAGGGCGCCCCGGGCACCGGACGACTCGGCTAGCGCCTCCCGCAGCGCCAGGCACACCACGACCCGGCCGCCAGATATGCCCCTGAGAGCAACCGGTTCACCAAGCTGGGGTTCATCCGATCACTCGTCCTGGCGGTCAGGCTCATGGGTGCTGGCGTTGCTTTCTTTGTGCTTCCTTCGAAAGGTGGCGGCGCACAGCCTTTGTCGAAATGAAGCACAATGCTGAGCTCACCAGCTGAGGCCATGTCGGCACCAATGAGCCTCGGGGTCGACGGACCCCGTTTGTTCGGTGACTAGGAAAAACGATCAACGACACGCTGTGGACGACACGCCAGAGGAGCGAGGACACGCCTTGAATTTGTGGCTGTGCATTCGCTTTGCACAGCCTGTGGAGAACGTGCGGGCGAGCCGCTCAAATCCGCCAATTTCCTGGACGCATCCTGTGCATTGACTGTGGATGAACGGCACGGTGAATGACATAGTTGTAATACATCATCTTGTGGTTCCCAATGGGGCTGCGCACTAGATGTAGTGTCTCGATGTAGTCTTAGTCGGCAACGCAAAAAGGCCCATTAAGGGATTCCCGCCCTTAACAAGCCTTGATGCTGCGCTCGCAATAAACAGGGGTCACCGAGTTTGTTTGAGCTCTTTAAACATTTGTCGTTTCAAGAGAGACACTACATGCTCGGTAGCCGCACACCAAAGCTCTTCCGGTGTGCGATTCGACTCCTGCTGTCGTATTCATCAACAGTAAGGAGCTCATTATGGGTACCACTATCAGGCCTGGCGACGCCGCGCCGAACTCAGGGCAGTATGCAATCGTCGGCCCTCGTGGAGGACTGACTAACCAGGAGCGCACGGCGGTACGTGGGAAGCCCATGCCGCCTACGCCAAAGGCGGGGCAGAGCTACGTCCTTGTCGATCGCACCAAGAACGCCGCCGGACGGGGCAGCAAGTGAGTCGCGTTCAGGCCCTGGCGGGGCTGGCGCCGGAGGCGCGCGTGCGGCGGGTCAGTTCGGCAATAGCGGGATCGAAGTGCTATTGGGAGGTATTCGACGTGTGCTGCTGTGAGTGGCGGCGCATTCGCGTCCTAGGCTAGCGCCGCGAGGGGCCAAGTGTTCCTGCTTGGCCCCTCATCTTCGCGGCACTAATTTAACTTTCCGCATTCATGTCGACGTCGCCCCCTAAGGATGGCGCGCACCACTGCTTCGGCAATGCAGAGGCAGGTCAGCCTAGGGCTGTCGGCGTCAGATTCGACCGCGCAATAGCGGGGCAAAGCCTTATCGACAACGTAATGTCTTCGGGAAGTGCAAGGTCCCCGTTCTCTACATATTGATTCCATGAGCCTTGAAACGAATAATCAGAGTGTCGAGATGGCCGCATTAATCATTAGTGCCATTGGCCCACTGCTTACCATGCTTGCGGTATCAGCGCTGGAACGCCGCAACGCGCGCCGTATTGCAGAGGATCTACGGGTAGCCAAGGAAAGCCGATTCTTGGCATGTAAACAGGTCAACGGCGGAACTTATCGTCGTTGTGGGGAACGGCATAAGTCGCGTCCGTCAACGTCATACTGGGACCACCACGAAGAACGGGACCGAACGCTCTAGGGCAGACGCTACGGGTAACTCGGCAAAGTCTGATCCCGCAGCGCCAGAAAGACCACGTCGCGGGCCAGCGGAAGGGCGCTGAACCGGACTCCCGTGGCATCCCGGACGGCATTGGCCAGGGCCGGAGCCACGGGGTTGAACGGACTTTCGCTCATCGACTTGGCACCCATGGGCCCCAGCGAGTCGTTGGTCTCTGCAAAGTAGATCTCCGTGCGCGGGACATCCGCGAAAGCCGGCACATGGTATTCGCGCAGGATCTTGGTCTGCACCTCGCCGGTGCTGCTGACCCGGACCTTTTCAAACAGTGCCGCACCCAGCGCCTGGGCTATGCCGCCCTCAATCTGGCCCCGGCACTGCAGCGGGTTCATGACCACTCCGGCGTCCGCCGCATGCACGCTCTGCAGAATCCGGATTTCACCCGTACCGGTGTGCACGCCCACCCGGAAGCCCTGCACATTGAACGCCACGGACCGCGGCGTTCCGCCCCAGCGGCCCTGGGCTGACAGGTCGATCCCTGCCTCCCGCGCGCGGGCTGCGACGTCGGCCAGCGCTATCCGCTCGCCGTCGCACTCCACCGCGTCCGGCAGCAACCTCACCTGCGCCGAGGTGTTGGAAAACAGGGAAGCGGCAAAGCCCTTGAGCAAAACAGCCAGTTCCTCCGCCGCGGCGAGGGAAGCCTTGCCCGCCACTACGGTGCCGGTGGAGCCGTAGGCGCCGGTGTCATGTTCCACCAGATCGGTGTCCGACTGGCGGATGACAACCCGGTCCGCCGTGGTGTGCAGCGCGGTGGACGCGAGCTGGGTGTGCACGGTGGTGGTACCGTTGCCGAATTCGGAGGTGCCGACGTCGAGCCCGTACCGTCCGTCTTCCTGCAGCCGGATCCGGGCGTGGCTCATATGCCCGCGGGGCGGAACGGTGTCGATCATGGCAACGGCGGTGCCGGTGCCAACCCGCCACTCCTCGTCCAGATCTTCGCCGGAGATTTCCGCGGACAGTTTTCCCCGTTCGAGCGCAGCACGGACCAGTTCCACGCACTGGTCCAGCCCGTAGCTGCCGTAATGCACGTCCTCCGCCGGAACCGGCGCCGTGGAGAGCATGGCGTCGCCCCGGGCGATGACATTGCGGCGGCGGAACTGAAGCGGATCCATGCCGATGCCGCGCGCCAGTTCATCCATCGCGGACTCGACGGCGAAAATCATCTGGCTCAGTCCGTAGCCGCGGAAGGCTCCGGACGGAACGGTGTTGGTGTAGACGGCCCGCGCGTCGACTTTCTTGTTGTCGCACCGGTATACGGCCACGGACTCGCCGCAGCCGTGGAACATCACGCCCGGGGCGTGGTTTCCGTAGGCTCCGGTGTTGGTGGTGACATCCAGCTCCAGTGCGGTCAGCGTGCCGTCCCGGCGTGCTCCGGCCCGCACCCGGACGGAAAACGGATGCCGCACGGTGGTGGCCGTGAACTGCTCCTGCCGGGTTAGCTCCAGCTGCACCGGCCGGTTCAGCTTGATCGCCGCCAGCGCGGCCAGGTCCTCGGTGAGCATTTCCTGCTTGCCGCCGAATCCGCCGCCCACCCGTCCGGTGAGCACCCGCACAGATTCGGGTTTCAGCCCGAACACCCGGCACAGCGCCCGCCGGATGAGGAACGGAACCTGCGTGGAGGTGCGCACCACCAGCCGGCCCGCTTCGTCAAAGGAGGCAATGGAGCCATGCGTTTCCAGTGCCATGTGCTGCAGGCGCTGGCTTTCGTAGGTGTTCTCATGCACGACGTCGGCTGCCGCCAGTCCGGCGGCCGTGTCGCCGAGTTCGGAGTGCAGTTCGGCGACGATGTTGCCGGCGGTGCCCGGATGAACCTCGGGTGCGCCGTCGGCCAGGGCGGCACCGGTGTCCAGAACCGACGGGAGCAGTTCGTATTCCACCCTGAGCGCACGCACGCCTTCGGCAGCGGCGCCCACGGACGCGGCAACAACCGCGGCCACCCGCTGGCCGTGGAAACGGACCACGTCATCCAGGATCCGGGTGTCATCCGGGTCATCGGTATGCAGTTCATGCTGCGCGGTGGAGAACATCTGTTTCGGGGCATCTTCGTGCGTGAGGACCGCCTCAACGCCGGGCACCGCCAGGGCAGCGCGTGCATCTATGGAAACGATGCGGGCGTGTGCGTGCGGGGAGCGCAGGATTTTCATATGCAGCAGACCGGGCAGCTCCGCTGCCGGCACGTCCATCGTGTACCGGGCACGGCCGGTGACAATGTCCGGGCCGGCCGGAGCCGGAATGCTGGCGCCCACGGTCCGGGCAACAGGAGAGGTTCCGGCCGGGACATCCACCGTGCGGTGCCCGCAGACTGCGTCCCCGATGGCGCGGTAGCCGGTGCATCGGCAGAGGTTGCCCTTGAGGTTCCGGGGCAGGTTCTCTTTCTGCTCCTCGTCGAACGCAGCAGCGGTCATCACCATGCCGGCGGTGCAAAAACCGCATTGGAAGCCCTGTGCGTCCAGGAACTGCTGCTGCATGGGATGCAGTTCCTCCCCATTGGCCAGCCCTTCGATGGTGGTGATTTCCCGGCCCTCGGCACGGACTGCCGGATAGAGGCAGCTGTGCACGGGCTTACCGTCAACATGGACGGTGCAGGCACCGCAGTCACCGGCATCGCAGCCCTTTTTGACGCCCAGATTGCCTTGTTCCCGCAGGAAGGTGCGCAGACACTGGCCGGGGAAGGGCGCGGCCTCCACCTCGGTCTTATTGATCCGGTAGGTCACAGCAACTCCTCCTTCGAGCCGGATGCGGCCAGCTCGGCCCGGATTTCTTCGGCCAGCCGGTCCGTCATGTAGTGCCGCCATTCGGGCAGGCCGTGGACGTCGTCATGCCAGAGTTCGCCGTCGATCTGCTCACTGAGTTCCGTCCGGAGCTCGACGGCGGTAGGCAGCGAGGGGAACCGAAGCTGGACCGGACGCTTCGTGGCGGCGGTGATGGTGAGGACAAACCCGCCGTCCTCGTCCACCCGGCCGATCAGCAGAACCCCGGAGCGGCCCAGATTGGTCAGCGACTGCCGCCGGAACGCGGTCCCGGCCCGCAGGACGGCTGCTGGCAGGGTCACGCTGCGCAGCAGTTCTCCCGGCTCCAGAGCAGTGCGGCCGTCACCGATCACCAGTTCGGCCACCGGGATTTCGCGGGAAGTGCCGCCGGGGGAGTGAACCAGCGCAACGCCGTCCAACGCAGCGGTCAGAGCCGTCATGGGGCCGGCGGGCAGGCCGGTGCAGATGTTTCCGCCCACCGTGGAGACGTTCCAGACTTTGAAGGAAGCCACAAAGGAATCGCAGCACAACTGCACCAGATCCAGCGCCCGCCACTCAGCCCGGACGCCGGCAGGGGCCGTGCCGGGAAAGGCGTGCAGCTCCGCGATGGTGCAGGTTGCCGCAATCTCGAGTCCGCCGTCGGACACGCTCAGCGGTTCCCAACCTGCGGCGGTGATGTCCAACAACCGCTGCAGGGAGTCGCTGCCGTAGGAGAAAAGCACGGTTCCGCCGGCCAGCCAGGCATCTCCGGGACGCCAGTCGCTGGGGTCACTGGTGCGGACCAGTTCGGAAACGGTGGGCATGTCCATAGATGAATCCCTCAATGGCTGACGTGCTGGCGGGTGAACGGATGGATGGGGCCGCTGAGCGCGCGCAGGGGCTGCCCGCTAACGGCGGCACCGGAACGTGCTGCCACTATTTCGGCGAAGACGGACAGTGCGGTTTCCTCGGGTGTCGCGGCCCCGATGTCCAGTCCGATGGGAGAGTGCAGCTTTGCCGTCTCAGTTGCGCTCAGCCCGGCGTCCCGTAACGCGGTCATCCGCTGTTCGTGGCTGCGCCGCGATCCCATGGCGCCGACATAGGCCAGGTCCAGGCGCAGCGCCTCGATCAACACCGGGATATCGAACTTGGCGTCATGGCTGAGCACACAGACCACGGAGCGGGCATCCAGGCGTCCCGCCGAGGCTTCCTCTCTCAGGTATTGGTCCGGCCACTGCACCCGCACTTGATGGGCTGCGGGGAAACGTTCCGGAACAGTGAAGGCGGGCCGGGCATCGCAGACGGTCACGTGGTAACCGAGCAGCCGCCCCTGCCGGGCAAGGGCGGCCGAGAAATCATTCGCGCCGATCACCAGCAGCCGGGCAGGCGCAAGCCGGGACTCAAGGAACAACACCGGACCGCCAAGCTCCACGATCCCCGTGCGGCCGGACGCCAGCAGAGGTGCCAGCCGTGCGGCGGCATGCGCCGGGTCCATATCCAGCATCGCAGCCAACGCTGCCCCGTGGTCGGCAAGCAAACCTGCGGTCGAGGCGGCGCGGCGCGGGTCGGGGACCAGCAGCAGCTGTGCCGCATTGTTCTGTGCTGTGCCTCCGGCGTTCTGTGCTGTGCCTCCGGCGTCGATTCGCCGGACGAGGGCGCAGGGGGCAACAGGCTTGGGGATTACGGGAAAGGTGCCGGGTTGGAGGAGCTGGATCAACACCTCCAGGGTGCCGCCGCAGCTGAGCCCGACGGCGAAGGCATCAGTATCGCTGTAGCCAAAGGATTCAACCCGGGGCTGGCCGTCAGCGAGGACCTCCTCGGCCACGGCAACCACAGCGGCTTCCACGCATCCGCCTGAGAGGGACCCCGTGATTCGGCCGGTCTGGTGGATGAGCATGGAGGTGCCAACCGGGCGCGGCACGGATCCGGACGCGCGGACGATGGTTGCGGCGGCGCAGGGAAAGCCGTCCGCCGTGGCCGCAGCCAGTGCGTCAAGCATGTCAAGCATGCGCCCCTGCCCTCCAGCGATACCCGCCGGCGGCTGACCGCCACCGGCTAACCCAGTAACCAAAGCGGTGAGTTCCCCCTGCCCCAGATGCCGGGCAGAGGCCTTAAATCCGCAAACAATGACATTGATGAAACATACTAGGGCATTTTTTGAGCATTATGGCGGGCGGAAAGAAATATAAATGTCAGCACGACAATGTAAATTTCAGCACCGCCGGGAACCAGATCTGCCGTAATTGTTTCAGGTAATTGCACGGAAGCCTACCACGGCAATCCGCCGTGCGGGACACCCCGCTGCTTCATATTCGAAGGGAGGGTGTCACCGCGGATGTAAGGTGGTCGCGTGCGGACGGTTAGGCCACCGGCGCAGCAAAACCCGGCCTCCATGCGGGCCGGGTGGTTGGAGCAGGACCCGGCCTCTTGGATCAGCAGACAAGCCCACTGAGCTGGCCCCGGGAGGGGTCTGCATGCCCGAGGATGTCCCATGACTGTTTCCATGCCAGCCGCCACCAATACCACCGCCGCACCCGTCGCTTCAGCAGCACCTGCACCCGGCAGCGGCCGCTTGTGGGTGAAGAATCCGCTGGCCGCCTTCACCGCCAATGAGCTGGATGCCGCAGGTGGCCTGGTGATCGAGAACGGGGTTATCACCGAGGTGCTGGCCGCCGGGCAGAGTCCCGCCGCGCCCTGTGCAGAGGTGTTTGATGCCTCTGCCCACGTGCTGCTGCCGGGGCTGATCAATACGCACCACCACTTCTATCAAACCCTCACCCGTGCCTGGGCGCCGGTGGTGAACACCCCGCTGTTCCCGTGGTTGAAGAACCTGTATCCGGTGTGGGCGCGGCTGACCCCGGCGGATCTGGAGCTGGCCACCACCGTGGCCCTGTCCGAGCTCCTGCTCTCCGGCTGCACCACTGCCGCGGACCATCATTACCTCTTCCCCGACGGGCTGGAGGACGGCATCGACGTGCAGGTGGACGTGGTCCGGAAACTGGGCATGCGGGCCATGCTTACCCGCGGCTCCATGACGCTGGGGGAGGACGACGGCGGCCTGCCGCCGCAGCACACCGTCCAGGCGCCGGACGTGATTCTCGAGGACAGCCGCCGGCTGATCCGGGACTATCACGAGCGCGGTGACGGCGCCGTGATCCAGATTGGCCTGGCCCCCTGCTCGCCGTTCTCGGTGACCCGGGACATCATGCGCGACAGTGCGGCGCTCGCCGAGGAATATGACGTCCGGCTGCACACCCACCTGGCCGAAACCATGGACGAGGAAGCCTTCTGCCTGGAGACGTTCGGGCTGCGGACGGTGGATTACCTGGAGAGCGTCGGCTGGCTGGGGAACCGGACCTGGCTGGCGCACGGTGTGCACTTCAATGACGACGAGATTGCCCGCCTGGGTGCCGCCGGCACCGCCGTGGCGCACTGCCCGACGTCGAACATGCGCCTGGCCAGCGGCATCGGCCGGATGGCGGAACTGGAGGATGCCGGTGCTCCGGTAGGGCTGGGAGTGGACGGCTCGGCCTCCAACGACGCCTCCAACCTGATCCTGGAGGCCCGGCAGGCCCTGTATCTGCAGCGGCTGCGCTACGGCGCCGAAGCCATCACGCCCGAACGTGCACTGGGCTGGGCCACCAGGGGATCTGCACGCGCCCTGGGCCGGAAGGATGTGGGCGAACTGGCGCCGGGCCGGCAGGCGGACCTGGCGATGTTCCGGCTGGATGACCTGCGCTTTTCCGGCAGCCATGATCCGCTCTCGGCCCTGCTGCTCTGCGGGGCGGACCGTGCGGACCGGGTGATGGTTGGCGGCAACTGGCGCGTGGTGGACGGTGCGCTTCCGGGCGTCGATCTGCCGGCACTGATTGCCCGGCACACCGCGGCGGCCCGGAGGATGGTGGCGGGTTAGGCCTCCGGGATTCTGAAAAGGCCCGGAACCGGAAGCAATACATTCCCGTAAAAACGGCAGATTGTTTGCACAGAATTAACACCCGTGAAACAAGACGCCGTTTTATTCTGCAATATTTATTTACCTGTTGACAGATTTGCCCGCGCTCGCTCACACTGTCGGAAATAGCAATTCCAACTGCCGGAAACATCGAATCAAGTCGGCGCCGCCGATGGTCAAGGGTGTTCAGCGCCGGCAATGGAACAGATCTACCGAAAGCTGACACCCGTGCGCCCAGAACCATATTTCGAGTCAACCCCGGGAACCGCCGCAGAGTCACCGGTTCCGGACTTCCTGGCAGCCTTCAACAGGGCAGGATACGCCGAGGCTGAAGAAATGCTCCGTCCCTGCCTGGACATTCAACGCTGGTGCAATGAAATTGCCGCAGCCCGGCCTTTCGCCACCCCCGGCGAACTGCTGAGCTTCGCCGAACTGGCGGCGCCGGACTTCACTGAAGCAGAGATCGACGGTGCCCTGGCCCGCCATCCGCGGATCGGCGAGCGCCCCGCCGGAGCGGGCACTGAAGCCACCTTCTCGCGCGGCGAGCAGGCCTCGGTCACCGGGCTGGACGACGTCCAGGAGCAGCTGACCGCCGGCAACCGCGCCTATGAAGACAAGCATGGGCGGGTCTTCCTGATCCGCGCGGCAGGCCGCAGCGCCGAGGAGATCCTCGCCAATCTGCAGGAACGCCTGGAGCACACCCCGGAGGAAGAAGTTCCCCTCATTGCAGGCCAACTCCGGGACATCGCCATCCTGCGTCTGGAAGGACTGCTCTCTTCATGACCCGCAGCCACGTCACCACCCACATCCTGGACACCGCTGCCGGGAAGCCGGCTTCCGGCGTCGCCGTATCGCTTTGGGGGAGCGGGGAAGGCGGTTGGACCCGGATCGGGGACGGAACCACGGACGACGACGGCCGGGTGGGCAGCCTGGGCCCAGAACGGCTGGAGCCGGGAACCTACCGGATCGACTTCGCCACCGGAGAGTACTTTGCCGCCGCCGGCACGGAGACTTTCTTCCCCAGCGTTTCCCTCACTTTTGCCTTGACCGACGCGGGCCAGCACTACCACGTACCGCTGCTGCTGAGCCCCTTCGCCTACTCCACCTACCGAGGAAGTTGAACCATGACTGAAACAACTCAGGCCCCCTCAGAGGAGAGGGCAGACAACACCCGGATTGTCCTCGGCAACAACCAGTACGGCAAAGCCGAGGTACGCCTGGTCAAGGTCACCCGAGACACCGCCCGGCACCGGCTCGAAGACCTCAGCATCACCAGCCAGCTGCACGGCGACTTCGAAGCCGCGCACACGGAGGGAGACAACTCCCACGTAGTGGCCACCGATACGCAGAAGAACACCATCTACGCCTTCGCCCGCGACGGCGTCGGCTCACCGGAGGAGTTCCTGCTCCGCCTGGAGCAGCATTTCACCGGCGGATTCGACTGGGTTTCCGGGGGCCGCTGGGCCGCCGAACAGTACTTCTGGAACCGGATCAGCGACCACGATCACGCCTTTGCCAAGGACAAGTCCGAGATCCGCACCGCGGTGCTGGTCTCCGAAGCCGGCCGCCAGCACCTGGTCTCCGGCATCAGCGGCCTGACGGTGCTCAAGTCCACCGGCTCCGAGTTCTCCGGCTTCCCCCGGGACCGCTACACCACCCTGGCCGAGACCACGGACCGGATTTTGGCCACGGATGTCACCGCCAAGTGGCGCTACGCTCCGGATACGGATGTGAGCAGCCTGGACTTCAACGCTCTCTACGCCTCCGCCCGCACCCTGCTCCTGGATGCCTTCGCCAACACGCACTCACTGGCCCTGCAGCAGACCATGTTCGAAATGGGTAAGGCCGTCATCACCGCCCACCCGGAGATTGACGAGGTCCGGCTCTCACTGCCGAACAATCACCACTTCCTGGTGGACCTGGCACCGTTTGGCCTGGACAATCCCAACGAGGTCTTCTTCGCCGCGGACCGCCCGTACGGTTTGATCGAAGCCTCCGTGCTGCGCGAAGGCACGGCCGCCGATTCACCGGTCTGGAATACCGTGGGCGGTTTCTGCTGATGAGCCGCAAACAGCGCTCCAATGCCGCCGGCACGGCCGGAACCGCAGGCCGCCCGGAAGACGCCCGGCTGCCGCTGGGCAGCACCTTCGCCTACGGCTTCCAGCACGTGCTCACCATGTACGGCGGGATCATCGCCCCGCCGCTGATTGTCGGCACCGCTGCCGGACTGGATCCCGCCGACGTCGGCATGCTCGTGGCCGCCTGCCTCTTCGTGGGCGGCCTGGCCACCCTGCTGCAGACCATCGGCATCCCGTTCTTCGGCTCCCAGCTGCCCCTGGTCCAGGGCGTTTCCTTCGCCGGTGTGGCCACTATGACGGCCATTCTCGACGGCGGCGGCGGCCTGCAGTCCGTCTTCGGAGCGGTGATCGTTGCTTCCCTGGTGGGGCTGCTGATCACCCCGGTGTTTGCCAAGGTGATCCGCTTCTTCCCGCCGGTGGTCACCGGCGTCGTGATCACCACCATCGGCCTGACACTGATGCCCGTGGCCGCCAACTGGGCCATGGGGGGCAGCAGCGCCGCCCCGGACTACGGCAGCGTCTCCAACATTGGCCTGGCCGGGCTGACCCTGCTGCTGGTGCTGCTGCTGAGCAAGCTCGGCAATTCCGCCATTTCCCGGCTCTCCATCCTCATCGCCATTGTGCTGGGCACCATCTTCGCCGTGGTGACCGGCAAAGCTGATTTCTCCGCCGTTGGCAGCGGGGCAATCTTCGCCGTCCCGGAGCCCTTCGCCTTCGGCATGCCCACCTTTGAGGCCGCCGCCATTATCTCCATGGTGATCGTCATCCTGGTGACCCTGACCGAAACCACCGCGGACATCATCGCAGTGGGCGAGATCGTGGAAACCAAGGTGGACTCCAAGCGCATTGCCAACGGACTGCGCGCGGACATGCTCTCCAGCGCCCTGTCCCCGGTGTTCAACTCGTTTACGCAGAGCGCCTTTGCCCAGAACGTGGGGCTGGTGGCCATCACCGGCGTCAAGAGCCGGTTTGTGGTCAGCGCCGGCGGCCTGATCCTGGTGATCCTTGGCCTCCTGCCGGTCCTGGGCCGGGTGGTGGCGGCGGTTCCGACGCCGGTGCTCGGCGGCGCCGGGATTGTCCTGTTCGGCACGGTGGCGGCCAGCGGCATCCGCACCCTGGCCAGGGTGGATTACCGCAACAACATGAACTTCATCATTGTGGCCACGTCCATCGGGTTCGGCATGATTCCGATTGCCGCGCCCACCTTCTACGACGAGTTCCCCGCCTGGTTCGGCACCATCTTCCATTCGGGCATCAGCTCCGCCGCCGTGATGGCCATCCTGATGAACATCCTCTTCAACCACATCCGGACCGGAAACCCGAAGAACCCCTCCGTGTGGGCCGAAGGCGCCAACCGGATTGTGCGTCTCGAGGACACGGCGGCGCTGAAGGACGGCGACCACGTGCTGGACGGAAAACTGCTCGACGCCGACGGCCGGGAAGTACCGCTGGCCGCCACCGGTACCGCTGAAACCGATTCCCACTAGGACCATGACTTTGAACTCCTCGCCTCCGTCCACTGAGCCCGCACCCGTCCTCGGCTCCGGCCACCTGCAAAGGCTCGATGCCGTCCTGGCGGACACCGACCGGCTGCTGGTCGACAACTACCCCGGAGACGCCGGCACCCGCCAGCCCGTGCACACTGTCTACATCCCGGCGGACCGCTGCGTGCCGGCCCTGCCGTCAGGCTGGGGGAGAGACGGGCTTGCGGCCGTCGAGGCGCAGGGATCCCTCGGGCAGGGCGGCCGGGGCGGTTTGCCGGGCCTGGCCGAACTGGCGGGCCTGGACGCCGGTCTGGCAGCCGCCGTCGTGCCCCTTGTGGAGGCGAAGCTGCGCACCGAGCCGATCGAGGACCTGCGCCTGGACTTCGAGGACGGCTACGGCATCCGGCCGGACGCGGAGGAGGACGGCCACGCCGTGCTGGCCGCCGCCGCCGTGGCTGACGCCGTGGCTGCCGGAACTGCGCCGCCGTTCATTGGAATCCGGTTCAAGTGCTTCGAAGCGGCCACCCGGGCCCGCGGCGTCCGGACCCTGGACCTGTTCCTCGCCGGCCTGCTGGCCGCCGGAAAACTGCCCGACGGGCTGGTGCTGACCTTGCCCAAGGTGTCCACCGTGGAACAGGTGGAGGCCATGGTCTACATCTGCGGGCAGCTCGAAGAGGCCCACGGTCTGGAACCGGGACGGCTGCGGTTTGAAGTGCAGGTGGAAACCCCGCAGCTGATCCTGGCCGCCAACGGCACCGTGCCCGCGGCGCAGCTGATCCACCGCGGGCGGGGCCGCGTTTCGGCCCTGCACTACGGCACCTACGACTACAGCGATTCGGTGCAGATTGCCGCGCAATACCAGTCCATGGAACACCCGGCCGCGGACTACGCCAAGGCTGTGATGCAGGTGGCGGCTGCCGGCACCGGAGTCCGGCTCTCGGACGGCTCCACCAATATCCTGCCGCTGGGAACGCCCGGGGAAATCCGGACCGCCTGGCAGCTGCACGCCCGGTTGGTGCGCCGCTCGCTGGAACGCGGGTTCTATCAGGGCTGGGACCTGCACCCCGCGCAGCTTCCCACCCGTTTCCTTGCCACCTATGCCTTCTACCGGGAGGGATTCGACGCCGCTGCCCGGCGGCTGGACACCTACGTCCGGAAACAGGTCGGCACGGTCCTGGATGAACCCGCCACCGCCCGGGCACTGGCCCGGTTTGTGCACCGCGGCCTGCTCTGCGGTGCCCTGACCGAAGCGGAAATAGAACAGGGCACAGGGCTGACCGGCGTCGAACTCGCCGCGCTGGCCCATCCCAAAACTGCCGTATCACCCATCAAAGAGAAGGTCCGCTAGATGAACACCCCGCAGCACAACGCCCAACACCGCGGCACCCCGCGCTACTACTCCGCGGCAGGCGGCCTGCCGGCCCAGACCGAACTGCTCACCGGAAGAGCGGCGGTGACCGAGGCGTACACCGTGATTCCGCGCGGCGTGCTGCGTGACATTGTCACCAGCGTGCTGCCCGAATGGACCGATACCCGCACCTGGATCCTGAACCGGCCGGTGGCCGGCGGCGCCACCACTTTCGCCCAGTACCTGGTGGAGGTTGCCCCGGGCGGCGGCTCCACCTCACCGGAACCGCAGCCGACCGTGGAATCCTTCGTCTTTATCCTCGAGGGCACGCTGACCGTCCGCCTGCACGGCGAGGACCATGTCCTGGCTCCCGGCGGATTCGCCTACCTGCCGCCTGACGCACAGTGGAGTGCCTTCAACGAATCCGGGGAACCGGTCAAGTTCCAGTGGATCCGCAAGGCCTATCAGCCGCTGGCGGGCCACATCCCTCAGCCGGTCTTCGGCAGCGAGGCGGACATCGAGCCCACGCCCATGCCGGGCACGGACAACAAATGGCGCACCACCCGGATGATCCCCGTTGATGACGTCGCCTATGACATGCACGTGAACGTGGTGACGTTTGAACCAGGCGCCGTCATTCCGTTCGCTGAAACCCATGTCATGGAACACGGGCTGTACGTGCTGGAGGGCAAGGCCGTGTACCGGCTGAACCAGGACTGGGTGGAGGTGGAAGAGGGCGACTACATGTCCCTGCGCGCCTTCTGCCCGCAGGCCTGTTACGCCGGCGGCCCGTCGAACTTCCGCTACCTCCTCTATAAGGACGTCAACCGCCAGATCCTGCTCGGCGGCCAGCCGTGACCGCTCAGTTGCCGGATATGTCGGCGCCTGAACCCTTTGACCTGGTGATCCGCGGGCATGCCGTACTGACCCCCGAGGGAACCATCCCGGCCGAGGTGGGGGTACGGCGCGGGGTGATTGCCGCCGTCGTGCCCTTAGGGGCCGGGCTGGAAGGGGAGCGGCTCATTGAACTGGCCGCGGACGAAACCCTGCTGCCCGGGCTGGTGGACACGCACGTGCACATCAACGAGCCGGGACGCACCGAGTGGGAGGGGTTCGCCTCCGCCACCCGTGCGGCGGCCGCCGGCGGGGTCACCACGCTGATCGACATGCCGCTGAACAGCATTCCGCCCACCGTGAATGTAGAGGCACTGAACATCAAACGGAACTGCGCGGCCTCGCAGGCCTTTGTTGACGTGGGTTTTTGGGGCGGAGCGGTCCCCGGGAACCTTGCCGATCTGCGTCCGCTGCACGAAGCCGGTGCCTTCGGGTTCAAATGCTTCCTGGTCCACTCGGGCGTCGATGAGTTTCCGCACCTGGAACCGGCGCAAATGGAGGCGGCGCTCGCCGAGCTGAAGACCTTTGACGGTCTGCTGATTGTGCACGCCGAGGATCCGGCAGCCATCCGGGACACACCGCCGGGCAGCGGTTATGCGGGGTTCTTGGCCTCCCGCCCGCCGGCGGCGGAGAACACCGCCATATCCGGTGTCATTGACGCGGCGGCACGCACCGGCGCGCGCGCCCATATCCTGCACCTGTCCTCCGCCGAAGCCCTGCCCCTGGTCCGGGCAGCAAAGGCCGATGGCGTGCGGCTCACGGCTGAAACCTGCCCGCATTACCTCACCCTGCGGGCCGAAGAGATTCCCGACGGCGCCACGGCGTTCAAGTGCTGCCCGCCCATCCGCGGGGACGCCAACCGCGAAGAGCTCTGGGCCGGTCTCGCGGACGGGACCATCGACTGCATCGTTTCGGACCATTCGCCCAGCACCCTGGACCTGAAGGACCTGGAAAACGGAGACTTCAGCGTGGCCTGGGGCGGGGTGTCCTCCCTGCAGCTGGGGCTGGCACTGATCTGGACCGAGGCCCGCATCCGGGGCATTGCGCTGGAGCGGGTGCTGCACTGGATGTCCGCCGCACCCGCAGCACTGGCCGGCCTGGACCGCAAGGGCGGCATCGTGGAAGGCAAAGACGCCGATTTTGCCGTGTTCGCCGCGGAGGACACCTTCACGGTGGATCCGGCGGCGCTGCAGCACCGGAATCCGATCACGCCCTATGCCGGGAAACAGCTCACCGGCGTCGTGCGCCGCACGGTGCTGGCGGGTGCCGACGTCGATCCCGCTGTCCCGGCCGGGCGCCTGCTGCGCCGGTAGGCAGTGATGGCTGCCACAAAGGCATGCGTCGCATTTAAGGAACGGCCAGCGCGGAAAGTAGGGTCTAGGTATGGCTCCTTTTCGTAACAGCCGCGCTGCGTCGCTGCCTGCAAAACTTTCCCGTTCCTGGCTTCTGGCATCGGCTGCCGATGAAGCGAATTTTGGGCCGGCGCTCGCGTCGGAAGCGGACTCCGTGGTGTTCGACATGGAGGACGCAGTACCCGCGGCCGGCAAGGCTGAGGCCCGTGAGCGCGTTGTGGAGGCGCTGTCCACCGGAATGACCGCCTGGGTGCGCGTGAACGGCATCGAAACGGATTACTGGGCCGATGACCTCGCGGCGCTGTCCAAGGCTCCGGGACTGCGCGGCGTCATGCTGGCGATGACCGAAAAGCCGGAGCAGGTCACCCACACGGCCATGCGCCTGCAGGCCGGCACCCCGGTGTTGGCCCTGGTGGAGTCCGCACTTGGCATTGAAAACGCGACGGCGATTGCTTCGGCTCCCGGCACCTTCCGCCTGGCCTTCGGTGTGGGCGACTTCCGCCGCGACACCGGTGCCTCCGACGATCCCATGGCTCTGGCCTACGCCCGTTCCAAGCTGGTGGTGGCTTCCCGCGTGGGGCAGCTTCCCGGCCCGATCGACGGCCCCACGGTTGGTGCTCTGGGCGACAAACTGCTGGACGCCTGCAAGGTCACGCAGTCCATGGGTATGACGGGCAAGCTGTGCCTGATGCCCGAGGCCGCGGACTTCATCAACCACGGACTTTCGCCGAGCGAATCCGAGATCACGTGGGCGCATGAGCTGCTCGAGGCACACGCTGCAGGTGCCGTCGTGGGCGACGGTTCCTACCTGCCGCGACTGGCGCGCGCCCAGAAGATCTCCTCGCTGGCTGACTCCTACGGACTCTGGAACGCCTAGCCTTCCTGAATAGCAGGGCTGCGCCGCCCCCGGCCAGATGTAACTCTCACGGACGTTATGAACGCGTTCGATAGGTGGGCGGCCTTTGATGCCGGTATGGGGCCGGTCTGCCATTTTTGTGCGACCTGCTTCCCGTCCCCGATGAGCGCGTTCGGAGTCGGCCGGAATGCCCCGAAACAAATGCGAGTCCCGTGAGGAAACCCTACTAACGCAGAATACTTGTTCAATCGGCTCGCTTTTCAGTCCGCTGCCTTATTTTTTCGGCAACACCATCGATTGCACTGAAAAGTAGTAAACACAGCAGGAAAGCAAGTACAAGGAAAAGCGATTCGTACCAGAAATTTCCTTGCTGAAAGACTGTGTAATTAACCAGTCCCAGAATTATGGTCAGGACGAGCGATTTACCTGTTCTCCCCGGCCATGGTGATTTCCGTTTGTCGGTTTCTGCGACGGGTCCATTACCTCCCATCAGCCGCGCGGCCCCATCTTATTAACCACCCAGGGGACGGCCGTTGCTAGTGGCTGCCGGCGCCACCTTCTTGTGACGGCAACGTCCGGGAAGAGGATGGCAGCGGTCTGTTCGGTGTCGGTGCCGGGGCTGATGATCACTTGACTCGTGGAACGGGTTCGGCCGCCTGAGCAGGAAGTGCTGTTGCAAGAAAGGCTCCCACTGCCAAAAGGGGAATGGCCGGGTATGTCATATTCTTACGCATCAATTCATTCGCCCCAGTTTCGTTCGTTGCAAGTAGTTGGACGCTACCACGCATAGATCGATGGCTCAACGGCTTTGCGGTGGCAATATGTCTCGTATTAATTTGCCTCAGGTGTAATTCTGCTTCAATTGCTGAGCATGCTTCCGGAGTATCCTTCACGTACCAATCAAGGACAGGTCCTTCATTCCTGCAAGACCGTGGGCACGGTATCTGTCTAACTTTTGCCACGCCGTTCACAACCTCCGTGAGAGTTACAGCTAGCTCGCGTCCACCCGGCCCAGCAATTGGAGCACTGTGCGGGTGAGGGCAAAGGCCTGATCCGGGTCATAATCCGGCAGGCTGATGTCCGCGAAGAGATGCGAAGCGCCCGGGTACAGGTATAGCTCGGCGTCCGGAGTGGAGGCCGCCAGGTTCTCCGCGGCGTCCAGATCGCCGGAGTCAACAAACTCCTCGTCGGCGTCCATCCCGTGGATCTGCACGGGCACTCCCGCCGGCCATGTGTCGCCGAAGGCGCCAAGCGGCACGCAGCCGCTGATCAGCACTGCGCCACGGGCGCCGGGGCGGGTCTGCGCCAGCCGCTGGGCCGGGATCACGCCGAGGGAGAAGCCGATGTAGACCATTTCCTCCGGGAACCGGTTCGCAATACTGACGCCCAGCTCTTCGATGGTGTCCATGCCGATCTTCTGGGCGTAGGCAACTCCGTCCTCCAGTTCGCTGAAGGTGCGCCCGTCGTAAAGATCGGGCACGGTCACCGTATGTCCGGCATCGCGCAGGACGTCCGCGAACGCGTCCATGCCCGGAGTAAGGCCCTGGGCGTGATGGAACAGCAGGATGTTGGCCATGCCGGCTCCTAGCGTTCGACGAGGATTCCATCCTCGTCGGCGTACAGCATGGCGCCGGGACGGAAGGTGACACCGCCGAACTCTACGGGCACGTCCACTTCGCCAACAGAGTCCTTGGCGCTCTTGCGCGGGTTGGAGCCGAGCGCCTTCACGCCCAGGGGAAGTTTGGCCACGGCGGCGCGGTCCCTGATGGGTCCGTTGATGACAACGCCGGCCCAGCCGTTGGCAACGGCAGCCTCGGCAATCATGTCTCCCATGAGGGCACTGTTGAGGGATCCTGCGCCGTCCACCACCAGCACCGCACCATTGCCGGGTGAGTTGAGGACGGACTTGACCAGGCCGTTGTCCTCACGGCATCGGATGGTGCGGACCGGACCGGTGAAGGACAGGCGCCCACCGAGGTCCTGGAACTGCAGGGAGGCGGAAGCCAAAGACTCACCGTGCTGGTCATAGAGGTCTGCTGTGCTGATTTCCATGGGACCACTGTGGCACGAGTTAACGGTTCTGCGGAACACTGGCGGCATGCGCCTTCAGGACATCCACGACCTCCAGCAGGTCAGCCACTGACTGGGCGGCGGAAGAATCCCGGTCCCGCGGCCAGCCGCCCGGCAGGCCCTCGTTGTAATAGAGTCCGTCGCCGAGCAGGACAATGGCACGGGCAATGGCCGGATGGCCTACTTCCTCGAGGACCAGATCCATCCAGCTGCGGTGGATTCGTTCCAGCACCGCTGAGGCATCCGGATCGGAGGCCTGGGCAAGACGGACGACGCCGATCAGCGCGCGGTCCAGGGCACTGCCAACATAAACGGACTCCCGGACCAGGTACCGCGACGGGCCTTCCGGGTCGGCGCCCATCCTCACAAGGTCGGCCGCGGCGAGTTCCTCGAGGCGGGCGATGAGGGCCGCGGCCATCGCTTCCTTGTTCTTGAAGTGATAGAGCAGCCCGCCCTTCGAGACTTCGGCGCGTGCCACCACGGCATCGAGGGTGGCGCCGCGTGGGCCTTCATTGATGAGCAGCTCCTCGTAGGCATCAAGGATGCGGTCCCGGGCAGGACGAGTGTTGGACATGCTTTTACGCTACGCCATCATGCCGGAAAGCAGTCGCAATTTGAGAACTGTACAGTCTAGACGGTACAGTAGCTTGCCGGGCTTATCTCTGCCCAAATCCCCCCCACGACTTTTAGAAGGAGGACGCCGTGACGGCCGTTCAGGAAAGGCCCGCTATTACGCGTGCAGGAAAGCGCGAATGGTGGGGACTTGCAGTCCTGATGCTGCCAGTGCTGCTGATCTCCATCGACAACAATGTCCTCAGCTTCGCCATCCCGTCGCTGTCCCGGGCCCTGGCACCCAGCGGCACGCAGCTGCTCTGGATCGTGGATATCTACGCGCTGGTGCTGGCGGGACTGCTGGTCCCGATGGGCAGCCTGGGGGACCGGATCGGCCGCCGCCGGGTGCTGATGATCGGCAGCGTAGGTTTCGGCGTCATGTCACTGGTCGCGGCGTTTGCACCCTCGGCCTCCATGCTGATCCTGGCCCGCGCCCTCATGGGTGTTTTCGGTGCCATGCTGATGCCTGCCACGCTGTCCCTGATCCGGAACATCTTCATGGTTCCGTCCCAGCGGCGCGTTGCGGTGGCCATCTGGGCTGCGGGGTTCTCCGGAGGGGCCGCCCTGGGCCCGATTGTGGGCGGAGTGCTGCTGGAGAACTACTGGTGGGGCTCGGTGTTCCTGCTGTCCATTCCGGTGCTGCTTCCGCTGCTGGTCTTCGGACCCATCCTGCTGCCTGAATCCAAGGATCCGAGCCCGGGAGCCGTGGACGTGCCCGGTGTCGTGCTGGTCATGGGTGCGATGCTGTCCATCACCTACGGCATCAAGTCCTTTGCGTCCGACGGCGCCGCCCACGGCCTGCCGTTCATCCTCCTCGGCCTGGTGCTGGGGACGTTGTTTGTGCGCCGGCAGCTGAGCCGCGAGAAGCCGATGCTGGACGTCCGCCTGTTCCGCAATCCGGTGTTCACCGGGTCCATCAGTGCCAACCTGCTCAGCCTCTTCGCCATGGTGGGCTTCATCTTCTTCCTCTCCCAGCACCTGCAGCTGGTGGTGGGGCAGTCGCCCATCGAAGCGGGCCTGACGATGCTGCCCGGACTGGTGCTGACGGTCGTCACCGGACTGGCCGTGGTGCCGCTGGTCAAGCATCTGCGCCCCGCCTACGTGGTGGCCGGCGGGCTGCTGTTCAATGCCGCCGGCTACGCTCTGGTGTTTTTCGCCGGCGAGTCCGTGACAGTGCTCCAGCTGGTGGTGGCCTTCCTGTTTCTGGGCGTCGGAGTGGGCGCAGCGGAAACCATTTCCAATGACCTGATCCTCGCCAGTGTTCCCCCGTCCCGCGCCGGGTCCGCCTCGGCCATTTCCGAGACGGCTTACGAGATCGGCTCCGTCCTGGGCACCGCGGTGTTGGGCAGCATCCTCACGGCTGCGTACCGCAACGGCGTGCAGGTCCCGGGTGGACTGAGCGCCGAACAAGCCGAATCGGCCGGCCAGACCCTCGGCGGCGCCGTCGATGCAGCGCAGGCGCTTCCGCCGGAACAGGGTTCGGCTCTGCTGCACTCGGCGCAGGCCGCTTTTGATTCGGGTGTCAGTGTCACGTCCCTGATCGGCGTGGTGATCATGCTGGTGGCTGCCGCCGGCGCCGGCGTGCTGTTGCGCAAGGCTCCGGCCGGGCACTAAGTGTGATGTGGCTAGGATCCGTTCCGGCCCGTAATGGGGGCATGCTGCCCGGTGGGCCGGGAAAGTGCGGTGCGGGCCTAGAGGTTTGTCAAGAGTCTGGCTTCCTCGCGAGCAGCTGTTCACGCTATTTGGCTTTTGTTGCGGCATGACGCTTGTGCACGGAAAGCTGCGACTCAATACTCGGTGATCCCACAGCCCGTATGCGTCGAGCTGGGTGATCAGAGGAGCTACTCAATGTTGAGAACTCATCGCAGGCTACGGCAGTTTGCCCGAAGGCGGAGGGCTGCAGCGCTGGTGGTCGTGAGCGCACTGGCCACAACACTTATCGCAGGCACGCTCGCCCTGCCCCTGACAGCAACAGCGTCGCCAAACCACAAGCAGCATCGCAACGGGCTGGAGGTACAGACTCCCTACGGCAAGGTGCGGGGAAAAGACATGGGTGCTTCGCAGGCCTTCCTCGGCCTGCCCTTCGCCCAAGCTCCCGTGTATGACCTGATGTGGAAGGCCCCCGTGGCTCCGGAGGCATGGCGTGGTGTGCGGGACGCCACCGAACAGGAACCTGCCTGCCTCCAGTTTGAACCCACCGGTGTGAAGAACGATCAGGCGACGAGCCTGGACTGCCTGTACCTGGATGTGTACCGCCCGGCTAAGTCCAAAAGGGGCGCCAAGCTGCCGGTCATGGTCTTTTATCATGGAGGCGCCGGGACCCAGGGATCAGGCGTGCTTTACGGAGGCCAGACCCTTGCCGACCGGGGGGATGTCATTGTCGTCAGCACCAACTACCGTCTTGGCGCCTCCGGTACTCTCGCGCTGCCGGCACTCGACGCGGAAGATGCTGGCGCAGGCGGGAACTTCGCGTTGCTGGATCAGGTGGAAGCGTTGAAGTGGGTCCAGAAGTCGATCGGTTCCTTTGGCGGCGATCCAAACAACGTAACCATCTTCGGTCAATCCGCTGGCGGCGGGGCCGTTTGCCGCTTGCTGGTGACGCCGTTGACCGAGGGGCTCGTTGACCGGGCGGCCATCCAGAGTTCGTCCTGCACCGCTGGTGAAATCACCAAAGAGACTGCACACGCCAGCGGACAGTACTACGCGGACGCCGTAGGGTGCCCGGTCGGCCCGAACCAGCTTGACTGCCTTCGAAAAGCCTGGCCGGCTGACCTCGTCAAGGCGCAGGCAGTAGTGAACCGAACGAGCGCGTATACGGGGACACCCACCTTGCCGCAATCACCGGGAGCCGCAATCGCCGCCGGCAACTGGCACAAGGTTCCCGTCATTGTGGGAAACACCCGTTGGGAACAGAAGCTTCAGAACCAGCAGCTCGCAGGCATCACCGAAGCGGAATACGAGGCGATGGTGATGGAGAGCTACGGAGACATTGCCGGTCCTCTGGTTTTGGCGGAATACCCTGCCAGTGAGTATGAGGCACCCTTCTATGCTCTGGCCGCAATGCGCACGGACGCCGGTGCCGGCTGTGCAGTGGACAGGAATGCCAAATTGTTCGCAGGCCAGGGCGTGCCTGTCTACCGCTACCTCTTCGATGATCCGACCAGCCCGACATTGTTCGGCTTCCAGCCTGAAGGGATCGACATGTCGAGTGCCCACAGCGCCGAGTTGGCTTACCTGTTCGATTTCACCTTGGGTGATCGCCCGCTTTCGAACCAAGAACAGGAACTCGGCCATTCAATGCAGGATTACTGGGCTGCGTTTGCCAAGTCCGGGGCACCGGCTGCGCGGGGCGAGCTGAAATGGCCGGCCTACACGGCGGCTGGCGACAAGGCAATCGTCTTCGCACCGGACGTCCACGTCACAACAGGTCTTTACGAGCTGCATAACTGTGAATTCTTCGAGTCGCTGCCTTCGTCGTAGCTGAGCACAGGGGTGGGGGTAGGCACTCAGGTGCCCTCTCCCACCCTTCCGTGCCTGCGAACTAAGCAGATTCGCCGCGGTGCACGATCAGCACCGGACAATGGGCATGCGCCGCCAGCGTTGAGCTGACGGATCCGAGCAGCAGTCCCGCAAAGCCGCCGCGTCCGCGGTTGCCCACCACCAGCATTTCCGCCCCGCGGCTGGCTTCGATGAGGAGTTCCACCGGCAGTCCCACCAGGGCGGTCTGCTTGAGATCCGCCGGGACGTCCTCGCCGAAGGCTTCCTCCACTGCCTCCTTGAGCGTCAGCTCGGCCTGGGTCTGCGGAGACCAGACGTCCGTGGGAACCGGCGGGGCCAGGGAAATGCTGTACTCCCAGACGGTCACCACCTCCAGAGAGCACCCCAGCACTGCGGCCAGGCGCCGGGCCTTCCAGAGCGCTTCAATGGAGAGCCGGGAGCCGTCCACCCCCACAACAATGCGTTTGCGGTCCTCTTCACCGTTGCTCATGGTGCATCCGTCCTTCTCAACGTTGGCTTTGGGCGTGCTGGATGGTGCCGTGCTGCCATCCTCCACCTGAATGGAGCCGCGGGGGAGGGGCCACGTACCATCAGGCCTATGTTTAGTCCGTTTCGCCGCAAGCCGGTTACCGCCATGACAACCGGGTTGTTGCTGGTTCTGGCCCTGCTCTCCGCCACTGGGCCGTTTGCCACCGATCTCTACCTGCCTTCCTTTCCGGCCATGACCGATGAGCTCGAGGCGTCCGCCACTGCAGTGCAGCTGACCCTCACCGCCTTCCTTCTCGGTATGGGGGCCGGCCAGTTGGTGTTCGGTCCGCTCTCGGACCGGTACGGCCGCTTCCGTCCGCTGTTCCTTGGATCCGGAGGCTTTGTTGTCGCGTCCGCGGTGTGTGCCCTGGCGCCGAACTTGGGCGTACTTGTAGCAGGCCGGCTGCTCCAGGGGCTGTGTGCTTCGGCAGGGGTGGTTATTGCGCGCGCCATGGTCGCGGACCTGACTACGGGCGCGACGTCGGCACGCACCTTCAGCCTGCTCATGACCATCGGCGGCGTGGCCCCGGTGGTTGCGCCGACAGTGGGCGGGGTGTTGGCGGAACACCTTGGCTGGCGCGGCGTCCTCTGGGTGCTTGCCGGGCTGGCACTGGTGATGTTCGTGTGTGTGGCGGGTGTGCTGGCGGAATCCCAGCCCCTGCACCACCGCAGCAGCGGGCCGCTGCTGGCCGGGCTGTCAGGCGTCGTCGCGAACCGCAAATTCCTCGGCTATGCCGTGCTCTTTGCCAGTACCTTCGGTGTGCTGATGGCCTACATCTCGGCCTCGCCCTTTGTGTACCAAAACCTGATGGGACTGACGGCGTCCGCCTATGGACTTGCCTTCGGAGTGAACGCCATGGGCCTGGTCGGTGCCGGATTTGTCTCCGCCCGGCTGGCCCGCCGGATACCGCCGAGGAAGACGGTCACGGCGGCGGTATCCGTGCTGCTCACCATGTCCGTCGCTGTTCTGGTGCTGTCAGTTTCGGCCGCACCACCGCTGCTCCTGGCGGTACCCATCTTCTTCGCAGCCACCTCGGTGGGCTTCATCATGGGCAACACCACGTCACTGGCCCTCGCCGAAGTGGGCCTCGCCGCGGGCAGCGGATCGGCGGTGCTGGGCGGCGGCCAGTTCTTTGCCGGGGCACTGGTCTCACCGCTGACGGGACTTGCCGGCGAGGAATCCGCGGTGCCGCTGGCGGTCATCATGACGCTGTCCGCACTGGTAGCCGTGGCTGCGCTGATTGCCACCCGCACGCGTTCGGCCTCCGGTCGGTAGACTCGACGGACTATGCGAACCATGAACAAGTACCGAACGCTCATCGTCTGGCTCCTCATCATCGCACTGGTGGGCAGCCTCAGCGTGGGGTTCCTCGGCATGCTCTTCTGACCCGCCGCGCGCCCCTTTCGCCGCGCGCAGCGAGCCCAAACTTGAGGGATGCCGCCTCATGGGCCTAGAATAGTAAGCCTACTTACGCTTCTTGTTGGGGCGGTGAAAGTCCGCCCCTGATTGGCGTACCGCATGCAGAATGACCTACCGAAAGTGGGAAACTCTATGACCAACGGCAACACAAGCGACCAGTACACCTTCCAGAACCCCGTGGACCGCTTCCCGACCATTACGCCGCCGAAGCAGGACCAGCCCGAGCCCGGCCTGGATGCGACCCTGGAACCCAAAACGGACCGCGGCGAGGAATCCTACCGCGGCACCGGCCGGCTGGAAGGCCGCAAGGCCCTGATCACCGGCGCTGACTCAGGTATTGGTGCGGCAGTTGCCATTGCGTACGCACGTGAAGGCGCCGACGTCGCACTGGCCTACCTGCCCGAGGAAGAGGAAGACGCCCGGGAAATCGTGCGCCTCGTGGAGGATGCCGGCCGCAAGGCTGTGGCCCTTCCCGGCGACGTGCGGGACGCGGCTTACTGCAAGCAGCTGGTTGCAGACGCCGTGGAAGCCCTCGGCGGCCTGGATATCCTGGTGAACAACGCCGGTAAGCAGGTTGCCGTGGAGAATCTTGAAGATCTCTCTGATGAGCAGCTGGATGACACGTTCAAGACCAACATCTACGCGTTCTTCCGCATCACCAAGGCTGCCCTCCCGCACCTGCCGGCCGGATCGAGCATCATCAACACCACCTCCATCCAGGCATACAGCCCGTCACCGTTCCTGCTGGACTATGCCAGCACCAAGGCGGCCATCAACAACTTCACCAAGGGGCTGTCGATGCAGCTGGCACCCAAGGGAATCCGCGTGAACGCCGTGGCGCCGGGTCCGTTCTGGACGCCGCTGCAGGTGTCCGATGGCCAGCCCAAGGAAGCACTGCCGGAATTCGGCAAGGACACCGCACTGGGTCGCGCCGGACAGCCCACCGAGCTTGCCCCGGCCTACGTCTTCCTGGCGTCCCCGGAATCCAGCTACGTCATCGGTGAAACCCTGAACGTCAACGGCGGCATGCCCACTCCGTAAGGATCAGGCGTCCCGCTTAGCTCAAAAGGAACCGGCCCGCACCTCGAAAGGTGCGGGCCGGTTCCTTTTGTCTGCTCCGGAAAGTCAGAACAGATCAGGCGCGGACGTCTGCGTCGCTGTAGTCGGCCCGGTCAATCCGGCGGTGATAGCGCATACCGGCAAGGCCGCCGAGCAGTGCACCGATGAGGGTCGCGGCCAGCGTTGCGGCGACGGCGAGCCAGGTTGCCGCTGTGGCCCCGTCGAGGTCATCGGGAAGGGGCGCCACAGTGTTCAGCTGGGTGATGCTGCGGATGTCGTCACCGAAGATCAGTCCAAGCACCACAACAACCAGTCCGGCGATGAGGGCCCACAGCCAAACGGCCAGACCCTGCTTGAGGCCGTTGAAGCGTGCCATCCGTCCCGCCACGTACCCGCCGGCGAAGTAGGCCAGCAGCAGGACCAGCAGCAAAATGACCGTGCCAATGATGCCGGCACTCTGATTGGCCATCGCCTGGTCCAGGGACTGGCCCAGGTCATTGTCGGTGTTGAAGTCGACGGCGGCGCCAATGGCTGCTGCCAGAGCGGACAGGAGCACCACCATTCCGGTGGCGGTCAGCCAGCCGAAGAAAGCCGCTCCGAACTTCATGCCGCCAAAACGTTCCTTTTCCATCGCCAGCAGGGCCTCGCGGTTGGCCTTGCCGGGCAGGGCACCTCTGTTTTCGGTGCTGCGAACGGCCGTGCGTCCGGAGTCGTCGCCGGTGTGGCGTCCGCCGTCCCCGGGGCGGTATTCGGTGCCGTCGTCATAGTCTGCGTTGGGATCCTTGGTGTGGCTCACCGGCATCGCCTGGGTGCGCCCGTCGTCGTTCATCCTGTTGCCGGAAGCCCCCGTCGAGGTTCCTGTGGCAGGGTTCCCGGCTGCGGTTGCTCCGGTTGCTGCGGTTGCCCCGGTCGCCGGGGAGTTCTGTGCCTCGGATCCGTTGCCCGCGGGCAGGACCTGGGTTTCGTCGGCGGGAGCCAATCGGTCCGACCTGTCGCGCAGGCGTCCGCCGTCCGGGCCTGTGGAATTTCCGAAGTCGCCGGAGTTGTTGGCTCCGGCCCGGCCGTTGTTGCCTGGTTCCGTGCTCATCTGTGTCTCCTGTTGCCATCGAGTGATCGGGCTGTCAGAGCCAGCTTATAAGTATCCTTACTATTTTCTCCACTTGCCCATGATCCCCGGCTGCCCGCCTGGAACTCCGCTTTGGGACAAATCGACCGGTTTGGGAAATCCCTGCCGCGGCGGACCGGACGGATTTTCCCAAACCGGAGAAGAATCCCAAACCGGAGGGAAAACTCCGCACCGGCAGGTCGGCATCCGGGGTCGGCGCCCAAATGAAACACTGGAGGAATGGACCCCGACATAGTCATTACCGTCATTGCCGCCCTTGCCGTCGCCGTGGGTCTCACCGGAATCATCATTCCGGTTCTGCCTGGCAGCATTCTGATCATCGCCGCATTGCTTGGCTGGGCGCTAGGCATGCAAAGCACAGCCGCATGGTGGACCTTCGGAGTGGGCGCCGTGCTGGCGCTGGCAGGTTTGCTCGCCAGTGCGGTGCTGACCGGCAGGAGGTTGAAGCAGCGCCAGGTCCCCAATACTTCCGTTCTGGCGGGAGTGGTGGTGGGTGTTGTGGGAATGTTCCTGATTCCCGTGGTGGGGCTCATTGTGGGGTTTGTGGCGGGTCTGTTGCTCAGTGAGTTCTTTCGCCGCCGCAGCCTGCCCGAGGCGTGGTCGGCCAGCTATGCCGCACTGAAGGCGATGGGGCTGGGCATCCTGGTGGAACTGGGCCTTGCCTTCGCAGCCGGATCCGTGTTTGCGGGCGGGATCTGGTGGCATTTCGCCAGCCGCTGACCAGCCGCTGACCAGCCCTCCGCATACGGGCTAGCCGGCGCTGACAAACTCCGCCAGCGCGTTGAGCTGGTCCAGCCGGCACTCCGGCTTCAGATACATCATGTGCCCTGCCTCGTGATAGTGGTGCGTGAACCGTGCCCGCGCAGCATCAGTCAGCCGCATGTGCGCCCAAACGTACTCGGCAGCGAAGTGGGGCGTGGCGCCGTCGTGGTAGCCGTAGTCCACGTGCACGCGCAGGTGAGGGTTGTGCGCCAGCAGCCGTTCGAGTGTTCCGGTGACATCCACGGGAACCCCTTCGAAGCTCTTGTAGCTCCAGGGCTGGACCCGGCCGGTGAGGATTTCATACGGAAGGTCGTTTTCGTACCCCAACTCGGCCCGGACGTAGTGGTTGACGGCGGCCGAGTACGGTCCGTTGATGGCCTGCAGGCTGGGGTCATCCCAGTTGATGGAATCCTGTTGGTTCGCGGGAGGTGCAGTGAACCGGCCGTCTATCCGCCCCACCACGAGGTTCTCGTTGCGCAGCAGCTCTGCGGAGAACTGGGCGTAATCCCACCGCAGGTTGGTGCGCCGGATAAACCCCTCATCCAAGGTGGTGATTTCCGCCAGCCGGCGGACGACGTCGTCGAGATCTTCCGTGCTCAGCCGGGAACCCTGGGTCAGTGCGTAGCCGAACTCCCGTCCGGCGAATTCCTCCGCCTCGCGCACTACGTCAGCCAGCGGCCGGTCTCCGTGCCGCCCGTGGAAATGCGCGATGGCCGCGTAAGTGGGCAGATGAAGTGCGTACGGAGTGTCGCGGCCCGGGGCAAAATCCAGCGTGGCCATGTTCAGGACCGTGGAAATCAGTCCGAGCCCGTTGACCGCCAGGCCGTAGGCATCGAACAGCCGTCCGGCGACGGCGACGGCACGCAGGGTGCCGTAGGACTCGCCCACCAGGTACTTGGGGCTGAGCCAGCGGTTGTTGCGGGTGGTCCAGAGCCGGATGACTTCCGCCACCAGGTCCCGGTCCTCTTCAAAGCCGTGAAACTCTGCGGCCTCGTTGCCGTCCACCACTCGGGAAAACCCGGTGTTGACCGGATCGATCATCACCAGGTCCGCGTGCTGCAGGATGGTTTCCGGATTGTCCACCAGGCCAAACGGAGGAGGCGTCAGTGCCCCAACGTCCCCGGAATCAACCATCCGGGGTCCCAGCAGGCCCATATGCAGCCACACCGAGGACGAGCCGGGGCCGCCGTTGAAGGCGAACACCACCGGACGGCGGTTTGCCTGCGGGGCAGGTGATTGCTCTTCCGCCGCCGGTTCGCCCGGATCAGCGGTGTAGGCGACGAGGAAAATCTCGGCCTTGGGCAGGAAACCGTCCGCTTTTCCGTCCTTGGTTTCTTCCCGCCGCAGCACCAGGCGTCCGGCCGTGGTGGTGTATTTCAGGCCGGTTGGAAGAGTGTGGCGGCGGACCGTGAAATCATCGGTAACCCTCGGGTTCCTTCCTTCCGGCTCTCCGCCGTTTCCGGGGTTCTCACGGCTCTGGTGCTGATTGTCGGCGTCCTGGTGCTGCTCGTCATGGGGCATTGGAGCAGTCTAACCAGTTCCACACCTGCGGGCCGGATCAGGGCGCACGTCACGATTATGTGACGCACCTTACATTTTTAAGGGGACTTGGATAGGTTCTCCCCCAGAGGTGCTGGCCTGCAACGCTGCAGGCCACGCGCCTGTTCCACCGGCAGTTTCAGGATCCTTAACGCTTCTCATCTACTCGCGCCCGCGGCGCGCTTAACCAGGGAGAATCCATGCCTTTGAACCAACGGAGCTGGCTGCGTCTCGGCACGGCAGCGCTCATCGCCCCGGCACTGCTCCTCTCCGCCTGCGGCAGCCCCGATACGTCCGGCGATTCCGGGGCCGGCGCGGACGGCGGCGGCGGCACGCTGTCCATTGCGACCGGCGGCACCGGTGGTGTGTACTACCCGCTGGGCGGCGGCTTTGCCACCGCTATCCGAGAGAACATTGAGGGCTATGACGCCACAGTCCAGGAAACCAATGCTTCCGTGGACAACGTGCTGCTGATAGCCAACGGGTCAGCCCAGATCGCTTTTTCGGTGGGTGACGTGGTTTCCGACGCCGTGGAAGGCGTTGGAGAATTCGAAGGCAAGCCGCAGGAGATTTGTTCGCTGGGCAACATCTACAACAACTATCTGCAGGCCGTCACCGTTGACGGCACGGGTATTACCAGCGCGGAGCAGCTTGTCGGGAAGGTTGTTTCAGTGGGAGCTCCGGGATCAGCCACCGAAGTTGGTGCACTGCGGATCCTCGAGGCGGCCGGCGTTGACCCGGACAGTGTGGAACGGCGCCAGCTGGGCGTCGCGGAAACGGTGGCAGCCCTGCGGGACGGAACCATCGACGCCGGATTCTGGTCCGGCGGACTGCCCACCGGTGCGCTGATCGACCTGGCCAGCGACGGCGATATGGTCCTGCTTCCCATCGGGCAGTATGCAGAATCCATGGCGGGAACCTACGGCGAGTACTACCTGGCCGAAGAAATCCCGGCCAACACCTATGAGGGCCAAACCGAAGCCGTCCAGGCCATCGCCTCGCCCAACCTGTTGATTGCCAGCCCCAAGATGGACGAGCAGCTGCAGCAGGACATTGCCGCTGCGCTCTTTGACAACGTTGAGCAACTCGAAAAAGTGCATCCCTCGGCCAAAGAAATGGACGCCGCCACAGCCGGTGACGTTTCCTACGTAGACACCTGTCCGGGAGCGGCGACCTACTTCGACCAGGCGGGAAGCTAGCCCTCATGCGCCGGCCGGCCGCCGTCGTCGTGATGCTGGGAGTTGCGGGGGCTGCCGGACTGGCCGGCGTTGCCGGGGCAGCCGGGCACCGGCAGCAATCCGTCGAATGGACGCTGAGCGTCAGCAATGACAGCGGCCGGCTGGCGGAGGTTCCCCTTCACGGGGATTCCTTCGCCGTCAGCTACCGGAACTCGATTTACGGCACCGTGGCCGAAGAACGCTACGAGGTCAGACCCGACGGCAGTTATCTGCTGGTGCAGCTCGCGGCGGACCAGATGGCGGTGCTGGAGGAATACTATGCGGTGCCCGGTGCCCCCGAGGCGGCGGAACCGCCGGACAGAAGACAGTGGGTTGCTGACCCGGATCCGGCCCGGCCCGCCGCCTTCACGCGGTTGTCCCTGGCGGCCACCGACCTGGGACAGCGCGCCGTCCATGCGGACGGGGCGCCGCCGCTGGAACTGTGGACGCTGGTGGACGACGGCGATCCCTTCGTGACGCTGGAACTCAAGGAGAATCAATGATCAAGCGACCCCGCGGCAGCGGCGCCGTCAAAGCTCCGGCCCAGGGTGCCGCCGGAAGCTCCGAATCGCCCACTGCATCAGATCCGCTGCTCAGATCGGAGCAGCTGGGCAAAGCGGGCGACGAGGTCGTCAGCCCGCTCGAGCGCGAGAGCATCATTGACGAAGACGCCCTGATCGCCGAATTCGAGGCCGAGAAACCGGCCCGCCAGCTCAGCGGACTCCCCGCCTCGGTGATCAAGGCGTTCGGTGCAGGCTTGTCCCTGTTTGCCCTGTACTGGGTTTTCAGGCCCATGCCCACCCAGTTCTATCTGCCCATGTTCCTGGGCCTGGGACTGGCGATGACCTTTCTCGTCTACCGGGGCTGGGGGCGCTCGGAAAAGGCCAAGGCGAAGGGAAAGGCCGACAACCCGCAGGTTGCAGACTGGCTGCTCGCGGTTATTGCGCTGGTGCCGTTCGTCTATATCGCCTTCAACTGGGACGGATTCTTCCGCCGGGCCATCACGCCCACCTACCTGGACCTGGTCATGGGAATCATCGCCATCCTGGTCACGTTGGAAGCCTCCCGCCGGACCGTGGGCATCCTTGTTCCCCTTGTGGTGCTGGTCTTCTTCGTCTACGCGTCCTTCGGAACCCTGGTGCCTGCACCGTTCAACACCTCGGACTTCAGCTGGATCCGGCTGGTGGGCCACAACGTGATGGGTACCCAGGGGCTGTTCGGCGTGCCCACCGACGTGGCGGCGTCGTACATCATCCTCTTCACCATCTACGGCGCCGTACTGGCGTCCTCCGGTGCCACGAAATTCTTCATTGACCTGTCCTTCTCGGCCTTCGGCCAGTCCAAATCCGGCCCCGGCCGGACAGTCACCCTGGCCGGGTTCCTGCTGGGCACGGTCTCCGGATCCGGCGTAGCCACCACGGTGACACTCGGCGGAATTTCATGGCCCCTGCTGCGCAAGGCGGGTTACCCGAAGGAACACGGCGGCGCCATCCTGGCGGCGGCCGGTATTGGTGCCATCATGTCTCCGCCCACCCTTGGAGCAGCTGCCTTCATTATTGCCGCACTGCTGGGCGTGTCCTACCTGCAGGTCCTGATCTGGGCCACGATCCCGACGCTGCTCTATTACTTCGGCATCATCCTGGCCATCGAAATGGATGCCCGCCGGTTCAAGACCAAGGCCGTCGATTTCGAGGTCAAGCCCGTCGGCAGGCTCCTGCTGCGCTTCGGTTACCACTTCAGCTCGCTGGTGGCGATTGTCGTGTTCATGATGATGGGCATGACGCCGTTCCGGGCGGTGGTGTATGCCACCGGACTCGCTTTTGTCCTGAGTTTCCTGGACCGGCAGTCCTGGATGACGCCGAGGCGCATCTGGGACGCCCTGTCCGCAGGCGCAACCGGTGCCCTGTCCGTCATTCCGGTCATGGCCGCCGCCGGACTGATCGTGGGCGTGATGACGCTGACCGGACTGGGCCTGAAGCTGGCCAACATCATTGTGGACTTCGCCGGCGGAAGCCTGCTGCTGACGGCTGTTTTCTCGGCGATTTCAGTAACCCTGCTTGGCCTGGCTGTTCCGGTGACCGCCAGCTTCATCATTTCCTGGGTCATCATCGGTCCGGCGCTGCAGGACGTTGGCGTTCCCGCTTTTGCCGCGGCGATGTTCATTTTCTACTACTCCGTCCTGAGTGAGGTCTCGCCTCCCACCGCACTGTCGCCGTTCGCGGCCTCAGCGATCACCGGCGGCAAGCCCATCCAAACCATGTGGCTGACCTGGCGGTACACACTCTCCGCATTCCTGGTGCCCTTCATCTTCGTGATGTCCGGACCGGGTATCGGCCTGCTGATGCAGGGAGGGCCGGCCACCGTTATCCTCGCGCTGGCCGTCTCCCTGGTGGCCGTCGCTGCTCTGGCCGTGGCGACCGGAGGATGGCTCTTTGGGCTGGCCCGCTGGCCCGAACGGGTTCTGCTGGGCATTGGTTCACTGCCGATGCTGATTATGGAACCGATGTATATCGGTATTGGTCTGGGCATTATTGCTGCGGGCGTCCTGGTGCATTTGGTCGGCCTGCGCAGGCGCGCAGGGGACACCCCCGACCAACTGCCGGACAGAAGCGCCGCTCCGCCCGCCGCCGTCGTCCGCCGAGGCAGCCACCGGGCGCCCTCACCCGTCCCGCCGGCCGCCACGGAAACGCCGTGAGTGCCGGCTCTGCCGTGAAAACGCGAAAGGACGCCTCATGACCACGTCCGTATCCCCGCTGGCTCCCGGACTCTGGGGTGTACTGGCCACGCCTTTTTACGGTCCCGCGCTGGCTGTGGACACTGAATCCCTGCGCCGGGAAGTCCAGCTGTACACGGGTCTCAACGCTGCCGGAGTGGTGGTGCTGGGTGTCTTTGGCGAGGGTGCCGCACTGAGTTCCGAGGAGCAGGAACTAACCGTGCGCTCCGTTGCCCGGGACGCCGGGACATGCCCCCTGGTGGTGGGAATCTCCGCACGCAGCACTGCTCCGGCGCTTGAACAGGCTGTTGCCGCCTCCCGGGCCGCCGGCAGCAGCCTTGCCGCTTTGATGGTGCAGGTCAACAGTCCGGTCCCCGAGGTCCTCGCCGCCCATCTGAGCGCCATCCACGAGGCCACCGGTGCCGGAATTGTGCTGCAGGATTATCCGGTGGCGTCATCAGTGCATATCGGTGCCGAGCAGATCCTCTCCGTCGTCGAACGCTGCCCGTTCATTACGGCAGTGAAGTCAGAGGCTCCTCCCACGGCCCTTGCCGTCGCCAGGCTCACCCGCGGAACCCGGATTCCGGTCTTCGGAGGCCTGGGCGGAGTGGGACTGCTTGATGAACTGGCAGCGGGAGCCGCCGGAGCGATGACCGGGTTCTCGCACCCGGAAGGGCTCCTCGCCGCGCTGGACGGCTTTCGCAAGGGGGGATTCCACGAGGCGCGGGCAGCCTTCGCGCCCTGGCTGCCGCTAGCCAATTTCGAAGCCCAGCCCGGTGTTGGCCTGGCGCTGCGCAAGGAGGTGCTGCGTCGGCGGGGCATTATTGCCGAAGCGTCCGTCCGTCCGCCGGCACCGTCCCTTCCGCCGGAACTGTCCGATCTCATTGAAGCCCAGCTCGCAGCAGTTCGAATGGAGGTCATCTGATGGACATTGGGGTGAAAGGCAAGAATGTGCTCATTCCGGGATCCAGTTCCGGGATCGGCCTGGCCATTGCACGCGCACTCAGCGAGGAGGGTGCCAACGTGGTGCTCGCCGCCCGCAGGAGGGAAGTTGTGGAGGCGGAGGCTGCCCGCCTGGCATCCGCCGTCGGCGTGACGGTGGATTTGAACGACGGCGGTGCCCCGGAGGAGCTGGCCCGGCTGGCGGAGGAGGCGTTTGGGCCGGTTGACGTGCTGGTGCTGAACAGCGGCGGTCCACCGCCGGGTGCTGCCGCGGATCTGACGGCCGAGCAGGCAGCCGCGGCCGTGAACCAGCTGCTCCTCCAGCAGCTGCGGCTCACCTCCCTGGTCCTGCCCGGCATGCGCCGCCGCGGCTGGGGGCGGATTATCGCGGTGGGCTCCTCCGGAGTTCAGCAGCCGCTGCCCAACCTCGCCCTGTCCAACATGGCCCGGGCAGGCCTCGCCGGTTACCTGAAAACCCTGGCGGCTGAAGTTGCCGCTGAAGGGGTGACAGTCAACATGGTGCTTCCCGGGCGGATAGATACAGACCGCGTTGCCTCCCTGGATTCCGCTGCCGCCGCGCGGTCCGGACAAACCCCCGAAGAGGTCCGCGCAGCTTCCGAAGCCTCGATCCCCGCCGGACGGTACGGGCGCCCCGAGGAGTTTGCCGCCGTCGTCACCTTCCTCGCCGGAACCACCGCGTCCTACGTCACCGGGGAGCAGATCCGGTGTGACGGCGGACTGGTCCGTTCCTATTAGAGAGTTCCTGCCGGACGCCTTCGCCCACTATTGAAAGGACCGTTTCCGTGACTCCCCGTATCCTGCGCCTGTGTTCCATCCATGAGGGCAGCTCCAGCCCGGAACACCCGGTGGAAGCGCCCGCCGTCGTCCATCCACAGCGCGGCACGGCATTGGTCCGCGACCTGCTGCCGGGATTCACCGGTGATCTCCTGGCAGTCCTGAACAACGGACTGCTCGGGGACCTGGAGGACGCGGCGGAGAAAGCGGACGACGCCGTCTTCACCAATCCCGGGTCCGTCACCTACGGCGCACCCTACCGTCATCCACGGCTCATCTGGGGCATCGGTTTGAACTATCTGGAACATGCTTCTGACCTGGCGGAAGTTGTTCCCGACGAACCGGCGTCCTTTATCAAGGGCGACCACACCGTCATTGGTCCCGGAGAAGCCATTCCTGTTCCGGAACAGAGCATACGCACCACCACGGAGGCGGAAGTGGGTGTGGTGATCGGACGCTACTGCCGCAATGTGGAACCCGAAGACGCCCTGTCCTACGCGGCAGGCCTCGTGCCGGTGCTGGACCAGACGGCTGAAGACATCCTGGAACGCAATCCGCGGTTCCTCACCCGAGCCAAGAACTTTCCGGGATTCTTCTCCTTTGGTCCCCAGATTGTTCCGCTGGCCGAGGCCGTGGGGGAGGGGACGCTGGGGGACCTGGTGGTTTCCACCGTGGTGAACGGAGAGCAGCAGCGCACAAACACCGTGTCCCACATGCGCTATGACCCGGCCTTCCTCATCAGTTTCCACAGCAAGGTCATGCCCCTGTTTCCAGGGGACATCATTTCCACCGGCACACCGGGCGCCCTTCAGATCCGGGCCGGTGATACTGCGCAATGCCGGATCAGCGGGCTTCCGGAGCTCATCAACCCCGTCACCGGCTCCGGCGGCTCCTAAGTGGCACAGGACCCAAACCATGCAGTAATAGCCGGCGCCGGAATCGTCGGACTGGCCACGGCACTTGAACTTGCCCGGCGGGGTAACCGGGTGACGGTCCTGGACAAGGAAAGTTCCGTGGCGGCGCACCAGACCGGCAACAACTCCGGCGTCATCCATTCCGGGCTGTACTACACGCCGGGAAGCCTGAAAGCAGCCCTGGGCGCCGCCGGGACCAGCTCCATGCGCGGCTTCGCCGAAACCCACGGCGTGGATGTGCGGATCACGGGAAAGCTCGTAGTGGCAACCCGGGAAAGCCAGCTGCCGGCCCTGAAGGAGCTGCTTCGCCGCGGAATGGAGAACGGTGTTCCCTGCCGTCTCATTGGACCGGAAGAAGCGCGCGGCTATGAGCCGAACGTCCAATGCCTCGCGGCGCTGCGGGTGGAGTCCACCGGGATTGTGGATTACCGGGGCGTCTGCGCAGCGCTGGTCCGCCTGATCCGGGAGGCCGGGGGAGAAATACACCTCAATGCCGAGGTGTCGGCTGTGCATTCCGACGCCGGCGGGGTCACCGTCGAGACGGATGCCGGAACTTTCCGGGGCCATCAGTTCGTGAACTGCGCGGGGCTGCACAGCGACCGCGTTGCACGCCTGGCCGGAATCCGGCCCGATGTGCGGATCATCCCGTTCCGCGGCGACTACTTCGAGCTGACTCCGCAGGCACAGCATCTGGTGAACGGGCTGATCTACCCGGTGCCGGATCCAGCCTTTCCGTTTCTGGGCGTCCATCTGACCAAAATGACCACAGGATCCGTACACGCCGGTCCGAACGCCGTCTTTGCCCTGGCCCGGGAGGGATACACCTGGTTGACGGTCAACCCGCGGGATGTGCTGGACAGCGCCGCCTGGCCGGGGCTCTGGAAATTGGGAGCAAAGTTCTGGAGGGTGGGACTTTCTGAAACTGCCCGGTCACTGTCACGGAAACGCTTCCTTGCCGGACTGCGCGAACTGGTACCGGCTCTTCCGGATGACTGCCTCGTGCCGGCACATTCCGGGGTGCGGGCACAGGCCATGCGGCGGGACGGAACCCTGGTGGATGACTTCCTGTATGAGCGGGCACCCCGGCAGATTCACGTGCTTAATGCACCGTCTCCGGCGGCCACGGCAGCGCTGGAAATTGGCCGCCTGATCGCCGATGAACTGACCGACAGCCAACACTAAGTATGCTGACCACTCTTCCCTTGCAGGGGTTGCCGCGGCTACGTTGGGGGTCCGCGCACCGGCTCCCCGGCTGTCAAAGCGGTGCGGAAGCGGGTGCTCCAACCCCTCACGGAGGTATCTATGTTTTTCCACAAGCAGGAACTCCAATTCAAGTCCACACCTGACCAGCCCGATGCCGTGTATGCCCGCAAGCTTCAGGAAGTACTTGGCGGCCAGTACGGTGAAATCACGGTTGCCCTGCAGTATGAATTCCAAGCCTGGAACACCCACATTCCCGGCAAATACCGCGACTTGCTCTTCGGAATCGGTGCGGAGGAAATGGGCCATGTGGAGATGCTGGCCGTCATGATTGCCCAGCTGCTGGAGAAGGCGCCGCTGGGAATCACGGAAGACGCCGTCCAGAATGACCCAACAGTGGCGGCTGTGGTTGGAGGCATGGATGTGCAGCATGCCATCGTGGCCGGTGCCGGTGCGCGTCCGGTGGATTCCAACGGCAATCCCTGGCAGGGCAGCTACATCACTGCCAGTGGTAACCTGTTGGCCGACTTCACCGCCAATGCCAACGCCGAAATGCAGGGCAGGCTCGCTGTTGCCCGGCTTTACCATATGACCGATGACCACGGCGTGCGGGACCTTCTCTCCTTCCTGCTGGCCCGTGACACCATGCATCAGAACCAGTGGACCACGGCGGCTCTGGAGCTCCAGGCAAGCGGAATGGAGCAGCTGCCCGTCCCCAGTAACTTCCCATTGAACAAGGAGTACCGCGAGGTCTCCTATCAGTACCTGAACTTCTCAGACGGCAAGGCGGCATCCGAAGGCAGCTGGGCATCCGGCCCCACTCCGGACGGACACGGTGAGTTCACTTACCACGACGGCCCGACGACGTCGGCCCCCATGCCCCCGCCCACCCGCGTGGATGCCCGCTACTACGGCACCACTGATCTTCCCAACATCGTAGAGAAGACCGCCGGAGCGGTGCAGGACAAATTGAACAAGGAATAGTTCCGTAACACGGCGCTTGGCCCCGGACACGGTCCGGGGCCAAGTCTCTGCGCGGGTGCCGCCTGCAAGACGCGCTAATAATAGAAAGCTTGCTGATTATTTATGGTTTGGGTAGTTTAGCTACCAGCCCCGCGGGTCCGCGGACTGGACCGTAAGTCGGGAAAGTGACGGAGGCGCAGATTGTTCTTTCATAAGCAGGAACTCCAATTCAAAGCCACGCCGGACAAACCTGATGCGGTGTATGCCCGCAAGCTCCAGGAAGTACTTGGCGGGCAGTACGGTGAGATCACGGTCGCAATGCAGTATGGATTCCAGGCGTGGAATTCCCACATTCCCGGCAAGTACCGGGACCTGCTGTACGGAATTGGTGCAGAGGAAATGGGCCACGTGGAAATGCTGGCCATCATGATTGCCCAGCTTCTGGAGAAGGCCCCGCTGGGCATTACCGAAGACGCCGTACAGTCCGACCCCACGGTCGCTGCGGTTGTGGGAGGAATGGATGTTCAGCAGGCCATCGTGGCCGGGGCCGGTGCGCGTCCGGTGGATTCCAACGGAAACCCGTGGCAGGGCAGCTACATCACTGCCAGCGGCAATCTGCTGGCTGACTTCACCGCTAATGCCAATGCCGAAATGCAGGGCCGGCTGCAGGTGGCCCGTCTTTACCATATGACCGATGACCACGGCGTGCGGGATATGCTCTCGTTCCTGCTGGCCCGCGACACCATGCATCAGAACCAGTGGCTGGCGGCGGCAAGGGAGCTGCAGGCCGAAGGCGCTGAATCTCTTCCGGTACCGTCCAACTTCCCGATCAAGAAGGAAGAGCGCTCCGTCTCGTACCAGTATTTGAACTTCTCGGACGGAAAGACAGCTTCGGAAGGATCATGGGCTTCGGGTCCCACGCCGGACGGTCTGGGCGAGTTCAGCTATCACGACGGACCGACCACCTCCGCGCCCATGCCGCCTCCCACCAGGGTGGATGCCCGCTATTACGGCACCACTGATCTGCCGAACATAGTCGAAAAGATGGCCGGCAGCGTTCAGGACAAGCTGCACAAGGAGTAACTGAAGAGCTGGTGCCGGGGCTGCCGCCGTCCACAGGTCCGGCGGTAACCCCGGCATCCACATGGCAGTAAGCGGTCCGGCGGCGGGCTCATCTGGGGAGGCGTGGCGTTGTGGTTCGTCCCGTACTGGCTGAAGCCGGTTATATCCTGCCGCTCAAATGGAACGACGGCGGGGACCTTGCCTCGCTTTGCCGGTATCTGGAAGAGCTGAGCCAGTGGATCTCCGTCCTGGTGGTTGACGGTTCTCCTGCCCCCCAGTTCTCCCTGCATGCAAAGGTTTTCCCTCCGGCTGTACGGCATTGCCGCCCTCATCCGCTGGGTTTGACGAACGGGAAAGTCGAGGGCGTGCTGACGGGGGTACAGCTCAGCGCGTTTGAATACCTGGTGATTGCCGACGACGATGTGCGGTACACCTGCGAATCTCTCGAGCGTGTGGTCGCACTGCTCGAAAACGCCGACGCCGTCCGCCCCCAGAACTATTTCGCGGACTCAGGACCGTGGCATGCCCGCTGGGACACCGCCAGGACGCTGATCAACAGAGCGCTCGGCTCTGACTATCCCGGGACGCTGGCCATCCGCAAGTCAACGCTGCAGGCGGCCGGCGGCTACAGCGGCGATGTCCTCTTCGAGAACCTCGAACTCATTCGCACCATCCGGGCCGCGGGCGGCCGGGAAATTCGGGCGGATGACCTCTATGTCCCCAGGATCTGCTGTTCAGTCCGTCATTTCTGGGGCCAGCGGGTGCGCCAGGCCTATGACGATTTTGCCCAGCCAGGTCGCTTTGCCGCTGAGGCTGCGCTGCTGCCGCTGCTTCTGATACTCCGGAAGGAACCGGCACGGCTGGCAATGGTTGCGGCAATCAGCGTCATGACAGCCGAGATTGGCCGGCGCCGGGCGGGCGGAGCGCGGGTGTTCAAGGCGGACGCTGCTCTGTGGGCCCCGCTGTGGGTGGCGGAGCGTGCGGTCAGCATCTGGCTGGCGGTGGGCTGGCGGATGAGGGGCGGAGTTCCCTACGCGGGGAAGCGGCTCCTCATCGCCGGACACTCCCAGCGCCGGCTCCGAAGGATCATTTGACGCGATGCCGCTGCAGCTTCGGCGCTGCTGCATCTGCGGCGCCGAGTCACACTCCGGACATGCCTGTGTTTTATGTCACAATTCCGGTATCTTATCCGCAAGGTGCATACCGAACGTTCTTTCAGTTATTCCAGCCCTCGGATGAACAATGGAGTTTTCATGAGCAGCAGCATCGCGGGAGCCCCCGCCGCCGGCAAGATGTCACGGGAGGAACGCAAGGTCCTCGCGGGAACCCTCGTGGGCACCACCATCGAATGGTACGACTTCTTTATCTACGCCCAGGCAGCGGGCCTGGTCCTGGCAACGCTCTATTTCGGCCCGGTCAGCGAAGGACCGCTGGGACAGGTGGTGTCCTTCGCAACCATCGGCATCAGCTTCCTGTTCCGGCCGCTGGGCGCCGTTGTCGCAGGGCACCTCGGTGACAAGCTCGGCCGCAAGAAAATGCTCGTCTTCACCCTGCTGATGATGGGTGCTTCGACGGCACTCATCGGGCTCGTTCCCACCTACGCCCAGATCGGCGTTGCGGCTCCCATCCTGCTGGTGCTGCTGCGCATCCTGCAGGGCTTCTCGGCGGGCGGCGAGTGGGGCGGTGCGGCCCTGTTGTCCGTGGAGCACGCACCAGTGAATAAGCGCGGACTCTTCGGCGCCTATCCGCAGATCGGTGTTCCGATCGGCATGATCCTGGCGACGTTCGTCATGTACGTGCTGAGCACCAGCCTCACTGAAGAGCAGTTCCTGTCCTGGGGCTGGCGCATTCCTTTCCTGCTCTCCGTGGTGCTGATCGGGGTGGGATACTTCATCCGCCGGTCCGTGGATGAGAGTCCGGTCTTCCTGGAAATCCAGGAGCGCAAGAAGGAATCCTCCGCGCCGCTGGCCCAGCTGTTCAAGCACAACACCCGCGAAGTTGTCCTCAGCGCCCTGATCTTCATTGCCAACAACGCCGCCGGATACCTGGTCATCGCATTTTTCGCTTCCTATGCCACAGGCAAAGCCGAGGCCGGCGGGCTGGGGATGCACCGCCCCTCAGTGCTGCTGGCCACCACGCTGGGGTCCTTCGGCTGGTTGATCTTCACCATGTACGGCGGGATCCTCTCGGACCGGATCGGCAGGATCCGGACCTTCCAGATCGGCTACGCCTGGGTGTTCCTCTGGGCCGTCCCCATGTTCCTGCTCATCGACACCGCCAACATCGTCCTGTTCGCCGTCGCCATCTTTGTGCTGACCATTGGGCTCGGTTTGTCCTACGGCCCGCAGTCAGCGCTGTACGCCGAGATGTTCCCCGCCCGGGTCCGGTACTCCGGGGTGTCCATCGGCTATGCGCTGGGTGCAATCCTCGGCGGCGCCTTTGCTCCCACCATCGCGCAGATGCTGCTCAATGAAACCGGATGGTCGCCGTCCATCGGCATCTACATCATGGTGCTCTGCGTCATCTCCTTCGCTGCGGCGAGCATGGTGAAGGAAACCCGGGGCGCTGACCTGCATGTCGATGAAGTGCACAAGAACAAGCGGTGAGAATCCGGGGAGCGGTGCTCGAGGAGATCGGCAGAACACCCAACTACGCGGATTCCAAGCCACTGACCATCTGTGACCTGGAACTGGATGAGCCAGCCGGCGATGAAATCCGGGTCCGGATCGAATGCGCCGGGATCTGCCATTCGGATTTGTCCGTGGTCAACGGCGACAGGGTGCGCCCGGTGCCCATGCTTCTGGGCCATGAGGCCGCCGGCATTGTGGAAAGTGTCGGGGATACCGTGACGGAACTGGTGCCCGGTGACCGCGTTGTCATGACGTTCCTTCCCCGGTGCGGGGAATGCCGCGGGTGCCGGTCCAACGGGCTCCTTCCCTGCACTGAGGGAACCGCCTCCAACACCAAGGGAACCCTGCTGTCGGGACAGGTCCGGCTGCACCGCGGCGGCGAAGACGTGCTGCATCACCTGGGCGTTTCCGGATTCGCCACCCACGCCGTCGTGGACAAGAGGTCGGTGGTGAAGGTGGGAGCCGATGTGCCGCCGGAGGTCGCCGCATTGCTGGGCTGCGCCGTGCTGACCGGCGGCGGAGCCGTGCTCAACCTGGCCAAACCGGAGCCGGGGGACACCCTGATGGTGGTGGGGCTGGGCGGTGTGGGAATGGCTGCCCTGCTCACGGCACGCGCCCTCGGTGCCGAGGTCATTGGGATCGACGCGAATGAGGAAAAGCTGGGGCAGGCCCAGGCCCTGGGCGCTGCGGAGGCCTACACGCCGGCGGCTGCTGCGGAGCTTGGCATCACGGCGCCCACCGTGGTGGAAGCTGCCGGCAATGCCCGGGCCTTTGAGGCAGCTGTGGCGCTCACAGAGCCCGGCGGCACCACCATTACCGTGGGGTTGCCGGCTCCGACGGCCCTGGCGCAGATTTCACCGCTCACCCTGGTGGCTGAGGCCCGGACCATCATCGGCAGCTATCTGGGATCAGCCGTTCCTTCCCGGGACGTGCCCATCTTCGCGGACCTCTGGCGGCAGGGCAGGCTTCCGGTGGAAAAGCTGGTGTCGGCCCGGATTCCGCTGGAGGACATCAACGCTGCCATGGATGATCTGGCCGCGGGCCGTGCCCTGCGCCAGATTATCCATTTTGACGGGGAGTGATTCCTTAGCGCTGAAGCGTGCCGATGGGGTCGCCGTCGTTGTTGAACAGCGCGAGAGTTTCGCCGTCAACCTCGGCGGTGGCCGCACCGGACAGCCACGTGTCGACGCCGATGCAGCCCACCAAGGTGGAGGTCACGTCTTTCAGTTCCACCGCGGAACCTTTTTGGTCCCAGCGGCCCATTAGGGTGTTGCAGCCGTCGGTGCCGTTGAACCGGCCGCCGGATTCGAACACCAGGGACGGCATGCCGGAATCCTCGGTGTTACCCCAGCTGCCTTCAACGGAGGAGGAAGGTGTTCCGGCAGAGTCAGCGCAGGACGACAGTCCGGCCGCCACCAGCCCAGCACCCAGCATGAGCGCGGTCCGAAGCGGCGCTGCAGGGCGGCGTCGCATGCTCACAGCCATTTGTTCCTCTTAAAGGTCAGATACAGAGCTGCCGCCATGACGACCATGGCGCCCAGGGCCAAGGGATACCCCCACTCCCAAGACAGTTCGGGCATGTTTTCGAAGTTCATGCCGTAGATGGCCCCAATCAGGGTGGGAGCAAACAGGATGGCAGCCCAGGAGGAGATGCGTTTGACCTGCTCGTTCTGCGCAATGGAGGTTTCCGCCAGACGGTTCGAGGCCAGGGTGGAGGAGAGGTTCAGGGCGTTCTCCAGCAGGGCACGGTAGGCGTTGACCCGGTCGATCAAACGCAGGACGTGGTCCAGGACGTCGCCCAGATTGTCCTGCAGCTGATCCGGAATGCCGAACTCTCCGGTGTTGCTCCGCAGGGTTCCCACCATGCCTTCGAGCGGTGCAATGGCACGCTGGAACTGGATGACTTCGCGGGAGAGCTCATAGATGCGCCGGGATACTTCAACATCGCCGCCGAAGAGCTGGTCCTCGATCTCATCGATGTCGTTCTCCAGCCCGGCCGCCACCGGTGCGTATTCATCCACCACCTGGTCCAGGACTGCGTAGAGCACGGCATGCGGACCGAGGGCCAGCAGGTCCGGTTCCTGTTCCAGCCGCTTCCGGACGCGGCCCAGGTCAGGGGATTCGGCGTGCCGCACCGTCACTACAAAGTTGGGGCCCACAAACAGGTGCAGCTCGCCGAACTCGACGCGTTCGACGTCGTCCAGGTACCGGGCCGGCCGCAGGACCGTAAACAGCGTGGTGTCATAGTGCTCGAGCTTGGCCCGCTGGTGGCCCGCAAGCGCGTCCTCCACGGTCAGCAGGTTCAATCCGAATTCCTCGGCGACGGCCAACAGCTCAATGTCGTCGGGGCGGTACAAACCGATCCAGGCCATGCCGCCGGAAGTGCGGGTCAGCTCGAACGTTTCATCCAGACTGTCCGGTGTGTGCTGGCGCTTTCCGTCCACATACACCCCGTTGTCGATCAGTGTCATGGACGTCCCTCCGTTTGTTGGCTGCTGCCGCCCGCGGGCAGGTGCGGCGCGGACAAAAGTTCATTATCCCTGCTGTTACGCGGAATTCAGTTTTGAACCGTTCCCGGCACCACGCCGGGAGACTTCCGCGGCGCCGTCGATCCGGCCCAGCGGCCGGGCTGCGGCGGATCCGCCGCCCACGGCGCGCAGCGCGTTGAGAATGGCGGCCAGGTCCACGAGCTCCTGGATCAGGGCTCCGGCCACTGCGGGGATGAATCCGAAGGCGGCGGCCAGCATCAGCCCGACGCTGAGCGAGATGCCCAGCCAGATACTGCCCAGGGCAATTCGCATCGTTCGCCGGCCAATGACGACGGCGTCGGCCACCTTGGAAATGTCATCCGCCACGATCACTGCGTCAGCCGATTCCCCGGCGGCAGTGGAACCGCGTGCGCCCATGGCAATGCCGACGTCGGCGGCAGCGAGCACAGGTGCGTCATTGACGCCGTCGCCCACCATAATGACCGGGCGCGACGGCATCGCTGCCACCAGCCGGACCTTGTCCTCGGGCAGGAGCTCCGCATGGACCTGCTGGATCCCCAAAGCCGCCGCGGCGCTTTCAGCAGAAGCGCGGCCGTCCCCGGTGAGCATCACGGGCGGTTCCAGGCCGAGCCGGGCAAGCTGCTCCAGGGTGGCCTTTGCGTTCCGCCGCGGCGTGTCACTGAGGAGGAGGGTGCCGGCGAAGCGTCCGTCCACCGCCACGTAAACCCTGAGCTGCCCGGCGCCGGGTGCGCCGGCCTTCGTTTCACCGCCGTCTCCGGTGTCGGGAGCCTCGGCGGCAACGAAGCGGCGCTTGCCCACCAGGACCGTGTGGCCATCCACAACGGCGCGCACGCCGTTGGTCGCAACCTCGGAAGCGGTGGTGGCCGGGCTCAGCTGCAGCCCGCGCTCCTGGGCGGCATTCTGCACGGCGGCGGCCAGCACATGGGACGAGTATTGCTCGGCCGAGGCAGCCAGCCGCAGCACGTCGTCGGCTGCGAAGGAGGAAGCGGGCTGAATAGTTGTCAGCTCGGGCTTTCCATAGGTCAGCGTGCCGGTCTTGTCGAAAGCAATGCTGCGGGCTCCGGCCAGCTGCTGCAGGGTTGCCCCGCCCTTGACGATGATGCCGTCCTTGGCGGCCCGGCTCATACCGCCCATGAAGGCCACCGGTGCGGCGATCAGCAGGGGACACGGAGTGGCCAGCACCAACACCTCGGCGAACCGGACCGGCTCCCCGCTCACCCACCAGGCAATGCCGGCAAGGAGGAGGGAGAAGACAGTGAACGGGACGGCAAAGCGGTCGGCAAGCCGGACCACCGGGGCCTTGGACTCGGCGGCCTCGCGCACCAGGGCGACGATTCGCTGGTACTGGCTGTCCTCCGTGGCCGCGGTGGCCCGGATCAGCGCAGCCTGCGATCTGTTGACCGAGCCGCTCATCACTGTTTGTCCTTCGGTGATGGTCACCGGCAGGGGTTCGCCGGTCAGGGAGGATTCATCAAAACTGCCTTCCGGGCTGAGCAGGACGCCGTCCACCGGAACCAGTTCAGCCGGTTTAATCAGCAGCACATCGCCCGGGACCACCGCACCTGCCGGGATGTCCTGAGGTGTTTGGGAATTCGGCGGCAGCCGGTGTGCCGCCTGCGGTGCCCGTGAGAGAAGGGCATCCAGCTCCCCGCGCGCCCGCCCGGCGGCGTAGTCTTCCAACGCCTCGCCGCCGGAGAGCATCAGCACAATGATCAGGGAGGCGACGTATTCCCCCACCGCCACGGTGGACAGGATGGCCACCACGGCCAGGATATCCAGGCCCCAATGACCGCGGAGGATGTCACGGATCATGCGGACGCTGGTGACAGCGGCGATCAGCAGCGCGAAAAGTGAGGCGATCCATGCGGCGGGGGTATTGAGATGGGCGCCCAGCAGCGCGAAAACCACCACGCCGACGACCATGGTTGCCGCCACCACCGGGTACCTCCGGATTGCACGAAGAACTCTCATGTCTCCCGTTATAGGCCTGCCGCAAGGACCCCCGCCAGCAAGAGATGGCTTGCCTAACTCCGAGGCCGGATTAGTTCATCCGTGCGGTGATCGAACGCGCCGTTTCTGCCAGCCGCCGGCCCAGTGTTTCTTCATCCCTGCCGGAGCCGAAGTACACCACCGACACGGCCGCCGGCAGCTGCCCGGAAACGGTGATGGGAGACGCGACGGCGGAGACTCCGCCGATGACTTCGTCGTGGCTGACCGCATAGCCCCGGGCTCGCGCCAAAGTGGATTCCGGCCGGTAGGGCTGCCCGGGGGCCAACTTGGCCCATTGTTCCTCGCCCACGGCGGACTGGATGGCAATGCCCGGCGCTCCGGAAGCGAAGGAGTGCCTGGTTCCCGGGCGCTGGACCAGTGCCGTGCGGCTGTGTCGCGGTTCCACTGTCACCAGCGTGACGCAGTCGTGCTGGTCCCACACGGCCACGAAAGCGGTCATGGAGAGTTCTTCGGCCAGGACCGTCAGCTCGGGCAGTGCCGCCGTCTGGAGGTCCCGCGATACACCGCGGGCCAGCGCTGCGAGGCCGGGCGCCGTCGCCACCCGGCCGGCGTCGTCGCGCATTACCAGCGAATGCGCTTCCAAGGTGCGCAGGATTCGGTAGGCGATGGAACGGTGGACGCCGAGGCTCTGCGACAGTTCAGCGATGGTCATGGGCGCCTCCGCCTCCGCCAGCAGTTCCAGGGCGTGCAGGCCGCGCGAGAGGGTCTGGGATAAGGATCCGGCTCCGCCGGCCCCCGGGGAAGGGGCAGATGCGGATGCGCCGTCGGGGCCGGAGGGTTCAGTCATGGAGCCATCTTAGGATGACACGGCCGGGGCCGGCCGAAGCTAGGGCATTCGGCGGCGGCTCAGCAGGCCGGACATGAGGAAGGCGAGCCCGCCGGCCAGCGGCCACCAGGTGTACATGCTCAGGGTTTCGCCCAGAAAGGCGACCACCAGGATGCCCAGCATGCAGGCAATGACCATGGTCATGCCCACCACTATGCGGATACGTCCGCGGTTGGGCGAGGGGAGGGGCGGAAGCCACGGAGGACGCTCGTCGGTCCAACTCATGCGGCAAGGTTAAGCCTGTCCGGACCGTTTGCACCCGGCTGGGAGTGGCTTTTTTCTCAGCCGCATCCGTCAATGCCGCTGCTCTATCCCCGCGCGTGCACCCGTGAAATGATGGCGGCGATCCTGTGTGCCGGGCGCCGCCGCTGCACTTCTTCTGTGGTTTATCGGCGTGGCAATTTTTCCTCTCTACGACTGGAGTACCGACATGGAACAGAGCGAGCTCCTCATTGACGCCTTTGGCCGGCTTCCCCAGGCGGTCCGAAGCGCCACCCACGGTTTGGACGCGGGCGCACTGAACCACCGGCCTTATCCGCAGGGCAACTCCATCGCGTGGCTGATCTGGCATCTGGCCCGGGGCGAGGATGCCCAGATTGCTCCGTTGGCCGGGCATGAACAGGCGTGGACCGCGGAGGGATGGTACGGGCGGGTGGGGCTTCCGCTTGCGGTCGAAGACACAGGATACGGCCACAACTCAGAGCAGGTGGCGGCCGTACAGGTTCACTCAGCCGATGTGCTGGTGGGTTACTACGAGGCGGTGCATTCACGCACGGCCGCCTTTGTTTCCGGACTTTCCGGACAGGACCTGGACCAAGTGGTGGACACCGCCTGGGATCCGCCAGTGACCCTCGGGGTACGGCTGATCAGCATCCTCGGTGACGGGTTGGAACACGTGGGCCAGGCCGCTTACCTTCGCGGGATGGCGGTGGCGGAGGGTTTGTAGCCGTCGGCCGACGTCGTCGTTGTTTATTGCGCGCTGATCAGCTGCGGGACATAACCACCAGGAGTTCTTCGCACATGGCGGCGCAGCGGCGGCAGGTCTCCGCACAGATCCGGCAGTGTCCGTGTTCGGCGGCATGCTGGGCGCATTCTTCCGCGCACTGGCGGCAGGCCGCCGCGCACGCACGCAGTAGTGCTGACGTGCTGTCCGGATAGCCGGCGTACCGGGTTCCAACCCGGGCTACGACGGTGCCGGTGGCAGCACAGATGTCGGCGCAGTTGAGGTCCTTGCGGATGCATTCCACCATGTCGCCGAGCATGTCCTCACTGAGGCAGGCGTCGGCGCAGGCGGTGCAGACCTGTACGCAGTCAAAGCAGGCAATGACGCAGGTGGAGACGGCCTCGAGGTCCGTTCCGGCGCCGTCGGGACGTTCACTGAGGATGGATTCGATGAGGCTCATGGCACTGCTCCTTGTTGCGTTCGCTGATCGGTGCGGTTTCGCCGGGAGTGCGGCCGGGGATGCTGCGGCCCGGGCTGTCAGGATAGCCCTGCGCCGGAAGACCGAACCAGAGCGTGAGCGGCCAGAGGCACTGCGGGGGGCCAGAACACTGCGGCGATTTGCCTATGAACCTGTGCCCGGGTCTAGAATCGGGGTTATGCCCCTCGGGGTTGTCCGGCTTTGGCCGGACTGGGGCTTTAGCTCAGTTGGTAGAGCGTTTCGTTCGCAATGAAAAGGTCAGGGGTTCGATTCCCCTAAGCTCCACAGTTTTGAAGGGGCCTGCTTTCCTTGTTCCAAAGGAAAGCGGGCCCCTTTCTGTGTCGGCAAAGAGGGTGCTCGCGGCCTTCCTTTCAGTAATTGATGAGGGAGGACGCTTGGGAGGACTCTTTTTGGCCAGACTCCCAGGGTCGAACCTGTATTGCATCGGTTCGGGGCATATCCCCAATTTTATAAGGCGTGTCCCACAGCCATGTGGCTGAGTCCCGCACGATTCCTTGCCCTATACTCGGGCGACGTGCAATGAATCCGGACGTGCAATGAATCCGACAGCACAGATCCGACCTGCATCACATCCAAGGAGCAACCATGAAAGTCCTCATCACCGGAGCCCACGGAAAAGTCGGACGCGCCGCCACCCAGGCAATGATCGCCGCCGGGCACGAAGTCATCACCACCGATCTCAGCAGGCCAAGCTACGAACGGAAGCCGGAAGGCACGCCCCGCTACGTCATGGCCGACCTCACGGATGCCGGGCAGGCGTACGCCGTCGTGCACGGAGTCGACGCCGTCGTGCACATCGCCGCCATCCCCGAGCCCACGGGCCATGCTCCCCAGGTTGTCTTCCAGAACAACCTCATGTCCACCTTCAACGTCCTTGAGGCCGCCGTCAGCTTCGGCGTTCGGCGTTTTGTCTTCATCTCCAGCGAAACGGTGCCCGGCTTCTTTTTCCCGGAACGTGATTTCCTTCCGGAGTACGCTCCCGTGGATGAAGAGCACCCGATCCACCCGCAGGACCCTTACGCGCTCGCCAAACACTTTAGTGAGCAGCTCATGGACGCCGCTGTTGCCCGGTCCGACATCCGGTGCATCTCCATCCGGCCCAGCTGGGTGCAGTTCGAGGGCAACTACGAAAACAATCTGGGCCCGCAGATCCGCGACGCTTCGGTGCTCAGCCCCGGGCTGTGGAGCTACATCGATGTGTATGACCTGGCTGACGCCATTGTCCTCGCCGCCGAGTCCGACCTGCCCGGACACGAAGTCTTCTACATCGCCTCACCGGACAACGCGGGCGGCCATGACTTCGCGGAGGTGCTGACGAAGTACTACGGCAACCAGATCGAACTGCGCGATCTTGACCGGCCCGACGCTTCAGGCATCTCCAGCGCCAAGGCCCAGCGGATGCTCGGCTGGCAGCCCAAGCGCTCGTGGCGTGACTACCTGGATGCCGATGGAAAGGCCCTTCGGAAGGACGACGGCGCAGCCGGCTAATCGGACGGCGGGCGCTGCCGCTGACGCTTGGTGGCGGAGCGCTGCTTCTTGGCGTCGAGGCGCCGGTAGTTTGAGCCCCGGGTGGGTTTGGTTTTCCGCCGGGCTGCTGCCTCCGGGGCGAGGCTGTCTGCCACCATCTCGGCAAGCTTGGTGAGGGCGATCTCCCGGTTGCGCAGCTGGGAGCGCTGTTCCGAAACGGTGACGGTGACGGTTCCGGCAATCAGGTGCCTTTTGAGGCGCCGAAGCAGGATCTGCCGCTGGGTATCGGTCAGGGACGTCGAGGCTGCCACATTCCAGGACAGTGCTACCCGGCTGTCGGAGGTGTTGACGTGCTGCCCGCCGGGACCGGACGAGCGCGAGAAGCGCCAGCTCAGTTCCGATGCGGGAATCGTGAGCGCGGGCGACACCATCAAGTCCATACCCCCAGCCTCGCATGGGTTAGCCGGGGAAGCACCGTGAAAAGTACTCTTCCATCGGTAGTGTCCCATTGGTACAGTGCCACCCATGACTACAAACACCCTGCCTCAACCAACCGTCAATGCACGCACCGTGCTCCTGCCGTATCTGTTGGTTCTGGTCGCCGCCATGGCGGGCGTCCAAGCCGCGATCGCCTTCACCGGAGGAGACATCACCCTTCTCGCCGGGATCCTCACTGCCCTGGTTGCAGCCGGAATTGCCGTCTGGTTTTGGCGCAACTACCGCAAACTCACCAAGATCCGCTTTGGCCTGGCCATTGCGCACACCCTCGCTTTTGTCACCGTAACGGCATCCTTCAACCTGCACGCCGTCATCCGTGCGCTTTCGCTGGGTTCGGCCGGCGGAGCCGACGGCGCCGCGGCCCATGAGCTTCTATCCACCCCCTGGTTCGGCGCCACGCTCGTGATGAGTGCCGCCTGGGGAGCCGGGCTCCTCGTCCACCTCGCCGGCGTCGTGCTGGGCCGCGGATGGGAAGACTGAGCGTGGCCCGACCCGTTGAGGAACAGGAATGGGTTCAAGCCCGGGTTGAATCCTGGGTGGAGACCTACAAGAAATCGATGCTGACGCCGGTGGTTTTGCGGGCAGTGGCCGAGCGTCAGCCGGTGACGGTGGCCAGGGTTGCAGAAGAGGTTGCAGCAAGCACCGGCTGGGAGATCACCGAGCGCAGTCTCTACCGCACCCTGAAAAGGCTGCAGGACACCGGTCTCCTGCACAGTGCGGAGGTCGATGTCCCGCGCACCGGGGCAAAGCGCAAGGAGATCTCCCTGACAGACTTGGGGTCGCAATTCCTTGCCGGAATCACCGCCAGCCTGATCGAATTTCCGGACCCTGGAGCCGGCAGGAAAACTGGCCGCTAAACCGCCTTCACCACCGCCAGATCGGACCACTCGGTGGTGTAGCGCGGGGAAGCGAAGTTCCGCGCCATGGTCCAGTCCGGCTTGGCTGTGGACATTCCGGCCAGTCCCAGGCCAATGCTGGCAGCGCCGTACTTGTCGGTGACCTGCGCCAGCAGCGGCCCGATGTCCTTCTGCTCCGGTCCGGCATCGAACAGGTCGAACACCGGCTCGGCGCCGGCGGGGGAGAGGCCCGTGAGCATGATTCCGGCCTTGGCATACCGGGCACCCTCCACCACCTGGGGATCCATGGCGTCAATCGCGGCCCGGGTGAGCACCAGCGGATCCGCGGTGGGCCGCTGAAGCCGGACCGTGGCCGAGGGCGAGGATGCTTCAGTGCCGCTGAACCGCGACGTGGACGCAAAAACCGTCATGACGCTGGCCAGCTGTCCCTCCTTGGCCAGTCGAATGGCCGCTTTCTGGGCGTACAGGCTCATGACCTGGCGCATCGATTCCTGTGTAGTCACCGGCGTCGCGAAGCTGCGTGAAAAGAGGACCTGCTGCTTGTCTGCGGACTCGGTTTCCATGGGAATGCAGGCGGTGCCGTTCAGTTCCAGCACCGTGCGCTGCAGCACCACGGAGAACTTCGCACGGATTGCGGCGGGATCGGCGGCGCGCAGATCCGCGACGGTGTGGATGCCCAGCGCATTCAGCCGGACACCGTTGCGCGCGCCCACGCCCCACAGGCCGGTGACCGGCACGCGGGACATGATGGTGTCGACGACGGCGGGATCCAGGGTGTCGAGGTTGCAGACCCCTCCCATGTGGGGATTCTGCTTGGCGATCCGGTTCGCGAATTTGGCCAGGGTTTTGGTGGGACCGATTCCCACGCAGACCGGCAGGCCGATGTTCTTCGCCACGGCAGCCCGGATGTCAGTGCCCCGGGTCCGCAGTTCGTCATCGGTGCCGTGCAGGTGCAGGAAACACTCGTCGATGGAGTAAATCTCCTGCTCGGAGGAGAAGCGTGCCAGCAGCTGCATCACCCGCGAGCTCAGGTCCCCGTACAGCTCATAGTTGCTCGAGCGCTGTACCAGGCCCAGCTTAGGAGCGGCCTCGGCCAGCTTGAACCACGGCTCACCCGTCTTGATGCCCAGGGCCTTGGCCTCATCGGAGCGGGCCACCACGCAGCCGTCGTTATTGGAGAGCACCACCACGGGAATGCCGGCCAGCTTCGGGTCAAAAACGCGCTCGCAGGAGACATAGAAGCTGTTTACGTCCACCAGTGCGATGCGGTGCTGCTCAGCCATGAGACGGCCTAGACATGGTGCAGGCACCGGGTCACGACACCCCAGACGGACAGTTCCGCGGGATCCGGCACCCGGATGTCTTCTGAATCCGGGCTGTCCGCGTGCAGGAAGATCCCCTGGCCGGTCAACAGCAGCCGCCGGATGATCAGCTCTCCGTTCAGAACGGCAACAACCACCGACCCGTCTTTGGGCGTCAGCGACCGGTCCACGATCAGCTCGTCTCCGTCGCTGATGCCGGCTTCGTCCATGGCATCGCCGGAAACCCGCATGATGAAGGTGGATGTGGCATCACGGATCAGGTGCCGGTTCAGGTCAATGCCGGCGTCGTAATAGTCCTGGGCTGGTGAGGCGAACCCGGCCGGAAGGGTTGAACCGCGGGCCGGAGGCTGCTCATTCGCGCCGCCGGAACGCGGCGCGGAGCCGGAGGAAAACACGGGCACCGCACACCTCCCTAGAACACACCTTCGAATACCAACAGGTTAGCACCGAGCATGGAAAACACCTTGGCGAACGGCGCAAGTTGCCGCAGACTGGGTGGACATTGCTGCCAGCCAGGGCAGACCGGGCGCAAGACGGGCCCCGGCCGCGTCTCATGCCACCGGAGTTCCCATGAACCAGCCCGCTGTCGAAACGACAAACCTCGTCAAGACCATCGGCTCTACGCGCGCTTTGGACGGGTTCTCGCTCACGGTGGAGGCAGGGCAGGTTGCCGGTTTCCTGGGACCCAACGGAGCTGGAAAATCCACCGCAATCCGGGTGCTGCTCGGCGTGCTGCGCGCTGACGCTGGCACCGCCGCGGTGCTGGGGCTGGACCCGTGGTCAGACGCCGTCGCCATCCACCGCAGGATCGCCTACGTGCCGGGGGACACCACCCTGTGGCCCAACCTCACCGGAGGGGAAGCCATCGATATTTTCACCCGGCTGCATGCCGGCAAGCGGACCGCCGGGAAGGGCCGGGACGCGAAGCGGCAGGCGACACGACGCGCCGAGCTGCTGGAACGCTTTGAACTGGACCCCACCAAGAAAGCGCGCACCTATTCCAAAGGCAATCGGCAGAAGGTGGCGCTGGTCGCCGCGCTCGCCTCAGATGCTGAGCTGTTCCTGCTCGATGAACCCACTTCGGGCCTCGATCCGCTCATGGAGGCCGCGTTCACCGAGGAGATCCGGAACCTGCGCAGCGAGGGACGTACCGTGCTCCTGTCCAGCCACATCCTCGCCGAGGTGGAAAAGCTGTGCGACACCGTCACCATCATCCGCTCCGGCCGCGACGTGGAAACCGGCACCCTGGCCCAGCTGCGCCACCTCACCCGGTCCACGGTCACGGCGACGACGACGGCGGATCCGGCCGCGCTGGCCGCTGCACCGGGGGTGCACAACCTCAGTGCGGAGCACGGATATCTGCGGTTCGACGTCGACAATGCGCAGGTGAACAGCATCCTGGCACTGCTGGCCGAAGCCGGCGTGCAAAACCTGACCATTGCCCCGCCGTCACTGGAGGAGCTGTTCCTGCGCCACTACGGTGACGAGGCGGGAGCAGCGCAATGAGCGCACCACCCACTGCCCGCCGGCAGTCCTTCCGCAACCCGTGGGCTGCCACCGGCGGATTGCTGCGGCTGCACCTGAGGCTGGACCGGATCATTATTCCGGTCTGGACCCTGGCCGTCGGCGCAGGAGTTGCCGGGTCCATGGCCACTTTCGAGACGACCTACACCACCCCGGAATCACTGCAGGCCCGGGCGTCGCTCATGGACAACCCGGCCACGGTCATGATGACCGGACCGGCCTTTGGACTGGAGAATTACACGTTCGGCGCGATGGTCGCCAACGAACTCTCCTTGTACCTCTATCTGGCCGCCGCCATCATGAGCATCCTCCTCGTGGTGCGGCATACCAGGGCGGAGGAGGAATCCGGCCGGATGGAAATGCTCCGTGCCCTGCCGGTGGGCCCTTTTGCACCGGCCGCCGCCGCAATCATCACGGTCGCCGTCGCCAATGCCGCGGTCGGGGCGGCCGTTGTGGCGGCGCTCGCGGGCACATCGTCCCTGGACCCTGCCAGTTCGCTTGCCCTGGGCGCCGGAACCGCACTCACCGGCATGGTTTTCGGTGCGGTTGCCGCGGTTGCCGCCCAGCTCAATGAGCACGCGCGGGGAGCCACCGGCACGGCAATGGCGGTTCTGGCTGCCGCCTTCCTGATCCGGGGAATCGGCGACGTCATCAACAACCAGGGATCCTGGCTGTCCTGGTTCTCGCCGCTTGCCTGGCCGCAGCAGACCCGCCTCTGGGTGGACCTGCGCTGGTGGCCGCTGCTCCTCTCGGCTGCGGCCACTGCAATACTGCTGGTGCTCGCCGTGGAACTGGCCCGGCGGCGGGACCTTGGCGCCGGGCTGCGGACGCCCCGGCCCGGTCCGGCAACCGCCAGGCCCGCCCTGCTTTCCCCGGCGGGTCTGGCCGGCCGGCTGCTGCGCGGCTCCTTTGCCACCTGGACCGTCTCCGCTTTCCTGTTCGCGGCCGCTTTTGGGGCGCTGGCCAATTCCCTGGAGGAATCATTCTCCGACCTCCCGCAGCTGGCGGATTTCATCACCGTGGACCTGGCCGATGTGACCACCAGTTTTGCGTCCGCCATCGTCTCCTTCGTCATCGTTGCCCCGCTCATCTTCAGCGTCTCGGCCGTCCTGCGGCTGCGCGCAGAGGAAGACGCGGGCCGTGTCGAGCAGCTGCTCGCCACCGGCAGTTCCCGTTCCGGACTGCTGGGCGCCTGGCTTGCCGTTGTCACCGCGCAGACCGTCCTGATGACCGCCGTCGTGGGGCTCGGCGCAGGTTTGGGAGTGGCCGCGGGAACCGGCGACGGCGGGTGGTCCGGAAGGCTGGCCCTGGCCGCCCTCACCTACCTGCCCGCCCTGGCACTGACGGCGTCCCTCGCGGTGGCCCTCTACGGTCTGTTTCCCCGGCTCGCTGCACTGGCGTGGGCGCCGGTGGTGTGGAGCGCCATTGTGCTCTTTCTGGGACAGCTGCTGGCTCTGCCCGATTGGGCCATGGACCTGTCACCCCTCGCCCATGTGGCGCTGGTGCCCAGCGCCGATCCGGAGGCTGCCCCGCTGGCGGTTCTGACGGCGGGTGCAGCAGTCCTCGTCGCGGCGGGTTTTACGGGTTTCCGGCGGCGCGACGTCGGGATCGGGTGATCAGCGCACCCGGATGCAGGCTGCCCCTAGCTGCCGTTTCGGCCGGCCCCTAGGCTGGCAGCGGCAGCCAGTCGGCCGCCGTCGGAACCGCCTCAGGAGCTCACGATGAAGCAGGCACCAATTCGTACCGTCATCAGTCCCGGCCGCTATGTACAGGGCGCCGGCGCCATCCACCGGCTCGGAGAGTTCCTTAGCCAGGTCGGGAAGACACCGCTGCTGGTGGCCGACGACGTCGTCTGGGGCTTTGTCGGCCATGACATCGGCACGTCCCTGCAGGTTGCCCAGCTGCCACTCACCCGGGAAGTCTTCAATGGAACACCCACAGCCGTTGAAATTGACCGGCTGACCGGTGCCATCCGCGCCGCGGGCGCTGACGTGGTGGTGGGAGTGGGCGGCGGCAGCACCATCGACGCGTGCAAGGCCGCCGGCGACGCAGCCGGCATCCGCTGGGCATCGGTGCCCACCGTCGCATCCACTGACGCGCCGACGTCGGCGCTCGCCGTCGTTTACACCGCCGACGGAGCCTTCGAGGAGTACCGGTTCTTCACCCGGAACCCGGATCTGGTGCTGGTGGACTCGCAGATTGTGGCCAACGCGCCGGCGTCGTTCCTTGCCTACGGGGTGGGCGACGCGCTGGCCACCTGGCTGGAAGCACGCGCCACGGCTGCATCTTTTTCGCTGACCATGGCCGGCGGCCTGCCCACGGAGACCGGCACCGCGCTGGCGCGGCTGAGCTGGGACGTGCTGTGGGAGTTCGCGCTTCCCGCTCTGGACGCCGCCCGGGACAACCTCGTCACGCCGGCGCTGGAAAAGGTCATCGAGGCCAATACCCTGCTGTCCGGCCTGGGGTTCGAGTCCGGCGGACTGGCTGCCGCCCATGCCATCCACAACGGGTTGACCGCAGCACCCCAGACGCACGGCCTGGCCCACGGACAGAAGGTGAACATCGGTTCACTGACGCAGCTGGTGCTGGAGGGCGCTCCCACCGCTGAGATCCGGGATTTTGTGGAGTTCACAACGCGCGTCGGCCTGCCGAACACCCTTACCGAGGTGGGTTTGTCCGTGGACGACGCCCGTGAACTGGATCTGGTGGCGGAGGCTGCCACTGTTCCCGCTGAGACCATGAAGTCCATGCCGTTCGATGTTGGTCCAGCCGACGTCAAAGCCGCACTGAAATCCATCGAACGGTTCTCACGCCGGGTACGCCGTGAAGCGGGGCTGCCGGACCCGGTGCCGTACAAAGCGCACTAGGCTCCCCGCAGGGCCACGACGGGTTCAATGCGCGTGGCCTTGCGGGCCGGAAATCCGCCGGCGACCAGCCCGACGAGCGCTCCCAGGAGCGCCCCGCCGCAGGCGACAAGCGGGTTAAGGACGGGCGTCCACTGCTGGGACAGGGAGATTCCGATGACGGCGAAAACTCCCGCGGCCGCGCCGAGGATCCCGCCCAGGAGTCCGATAATGACTGACTCCGCGACGAACTGCGCGGCAATTTGGCGCCGGGTGGCACCGATGGCACGGCGCAGACCGATCTCTCCGGTGCGTTCCATGACGGAAAGCATCGTCACGTTCGCAATTCCAACGCCGCCCGCCAGAAGCACCACCACGGACAGGACCACAAAAATGAGGTTGACGTCCGCTTGGACATTGCCCGCGAGCTGGGAGCGTCCCTGCGGGGCTGCGACGTCGATGCGCCCGGGCTCATCGGGGGAGAGGGAGAGGGCAGCCTGGTCCGCCACCTGGGGGCCGGCGCCAACAACAATGCGCGCCTGCACCTCTCCCGGCGCACCAAGGCCAAAGTCTGAACGGGCCGCGCCGGTGGAGATGACAACACTCTCCAGCAGCTCGGAGCGCTGCTGGACGTCGCCGAAAACACCGACGACGGCGTACGGCAGGCCGTCGATGAAGATGGACGGTTGGGAATCCACCCGGGTGATGCCAAGACGGTCTGCGAGCCGGTTGCCCAATGCAGCCACGCGGTCATGCCGCTGGTCGTGTCCGGCGTCGAAGAGCCGGCCGTGCAGGACCTTGCCCTCCAGCGTGTCGATGAGTCCGGGGGAGGCGGCAAAAACCCGCGGCGGTGAGGTGAGGGGTGCGGAAGGATCATTGACGGGAACGGCGGTGACGGAGCCTTCGCGGAGTTTCACTTCGGTGATCAGTGCTGCCTGTTCAATGCCGGCAAGGCGTTCCATGCGTTCCACGGCGTCCCAGGGGAGGGAAGCGGTGGCAACGCTGTTGCCGTCGGCGTTCTGGGCCGTGGCGGGAGAGGCGATGACCTGGGTGGCGGCGAAGGCGTCGAACTGTTTGGCCAGTTGTCCGGCGGTGGTCTGGGCGAAGCCGAGTGTGGCGACCAGGGCTCCGATGCCCAGGATGGTTCCGGCCAGCGTCATCAGGAGCCGGCCGGGCCGTGTCCCGAGGTCGGAAGTGGCTTCGATCAGCAGGTCGATAAAGCTGAAGCGGTCTGCGGAAGGAACGGGGGACAGGAGTCCTGCCGCTGGCGGGTCGGCAGGGGGACGGTTTCGTGTGGCGCGCGCGAGCTTCATACGGGCGTGACCACCCTTCCGTCGGCAATCCGGACGCACTGGGGTGCACGCCGGGCCACGCCCTGGTCGTGCGTGATGATGACCAGGGCCAGCCCGTCGGTCACCAGTTCCTCGAACAGCGTCATGACATCCTGCGTGGTGCCGCCGTCGAGGTTGCCGGTGGGCTCATCGGCCAGAAGCACGCTGGGGCGGGTGACGACGGCGCGCGCCACGGCCACGCGCTGGCGCTCACCTCCGGAGAGGGTGCCGGGCAGGAAATCGATGCGGTGGCCGAGGCCAACGCGCTGGAGCGCCTCCCGGGCGCGGTCAGCACGCTCGATGCGCGGGGTTCCGCTGTAGAGCATGGGCATCATCACGTTCTCCAGGACCGACCGCCGAGGCATGAGGTGAAAGGCCTGGAAAACAAACCCGATGCGCTGCGCGCGGACGGCAGCGCGCGTGTCCTCGTCCAGAACTCCGGTCAGATGGCCGTCAAAGCGGTACTCGCCCACACTGGGCCGGTCCAGGAGGCCGAGGATGTTGAGCATGGTGGATTTGCCCGATCCGCTGGGGCCCACAATCGACACATAGTCGCCCTGCTGCACAGTGAGGTTGATGCCCTTCAGCGCCTGCACTTCGGGCGGACCCGGGAAGGACCTTGTGACATCACGCAGTTCGAGGAGGGGGACACTCACTTGCCCACCACAACAAGGTCCCCTTCGGCCAGTTCCCCTTCCACCGGGATGACTTCCACGGCACCGGGAGTCGCCAAACCGCTGCGGACAACCACCAGCCGGGTGGCCGTCCGTTCGCCCTCACGGGGATCTCCTTCCACCACTTCCACGCGTGTTTCGCCCCCGGGGCCGGCGGTGAGGGCCGCGTAGGGAACAGACAAAACATCGCCGTCGGTGGCGCCGACGGCGATCGACACGCGAACGTTGGTTCCCTGGAGTTCCTGGATCTGCTCCGGCGTCAGGGGGTCCGGCTGCAGCTGAACGGTCCATCGCGCGGAGTCGCCTTCTCCGGCTGCAACGGACGTGATGGTGGCCGCGTGCGCGGTGCCGTCCGGCAGGTCAAAAGACGCTTTGTCTCCGGCCTTGAGGAGGCGGGCATCAGCTTCCGCTGCGGAACCGGACAGTCCCAGCGTTGCGCCGGAGACCGTCATGGAAGATCCCTCCAGGATGGAACCCCGCGCGGTGGTGACGGTGTCGACGCGGCGGGGCAGATCGGCCAGGTACAGCACCTCTGAAGCAGGCAGTGACGGCAGCGCAGCCTGCTCGGCGAGGACCAGGTCCTCCTGCGCCTGCGCGAGCTGCACCGCAGCGGCGTCAACTGCTGCCCGCTGTGGAGCGTCGGTTCGGTCGGCGCCGATTTGCTGCCGGCGCAGTTCAGCCAGTTCAAGGGCATCCACCAGGTTGCCGATCTGCAGTGCATCCCGGGGTGTGGCCTGCTGCGCGGCGGCCAGTTCGCGCTGTGCGGCGGCTACGGCATTGTCGGCCTCCCGGATCTCCACGGGTGTTGCACCCACCGGCGTCATGGCCAGCTCGTTCTGGGCTGAGGACAAACCCTGCTCTGCCATCCGTACAGATTCCTGCGCTGCGCGGACGGATTCGGCGCTTCCCTCCTCCGACTCCGGAAGCGAATACCCGGCCGTGGCATAAAGGGTTGCGACGGCGTTGGCTGCGTCTGCGCCAAACACCGGGTCGGACGGATCGCCGGCGTCGATTCCCACCGTCCGAACCGCCGTCTTGAACTGGACCACGTCGGGGCCCGATGCGCCGAGGGAAAGGGTCCGGTAGGCAGGCAGTTCGCCGGGCAGGACCATGACGGGCCGGCCGGCAACCTCCAGGGCTATCGATAGGGGCTTCAGTTCCGCTCCAACCTCCGGCACCTGGCCCGTGACCACGGCGGGGCCGGCTATTGATGTGGTGTCGATGCGCACTTCCACCGGGTCCGCGTAGGCCACCTCTCCGCGGATGGTTACGTCATTGCTGAGCTGGCCGTACTGCACGGGAACGGTCACCAGCCCCGGCACCGGAGGCTCGGCCGCACCTGCTGCGTCAGCCGGCGAGACCAGAAACCGCCCCAGCAGCAGGCCGGCAACCAGGCTCAGAACAGCGGCAGCAGCCACAATCCAGAGAGTTCGGTTACGTTGGAAAACGGTGATGATGCCTGCCCATGCTGATGACCGTGCGGGAACGTCCTGCTCCTGGGCCCGGTCCGGAGCATCTTCCAGGAGCAGGCCCACGCCCGATGCCTGGTCCGCCGGCCGGTCGGCACCCTTGCGTCCAAGCCCCGCCACTCAGTTGCCCTGCTCGATGTCCGCGCGGAAAGCTTCCAGCTCGGCCTTGTGGTCATCAATGAACTGCTGCTCGAGCTCGAACTGCACGCTCTCCATGGTGTCCTTGTAGTTTGTCTTCTCCCGGCAGTCCAGGTCAGCGAGGGCGAGGGTAATTTCTTCCTCGGCCAGCTCGTCCATGTCCGGTTCGACCATTGCGCCGGGGTCAACAGCCTCGGCGGTGGCGCTGGTGCTGTCACTCACCCCGTTGTAGGCGGAGTTCATCTTTTCATTGATGCTGTTCTGCGCATCCATCTGAGCCGTGAACCCGGGGTGTCCGGCGTCGGCCATGCAGGAGGACCACTCGGCATCTGCCTCGGTGAGTTCCGGGGAACTCATCATGTCCTCGTAGAGGGCGTTCATGGAATCCATCAGCGGCTGGTGCTTCTCGGAGGTGTCGACGTCGTCGCCGTTTATTTCGTTCTCCGACCATCCGTAACAGCCCGCGGTGGTCCAGTCCCATTCCGTCATTTCCCCCTCGGCGGGCATATCCTCTTCGTCGGGGGTGGGGCCGTGCAGCGCCTCATAAAAGGCGGTCTGCTCAGATTCCGACAAACTGGAGACATAATCCGCGTTCGGATCTACGTACTCCTGTTCGCTGGCCACGGGCTCGTCATCCCGGCCGGGGAAATTGATCATTCCGTAGCCGTATTGGGACACCCATTCCCGGGAATCAGGATTCCATTCCGTGTCCGTTCCCATGGAAAAGGACACATCCTGGACATTCGGCGTGTACTCGAAACCTTCCTCCGTCATGCACTGGGCCACGAGGTCTTCCCGCTTGCGCTCCCGTTCGGCGTATTCCTTCTCCTGCTCCTCCACGCTCATCCCGCTCTCATAGGCGGAGGACATGAATTCGGCCAAAGGGGAATCCTTGGCGGCAGGAGGTTCTTCAGCTTCACCGGACGAACCACACCCGCCGAGGACGATGGAGAAACACAAAGCGGCAAGAAGCGCAGCAGCGCGCGGAGAATGGTGCACGGATATCCTCTTTTAGGAGTGCGGGCGGTGAACCTGCGGGCTCACGTACCTCAAAGAATGCCTCACAACCGGCCCGGAACTATGCTCGCGGCCAGTAACGTTTTCATCTCATCTGCAGGCGGCATTAAATGAGGAGAATTCCGGTGCGCGGCGACGGATGGGCCGCCATTTCCTTTGTTTAGGGTTCGCCGGCGGGAACGGACACCGAGGTTGTAGCCGGCTGTGGATCGCCGGTGCCGCCGGATTCCGTTGTAAAGAGGAAAACTGACGCCAGAATGCCGATGGCCAGGACGACGACTAGGAGGACACCGCTGGTAATTGCGATCACCCAGGCGCTGCGTGGCTGCGGCCGCCGCCGAACCAAAGCCACGACCGCGAGTACCAGGGCGAGCCCGGCCAGCGGAAAGAACAGCGGTATAAGGACAATGGACAGGACCAGCGCCGTGAGGGCAATGATGCCCGGCGGGGTACCCAGCCATGGGCTGGCCGGACCCGGGCGGACGGTGGTCCCGCCAGCGCCGGACGGTGGAGACGGGAGGGCGCTCAAGACTCCAGATCCTCCTCCTGGGCTTCGAACCCCTGCCGTTTGCCGTGCATGGACAGCACAATATCCAGAACCCGAAGGTCGGAAATGGGTTCGGTGATGCCCGACTTGGCGCGGATCTCCGTCAACCGTTCGGCCAGGACCCCGTCCGCAAAGGAGGCGTGCCAGTACTCCCACTGGTCCTTGGGCCCGGGCAGCGCCGTGACCCGGCGGATGATGGAGTCGTACACCGGAATCAGCCGGGGCCGCTTGCGGGCAAGGAGTTTGCTGGCGGTGCTCGGGCCCACGCCCCAGCCGCCGTTGTCGTCGTGCCTGCCGCGCAGGATGTTCCACAGCTGGCGCGCCGGGCTGCCGGCACCCAAATCCTGCACCGCGTCCGCGTCGGGCAGATCGACGTCCGCCGGGATGGAAGCCAGCAGATCGGAAATGTCTCCGGCCCGCGTTTCCAGCAGGGCAACTGCCGTCCGCGCCGGAATCTTCACCGAGCGGAAGGAGGCGGCAACGACGTCGTCGGCCGTGAACCGGTTCACCACGCCCGGGGCATCGCCGCCGCCGGCCCAGGAATCAAAGCGGGAACTGCTGCGGACCCTGCCGGTCCGCGGCATGAGTTCGGTGAAATAGTCCTGCAGATTCCGTGCAGCCGACTCAACGGTGATTTCCCCGGTCGAAACAACTCGTCTCATGAATATCCCCAAGTCTGGTTTGGAATGGGTGGGAATGCTGGTGGACACCTAATGACCAACACCCTACTGGTGTCGGATAGGCTCCCACCATGGTTATTAACTTTCGCCTGATGGCCGAATCGGAGTCTGAGGCGGAAGCAATTGTGCAATTCCTGACTTCAAACAGTTTTCCTTTCCATATGACGGCACAACATACGGCGAAGTCGGCACGGGAAGCGGTGGACAGCGGCAGGTTCTGGTCTGAGGAATCGGTGGGCTACTGGATCGTCGATGATGCCAAAACTGTCGGGATGGTGGTGCTTGATGACCTGGAGGAGGACACCCCCATGTTCGACCTGCGGCTGGCGGAGGACTTCCGCGGCCGGGGACTGGGGCCGCAGGTCCTGAAGGCCCTGTGCTCACTGGTGTTTGAAAAGTTTCCCGATCCGGTGCGGTTTGAAGGCCAGACACGGGAGGACAACGTTGCCATGCGCAAGACTTTCGTCCGGGCAGGCTTTCTCAAGGAGGCCCATTACCGCCTCGGCTGGCCCACGGCGGATGGTACGCGGGTGGCGTCGGTGGCCTACGCCATCCTGCGGCAGGATTGGGAAAGCAACGGGACTACCTCCTTTGAATGGGACGATCTGCGCCAGTTCTCCCGCTAGACTTTCTCCAGCCCGGCCGATGCCGCCGGAAGAACGGGAAGCCGGGGAAATCGTGCCACTATCCGCAGATACCGCTATATCCGTCCGTGGGTTGACCAAGAAATACGGTGCCACCACAGCCGTTGATGACCTGTCCTTTGAAGTGCATTCCGGTACGGTCTTCGCCTTTCTGGGGGTCAACGGCGCCGGCAAATCCACCACTATCTCCTGCCTCACCACCGTCATTCCCTTCAACGCCGGTGAAGCAATCGTCAGCGGGCACGACGTACGCAGCGAGGCCGGCGAAGTCCGCAAGGACATCGGCGTCGTTTTCCAGGATTCTTTGCTGGATCCGCTGCTGACGGGCCGGGAAAACCTGCGGACGAGGGCCAAATTCTATTCGGCCGACACCGCGGCCAACGATGCCCGGATCCAGGAACTGAGCGCCATGATCGGGATCGACGACTTTGTCGACCGCCGCTACGGCACCTATTCCGGCGGACAGCGGCGGCGCGTGGACATTGCGCGCGCACTGCTGCATTCGCCGTCGATCCTCTTCCTGGACGAACCCACCGCCGGGCTGGACCCGGCCAGCCGCGCCATGGTCTGGTCCACCATCCGTGAGCTGCGGGACCGGCACGGGCTCACCGTCTTCCTCACCACGCACTACATGGAGGAAACCGAGGAAGCGGACCGGGTGTGCATTATTGAACGCGGCCGGATCATCGCCGACGGCACGCCCGCCCAGCTGCGCGCCCGGCACAGCAACTCCGTCCTGAGCATCACCACGGACAACCGGCCGGCGCTGCTGGCGCTGGCAACCGCTGCGGGCGCCGGCATCCGCGATGAGGACGACGGCGGGGTGGTGCGGCTCGTCGTCGACACCGCCGAGACGGCCCGCAGGATTTTAACGGAGCACGGTGACGCCGTGGCGGACTTTGAATTCCGGCACGGAACCATGGATGACGTTTTTCTGGCGCTGACCGGACACGAGGGGGAGGGCGCATGAACATTGTCGGCAACCTGATGCTGCGCAACCTGCGGCTGTTCTTCCGTGACCGGATGGGCGTGTTTTTCTCGCTGCTCTCGGCGCTGATCCTGTTCCTGCTTTATACGCTGTTTCTCGGCAGCACCCAGATTGATGACCTCCAACAGTCCTTCCCGGGAGCTACGAGGGATGACGTCAAGGGTTTCGTGGACACCTGGATGTTCGCCGGCATCGTCGGCATTACCTCCATCACCACCGGTCTGGGCGCCCTTAACGTGTTTGTGGAGGATTCGTCATCGGGCCGTTTCCGGGATTTTATGGTTTCGCCGATCCGCCGGGAACAACTGATCCTGGGCTATTTGTCCTCTGCCGGCGTTGTGGCGCTGATTATGACCACCGTGATGTTGATCATCAGCCTGGTCTATCTGTATTTGGTGGACGGGATCAGTTTTAGCGCCGGGCAGATCGCCACCGTTTACGGCTTCCTGGCTCTAAGCTGCCTGGCGTTTGCGGCGCTGAGCTCCTTTGCGGTCTCGTTTGTGCGGACTGCGGGAGCGTACTCAGCCCTGTCGACCATTGTGGGCACCATTCTGGGGTTCCTGGCCGGCGCCTACATTCCGGTGGGGGCCCTGCCCGAAGGCGTGCGCACCGTGGTCAGCGCCCTGCCGTTTATGCAGGCTGCGCTGCCGATCCGCCAGGAGATGACGGCGGATTCGCTGCAGGTCCTGGCGGCGGACCAGCCGGCTGCCGCCACCGAGCTGCGGGAGGTTTTCGGCATCACCGCGTCAGTGGGGGATTGGACCGTCACCAACCCCTATGTGGTGTTCATTCTGGTTGCCATGACGGTGGTGTTCACCCTGCTGGCTGCCGTTCAGATCCGGCGCCGCATCGGCTGATTCAGGCAGTCGGGACCGGCAGGGCAGGACGCGGATCACGTGCGAGGATACCCATGCTGATCGCATCCACCCGCTCACCGTCCCAGAGCAGAGCCTCGCGCTGGCGGCCCTCCACTGTGAACCCGGCCTTTTCATAGGCGCGCTGGGCCCGGGGATTGAACGCAAAGACCTCCAGCGCCACCCGGTGCAGGCCGAGGTCATCAAACGCGTGCCCGACGACGGCGGCCGTCGCCTCGGTCCCGTACCCCTGTCCCCGCACGTCCGCCGGTGCCAGGGCAATCCGGAATCCGACCGACCCGTTGTCGGCATCGAGGTCATTGAGGACCACTTCGCCCAAGTACCGTTCCTCCGGGTGGTTTTCGTCTGCGCGGCGAATGACGGCCCAGTCTCCGCGGTCATGCTGTCCGGCGAGCCCGGCCAGCCATGCCTGAATCTGTTCGGGGGTGAATTCTGCGTGGGTTCCGGTCAGGCGCCGTGCTTCCGGATCCTGCAGGCTGGCCCAGGCGCCCTCAAAATGTTCCGGCCCGAGCGGTTCCAGCCGGAGCCGGGCGGTGGTCAAGGTGGCCTGGTTGGCAAAGAGGTTTTCGGGAAGCATCAGATCAGCCTACTGGGGGGCCGGCTTGGTTTCCCGCTGCCACTTCGAAAATGATCTCCAGCCCGTCTTCCTCATCCCACTGGGAACCGTTTTCCTCGAACCCGTACTGCAGCACCAGGTTGCGGGAGGCTTCGTTATCCGGGCTGATGGTGGCGCGCACCGTGCGGACGTCCGGTTCGCGGGCGGCCCGGGCCAGCAGCAGTTCCAGTGCGGCGCGGGCGTAGCCGCCGCGGCGGAACGATGGATCCACGGAATAGCCCAGTTCCACCATGCCGTCCGGATCCGGCGGTCCGTGAAAACCTGCGCAGCCCACAGCCTTACCCGACTCCGTGTCGACGATGGCCCCGGTGATCCAGCCGGCGTCGTCGGGCGCTGCCGCAAGCTGGGCGCTGCGCATTTTCCACAGCGACTGCCGGTCGGAGGAAAAATGCCGGGTGAGGGGAACGGGGGAGTGCCGGTTGGCGGTGTCCAAGTCCCCTGCTGCCAGCGCGTCAATGGCAGCCACGGGCAACTGCGCCAGGTGTATGGGAGGCCGCCGGGATGCGGGGTGCTGCCGGGCAGGAGCTGGTGAAGGAGAGGGCATCGCTCCATTATGGGGGCGCCGGCTCAGAACTTCTTCCCGGCTGGAGCCGGGGCGGTCACACTGGAATCAGTGCCCTTGCTGTTCCCGACCAGACCGCATGCCAAGGACTACCTCATGAATACCGATCAGGTTCTCATCATCGGCTCCGGTCCGTCCGGCTACACAGCGGCCATTTATGCGGCCCGGGCAGGTCTGAAACCGCGTGTCCTTGCCGGGTCGGTGACCGCGGGCGGCGCCCTAATGAACACCACTGAAGTGGAAAACTTTCCCGGCTTTCCGGACGGTATTCAGGGCCCGGACCTGATGGACAGCCTGCGCCGGCAGGCGGAAAAGTTCGGTGCCGTGGTGCAGTACGACGACGTCGTGTCGGTCGATTTGGGCGGGCATGTGAAGCGGGTGGAGACCGGCGGCGGAGGCAAGCACAAGGCGCGCAGCGTTATTCTGGCCACCGGATCAGCGTATAAGGAACTGGGTCTGCCGGAGGAGAAACGGCTCAACGGCCACGGCATCTCATGGTGCGCCACCTGCGACGGTTTCTTTTTCCGGAACCAGGATGTGCTGGTGGTGGGCGGCGGCGATTCCGCCATGGAGGAGGCTCTGTTCCTGAGCCGGTTCGGACGGACCGTCACGGTGATTGTGCGGCGCAGCGAGCTGCGGGCCTCACGCATCATGGCCATGCGGGTCAAGAGCCACGACAAGATCCGATTTGAGTGGAACAGCGAAGTGACCGCGGTGCACGGCCAGGACAAGGTGACGGGGGTGACCCTTACCGACACGGTCACGGGAGAACGGCGCGAGCTGGCGGCTACCGGGGTGTTTGTCGCCATCGGGCATGTGCCGCGTACTGAACTGCTGCATGGACAGGTGGACCTTGACGCGGAGGGTTACATAACGGTGGCTGCACCCACCACGGCTACCTCCGCCGACGGTGTTTTTGCGTGCGGTGATGCCGTGGACCACCGCTACCGTCAGGCCATCACCGCCGCCGGCACCGGGTGCGCCGCAGCTCTGGACGCCGAACGCTATCTGGCCGCGGTGCAGGATGCTGACAGCATTGCCACCGCGCTGGTGGAGGGGACGTTGAACGACTGAGCAGGTGGACCGGTGACACGGAGGTTCCCGCCGTCGTCGTGCTGTGGTGTTGGACCTTCCCGGCGCTAAGCCGCGCCGGTGAAGGTCAGCACGAGCAGCGTAATGTTCAGCCCCACCAGCAGGATGGCCACCACAACTCCCAGTGCGGTGGTCCACCAGCGGTTGGTGTGCACACCCATCAGATCCCGGCGCGAGGTCAGCCACACCAGCGGAATCAGGGCAAACGGAATGCCGAAGGACAGGATGACCTGGCTGAGGATGAGCGCCCAGGTGGGGTCGACACCGGCCGCCAGGATCAGCAGAGCGGGAATCAGCGTGATCAGGCGGCGCAGCAGCATCGGCATGCGGATCTTCAGCAGCCCCTGCATGATTTCGGCGCCGGCGTAGGCGCCTACGGAGGTGGATGCCAGACCCGATGCCAATAGGCCAACGGCAAAAAGGGTGGCGACGGCGCCGCCAAGGGACGCAGCGATCGCAGCGTGCGCACCTTCCAAGGTGTCCGTTCCGGCGACGCCCTGGAGGGAGCTCGCTGCCAGGAGCAGGATCGCCAGGTTCACGGTTCCGGCGACAGCCAGCGCAATGGTGACATCCCAGCGGGTGGCGCGGATCAGCCTTGGGGTCGTTAGGAAAGCAGTGCGGTCCGGGAAACGGTCCCGGGTCAATGCCGAATGCGCGTAAATGGCGTGCGGCATGACCGTGGCGCCAAGAATGGACGCTGCGAGCAGCACGGATTCGCTTCCCTCGAAGCGGGGGATGAGGCCGTCAGCCACGGCGCCCCCGTCGGGCGGTGAAATCACGATTCCGGCCGTGAAGCCGACGGCGATAATCGCCATCATGGACACGATCACGTACTCAAACGTGCGGTGACGTCCGCTGCCCTGAAGGCCCAGAACAGCCATGGATATGACCCCGGTAATGACGCCGCCGAGGAGCAGCGGCAGGTCGAACAGAAGCCACAAGGCCACGGCGCCGCCGATCACCTCGGCCACATCGGTGGCCATGGCTACGAGCTCCGCCTGGAGCCAGTAGAGGCGGCGTCCGGTTTTGCGGCCCAGGCGTTCTCCCAGCAGTTCGGGCAGGGACTTGCCGGTGACCAGTCCAAGTTTTGCGGAGAGGTACTGGATGAGCCAGGCCATGATGTTCCCGGCAACCACAACCCATACCAGCAGGTAGCCGAACCGTGCGCCCGCCGTCATGTTGCTGGCAACGTTTCCCGGATCCAGATAGGCGACTCCCGCAACCAGTGCGGGTCCCAGCATCCAGATCAGGCGTTTGGGGGCAGCGGGTATTTCGGTGGGGGAAGCGGGCACAGGGGAAGGCGCGCCTGTTGCCGGCTTGGCAGGCCTCAGGAGGGCAGTCTTGCGGCTCATGACAGCAACGTAACACAAAAGTTCGGTGCCCCGAAGACGGTGTAGCGGGGATGGCGAACTTTTCGGGTGGGGTGGGGTGGGAGGGGGTTCGTCCACGGTGGGGCGGACGGCGGATGTGCGGAACAGATATAGAGAGCTTTGAAGGTGTGGGCCGGCGCGACGTAGGCAGCCCTCCTCCTGGCAAGTAGTTCCGGAAAAAAGTCGAGTATTTGGAACGTCCGAAAGAGGCCTGTTTTGGGGTTTTTGGGGCTGTTTTCGGGACGGAAATGTCGGTGGCAGGTGAAAGCCTGAGGGCATGGATCAGAACGGATCTTTTCGACGCGGCACCGGTGATTGCGTTGGTGCCGGGCAGGCTGCTGGCCAGGCTGCTGGCCCGAGCCTGTCGGTCTTTGAAGCTTCGCGCAGGGTCGCTGATGCAGGTTCCGACCAAGACGGTTTCCCTCCGGCCCCGGCCCATGGTCCGGCCCCGGCCCATGGTCCGGCCTACCGCGACGGGCTTACCGGTTCGTTGGTCCTGCAGGGCGCGGAGGCCCTGACCCAGGATGAAGCCAGTGTGGTGTTGTCCCGGTTGGATGCTTTGGTGCGGTGGGCGCAGGCTCAGCAGGCCAAAGTGCTGCACCGGATGGAAATCCTCTTCCGGGACGAGCTGCTCGAAGATGTTGGCCGGGAGGATCCGGCCCTGACGTTCAGCCTGGCGGCGGAGGAAGCCGCAGCCATCCTGCGCGTTCCCACGAATACCGCGAAGATGCTGATGAGCGACGCCGGACAGCTGTGTTCCACCCACACTGGCACGCTGGCTGGCCTGGAAGCGGGCACCCTCAGCTACGGGCATGTGCAGACGGTACTGGACCAGTCCCAGAATGTCCCCGAGGCTGATCTGGCTGGCTTTGAAAAGGATCTGCTGGCGGTTGCGGCAGCGGGTCTGACGCCGAGCCAGTTCCGAGTGAAAGCCCAACGGATGCGGGAAAAGGCGTATCCGGAAACAATTAGCGTCCGGCATAAGACAGCGTTTGAGCGGCGAAGGGTTTGTCTGGCGCCGGATGAGGATGGCATGTCATGGTTGTCGACGTTGTTGCCGGCGGCACGTGCCCAGCTGATTTATACGCAGCTGACGACCGCTGCCCGGGGTGAACAGGCTGCCGGAGATCCGGCGGGTGGATGAGCTGCGGGCGGACATTCTGGCTGACCTGCTCGACGGTGACAGGAATCTCGAGGGTGACAGGGATGTCGAAGGCAGTGGTCATGAAGGCAGTGGTAACCACGGGGCTGCGGGCCGTGAGGGCAGAACCCGTAGCGATGCCGGCGATGACAAAGCCTCTGAGAAGAAGTCCCGTGCCCGAGCCCGAACCGAAATCCTGGTCCTCATCACCGCCGATACCCTCTTCGGAGCTGATGAACAGCCTGCCGAACTGCACGGGTACGGGCCGATCAGCCCCGAAACTGCCCGCCGGCTGGCCCGGCAGGCAGCGCACTGGACACCCGTGGAACGTCACCCGGACACCGACGAGATCCTGCGGGTCGGACGCCGCCGGAAAGTCCCTGCCGGACTGCAGCGCTGGCTGCGGGCCAGGGACGGAACCTGCCGGTTCCCGGGGTGCCGGACCAACGCCGTGATCGCCGAGATAGATCACACCAAACCTTGGTCCCACGGCGGGACCACCGACCACGACAACTTGGAACATCTCTGCCGACGACACCACATGTTCAAAACCCGCGGCTTCTGGAAAGCCCGACAACACGCACCCGGGATCATCGAGTGGACCTCGCCCGGCGGAAGGACCTACCGCACCGACCCGCACCTCACTCTGGCGCCTGACCATGGAACGGTGCCGGGGAAATCAGCGGGGAGACCTGGTGCTGTGCTCGTTTCGTACGGCGGGACAGTGAGCGAGAATCCGGACGATTACGGGGACGATCCCCCGCCCTTCTAGCGCTCCCGGATGTCCAGCAGGACATCAGGTTCTTCGGGTGCATCAGGTACCTCCGGCGTGTCAGCCGCGTCGGGTGCCTCAGACATGGGAGGGTTTTCGCCGTCGTCGGTGGGAAAGCCCGCCGTCCTCCGGTGGGAAGCGGCCAACCACAGCACCGACCCCACCACCGGAAGCAGCACAACAGCAAGCATCCACCCGCGACGTGCCGAGCTGGAAACCCACGGAGAACCGGCCAGACTGTAGAGCGCTGCGGCAGCCAAAGTGAGGTACAGAACCAATGACAGCACCACCAGAGGAGCCCACATCAGGTATTCGATAGGCATAACGAAAACCATGCTCTTTCATCATGAACGGAGTCAGAACAAACAATGAACGGGGTCGCGCCGTTTATTTGGGGGGTGGACGCCATTCCAGAATAGGGTTCCGGCAGGACAAATAACCTCATCCCCTGTGATGACATGCGGGCGATCCGTACCGTCCCCAAGTAGTACGGCCGGGAGCTGCCCGTGCGCCTGACAGGAAACATGTTTAGCCGTGAATCTCGCCTAGCCTTAAACCATGAGCACCACATCCCCGGCACGGTCCATGGTCCGTCCCGCAGCCGTTTTTTCTGCTGTTGCGGCGGCGTTAAGCCTCCCGATGGCTCTGCTGGTTCCTTTGTGGATCACAGCAGGACGGATGCTGTTTGGCATCCAGGGGAACCTGGTAGTGATCTTTGCGGCAACTGTTGGGCCGCTGATGGCCATCCTGATGTTGTTGTCGGCAGCGCGCATCACAGTGGCTGCCGCCCGGCGGCCGCGTTTCGGGGCACCATTGCGCACGTCTTTTCTTCTGCTGGGGCTGTGGCTGGCAGGCGGGGCCTTTGGTTTCCTGGTGCCCGACGTCGGCGGAGAACCAGGGCGCGACGGTTCAGTAATGTCCGCGCTGCTCGGAGCGGAAGCGGCAGGCTTCTCCGCCGCACTGGCCAACCCGGTGGGCATACTGACCCTGGGGCTGACCGCGGCTCTGCTCGTGGTCTCGGTGCGGGACGACCGCCGCGCCTGACAGGTAGGCCTCGCGGGCGACCGTTCCGCAAGTGCCGGATACGCGTCCCCGATCTGCCGGCTACCCCGGCGGAGGTGCCGCTTCGGCTGGGCGAACCTGCTGCCAGGGCAGCCGTCCGGTGACTTCCAGTTGCAGGGTGTAGCTAAGGAAGGTCCGTATCAGGACGATGAGAGCCAACACCCCGAGCGATTCAAACGTGGGAGTTACAGCCACGGTCCGGATGATGTCCGCTGCAACCAGCAGCTCCAGGCCCAGCAGGATGGACCGGCCCAGCTGCTGCCGGTACGCCTCGTAGACAGGGCGGCCCGTACGGCGCAGAAGGGTGCGCACCACGGACGCCGTAGCGAGGACGGCACCAACAATGATGACGGCTACCCCGGCCAGGTCCACAAGCTCGCCGGTGGCTTCAATGATGCCCTTGAATTCCATGCTCTGCTCCACTCACCGGTTCCAATGGTTGCTCCCGTGGGCCGAACCGCCCGTACCTCCATAAGCGGGTGGGCTCCGGCCCGTGTCAAGGGAAGGAGCCCGGAAGGACTTTAGGCGGCCGTCGGCAGAAGTTCCTGGGAAGAACGCTCCGGAGAAGAACCTGCGGCAGCGCCGGGATAGTAGAAGGCCCAGTCGTCATAGGGGTCCTGCCACGATGAATCATCCCGGGCCACACGGCGGACGTTTTCTGCCGGCACCCAGCGATTGTGGGCGCGCCCGAGGTCGTCAATCCAATGCAGGAGCACCGAGACACGGGTCCAGGCCGCAGCTTTGCCGTCAATGAACGACGACGGCGTCCGAAAACGGACGTACGGCTCGCGGCGGTAGGGGGCGTGGGTGACTGTCATGGCACAAGACTGTCGTGCGGCACTGACATTTTGATGTGCCGCACGATCCGGTTCCGTCAGGCGGCCGGGACGGGGACCGGACCGGAACGCCGGGAGTTCTAAAAACCGGAAGTCAGGAAGCCAGATCCCGCCACTTGGCAGCGGCTTTGTTGGTGAGGGCTGCACTGTGGTCGGCAACCCGGCGCGGAACGAGGCGGATAACGGGCGCAAGCTCCGAGAAACCGGGACGGGCGGAGCTGCCAGCGGGGAGTTCTGTACGCGCAGGCTTGTTGACAACCATGTAGAAAATGGCCATTCCAGCCACACCCAGGGAAATGAGGGTTACCACGCCCAGCCCGTACAGGGCCAGCATCGCGTAAAAGGGGGTATCAAAGAGGCCGGCTATGAAGTTCGCGCTACCCAGCAGCAGCCACAGCCAAAAGACGGCCACCAGCGCGAGCATGGTTCGCCCGCGACGAAAAAGCATGGCGGATTTTTTCCGCACAGAAGGCACTGTTTGAGACTCCCCGCCCATTTCTACTCCCCCAGCTAATAGGCCTGGTTATACCGGCCCTAAGCAGATGATAGCCGCTATTTGTCAGTGCGTTGTTCACCGGTGAGCCAGAATGTACTGTGTCGTTGCGAGAAGGGCAGAAAGTGAACAACAAAGCGGGTCCCGGACTTTTGTTTGTGCTGGTGTGCGCAATGGGTGCCGGACCTGTCATGAATTACGGCATCAGCGCCACGAGCACGCTCATCATCGGCGACCTGGGCATCAGCGAAGCGCAGTTTGGGCTGCTGGCCACGGTTTGTTTCCTCAGCGCGGCGTTGTCTTCCGTGTCCCTGGGCCGGCTTAGCGACAGGATTTCCGGACGTGCCCAGCTCATCCTTATTTTCGGAGGCACGGCTCTCGCACTCACGCTGATGGCTGTGTCCGGAAGCTATTTGTGGCTTTTGATTGCCGTAGGTTTGGCGGGACCGGCACAGGCGATTTCCAATCCCACGACCAACAGGGTGATTGCCCACCAGGTGGACCCCGTCCGGCGTCCCGGCTGGTTGGGGATCAAGCAGTCCGGTGTGCAGGCGAGCCAGCTGTTTTCCAGCCTCTTCTTCCCCGCTGCGGCACTGCTGGTCGGCTGGCGCGGCGCTGCCGCCGGAGCCGCCGTCGTCATGGCGGTGCTCCTGATGTATTCGTGGAACAAACTGCCTGCTGCACCTCCGGCGCTGCCAAGGACGGGTGCGGCTTCCGGCCCGCGCGACCCGTTCCCGCCCACGGTCTGGCTGCTGGCCGGGTTTGCCCTGTTTTCGGGCGCCGGGATGCAGGCCACCAACGTTTACCTGCCGATGTTTGCGCAGCGCGAGCTGGACTTTTCACTGCTGATGGCCGGAGCGGCTGCCGCGGTTGCCGGAGTGGTTGGCGTAGCGGCCAGGGTGCTGTGGGGTCGGCGAATTGCCGGCGGAACCGCGGTGGCGTCGCTGCTGCTCATCCTGGCGCTGGGAGCCATCGGAGGGACGGCGCTTCTGCTGGCCGCCGGGCAAACAGGGATGCCCGTACTTCTGTGGACCGGAGTGGCCCTCCACGGGGCCACGGTGCTCGGGGTGAATGTGGTGGTGATGGCAGGAGCAATACGGGAGGTGGAGCCGGGCCGGGTAGGGGCGGCATCCGGTGTGGTCTCGCTGGGAATGTACGTTGGATTCGCCTCGGGTCCGCTGGCCATGGGACTGCTGCTGCAGTATTCGGGAGGATTCCTCGCGGGCTGGTTGTTTGTGGCGACCGGCTACCTCGTGTGCGTAGTTCTGGGCCTGGTCCTTCGCTGGATGACCGCACGTACCGCAGCCGTTGTGGAGAGCTGAAGTGCCGTTGCGGAGAGCTGAAAATATGACGTCGGCTCTGCGCCTCAGGCGGTTTCCGGAGCCGGCGGCGGCTTGGCCAGACGCGGACTGTTTGGATTCAGCAGCGAGTGGCGGCGGCCGTAGAACCAGTAGATGACAATGCCGATCAGGAGCCAGATGGCAAAACGCAGCCAGGTCTCCCAGTGCAGCTGCAGCATCAGGAAGCCTGAGGACAGCACGCCGAAGGCCGGAATCCAAGGCATCAGCGGCAGCCGGAACTCCCGCGGAGCGTCCGGCTGCCGCCGGCGGAGCACAATCACAGCCACCGAAACCACCACAAATGCCGCCAGAATGCCGATGTTCGTCAGATCCGCCACGGCACGGATCGGAAACACTCCGGCCAGCAGTGCCGAGGCAATTCCGGCAATCCAGGTGACCCGCTGCGGTGTACCGTGCCGGTCCGTTCCCGAAAACCAGCCCGGAAGCAGCCCGTCGCGGCTCATGGAGAACCAAACCCGGGTGACGCCGAGCAGGAAGGTGAGCATCACGGTGAGAATGGACAGCACGGCGAAGGCGGAGATGACAGTGGCAATGACCGGAAGCCCTACGGCCTGGAAGGCGGAGGCAAATCCGGCGGTCGGGCTGATCTCGGTGTAATTCTGCATGCCGGTCAGGACCAGCGTTGCCAGGACGTACAGGACCATGGCCACGGCCAGCGAAAGCAGGATGGCCTTGGGCATGTGTTTTTTGCCGTCGGTAGCTTCTTCAGCGGCCGTGCTCATCGCGTCATATCCAAACACCGCGAAGAACACCGTAGCCGCACCGGTGAAGACAGCACCAAAACCGTTCGGCAGGAACGGCGTGTAGTTGGCCGTATTCACGAAGAAGAACCCCAGCCCCACAATAAAGAGAATCAACAGCACTTTCAGGCCGACCGCCACCAGCTCGAAACGCCCGAAGGTCTTGGTGCCCCGGCTGAGGATCCAGGTAATGAACAGGCAGACCACCAGGGCCGGCACGTTCACTACCCCGCCCTCAACGGTGTCGCCGGTGCCCTGCATCCAGGCCGGAACGTCAATGCCGATTCCGCTCATGAACTCGGTGAAATAGCCCGAGATGCCAATGGCAACCACGGCCACAATGGCCGTGTATTCCAGGAGCAGGTCCCAGCCGATAAACCAGCCGATGATCTCGCCCAGAGCCACATAACCATAGGTGTAGGCGGAACCGGCTCGCGGGACCATTCCGGCAAATTCCGCGTAGGACAGGGCTGCTGCAGCACTTGCCAGCCCCGCGACAAGGAAGGAGATCAGCACGCCCGGCCCGACGCCGGGCGCGTCAGGCCCGCCGTTGGCAACCAAACCCGCAAGGGTGAAGATGCCGATGCCAATGATGCCGCCGACGCCGATAGCCGTGAGCTGCCACAGCCCCAGGCTTTTAAAGAGTTTGCTGCCGCTCCTTTCGTCTTCGACCTCGTCGATTGGCTTGCGCCGGAAAAGGGAGGAAGACGCACTTTCCGCTGTGGACATGGAAGGCTCCGATCATCGCTGCCGGTACCGCGGTACGCCGGAGCATTCCCGGCGCTCAGAGCAGTATCAACCCGCCGGGTCCCTGGGAACAGTGTCCGGGCTCTTGTCCCGGGGAGCAGACTCCACAAATTTCAGGCCGACCACACAGCCAATGATTCCGGCAAGGAAAAGGATCTTCAGCAGTCCGGGCTGTTCATTGCCGAACACCATGGCATACGCGACCGTCAGGACAGCGCCCAGTCCGGTCCATACGGCATACGCCGTGGAGACGGGAATGGAGTTCATGGCATAAGCCAGTCCCACCATGGAGGCCGCGCATGCGGCAAGGAAGATGAGGGAGGGGACCAGGAGGGTGAACCCGGCTGAAGCATCCAGGGCGGTGGCCCACACGGCTTCAAGGACGGCGCTCAGGAGCAGGACAATCCACGGCATGTTCAGCCCACCACCTTCAGGCCGATAACACAGCCGACGACGCCCAGCAGCAGCAGGACCTTCAGCGCGGTGGCTTTCTCGCCGCCAAACGCCATCGCGTAGGCAGCCGTCAGCACTGCGCCGATTCCCACCCAGACCGCATACGCGGTGCCCACGGGAATGGACTGCATGGCCGCCGCGAGTCCGGCCATGCTGAGCAGGAGGCCGGCGGCGAAGATCACCGTGGGCCAGACCCGGCGGAAGTTTTGCGATTTGCCCAGTGCGGTGGCCCAGACGGCCTCCAGCATGCCGGAGAGAACAAGGATGACCCATGCCATGACTAAATCCTTTGGCCAGTCTTGTCGCTGTCCGGGTACTGAACCGTCGTCCGGAGACCGGGATCCGGTCTTGGCTACCTAGGGTAGCAAACGCGGCACCGCCAAACCGGACAGTCCTCCCGGATACTCCCGCACCGGAGGATGTTCACCGCCGGATGTGGGGATAATGGGCCATGAGCATCGTCAAAATCAACGCCATAACTGTTCCCGCCGACTCCGGAGACGAGCTGGCCCGGCGGTTCGCCGCACGCGCCGGCGCCGTGGACGGGCAGGAGGGGTTTGAAGGGTTTGAACTCCTGCAGCCCACCGATGAGCGCACCACCTGGCTGGTGGTTACCCGCTGGCGGGATGAGAAGTCTTTCCAGGACTGGGTGTCATCGAAGAATTTTGCCCATGGACACGGGCAGGAAACGGCCGACGGCGGCACCTCGTCAGATTCCCGCCGGGCCCGGCCGGTGGGAGTCAGCGCCGAGCTGTGGAGCTACCGCCCCGCCGGAGGAAGTGAAGGAACGGCAAACTAGTCGCATCCCTGCGGACCTTCCGGCGTTAAGCCTCGGAGGTCCGCAGTGCAGCAGCGGCATCGGTGACGGTGGTCCGGATCCGGTACAGGCTCGATGACGCGGTCATGTACAGGGTGCGGCCGTCGTCGCCGCCAAAGCAGACATTGCTGACGGTTTCCGGAACAGCTATCTGCAGGATGCGTTCACCCTCGGGCGAAAAGACCTGCACGCCCTCCTTCGAGGAGGACCAGAGATTCCCGTGCACGTCCACGCGGAAACCGTCGGGAACTCCCGGCCCAACCTCCACAAAAATCCGGCCATTTCGCGCAAACCGGCCGGAGACGACGTCGTACGCGTGGATCGCGTGACCGTGCAGCCGCGGCCCGCCGTCCATGGCGGGGGTGCCCAGCGAGGTGTCGGAGACATAGAGGATGGATTCATCCGGTGAGAAGGCCAGCCCGTTGGGGACTTCAACGTCGATGACCGCCGGTGTCAGCTCACCGCTGGATGGATCGAAGCGGAACACCCAGCGGTCGCCGTACTCTTCCTGTCCCGGATGTCCCTCTTCCTCCTTCTGGATGCCGTAGGAGGGGTCGGAAAACCAGATGGTGCCGTCGGACTTCACAACGACGTCGTTGGGTGAGTTCAGCCGCCGGCCGTTCCAGGAGTCCACAAGCGTGGAAACGGCGGGAACGGCGTCGGGCGCGGTGCCGGTGTCGCGCTCAACGGCACGCCTTCCGTGCGAGCACTGGATCACGGCGCCCTCGCGGTCGAGGGCACGGCCGTTGGTAAATTCGGCATCCGCGGCATAAACCTCCAGAGCGCCGGTGGCCTCGCGGTACTCCAGGATCCGGTTGCCCGGGATGTCACTGAAGCGCACGGCGGAACGGGCGGGAATCCACACCGGCCCCTCGGCCCATTGTGCTCCGGTGGCCACCTTCTCCACTGCGGCGTCCTGGGCGAGCAGAGTCTGCGGCGTTGTCGGCATGCGCGGTCCTTTTGGCGTTGGGGGAAGTTTGCTCACAGTCTAGACACACTCCGGCCGCTGCCGCGGAGGGATAGGCTGGGAGCAGTAATCAGCAGCCAAGAGGAGAAAAACCACTGTGAGCGCACTTCTGACCTCCCTCGTTTCCAGCGCCGGCCTGATCGGCGGCTACAAGACCGCCCGGGATACCGGCAACCGCCAGCTCGGCGGTGCGGTTCTGGCTGCGGCGGGTACGGCGGCCTTCATGATGTGGAAGCGCGACGCCGGAACCGGCACGGCCGCTGCCCTTACCGCCGGTTATGTGGCAGCGTTTGGGCTGTCCCACCCGCTGGCCAAGAAACTCGGCGCCTGGCCCTCCGTCTATACGGTCACCGCTGCCACGGCGGCTGCTTCGCTGATTTTCGGGCGCCGCCGCTAGTGCGGCACGAACCGTCCTGATTCGACCCACCCAACCAGGAGGCAGACATGGCAGAATCCCGTGGACGCATGCTCTTGAAAGCCGCCGGACAGGGTGCCGTCGCAGGTCTGGCAGGGGTGGCCGCGATGACCGCAGGCGAGAAGCTCGAACAAGCAGTGACCAGCCGCCCCAACTCCTATGTTCCGGCCCGGACGCTCCTGAGCCTGCTGGGCCGGCACCCCGCTCCGGATGCGCAGCCGCCGGTCTGGGACCACGCCATGCACTGGGGGACCGGTGCCGTGCTGGGTGCGCTGCGCGGTGTCTGGTCCGTGACCGGTATCCGCGGGCCCGAAGCCAACACCGGTTTCACCGTGGTGCGGCTGGCAACGGACCAAACCTTGGAAAACGCCACCGGCATCGGTGCTCCACCGGCAACCTGGCCGGCGAAGGAAAGAGCTATCGACGTCCTGCACAAGGCCATCTACGCGTGGGTCACCGGAATGGTGTCGGACGCCTGGATTGCGCCTGACCTGGAATCGCGGCAGGGAACCACCAGCCATTGATTCCAGCGCCACGGAGGGTTCCTGCCCGGGAATCATCCGCGGTACCGTGTCGTTATAAATGGTGGACGCCGGCAGCAGGCGGCGGCCCGGAAGGCTTGGCAACTGAATACGGGGATGATCGGTTTCGACGATGTCTGTTGAGTCAGGGGAAGCGGGCCGAGAACGCAGAGTTATCTCGTAAACGCTCTCTGCAAAAAAATAAGTGCCAAACCTATGCGCACTGACTTCGCTCTCGCTGCCTAAGCAGCCGGAGTAGTCCGTCAGCCCGGAGCCGCTCTCGCTCCGGATCCTGGCGTCGTTTAGAGGGCCACTGCTGAACACTCCCGCCGTCTGGGTGTTCGGGACTTTTGGACGGCTGGGCCCGGATCAGCCACTTGTTTGCAGGATGGCTGGGGCCGAGAAAATCCGACGCATACTGCGCCCGGAGAAGCCCTGGCAATACAACATCGGACGGGGGTTCGATTCCCCCCATCTCCACGCAGCGGCATTGAAAGGCCTGTCCCCAGGGGCAGGCCTTTCGCGTTTTCATTCGCTGCTGCCCAGGACGGGAGTTCCCTGATGGAAGCGGAGGCGCGGCTGCCCGGACGAGGTGTCCCATACGGAGGTATGCCGGCTTTGCGGGTGTCCGGGATCCGCCGTGGTCCCGGTTTGGATCCGGTAGGTAACCAGGACAAGGTGCGGAGCCAGAGCCGAGAATTCCCATTCATCCGTCTCCGGGGCAGGCCGCTGCTCCTCGTCGCCGAGGGACGCAATCATCTCTTCACGTGTCCACCGCCGCCCCGAGCGTCCGATCTCCAGGAACTCAGGGTGCAGCAGGCGGCGCAAACGTGCCCCATCGCGCCGGGTGGAGGACGCCAGAAGCTCCAGCTCCGAGGCTCTGATCTGGCCGTGTGTCCCCATGCGTTCAGTGTGCCGCATCAGGTTGTAGATGGCCCTTATTACCGTGGGTTCTTTTCCAGCACGGTGCGCCTCCCTACGCTGGAACATGGACAGGGGGCTTCCTTCAAGAGATCAAGGACCTTCAATGGCACAGCCAGGCAGCAGCACAAATCCCCTGAGAATGGGCGTTTTTTCAATCTCGGCAGCGTTGGCGGCGGGGGAGAAGAAGGGATACTTTGCGGACAATGACGTGCATGTGACCTTGGAACAGGTGGAGTCCCCTGAACAGCAGTTCAGGGACTTCGACGCCGGAAATTACGACGTCCTGCAAACCTCCTGGGACAACGTGGTCAACTACCGGTGCAACGCTTCCAATGACCTGGGACGCACTCTGAACGTCCTGGCTGATTTCGCCCTGGATCTGGGGATGGGCCTCAGCGTCATCAGTCCACCGGAAATCACGTCCCTGGAGGCGGTGCGGGGAGGCGAGGTGGCCGTGGACGCACCGAACAGCGGCTACGCGTACGTTCTCTACTCCATCCTCGAAAAAGCCGGGCTGCGCCGCGACGCCGACTATACGGTGGTCAGCTCCGGCAGCGTTGCCGAACGCTACCGAAAGATGACAGACGGCTACGCCGCCGCCACTTTGCTGAGCGACGGACTGGAAGTACTGGCAGGCCAACAGGGGATGAATCATTTGGCCGACGAGTCAGCGCTTGGCCTGCCCTACGTCGGGAGCGTGGCCGCCTGGAACGGGGACTGGTATGCCGAGAACCGGGATACGGCCCTCCGTTTCCGGGAGGCTTATGAGGCTGCACTGGCCTGGGCCCTGGAGCCAAACAACAGGGACGAGGCAGCTGACCTGATCGCCAATGCCCGTGACCTGCACGCGCCGGATGCCCGCCGGGTGCTCGACGCCGAACTAGGCCCCTGGGGTCTCGCCCGCGACACGGATATCACCGATGAGACCGCCCGTGCCGTCATTGGACTGCGGAAGCAATACAACGGATTCGATGCCGATCCGGCGGTAAACCCCTACGGGGACCTGTCCGCGTTCTTCGTCAACAGCGGAGCTTGAAAACCCCGTTTCTCGCAAAAGGAAAACGTTTCCGGCAAAGGAGAATGCTGATGTCCGAAGCAGATGACCGCCCCGCTGTACCTACCGAAAACGAAGCCGATGCCCAGGAACAGCAAACCCCTGCCATCCCCGACGGGCAGGAGGACGCCGGATCCCAGGACCCAGTGCAGGCACACGGTGACCCGCTGCGTGCTGACGGTTCGGAAGCGGACCGCTTGGAGCAGAGTACGGAAAGCGGAGATACCGACGAGGACGAGTATCCCCGCGGGAATGCTCAGTAACCGGGTGGGCTGCTGCGGTTAGGCTGCCCGGTGTGCCGGAGCAGGTGCCGGTGACGAACCGTGGGGCCGCACGCCGAGGCTCTGCCGGGTGTGGGCCTGGAGATCAGCCACGGCACGGTCCGGCAGATCGATGATCCCGCGCAGCGAACCCCGCAGGCTTCGGTAGGCAACCTCCACCTCGGACGGCGTCGCCGCGCCGTCAAGGATGATGTTCAGTGCCTGCCGGGCGCCGGCAAGCTTGGTGCGTTCGGCGGGATTGAGCTTGGACTGCCCGCAGCGCCGGGCATACTTTTCAGCTGTCAGGAAGGCAACCTCAAACCTGTTGACCGCATGAAAGAGTTTGGATGCTTCGGCCGGGCCACGGTCCAGATCCAGAGCCTCGGCTTCGGCGGCACGGATGCCCTGCATGGCGACAATGACGTCCCGGACCACCGGGTCCGTGTAGTCCGTCATGACGGGATAGTCGATCATTAGGGCGACGTCGGTCTCGTAACGGGACCACCGCACCAGCAGTTCGTCCCTCCGTACGTACAACCGGCGCCAGGACTCGGCCTGCGCAGCGGCATTGCTGCGCCTGTTTTGCGCCGCCCGGGCGCGGCGCCGCGAGGAACGCACGCCCACCGTCAGCAGCACCAGGGCTCCGATAAAAAGCGACGGCGCCATGAAGGCGGCAAAGAAGGACCAGACGGAGGGGTCGCCCTCGTCACCGAACACCGCAGCCTGGACGAGCTGGAGTGCACCGTAACCCAGTACCGCAGCAAGGCCCGCAACAAAGGCCGTAAAAATGAGTGCTGCCACCGCGACTTTCTTTGCCACTCTCTTCAGCATGGCGACAGCTTACCGAAAGCGCTGCCCGCATTCACAGGGGGTGCGGCTTGCATCACGTACAGCCGGCTGCGGCGGGTATGCGGCTGCGGACCGGGCTACCGGGAATGATGGGACGGCTGCAGTCCGTAGACCGGGGTGGGCAGGCCCTCCATCCGGGCCTTGAGCTGCAGGGCCAGGAACAGTGAGTAGTGCCGGCTTTGATGCAGGTTCCCGCCGTGGATCCAGAGATTATCCACATTGGTGGGTTTCCACATATTGCGCAGCTCCCCTTCCCAGGGTCCGGGATCCTTGGTGGTCCCGGAGCCGAAGCCCCAGCATTTGCCCACCTGATCGGCGACCTCCGGGGAGATCAGGTCCGCCAGCCAGTTGTTCATGGATCCATATCCGGTGGCGTAGACGACGACGTCCGCGTCCAGTTCGGTGCCGTCGTCGAGCACCGCTCCGTTGCCCGTGAACTTGGCAACCTGGCCCTGCTTCAGCTTCACGCGCCCGTCGATGATCAGCTGGGAGGCGCCGACGTCGATGTAGTAGCCGGAACCGCGCCGCAGGTATTTCAGGAACAACCCGGACCCGTCTTCGCCGAAGTCGAGGTCAAACCCAGCTGCGCGCAGCTGATCATAGAATTCGGCGTCGTGCTCGGCGATCTTCTCGTAGATCGGGATTTGCGCCTCCGGCAGGATCCGGTAGGGGAGGGAGGCAAAGAGCATGTCCGCTTTTTCAGTGGTGGTGCCGGCTGCCAGGGCGCGCTCCGAGTACAGGTCGCCGAGGGCGAACTCCATCAACGATTCGCTGCGGACAATATGGGTGGAGGAACGCTGCAGCATCGTGACGTCGGCGCCGTGCTCCCAGAGGTCGGCGGCAATGTCATGGGCCGAGTTGTTCGAGCCGATGATGAGTGCTTTCTTGCCGGTCTGGTCACCGCCGCCGGGGTACTGCGAGGAGTGGTACTGCTCGCCGAGGAATGCGTTGGCTCCTTCGAACTCCGGAATGTTGGGATATCCGGAGACTCCCAGCGCAAACACCAGCTGCTGTGGATGCAGTGTAATGTCCTGGCCCCCGCGCCGGACTTTCAGCTCCCAGGCTCCGGCCTCGTCGTCGTACTGCGCGCCGAGACACTCCGTGCCGGACCAGTAATCCAGTTCCATGAGGGACGTGTAATGCTCCAGCCAGTCGCCAATCTTGTCTTTGGGAGCGAAGACCGGCCAATCGTCGGGGAACTGAAGGTAGGGGAGATGGTCATACCAGACCGGGTCATGCAGGGCGAGGGACTTGTAGCGCTTGCGCCAGGAGTCGCCGGCCCGTTCGTTCCGTTCGATCACGATGGTGGGAACGTTTAGCCGGCGCAGCCGTGCGGCGAGTCCGATCCCGCCTTGTCCGCCGCCGACGACGACGCAGTAGGGCTGCTCCTCATAGCCCAGGCGCGCCTGGTGCAGTTCCTTTTCCTCGAGCCAGGATTTCCGGCCGCGCTCAACGGTGTGCTCCACTCCCTTGCGCCGGGTGGCACCCTTTTTCTCTTCATGCCCTTTGAGTTCCTGCATGGTGGTGAGCAGGGTCCAGGCTTTTCCGTTTCGCAGCCGCAGGTGGCCCCAGCCGCGCGACGCGGCGGTTTCGAAAGTGATCCACGCTTCGGCTGCATCGGCGTTGCCGGCGGCAGGCTCCGCCAGCGTCCAGCCGGAGGGCTGCACGTCATCGAGGACGGAATCGAGCATCTCTGTGATCTGCTGCTTGCCTTCGAGCGTCTTGAGGTTCCAGGTGAAGGAGACGAAATCCCGCCACAATCCGTCGTCCTCAAACAAGTCGGCCGCCGCTTCGGTATTCCGGGTTGTGAGGGCGGTGTTGAGGTTGTTGAGCCAGTCCTGAACTGAGGTGTCCAGCTGTGACGGGGAATTGTTGGCCATATCCACTCCTTTGTGGCTCCTGGGCGGCACGGACCTTTTCGTGGGTCGCGGAGCTCCAGTAAACACTTCCGGCGCTCAGAGCGATAGGGAAGCGGCCCCGGACCTGCGAAGACCGCGCATGGAAACTAGCCCGGCACCAGCACACGCCCTACTGACGCGTGAGGCGCCTGTGGGATCCCGCACCCGATTCGCCGTCGGCGTCATCCTCCCCGGATACTGGAAAGCATGACTTCAACGCACGCTGACGCCCTCCCGCTCCGCGGGCCGGGGGCGGTAACGGTCTCCATCACCCGGCGGGTCGATCCCCTCCGTGTGCCTGAGGCCACCCACTGGGTCCAGGAAGGCGTTAACCTCGCCAACAGCTGGCCCGGTTTCCTGGGCTCCGGCTGGGTCCGCGCCTCCGCCGAGTCCGATGAATGGCACATGCTCTACCGCTTCGCCGATGAGGAAGCGCTGGACGCCTGGGAGCACTCCGAACCCCGCCTTGCCTGGCTGGAGCGGGGCCGCGACATGGTCGAGGACCGCCACGTTCTGCGCCGCACCGGCATTGAGGGCTGGTTTGATGCGCCGTCGGTCTCCACCGATCTCGAGACACCGGTCAAGCCGCCGCGCTGGAAGCAGGCTGTAGCCATCTGGTTGGGCTTCTTCCCCGTGAACCTTGCGTTCACCGCCCTGGTGGGCCTGCTGCTGCCCGAGTGGTGGGATTCGCTGCTGATGCCGCTCCGCGTGTTCCTCACCACCGCCATCCTCACGCCGATCATGGCGTACTGGGTGCTGCCCTGGGTCACCGGGCTGCTGCAGCCTTGGCTCCAGCGCCGGAAAACGTCCTAGCGGATCGCCGGCGCGCTGTATCGCGGGCGCCCTACTGGAGTTGCTCGCCCCGGTAATGGCCCGGCCATTTTTCGGGACGGATCCGGGTAATCTCCCGGACCTCGCCGACGGTACCCCACTCGTTCAAACCGAGCCGGGAGAGCGGCCGAAGCTTGTCGATGCGCGGGTGGGAATCGCCGTCGAGCACGTCCGTTTGGACGGCCGCAAAGGTGATATCGCCGTAGACCACAAAACAGTCGCCCACTGGATGAATCTCCCGCAGTCGACATTCAAGAGCAGCCGGAGAGCCTGCAACGCGGGGAGGGCGCACCGTGGCACTGGGCTCCCGGGCAATCCCGGCGGCGTCGAACTCGCTGACCTCCGCGGTGAAACCGGTGCCGGTCGCGTTGACCGCCTCAAACAGGTTCTCCGGGGCGAGGCTGATGACAAACTCGCCCGTCTCGCGGATGTTCCGCAGCGAATCCTTCTCGCCCACCGAGGTGAAGGACACCACCGGCGGGTTGACCGAGGCGACAGTGAAGAAGGAATGCGGCGCCAGGTTGTCCACGCCGTTGGCCGAGACCGTCGAAACCCAGGCGATGGGACGCGGCACCACCACGGAGGTAAGCAGCCGGTAGAAACTGGGGCCGCCCATGGCGGCCGGATCAAAATCCGTTCTCATAGGGGTGAGCTTAGCGGCGCGGAGGGCTGAACCCTGTCACAGTGCTTCCGCTTTGCGCCGGCTGGACCGCGCGACCAGGGCAACCGTCGCAAAGACGGAGACAAGCAGTGAGCCGATGGCAGCCAGGAAAACCATGGCGCCGGTGAACGGTCCGTCCCGGTCCTCCAGATAGGCGTCATATTCCACGAAGGATTCCGGTTCCCCGGGCTCGGTGTAGAGCAGCACCGACTCACCTGTAGCCCACTCCGGTTCCGGATAGCTGTCGCCGTAGGACATGCGGTCCTCAAGCACGCCGTCATAAACTTGACCGTCCACCTGATACCTCACCTCCGCCGTCGTTTCGGTGACATATCTGTTACTGCTGCGCCCGGCGCGGTAGCTGTGTTCCACCCCGACCGCACCCACTACGGCGGTGGCGGCCACCCCCGATTTCGCCAGCCGGTAGTAATTGATGTTGTTCTGGTACTCCCGTACTACCCAGCCGGTGAAAAACAGTGCTACCGCCACGGTCAGTGCGGTAAGGATGCGCTGTACTCGGCGCATGTTCCGCGCCAGCCGTCGCCCGTCCCAGCCCGGGGCAAAATACCCGTTGCCCCTTCCATCGTTGAGGTAGACACCGCGCCAGGCATGCCGACCGTAGGCGGCTTCCATGGCGTATCGGCTGGTATTCCGGTTCGGTGACCGGGTCCATCCCTGCGGCACCCGGAATTCTTCCGGTGGAAGTGTCTGTGGCTGCGGCACGTTTTTCACCCCAGCAGAATATCGGCACGAGCGGCTCTTCTAGCCTTGATGGCTCCGCATGAAGTCCAGCACCGGCGTCGCCAGGGATGCACCGATCTGCTCCTGCGGACGCTTGTTCCCGCGCACTTCGAACATGTGGTTTCCGCCGTCAATCCGTTCGACGACGGCGGACGGGCCGATCCGCTCCGCCACCGGTTCCAGCTCGCCCGGCAACGCGAAGGGATCCCGGGTACCCTGCAAGAACAGCATGGGCAGGGAAAGCCCGTACAGGTGCTCGTCGCGCAGCTTCTCGGGTTTGCCGGGCGGATGCAGCGGGTAGCCCAGGAACACCAGTCCCGCTGCCTGCATCCCCTCGGCCACGGCCATGGACGCCATCCGCCCGCCAAAGGACTTTCCGCACGCCCACACAGGTAATCCGTGGGCACGGTCCTCAGCGGCGGACATCAGCGCGCGCCACGTCTCAATCGCTGCCGGGGCTCGGTCCGGGAATTTCTTCCCGGCCTCCCGGTAGGGGAAGTTGAACCGCCAGGTGGCCACGCCGCCGTCGTTCATTGCATCGGTAAACCCGGTGAGGAATGGGTGCTCCATGCCGGAACCGGCGCCGTGTGCCACGACAAGGGATGCCCACGAATCGGCGGGCCGTGCGCAGACGGCGCTGACTTTACCCTCACCGACCGCCACGGTGAGATGTTCGGACTGAGCTGGCATGGTTCCAATTTACGGGACTCGTCCGGGCCTCTCACCTCACAGCGGCAGGCCGGCTTCTTCCTTCACGGTTTTCATCACGATGGTGCTGGTGAGCTTCTCGACGCCTGGCAGGCCCACGAGCACTTCATCGTAGAACTGCTGGTAGCCGAGGAGATCCGCCGCGATGACCTTGAGCAGGAAATCCGGATCCCCGAAAAGCCTGTCCGCCTTCACTATCTGTTCGTGAACACCCACTGCCTTCTCAAAGGTAAGCATCTGCGCGCGGTCGCGCAGGGTTACGAACACCAAAGCCTGAAAACTCAGCCCGACGGCGGCGGGATCAACCACGGCACGATAGCCCGTCAGCACTCCCTTGCGTTCAAGCTCCTTGATGCGGCGGTGGCAGGGCGCAACCGTCAGCCCCACCTCAGCAGCGAGCGCCGTGGCACTCATCCGCCCGTCATTTTGAAGCAGGCGCAAAATTTCACGGTCAATAGCGTCAATCACGCAAGAATCGTATCGTTCAAAGCCGTGGGCGGGCCTATTCCGGTCAGCACTTTTCGCCGCTGGATCCCTAGGCTTGAGGGATGGATTTTCAGCAATTCGCGGGCTTTGCGATCGTCTCTGTCACCCTGGCCATGACTCCGGGGGCCGACTGGGCATATTGCATCTCCTCCGGCCTGCGCGCCCGAAGGATTGCACCCGCCGTGGCCGGGCTGTCCGCAGGCTACCTTTTACACACCGCACTGATCGTGGCCGGGCTCGCGGCGCTGATTGCCGCCACCCCGCAGCTCCTGGCCGGCCTGACACTGCTCGGTGCGGCTTACCTGCTCTGGCTGGGGATTTCCACGCTGCGCACCTGGCGTTCGGCCGGTTTTACGACGACGACGGCGGGTTCTTCGGGTTCCGGTGCCGGCGGGTCGACAGGCGGTGCAGGACCTGTCCTGCCCGGCGGTGCAGGACCCGTCCTGCCCGGCGGGGCAGGACCCGTCCTGCCCGGCGGGGCCCAGCCGGAATCGGTTGACGCCGGAGGCATGCTGGCCACCCTCGCCCCTCCGATTCCTGTCCGCCCCGGGCCTGCCCGCCGCGAGGGCCGGCAGGACTTCTTCAAGGGGTTGGGCACCAGCGGCACCAACCCGAAGGCGCTGCTGCTTTATCTGGCGCTCATTCCGCAGTTTGTGGATGCCGATGCCAGCCTGGCCGTACCGCTGCAGACCCTGGTCCTGGGCCTGTCCCACTTTGGCGTGTCCGTGCTGGTCTACACCTGTGTGGCACTTGCGGCCCGACGGCTGCTGCGCTCGCGGCCGGGCGGTGCCCGTGCCGTCACGCTGGCCAGCGGTGTCCTGATGGTTTGCCTGTCCCTGATGCTGCTCGCTGAACAGGGCGCTTCGCTGATCAGTTAGACGGGACTGCCGGCATTGACGCTGCCGGCGTTTGGCGTGAGACCTTAGCGGCCTTTCTGAATCCGTCGCCGATGTCCCACACGCTGATGAGCAGCACCGCCGCAGCCGTGATGCCGGCGATCCAGGTGGAGGCATCCGGTTCCCAGTCCATGTTGGTAAGGAAGGTCCAGTCGAAGACCTGGTCCGTGGCCAGCAGCCAGAGCACCGGCACCATGAAGGCCAGGGCCAGGATGGTGTTGACCGCGGCGAAGGCATACGTCCACCGCCCGGTCAGATACAGCACGACGGTGAAGCCCGCCTCGATGACCAGCAGGACGATCACGTACGGAAGCCAGAAACTCCAGAGGCCTTCCTGCAGGACCAGCACCGGTTCCCCGTTCAGGTACAGCAGCGAACCGATCCGCTGCCAGAGGAGCAGGCCGATGAAGAACGCGATGAAGACCACCGTGGTGATGGTGTCGCCGAGGGACACCTGGGACTTCCGGGGAATCTGGGGGAGCATGGCGGGCGACCACGGCTGCAGTCCCAGGTCCTTCCGGCGGGTGCCGTTGAACTGGATGATCGCGAAGATCAGCGTCACCCAGAAACCCAAGTGCACCAGGACGTTGATCGCGGTGCCGATCGCTGCTCCGAAGGCCACGGCGGGGTCACCGGGCTCAAGGGCCATCCGCACCACGACCGAGCCTACGAAGGAAAACGGAGTGATGATGATGGCCAGGGTCTTCAGCAGCCGCCACCAGTCCAGGAACAGGTCCGGTCCAATCAGGTACAGCGGCCGGCCGCTGTACTGCGCCGCTAGGCGGGCTGGGTCCCCGAGTTCGGTGAGTACCGCGGTTTCGGCGTCGGCAGGTGCCTGTCCGCCCTCCACCCGCGCTTCGACGTCGTCGGTGATGGAGCCGCGCAGTTCGCGTTCGATGTCGCCGCGCTGTCCCTCAGGGATTGAGCGCAGCGCCGTAAAGACATAACGGTCAGTGAGGGTACTCATGATGGTTGTCCTTCGTTGAGCTGGCGGATGGAGGTATGTAGGGATTCCCAGTCCTTCAACAGGGCCTGAAGCAGCTCGATGCCCTGCTCGCTGGTGGTGTAGAACTTCCGCGGGCGTGCTTCTTCGGTGTCCCAGGAGCTGGTGAGCAGTCCCTGCTTTTCCAGGCGGCGCAGCAGCGGGTAGAGGGTGTTTGCCTCGACGCCGAACCCTGCCCGTTCCAGTTCTTCGAGCAGGCCGTAGCCGTAGCCGGGCTGTTTCAGGATGGAGAGGCAGGCCAGCACCACGGTTCCCCGGCGCAGTTCCTGAAGGTGTCCACCCAGCAGATCGTCTTCCATGCGTCACACTATGGTGTGTTAGACACAATATTGCAATAGGTAGCCGGACCTCTTGGCAATGCCCGAACCCGGTTCCCCTTACGGACGGAAGTCCGCGTTGCTACCGTTTTTGATAACGGCAGGGTCAGAGAGTCAGGTTTTTGAAAAGACACCGATGCGTTTTCCTCGAGGAGGAACCATGCATGCTCCAGTCGATTTCCATCATGCAGCCCGTGACACCGGCGCCGTGATCGCCGGAATCCAGGATGAACAGCTCAGCTGGCCCACTCCGTCGCCCGACTACACGGTGGGCGACCTTCTGGAGCACATCGACGGACTGTCGCTGGAATTCCAGCTCTCCGCGCACAAGACTGCCCTGCCGCCGGGAGCCGGGGAGGTGCCTGAAGCGGACGGCAGGAATCTGGCCGAAGGCTGGCGTGAGCGCATTCCCAACCAGCTCACTGCCCTGGCCGGCGCCTGGGCGGATCCTTCGGCGTGGGACGGGGAGACGGTGGCGGGCCGGGTTCCGCTCGATGCCGTGGAAGCCGGCATGTTTGCCCTGGACGAGATCATTGTGCACGGTTGGGATCTGGCGCGCTCCACCGGACAGAGCTACAACCCGGATCTGCGCGCCGTACAGGCCTGTGTGGAGTTCCTCGGCGAACAGCCCCGTAACCCGGATCTCTTCGGCCCGGTGGTTCCGGTTGATGACTCTGCTTCGCCGCTGGACCGGCTGGTGGGACTGACCGGGCGCGATCCCGCCTGGATTCCAGAGATCTGAGTACTGCCGGCCCAGCCGGTTCAAAGCCGCCCAAGTTGCAGGCCCGGCAAACTTGCAGGAACTGCATGTAACGTCGGAAAGATGACACCACACGTACTCAGCGCGCAGAACCTGACGAAAACGTACGGGCAGGGGGGAAACAGGTTTGATGCCCTGAAGGGCGTCAGCCTGGCCGTGGAAAGCGGCGAGTCCCTGGCGATTGTCGGCAAGAGCGGTTCGGGAAAGTCCACCCTCATGCACCTGCTCGCCCTGCTGGACAGCCCCGACGAGGGGACCATTTCCGTCAAGGGCCAGGATGCGCGTTCGCTGGGAAAAAATGAGCTGAACGAACTGCGCAACCGGGATTTCGGTTTTGTGTTCCAGCAGTTCTTCCTCACCCCCAACTCCTCCGTGCTGGACAATGTGGTGCTGCCGCTGATGATCGCCGGTGTGAAGCCCGCCGAACGCAAAAAGCGCGGCATGGAGGCGCTGGAGCGCCTGGAAATGGCGGACAAGGCTCGAAACAAGGCCACTGACCTCTCCGGCGGCCAGAAACAGCGCGTGGTCATTGCCCGCGCCCTGGTCAACAATCCGTCGGTGATTTTCGCCGATGAGCCCACCGGCAACCTGGACACCGCCACCGGCGCCGTCGTGGAAGACATTCTGTTCTCGCTGAACAGGGAACAGGGCATCACCCTGATTACCGTCACGCACGACACGGATCTCGCGGCCCGCTGCAGCCGCCAGTTCTACATCAAGGACGGACGCGAAGTGTCCGCCGATGAACTCATCTCGACCACCATCACCACAGGGGCCTCAGCATGACCGCCGGCGACATTCTCCGCTCAGCAGTATCCAACACCTTCCGCAGCAAGGTCCGCACGGCACTGACCGTGGTCGCCATCTTCATCGGTGCCTTCACGCTGACCCTGACCAGCGCCATCGGTGCTGGCGTCTCGGACTATATCGACAAGCAAATAGGCGCCATTGGCGGCGACGATCTGCTCACCGTCTCGCCCGCCGCAGAAACCGGAGCGGCCGATGACGGGCCCAAGGAATACGATCCCGACGGTGCCGCCATGCAGGGCAACTTCACGCTGCTCTCCGAGGCGGACATCGAAGCCATCCGCGCCACGGACGGCATCGACAAGGTTGAACCGGCCGCCATGCTGGCACCGGACTTCATCCAGTACGACGGCGGGACCAAGTTCGAGCTGACCGTCAACCCGATGATCGGGATGGCGGATGTGGATCTTGCCGCCGGGCGGCAGCTTGAAGACGGCAGCGGATCGCGTGAAGTGCTGCTTCCGTCCTCATACCTGGAGCCGATGGGCTTCGCCGACGAGCAGGCAGCCCTGGACCAGACGGTCTCCATTGCGGTCACTGACTACGCCGGAACCCAGCACACGGTGGATGCCGTGGTGGCCGGTGTGCAGAACGATTCCCTGTTTGGCGACGGTGCCGGATTCAACGAGGAGCTGCGGACCGAAATGGACGCCCTGCAGAAAACCGGCATGCCTGCCGGTGTTCCCAGCGGCTACATCACCTCCGTTGCCTACCTGTCCACGGACATCAGTGCGGACGAGCTGGAAGGCATCAAGTCCGACCTCGCAGACCAGGGCTTCACCGCACTGACCGTGGCGGACCAGATCGGTGCCATCCAGGCCGTCATCAACGGCATCATTGGCGTCCTCAACGCGTTCGCCGTCATCGCCCTTGTGGCTGCCGGGTTCGGCATCGTCAACACCCTGCTGATGAGCGTGCAGGAACGCACCCGCGAGATCGGCCTCATGAAGGCCATGGGTATGGGCGGCGGCAAGATCTTCGCGCTGTTCAGCTTCGAAGCGATCTTTATTGGTTTCCTTGGATCCGCGCTGGGAGCCGGCGTGGCCATCGGGCTCGGCACGGCGATCAGCTCCGTCCTGTCCAACACGGTGCTGTCAGCCCTTCCCGGCCTGAGCATTATGCTGTTCACGCCGGCCTCCGTAGCAGTCATCATCGGCGTCGTCATGCTGATTGCGTTCCTTGCCGGCACGCTGCCGGCTCGCCGGGCAGCCCGGCAGAACCCCATCGACGCCCTGCGGTACGAGTAAGCAGCGGCATCAGGAAAGTGCATCACGGCGGAAGGCGGAGCGATGGACCAAGGCGTTGAAGCATCCGGAGGGCTGCGTGCCCGCAAGCGTGCAGCCACCCGGCATGAGATCGAAAAAACGGCTGTGGCGCTGGTCCTGGAACGGGGTTATGACAACGTCACCGTGGACATGATCTGCACTGCGTCCATGGTGTCGCAGCGGACGTTCTTCAACTATTTCGGTTCGAAGGAAGGCGTCTTCCTGGGTCCGCCGCCCGCCCAAATGCGCGACGCCGTGGCCCGCGAGTTCCTGCCCGACCACGGCACCCCGGTTGTCCTGAGCCTTGCCGCGGCCGTAGTCTCCGCCCTGGTGGCCGGCCAGCCCGATCCGGAGCTGGCCGGCCGCAGGATGAAGGCCATCATGGCCTCACCTGTTCTGTTTTCCAAACAGAACGAATGGATGGCCGATCACGAGAAACAGTTAACGGACCTGGTGATGGAACGTTACGCGGCTGCGGGTCTCCGCAAATCCGAACCGGACCTCGCCGCGGAGGCCGGCATGGTGGTGGGTCTGGCTCTGGGGGTGGTCCGTGTGGTGCTGCAGCAGAACCACCTGGAGCACGACGGCGTCTGGCCGGACACCGGCATCATGGAACGTGCAGGGGTACTCCTGGAGAGGATCTTCGGCAGCTAGCTAACGCTGGTCGGTGCCGTCCGGGCGGAACCTGTCATCGCCGTCGGCCGTGTCCGGAAGGGAACCAAAGCTTCTCTTGATGCCGGTGCCCTTGCCCAATTCTTCAGGGTTGGGGCGCGACGTGATGATCAGCAGCAGGAAAATCAGCAGGGACACGATGAAGGTGGCGCAGGCAGCGGCGAGTCCCAGCTCCCACCGGAATTCCCGCTCTGTTCCGCCGGTGGAAAAGACGGCCACGGCTACGCCCGCGACCGCTGCCAGCACGGCGGAGAAAATCACCGGAACATTGCCGTAGCCGGCAGGCGGTCCCTGCGTTCCGGATGGTGAAGACGGGCCGTCAACCATGATGATTCCTCCTGCGGAAGGGCGAACCGGCACGGCCATCCTAAGTCCGCTCCCTCCCGCCCGGAAGGGTCTTGCGGTACCTTCGCGGAGGAAGCCCGATTTGGCGGACACGTTTCCAAGACCGGCAGCTGCAGGAGGACACGATGCGCAAGGTGACGGCGGCACTCTTTAGCTCAGTCGACGGCGTGGTGGAGAACCCGGGAGACTGGCAGTTTGACCATTTTGACGAGGACATGGGGCCCTTGATGGCATCCGTCCTGGCGGGCCAGGATACGGTGCTGCTGGGCCGGACGACCTATCAGGAATGGGCGGACTACTGGCCGGGTAACACCGGGGACGGCTTCGGGGATTTCATCAACCCGGTCCGGAAATTCGTGGCCTCCCGGACGCTCACGGACGAGGACCTGAGCTGGAACAACTCCCGGTTGATGGATGACGAGCTGGAGGCCTTTGTCCGCCGGCTCAAGGAGCGCGACGGCGGTGACATCGCTGTGAACGGAAGCATTTCACTGGTGCGCCAGCTCCTTTTCGCCGGACTGCTGGACTCCCTGACACTCATGGTGCACCCGGTGGTGGCCGGTTCGGGGCAGCGGCTGTTTCAGCCCGGAGACCCGCTCACCCGGCTAAAGCTGCTCGAGTCCCGGACCACTGCATCAGGCAATGCCATCCTGACCTACGGGCCGCGGACGTGAGGCTCCCGGAAGCGGACCGAGCGCACGGATATCAAAGAACGGCATCGTACGGCTGACCAGCGGCCCCACCAGCAGGGCAAAGGCCACTGTTCCCAGACCCACGGTGCCGCCCAACGCCCACCCCGCACTGAGCACTGCCACCTCTATGCCGGTGCGCGCGGCCCAAACGGGCCATCCGAAGCGGCGGTGCATCCCGGTCATCAGCCCGTCCCGCGGGCCCGGCCCCAACCGTGCCCCTAAATAGACGCCGGTGGCGGCAGCCAGCAGCACCAGACCGCCGGCGAAGAGCAAAACCCTCGCCCAAAGCTGATCGGGAGCGGGCACCAGGGCAAGGCAAACTTCGGCGCTGGGACCAATTAGCAGCACATTCAGGACGGTGCCGATGCCGGGTTTCTGCCTGAGCGGGATCCACAGCAGCAGCACCAGCGCGCCAATCAGGACGGTCACGACGCCGAATGGAATGCCCGAGGAACGGGCTGCGCCCTGTCCCAGCACATCCCAGGGGGAAACGCCCAGATGAGCCTGGATCATCATGCCGATGGCAAAGCCATAGCAAAAGAGGCCGGCCAGCAGCTGGACGGCACGGCGTACGGTGATCCACGTCATGGACTAAGACAAGCCGGTTTTCCACCCGTAAACAAACCGGTGCCCCGCACGGCCGCGGCAAGCGTTCAGGAGCTGAGAATAAAACGGAACCGGGCTAAGCTGGTCGGTCAACCGAACGGCGGTTGACTGTTGAGCTGGAGGAAAAATGTTCAGGCCAGGCGCACCTGTGGAGGAAATCGAACAGGACGTTGAAGCAATGATTATCGAGCTGGTCCACGAATTGGGCCGGCTCGCGGACTCGGACCCGGAACAGGTGGGAGCCTCGGACCGCGCCTACATCAAGGCGTTCTCGGATGCCGAGTCCAACAGCGACACTGACCAGGGGGCACTGCTGGCCACCGCCGTCGGACGCCCCAACCTGGCAGAGTCCCTGATCTACCTGAACCGCAGGCTGGACCGGGACAACCTTGATCCCGGGCAGCCCACCGGAGTCATCGGCGTTATTGTCCGGCTGGCCATGGACGGGCTGTGGGTCAGCGACATCCTCGATGCCACCCGCTTCGACGCCCGGGAGCGTGCCCGCATCGTGAAACTGCTCACCGCCCTGACACGGGTGAGCGATGACCGACTGGAAGCAATGCTCTGCTCACCGGCCGCCAAACCGCACGGGCCGGACAAGTCCGCCTAGGCAGACAAACCAGCCTAGGCAGACAAACCAGGCTAGGCAGACAAACCAGCCTAGGCGGAAGGGCCCAGCGGGCGGACCGGCTGCCGCAGCACGGTCCTGAGCTTGTGCACCGCGGTCCGCCGCGGATCGCTGAGGTAGATCTCGTGGTGGTCGCCGTTGAAGGTGAGTGCGTGTGCCGGCATCCACTGGTGATGCAGGCGCTCAAGGACCGGGCCCTCGGCGTCGTAGGCTCCGATGTACAGGATCTGCGCCGAGGTGCCTTCCTCAAGGGTCACCAGGCGCACCCTGTCCAGCCCCGGCGGGTTCTTCTTCCTGGCAACCGCGGCGACGCTATCCGAAACCAGGCCGGGGGTAATCCACGGCGGCTGGGCCACCAGCATGGTCCAGTCCCAGGAATCCTTGTCACCGCGGATAAAAGCGTCCATGTCAGCCGCACGCCAGAGTCCTTCGAGCGGGCCCACGGTGAAATCGCGGCCGAGGTCCTTTTTGGACGCAAACTTCACCGTATACGCCGTGGGGTAGAGGCATTCCAAGGCGCCCTGATATTCCTTCGATGTGTTGGGATCCCCGTGCCCGTCATAGGCAAGGTACTGCAGGGCCGGAACCTCAACCAGGGCGAAATCGCCGGACTTGGGGGCGTAGAGCTCGGGGTAGCTTTTCTTGAAGTCGAACTTGTCCGTTACAGCCTTTTCCATAGCAGGCGCGCCCTTCCACGGGGTTTTCAGGATAGGGCGGGTCCTGTGCCCGCGGCTACTGCCTGCGGATAACGGCTACCATCCTTCAAGGGACTCCAGTACGGTCCCGCAAGTCTCCCCCTCACGAACGGAATCCATCATGCTTCACGGCACGGCCGCCACAGTGGTGCTGCTGCGCGATGCGCCCGACGGACTGCAGGTCCTGTTGCTGGAGCGTCCCCGCCACCGGGGATCCTTTGCCGGAGCCTGGGTGTTTCCCGGTGGGCGGGTGGATCCCGAGGACTACGGACTGCCGGCGGATTCAGCGCAGCCTACGGCGAACGACGACGGTGAACTCGCCGCCGCGCTCCGGGCCGGCGTGCGTGAAACCGAAGAGGAAACCGGGCTCCGCCTGGCGGAGCCCAACCTGGTGCAGCTTTCCTGCTGGGAGCCGCCGCCCGAAGCGCCGCGCCGCTACAGGACGTGGTTCTTCCTGGCCGATGCACCCGAAGGAGAGATCCTGCTCAGCCCCGAAGAACACGTGGACGCGGTTTGGCTGACTCCCGCCGAGGCCTTCCGCCGGCAGCGGGAGGGGAGCATGGAACTGTACCCGCCCACTTGGGTGACCCTGCACGGGCTGCTGGGGGTGGAAACGGTTGCCGCCGCGCTCGCAGCGGCCGGCGCTGCCGCGCCGCAGACCTACACAACCCGCCAGCTGCCCGGCCAGACGCCGCCGGTAATGGTCTGGCACGGCGACGCCGAGTACCCCCAGCTGCCCGGTGACCCGGAGGCCCGGCACCGGCTGGTCATGGGCGCAGACAGCTGGCTCTACGAACGGACCCTGTAACCGGACCCCGGAACCCGAACCCCGGAGCCCGAAATTCACGTGCCGTTAGACTGGCCCGATGAACAGCCCCTACCTGATCAGCCGCGAGCGCTTTGTTCCCGCCTCGCCGGAATCCGTGTTTGACCTGCTGGCCCGTCCGGCCATGCACAGTGTTATCGACGGGTCTGGAACCGTCCGTGACGCGCACCCCCACGGTCCTGCCAGACTGGCCCCCGGAGCCACTTTCGGCATGGATATGAAGATGGGCGTTCCCTACAAGATCAGCAACACGGTCACCGAGTTTCAGGAGGGGCACAGGATTGCCTGGCGGCACATGGGCGGTCATATCTGGCGCTACCTGCTGGAGCCTGCAGACGGCGGGACCCTCGTAACCGAGCAGTGGGATGCCAGGGGCGTCCGCCACCGTGTCATGTACCGAATCATGGGAGTGACCCGGCGGCATCCTGCGAGTCTGGAACAAACGCTGGAAAAGCTGGCGGATCATTTTGCGGTCCGGTGACTGATAAAAGGTGATGCTGCCGTAGCCGGGAGCCTGCCGCGCTAGACTGGACGCCGGAAAACACGGCACCAATCAACAGCGGGAGCGGCGTGGAGATTTTGGATCCGGAGGCCGTGTTCAGGGTCGTGGACCTGGCCGGAGTCCTGGCGAACGGCGTACTGGGCGGAGCGGTTGCCCGGCAGCTGCGTATGGACCCGGTGGGTTTTGTGGTCCTGGCGCTCACCTCAGCCCTGGGCGGAGGTGTCCTGCGCGACACGCTGCTGCAGGCGGGCACCCCGGTGGCGCTGACCGATCCCGCCTACCTCTTTGCCGCCATTGCCGGTGCGTTCATCGCTTACCTGATTGAACTCAAGGGGAAATGGGCTAATCGGTTCCTGATAGTCATTGATTCCTTTGCCCTTGGCTGCTGGGCTGCCACCGGGACATCCAAAGCCCTGGGCTTTGGCTTGGAGTGGCTGCCTGCCATCCTGATCGGCGTGGCCACAGCGGTGGGCGGCGGCATGATCCGCGACATCGCCGTGGGACGGGTGCCGGCGATCTTCGGCGGCAACACCCTGTACGCTACCGGCGCCCTCATTGCCGCCATTGAAATGGCGGTCCTCTATCATCTGGGACTGCGCAATGTAGGCATGGCCGTGGCCATCGTTTCTGCCGCCGTTATCTGCACGGTGGCCCGCCGCCGCGGCTGGCGGCTGCCCGGCCCGGGGGAGCTGAGCGTGCGGCTTCCGCGCCGGACGCGCAGCAAACACAGCGGATCCGGGCCAACCGAAGCCGGCTCACGCAAGAAGGAACAGGGTTGGCCGCGGCCCCGGTTCGGCCGCCTTCCCCGGCCTCGTTCCGCCCGCCGGAATCCGCCGGAACCCGACGGCGACGCCGCCCCGGCACGCCGCTAGCCGCGTCCGAGGTGCCGGGCGCGGCGGTTGAGCCAAGAGCGAACCGCTGTGGCTCCTGCCACAGCCGCCGGTAACGTGAGCCCCATGACTGCTTACAAAACCGTGAACCCCGCAACCGGGGAGACACTGAAAGAATTCGCCGAAGCCACCGACGCCGAAATCAACGAAGCAATCAGCGCAGCCCACGGTGCCTTTGCCTCGTGGCGCAGCCAGCCGGTTGAGGCCCGGAGCAAGATCATCGCCCGGGTGGCCGAGCTGTACCGCGAACGCAGTGGTGAGCTGGCGGCCCTGATCGCCACCGAAATGGGCAAGCCCCTGCGTGAGGCCAAGGGCGAAGTTGCCCTTTCCGCAGACATCTACGACTACTACGCCGCCGAAGGCCCCGGCTTCATGGCCGATGAGGAACTGAGCGTAAAGGGCGGCGGCGGGGCCACCGTGCGCACCGAACCGATCGGCGCAATCCTGGGCATCATGCCGTGGAATTACCCGTACTACCAGGTGGCCCGGTTCGCCGGCCCCAACCTCATGCTGGGCAACACCGTGCTGCTCAAGCATGCCAACAACTGCCCGCAGTCAGCCCTGGCCATGGAGCAGATCTTCCGCGATGCCGGGCTGCCCCGGGATGCCTACATCAACCTTTTCGCCACCAATGACCAGGCCGCGGACATCATTGCGGATCCCCGGATCCAGGGCGTTTCCCTGACCGGTTCGGAGCGTGCCGGTTCCGCCGTTGCCGAGGTGGCCGGCCGGAACCTGAAGAAGTACGTGCTGGAACTGGGCGGCAGCGATCCGTTCATTGTGCTGGATTCCGAGGACCTGGACACCACGGTCAAGTCCGCCGTGGCCGGCCGCATGGGCAACGCCGGACAGGCCTGCAACGCCGCCAAGCGCTTTATCGTCATGGAGGATCTCTACGATGACTTCGTGGAGAAGTTCACCGCGAAGATGCAGAAGATCCAGCCCGGTGATCCGCTGGACGAGGGCACCCGCTTTGGGCCGCTGTCCTCACAGGCTGCCGCAGACTCCCTGGTGGAGCAGATTCAGGATGCCGTGGACAAGGGCGCAACTCTCCACACCGGCGGTGCGTTGGTGGACGGGCCCGGCGCCTACGTTCAGCCCACGGTGCTGACGGGCGTCACGGAAGATATGCGTGCCTTCTCCGAAGAGCTCTTCGGTCCGGCTGCCGTGATCTACAAGGTCTCCAGCGCCGATGAAGCAGTAGAACTGGCGAACAGCTCACCGTACGGCCTGGGCGGCGCCGTCTTCAGCGCTGACGAGGACAAGGCCCTTGAGGTTGCTGACCGGCTGGAATCGGGCATGGTATGGATCAACGGCGTGTCCGGAACCCAGGAAGACCTGCCCTTCGGCGGCGTCAAGCGCTCCGGCGTGGGCCGGGAACTGGGACGCTACGGCATGGATGAGTTCGTCAACAAGAAGCTGATCCGCACGCCGCAGTCCCGGAAGTAGCGTAGCCGAACGGTCGGGCAGCCCTTATGCGTTTTCTTTCAGCGCACTCCGGGCTGCCCGTTCCTCTTCCGTGGTGAAAACGACGTAGCGGTACGCGAAGTACCGGAACACGTTGCCGGCCAGGACACCGATGACGTTGCCGGAAATGTTGTCCGCAAACTGGCTGGTGAAACCCAGCACGTAGTGAGACACGTACAGGCAGCCGGTGGCGATGAGCAGCCCCACCACGTTGGTCAGGGCGAAAAGCAGGGTTTCGCTGCGGACGCTCCGCCCCCGGGTGCTGCGGAAGGTCAGGTATCGGCTGCCCACCCAGGAAACAGCTGTGGCAGCGGTAACCGAAATGACCTTGGCGGTAATGGGGCTGTCATTGAGCACGGTCGAAGCCAGGACGTTGAACAGTGAAACGTCCACGACAAAGGCCACTGCGCCGACGAGGGAGAAAGATCCCAGGCGCCGCAGTACCTTGCGGATGGGTGAGATGCCGTGCTGCGCCATGTGGTTGTTCCCCTGCTGAATCTGCCCGGTAGGGTGCCGGCTCCTTTTGGATGTTTTCACAGCCGCCCTTCGGGCACAAAATTGGGCTCGGGGGCGCCGACCGGCAGCGTGACGGTGAAGACAGTGCCCCGCCCTGCCTCGCTGCGCAGAGTGATGGTGCCGCCGTGATCTTCAACGATCCTGCGGCTGATCACCAACCCCAGACCCACCCCGGGAATGGCTGCCTTGCGGGCTGTGGCGGACCGGAAGAACTTCGTGAACACTTCTGCCTGCTCAGCTTCGGTCATGCCGATGCCGGAGTCCGCCACTTCGATCCGGGTCTCCGTACTCGTGCGACGGGCACGGATCAGGACCCGTCCGCCGTCGGGTGAATACTTGACCGCGTTGGAAAGCAGGTTGTCCAAGACCTGGCCCATGCGCCGCGGATCCACAATGTCCGGCAAAGATGCCGGAAGATCGGTCGAGAACCGGACGCCGTTGATCTCCCCCCGGGGAGCTGCGGTGCTGACTGCCGACTGGATGAGCTCGGTCAGGTCCGCCGGTTCCAGGGAGACGGTGCTGCCGCCGGTGGCGGCCGTGAGGAGGTCCGAGACCAGTGCCAGCAGCTTTTCCGAGTTGCGCAGCGCCACCTTCAGGGAGGCGGTGACGTGCCCCGGCAGGTCGCCGGCGTCTTCGAGGGCCAGGTCCAGATATCCCATGATCGACGTCAGCGGGGTGCGCAGTTCATGTGAAACATTGGCAACGAAGTCCTCTTTGGCCCGCACGGCGTCCACGAGCCCGGTGACATCGCTGAAGGCAATGACGGATCCGCGGAAGGCGCCTTCGCCCCGGACCGAACGGGCCGAAACGCTCAGGCCCTGCTGCTGGTCTCCCTGACCGAACCACACCAGCTGATCGGAAAAGGATTCGCCAAGGACAGCCCGCCGGATCGGACGAAGGTCCGCCGGAAGGGGCGTCACACGGTCGGGGCCGAAAATCAGCAGCTCACACTCGTCCTGGTCGCGGGTTCCGGGCCGGACGGCACGCCTGCGGTTGTGCTCCTGGCGGCTGTTGGTGAGGATATTGTTTCCCGCCTCATCAACCACCACCACGCCCACTTCCACGGTGTTCAGGATGGTTTCCAGCAGGGATTCCTTCCGCTGGCTCTCCGCCAGGCTTTCCTTCAGGATCAGGTCTTTCTGCCGGAGCACCTCCTGCTGGGCAGCCACCGACGCTTCGGCGCTGGCCCGCGCCGACTCGGCCTCCTCCGTTTTGCGCAGCGTACTCACCAGTTCCTGCTCATAAAGCCTGCGCTCATAGGCATTGAAGATGATGATCCGGTCCAGCGCCGGCTCATCCAGGCCGGAAGCCCGCACGCGGCGGGCGGAGAGCAGGGACGGCATTCTGGAGCCGTCGGCCCTGAGTATGTCCACCGCCAGTTCGGCCATGGCACCCGCCACCCCCATCTGCAAAGACGCGTGGGTGGCGTACAGGATGCGGTCCCCGATGGGCAGCAGCTTCAGGAAACTGGCTCCCACCAGTTCGTCACGGCTTTTCCCCAGCCATGCCAGCAGGGTGCGGTTGGCATCCACAATGGTGCCGTTTTCAAGCGTGACCACGTAGCCGGCGGGGGCATCCTGAAACAGGGCTTCATAGTCCAGCAGCGGCTTGGTTGCGGGAACGTCGTCCACTGGTCAGGTTAGGCAGCGCGGTTGAGGTAGCTGATGATCGTGTCTGCAGTTTCCTCCGGGGCGCTGACGTGGGGGAGGTGCCCGGTGGCCTTCATGACTGCCAGGGTTGCGTTCGGCAGGTGCTGCTGCGTGTATTCGCCAACATGCACGGGAGCCAGCAGGTCATCCGTGCACTGCATGACGAGGGTGGGAACGCTGACCTCCTTCAGCAGGTGCCGGACGTCCGAGAGGAAGGCCACCTTGGCGAATTCACGGGCTACGGTGGGATTGATCCGGCAGAAGCTCCCCTCGAGCTCGGTGTGCAGCTGTGGTGATCCTGGATTGCCCATGATGACCGGGGCCATGGTGGCAGCCCAGACCATGTAGTTGCTGTCCAGCGAGGCAAGCAGCTCGCGAATGTCTTCCTGCGAGGTTCCGCCGTCGTAGCCGTCCTCCGGGTAGTCCATGTAGCTGGGGGAGGAGGCGAGGAAAACCAGGGCTTTGAACCGCGACGGATCAGCGGCAGCGGCGGCCACGCCCATCATCCCGCCGACGCTGTGTCCCACGAAGGTCACATCGCGGAGGTCCAGGTCCGCCATGATGTCCTGTACGTCGGCGGTGTAGCCGTCCAGGGAGGAGTATTTGGCCGAGTCGTAGGCGTCCGGGTCCGAATTGCCCGCGCCCACGTGGTCAAACAGGACCACTCGGTAGTCCGGCATGAAGCGGCCCAGCAGGCGCTGCCACATGCCCTGGTCACAGCCGAAGCCGTGTGCAAACATCAGCACCGGGCCCTCCGGGTTGCCCAGAATGCGAACGTTGTTGCGTACACGGCTGTTTGTCCCCATGAGATGACCTTCGGCTTTGAAATGAACTGAGAGCGAGACTGAGACTGGCGGAGGATGTGCGCAGCAAGCGGGGCCGGGCCACCAGAGGGCGCGCACGGAACACACTCTACAGTGAACCGGAAAGCGGGCAGGGATACGTTGCGGCTGCCGGCCTATTCGGCGGAAAAGCGGAGTTCGGCAGCCCCGCCGTTGAACGACGTCGTCCCCGTCAGCCGCATGCGGCCGGTGGGCGCTGCGACGGGAAGCAGGGGGCGCCCGCTGCCGAGCGCCACGGGCATATAGGTAACCCGCACTTCGTCCAGCAGCCCGGCGTCGGCAAACTGGGCCGCGACATGACCGCCGCCCACCACCCAGACGTTCCGGTTGCCGGCGTCGGCCACTGCGGCTGCGCAGATATCCCGGATGTCTCCGGCGGCGAAACGTACGCCGGTGTCCGGCGGCGCCTGTAGATTTCTGCTGGTCAGCACCTGGCAGGGCAGGGTGCCGTAGGCCCAGGAACCGGGGTCCTCGGCGCGGACGAAGTCGTACGTTACCGAGCCCATCACCAGGGCGCCGACCCCGGCCAAAAACTGGTCATAGTGCGTTTGGAACGCCTCGAAGCCGAAGTCCAGCAGCCAGTCGAGCTTGTTGTCTTCGGTGGCTATGTAGCCATCCAGTGACGATGCAACGTAATAGATGACCTTACCCATGCGTTTGAGCATAGCGGCGGGCACGGCGTCACACATCAATGCATGAGCAGCGGGCCGTCCAAACGTGCATTTCTTGCCCCCGGGATGGAAGAGTGGGGGATACCAAGCACACTGATCTTCCATGGGAGGCATGCAATGGGCGGCACAGGACCACAGGATGAACCGGAATTGGTAGCGGACCTGGTGGTCCAGCGGCTCCAGGCATGGGGAGTGGGCCGGATCTTCGGGTACAGCGGCGACGGCATCAACCCGCTGATGGGTGCCCTGCGGCGGGCGGGCGGACCGGAGTTTGTCCAGGCCCGGCATGAGGAGAACGCAGCTTTTATGGCGGTGGGCCACGCCAAGTACACCGGGGAAGTGGGCGTGGTGGTCTCCACCCAGGGCCCGGGTGCCATCCATCTGCTCAACGGCCTGTATGACGCCCGGATGGACTCGGCGCCGGTGGTGGCCGTCATCGGACAGCAGAGCCTGAGCGTTTTGGGGTCCGGCTACATGCAGGAAGTGGACCTGATGCACCTGTTCCGGGACGTTGCGTCCGGATTCCGCCAGCAGGTGTCCAGCCCGGAGCAGGCGCCGCTGGTCATTGACCGGGCCTTCAAGGAAGCCCTTGCCACCCGCACTCCCTCCGTGGTGATCCTGCCGCATGATGTTCAGCAGGCGCCGGCTCCGGAACTGGACCAGGAGCACGGCGTGCTCACCACCGCTCCGGTATGGCGGCCGGCCCGGATCCTGCCCCGCGACGAAGACGTGCAGGCTGCCGCCAACCTGCTGAACAGCGGTAAGAAAGTAGCCCTGCTGGTGGGGCAGGGAGCCCGCGGCGCGCAGGAACAGGTGATGGCCCTGGCCGAGAAGCTGGGCGCTGCCGTTACCACCAGCCTGCTCGGCAAGCCGTATGTGGACGAGTCCCTGCCGCTGGCGGCCGGAGTCATGGGCCATCTGGGTACCTCGGCCAGCGGTTATGTGCTGGCCAACTGCGACACGCTGCTGATCATTGGCTCCAATGACCCGTGGACCGAGTTCTATCCGCCGCCCGGGGCTGCCAGGGCCGTGCAGATCGACATCGATTCGGCGGCGATCGGCAACCGGTACCCGGTGGAAGTGGCGCTTCCCGGTGAAGCTGCCGCATGCCTGGACGCCCTGCTGCCGCTGCTGGCGGAGCGCGGACCCTCCGGGTGGCGGAACGACGTCGAACAGGCGGTGCGTACCTGGCATGAGCTGGCGCGAGAGCGGGCCTTTACCCCGGCTGATCCGGTCAACCCCGAGCGCGCCGTCTACGAGCTGAGCAGGCGCATGCCTGCGGACGCCCAGGTAGCCGTGGATGTGGGCAGCAGCGTCTACTGGTACGCCCGCCAACTGCGGCTGCCGGCCGGCGTTCCCGCGCATCTGTCCAGTACGCTCGCAAGCATGGGATGCGCTGTGCCCTACGGCCTGGCCGCAAAGCTTGCCCGTCCGGACCGCCCGCTCATTGCCCTGTCCGGAGACGGCGCCATGCAGATGGCCGGGATCACTGAACTGATTACGGTCAGCAAGCTCTGGCAGCAGTGGGAGGATCCGCGCTTTGTTGTCTGCGTCCTGAACAACCGGGAACTGGCTGAAGTGACGTGGGAACAGCGGGAGATGGAAACCGAACCGCGCTTCCCGGACAGCCAGGCGCTTCCGGACTTCAACTATGCCGGCTACGCGGAGCTGCTGGGCTTTGAGGGCATCCGGGTGGACGATCCGGAGCAGCTCGGTGCTGCCTGGGACCAGGCGCTTGCGGCTGACCGGCCGTGCATCATTGAGGTGGTCTCGGATCCTGACGTTCCGCTCCTGCCGCCGTTCCCCGGAGGCAAGGCACAGGCAGCATCCATGATGGAAGCGATGGAAAAGGAAGGGCCCCAGACGCAGCACGCCCGGGACCTCCTGTCCGTCTACCTCCGCCAAGAAGAAGCCTTGGAGGGCTGATCCCTGCGCAGGCGGAACGTTACGGCCGGGCGCCCAGCTGCACGGGCTCCTCGTCGTTCAGGTACGCAGATTCGGCATGGGCTGCCATATCGATGCCCTGCAGTTCGCTTTCCTCCGGAATGCGCAGGCCGATGGTCATCGCCAGGACCTTGGCGATGACCCAGGTGACCACGAAGGAGTAGACGAGCACCGCAGCGGAGGCCAGGGCCTGGATGCCCAGCAGTTCGAGCCCGCCGCCGTAGAACAGGCCGCTGACACCGTTGGGAGCTGCGTCGGTGGCGAACAGGCCGATCAGCAGGGTGCCCAGCAGGCCGCCCACGGCATGGACGCCGACGACGTCGAGGGAATCGTCGTACCCGAGCCGGTACTTCCATTCGATGGCCAGGGAACAAACGAGGCCGGCAATCAGTCCGATGGCCAAGGCGCCCAGCGGACTGACGGCACCACAGGCCGGAGTGATGGCCACCAGGGCGGAAATCAAACCCGAGGCAGCTCCGAGGGAGGACGAGGTTCCCAGCCGCAGCCGGTCCATCAGCATCCAGCCGAGCAGGCCGGCGGCGGCTGCCACAGCCGTGTTCAGGAAGACGACGGCGGCGGAGTGCCCGGCACTCAGGGCCGAACCGGCATTGAATCCGTACCAGCCCACCCAGAGCAGCCCGGCGCCGAGCAGTACCAGCGGGCGGCTGTGCGGCTTTCCGGAGGCATGCGGCCAGCCCTTGCTGCGGCCCAGGACCAGGGCCAGCGCAAGGGCTGCGACTCCGGCGTTCATGTGGACGGCAGTGCCGCCGGCAAAGTCGATGGCGCCGAGCTGATTGGCGATCCAGCCGCCGGTGACCGACCCGTCTTCACTGCTGAAGGCGAAGACCCAGTGCGCCACGGGGAAGTAGACCAGGGTGGCCCAGAGTCCGGCAAACAGCATCCACGCGCCGAACTTCATCCGGCCGGCGGCGGCGCCGGCCACCAGTGCCGTGGTCACACAGGCAAACATCAGCTGGAAGGCGGCGAACAACGCCACGGGAATCGAAGAGTCCGGATCCTCAACCAGCAACTGGGACAGACCGAAGAATTCCAGCGGGTTTCCGAGCAGACCGGCGCCGGTGAGTGAGTTGCCGAAGGCTGCCGAGTAGCCGTACAGCACCCAGAGTGTTGCAACAAGGCTGGCGCCGCCGAAGCACATCAACATCATGTTGAGGATCCGGCGCGAGCCGACCATTCCTCCGTAGAAGAACGCGATGCCGGGAATCATCAAGCAAACCAGGGCGGCACTGGCGAGCAGCCAGGCGGTGTTTCCAGAGTCCATGGAGATACTCCATTCGGGGGTGGCCGGCCGCGCGGGCCGGAGCGGCGGGTGGAAACCGTGCTACTCCCAGCGTGGGCGCCCCGTATTACAAACGCGTTTCCGCGCAAGTTATCCCTGTGTTAACAGCTGCTGGATGCCCGCTGAACGTTTCCTAGTAGTTGAGCGGCATTCCGCGGCCGAAGGAAAAGGCACGCACCACTTCCACAATGCCCAGCACCACCAGGGCAACGCCGCCGAAAATCACCAGTGCCGCAAGGGAGCTCACCGGGAGGAACAGAACCACCACGCCGGCAATAATGCTGACGATCCCGTAGATGATGGCGTACCACCGTGATCCGCCGCTCTCCACCTCGGTCAGGGACATGATGCCCTCCACAATCCAGGCGATTCCAATGAACAGGGCGAGGACGGTTAGGGAGGCCGTCGGATTACGGATCGCTGCCACTCCGACGATGAAGAGCAGAAGGCCGATGAGGATGTTCAGGACGCGCAGTCCGCCGACCAGCGGAGTCACCAGCCCTGTGACCACGCGGACCGCCCCGGAGACGACGAAATACAGGCCAAACAGGACGGCAATCACGTCCAGGGTGGCTCCGGGCCAGAACAGAACCAGCGCACCCAGCACCACTGAGAGGACCCCGGTGACGACCATGCCCGTGCGGATGCCCCGGACCACCTTGTGGGTGAGCTCGCTGACGTCCAGGCTCAACCCGCCGAACCCAAAAGTACTTCCTGACATGGACATGTGGAACCTCCCGTAGAGTCGGGCTGGCAGCGCCCCTGTTCCAAAAATTATCCTTCCGGGGATGCCCTGATCTCTAGGGATGGCTTGCCGCAGAGCCCTCGGAAGGGCCAGACAACGTGCCGGTCAGTCTCCGGTGGATCCGTCCAGCAGTTCACGCAGGATGTCCAGGTGGCCGCAGTGACGGCCGGTTTCTTCGATCATGTGCACCAGGACCCACCGCACGTTCTGCCCGTCGCCGTCGCCGTCCCCGTCACCCTCGCCGGCGCTTCTGCTGCGGCAGCGGTCCTCGAGGTCGTAGCGTTCCAGCACCTCCCGGGATTCGCGGCAGGCAGCCTCATAATCCTTGATGAGTTCCGCGAGGCTGTCATTGTCATCGACCCGGAATTCTCCGTCCGGGTCAGCGGCAGACCATCGCGTGGGCACATCCCGCTGCCCGTCAAGCCGGGTGCGGAACCAATAGCGCTCAACATCGGTTAGGTGTTTGACGAGCCCGGACACCGTGGTGAGGGAGGGCAGCAGCCGTTTGGCGCCGTCGGCATCGCTGAGTCCGGCAGCCTTCAGAACCACGGTGGCCCGGAAGTAGTCCACAAAGCCGGTCAGCGTCTCGCGCTCCCCGGCTGCTTCGGGCGGTTCCGTGCGGATATCCGGGGGCGTCTGCGCAGTCATCCGCCCAATCTAATCCATCCGCACGCTAACCCATTCGTTCCGGCAAGCCGGAACCCGTACCTGCGAGCCGGGCGAGGTGGTCCTGGATCATTTGCGCCACGGCTTCATGCCCGGCCTGGTTCGGATGGTAGGGCAGCGGCCCACCCTCGGTGGGGACAAAGGCGCCCACCGTCCACGGGTCTTCCGAGCCGGCATAGTGGTCAGCGCTGGCCTTGGCCACGCGCACCACGGAACCGCCGGTGGCGTTGGCCCCGGCTTCGGTTGCCAGCGCCAGATGCACGGCCAGCTCACGGCCGGCGGCGGCCTGCGCCGGTTTCATGCCGGCCACGCGGATGTGCGGGTCCAGCGGCAGCACAGTCAGATATTCCACGAACAGGACGACGGCGTTGGGGGAGCGCCGGCGGATCAGCTGCCCTACGGAGGCCATGGCCGCAGGCAGCAGCGCGAGCCGCCGGTTCAGGACGGCCGGTGCAAGGGCCTTGAGCATTTCGAGGGAGGGCAGGTGCTTGAGGCGGGCCAGCGGAGGCAGGCCTGCTGCCATGAGGGACGCCGCGAAGCCAATGTCATTGCCGCCGATGGTGACGGTGACCAGGTCCGTGTCCGCCGCCAGGGCATCCGCCTGCGGCGCCTGCCCGTACTGGGAGCGCCACAGCACGTCCGCGGTGGTGGCTCCGGAACTGGTGACATCAGTGAGGGAAAGCTGCAGCTGCCGGGCCAGCAGGTGGGGATAGTTGACGTCAGTGCGCCCGGCCTCAGGCGGGCTGCCCGGCACCGGAGTGCCCAGTCCGGGGGCTGATGCGAACGAACTGCCCAGGGCGACGTACCGGGCTCCGGTCCAGTCTGCTGATGCTCTGTTCATTGAGTGTTCCCCTTCACAGGATGCTTTTACGGCAGGCCGAGGAGGTGCCGGATTTCGGCATCGGTGGTTTGGTCAAAGGTCTCGTAGGCCTGGCCCACGGCGGTAAGCCCAACCGCCTGCCAGGGGATGACGACGTCGTCCGCCAATGCCACTGCGGTTTCCGCACCCGGCCCGCAGCTCACGGGAGCCGCCGCCACCAGCCTGGCCGGGTTCTGCCCGCGGAGTCCCAGCAGAGCGGCGCGCATGGACGCGCCCGTGGCCAGCCCGTCATCCACCAGCACCACCGTGCGGCCGGAAACATTCAACGGGTCCCGCCGCATGCGGTAAAGCTTGTCGCGGCGGATCAGCTCGAGCTGCGCGATGGCGGCGGCGGCTTCGAAGGCCTGTTCCGCGGAGCCGGGACCGTCGCTGGAGGAGGTGCCGGAATGCAGGGAGCTCTGCCAGTCTGCAAGAACGGCTTCGTTTTGCACGGTAGTGACTGTCCCGGCCACCCATGCCAGTGCTCCGGCGGCCAGTTCGGGCTGCCCGGGGAGGCCCACTTTCTGCACCGCGACAACATCCAGCGGCGCGTGGAGCAGCTTGGCGACTTCGGCAGCCACGGGCACGCCGCCGCGCGGCAGGCCCAACACCACCAGGTTTGGCGCGCCGAGGTAGGGAGCGAGCGCTACGCCCAGCTGGACTCCGGCGTCCTGCCTGTTCCGATACCGGCTAAATGGTGCCATGGCTCCTCCTTGCAGGGGCCGGTTTCTTGACACGGTAGGGTGCCGCCGGCACGGCTGGCAAGGCACCGGCAGTGATCCCGTGCGGCGGATTGCGAAAGGTTGCCGGGCATAGCAGGGTGGGCGTGGAAAGGTGGACCCATGACTCCCACAGCTTTGATTACCGGCGCCACGTCCGGCATTGGTGCCGAATTTGCCCGCCAGCTCGCGAACCGCGGCTACAACCTGGTCCTCACCGCCCGGAACGAGGAACGGTTGAAGGAATCCGCCGGCCGCCTGGCAGCCGAGTACTCCGTGCAGACGGAGTACATCGCGGCGGACCTGGCCGAGCCCGAAGGTGTTGAACGGGTGAGCCGCCGGCTGGAAAAACCGGACATCGCCATGCTCGTGAACAACGCGGGTTACGGGTTGAAGAACAGCTTTGAACGCAATGAGCTGGCCGCCGAAATGGACCATCTCAACGTTCTGGTGGCGGCACCGCTGCAGCTGAGTCACACCGCTCTCAACACGATGCTCTCGAAGATGGAAGAACCCGGGGGCCACATCATCAACGTGGCCTCGGTGGCAGGGTTCATTCCCCGCGGCACCTACAGTGCGGCCAAGTCCTGGGTCATTACGTTCAGCCGCTGGGCGAACATCAGCTACGGCGGACGCGGCGTGCACGTCACGGCGCTGTGTCCCGGGTTTGTGCATACGGAATTCCACCAGCGCATGGACATGGACAAGACCCTGTATCCGGACTGGATGTGGCTGGATGCCGAACGCGTGGTCCGCGAGGGTCTGGCGGATGCCTTTGCCGGCAAGGGCATCTCCATTCCCAGCAAGCGGTACAAGGCGCTGGCCTGGTTTGGCGCCCGCGGGCCGCAGGCACTCGTGGCACGCATCGCGGGCCGCGGCCGGTAGCCGCCCCCGGTCCGGAACACGCCGTAATCCAGCTCGATCCTTCCGGGGCCCGCCCCCTAGTGTGGGTGGCTATGACAAGCGCCACAAACCCCAGTCCCGCGTACCTCAACCAGCTCGACGCCGAAACCGGGCGCCGCATGGAAACAGCGCAGGCTCCGGTGTCGGCTTTTGCCGGAGCTTCCGCCGGGCTTTCGGCGGCCGTGGAAGCACAGGTGGATGCGCTGGCTGCGGACCTCAACGACGTTGTCCATACGCTGCACGGGGATCCGGAGACAGCTTATGAGGAGTACCGAAGCGCGGCGTTCCTCGTGGATCTGCTGCGCCGCCACGGCATCAAGGCTGAGCTTGGGGCCTACGGACTGCCCACTGCCGTCAGGGCTGAAATCGGGACGGCAGGCTCCGCGGCCGAAGAGACAGGGGCGGACCGCGAACCCGCCATCGCCATCCTCAGCGAATATGATGCGCTGCCCGAGGTGGGTCATGCCTGCGGGCATAACGTCATAGCAGCCACCGGAGCCGGGGCATTCATTGCGCTGGCGAAAACGCTTGAGGAAAACCCGCAGGCCTTCCCGGGCAGGGTCGTGTTCCTGGGCACGCCGGCCGAAGAAGGGCATTCCGGCAAGGAAGTGATGGCCCGCAACGGCGCCTTCGACGACGTGGATGCGGCCGTCATGGTGCACCCGTATGCCATGGACCTGGCCGAGCAGGTTTGGCTGGGCCGCCGGCTGCTGACCGTGACCTTCTCCGGCATCGCAGCCCATGCCTCCGCTCAGCCGTTCATGGGACGCAATGCCCTGGATGCCGCGTCCCTGGCCTACAGTGCCATCGGCCTGCTCCGGCAGCAGCTGCCGCCCGTGGACAGGGTCCACGCCATCATCACGGAGGGCGGGCAGCGTCCCAGCGTGATCCCCGAAAAGGCCGTTCTGAAGCTGTATGCCCGGTCCAAGTATCCGGAAACGCTGAAGGACCTCAGCTCCCGGCTGGAAGACATTGCGCGCGGTGCCGCCCTGATGACCGGCACCGGCGTCACCATTGACTGGGACGAACATCCGCCGTCGCTGCCGGTCCGCACCAACACCACATTGACCGGGCGCTGGGTCAGCGCGCAGCAGCGCCGCGGCCGCAGCCCTCTGCCTGCCGGCGTGGTGTCGGAAACCATTGCCGCCTCCACGGATTTCGGCAACGTCAGTTACCGGATTCCGGGCATCCATCCGCTGATTGGCATTGCGCCCGCGGACGTTGCCCTGCATACCCGGGCCTTCGCTGAAGCGGCCGCATCCCCCGCCGCGGAATCCGGGGCACTCGACGGCGCCGCGGGCCTGGCCCTAACGGCCCTTGATTATCTGTGCGATCCGGAACTCCGCCGTGCCGTGGCCGATGAATTTGCCGCTGCCGGCGGGCCGGTTGACGTTGCCCGCTATTTCGACTGACAGGAAATGAGACCGGCATGACCAGTACCCCCTCTGCATCCGTCAAGAGCCGCTCCAATTTTCCGGACCGCCTTTTGGGCGGCATTGAACGCGTGGGCAATAAGCTGCCGGATCCGTTCATGCTGTTTTTGATTCTTTTCCTGATCGTGGCCGTGGCTTCCACGGGCATGGCCTGGGGACACGTTGCGGTCACCGTTCCCGGGGCAACCGAGGAAACGGTGATTAAGGGCTTTTTCACCGCGGAGGGCCTGAGCTGGTTCACCACCACCCTGGGCGCGAACTACCTGGGCTTCCCGCCCTTGGCCACGGTGCTGCCCATTCTGCTGGCGGTGGGTGTGGCCGAGAAATCGGGGCTGCTCTCGGCGCTGATCCGCAAAGCCTTCGGGTCTGCGCCGCGGTGGGCGCTCCCGTACGCCGTCGGCTTCGTGGGAGTCACCGGCTCGATCATGTCCGACGCCGCCTTCGTGGTCATCCCGCCGCTGGCGGCACTGGTCTTCAAGGCCGCCGGGCGCCATCCGGTGGCCGGTCTCCTGGGCGGTTTTGCCGCAGCCGGTGCCGGCTACTCCACCTCCCTGCTCGTCACCAGCCTCGATGCCCTTTTCTCGGGCATTACGACGGCGGTCACCGAGACGCTGCCGAATCCGGGTTCCCCGGTGAACCCGCTGTCGAACTACTTCTTCAACGCGGCGTCCTCGATCGTGCTGATCCTGCTGGCCGGGTTCATTATCGACAAGATCCTGGAACCGCGGCTGCGCCGGCAGGATGTGCCCACCGAGGAAACCGCCGCCGACGAGGACTCCGTCCCGGGTGTGCAGCCCGGCGGCCTGCCTGCGGCCGCGCTGTCCTCCACCCTCACCGCGGTTGAACGACGCGGCGTGATTTGGGCAGTCGTGGCCGGCGCCGCCGTCGCCGCTGTCATCCTCACGGGAGCGCTGCTGCCGGATTCACCCTGGCGGAACGAAGACGGCGGCTACCTGCCCAAATCACCGCTGCTGAGCTCCATCGTCTTCATTGTCTTCATCATGTTCACAGTGCCGGGGCTGGTCTACGGAAAGATCACCGGAACCATTGCCTCCGGCAAGGACGTTCCGCGGGTCATGGGGGCTTCGATCAAGGACATGAGCGGCTTCCTGGTCTTGGCGTTCATTCTCGGGCAGTTCATCGCGCTGTTCAACTGGTCGGGAATCGGCAACTGGCTGGCTGTCGCCGGCGCTTCCGGTCTGGAGTCCATCGGGCTGACCGGCTACCCCGCCATCATCGGGTTCATCCTTCTGGCCTCACTGCTGAATCTGTTCATCATCTCCGGTTCAGCCATGTGGACGTTGATGGCGTCGGTGTTTGTGCCGATGTTCGCCCTGCTCGGCTTCGAACCGGCCTTCATCCAGGGCGCGTTCCGGGTGGGGGACTCCGCCACGCAGATCCTTACCCCGCTGAACCCCTACATGATTGTGCTGCTGACCATGCTCCGCAAATATGAACCGCAGGCCGGGCTGGGTACGGTCATCGCCCGGATGCTGCCCTTCACCGTGCTGTTCTGGCTCGCGTGGGTGGGTGTGCTGACCGTGTTCTTCGTTTTCGGCCTGCCCATGGGCCCCGGCAATGGAATATACATCGACGGCTAAGCGCTGGATTCCAATAACTACAGAGGAAAGGCAACGCGCCATGAGCTCGACCAGCCCCAAGATTTACGCCCTGCACGAGAACCCCGAGTGGTTTCCGCCGTTTGCCCGCGCGTTCGAAGCCGAAGGGCTGGAAGTGGAGGAGTGGCTGCTGACCGACGGTGTCCTGGACCTGGACTCCGTGCCGCCGGAAGGCATCTTCTGGTCCCGGATCAGCGCTTCCTCCCACACCCGGGACCACGCCCTGTCCAAGGACTATGCCCGGGCGGTGCTGTCCTGGCTGGAAGCCCACGGCCGGCGGACCGTCAACGGGCGCAGGATCCTGGAACTGGAAATGAGCAAGGTGGACCAGCTCACCGCGCTGCGGGCCGCCGGAATCGACACGCCGCGCACAGTGGCCGCCGTCGGACGGGACTCCATCCTGGACGCTGCCAAGGAATTCCAGGCTCCCTTCATCACCAAGCACAACCAGGGAGGCAAGGGGCTGGGGGTCCGGAAATTCGAGTCCCACGGCGAGCTCGCCGACTATGTGGCGGGGCCCGACTTCGAGGAACCCGCTGACGGCATCACCCTCATTCAGGAGTTCATCAACGCAGCCGAGCCCTTCATCACCCGCGTGGAGATCGTGGGCGGGGAGTTCATCTACGCCATCCGCGCAGACACCGCCCGCGGCGGATTCCAGCTCTGCCCCGCGGACGCCTGTGCCATTGATCCGTCCACCGGCAAGCCGATCATGCCGCCCGGCGCCACGATCGCTCCGGATGAAGACACCCAGCTCTTCAGCCTGCGGGAGGGCTTTGACCATCCCATCATCGGCAAGTACATCGAGTTCGCGAAGCGCAACGGGCTGGAGGTCTGCGGAATCGAATTCATGGAAACGGCAGACGGCCGCATCCTTACCTACGACGTGAACACCAACACCAACTACAACGCCGTGGTCGAAGCTGCCGCCCCGCGTTCGGCGCCCCGCGCGCTGGCTCAGTACCTCAAGGGGCTTGGCGCCTAGGGGGGCGCATCTTTCTGCACCGGGGGGACGTGGTGCAGGACAAACAATTTATCCCCCGGCGCAACCCGTCGATATAGTCAGGGTTATCGAAACCGAAGGAGCTCCTCCAATGACTGCCGCCCAGGAACCAGTGTGGGTCAAGAACTACCAGTCCGGCGTTCCGGCAACCATTGAGCTGCCCACCGAGTCACTGACGGACATGGTGGAGGACGCCGTCGCCCGCTACGGGTCCAAGGTGGCTTTGGAATTCTTCGGTGCCGAAACCACCTATACCGAGCTGGGTGACCAGATCAACCGGGCGGCCGAGGGGCTCCGGAAGCTGGGCGTGCGCCGGGGACACCGTGTTGCCGTGGTGCTTCCCAACTGCCCCCAGTACCTCATTGCCTTCTACGCCGTGCTGCGCCTGGGCGCCGTCGTCGTCGGCCACAACCCGCTGTACACGGAGCGCGAACTGCGCCACCAGTTTGAAAACCACGGCGCGCAGGTGGCCATTGTCTGGGACAAAGCCGTGGAGAAGATCCAGGACTTCCCCGATGACATTGCCGTGAAGACCGTCATCGCCGTGGACATTACCAAGGCCATGCCGCGGCTCAAGCGAATCGGGCTGCGGCTGCCGCTGCCCTCGATCCGCCGAACCCGGGCCGGCCTCACCGTCAAGACCGAGAACACGATGTCGTGGGAAAAGCTGCTGAGCTCAGCTCCCATCGACAGCGCGCATCCGCGTCCGTCAGTGCGGGACCTCGCCGCACTGCAGTACACCTCGGGCACCACGGGTGTTCCCAAAGGCGTGATGCTGACCCACTTCAACCTGCGCTCCAACGCGCTGCAGGGCCAGGCCTGGATGCACGGCGCGCAGGAGGGCAAGGAAGTCATTTACGGCGTGCTGCCGATGTTCCATGCCTTTGGCCTCACCCTGTACCTGACCTTCTCCGTCCTGACCGGGTCCCGGCTGGTCTTGTTCCCCAAGTTTGATGTGGACCTGGTGCTGGAAGCCGCGAAGAAATCCAAGCCCACCGTTTTCTGCGCCGTCCCGCCGATCTACGAAAAGACGGCGCTGGAATCCAAGAAGCGCGGCATTGACCTCTCCACCATCCGCTTCGCGATCTCCGGCGCCATGACCTTGCCGGCAGCCACCGTGAAGCTCTGGGAAGAGGTCTCCGGCGGACTCCTGGTGGAGGGCTACGGCCTCACCGAGTCTTCGCCGGTCGCGCTGGGTAACCCGTTTGCCGAGAGCCGCCGGAACGGCACCATCGGTGTTCCGTTCCCCAGCACGGAAATGCGCGTTGTCGATCCGGAACAGCCCTCCTCCGACGTGCCCCACGGTGTTCCGGGTGAGCTGCTGATCCGCGGTCCGCAGGTCTTTGCCGGCTACTGGAACAACACAGAGGATACCGAGCAGGTGCTGCTCGACGGCGGTTGGCTGCGTACCGGCGACATTGTCACAGTGGATGATGACGGTTTCGTGAAGGTGGTGGACCGCCGCAAGGAACTGATCATCACCGGCGGCTTCAACGTTTCCCCCACCGAGGTGGAGGAAGTGCTGCGCAGTAACCAGGCTATTGCCGACGTCGCCGTGGTGGGCCTGCCCCGTCCCGACGGCGGCGAGCAGGTTGTGGCGGCCGTTGTCCTGACCGAGGGTGCGGAACTGGATGAAGCCGGGCTGCGGGCCTGGTGCCGCGAGCGGCTTACCCCGTATAAGGTTCCCCGCCGGATTGTGGCCATCGAGGAGCTGCCCAAGTCGCTGTTGGGCAAGGTGCTCCGCCGCCAGGTGCGCGAACTGCTGACCAACGAGAAGTAGGCTCCCTTCCGGATTACCTATTGACGCTCCGAAGGCGTTGGGTTGGAATAGTAAGCAGGCTTGGCATTTCAGTCTGCCTGATACTACAGCCGCCCAATAAGGCCACCGCAGGTATCTTCGCGATGCCTGTTGCAGGTTCGGCCCAAACGTGAAACCAGACCGCACAACGGCGATGGTTTCACAGCTGAAGGAGAACAGCATGATCAGCAACCAGCAAGTTGAAGGTCTCATGGCAGGGTCCGGCAACGTCTTGGGGCCCAACGGTGACAAGATTGGCGCCGTTGGAACGTTCTATTTGGATGACCAGACCAATGAGCCCGCCTGGGTCACGGTCAACACCGGAATTCTCGGAACGAACGAGTCCTTCGTGCCCCTCAGCGAAGCAACGGTGGAGGGTATGGACGTCCTGGTTCCTTATTCCAAGGACGAGGTTAAGAACTCCCCGCAGGTCGAATCCGATGGATCCATCACCCCTGAAGAGGAAGTGACGCTCTACCGGTACTACGGGTTTACTTACGACGACGGCAGTGACGACGTCTCCACCATGGACGCGGGCACCATGACGGATTCGGGCACCATGACGGATTCCGGCGTCGGAACCCGGACCGGCGACCGGTCGGACTTCATGGAGGACAGCGACATGACGCGCTCGGGCATGTCAGCGGATGCGACGGTGGGCAGGGATACTTCCGGCCCCACCACTGATGACGCCATGACGCGCTCGGAAGAGCGGCTGGATGTGGGCACCCGGTCGCGTGAGACCGGCAAGGCGCGCCTGCGGAAGTACATCGTCACTGAGACCGTCACCACCGAGGTTCCGGTCAGCCATGAAGAGGTCCGCATTGAGACGGAGCCGATCACGGATTCCAATGTCGATTCCGCCATGGCCGGACGGGAGCTCAGCGAAGAAGAGCACGAGGTGACGCTTCACGCCGAGGAGCCGGTCATCAGCAAGAAGACGGTGCCGGTGGAGCGGGTCCGGATGGATACCGAAACCGTCACGGACACGGAAAGCGTGTCCGAGGAAGTTCGCAAGGAGCAGATTGAAACCGAGACGGACGACGGTATCCGTCGAAGCTCCGGCACGGATTCCCACGGCGGTTCCGGGCACTCCGGCGGCACGTCCGGGGAAAGCGGTTCCGGCGGCGGCTCGGGCAGCTCGGGCAGCGGCAGGTAACTTGAAGCGCAGCGTTTGAGTGCGGGGTTCCGGCAGTTGCCGGAACCCCGCATGGTGTTATGGCTTTCTTATGACGCCGCCACCTGGCGGGCAGTGCGCTCGAGCACCTCACGGCAGGCCAGGACCGCCGGCCGGTTGGCGCCGGCCCGCCGGACGGACGTGAAGATGCTTCGGTGCGGCTTGCCGTCCAAATCCATTAAGTGGACGCTGGGATCCCGGCCGGTCCACACCAGGTCCGGCATCAGCGCCACGGCGTTTCCGGACTCGATCAGCCGAATTTGGGCCTGCAGATCGGCCGTCTCAAAACGGACATCAGGTTCAAATCCTGCACGCCGGCAAATCTGCTCCGCCCAGTGCCGGGAGGCCGCGCCCCGCGGTTCCATCACCCACGGAAGCCCCGCGGTGTCCGCCAGGGACTGCACCGGCGGAAGGCCCTCATGCGGTACGGCCAGGCGGATGGCATCCGAGGTCAGGTGCACCCGGTCCAGTTGGGCATGCCGGACGGCGGCATGTCCTGGATACTGTTCAGCGATCACCAGGTCAAAGTCGCGTGCCCAGGTTTCGTACAGTGCTGTCTCGGGCTCACGCTGGACCATTTCCACGCGCAGTTCCGGGTGCTCACGGCGAAGGATGCGGAGGGCATCGGGCAGCAGGGCCAAGGCGGCTGACTGGAACACCGCTATCCGAATGGATCCGGTCACCGAGGTCAGCGACGACGCCAGGTCCGCTTCGGCCCGCTCCAGCGATTCAAGGATGTCGGAGGCATGGGCCACCAGAATCTCAGCCTGCGGTGTCAGCTGTACACCCCGCCCGGTTTTCCGCAGCAGTTCCACCCCCACGGATTTCTCCAGCTGGCCCAGCTGCTGGGATACCGCGGAAGGGCTGAGGTTCAGCGCTTCCGCCACTGCGGCCAGGGTTCCGCGGGCTTTGACTTCCCGGAGAAGGATCATGCGGCGAACATCGAGCACCGTTATTTCCCCCTTTCAATTCATTAGTAAATCTAATCTATATCGGTAAGAAAACCCATCTTTGCCTAATGGGAAATAGTGCGGATACTTAGAGGAATACCTATCAGTTGCACGTTGAAATGAGCTGCCCGCATGAGCAACATCACCACCGAAACCACCGCGGGATCGGACACCCCACAGGCCCTGGCTGATGAGGCCGTAGCCCTTGTCCGCCGTTGGCTCGCCGAGGCGGCAACCGTCCCGGTGGACGCGTCCGCTGCGCAGCTTGCCGGCGTGCTGAAAGATCCGGCCGGACTGGACTTCACCGTTGGGTTCGTTGACGGCGTCATCCGCCCCGAAGACCTCCGCGTGGCCGGCCGGAATCTGGCCGCACTCGCGCCCCGGGTGCCGGGCTTCCTTCCCTGGTACATGCGCTCCGCCGTCCGTCTGGGCGGAGCTATGGCGCCGGTGCTGCCGCACGTTGTCATTCCGGTGGCCCGCAAGGTGCTGCGCCGGATGGTCGGCCACCTGATCGTGGACGCCACCGATGCCCGCCTCGGCAAGGCCATTGCCGGCATCCGCAAGGACGATGTCCGGCTCAACATGAACCTCCTGGGCGAAGCCGTGCTCGGCGAACGCGAAGCCGCCCGCCGCCTGGAGGGCACCCACGAACTCCTGGCGCGCGACGACGTCGACTATGTCTCCATCAAGGTGTCCTCCACCGTCTCGCCGCACTCGCACTGGGCGTTCGATGAAGCCGTTGAGCATGTGGTGGAAAAGCTCACCCCGCTCTACCGGCGGGCAGCGTCCTCCGCGCAGAAGAAATTCATCAACCTGGACATGGAGGAGTACAAGGACCTGGAGATGACCATGGCGGTCTTCACCAAGCTCCTGTCCATGCCTGAATTCAAGGACCTGGAAGCCGGCATTGTCCTGCAGGCGTATCTCCCGGACGCCCTCTCCGCCATGATGCGGCTGCAGGAGTTCGCTGCGGCCCGCCGGGCCGACGGCGGCGCGCCCATCAAGGTCCGCGTCGTCAAGGGTGCCAATCTGCCCATGGAACAGGTGGAATCCTCGCTGCATGACTGGCCGCTGGCCACCTGCGGCACCAAGGCTGAAACGGACACCAACTACAAGCGCGTCATCACCTACGCCCTGCAGCCCGAGCATGTCGCCAACGTGCGCATCGGCGTGGCCGGACACAACCTGTTCGACGTCGCCTTCGCGTGGCTGCTTGCCCAGCAGCGCGGCGTGACCGAGGGCATCGAATTCGAGATGCTGCTCGGCATGGCCACAGGTCAGGCGGAGGTGGTCAAACGCGACGTCGGTTCGCTTCTGCTGTACACGCCGGTGGTGCACCCGGCGGAGTTCGACGTCGCCATCGCCTACCTGATCCGCCGCCTGGAAGAGGGCGCCAGTTCCGAGAACTTCATGTCGGCGGTCTTCGAGCTCAGCGAGAACGAGGCCCTCTTTGAACGCGAAAAGCTGCGCTTCCTCACTTCGCTGGAAAACCTGGATGACCGGGTTCCTGCCCCGAACCGCACCCAGGACCGCAGCCAGCCGCGCCCGGATGCTCCCACCGGAGCCGGCGGCGCCCATCCGGGCTTCACCAACACGCCGGACACTGACCCGTCGCTGCCGGCCAACCAGGCCTGGGGCCGGTCCATCCTGACCCGCATCGAGGGCTCACCCCTGGGCAAGGCTGCCGTCGCCGACGCCCAGGTGGCCGACGAAAAGGCGCTCTCCGCCGTCATCGAGACAGCAGTTTCTGCCAGCAAGGGCTGGGCCGCCCTCAGCGGCGCCGACCGTGCCGAGATCCTGCACCGCGCAGGAACCGTCCTCGAAGATCACCGGGCGGACCTGATGGAGGTCATGGCCGCCGAAACCGGCAAGACCCTGGACCAGTCCGATCCCGAGGTCTCCGAAGCCATCGACTTTGCGCACTACTACGCGGAGCGGGCCAAGGACCTGGAAAAGGTCGACGGCGCCCGCTTCGTCCCGGCCCGCCTCACGGTGGTCACCCCGCCGTGGAACTTCCCGGTAGCCATTCCGGCCGGTTCCACCCTGGCTGCCCTGGCGGCCGGTTCTTCCGTGATCATCAAGCCTGCCCGCCAGTCCGCGCGCAGCGGAGCCGTCATGGTGGAAGCGCTCTGGGAAGCCGGCGTTCCCCGCGATGTCCTGCAGATGGTGCAGCTGGGCGAGCGTGAGCTCGGCCGCCAACTCATCTCGGATCCTTCCGTGGACCGGGTCATCCTCACCGGAGGCTATGAAACGGCACAGTTGTTCCGGTCCTTCCGCACGGATCTGCCCCTCCTGGCGGAAACCTCGGGCAAGAACGCCATCATCGTCACGCCCAGCGCCGACTTTGACCTGGCCGCGCGCGACGTCGTTTCCTCCGCCTTCGGCCACGCCGGGCAGAAGTGCTCGGCAGCCTCCCTCGTGATCCTCGTGGGCTCGGTGGCCAAGTCCCCGCGTTTCCGCAACCAGCTGGTGGACGCGGTGCAGTCGCTCAAGGTCGGCTATCCGGTGGATGCCGTGACGCAGATGGGCCCGATCATTGAACCCGCCGAAGGCAAGCTGCTGCGCGGACTGACCGTGCTGGGCGACGGCGAGTCCTGGCTCATCGAACCGAAGCAGCTGGATGACTCCGGCCGTCTCTGGAGCCCGGGCGTGCGCACCGGTGTCCGTCCAGGTTCCGAGTACCACCTCACGGAGTACTTCGGTCCCATCCTGGGCGTGATGACTGCCGATACCCTCGAAGAAGCCATCGCGCTGCAGAACCAGATTGACTACGGATTGACCTCCGGCCTGCACTCGCTGGATCCGGCGGAAATGGACCTGTGGCTGGAAAACATCTCGGCCGGCAACCTGTACATCAACCGCGGTATCACCGGCGCCATCGTCCAGCGCCAGCCGTTCGGCGGCTGGAAGAAATCCGCAGTCGGTGCCGGAACCAAGGCCGGCGGCCCCAACTACCTCATGGGCCTGGGTGGATGGGAGCCTGCAAAGGCCACCGGCAGCGGAGCTCCGGTGAGCCACCAGGGTGCCGCCAAGCTCCTGGCCGCCGCTGTGTCCGGCAGCTTTGCTGACACCGCCTTCCTTCAGCGTGCGCTGAGCAGCGATGCCGCGGCGTGGGCCGAGGAGTTTGGCACCGCTAAGGACGTGTCCGCGCTGAGTGCGGAACGCAACGTGTTCCGCTACCGGCCGCTGCCGGTGACCATCCGGCTGTCCGAGGATGAGCCGCTCGACGCCCTGGTGCGCGTAGCCGCTGCCGGGCTGCTGGCCGGATCCGCGCTGCGGGTCTCCACCGGCGTCGAACTGCCGCTGGCGCTCCGGGCCGTCCTGACGGAACAGGGAGTCCCCGTGGCGGAGGAGAACGACGCCGAATGGCTGGCTTCCGCTGCAGGGTTTGACCCCGCAGCGCAGGGGACCCGGATCCGGCTGATCGGCTCCGGCGCCTCGGCACTGGCCACCGCCCTTGGAGGACGGCCCGATGTGGCCGTCTACGCCAACCCGGTCACCGAGGCGGGGCGCGTTGAGCTGCTGCCGTTCCTGCATGAGCAGGCCGTGAGCATCACCGCGCACCGCTTCGGGACGCCGAACCACCTCTCGGATGCCCTGATCTAGTCAGCACATTCGGCAACAAGAAAAGACGGCACCGGGTCTATCCCGGTGCCGTCTTTTCTTGTTAAGGTTTTGCCCATGGAACTGATTTACGAGTAGGGACCTTCCGGGCCGGATTACCGGCTCCGAGCACCCGCTCTCATCGCTGACCCCATTCGCCCGTATCGCCCGGGTAGGCGGTCCATGCTGTCAGTGCAGGACGGCCATCATCAGCGCAGTTCCCGGCCGGTACCTAAACAGTCCGGAGATCAACCATGGCATCATCCAAAAAGCACCCGTCCACTCCGTTCAAGGGGCTTGCTGCCCCTGACTCTTCCCTCACGTCCGTGTCTGCGGTCACCTCTGAGGTGCCGGTAACGGCAACAGTGAACATCGCCCCGGCAGCTGCAGCCAAGCTTGGTGCCGAAGGCGGAGATAAGCCGGTTCCCGGCACGGACACCGAGAGCGCCCTCCCCGGGTGGCAGAGCCTGGGCAAGGACCACAAGCCCACGCACAGCTTCGGTAAACAGGGGCGGAGGGAGAAAAAGGTCCGCTGGTAACAGCGGAGAAAGAGTAACCCGCTAATGCGCACAGGGGGCCCGGGCAACACCCCGGCCCCCCTGTGCATGCCCGGACTGCGGTGCCATGATGGACAGCCACAGCTACCGAAGATGCCCCGCTAACGCAAGAGGTTCCCATGCTGCTCAACGAGAAGAATGCCGTTATCTACGGAGGAGGCGGAGCGATTGGGGGAGCGGTGGCCCGGGCCTTCGCGAGGGAAGGAGCACGCGTTTTCCTGGCCGGCCGGCACCTTGAACCCCTGGAGCGGGTTGCCCGGGACATCCGGGCAAACGGAGGGCTGGTGGAATCCGCGCTGCTGGATGCCACCAACGGGCAGGCGGTGGATGACCACGCCAATGATGTCGCGGCTACGGCAGGGAGTCTGGACATCTCCATGAATGTCATTCAACACGGTGATGTGCAGGGCAAGCCAATGGTGGATATGTACGTGGAGGACTATCTGCGGCCGGTATCCACGGCGGTGCAAACCATGTTTCTGACCTCGCGCGCCGCTGCCCGGCACATGATGCAGCAGCGTTCCGGCGTGATCCTGGCTTTCGGAGGTTCAGGCAACCCTTCGCCCGGCCTCTGGCTGGGCGGACTGATCACCGCCTTCGAGGCGATGGAAGCCATGCGGCGCCAGCTCGCGGTGGAGCTTGGGCCGCACGGCATTCGCGTTGTGACCCTGCGCAGCGGCGGCATCCCCGAATCGCTGCCGCCGGATATGGAAGGGAGGAAGGACGTTGCCAACAGCATCGTCGACGCCACCCTGCTGCGGCGTGCGGCAACCCTGGAAGAGGTGGGGAATGCTGCAGCCTTTGCCGCTTCGGATAAAGCCGGAAGCATGACTGCCGCAACTTTGAATATCAGTGCAGGGGCGCTCATGGACCGCTAGCCGGCACGACCGGTAGACGACGCGGATCTCCCCGCCATGCCTTGGTGGCAGAACCTTTATGTGTGCGGCAGGGGGAGGGTGGCCTCTGACCCAACCCTTACTGTTGGCGGAACAGTCCGGTGTGCTTGCGCACCAGTTCGATGAACTGGGGAGGCATCCACGGGCTGTTGGGGCCGAGGAGATTTATCAGGGGCTCGTACCAGAGCTGAACGGCCATGGCGTTCAGCCGCCCGAAAGCAATGATGTCATCCTTGGACAGCTCCTCCCCGTTGATAAGGCGGACGAGTGCTTCTCCGGCCTGGGCTCCCTGGATTGTCAGAGCGAGGTCAATTCCGGCAGGGCGGGTGTCCTCCCATTCTCGCAGGGGCTCGCCCGGACGGTAATTGGAGGACGGCTCGGGAATATCAGTCGGATTCTCCATGCCTGATCCTAACAATTGCCCGTGCTTTCCTGGGTGTGACCGTCGACAGTCACGGCCACGGTGACGCGCGTTCCGTCAGGTGAAGCTTCCGGCTACGCCGGAAGCTTCCAAATGGTGAAGTCCTCAACGCTGATTGCGGTGCGGATTCCTTCTTCGTCGCCGCGGATCCAGATGGTGCCCAGACCCGGAGCCGTTTCACGGACTTCTCCGCGGTAATAAACCTGTTCGCCGCTGCGTACTTCAACATGATCTCCGCGGCGGATGGAGCGAATGTTTCGTACCCGCTTGGAGCGGGTGGGTGAGGGGTGGTGCGGTGCGCTGACAGCTGGCACGGGCTCTCTTTCGGTCGACTAGTTATGTCAACCAAGCGTCGGCAAGAAATATTCCTGCCCCGGCATGCGGATTTTGGGTACCACCCCTGACACCGCCATTTATCCCTGCGTACGATCATGGGCATGGACATGGACATCGTGGATTTCCTGTTGACACGCTTTCAGGACGACGCCGCGGAGTCCCGGAAGCTCCTTACTGCCAGGGGCGTTGCACCGTCTGACCGCTGGTACGAGGAACGGCTGCTGCGCGAGTGCGAAGCCAAGCTCATGCTGATCGACATCATCGGCGGTGCCCGGCGCAATGCCCTGGCACGGATGCTTCTGGATCCCGATGGCCAGGGCAAACTGTTCGCCGATGAGCTGGAGTGGACCTCGCTGGCGCTGGCCTCCATGGCTGCTGGCTACCAGGACCACCCCGATTATCAGGATGGTTGGCGGCTCACCGAAAAACGCAGCTGAGGATAGCTGGTTCCACCCGGCTGGGCGAAGGCACCCCGGGACGCCTAGATTGGCTGACATGACTGAAGCGAATATCACAGGCGAACCAGCCGGCGAGACCGCGCTCCTGCAGGAGCTGGCCGAACATCACCATGTAGCAACCACGTTCAACGGCTGGGACGGAACCCGACGCGAGGTTTCCAATGGGACCCTGAAAAAAGTGCTCGGCGCGTTGGGGGTGGCCACGGCAACGGGGGAGGACCTGTCGCAGTCATTGGCTTCGGCACGCCTGCAGGGGTGGCACCAAACACTGCCGGGCGCCGTCGTCGTGCGTGAACACCGCAGCCGAACAGTCCCCGTCCATTTGCCTGCCGGAGTGCACGCGGACGTGCGGATCGTGCTGGAGGACGGAAACCGGCGTGAGCTGGAGTGGCCGGCGGTGCCCGGCGAGGAACTGGACGTTGACGGGACCCTCACCGGCCGCACCCTGATTCCGCTCCCGGAGGACCTTCCACTGGGCTGGCACCGGCTCGAAGTGACTGCCGGGGAGCGACAGGCCGGCACCGTTCTCGTGGTCACGCCGGAACGGCTGACGACGACCGCCGGCCTTGACCGCCACCGGGCCTGGGGACTCATGGCTCAGCTCTACTCGGTACGCTCCTCCCGGTCCTGGGGCATCGGGGATCTGGGCGACCTGGCAGATCTCGCAGCGCTCTCCGGCGGACGCCACGGCGCCGGTTTCCTCCTGACCAACCCGCTGCATGCGGCGGAACCGGTTCCGCCGGTGGAACCCTCGCCGTACCTGCCCACCACGCGCCGATTCTTTAACCCGCTCTACATTCGGGTAGAGGATATTCCCGAATACGGCTATCTTCCGGGAGCAGACCGTGCCCGGGTTGAGGAAGCTGCACGGACCCTCGGGGCGGCCAACCATTCTGCCGAGAACCTGGACCGCAACGCGACCTACGCCGCCAAACTGGCGGCGCTGGAACTAATCTTTGCCGTGCCGCGAAGCATTGCGCGGCAGCAGCAGTTTGAGCGCTTCTGCACACTGGAGGGCAAGGGACTGCAGGATTTCGCTCTGTGGTGTGCGCTGTCCGAGCAGCTGCCGGCAGATGATCCCCAGTGGCAGCAGATTACCGGTCCGGACAGCGAATGGGTCCGGCAGCACCGCTCCGCCTTCACGGAGCGCAGCCGGTTCCATCAGTGGCTGCAGTGGATCTGCGACCAGCAGCTGGAGACAGCCCAGAGTGCCGCCCGGAGCGCCGGCATGGAAATCGGTATTGTCCATGACCTGGCGGTGGGCGTGCACCCTGCCGGAGCAGATGCCTGGATACTGCGCCCGGTCCTGGCTCCCGGAGTGTCAGTGGGTGCTCCGCCGGACATGTTCAACCAGCAGGGCCAGGACTGGAGCCAGCCGCCGTGGCATCCCCGGCGGCTCGCGGACGCGGGCTACCTTCCCTACCGGGACATGTTGCGCACCATTCTCCGCCACGCGGGCGGCATCCGGGTTGACCACATCCTGGGCCTGTTCCGCCTGTGGTGGATCCCGCAGGGTTCAGGGCCCGGCGACGGCGCATACGTGCACTTCGACCACGAGGCGCTGATTGGAATCCTGGTCCTGGAAGCACAGCGCGCCGGTGCCGTGGTGATCGGCGAGGATTTGGGGGTGTTTGAGCCCTGGGTGCAGGAGTACCTCGCCGAGCGCGGCGTGCTCGGCACGTCCATCCTGTGGTTTGAGCACGGCGACGCCGGTCCCCGCCCGCCGGCGGAATACCGGAAGGGCGCCCTGACCTCCGTCAACACCCATGACCTGCCGCCCACTGCCGGTTATCTGGCCGGAGAGCACGTGGACCTGCGAGAGTCCCTGGGGCTTCTGAACCGTCCGGTGGAGGAGGAACGGGCAGCGGATGCTGCGGCCCGGGAGTCCGTCCTGGAGCTGGTTCGCAGCGCCGGGCTGCTGCCTGCTGGGGCCAGCGGTACGGATAACGTCCAGCAGTCCGTGGAGGCACTGCACTCCTTCATCCTCCAGTCGCCGTCCGTGCTCATCGGCGTCGCGCTGGCTGATGCGGTGGGGGAGCGGCGCACCCAAAACCAGCCCGGCACCGGGGACGAGTATCCTAACTGGCGCATTCCGCTTTGCGGCCCGGACGGCAAAGCCGTTCTGCTTGATGATCTGCCGTCCAACGAGCGTTTCAACTCCCTGGCGGACCTGCTCAGGGACGCAATCTGACTTAGCTGTCCGGGGGAACGGCCGAAGAGGTGCATGAACACCTCTTCGGCCGTCCGGCCCGGTACAAAGTGCCGCGTACCGTGCTGATGGTTTCGGATCAGGACTCCAGCTTCATCGCCTTGCGCAGGGTCAACGCGCCGCCGCTCTGCATCACTGCCCGGCGGTAAATCTTCTCGCCGAAGCGCAGCAGTGCGTAGGCCGCGGCCAGGGCGATCGCCAACGACAGGAAGGTCTCCCACAGCGGCACGTCGCCGTTCAGCATCCGTACCGGCATCGCCACGGTGGAGATTACGGGGACGTAGGACGCCGCGACCAGCAACTGTCCCTTGGCGAACAGGCCCGCAAAGAGCGCCGCGATGATGATCGTGAGCACCGGCCCCGAGCTGTTGTTCAGATCCTCGGACCGCGAAGCCATGGAACCGATCATGGCCCAGAGGGAAGCGAGGATCAGGAAGCCGGCCAGGAAGAAGACCAGGAACCAGCCCGAGGCAGGAATGATGGTCCCGGCCAGTTCCGCAGTGTCTGTGAAGTTCAGGGCAAGCAGGGCAGCCCCGGCATAGAGGGCCAGCTGGATCATGGCCAGGACGGTGTTGCCGGCCACCTTGCCGTAGAGCAGCTGCCGAATCGGAATGGCCGTGGCCAGAATCTCCACCACCCGGTTCTGCTTTTCCTCGAGGACCGAGGTGGCGATCGCCATCCCGAAGATGATCGCAGCCATGTAGAACAGGAACCCGAACACGAAGCCGGTGAACTGGGCCATGAACTGGTTTTCCGTGTTTCCGTCCAACAGGGCGGTCTGGAACTCACTGCCTGTCAGCAGTGCCTCTGCGGTGGTCCCGGCGTAGCCGGCGTTGATCTCCAAGGTGTAGGCGCGCAGGGCGTCGGCGATGCCCTGCTGCAGGCCGCCGTCGAGTTCCTCGTTGCCGGTTAGCGTCCAGCCGTCGTAGCCCATCAGGAGTGCGGCGTCGGCCTCCCCGGAACGGACCAGTTCCTCGGCCTGCTCGGGCGAGTCCGCGGAGATCGCCTCAAAACTGGTGTTCCCGTCGTCGGCCTGGCCTGCTTCATTGGCGGCTTCAACAACTTCTTTGGCGGGATTTTCGAGGGCGGTGCTTTGCATCTCGGTCACCGCCACGGTGTATTCGTCGGCGCGGGTGCTCATGTAGGCGTTGAAGACCACGGTGCCCACAATCAGGACCAGCGTGACCAAGGTGGAGATCAGGTAGCTGCGGTCGCGGGCCTTGACCATGACCTCGCGGAGGGTGACGATCGCCCACGGGGGCGTGGGGCGGGAAACGGAGCTCATACTGCGGTCACCTCACGGTAGATTTCGCTCAGGGACGGTCGGATGGGGGCGAACTCCTCTACGGAGCCGCGGGTAAGCGCGGTGGCGAGCAGCCGCTGCCGCGCGTCGTCGTCGTCGAATTCCAGGACGGCAGTGGGACCTGCAACGTCGAGGACGCGTATCCCCGGCTCGTCCCGCACCCAGCCGGCATCCGGGGAAACCGTAATGCGGTGCCGGTTGACTGCCCGGGCACGCAGGGCGTCGCCCGTGCCTGAGGCAATCACCTTGCCCTGCTGCAGGACCACCATGCTGTCGCAGAGCCGGTCCACCAGATCCAGCTGATGGCTGGAAAAGAGCACCGGAACTCCGGCGGAGGTGCGTTCACGCAGCAACTCCACCATGGAATCCACGGCCACCGGGTCCAAGCCCGAGAACGGCTCGTCCAGGATCAGCACATTTGGCTTGTGCAGCAGCGAAGCGGCGATCTGCACCCGCTGCTGGTTGCCCAGGGACAGGGACTCCAGCTTGTCCTTGGTCCGGCCGCCGAGGCCGAACCGCTCCAGCAGGTCCATGGCGCCCTTGCGGGCCTGCGACTGGCTCATCCGGTGCAGCTGACCGAGGTAGATCAGCTGATCCAGGATGGGCTGCTTGGGGTAGAGGCCGCGTTCCTCGGGCATGTACCCGAAGGTCGACCGGGCCAGGGCCGTCAGGGGAGCACCGTCGAGCAGCACCTCGCCGGAGGTGGCGCTCAGGACCCCCATGATCATCCGCATGGTGGTGGTCTTGCCGGCACCATTGGCGCCCACAAAACCGGTCATCTGGCCGGACGGAACATCAAAGCTGACGTTGTCGACCGCCACTTTGTCCCCGAATGTTCGGGTCAGGTTTTGCACCTGCAGCATGGTGGCTGCTCCTTTTCCCGGCCGCGCCGGGCATGGTGGGAATCTTCTCCCTTAACCCTAGGTGCGGCGGGAAGGCGGCGGATCGGCCGTGCGGGTGAACCGTTGCCGGCTAGGAGGAGCTGCGGGCAGCGGGATCCGACGGGTTCTCCCCCGGAAGGATGAGACCGCTTTCATAGGCGAACACCACCGCCTGCACGCGGTCACGAACCTGGATCTTGGCGAGCAGGTTGGAGATATGGGTCTTAACTGTCGCTTCGGCCAGGAACATTTCCCGGGCGATTTCAGCGTTGCTCCGGCCGGCGGCGATTTGGATGAGAACCTCGCGCTCGCGGGAGGTCAGGGTGTCCAGGAGCTTCTGCTGCTCCGTGGGGGGCGTGGCGGGCGTGGCGGGAAGGGACGTTCCAGCTGCCCTTTCCTCAGAGCCGGACTCAGACTTGGACTCGGACTCGGACTCGAGCGAGCGGGCGAACCGCTCGATCACGCGGATGGTGACTTCCGGAGCCAGCAGGGCATGGCCGCAGGCGACGGCGTGCACTGCCGCCACCAGGTCATCGGGGTCCGCATTCTTCAGCAGGAAACCGCTCGCGCCGGCCCGGATGGCATCGAAGAGGTAATCCTCGCGTTCGAAAGTGGTCAGGATGATGACCTTGGCCGTGCCGGCGCGCACCACCTGTTCCGTGGCGCGGATTCCGTCCAGAACCGGCATCTGCACGTCCATCAGAATGACATCCACCGGGTTTGCGGCGGCAAATTCCACCGCTTCGGCGCCGTTGGCCACCTGGCCCACCACATGGATCTCGTCCTCGACGGAGAGCATCATCGCGAAGCCGGCCCGCACCAGGGCCTGGTCGTCAGCGAGCAGTACGTGAATTGGTTTCATGGTGTCCCTCATCCCCCGGCAACGAGCTTAGCGGGCTTTCCTCCCGCCGCACGGAATCTCAACGCTGTGTGAAGCGGACGCGTACCCGCCACCCGCCGCCGGGCCGGGGTCCAATCTCCGCAGTGCCGCCGTGCAGGGCCGCCCGCTCCCGGATTCCCCGCAGCCCGAATCCGGAGCCGGGCTGTCCACCCGTCCGGGGAAGGCCGTCGTCGACCGTTTCCACCTCGAGCCAGCGCACGCCGTCGCTCGAGCCGCTGCGCAGGGCAACGACGGCGGTACCGGCGGTGGAATGGCGGCGCACGTTGGCGAGGGATTCCTGCACGGTGCGGTAGACGGACAGCGCCAGCGGAGCCGCGACGGCGTCGAGCGCCCCCGGAGTGTCTTCCACCCGGGTGAAAGTCACCTGCAGTCCGTTGGCCAGATGTTCGGCCACCAGCGCATCCAGGTCCGCAAGGCCCGGTTCCGGCCGGCGATGGGCGCCGTCGCCGGCGGGATCGGTCTCATCGCTGGCCCGCAGCACGCCCAGCAGGGAACGCATTTCCTGCACCGCCTCACGGCTCGAATCTTCGATGGTTTGCAGGGCGCCCGCAGCGGTTTCGGGTTTCTTCTCCATCACGCGCCGTGCCGCCCCGGCGTGCACGCCAATGACCGCGATATGGTGCGCGACGACGTCGTGCAGTTCCCGGGCGATCCGCAGCCGTTCGTTCACCACCGCCTGGTGCGCCAGCTCCGCCGACTGGGCGCGCAGCTGCCCTGCCTGTTCAGCGAGACGTTCGCGCTGGTGCGCGCTGCGCCAGGAGGTGAGGCCGAACAGGATGGCTCCGCCGAAAAAGGCGGCATTGATCAGGAATGAGTACACGGCGTAGGAGGCCAGCGGAGGCAATAGACCGCCGTAGGTTTCATCGTCTGCCGGGGCGTTCTCTTTGAGGTTTTCGAGGAAGGAGTCATAGGCGCTGGACACGGTGAAGCCGAGGATCAACCACAGCGCCATTGCCGCGATCACCGCCACCAGTGCCAGCCGAAGCATCCTCCGGTCCCGCGCCCAGGCCACACCCGAGTAGATGGAGGCGAAATACGCGGCTTGAAAAGCGAGCTGGGTGCTGATGGCCGGCATATAGGTGCTCAGGAGAAAGAAAAGCAATGAGGACAACAGCAGGACGCTGATCGGGAAGCGGCGCCGCAGAGCCAGAGGCACCACCATCAGCGCGAGCACCAGATGCTGGAGCCAGAACGGACGGTCCTCCCCGCCCAGGGCGCCGAATCCGCGGCTGGTTTCAAGCGCAATTGCGGCAACCAGAATGACGGCGGCGGTTCCAATGACGTCCCGCCGCACCTGATCCCGCGTAGGCGCCGGACGTTCCCAGTCGTCGTCGTTCTTCTTCCGCAGCCGCTCCCGGATCCAACCGGTGCTTTGGGGCGGGGCGGTTTCGCCTATGGTCGCGCTCTCGATCATGGAACACAGTCTAGGGCGGGACGGCATGTCTTCCGGGGCTAGGCGGGGTCAGCCTTTTCGGCATCGGAGTCATAGTACTTACTGCTGACCCCGTAGTCGGGGTCCAGCTTGGAGCGGGTCATCCGGTGGTCTTCGGGGTTCTTCATGCAGGGGCTGGTGATCACGACGCTCACGTTCCGGCTGCCGTTAAGTTCGGCATGGTCGTAGCGGGCACTCAGCTGCAGGTCCTCGCTGTGATAGCGCATGACGTGGACATCGCCGTTGGTTTCCGGGGCGTTGCGCAACTCGTCGTCCTGGACCCATCCCCCTGTCTCGAGGTGGCTTTTCCATGCGTCCATGGCTCCCTGGGCTGACTCATGATCCGTGAATCTGCCTACCAGCCACCCCAGGGCGCGGGTCTGGGTATTCCAGTTGTCCTCCTGCAAGGGGTCAAGACAGGATTCTTCCTTGAGCTGCTGGACGGCAAGCGGCGATGCCTCACCGCCGAGCGCCAAGAGGTCCGGCAGGATGGTTTCCAGTTCGGGCAGCACCTGGGCGGCGGGACGCGAGGATGCGGTGGACGGATCGGGTGTTCCGGCTTCTGAAATCAAGGTGCAGCCTCCCAGGCTGAAGATCAACAGTGCGGCGGCCGCGAGACGCGGCGATTTCGAGGAACGTTCCTGCATCAGGGGCCTGCACTTTCCACGGGTACCGAGGGCATTTTTTCTCCCGCGTAATTCTGCGGTCTGGTTTGTAATGGACTGTACGTCCACACGCCGCCTTCATCCACGAAGGCTTCATCAGGAACGTACGGAAAAACGGCTTCATTGAGCACCACCCGGCGCATGTTCAGCATGGCCGTTGAGTCCGGTGAGAAGTATTCCTCGTGGCCCGAAACCAACGGGCCGCCCTTGGCGTGGTCTATGAACCCGGATTCCAGCCGCACCACATCCATCTGTTGAGGGTCTCCACCCTGGGAAATGCCGCCGAGGAGCTGCGCCAGCACAATGGGATCGTCCCGGGTCTGGATCCAATATCTGTGGGCTTCCTGGTTTCGGGTGTCTTCCACGCCGTCGACTTCGTTGCCGGCCCCGGAAGGGGCGAGATAGATGATGTTGGTGGAATTGAGTCCTTCGCGTTCAGCGGTCCCCACAAGGGCGGCTCCGGCGCTGTACCCGATGTACGTGCTTCTCGTCTCCGGCGACAACTCAAGGTCAAGGGCTGCGTCGAAGCCGGCAAGAAGAGGTCCGCCGCTTTCGTTGTAGGAGCTGAACCTGTTATCCGGCACCTTGTTGGGAAGATCGGTGCCCTGCCAGTAGAACGAGACATCGTCCGCCCCCCGGTCCGAGGTGATGTTGTCCAGCCGCAGGGAGTAATCCTCCAGAGCCGACAGGTCGCTGCTGGTGCCGGGGACCAGTATGGTGCTGGTTTTAGCGTCCTGCGAAGGAGTGCCGTTCATGGTGACAATACGGCCGTCTCCCTCCAAACTGGCCATCACCACCTGCCGGTTATTCTCCACGGCATTGTCCAGCCCCGTCTTCTTTTTATTGAGTTCGTCCCAGACGGAGCGAAGTGAGGTGTACAGCGCCTGCTCCCCGAGGTTCTGCGCGAAGCTGCTCTTAACCGGTTCCCCTCCCATGGCGGCCATCTGCCGGGTGACCTGTTCGCGCAACCCGGCAGCCGTGACGATATTGGCAAAGGCGCGCTGTTCCATCGGTATGCCGTTCATGTTCCCGAACGTGCCCGGGTACAGGAGCAGCAGCCGCTTTTGTTCCAGGTCCGTCAGATTCAGCCAGGTCTCCCGGATCAGGGCAATGCCTTCCGGCGCCAGAGTTGCGGCGAGGCTGCCCCGCTCGCGGCGGTAACCGTAGCTGCTGACGTTGCCCATGGTCCGCTCGGGATCCCGACCGTGGTGGGGCATCTTGTTTGTCGCAAGGACAAGGGCCGCCTCCGGATTGACCTTGGCCCACTCGCGGAGCTCTTCAGCGTTAAGGTGAAGGATGGAGTCCACCACGGCTTCCGGATCGATTGCGCTGATGTTGTCCAGAGTGGAAGTCAGATGAAGCCAGTCAACCGAGGGGAGTGTTCGGCCGCCAATTGCGGCTGTTACCGGGAGTCCGTCTCCGGTGCCTCCCGTGATACCGGCGAGTTCTGCAGCTGTGCTCGCAGTAAGGCTGTTCCACCTGTCCCGCAGGGACCGGACCCGGTCATTGAAATCCGTCACGGCGCGTTCTGCGGAGTCCTGGTCCTCAGTGCTGGAGTCTTCCGCTTCGGCGGCCGTTCTCAGGAGCCCGGCGCGTTCGGCTTCGAGGGACTCCGATTCGCGCTGCAGCGGCCGCCCGGCCGCCGCAAAATCCTGCACGGCTGCGCAGGCAAAGGACAGCGCCACGGCCCAATCGACTGTGGGATCACGCAGGTCCTTGAGCGCAGCGTAAACCCGGTCCTGGGTGCCGGGGTGGCGATATGCCTGCTGCAGCCCGTTCCAGGCAGCGGATGCAGCATCCAAGATGCTCGGGGTGGTCGACGCCTTGGCCCGCATGTCCTCCACCGCAACAGTGAGGTCAGTCCAGGGGACGTCGATGTGGAGAACCGGGTCGATGGATGCCATGGTGTCAGGCCACGGGGGTTTTCGGCCGGTGCCGTGGCACGGGGGCGGCAAAGTCCGTATTGATGCGGGTGAGAGCCTGATGGGCGCTGTCCATCATCTCCTGGTTGGCTGCGACGAAGGCTTGGGCGGCTTCAGCGACGCTGCCGGCCTTGCGGAACACCAAGCTGGAAACCCGTTGTGCCACATCTTCCCGGGTTCTCCAGAAGTTGGTGAAGGCCTCCGCCACTTCCTGCGCCGTGCCGAACCCGGCCGCGGCGTCGTCGCCCGCCTGCCTGGCAGCGTTAGCTGACTCGTTCAGTGCCGTGCCCTCGACGGCAACGGCCATGAGCACAGCCTGTACGGCTGCTGTGTCAATGTCATAGTTCATGGGCTTGCCCCCTCGTGTGCCCCAGACTCGTGTGCACAGAGTAGGCAGGGACGCTCCGTACCGGCAGCGTAATGCTGCCGGCTGTGGAAAACTTCCGCGGGTCATGTTCTTGTTCTGTTGCTTCCGAGACTGTCCCGGAGCGCTGCGGCGGCTGTGCCGTGGGCAACAGGGATGGTTTACTCCTTAGTAACACTCCTGCCGCTGCTGCGGCCGGGCATCAGCGCGGATGACAGGACTCAATGCATGTTTGTTTCTGAAGCACAGGCGATTCTCCCTGAACTTGTAGCGCTGCGGCGCGAACTCCATCAGGATCCGGAGACCGGGCTCGACCTGCCGCGGACCCAGTCCCGCATCGTTGCTGCGCTGGAGGGCCTGGACCTGGAAATCACTCTGGGGTTGAAGGCCTCGTCCGTAGTGGCCGTGCTACGGGGAGCCGAGCCGGGACCGGCCGTCCTGCTGCGCGGGGACATGGATGCGCTGCCGGTGACCGAACTGACGGACCTGGAATACGCCTCGACCAACGGAAACATGCACGCCTGCGGGCACGACCTGCATGTGGCAGGGCTGGTTGGCGCCGCAAAGCTGCTCTGCGCTCAGCAGCAGGACCTGGCCGGCAGCGTCATCTTCATGTTCCAGCCCGGCGAAGAAGGCCACAACGGAGCCAGCCTGATGATCGATGAGGGAGTGCTCGACGCCGCAGGAGAACGCCCCGTTGCCGCCTACGGGATCCACGTGCGTCCCGGTCCGCTGGGAGTTTTCCGCACCAAGCCGGGCACGCTGATGGCCGGAGCAAACGAGCTGCGCATTACGGTCAAAGGTTCAGGCGGCCACAGTTCCCAGCCGCAGACCGCCGTCGACCCCGTCCCTGCGCTCACGGAGATTGCCTCCGCGCTGCAGACCATGTCCACCCGCCGGTTCTCCGTCTTCGATCCGATTGTCCTCACCGTTACGCAGCTGGAGGCCGGGGACGCCATCAATGTCATTCCGGATACGGCCAGACTGGGTGCGTCCGTGCGCACACTGTCCGAGGAGTCGCTGGACCGGGTGATTGTGGAGTCGAAGGCGCTCGCGGAAGGGATTGCTGCCGCGCACGGTTGCAGCGTCGACGTCGATTTCACCGTCCGCTATCCCGTCACCCGCAACGACGCCGGCCGCACCCGTGAGGCACTTACGGACCTGCGGGGGTTGTTCGGCGAGGACCGGGTGCTGGAGTCCCGGGATCCGTTGATGGGGTCCGAGGATTTCTCCCTGGTGCTGGACGAAATCCCCGGGACCTTTCTGTTCCTGGGTGCCACGCCGCCGTCATTGGATCCTGCAACGGCGGCCTGGAACCACTCGCCGAGGGTGCTTTTCGATGACTCGGTGCTGGGTGACCAGGCCGCCGCACTGGCCCAGCTGGCCTACAACCGCCTGACGTAGGCTTGGCCGCATGTCTCTCGTTTCACGCCTTGCCGCGGCTGCGGCCCGTCCTGCCCCGCCGACGTCGAAACCCCGACGGCTGGGAGCCATCGCCCTGGGTGCGTTCCTGGCGTTTGCCGGAACATCGCACCTGACGTTTGCCCGTTCGGAGTTTCAGGCGCAGGTTCCGGACTGGGTTCCGCTGGATGACGACGCCGTGGTGCTGCTTTCCGGGGTGGCGGAAATCAGTCTTGGCGCGGCGCTGATCCTCCTCCGCAAGCGACGGGTGCCGGTGGGATGGGCTGCGGCGGCGTTCTTTGTGGTGATTTTCCCCGGCAACATTTCCCAGTACGTCACACACACTGATGCTTTTGGCCTGGATACGGATGGCAAGCGTCTGGGCCGGCTGTTCTTCCAGCCCCTGCTGGTGATCTGGGCCCTGTGGTCCACCGGTGCGTGGAAGGCGCTGCGGGACGCGGCGAAGAACTAGCGGCGGGCTGGTCCTTCAGCTGACACTTTTCCGGCCCTCGTTTCGCTCCGGTTTGGGAATTCCCTGCCACTTTGGGAATTCACTGCCGTTTTAAACCGGCAGCGTTTTCCCAAAACGGTCGCCGTTTCCCAAAGTGGAGGGAAATCAGCGCGGGCTCCCAACCTAAGGCCGCACCACGAGGGAAGCTTCAGTCGTCCGCCGCCCGGAGGGCTGAACCCTTGTGGACCGCGTGGCGGTGCGAGGAGTCGCTGCGGACCTTGTACTGCGGCTCGTCCTCGGAGCAGGCCCGGACCCGGCCCATGAACTCGAAGTCAGCGGTATGGATTTCCGTGACTTCGCCGCTAATATCCGATCCCCGGTAGTTCCAGCGAACCTGGTCGCCCACGGCATACCGCGGGTTCGCGTCGGGTGAATTCGTCATAAAACCAGTGTGGGCAGCCGTTTCCCCCACGGCAATGGGTAGCCCACTAAGTTACTGGCCAGTAATATAGCGTCCATGCACCTTCTTTTTCGCACCCTCCTCGTCTTGTTCCGTTCCCGCCGGCGTCCGAAACTGGACTTCTTCGATTCGTCCTCGCTCCCGATGCGGGTGCTTCCCACCGACATCGACATCGCCATGCACCTGAACAACGGCATGTACTTTTCGCTGATGGACCTCGGCCGCTTCGACCTCATGGTCCGCAGCGGATTCTGGGACAGCATGCGGCGCAACGGCTGGAGTCCGGTGGTGGGCAACGAGACGATCAGCTTCCGCAAATCCCTTCAGCTGGGCCAGCGGTACACGATCGAAACCAAGGTCATCGGTTTCGATGACCGCGCCAGCTACATTGAGCAGCGCATGGTGGCCGACGGCGAGATTTACGCACGTGCCTACATTGCCGCACGTTTTGTGTCCAAGAACGGTCCGGTGAGCAACGAAGAGATCTTCAAAGCAGCCGGAGTCCTGCCTCCCTCGGATCTGGAACTGCCCGAGTGGGTTCGGCAGTGGCGGGCCGACGGCGCACTCCCGAGCACCCGCCGACCGGCGCCGCACGCCTGGGCACAGGGGACAAAGAGCTAAGGCTCCGGAGCGGCAAAAGGTGCAGCGGTCATACCGGCGGCGCCCTGCCGCGGCGTAAATTTTCCCTTATGACACTCTCCGTCAACATCTTCCTGAGTCTGGACGGCGTGATGCAGGGCCCGGGTTCACCGGACGAAGACCTGTCCGGAGGCTTTGACCGCGGCGGCTGGCTGGCGCCTTACCTCCATGACCTAACGGTGGGACAGATTGTTAACAGCTGGCTGGCGAGGGCTGATTCGCTGCTCCTGGGCAGGTATACCTACGACATGATGCAACCCTTCTGGGAGCTTGTCACCGACCCGGACGACCCCGTTGCCTACGCCCTCAACCACCTTCCGAAATACCTGGTCTCCTCCACCGTGGAAAACCCGACGTGGCACAACACCCGGGTTCTCCCCGGGGATCCGCTCAATGCCATCGAAGAGTTGAAGCGCGGACGCGGCGAGATTCAGGTTCACGGAAGTCACCGGCTGGCCAGATCACTGCACGATGCCGGAATGGTGGACGAGTTCCGGCTGCTCGTCTTTCCCGTGGTGGTGGGGACTGGAAAGCGTCTCTTTGATGCCGGGTCCGTACCGTCAGGGTTCCAGGTTCTCGAATCGGAAACCCTGGCCAGCGGTACCTTCCACCTGCGGCTGCGGCCGATCCCTTTCGGAACCGCGGATATGGGGCCGCGCATCGGTCTCTAACCGAAGTGCAATAAAGAGTTTCCGCCATGCGATAAAGTTTGCAGGAAAATCTCGGAAGGAAAACTCATGGCCGGAAAAGCCGCCGGTTCCGGCGTGCAGTCAGTCGAACGCGTTTTTGAGCTGCTGGAAATCATTGCAGATGCCGGCGGAGCCGTAACACTGAGCGAACTCTCGGCTTCCACGGATCTGCCGCTTCCCACCATCCACCGGCTGCTCCGGACCCTGGTAACGCTTGGATATGCCCGCCAGCTGCCCAGCCGGCGCTACACCTTGGGTCCTCGCCTCATCCCGTTGGGGGAAGGGGCAACAAAACAGCTGGGATCCCTTGCCCTTCCCCAGCTCAAGAAGCTGGTCGACGGGCTCGGAGAGACGGCCAACATCGCGGTGCTGGACTCAGACATGGTGGTCTACTTGGCGCAGGTCCCGTCCCAGCACTCGATGCGGATGTTCACCGAGGTGGGCCGCCGGGTGCACCCCCATGCCACCGGTGTCGGCAAGGCCATCCTGGCGCAGCTGCCTGACGACAAGGTGCGCGACATCGTCGCCCGCAGCGGGATGCCGACACCCACCGACAAGACCATCGGGACCGTGGATGAGCTGCTGGCTGACCTCCAGCGGATCCGCAAGCGTGGATATGCCATCGACGAACAGGAACAGGAGCTGGGCGTGCGCTGTTTCGCCATCGCCGTGCCGGATGCTCCCACGCCCACTGCGGTCTCTGTTTCCGGACCCATCTCCCGGGTGGATGAAAGTTTTGCCAAGCGTGCTGTTCCGCTGCTGCGCTCTGCCGCCACATCCATTTCCCAGGAGTTCAACGGCCAAGAGCCCGGCTAGAGGCCACTGCGTCCACAAAGAGCGTCCACACAGAAAGGGCGGAGCCGCGTGCGCGGCTCCGCCCTTTCTGCGGGACGTATTTTGCTGTTAGTGCTGTGACTCGCGTGAGCGGCCGGAAACCAGCATGACCGCCGGAATCATGAGCAGAAGCAGCGGGATGAGCACTGCCAGAACCTTCGGGGAAGTAACGATTTCGCCCGGGGTCATGGCCGTGGTGCTGGCCCGCATTGTGTCGGCGCCGTCGGAGATTTCCCCGTTGCCGTCGGCCAGGGTTGTGCTGCCCTCGGCCAGCTTGGTGTTGCCTTCGGCCAGTTCAGCGGCGCCGTCCTTCAGGTCACCCGTTCCTGCGGTGAGCGTCTTGCCGCCCTCATCCAGCTTGACGGTGCCGTCGGCAAGCGAGCCGCTGCCGGACACCAGCTTGCTGGTGCCTTCGGCCAGAGTGGTTGCCCCGGTAGCCAGTTTGTCGTTGCCTTCCGAGAGCGTCACCGCGCCGGTCTCAAGGGTGCTCAAGCCGGTGGAGAGGGTCTGCGCGCCGGTGGCGAGCTTGTCTGCACCGGCAACCAGTTCCGGTGTCTTGGCGGCCAGCTCGGATGCTCCGGCGTTGAGCTTGTTGGCGCCCTCTGCAATGGCACCGTTGCCTGATGCCAGCGATCCGGCACCTGCCCGGAGCGTGGCCAGACCGGTGGAGAGTTCCCCGGTTCCTGCGTAAAGCGTTTCAGCACCCGCCGTGAGGACACCCGCACCGGTAGCCAGCTGGGTGGCGCCTGTTTCCAGGGCCTTGGTGCCCGTCGCCAGAGCGGTTGCACCGGCATTCAACGTGCCCGCACCGTTAGCGATGGTTCCGTTGCCGGCGGCAATGCTGCCGGCACCCGCGCGCAGCGTGGCAAGTCCAGTGGAGAGGTCTGACGCTCCGGTGGAAAGCTCCGTTGCACCGGCATTCAGCGCTCCGGCACCTGCAGCGAGCTGACCTGCACCTGCGGAGAGGAGCGGGGTGCCGGCCGCGAGGGTCTGGGCCCCGGTGTCCAGCTGTCCGGCACCGGCAGCAAGCTTTCCGTTGCCGTCGGCCAGATCAGCGGATCCGTTCTCCAAAGCGCCGGTTCCGGCAGCCAGGTCGGCAACACCGGTTTCGAGCGCACCGGCTCCGTCAACAAGCTGCTTCGCCCCGCCCTGCAGCTGCAGGGAACCCGCGGCAAGCGCTGCGGCACCGTCGGCCACGCCCTTGGCTCCGTTGCGCAGACCCGGTTCCTCCGGCGTGCCCTGGCCGTCGAAACCGGCCTTGATGGCGAGGATGCCGTTGTTCAGCGCCTCGGCGCCGGCGGCAACCTGCATTCCGCCGTCCCGTACGCCGGGGACTCCGGCAGCCACGGCCGCTGCGCCTGCACCCGCATCCACGGCGCCGGCACGAACCTGCTCCAGCCCGTCCTTGAGCTGGGTGTTGTAGGCATTGCTGAAATCGGTGGCACCGGCGGCGATGCCGTCCACGCCGGCCTTGGTTCCCTGCGCCTGTGCCGTGATGGCCGTCAGGCGCTCGGCAAGCTGAGCTTCGGTCAGCGACGGTGCATCCTGCTGCAGCTGCTGCAGCTGGGCCACCATGTTTGCTGCGGCTGCGGACGCGCTGGACGCGCCGCCTGCCACCGTATCGGCGCTGCTTGCCAGGACGGCTGCTCCGCCGTTGACCAGGGGAATCCCGGCTGCGAGTTCTGCAGCACCGTCACGCAGCAGCGGTCCGCCGTTGACCAGGGCGTTGATGCCGTTGGAGAGGTTCCGTGCGCCCGCGGCCAGTTCGGCTGAGCCGTTTGCAGCCGTGTTGACGCCGTCGCTGAGAGCCGCCGCTCCCGCATTCACCCGGTTGGCGCCGGCCAGCAGCGCCTCGGTGCCCGCCACCGCAGATCCGGTTCCTTCGTACAGGGCCACTGCGCCTACGCGGAGATCGCCGGCGCCCTTGGCCAGCTTGGAGGCGCCTGCGTTTACCCTGACAGCACCTTCTGCCAGCTCCTCGGCTCCAACCTTGGCCGACTGCGCTCCGTCGTTGAGGTTCTTGGTGCCTGCGGCGAGCTGCTGTGCTCCTTTGTCAGCATCCTCGGCACCGGTTTTCAGCTTGGCGCTGCCGTCGGTGAGAGCAGAGGCGCCGTCGGCAAGGGCCCCGGCGCCGCCGGAAATCTTGTCGGCGCCGTCTTTGGCGGCTCCGGCGCCCACGGTCAGCTTGTCGGCACCGTCTTTGGCGGCAAGGGCCCCCTTGTTGAGGTCCCCGGCTCCGGCGGCCACTTGGCCCGCTCCGGTATTGGCGGCTTTGGCGCCGTCGCGGAGCTTCACGCCGCCGTCGTTCAGCGCCTTGGCCCCGCCCACAATCTGTCCCGCTCCGTTGCGAAGTGCAAGACCGCCGTCGTTGAGCTTTACGGCACCGGCGTTAAGCGCACCGGCACCTTCAGCGGCGCTCAGCGCTCCCTTGTTCAGTTCCCCCGAACCGGCAGCAAGCTGCTGCGCACCGTCGGAAGCGCGGGCCGCACCGTCGCGAAGCTGGATGCCGCCGTTGGCGAGCTGGCCTGCACCCGCGTTGGCCGTTCCCGCGCCAGCGGCGATCTTCAGCGCTCCGTCGGCTGCCGATACAGCGCCGGTCTGAAGCTTTACCGCTCCCTCATCCAGGGCCACGGCGCCGTTCTTCAGGGACGTGGCACCGGTCTTGGCGCTGGCGATGCCGTCAGCCAGGGTGTTGGCACCGGCGTCGACCTTCTCGCTGCCCGCGGCAACCTTGTCGGCACCTTCCCGGGCTTTGGCGGCTCCCTCTTTCAGATCACCGGCACCGGTCGACGCGCGCACGGCACCGTCACTGAGCTGGCTGGCCCCCGCAGCAACCCTGCTGGTGAACAGCACAAAGAAAGCCAGGAGGAGGATGAGGAACAAAGCCAGCAGAGCTGTTAGAAGGGCATGCGGCCGGGAACGGTTCCGGCCGGAAAGAGAACTCGTCATTGAAATTCCTTTGTGGTCATAAGCCGGTCCGATAACCGGACAGGCAGCGAGGAGTGCGCCGGTGGGCCCTCGATTTCGGTCGTGCCGGACCGAAAGCGCCGCTGCTCTGATGACGAATTCCCCCGACACGAGTGTGATGTCTGTTACATCTAACTTACTGCTCGGTAACAAAGCAAGGATTCTGGTGAAAAAAGTTACCGGCCAGTAGGTTGCGGATTTTCGGTCTGTCGGATAACCGGCTGGCGGCGTGTCACGGTCTTCCGCAGGCCGGCATGGGGAATGCTGGCTGACACAGCAGTTAAGCACGTGCCGCAGCACCACAAGGGAGTTATGGATGAGCTGGCTCGACCGTGAAAACACCATCGCCCCGCCGGGATTCAACCGGTGGCTAATCCCTCCCGCGGCTCTGGCCGTCCACCTGTGCATTGGTCAGGTGTATGCAACGAGCGTCTACAAGAACGCCCTGGTGGAACACTTTGACGCCAGCCTGACCCAGATCGGCATCATCTTCTCGGTGGCGATTGTCATGCTCGGCCTCTCCGCCGCCGTCATGGGGACCTGGGTTGACCGCAACGGGCCGCGCAAGGCGATGTTCGTCTCCGCTGTCTTCTGGACCGGCGGCTTCCTAGTGGGCGCACTCGGCATCTTTACTCACCAACTCTGGCTGCTCTACATCGGGTATGGAGTCATTGGCGGCATCGGGCTGGGCATCGGCTACATTTCTCCGGTCTCCACTCTGATCAAATGGTTCCCCGACCGTCCCGGGCTGGCAACGGGGATGGCCATCATGGGGTTTGGCGGCGGCGCACTGATCGCCAGCCCGCTCTCCTCGGCACTGCTGACCTTCTACGATCCCGATTTCGGAACTGCCGGAGCGAACGCCGGCGACGCCGTCGGGAAACTTTTCCTGACCCTCGCCGCCATCTATCTCGTATATATGCTCTACGGGGCATTGACCATCCGGGTGCCGGCGGATGGCTGGGCGCCGGAAGGGTTCGATCCAAAAACAGTTGCGTCCAAGGCACTGGTCACCACAAACCACGTGTCTGCAGCCAATGCGATCAAGACCCGGCAATTCTGGCTGGTTTGGATTGTCCTGTTCTGCAACGTCACAGCCGGAATCGGCATCCTGGAACAGGCCGCGCCCATGATCCAGGACTTCTTCCGCCAGCCCGACGGCGTTTCCCTCGTCAGCGCGGCGGTCGCCGGAGGCTTTGTGGGCCTGCTTTCCATCGGTAACATGGGCGGCCGCTTTGTCTGGTCCGCCACTTCCGACGTGATCGGGCGAAAGCGCATCTACATGGTGTATCTGGGAGCAGGAGCAGTGCTCTACCTGATGCTCGCCCTGTTCGGGAACACATCGACCATCCTGTATGTTCTCTTGGCCTTTGTAATCCTCTCCTTCTACGGCGGCGGCTTTGCCACGGTTCCCGCCTACCTGCGGGACCTGTTCGGCACCTTCCAGGTGGGCGCCATCCACGGACGGCTGCTGACGGCATGGTCCGCTGCAGGCATCGCCGGACCGCTGATCGTGAACTCGTTCCTTGATGCCCAGGGGACACCCGGGGAACTGAACGCCGAGGCCTACCAGCCGGCACTGCTCACAATGGTGGCCCTGCTGGTAATTGGCTTCATTGCCAACCTCTTGGTGCGCCCGGTCGATTCCAAGCACCACGAACCGGACAAGCATCAGAAGGTCAGGGGCGCGGGCAGCGGGGGAAATGCCGGCAAGCCGGACACCGCCAAACTGGAGGAGGATCACAAGTGAGTAAGACAAGTATCCGGATCACCGTGAGTTGGCTCCTGGTGGGTGTGCCGCTGGCCTACGGAGTCTTCCAAACCCTGTCCCGGGCTGCTGCCCTCTTCGGCTGACGCCCGGCACGCTGTTGGGGCATTTCCCGCCGCCACTGCGCCGAAGGGGGTGTGTTGGCGGCCGGAGCGGTGTCACGATGGGGGACCAAGCCACTCAACAGTTCCGCTCCGGCCCCGGCCGGCTCCGCGGAGAAAAGGAGTATGACGTGTTGGCACTTCAATACCGCACAATTGGTTCGGCGCCTGAGGTCGTGGAAATCGAGACTCCCGAGCCCGGCCCGGGGCAGGTCCGCATCAAGGTGAGCGCTGCCGGTGTCTGCCATTCCGATGAGTTCATCATGAGCCTGCCCGATGACCAGTATGTGTACGGCAGGCCGCAGACCCTTGGCCACGAAGGCGCCGGAGTGGTGGACATGCTGGGCGACGGCGTGGAGCACCTGGAGCTGGGAACATCGGTGGCGGTCTACGGCCCGTGGGGCTGCGGACAATGTTATGAGTGTTCCAAAGGCAGCGAAAACTACTGCACCAATGCTGCCCGCTACGGCATTGTTCCGCCGGGGCTGGGCGCGCCCGGAGCCATGGCGGAATACATGATTGTGGACAGTCCCCGGCATTTGGTTCCCCTGGGTGACCTGGATCCGGTGAAGAACGTGTCCCTGACCGACGCGGGGCTGACGCCCTATCACGCGATCAAGGGTTCACTGGCCAAACTGCATGCCGGTGCCACCTGTGTGGTGATCGGCGTGGGTGGTTTGGGGCACGTGGCAGTGCAGCTGCTGCGTGCGATGACCCCGGCCACGGTGGTTGCCCTGGACATCAGTGAGGACAAACTGAACCTGGCCACGGAAGTGGGAGCCCACTACACGTTCCCGTCCGAGCAGGGAACGGTGGCTCTGGTCCGGGACCTGACCCGCGGTGAAGGGGCCAACGTGGTATTCGACTTTGTCGCCAACCAGGCCACCATGGACCTGGGCCAGGCCATGATCCGGCCGCAGGGGGACCAGGTCCTGGTTGGTGTGGGCGCCGGAGTGCTGCCCGTCGGACTGATGGCCGGTGCCTGGGAGGCATCCATCCGTTCGCCGTACTGGGGCACCCGGCCTGAACTGATTGAAGTCTTCGATTTGGCCCGGTCCAGCGGGATCAACGTGCACACCGAGGTTTTCTCCCTCGCCGATGCACCGAAGGCCTACGAAAAACTCAAGAACAACCAGATCCTGGGCCGCGCCGTCGTCGTTCCCTAGCTTGCCCTTTTCCTACCGCGCGGCAGCGGGGGATAGGCCTGCAAACACGCGTGCCTGGGCTAGCAGCTGCGGAACGCCGTCCTCCAGTGTCGGCGCGAACAGGGTGTCGTTGGGACGCTCTCCTTTGAGCCATCGGGTGTAGATCGCTTCGCAGAAGATTGAGGCCTTCCACAGGGCCAGCGCCTGATACCAGGGGAGGGCGTCCAGGGACAGGGTGGTTTGTTCCTGGTAGCGGGAAATTAGCTGGCCGCGCGTCAGATAGCCCGGATTACGGGTGACGGCGGTCAGCTCCAGCGGGCTGGGCGGGCTGTCCGGCTGTGCGTACGTTGCGGTCAGGTAGCCCAGATCGGCCAGGGGATCGCCCACTGCCGCCATCTCCCAGTCCAGGACGGCAGTAACGCGTGCCGGCGCCGATGGATGGAACATCAGGTTTCCGGGGCGGTAATCCCCGTGCAGCACCGAGGCCTGCTGGCTGGCTGGCAGGTTGTCGGCCAGCCAATTCCCCAGCAGGGCAACGTCGGGCAGGGAGCGGGTGGTGTTGATGTCCCAGAGCGCGGAGAAACGTTCCACCTGCCGGCGCAGGTAACCGTCGGCACGGCCGAAGGATGCCAGGTCGCCGGTCGCCACGTCCACCGCGTGCAGCTGAACCAGGGTATCGACGACGGCGTTGCTGGTGGCCAGCCGCTGTTCGGCAGAACTCAGGGCCGGTGGAATGGTGTTGGTGATGACCAGACCTTCCAGGAAAGTCATCACGTAGAACGGCACGCCCAGGACGGACTCGTCCTCGCACACTGCAAGGATGGCGGGAACCGGAATGCCGCGGCCCCGCAGGAGCTGCTGGATCCGCGCTTCGCGGACCATGTCATGCGTTGAACGGGGCAGGGGCGGCCGCGGGCCTCGGCGGAGGACAAACACGTCGCCGCCTCGCTCCAGCCGATACGTGATGTTGGACTGTCCGTCGCCAATCTGAGCCCAGGACAGGGGGCCGGAGCCGAGGTTGTGGCTGTCGAGGAAATCTGTGACTGCGTCCAGGATCAGCAACGGAGGCGAAGCGAGCGCGGCGGCCTCAGCCGAGGTCGCCACCACCTCGCTGCCGTCAGGGACCGAGTGCATGGAAGCTGCGGTGACAGCCATGCCTAGGCTTCCGTGGAACTGTAGGCCGCAGCGGTGTCCACGGAAGCCTGGAACGGCGCTCCCGCTTCCACCTCGCGCCGCCGGGCAGCGGATGCCCGCCTTGCAATCGCCCACTTGTGCGTTTCGTTGGACCCGTCGTAGATGCGGAAGGCCCGCACCTCGTTAAGGTAGGACGCCAGCGGCAGGCGGTCGGAAACCCCGTCGCCCCCGCACAGCTGCAATGAGCGGTCGATCACCCGGTACACAGCCTCGGAGGTGTGTGCCTTGGCCACCGATGAGAGCGCCGAGCCGGCCTTCGCATCGGCTTCCAGCAGGGCGGCCGTTTTGGTGATGATCGCATCGGACGTTTCCAGGTCCATCACGTTCAGCGCCAGCATGTCCTGGGCAATGCCGAGTTCATGCATGGCGGAGCCAAAAATCTCGCGGGTGTTGGTGCGGTCCAGGGCAATATCCATTGCCCGCCGGGCCAGCCCGAGCCAGCGCATGCAGTGCGTCAGCCGCGCCGGACCCAGCCGGACCTGCGCATAGCGGAAGCCCTCTCCGGGCGAACCCAGAACGGCAGAGTCCGGAACAAAGACGTCCTCAAAGTGCAGATGGGGATGTCCGCCGCCAATGGCGCGGTCCATGGTGGAGATTTGTTCGCCGATGCGGACGCCGGGGGTGTCCATGTCCACCAGCAGCATGGTGGCTCCGGCCGGGGCGGGGGAGGAGGCGCCGTCGGCCGTGGCCTCGATTGCCGGCGTGCGCACCATGGCGATGCAGAAGGACGCATTGTTGGCGCCGCTGATAAAACGTTTGTGGCCGTTGATGACCCAGCCGCCGTCAGCCTTCTCCGCCGAGGTCCGCAGCGCAGCCGGATCCGATCCGGCGCCCGGATGCGGTTCGGTCATCCCAAAGCAGGAACGCGCAGCACCGGAGACGAGGGGACGCAGATACTGCTCCTTCTGTGCCGGCGTGCCGATGAGTTCGAGCATGTGCATGTTGCCCTCATCCGGTGCCTGGCAATTGAGCACCGTGGGGCCGATCAGTGAATAGCCCGCCTCCTGGAAGATGGGGGACCAGAACTGCAGGGGAACACCCTGTCCGCCGTATTCCCGCGCCACATGAGGAGCGAACACGCCGGCGTTCCTGGCGGCTGCCTGCAGGCGGTCCCGTTCATTCTCCGACAGTCGGTCCCCCGGAGCGGGCTCCGCCGGCATGACCACAGTGCGGATAAAGTCCCGGGTGCGCAAGCGCAGGTCTTCGATGTCCGGGGGGAGAGTATTCATTCGGTGTCCTTTGCGTGGCTTATGCGTTGCCGCCGGCAGCCAGCAGGCCGCCGTCGAGGTTCAGGATTTGGCCGGTGATCCAGGCTGCGTCATCGGAGGCGAGGAAGGCGGCTGCGGCCGCCACGTCTTCCGGGGTGCCCAGCCTGCCCAGCGGGTACGCAGCAGCCACTTGTTCTTCCCGCCCCTCATAGAGCGCCCGGGCAAACTGCGTCTTGACCACGGCGGGAGCCAGTGCGTTGACCCGGATGGCCGGGCCAAGCTCCACGGCCAGGGAACGGGTGAGCTGCTCAATGGCGGCCTTGCTGACCCCGTAGAAGCTGATGCCCGGAGACGGCGTTTGGGCGCTGACCGAGGACAGGTTGATCACGGAACCGCCACGGCCGGCAAAATCGAGCTTCTCGTGGTGATAGGCGGCCTGCACCCAGCCGAGGGTGCCGTACAGGTTGACATCGGTGATCTTGCGGGCGGCCTCGGGCTCCAGATCCATTAGCGGACCGTAGACCGGGTTGATGCCGGCATTGTTCACCAAAATGTCCAGCCGGCCGAATTCCGCTGCCACTGTGTCCAGTACTTCGGCCCGGTGGTCCGCGTCGTCCGACTTGCCCGCGATGGCAAGAACGGACCCTTCGGGGAACGATGCTGCGGCTTCGGCCAGGGGGCCGGGCTTGCGGGCCGTAATGCAGACGCGGGCGCCTTCAGCCGCCAGCCGGCGGGCCACTGCCAAACCGATGCCGCGGCTGGCACCGGTGATAATGGCCGTTTTTCCCTCCAGCCGGGGGGCGGGAACGCTGTTCTCTGGCATGGAGCTCCTCAGGATGGAACGGGGACCGGCAGGAACCGGACCGACAGCATCGGACCGACAGCATTGGACCGAGCAACCGATCGGTATGGCGCATGGGTATGCTAAGTCTGGTGCAGGGGCAAAACTGTGTCAAGGGTCACTTACGGCCGATTGAAGGGGATGGAGCGGCATGGGCAGCGGCAGTATCGGCGGGGAAGCGCAGCGGTCGGCCGCCGCAGGCACGGACTGGCGGAATTACTCCGAACAGGAACTGCCGCCGGTGCTGGCGGCTGCCCTGGCATGTTTCGTGGAACAGGGCTATCACGGCACCACCATCCGGGAGGTGGCCGGCCGTGCCGGTCTCTCCGTTCCCGGGATCTATCACCACTATTCCTCAAAGCATGCACTGCTGGAAGGCATAGCGCAGCGCGCGATGACTGATCTGTACCAGCGGAGCGAAGCCGCCCTCGCGGAGGCCGGCCCGGGAGTGGAGGAGCGCTTCCGGCTGCTCATCGAGTGTCTGGTGCTGTTTCATGCCCACCGCAGCGAGCACGCTTTCATTGCGGCATCGGAAATCCGCAGCCTCCATGATGATGCCCGCGCAGCGCACATTGCCGCCCGTGACCGTCAGCAGCTGCTGCTGACGGAGGTGGTAAACGACGGCGTCGCCGCCGGAGTGTTCGCCACGCCTTACCCGGCGGAATCCGCGCGTGCCGTGATTACCATGTGCACCGGCGTCGCCCAGTGGTACCACTCTGCCGGTGAGCTGTCCCCGGAAGACCTGGCCGCCCGGTATGTGGTGATTTCCCGCGCGGCCATGGGTAGCTGACGGTTAGTGGGGCAACCAACGGTAGTCACCGGTACCGGCGGTGCAGGTCCTCACCTGCATCCGGCCCGTTTGCCGACGCGGAGATCCAGGGGCCGGTGCCCTCGGACTGGTCCAGCACCCCTTTCTCCAGCCAGGTGTAGCGTCCCGCAAGCACGCCCTTGGTGAGCTTGCGGTCCTCTGCATCCGAGTTGCGCCACAGATCGTCAAAGAGTGTTTCAGTCCGCACGCGTGACTGCGCGCAGAAGGCTGCAGCCAGCTCATACGCCTGCGCACCCTCTTCGGGATTCCTGCGGCGGAGGGTTTCTGCCCGCATGCACACAGCGGACATGGCGAAAAGCTCCGCGCCGATGTCCACTATCCGGCCCAGGAACACCTGGTGGTGTTCCAGCCCCGCCTGCCACCGTGCCATCCCGTAGAACGTGGAGCGGGCAAGCCGGCGTGAAGCTCGGTCCGCGTAACGCAGGTAGCCCGCCAGTGGGCCAAATTCCGCATAGGCGGTGGGAACGGACCCTTTTCCGGCGGCGAGCGTGGGGAGCCAGCGGCCGTAAAATCCGCTGGCCTTTACGGCTGCCTTGGCCTTGTTGCCCAAAGAGGCATCCGCCACCGCCAAGTCACCCGCTGCCTTCAGATGCGCATCAACCGCGTCACGGGCAATCAGCAGGTGCATGATCTCCGTGCTGCCCTCGAAGACCCGGTTGATCCTCAGGTCCCGCAGCTGCTGTTCGGCGGCAACTGCCCGCTCGCCCCGCGCGGCCAGGGAAGCTGCTGTTTCGAAACCGCGCCCGCCCCGGATCTGCACCAGCTCATCGGCAATCCGGTAGGCCATCTCAGAGGCCCACAATTTGGCCAGCGCGGCTTCGATCCGAATGTCCTTGGTGCCGGCGTCGGCCAGGGAGGCGGACAGCTCGAAGACGCTTTCCAGGGCGAAGGTGGTGGCAGCGATGAAAGCCACCTTCTTTGCCACGGCCTCATGGCGGCCAATGGGCCGGCCCCACTGCTCGCGGGTTCCGGTCCACCCCCGGGCGATCTTGACCGACCATTTTCCGGCACCGGCGCACAGTGCCGGGATGGACAAGCGCCCGGTGTTCAGGGTGGTGAGGGCAATCTTCAGCCCCTGGCCTTCCCTGCCCAGCCGGTTGGCCGCGGGAACCCGCACACCGCGCAGCCGGGTCACACCGTTTTCTATGCCGCGCAGCCCCATGAAGTTGTTCCGGTTTTCCACCGTGATGCCGGGGGTGTCCATTTCCACGACGAAGGCACTGATTCCGCCCTTTTCCGTGCCGTGCGGCGGCACTGCGGCCATGACCACCACCAGCTCGGCAATCACGCCGTTGGTGGTCCAGAGCTTTACTCCGTCCAGGACATATTCGCTCCCGTCCCCGGAGGGCACGGCGGTGGCGCGCATCCGCGCCGGGTCGGAGCCGACGTCGGGCTCGGTCAGCAGGAACGCAGAGATGGCTCCGCCGGCACAGCGGGGAAGGTACTTTTCTTTTTGTTCGTCGGTGCCGAACACCTTGACCGGCTCGGGTACGCCGATGGACAGGTGGGCCGAGACCAGTGCGCCAAGGCTGGGGTGCACGGAGCCGAGCAGCATCAATGCGCGGCCGTAGGCGAGCAGGGACAATCCCAGTCCGGAGTAGCGGCGCGGAATCTTCATGCCAAAGACCCCCAGATCCGTCAGCCCCTGCAGGTACTCATCGGGGATGACGCCGGTGGTTTCAATGACCTGCCCGTCCAAGGTGCCGCAGAAGGCTTCCAGCCGGTCCAGGAAATCGCGCTCGCGGATGGCTTCCTCGGGATCCGCCGGCTGGGGCCGAATCAGATCCAAGTTGTAACTGCCCATGTAAATGCCTTTGGCAAAACCGGGGCGCCGATCCTCGGCGATGCGGGACTCTTCAGCCAGCGCACGGGCATCCTGGGCAGTGACCACGCGTTCCTTGACTTCCCGAACGCCGTCACTGCCGGTGGTGCGCGCATCCTGCAGGTCCTTGGTGCTCATGGCACTTCCCCTCGCTCCGGGCTGCTCCAGGCAACCTCCGTTGGCTGTGCGCCACAGCTTACGCGCGGCGGCAGCGGGCAGAAAGGGTGTGCAGGTGCCCCTCTTCTCGGCCGATGACTTTGACCCCGCCGGACGGCCGTACGTCCAAATTGTTGACAAGACCCCCCACCATGGCGTTGGAATAGTAAGCACACTGATTGTTTTGATGCCAACTGGAGATACGTACAGGAAAGCAGGCAAATGCAGAACGAGGGGGAATGGGAAGCTGTCCGGCTGCTGTCCACGGCAGCCCGGCTGGTGCGCCGCGAGGTCGACAACCGGTTGAGGAGCATTGGCCTGACGCAGGAGCGGGTCACGGTGCTTCGGGTCCTGGAGGCTGAGGGGCCCATGAAGCGGGCGGAGTTGGCGAGGAGGCTGCGGGTGACGGCGCAGACGCTGGGCACGTCACTGGTGACGATGTCCCGCCAGGGGCTGGTGGGGGAATTGCCGCCCGAGCCCAGCGGCTCGCGCCGCGCAGTGAGTATTTCCCAGTATGGGCGGAAGGTGCTGGGGCGTGCCGATGACATCGAGCGGTCCGGTTTCACTGCAGCTCTCCGGCCGGAGCTTCGCCGGGAACTCATCGGGCTCATTCGCGAGCTGGAGATCCGGCGTACAGGAGCCTCGGCCTCCCTGTAGCCCCCGCGTAGGTCCGTCCCATGTCCTGTGCGGGCAGGCCGGGGTGCCGGGTAACGTGGTTGGAGGGAGGAACACCTTGTTACATCCCGTGCTGGAGGAGGGTACTGATGGCCGAAGGCATTCGTGTTGCGGCTGCGGATGAAATTGATGAAGGAACTGCATTAAAGGTCGACGCCGAGGTTGCCGGCACTTCGGACGACATTGCTGTTTTCCACAGCGACAACGGAAGCTACTACGCCCTGGATGACACCTGCACCCATGAGGAAGCGTCGCTGTCGGAAGGCTGGATTGAGGATACGGAGGTGGAATGCCCGGTCCATTCGGCGCGGTTCTGCCTGCGCACCGGCCAGGCCCTGTGCTTGCCGGCCATGGTGAACGCCAAGACGCATCGAGTCCAAGCGCGTGACGACGGCATCTACCTTTACCCGGGGGAAGCGCCGGAACAGTGAACTGATGGATGGTGGCCGTAATACGCAAGGCAGACGTTGCGTATTTAATCTGAGGATAGGTTAGCCTTACTTTTGTCCGGATTCTCCGGACACTGGTTTTGCCTCAAGAGTCCAACCCTTAGTCAAGGAGCCCACCATGGCCCTGTCCCGGATGCGCCGCGCTGCGGCTGTTGCCGCCGTCGCCGTTTTGTCCCTTTCCGCCTGCTCAACCGGTGCCACCGGTGAAGCGGGCGACGGCGGCAGCTCCACTGCAGCGGCAACCGATTCCTTTCCGGTCACCATCGAACACGTCTACGGCGAAACAACCATAGAGTCCGCTCCCGAGCGGGTGGCAGCCGTTGCCTGGTCGAATGCAGAAACAGCTCTGGCTCTCGGCGTTGTGCCGGTGGTCATGCCGGCCATCAGCTACGGCGGCAACGAACAGGGAACCACGCCCTGGATTGATGAGGCGCTGGAAGAACTGGATGCGCCGATCGGATCCGAGAATGCTCCGGCGCTGTACTCGGACACCGACGGCATCGACTTCGAAGATGTTGCTGCCGCGAACCCGGACGTTATTCTGGCCGCCTATTCCGGCCTGACCCAGGAAGAATACGACAAGCTCTCCAAGATCGCCCCCGTCGTCGCGTACCCGGACGCTCCCTGGGGCACCTCGTGGCAGGAAACTGCTGAGATGACCGGTGAAGCGCTGGGCCTGAGTGAAAAGGCCGGGCAGCTGGTTGCAGATACGGAGCAGTCGATTAAGGACGCTGCCGCCAAGTACCCGGAGCTGGAGGGCAAGTCCTTCATATACGGCAACCTCGCCAAGGGTGCCTCCTCCGTCTACACCTCCCTGGATAACCGCCCCAAGTTCCTGACTGAGCTGGGCATGGTCCAGGCGCCGATCGTGGATGAGAAGGCCCCGGCTGACGCCTTCTACCTTCCGTGGGCCGATGAGGACGCCAACCAGCTGGACTCCGACATCTTCGTAACTTGGGTGGCTGATGACGAAGCCGCTGCGGCCCTGGAGGCCGACCCGCTGCTGGGCCAGATTCCTGCGGTTAAGAACGGCGCCCTAGTTGCCGATGCCGATGCCGAGCGTGTCTTCTCCGTCTCAGCCATCAACGTCCTGAGCGTCCCGTATGCCCTGGAGAATGTAGTGCCGATGATTGCGGAAGCAGCCGCTGCGGCCGACGCCGCCAAGTAGTTTCGGTGCAAAAGGGCATCCCGGCGTGGCCGGGATGCCCTTTTTTGTCGATTGGACAGCACCCCCGGGGGTGCTGACACGATCGAAGGTATGCAAGACGTCCTCTCTGTTGCCTCCGGCCTCAAACCCGTATTTGCCCTCCTGATCGCCGTCGCGGCAGCCTTGGTGCTGGCGCGGATAGTGCGTGAGTCCATGGCAAAGATCTTCCGGCGCGTCCCGCGGATCCGTGAGGTCATCGCGCTGGGACGCAACCCCCTGCGGCTGGTGCTGTCCCTGATCGGTGCGCGGATTGCCCTCGGTGCCACCGCTGTGGGCTTCGACTGGTTCGGACCGGTCAGCTATATCCTCACCCTGGCCCTGATTGCCTCGCTGGCCTGGCTGGCCGTTGTTGTCCTGCTCATCATCGAAGCGATGCTGCTCACCAAGTACACGACGGACACCAAGGACAACCGCCGGATGCGCCGGCTCAAGACGCAGGTCATGCTGGGCCGGCGGGTAGGCGTGGCCATCATCATCACGATTGCCGTGGCCTGCGTCCTGCTCACCATTCCTGAGGTTCAGGCCCTCGGCGCCGGTATCCTTGCCTCCGCCGGTTTGATTTCCATCGTTGCCGGTCTGGCTGTGCAGAGCACGCTGACCAATGTCTTTGCCGGCATGCAGCTTGCCTTCACTGACGCCATCCGGGTGGATGACGTGGTGGTGGTGGAAGCCCAGTGGGGAACCATCGAAGAAATCACGATGACTTATGTGGTGGTGCACCTCTGGGATGACCGCCGTCTGATCCTGCCCTCCACCTACTTCACCACCACGCCGTTCGAGAACTGGACGCGGAAGCAGTCCGCCATCCTCGGCACGGTGGAACTGGATCTGGACTGGCGTGCACCCGTGGGGGACCTGCGCACCCATCTGAAGAAGACTCTGGCGGAAACCGACCTCTGGGACGGCCGCACCGGTGTTCTCCAGATAACCGATGCGATAAAAGGCCTGGTGCGGGTGCGCATCCTGGTCAGTGCCGCGGACAGCGGTGCCCTGTTTGACCTGCGCTGCCTGGTGCGTGAAGCGATGGTGACCTATATGCAGGAATGGCATCCGGGAGGCCTGCCCCGCCAGCGCTGGGAAGAAGTGAAGTCCAAGGCCCCGGAGGTGCATCGGAATACCCGTCCGCAGGCCGGCGGGGATCCGGCGGACACCAGCACCTCGCAGTTCTTCACGGGTTCGCTTGAAGCCGTGGACCGCCGGCATTCCTTTGCCGGGCCGGGGAAAGAGGTTTATGCGGAGCGGGAGGAGAACTCTGCCGAGGACGAGGGACTCCGGCGCCGCTGACATCTTCCCGCTGTCCGTTGACAGGCAGGCACTCTTCTGGCCTGCTGGGATAACGTGCGCTCCGGCGGGACATGAAAAGGGGAACGGTTATGGCAGATGAATTTGTCCTCCACGAACTTCAGGGGTCCACTGTCTGGGCCAAGGACGGTGAGCGGCTGGGGCTGGTGGGCCAGGTCCACCTGGACCGGGCAACCGGTGTGCCGGAGTGGATTACTGTTGCGCTGGGCCTGTTTGAAGCCCGCCAGCACTTTATTCCTTTGGCGGGCGCACGCCGGGACGACGACGACATCTACGTGAATTACAGCCGGCAGGTGGTGGATGACTCGCCGCAGGTTGATCCCGACGGCGCGCTCAGCCCGGCGGAGGAGACCCTGCTGACGGACTACTACAAGGATTTCTGACCTCACCGGCAGGATAAAACCGAAACCCGCCCCCTGCAGTCTTTGGTAGTAAGCCTCCTTAGCAATAGGATGAAATTTGATCATCCAACGCACCGAGGAGGCTGTCATGGCGCAGCAAAACAGCGGGGACCAGGCGCAAACGGCTCCCAGTCCGGACGACGCGAGCAAGCCGGACACTCCGGCCGAGGTCACGAAGCCCAACTGGAAATACATCGCCCGCAAAACTATCCGGGAGTTCAGCAAGGATCAGTGCACCGACCTCGCGGCAGCGCTGACGTACTACACGGTCCTTGCGCTTTTCCCGGCGCTGTTGGCGCTGGTGTCCATCCTTGGCGTGGTGGGGCAGGCTGAAAGCACCACCAAGGCCATGCTGGAGCTCCTCGGAGAGTTCGCCCCGGCCAGTGCAGTGGACGTCCTGGAAGGCCCCATCACCCAGCTGACGTCGTCGAGCAGCGCAGGATTCGCCCTGATCATCGGTATTGTCGGCGCTCTCTGGTCCGCCTCCGGCTATGTCAAAGCCTTTGGCCGGTCCATGAACCGGATCTACGAAGTGGACGAGGGCCGGCCGGCCTGGAAGCTGCTGCCGACCCAGCTCCTGGTCACCCTGGTGCTCGTCCTGCTGGTTGCCGCGCTGCTGATGATGCTGGTGCTCAGCGGCCCGATCGCTGAGACCATAGGCAACTTTGTTGGCCTCGGCTCAGAGGCCGTCATGATCTGGAACATCGCCAAATGGCCGGCGATGTTGATCTTCGCCGTGCTGCTTGTCGCCATTCTGTATTACGCCACGCCCAACGTGAAGCAGCCCAAGTTCCGTTGGATGAGCATGGGTGCTTTCATTGCGCTGATCGTGCTGGGGATCGTCACGCTGGGATTCAGCTTCTACGTGGCCAACTTCGGCAACTACAACGCAACCTACGGCGCCATCGGTGGTGTGATCGTTCTCCTGCTGTGGCTCTGGCTGGCAAACTTGTCATTGTTGTTCGGTGCGGAGTTCGACGCCGAGGTGGAACGCGGACGCGAGCTGCAGGCCGGTATCCAGGCTGAAGAAAGCGTTCAGTTGCCACCGCGTGACACCCGCCAGACGGAAAAGCGCGAGGCACAGATGGAAGAAGACATCGAGGAGGGCCGCAAGCTGCGTCAGCAGCACGCCGGCAAGGATTACGACGACGACCTCAAGTAGGCCCTCAGCCCACCTTGCCCTTGACGGCGCGGCGGACGAGGTAGAGCACTCCGCCGATCGCCAGCAGGATTCCGGCCCGCAGCCATACCGCCCCTGATTGCTGGGTGAGCAGCAGGACACAGGATGCAATGGCAAGGTAGGGCAGCACCAGCGGAGTACGGAAATGCGGATGGTCCACGGAGTCCTTCCTCAGCACGATCACTGAAATGTTGGTGCTGAGGAAGACCAGGAGCAGCAGCAGCACCACGGTTTCGGCCAGGGAGGCCAAGCCGCCGGTCATGGTCAGCACCATGGCGACGGCGGTGGTGACAACAATCGCCACCCACGGCGTTTTCCGGTTGGGAAGGACTTTGCCGAAAACTGCGGGAAGCAGGCCCTGCTCCGCCATTCCGTAGGTCAGCCGGCTCGACATGATCATGGTCAGCAGGGCGCCGTTGGCCACGGCCACGAGGGCAATCAGGCTGAAGAACCAATCCGGCAGGCCGAAGCCCGTGGCGCTGACCACCGCCAGCAGCGGGCCGCTGGAATTTGCAAGCTCCTCCGTGGGAAGGGCGCTGGATGCGGCGATCCCGATCAGGAGGTACACCACCCCGGCGGTGAGCATCGCCCCGAACAGGGCCCTCGGATAAACCCGGCTGACGTCCCGGACTTCCTCCGCAACGTTGGCCGAGACCTCAAAGCCCACAAAGGAGTAGTAGGCGAGCAGGGAAGCTGCCAGCACCGCCGTTGCCGGGTTGGAGCCTGCGGGGAACTCGGTGATCTGTTCCGTGTAGCCGTCGCCCCGGCCAACCATCACGGCCACCAGCACGATGACGAGGACAAGGCCTGAGAGTTCAATGACGGTCATGACCACGTTGGTCCGCACTGATTCGGAAATCCCGCGCGCGTTGAGCAGGGCGACGAGGAGCAGGAAAACGATGGCTGCAGGCACCGGAGGAACGTCCAGGAAGGCGTTGAGGTAGTCGCCGGTAAAGGCCAGCGACAGTCCGGCAGCACTCGTGACACCGGCGGCGAGCATGCAGAACCCCACCATGAAAGACAGTGCCGGACGCTTGAAGGCGCGCTCCGCGAAGACAGCGGCCCCGCCGGCCTTGGGGTACTTCGTAACGAGTTCGGCGTACGAGGAAGCGGTGAGCAGCGCCAGTAGCAGCGCTGCCGCCAGCGGCACCCAGATGGCTCCGCCCACTTCGCCGGACACCTCGCCCACCAGCGCATAGATGCCTGCACCCAGGACATCCCCAAGGATGAAGAGGTACAGCATGGGACCGGTGATGCCCTGTTTGAGTTTCGAGGCGGAAGCTGCCTGCGGGTTGTTCGTCATGGAGTAAAAGTAAGCTTGCTGACGATTATTGAAAAGTGCGATAGAAAAGAATCATGCCTCGATCTTCCAATGTGTTTGTGGAGCCCGCCGACCGCTATGACGTGGTCATCATCGGCGGCGGAATAGCCGGTCTGACTGCTGCCACCTTGCTGGGGCGGGCCTGCCGCCGGGTTGCGGTTGTGGACGCCGGCCAGCCCCGGAACGGTCCCGCGGACCAGGTTCACGGCTTTCCCTCCCGGGACGGCATTTCGCCTGCGGAACTTGTGCGGCTGTGCCGGTCGGACCTGGAGCGGTACGACGTTGAGCTGGTGTCCGGCCAGGTGATCCGCGTGAACGAGGACCGGCAGGCCGAGCTTGCCGACGGCAGGGTGCTGCAGGGCAGGCATCTGCTGCTGGCGACCGGACTCCGGGACACCCTGCCGGACATTGCCGGTGCCCGGGAACGGTGGGGCCGGGACCTTTTGCACTGCCCCTACTGCCACGGCTGGGAGATGAGGGACCAGGCGCTGGCCATCCTGGGAACGGGGCAAAGTTCCGTCCAGCAGTCCATCCTGGTCCGGAGTTTCTCCGCGGACGTGACCCTGATCGTGCAGGACGGACTCGTGCTTTCAGACGATGATGTCCGTTCCCTTGAGGCTATGGGCGTGGACGTTGTGGAGGGGACAGCACAGCGGCTGCTCATCCGCGAGGACGCCCTGGACGCGGTGGTCCTGGCGGACGGCCGGACCGTCCCGTGCCGTGCCCTGTTCTGCGAACCGGTGGCCACTGTTGATCCTGCGCTGGCCGACATTCCGGGATGCACCCTGGACGCGGACGGGTGCCTGGAAACGGATGACAACGGCAGGACCGGGGCGGACCGGATTTGGGCCGTCGGGAACGTCACCGATCCGTCCGGCCAGGTGGTGGCGGTAGCCGGTGACGCCTACCGTCTGGCAGTGGCGCTGAACGCACAGCTGCTGGAGGAGGACACCGAGGCGGCGCTCAGCGGCGGGGAGCGAGCAGCGGCGAGCCTTTGACTCCGTCTCCGTCCGTCATTCCGTCCAGGACAAACCTCAACGCCTCCACCGAGGTGCGCCGCGGAGTCCAGCCCAGCAGATCCCGTGCCCGTGAGGTGTCCATGAGCGGAGCACCGGCAGCCATGTCGATCCATCCCGGATCGGTGCGCTGCAGGTGCGCGGCCCAGGTCAGGCCGACGACGGCGCGCACCAGTTTCACCGGGATGTTCAGCAGACGGCGGGCACCGAGTACTCCGGCCAGCAGCTCAGGGGTGATTACCGGATCGGCGGCAATGTTGAAGGCGCCCTCGGCCCGCTGGTCCACCACGCGCCAATAGGCATCGGCGATGTCATCAGCGTGGACAATCTGGAAGGAGAACTCCTTGGGCAGGGGGATGAGCGGCAGCCGCAGCTTGTTCAGGATGAACTTCGGCACCAGCGGGCCCAGGAAGTAGTTGCCGATTTCCGTGCCGGCATCCGAGGAGAAAATCAGCCCCGGACGAAGCCGGGCCACCGGGATTTCGGGGTACTCGCGAACAAACTTGTCCAGCAGTGCTTCCTGCTCGCCCTTGTGCCGGCTGTAGTGCGAGCTGGCGATGCCGCGCGCCGGCCAGGACTCATCGGTGATCCGGTCCTTGGATGCGGGGGAGTAGGCGCCCACGGATGAGGCGCAGACAAACTGGCGCACGCCGGCGGCCGCCGCAGCGGCCAGCGCGTTTTCGGTGCCGTGCACGTTAATGCGGTGCAGCTCCGCCTCGTCCCGGTTGGGCTGGATGGCCCAGGCGAGATGGACGACGGCGTCGGCCCCGCGCAGCGCCTCCGTCAGCTTTTCACGGCCCTCAGAGGTGGCGATATCGATGCTGTGCCACTGAACGCCGTCGTACGGCGGGATGCCGCCGTCGGGGATCCGCCGGGCAATGCCCACGATCTCCAGGCCCTCCGGACGTTCGCTGCGGGCCTGGGCCAGCCGGCGGAGCAGGGCTGTGCCGACGTTTCCGGTTGCTCCGATGACAGCTACTCGCATGTGGCTCAATTCCTCCGGCTGTGGTGATCGCGTGGATAAGCAAACGTTGTCCTTCGACTCTACCGGTGAGGCGGGCCCCAGAGCAGGGGGACAGGCGGGACCCGTTCGGAGCCACTAGTGTTGGGTGCAGGATCAGGCACACGCACCCGAACGAGGATTCCCATGGCTGAGAACACGGCAACAGACCAGGACAACGGCTCCGGCTTCAGCACTCGCGGAGCCTATGTCACCGGCGGTACGGAATACACCCGGGACACCAACTACATCGAAACGCGGATCACGCGCGACGGCCGGGACGGTTATCCGGTGGAAGCCGGCAGATACCGGCTGATCGCAGCACGGGCCTGCCCCTGGGCCAACCGGACAATCATTGTGCGGCGCCTGCTGGGTCTTGAAGATGCCATTTCGCTGGGAACCCCCGGCCCCACCCACGATGCCCGGAGCTGGACCTTTGACCTGGATCCGGACGGGAGGGACCCGGTGCTGGGGATCGAACGCCTGCAGGAGGCGTTCTTCCGCCGCACACCCGGCTACAGCCGCGGCATCACCGTACCGGCCGTCGTGGACATTCCCACCGGCGCCGTGGTGACCAACAATTTTCCGCAGATCACCGAGGATTTCTCCACCGAGTGGAAGGACTTCCACCGCGAGGGTGCGCCGGACCTGTTGCCTGCAGAGCACCTGGAGGAAATGCGGGCCGTCAACAAGCGCGTCTTCACCGAGATCAACAACGGCGTGTACCGCTGCGGCTTCGCCGGATCGCAGGAGGCGTATGACGCCGCCTATGACCGGCTGTGGGCCGCAATGGACTGGCTGGAGGACAGGCTCTCCCGCCAGCGCTTCCTCATTGGCGACACCATCACCGAGGCCGACGTCCGCCTGTTCACCACCCTGGTCCGTTTCGATGCGGTCTACCACGGACACTTTAAATGCAACCGGAACAAGCTCACCGAGATGCCGAACCTTTGGGGCTACGCCCGGGACCTCTTCCAGACACCGGGCTTTGGCGACACTGTCGACTTCGAACAGATCAAGGCCCACTACTACATCGTCCATGAGGACATTAACCCCACGGGTATCGTTCCCAAGGGGCCGGATTTGTCCGGGTGGCTCACCGAGCATCACCGGGAGCAGCTCGGCGGCCGGCCGTTCGGCAACGGAACCCCGCCGGGACCTGTGCGTCCCGGCGAAGAGGTGGCCCCGGGACACGGTGCGCGCTGATTGCTTTCCGCCCGGCGAATAGGGCACAGAAACGTTTCTTAAGGACCGGGACCGTAGGTTAGCCTTACTTAAGATCATTCCGTCTTAAGGAGGTGCCGCGGTGGGCGTGAACGCCAGCTCCTCCGCACCGGCACCTAAAACCCTCCGCTTTGCCGGGACGGAAGTACAAATGCCGTCCCGCGCGGCGGTTCCCCGGAACGGCCGCCGGGCGGCCCTGCTGGCGGCCGCGATCGGCGTGCTGGCGCTGGCCTGCCTGGCATCCGTGGCCTTCGGCGCACGGGCCCTGTCCTTTGGAACCGTGCTCGAAGCCCTGACCGCCTACGACCCGGGCAACGGAGACCATGCGGTGGTGGTGTCGAGAATTCCCCGCACCGTCCTTGGCCTGCTGGCAGGCGGAGCACTGGGGCTGGCCGGGGCCGCCATGCAGGGCGTGGCCCGCAATCCACTGGCGGACCCCGGAATTCTGGGGGTCAACGCCGGAGCGGCTTTCTTTGTGGTGCTCGGCATTTACGGGTTCGGCATTTCCACCTTCCTTGGCTACATCTGGTTTGCGCTGGCCGGTGCGGCACTGGCCGCCGTCCTTGTGTACACCGTGGCGAGCCTGGGCAGGGAAGGCGCCACTCCGGTCAAGCTGGCCCTCGCCGGGGCTGCCCTGTCCGCCGGACTGAGTTCACTCATGAGCGCAGTGCTGGTTTCCAGCCAGCAGACTCTGGACATCTTCCGTTTCTGGCAGGCGGGCAGTCTGTCCGGTCGGGGCTGGGACGTGATCAGCGCCGTCGTTCCCTTCCTGGCAGCCGGCGCCGTCATCACGCTGTGCGCCGGCCGGGCACTGAACGGTCTGTCCCTGGGGGATGACGTGGCCCGGGGGCTGGGGCAGCGGGTGGGCCTCAGCCGCGGCATCACTGCCCTGGGAGTGGTGCTGCTGTGCGGTGCCGCCACTGCCGCCGTAGGCCCGATCGGCTTTGTCGGACTGGTCATCCCGCACATGGTCCGGTCCTTCACCGGACCGGACTACCGGTGGATCCTTCCCTTTTCCCTGGTCCTGGCGCCGGTGCTGCTGATCATTGCCGACATCATTGGGCGCCTTGCCCTCCCGCCGGGAGAAATTCCAGTGGGCGTCATGACCGCTGTCATCGGAGCCCCTGTCTTTATTTGGCTGGTCCGGCGGCGGAAGCAGGCCCAACTGTGAGCGCGTTGCTGGACCGTTCCGCAGCCGGACCGGGAGCCCTCCTGGTCCGCGCCGCCCGCCGGCGGTCCCTGAAACGCGGCCGCGTCGTGACCACTGTCCTGGCGGCCGTCGTCGTCGTTCTCTTTGCAGTCAGTATCCTGCTGGGCACCTACACCGTCACCATCCCGGACTTCTTCCGGATACTCGGCGGGGAACAGCTTCCCGGCGCCACGTTCATCGTGATGGAGAGCAAACTGCCGCGCGCCGTTATTGGACTTCTGGTGGGTGCCGCCTTCGGGATTTCCGGCAGCATTTTCCAAACCATGCTGCGCAACCCGCTGGCCAGTCCGGACATCATTGGCATCAGCTACGGAGCCAGTGCCAGTGCCGTGGTGGCCATAGTGGTCTTCGGTGCCGCCGGGACTACTGTTTCCCTGGCCGCCCTGTGCGGAGCCCTGGCTGTCGCGATGGCCATCTACCTGCTTTCCCGGCGCGGCGGTGCAGCCGGTTACCGGTTGATTCTGGTCGGCGTCGGCTTCGCCGCCGTTATGCAGGCCCTGGTGACCTTTTTGATGACGCGTGCCGATGTGCGGACCGCTTCCCAGGTGCTGGTCTGGCTGAATGGTTCGCTGAACTCCAGCAACTGGGACCGTGCCGCCGTTCTGGCCCTGGCCCTGCTTGTGCTGCTGCCCGTTACTGCGGTCCTTGCGCGTCGGCTTCGCGGGCTGGAGCTGGGAGAGGACACAGCAGCGGGGCTTGGACTGCGGGTTGAGGCGTCCAAACTGGGGTTGCTGGTTGCCGGGGTGGCTCTGGCTGCCGCGGCCACCGCTGCTGCGGGGCCGGTGGCTTTCATTGCCTTTCTCTCCGGCCCGATTGCCAGGCGCCTGCTGGGCGGGCGGCACTCTCTAACGGTTTCCGCCCTGGTGGGCGCCGTCATCGTGCTGGCCGCAGATTTTGTCGGAGCCAACCTGGTTCCCGGTGTTTCACTGCCCGTGGGCGTGGTGACAGGTGCCCTCGGGGCGCCGTTCCTGCTGTGGCTGCTGGTGACTTCCAACCGTGTAGGCCGAGGAGGCTGATATGGGCAATACCCCTGATCCGAACACCCTGAGCGCACAGGATCTGGTTCTTTCCTACGGCGAGCGCCTGGTGGTGGACGGTTTGTCGGTCACACTCCCCGCCGGGCAGATCACGATCATTGTCGGCGCCAATGCCTGCGGCAAATCCACACTGCTGCGCGGCCTCTCACGGCTGCTCAAACCTGCCGGCGGCACGGTGCTGCTGGGCGGGAGGGACATCCATTCCCGGCCTGCCCGCGAGGTGGCACGCATCCTGGGCCTGCTGCCCCAGACTCCGGTGGCGCCGGACGGCATCACCGTGGCGGATCTGGTGGGCCGCGGCCGCTACCCGCACCAGGGCTGGTTCCGTCAGTGGACACCCGGGGATGACGACGCCGTTGCCGCCGCATTGGAAGCCACCGGCACTCTGGACCTGGCGGAGCGGAACGTTGATGAGCTCTCGGGAGGCCAGCGCCAGCGGGTGTGGATTGCCATGGCCCTGGCGCAGGAGACCCGGATTCTTCTGCTGGATGAGCCCACCACTTTCCTGGACGTCACCCACCAGATTGAAGTGCTGGACCTGATCACGGACCTGAACCGGCGGGCAGGCACCACCGTGGCGATTGTGCTGCATGACCTGAATCTCGCCGCCCGCTATGCAGACCACCTGATTGCGATGAAGTCCGGTGCCGTCGCCGCTCAGGGCGCCCCGGCCGACGTTGTTACCGAAGACCTGGTTCGTGACGTTTTTGGTCTGGAATCCAAAGTCATTCCCGATCCTGTCTCCGGAACCCCTATGGTGGTTCCCATTGGCCGTCATCATGCGTTGCAGCCGGCTGATGAGGACCCTGCCAGAGAGGTGGGCTACCTGCCCAACCCGCACGACACCCTAACCGCACGCGAACCAAAAACCCGCCTGGAGGCCGCATCATGACTCAGGTCAGCACCCGCACCGGAGTAACAGCGGTACCCCGCAAGGCACGCCGTGCCTCAGGTGGCGGAGCCGTGATGTGCTTCGACGTCCAAGTGCGGCGGGTCCAGCGCCTGAGCGAGAATTTCCAGCGCATCACCTTTGCGGGTGCGAGCCTTTCCGAGTTTGGGATCCAGGGGCAGACCCACGATCTGCGGATCCAAGTAGTGGTTCCTTCCATTGCTGCCGACGGCACCCGGATTCCGGTGCCGGAGTTCGACTGCAGTGATACCGCCTGGTACCGGAACTGGCTGCAGCTGGACGAGGCTGTGCGCGGTTCCATGCGCACCTACACCGTCCGTGCTGCCCGGTGCTCGGGTGCCGAGCCGGAGATCGACGTCGATTTTGTCCTGCACTTCGATGAAGAGGGCAGGGGCGGCCCCGCGTCCAGCTGGGCTGCCGCTGCGGAACCGGGGGACCGGGTCAGCATCATTGGGCCCAACGCCGCCCACTGTGTCACGGCGGAGTCTTACGGCGGGATTGAATGGCGTCCCGGGATGGCACGCCACATCCTGCTGGCGGGCGACGAAACGGCCGTACCGGCGATCACGGCCATCCTGGAGGGCCTGCCCCGGGACGTGACAGGCCACGCCCTGCTGGAAGTTCCAACAGCCGCCGACGAGCAGCAGGTGTCCACGGAATCTTCGGTCCGGGTGAGCTGGCTTGCCCGAAGCGGCCGGCCCCACGGTGAACTGCTGGAAGCCGCTGTCCGCCAGGCCGTGGCGCTTCCCGGATGGGCTTCCGTGGACGGTGCGCCGGTGCCGCCCCGCCCCCGGATCGAAGACATCAACGTGGACGAAACCATCCTTTGGGAGACACCTCAGCGGCTTACTCCGGCGGCGGTCCAGGGAACACCCAACCCGCACACGCCGTCGGGCGCGCTGCCGTTCTATGCCTGGATTGCCGGCGAGGCCGCCGTGGTCCGCGGGTTGCGCCGCTATCTGGTGAGCGAAGCCGGAATCGACCGCAAACAGGTTGCGTTCATGGGCTATTGGCGCAGGGGCCGCGCCGAAGGCTAAGGTTCGGAGCCACTTCTACGGAGTGTGATCTGCCGCCAAGGGATGACTGTCCTTCATCACATTTGCTTTCATCCCAAAGTGCCGCGTCGGTAAAGTAAAACGAGTGGGAGCCTGGCTCCCGCCTATGAGAACTATTGCTGTTCACTGCCCCTTTGCCGACAACTGCACAAGAGGTGATGGATTACGACGAAGTACTCAGATCATCTGACCGAAATCCGGGAACGGCTTCTGCCGGAACTGCGGGACCGTGTCCTGCCGGAATTGCGGGAAAAGGTCCTCAGCTGGACCACAGAAAGTGCACCGCCCGGAAAGAGTATTTCCTCGAGACTTGCAAAGTACTGGCCGGAGACAATGAAGTCCCGGCTCGAAAAGGTACCGGCGGCCGTACAATCCCTGCCTGCAGACCTGCGCTGGCTGTCCACCCCCGCCCGCAAAACCTGTGCCCTCGGGGCCGGGGCGGCGCTGGTGCTCGGGTCGGCCGTGGCAGGCACTGCCCACAGCGCCGGGCAGGATGCCCTCCTTTTGGAGCGGGCGTCTGTGACTTCCGACCTGTCCGCACAACACGGAGACAGCTCCGCGGAACACGGAGAGAGTTCCGGGGAGCCGGCCGAAGCGCCCCCTGCGGAAAACGGGCAGGGCTCCACGACGCCTGTGGAGGAGGCACCCGCAGAACCTGCTCCGGAACCCCCGTCGGTGCCGCTGGACGAGCTGCGCGTGACGTCTCCGTTCGGCTGGCGGGAAAACCCGCTGCTTGGAAACGGTGCACTGGAATGGCACACCGGAATTGATTTCGGTGCCAATCTGGGCACACCCGTCAAGTCAATTGCGCCTGGCACGGTGGTCTATGCGGAATATCACCAGTACGGCGGACTGCGGGTTGTTGTTGACCACGGAGACGGTGTGGAAACTACCTACAACCACCTGAATGACATCTTTGTTGAGGTGGGCCAGTGGGTGGATATCAACCAGGAGGTCGGGTCCGTTGGAAGCACCGGAAACTCCACCGGACCGCACCTGCACTTTGAAGTGCTGAAAGATGGCGAATATCAGGATCCCGCAGTCTGGATGGGACTCTAGCAGCGAAGGCCGCTGCCCCGGCCCGGGGCAGCGGCCTTCTAGACTTCAGGGTCGGTCAGAATGGCCGGGTCCTTTTCGCCCTGCGGCATCCGAACCCGCAAAGCGCTGGGATCGACGCGGAAAGCCACGTGCGAGGCCTTGCCCAGGTGGTCACCGTCAACTTCGAATTCCTGCGGGGTCTGCGTGAAGATTTCAGCTTCCTTGCACTGGTAATACTCCACGGAAGTTCCCTTGCCCTTCCCCCGGCGCAGCAGGCCGGCCACAACACCGAGCCAGCCCAGCCGCCCCTTGGGGGCCATGGTCATGATGTCCAGCAGCCCGTCGTCAATCCGGGCACCGGGGAAAATCTCCAGGCCGCCCATGATCTTTCCGCAGTTGCCGCCCATCACGCTGCGGGGAAAGCCGGAGATCTCCTTGCCGCCGTCGAGCCGAATGGTGCTCTTGACCGGTTTGCCTGGCAGGTTTCGGACACCAGCGTCAATGTAGGCCAGCCAGCCGACGCGGTCCTTGAGCGTGTCGTTCGTATCGCCCATGAGAGCGGCGTCGTACCCGAGTCCGGCCATGACCAGGAAAACGTCGCCTTTCAGCGCGCGGTCCAGAGTGACGTGGACGACGTCGATATTGCGGTCCGTCCCGGTAAGGGCGGCGGCAACCGCTGCCTCCGGATCGTCGACGGCGATATCCAGATTGCGGGCCAGCAGGTTCCCCGTTCCGAGCGGGATCAGCCCCAGCGGCGTGTCAGTGCCTGCCAGTTCGGCGGCAACACAGCGTACGGTTCCGTCACCGCCTGCCGCGATCACCACATCCACGCCGGCCTCCAGGGCCTCTTTGGCCATGCCGCGCCCCGGATCTTCCTTGGTGGTTTCCAGCCACAGCGGCTCATCCCAGCCCTGGTCCCGGCAGGCACTCTCAACCAGGGCGCGGATGTCCACATCGGTCTTTTTGATGGGGTTCATGATGACTGCGGCACGTTGGCGCGGTCCGGCTGCTGAGCTGGCCATGGGTTCCTTTGGTTGCTCGCGGTGTACTGCGAAACGGTGACGGTATTGTTCAGAGTCTAATCCGCCGGGCGTGCAGCTAGCTGTCAATGCGGAAACAACAGAATCAACTTGTACCCTGTGGGAGTGACTTTTACTTCTCGGTATGTGGCTTTGGGCGATTCATTCACTGAAGGCGTGGGGGACTGGGATGACTCCCTGCCCAACGGAGTGCGGGGTTGGGCGGACCGCGTCGCCGAGCAGCTGATCCTCGCCGAGGACTCCTGGGGATACGCCAATCTGGCGATCCGCGGCAAGAAACTGCATCAGGTCCTGGCGGAACAGGTGGACGCCGCCATCGCACTGGAACCAACGCTGGTGAGCATTTACGCAGGCGGCAACGACATTCTGCGCCCCCGGGTGGACATTGACACACTGATGGACTCGTACGACGGCGCCATTGCCAAGCTGCGTGCCTCCGGCGCCGCTGTGCTGATGTTCACCGGATTCGATTCGGGCCGGTCACCGGTGTTTGGGGCCACCCGGGGGCGGACGGCGCTGTACAACGAGCTGGTGCGCGAGGTCGCTGACCGCCACGGTGCCGAGCTCGTGGATTACTGGCGCATGAAGGAACTGCAGGACGAAAGGTACTGGGACATTGACCGGTTGCACATGGCCCCGGCCGGACATATGTTCACCGCCAAGAAAGTCCTCGAAGTCCTGCGCCGCACCGACACCATCGATGTCCCGGAGCTGGATGAGCTGCCCGCGCGGACCCGTGCCGAGCAACTGCGCCGTGATGCCCAGTGGGCCCGGGAATACCTCGGACCGTGGGTTGGGCGCCGGCTGCGGGGGGTTTCCTCAGGTGACAAACTGACCCCTAAATACCCGATTCCGGTACACCCCAAAGTTCCGGCCCGTTCCTGAAAAAGGGCCCCTGATCGGTGCGTAAAACCTCCGGGGTGAGGTGATTCACAGAATTCCCCAAGAGCCCAATGACTGCGTGGGTGTTTTCCCGGCAAATGGTGTCCTGAACGCATCATCAGAAGGCTGATAATTCGGTATCCCCCGCTGTTTTTCCTAAACTTGTTGGTCTGCCTGACGCCTGTAGCCGCGTCCGGCCGGTTGCTTCCGATACACGCAGCTGACTTCTAGGAAAGAAAGCCAACATGCCTAAAGATGCACCCACCCTCCGCCGTCCCGTCCTGAGGCGCCGGCGCCTGAAGGTTGACGACGTGAATGTTGTCGACAAATCGATGATGAAGAAAGCCGTGGGCGGAACCGTCGTCGGCAACACCATGGAATGGTTCGACATTGGTGTCTACGGCTATCTTGCCGTCACCATGGGAGCGGTTTTCCTCTCCGAGGCCGACGCCTCCGCCCAGCTCATCTTCAGCCTGGGCGTTTTCGCCGCCACTTTCCTGGCCCGCCCGCTCGGCGGCATTGTCTTCGGCCGGCTCGGCGACCGTCTGGGCCGCCAGAAGACGCTGGCCACCACTCTGATGCTGATGGCCGGCTCAACGTTCGTGATTGGACTCCTCCCCGGCTACGACCAGATCGGCATGTGGGCTCCGGTGCTGCTGGTCCTCATGAAGCTGCTCCAAGGCTTCTCCACCGGCGGTGAGTACGCCGGTGCCACAACCTTCGTGACGGAGTACGCCTCCGACAAGCGCCGCGGCTTCCTCTCCAGCATTCTTGACCTCGGCAGCTACATGGGCTTTGCCCTCGGCGCCGGGGTCGTGTCCATCCTGCAGCTGACGCTCAGTGCCGAAACCATGCTCGACTGGGGCTGGCGCATTCCCTTCCTCGTTGCAGGCCCCCTGGGCCTGATCGCCATTTACTTCCGGCTCAAGATTGAAGAGTCACCGGCCTTCCAGGCCACCCTGGATGCGCAGGAGGAGAACGCCGCTTCGGGGAACCCCGACGGCGAAACGGCACCTCCGGGAACGCTGGCCATGATTGGCCTGTACTGGCGCCCGATCATCGTCGCAATGGTCCTGGTAGCCGCAGCCAACACTGTCGGTTACACCCTGACCTCCTACATGCCGTCCTACCTCACCGACTCAATGGGATACGACGCCGTGCACGGCACACTGCTGACCATCCCCGTCCTGGTGGCGATGGCACTGTGCATTCCTCTCTGCGGAAAGCTGTCGGACCGCATCGGCCGCCGTCCCGTGCTGCTGATGGGCGCCGGGTCCACCATTGTGCTGGCTGTTCCGGCGTTCCTGCTGATTGCCCACGGCCCTGTCTGGTCGACCCTGCTGGGACTGGGCCTGCTGGCCGTTCCCGTGACCCTCTACGTGTCCAACCTGGCCTCGGCGCTTCCGGCACTGTTCACCACGGCGAGCCGCTACGGCGCCATGGGTATCTCCTACAACTTCGCTGTGGCGATCTTCGGCGGCACCGCACCGCTGATCATGCAGGGGCTGATCAATCTGACCGGCAATGACCTGATGCCGGCATTCTGGCTGATGGCAACTTCCGTTGTTGGAGCGGTGGCCGTGTACATCATGAAGGAATCCGCCAACCGGCCCATGCCCGGGTCCATGCCCAGCGTGGATACTCACGCCGAGGCACGCGAGCTTGTGGCAACCCAGGATGAGAACCCCCGGCTCGACGTCGATTCCCTGCCGTTCGGTGTGGAAGGCACTGGGGCGCCTAAACAACAGGACAGCTAAGCGCGCCGGCCCGCCCGCCGAATCATTGAAGGCTCAAGCAACCATGGGAGTATAGACAAATGAGCGACACCGAGTTCTCCTCCGTCCCCTGGCTGAGTCCCGATGAACGACGGGCGTGGCTGGCTCTTTACGCCGTGGCCACACGGCTCAACCCCACGCTGGATGCTGAGCTGTCCAAGCGGGCACGGATCACGCTTTTCGATTACCACGTGCTGGCGATGACCTCCGAGGCGCCGGAGCGTGCGCTGCCGATGAGCGAGCTGGCGGCCCGGTCCAACGCATCCCTCTCCCGGCTTTCGCACGTGGTGAAGAAACTTGAGGGCCGCGGCTGGATGGAACGCTCGCAGTCGCCCGACGACGCCCGCGTCACCATGGCCGCGCTCACGGACGAGGGTATGGCAGCCCTGGCCTCACTCGCTCCCGACCACGTCCGCTCCGTCCGGGACCTGGTCTTCGACGGACTGGACGCCCGCGACGTGAGTGACCTCGAACGCATTGGCCGGCGCATCCTGGGCCGGCTGGAACCGGGCAACAGCATCGTTGAAGACAACACCCCCGCCGATCCCTCCTGAGAGCGGCGTCAGGGCGTTTTGTTAGCCTTGGTGTAAATGGAGAGCAGCCAACACGCCCCCCCCAGCGAGAGGTACCACATGCACACCCCCCGCATTCTGACACTGATTCTTGCCGGCGGAACGGGAGGCCGCCTCGGCTCCCTTACCGACCATCGCGCCAAGCCGGCCATGCCGGTTGCCGGCTCCTACCGGCTGATCGACGTTCCCCTGTCAAACCTCCACAACAGCGGCCTGTCTGACGTCTGGATCGTGGAGCAGTACAAGCCCAAATCACTCAATGACCATTTGGTCAGCGGCCGCCCCTGGGACCTGGACCGGACCAACGGGGGCCTGCGGGTGCTGCCGCCCTATCAGGGCGGCGAAGGGGAGGGGTTTGCGCAAGGCAATGCTGACGCTCTCTACCGTCAAGCCGACTACATCCGCGATTATGATCCGGACCTGGTCCTGGTGCTCAGCGCCGACCATCTCTACCGGCTCGATTACCGGGACGTTCTTGCCACCCATGAGCGTTCCGGTGCTGCCCTGACCGTGGTTACGACCAAGATCCGCAGGAATCCCTCCGACCACGGCGTGGTGGAGGTCGAGGGCGGCTTCGTGACCGGCTTTGAGTACAAGCCTGAGAAGCCCAAGACCGACCTCGTGGCTGCCGAGATCTTCCTTTATGATGCGGCGGTGCTCCTGAATGCCATGGATGAGCTGATGGAAAGGGACGGCCAGCTGGAGGATTACGGCGACCAGCTCATTCCCCACCTCGTAAAGACGGAAAAGGTGGCGGAACACCGGCTGGATGGCTACTGGCGGGACATGGGCACGCCGAGCAGCTACCACGAGGGCCACATGGACCTGATTGACGGCCGCGGGCTGGACTTCGATGACCCTCAATGGCCCATCCTCAGTGCCTCACCGCGCCGGCTGCCCGGTTTCGCCGGCGAGGCGGCCCGGGTTTCCAGCAGCCTCCTCGCGCCGGGCTCCCGGGTGGAAGGCAGCGTCCGGCGCAGCGTCCTGGGGGCCGGCGTGTTGGTGGAAGCCGGCGCCGAAGTGGAGAACTGTGTTCTCCTGGGTGACGTGAAGATCCGTTCCGGCGCAAAGCTGCGCAACGCCATTGTGGATGCCGGCGCAGTGGTGGGCGGCGGCACCGAACTCGACGGCGCTGAGCTGGATCCGGAGGCGGCAGTGGTGGTTGTCGGGGCGGACGGGGCAGTACAAACGCCGTCGTCGCCGTCTAAAGGGTGAGGTCAGGCACCTTTAACGGGTACAGTATCCCGCCGGTTTGAATGAAAGCCGGGTTGCCCCTAGGATAGAGAGGCGTTAAGTTGCGCCTATGTTCGAGAGGGATGCCGTAAGGCGGGCCTGGAGACATTTGCGCGGCCACCCGTATAAACCTAGAATTGAAGGCTGTCCCGGCAGATACTGCTTGGCATCCTGAACTTCACCGTCTTCCCCGCGGCGAGGCACTTCGGCTGGATCTCACCCCGCCAGGTCAACCTCCGGAAAGTCGCAGTAATAACGGTGTCAAAACTGGTGGCGGGACGCTCTTTATGGCAGGTGCTTAGGCAAACGCCCTGTGTCTGTTTTTTGAGGACCGTCATATTTACTACAACTGGAGGAGAGATCATGGCAGCTTATTGCCAGGTCACCGGAGCCATCCCCGGCTTTGGTCACAGCATTTCGCACTCGCACCGCCGCAACAAGCGCCGGTTCGACCCGAATATTCAGAAGAAGCGCTACTGGGTTCCGTCCCTGCGCCGCAATGTGACGCTGCAGGTTTCGGCCCGCGGCATCAAGACGATTGACGTGCGCGGTATCGACGCCGTCATCACTGACCTTATCGCGAAGGGTGTGAAGCTCTAGTGGCTAAGGACAAGGACGTACGTCCGATCATCAAGCTGAAGTCGACCGCCGGCACCGGGTACACCTACGTGACCCGCAAGAACCGTCGTAACGACCCGGACCGCATGGTCCTGAAGAAGTACGACCCGAAGATCCGCCAGCACGTCGAATTCCGTGAGGAGCGCTAAGAATGGCAAAGAAGTCCAAGATTGCCCGCAACGAGCAGCGCAAGGTCGTTGTTGAGCGCTACGCCGCAAAGCGCCTCGAACTGAAGAAGACCCTGGTGGACCCGAACGCCACCGACGAAGCCCGCGAAGCTGCACGCCTCGGCCTGCAGAAGCTTCCGCGCAACGCCTCGCCGGTACGCCTTCGCAACCGTGACCAGATTGACGGCCGCCCCCGCGGTACCCTCCAGAAGTTCGGTATCTCGCGTGTGCGTTTCCGCAACATGGCCCACGCAGGCGAACTGCCCGGCGTGAAGAAGTCCAGCTGGTAAGCACTGCTTAGCTAAGCTTTCAAAAGGGCGGCAACCTACGGGTTGCCGCCCTTTTGCATGCCCCGGGACTGTTTGGCGGCGGGCGTGCATAAAATCCGCGCCGTTGCAAGGAAACAGGCTAAGGGCCCCGATGGGGTAAATGGCACCTTTTTCTGGGCTGAGAGCTGAAAAAACCGCGAAAAACAGCGGATTTTTCCTGATTTCCGGGCGCGGACTGGTAAGTTTCCAACAGTGGCGGTTTCGCATCCGTGATCCGCTCGAGCTAACACCTAGTCCAGGAGGACATAAATTGGCTATGAACCGCAGTGAACTTGTTGCAGCAGTGGCAGAGAAGTCCGGCAACAGCCAGACGGCAGTGAACGGCGTTCTCGACGCTGTCTTCGACATCTTCGCAACCTCCGTTGCCAATGGCGAGAAGATCACCATCCCCGGATGGCTCGCAGTCGAGCGCACTGACCGCGCTGCCCGCACGGGCCGCAACCCGCAGACCGGCGAAACCATTCAGATCCCGGCAGGCCACAGCGTCAAGCTGACCGCCGGCTCCAAGCTGAAGGCTGCTGTCTCCACCAAGAAGTAACCTCCTTTCCTGAGGCAAGGGCCGGCGCCTGAGGGCGCCGGCCTTTTTTGTGCAATTAGCCCAAATTTCTACCGTGGGTAGAGAATAGGTATCGTGCCTAAAACTGCCAACACCGATACCGCCGGCGCCCGCCTGCCGTCCGGCGCTTCCACGTCTGCCGGAGCCGTTGGGGGCAGCTGGCTCGCCGCCGCCGCTGCCGTCCTGTTCACGGCCCTTGCCGGGGCACTGGTCTTCTCCGGCGCCGCCGCGGCCCAGCAGCTTTCCGACCCCGGTGCGCTGACCCGATGGGCCCTGCCTGTTGCCAAGGCCGTGCAGAACGGTGCCATGGCGGCGGTCATTGGAGCGCTGGTGTTCTCAGTCGCCATCCTGCCGAAGTCGCTGAAATTCACGCGGGCCCGCAAGGTCCGGGCGGATGAACCGGAACACCCCGCGTTCGCCCGTGCCCTGCTGCTGGCAGGATACGCAGCAGCGGTCTGGACACTGTCAGCCATCGCCGTGCTGCTCTTCACCTACTCGGATGTCTCCGGCCTGCCGCTGAGCGCGGAGGCAAGTTACACCCAGGGCCTTGGCGCCTTCGTCACCGACTTCTCCACCGGCCGCGCCTGGCTGGCAGTGAGCATCATTGCAGCAGTGGTCACCACCCTGGCCTTCGGCGTCCGGTCCCTGAACGGCCTCGCCGCCACCACCGTGCTGGCCGCCGGGGCCATCATCCCCATCGCGCTCGTGGGCCACTCAGCAGGCGGCGACGACCACAGTGCCGCCGTGAACTCCATCGGGCTGCACCTGGCCGGTGTGTGCCTGTGGATTGGGGGACTCATTGTCCTGGCTGTTGTCTCCCGCCAGCTGGGTCCCATTACCGGCGTGGTGCTGCGCCGCTACTCCGCGCTTGCCGGTTTCGCCTTCGCGCTGGTCTTCCTGTCCGGCGTCATCAACGCCTCCCTGCGCATCACTTCGCTTTCCCAGCTGAATTCCGAGTGGGGGAGCCTGGTTATTTTCAAGGCGGCGGCAACCCTGCTGCTGGGCGTGATCGGGTTCCTGCACCGCCGCTGGATTATTCCCCAGCTGCCCGCCAAGATTCCCGGCTCCGCCGCAGGCTCCAACGAACAGGGCGGCCCCCGGGCGAAGAGCGCCAACCGCATTCTCTGGCAGCTGATCGGTGTGGAACTGCTGATCATGGCCGCTGTCTCCGGCGTGGCCGTGGCCCTGGGCCGCACCGCCACCCCGCGGCCGGAGGAGCTGCCGCCCAACGCGTCGCCGGCGCGGATCCTCACCGGATATGACCTGCCGCCGGAACTGACGAATGAACGCTACCTCACCGAGTGGCGCTTCGACTGGCTGTGGGTCGCGATCGTGCTTGTCCTGGCGGTTTCCTACATTGCCGGAATGGTCAAGGTGCGCCGCCGCGGTGATAAGTGGTCAATTGTTCGTGCCCTGTGCTGGCTGTTTGGCCTTGCTGCGCTGACCTATGTCACGTCCGGTGCCCCTGCCGTGTACGGCATGGTGCTCTTCAGCACCCACATGCTGGCCCATATGTCCCTGACCATGGTGGTTCCGCTGTTCCTGGTGCTCGGTGCCCCCGTAACACTGGCGCTGAAGGCGCTGACACCGCGCGGTGACGGCACCCGCGGGATCCGGGAGTGGATCCTTGTCGGCGTGCACTCGTGGTTCTCCAAACTGGTCACCAACCCGATTTTCGCGGCCGTCAACTTTGCCGGGTCGATCGTGATCTTCTACTACTCGGAGCTGTTCGGGTTCGCCCTGCGCCAGCATGTGGGCCACGAACTGATGGTTGTGCACTTCCTGCTGACCGGCTACATCTTTGTCCTCACCATGATCGGCATCGACCCGCTGCCCTACCGGGCGCCGTATCCGCTGCGCCTGGTGATCCTGCTGGCCACGATGGCCTTCCACGCCTTCTTCGGTGTGGCGGTCATGGGCGGAACCTCCCTGATCCAGGCCTCCTACTTTGGAAACATGGGCCGGGACTGGGGACTGTCCGCCCTCGCTGACCAGCAGCTCGGCGGATCCATCATGTGGGGCCTGGGTGAGATTCCCACCGTCATGGTGGCCATTGGGGTGGCGCTGCAGTGGTCCCGGACTGACGCCCGCGAAACACGGCGTAAAGATCGGGCAGCCGAAAGGAATAATGAGGCTGAACTGGCCGCTTACAACAACATGTTTGCCAATCTGGCCAAGCGGGATGCCAGCAGCTCTGAAGGAGACCGTTAATGACTGAAACTGTGCGCACCGGATACCGGGTGCGGGCCTCCGCCCTGGAGGGCCGCAACTGGCTGAACACCGGCGGCCGCCAGCTCGGGCTGGAAGACCTGCGCGGGAAGATCGTGCTTCTGGACTTCTGGACCTTCTGCTGCATCAACTGCCTGCACGTCCTGGACGAGCTTCGCCCGCTGGAGGAGAAGTACTCCGACGTGCTGGTGACGGTGGGTGTGCACTCGCCCAAGTTCGAGCACGAGGCAGATCCCGTGGCCTTGGCAGCGGCTGTGGAACGCTACGAAATCCACCACCCGGTCCTGGACGACCCGGAGCTGATCACCTGGCAGGCCTACGCGGCCCGCGCCTGGCCAACCCTGGTGGTCCTGGATCCGGAAGGCTACATCGTGGCCAACCTGTCGGGTGAAGGTCACGCCGCCGGCCTCGAATCATTGATCAGCGAGCTCGTCGAAGAGCACGAAGCCAAGGGGACGCTGCACCGCGGAAACGGTCCGTACGTTCCTGCCGAACCCACCGCCGGCAACCTGCGTTTTCCCGGCAAGGCCGTTCCCCTTCCCGGCGGGACCTTCCTGGTGGCCGATACCGGGCACCACCGCCTCGTGGAGCTTGAGGATGATCTCACCACAGTGCGCTCTGTTATCGGTGACGGCACAAAGGGGTGGCGCGACGGCGATGCCGGCACGGCCCGGTTCAACGAACCCCAGGGCCTGGCCGTCCTGCCCGCCGCCGTGGCGGAGCAGACCGGGTACGACGTCGTGGTGGCGGACACGGTCAACCACCGGCTGCGCGCAGTGGCCCTGGCTTCCGGAACAGTCACGACAGTGGCCGGAAACGGCGTACAGCGGCTCCTGGACGCGGGTAACCAGACCAAGCGGGCTCCGGGCGCAGACCACCCCTCCGAAGCCGCCTCAGCGGACGGCAGTGCCGTTCCCGGATCGGAGTCCGTGCAGCAGGTTCTCGGTGCCGACCCGCTGGCTGTGTCCCTGTCCTCGCCGTGGGACGTGACCTGGTCCACTGCGCTGGGCCGCCTGGTAGTGGCCATGGCAGGCACGCACCAGATTTTCAGCTTCGATCCGCTCACCGGCGCACTGGGCATCCTGGCCGGCACCGGGCTTGAAGGCCTGCTGGATGGCGACGGTGCCGAGGCTTGGTTTGCCCAGTCCTCCGGCCTGGCCGAAGACGCTGACGGCAACATCTGGGTCGCCGATTCGGAAACCTCAGCGGTTCGCCGTTTGGCCTTTAGTGCAGCCGGCGGCACCACGCGGGTGTCCGTCAGCACCGCCGTCGGAGCCGGGCTCTTTGACTTTGGCTTCCGCGACGGGCCTGCCGGGGAGGCGCGTTTGCAGCACCCGCTGGGAGTTGCAGTGCTGCCGGACGGTTCGGTGGCCATCGCCGACACCTACAACGGTGCTGTTCGCCGTTACGACCCCGCAACTGAAACTGTTTCCACCCTGGCCCGCGGACTCTCCGAGCCTTCCGGCGTCCTGGTGGACACCACTGCCGGGGAACCGCTGCTGATCGTGGTGGAAGCCAACAAACACGAACTGGTGCGGCTGCCCATTCCCAAGGAAGCCCAGTCGGTGGACGAGGGTGCCCGGCAGACGCAGCGCCCTGCCAGCCCGATGGCCGCGGGCACGGTGGCGCTTTCCGTCCGCTTTGCCGCTCCCAAGGGCCAGAAGCTGGACGACCGGTGGGGAGATCCCACGCAGCTGAAGATCTCATCCTCCCCGGAGGAACTGCTGGTTTCCGGAGGCGGGACTTCCACCGGGCTGACACGGGAGCTGGTGCTTTCGGACTCCGTGTCCGGCGGTGTTCTGCACATCACGGCACGCGCCGCGGCCTGCGACGGAGAGCCCGGCGGCGAGATCCCCGACCATGCCGCCTGCCACCTGTACCAGCAGGACTGGGGCATCCCGGTGACCATCGACGCCGCGGGAGACACTGAGCTCACCCTGGACCTGCGCGGGCTCGACTAGCGGAATCTGTGCGGCAAGCGACCAGCCCGGCCACAGACATCCGGCCGGGCTAGTCGATCAGGGGAGTAACGGACACCTCGCCTGCACCAACGGACAGCTGCGCGGCGAAGCTGAAATCCTTCTCAACCTCCAGCGGGCTCTTGACGCCGCTGAAGAGGTCCGTCTGCTCAGCGGTGAGACGGGCCTTGCCGTTGAGCGGAGAGAGTACCCACTTCCCCGACACTGAACGAATATTGACTTCCGGGTACTGCGTGATTTCCCAGACGATGGGCGGCTGGACCCGGTTGTCGGTGAAATGGAAGAACGGACAGCCCGGCGGGGCGAGCCGGTCCTGGGCGCCGGTGCAGCCGGCGAGAAAATCGCGGACCTTGGCGTCTACGGCATTTCTCAGGGCCTCGGTGGCCTCGGTTGCCAGGACCAGGGAGACGGTATCACGCGGCGAAGTCAGGACTCCTGATTCCGCCGGGGCGGCGAAGAACTCCGACTCGTAGGAAGCTTCCACGCGTGTGGGATAGAAGGAAGCAAACGTGGTGGTCTCTTCGGGCAGGGCCACCTGAACGCCATTGAGGACGGCTTCGCGCTGGCTGGGCGCGCTTACAGTCACCGTGGGAAGGACCGAAGGGACAAAGGACCACTGGTCAAAAAACAACCAGTGCTTTTCGGTACGCGTCAGGCGGAAGGTGCTCTGCGCCTCCTCGGCGCCCATGGCATAGGTGACGTCAATATCCACCCTGTCCTCACCGGCGTCGCGGGGTTCACCGATCTGAACCAGCTCAAGGTCCGCGGCTGCGGCCCGCAGCGCGTCTCCGTCAAGCAGGGCGGCATTGGATTGCGGAACCTTGGCGGCCAGCAGCCCTAGGGCGCGTTCCCCGTCTCCTTCTTGGAGGGCGTCGAAGTAGCTGCTCACCTGGTGCCCCGGCCCGTACACCTTCGCATTGACGAAATAAATGACCACCACTGCCGCAGCGATGGTGAGCATGAGGGCAAGCAGCCACGTGGCCACTGCTTTGATTACCGATGTTGTTCCATGCACCGATCAAACGATACCGGGTGAAACAGGAGAAGCCCGGACCGCGGGCCTGCCGCCGTCCGGGCTTCTCCGGGCAAATCCGCCGGAACTTAGTTTCCGCTGCCCACCTTGTCATTCTCGCGTGCCATGGCGATTTCTTCGGCACGTGCTGCGTTGGCTTCCTCGGTCAGCTCCGCACCTGCTTCGGCATCCCGGGTGAGGTTCTCCCCGGTCTCGGGATCGAACAGGTGCACCTTGCGGGTGTCCAGCCACAGCTCGGCGTCGCGTCCGCCGCGGATGCGGGAGGCTGCGTCGATGGTAACCACAATCTGCGGCCGGAGCTCGTCGGCGTCCATATCCCGTGCCAGGTTGTCCAGGAGTTCCTTGACCTCGGGATCCGGGTGGAAGGGGATGTAGCCGTACTGCTCGTTGCCCAGCCATTCGGTGTGGCTGATGGGTGCGGTAAACGTTGAGCCGTGGTGGAGCTTGGCCTCGTCCACAAACTTGGCATCCTCGAAGAACTCCGGCCGCAGCCCTACGAGCACAATGTTCTTCCCCGCCGCCTTGCTGGCCTTATCCTGCGGAATCGTGATGTCGCCAACCGCAGTCCGGAGCACGTTGCCGTCCACCGTGGCCGGCAGGAAGTTCATCGACGGAGAGCCGATGAAGCCCGCTACAAAGAGGTTGACGGGCTGTTCATACAGCTCGCGCGGCGATGCCACCTGCTGCAGGATGCCCTTCTTGAGCACGGCTACGCGGTCGCCGAGGGTCATGGCTTCAGTCTGGTCGTGGGTCACGTACACGCTGGTGGTTCCCAGCCGGCGCTGCATCTGCGAGATCTCCGACCTCATTTGGCCGCGCAGTTTGGCGTCCAGGTTGGAGAGGGGTTCGTCAAAGAGGAAGGCATCCGCCTGGCGGACAATGGCGCGGCCCATGGCAACGCGCTGTCGCTGACCGCCGGAAAGGTTGGCAGGTTTCCGGTCCAGGTGCTCGGTCAGCTCCAAGGTGGCAGCAGCGTCATTGACCAGCTTGTTCACCTGCTCATCGGTGTACTTGCCCTTGGCGAGGCGCAGCGGGAACGCGATGTTCTCGAAGACCGTCAGGTGCGGGTACAGGGCGTAGTTCTGGAACACCATGGCCAGGTTGCGGTCACGGGGTGCCTTGTCATTCACCCGCTCCCCGTTGATCAGCAGGTCTCCGGACGTGATGTCTTCCAGACCTACGATCATCCGCAGGAGGGTGGACTTTCCGCAGCCGGACGGGCCAACCAGGATGATGAACTCACCGTCTGCGATATCCAAGCTGACATCGTTGACGGCAGGGAAACCGTCGCCGTATTTCTTGACGAGGTGGTTGAGGGTGATCGATGCCATGAGAATAAATCCTTTTCTTCGACCGGACGTAAGGAACTTAGCCCTTGACGGCGCCCTGGGTTAGGCCCGAGACGATCTGGCGCTGGAACGCCAGCACCAGCACTACAACGGGGATGGTGACAATAATTGCGGCCGCCGAGATGGCGCCCGTCGGTTCTTCGAACTGGGAGGCGCCGGTGAAGAAGGCCAGGGCTGCTGGAACCGGCCTTGCTGCATCGGTTGAGGTCAGTGAAATGCCGTACACGAAGTCGTTCCAGGCGATGAAGAACGCAATGATCGCCGTGGTGAACACCCCGGGTGCCGCGAGGGGAACAATAGCCTTGCGGAAAGCCTGCCAGGTGGTGGCTCCGTCCACCTGGGCTGCCTGTTCCAGCTCCCAGGGAATCTGCCGGAAGAACGCTGACAGCGTCCAGATGGAAATCGGCAGGGTCAGGGACAGGTACGGAATGATCAGTCCGAGCCAAGTGTCATACAGCCCGATGTTGCGCCACAGGTTGAACAACGGAGTCACGATGGAAATTACGGGGAAGATCGAGACGCCGAGCGCAGTGGTCAGGATCAGCTTCTTGCCGGGAAAGTCCAGCCGTGCAATCGCGTAGGCACACAGGGTAGCCAGCACCACGGCAACAAACGTGGCGATCAGGGAAATGCCGATGGAGTTGCGCAGTGCGGAGAGGAAGAGATCCTGGGCGTCCCCCACAAGGATCTCTTCATAGTTGGTGGTGGACCACGTATTGGGGAGGAACGTTCCCGATGTGAGGTCGCTGGGGATCTTGAACGAGGTGGCGAGAATCGAGGCTACCGGGAACAGTGCATAGACGATCACCACAATCGAGATGATGGTCCAGGTCAGCCTGCGACGAACAGGTGAGGATTTCACTAGTTACCCCCTCGTGCACCGGTGAGGTCCACCTTGAACAGTTTGATGGCGATGAAACAGATGATGATTACGCAAAGGAACAGCAGGACTGAAATCGCTGAGCCCATGCCGATCTCCAGCCGGGAAATTGAGGTGCGGTATGCCAGCAGCGAGAGAACTTCGGTCCCGTAGGCACCGTTGGTCATGATGTAGACGTTGTCGAAGATCCGGAACGCATCCAGCGCCCTGAACAGGACGGCAACCATGATGGCGGCCTTCATGTTCGGCAGGATCACCCGTGACATCCGCTGCCACCAGGAGGCACCGTCCACTTCCGCGGCTTCGGTCAGTTCTCCGGGAACCTGCGCCAGCCCGGCGAGCAGCAGGAGAGAAATGAACGGTGTGGTCTTCCAGATTTCGGAGGCGATAATCACGAACAGGGCGGTGGGCCCGTCAGCAAACCAGTTCAGGTCCGGGCTAATGCCCGGCACCCAGTCGAACCAGTGGTTGATGTAGCCGGAGTTAATGTCGAAGGCGTAGAACCAGGCGAAGGCCGAAACCACGGTGATGATGCCGTAGGGGACCAGGATGGCGGTGCGCAGCCAGCCGCGGACGGCCTTCAACGCACTGTTCATCACCAGGGCCAGGGCAAAGCCCAGAACGAGTTCCACCGCCACGGTAATGACCGTGATCAGCAGCGTCACGCCGAGGTCGCGCCAGAAAACGCTGTCGGTGAGAATAACGCTGTAATTGCCGAGGCCAATGAATTCCCTGTCGCCCGGCGCCGTCAGTCGGTACTTGAACAGTGAATCCCACACGGCCAGGAGGATCGGATAGGCAGTGACGGCCAGCATGATCACGAATGCCGGGCCGGCCAGCCACAGCCCGAGCCTGCGTTCGGACCGTGCCCTGTCACTCAGGCGCGGCTTGGCGGGTTTGGGCGCGGGTGCTGCTCCCCGCTGAGCTTCTACGGAAGTGCTCACAACAGCTTCTCCCCTTTCAGGACCGCAAGGATGAACTCGGAGCTGGTTTCCGGCGTGGTTGCCGGATCAACATCGCTTGGCGGGGTCCACGTCTGCTGGATGCCGGTTGAAACTTCGTTGTAGTACGGGGTTTGCGGCCGGGGCTTGGACAGCTCCAGGGACTCACGGATGGTTTCCGCCATGGGGAAGGTGTCCGATACTCCCGGAGCATCATAGGCATCGATGTTGGCCGGGGGATTGCCGTTGCTGGTGAAGTACAGGGACTGGTTATCCGGGCTGACAATGCACTCAATGGCCTGGTAGGACAGATCCTGATGCTTGCTCTCGGACCCCACACCGAGGTTGATCCCGCCCAGCGGGGGAGCGGTTTCTTCACCCGCATTGACCTGCGGATACAGGGTCCAGCCAATGTCATCGATCAGGTCTGCGGGCAGTGTTCCCGCTTCCACTGCTGCATTGGTGGCAGGCCAGACAAAGGGGTAGTTGACCATGAACGAGCCCTGGTCTCCCTGGAACTGGATCATGGAGGTGTTTTCGGTTTGGGTCGGCAGTCCGGGGCCGCCGAGGCCTTCCTTGCCGATGGTGGACACGATTTCCGCGGCCTGGGTTCCCGCCCCGGAATTGAGGCCCAGCTTAATCTCGTCTGCAGGGGCGTCCGGATTCTCCACGATGGTGCCGCCCGCGGATTCGACCAGTGCGTTGACCCACACGGTCATGGATTCGGCACGGGCACCCTGGACCCCCAGGAACTTGCCCTGGCTGGCGGCTGCGTCAATGAGCTGCTGCCAGGTGACCGGTTGGGTCATGTCCAACCCTGCGGCTTCCGCCACCGACTTCCGATACCAGAGGATCTGGGTGTTGGCCCAGAACGGAACGGCCACCACCTTGTCCTTCCACTTCGCTCCGGTGAGCGCACCTTCGACCACATTCTGCGTGGTGCTGTCGATGACCTCCTGCGGAACAGGAGCGAGGTAGCCGGGTTCGGCCAGTTCGGGGACAAACGGCGGGTCCAGGCTCATGATGTCCATGGTGTCGTCGCCGGCTGCGAGCCGGCGGGCGAGCTGCTCCCGCTGTGCTCCGGCATCGCTGGGCAGTAGCGAGGTCTGGATGGTGTACGCGCCATCTGCCTGTTCGGTGCAAATTTCGGCGATCGTTGCCTGTCCGCCGTCATCCGGGTTGATGTACCAGGTGAGGGTTGGGGGACCTTCTTCGGAGGAACAGCCGGTCAACAGCGTCGCTCCGATAGCGAGGGCAATCCCCGCAGCTGCACGCGCCCGTTTGCGGGGCCGGCCGTAGTGTCTCGCATCCATTGGCATCGGTGTTGTGCCTCCACCTCGTCGTAGGCGCGGATTAATAGAACTTTCCGCAAAACTGCCACCCTAAGCAGCCTTTCGAAAAGACACTATGCCTTGGGTGTGAATTCCGCCACTCTCAGGACGAGTGGCGGTTAGAGAAACCTCAGGTCAGGAGTGCGGCAATGACTATGAGGACCGGAAGGGAGAGAATGGTGGTCAGCAGAACTGTGTCCTTGGCTACGAGCTCGCCCTGGCCGTAGCGGTTGGCTGCCACGAAGACATTCTGTGCGGTGGGCAGGGCAGCGGTTACAACGACGGCAAACAGCAGGGTTCCCTCCAGCCCCAGGATGTAATGCGCCAGGGCGTAGGCCAGCAGCGGCTGCAGCACCAGTTTGAATGCCGTGGCGAGGAGGACGTCGGCCCGGCGGCCGCCGTCGCGCTCCAAGAGGCGTGATCCGACGAGGGAGATGCCGAAGGCAAGCAGCATGGCGGGTACCGCAGCTCCGCCGATGAGGGTAATGGGCTCCAGGATGATGACCGGCAGGGTAAGGCCCGTGGCGGCCAGGAACAGGCCGATCAAGGTTCCGATAATGATCGGATTGCGCATAATTTGGGCCAGGAAGGTCATTAGCGAGGTCCGCCGCCCGCTCGTCGCCGAATCCAGAAGCATCAGGAACAGCGGAGTGAAGAAGGCCATCTGGAAAATCAGGACCGGGGCAATAAAGGCGGCATCGCCCAGGACATAGACGGCTATGGGCAGGCCCAGGTTGGCGCCGTTGACCAGCGACGAGGACATGGCCGAGATCAGCGCCTCGGGCAGGGGGCGGCGCAGCCACCAGCGGGTGCAGAGTACAAAGACGCCTGCCGTTACGACGGCGCTGGCTGCCGCTACGAGCAGCGGCAGGGAAAAGACCGTGTGCAGGTCCGCATCACTGAGGGTTACGAGCAGCAGGGCGGGGGAGGCAACGAAGAACGCCAGCCGGCTCAGGACATTTTGCGCGTTTGCGCCCAGGACCTTGAGCCTGCCGATCAGGTATCCCGCAAGAATGATGATCCAGACAACGGTGAACCCGGTAAGTACCCCCAACACCGGCTCAGTATATCCCCGCCGAAAGACAGCGCAGACAACAAAAGACCCCTGAGAATGGCGGAGGATTCTCAGGGGTCTTTTTCTCGGAGCGGGCGACGGGAATCGAACCCGCGTATCAAGCTTGGGAAGCTAGCGCTCTACCATTGAGCTACGCCCGCAGCGCCGGAAGGGTCCGGCACAAAAAACCACTTTACATGGAACCCGCGCCGGGCCGAATTCGGTGTTCACCCGTCGTCGCTGTCTGTCTCCCTGCCGCCCTGCCGCGCGCGGTCCACCAGATCCCGCCATTTACCCTGAACACAGTGCTCGGGCAGGGTAACCGCAGCCGGGCCCACGCTAATCTCGTAGACAAAGCGGTCTGATCCGTCAGCCTTTTCCGGCGGACGCTCCTGCAGCAGCGGCAGCCACTCCCGCTCCGCTTCTTCGGTGCTGACCTGGGTGCTCCACACCCGGGTCAGGCCGGCGAAGCCGCCGGTGCGGACCACCACAATCCTCATGCCAGCACGCCCACGGCTTCCCAGGCATCGGACACGGAAGCGTACTCTGCTCCCGAGCTGCCGTAGCGTTTTTCCGCAGCGGCGAGCGTTCCGGCCGCGAACAGTGAAAAAGTGCAGTCCGCAGGGAGGTCCTGCTCCGCCAACGTGTCATACCAGATTTGCCCGGCACGTTCCCAGGCGAGGTTTCCCATGGCGGTGGCGGCCAAATAGAAGGCGTGGTTGGGAATGCCGGAATTGATGTGGACTCCGCCGTTGTCCGATTCAGTGTCCACGTAACCCGCCATGGTGGCCGGCTGCGGGTCACGGCCGATCACGTCGTCGTCATACGCCGTGCCGGGGGCCTTCAGGGACCGAAGCGCAGCGCCCGACACCTGGTCGGTGAACAACCCCGCGCCCACTAGCCACGTTGCCTGCGCAGCTTCCTGGTGCAGGAGTTTCTGCTCCACGAGGACCCCGAAAACGTCTGCGGCCGATTCATTCAGCGCGCCGGCCTGGCCGGAATACTCAAACCGGGAGGTGTACTGGACAACGCCATGGGTCAGTTCATGCCCAATAACTGTCAGCGATTTGGTGAACCGCTGGAAGATCTCGCCGTCGCCGTCGCCGCACACCATCCGTTCACCGTTCCAGAATGCGTTGTCATAGTCGCGGCCGTAGTGCACAGTGGCCGCCAAAAGGCCGCCGGCGCCATCCCCCGAGTCCCTGCCGTAGGCGTCGCGGAAAAGCGCGTGGGTAGCCCCGAGCCCTTCATAGGCCTCATCCGCTGCTGCATCGCCGGTTGGATCTGCGCCCTCTGGACGGACCAGGGTGCCCGGGAGGATCTCCAGTGAACCGGCGTCGGAAATCTCCCGCCGCAGTGTGGGGGCCAGTGCGCTGCCGCGCGGGGGAAACGGCGGCTGCAGTGTCTGCGACCGTGCCTGATGAACCGGAGGGAGCTCTGCCAGCGCCCGCTGCGCAGCTTCCGGCGCCCGGCTAAAGCCTCCGCCCTGCAGTTCGGCAATGCGTGTCAGGAGATAAGGGGGAACAATTGAACAGGTCATGCTGTCCTCCGGAGTCCGGGTGCAGGGCAACTGGTTTCCCTCCACGCGTGTGGCCCCAGCCTAGAGGCCACCTCTGACAGCGCAAGGGTGGCTACTGAGGCTGCGTCTCGCTGCTGCCTGCTTCGTTCGCCGCACCGGCTGCTGCCTGATTGGCCGCTGCCTGATCGTAGGCGGCAACGATGGCGGCGATTCCTTCCGGTCCCAGCTCGAGTCCCAGGTTGCTGCCGGGGTTGATGGCCAGTCCGTAGCCTGCCCCGATGCTGCGCAGGGTAGCTTCACCGCCGGCTTTCACCATGACCGGAGCCGCTTCGCGGATCTGTTCCGGCACCCGCTGGGCACTGGTGAACGTTGCGGCTACAGCGGAGTCCCCCTCGGGGGCCTTCAACACCAGGGCCTGGAAGGACGCGGGGTCATTCTCGTCCAGCAGCCGGCCGACGCTGAGCAGCTCCGATTCACAGATCCGGGCCACCAGCTCCTGGCTGGTGATCCGGCCTTCCTGACCGGCGAGGATGGCTTCTTCGAGCGCTGCCGCACCTTCGGGGTCCTGATACTGCGCCTGGCCGGGAAGTGCGCCTTCCGCATCCGCCGTGCCGTGCGTGCTGTCCGTATTCTCCGTCATGGGGATCTCCTTGAGTGCTGGATTATTCGTCAAAGGCTCAGCCGCAAGTCTGGCACAGCGGCATGGGGGTGAATCAAGCTACGGTGGGAGAATGAGCGTGAGCAGGAACACCCGAAACCTGGAGCCGGGCATTGAACGGGACTTCACCGACAAGATGAGCTACGGCTCCTATCTGGCACTGGATGATCTCCTGGCTGCCCAGCATCCCGTGAGCAGTCCGGAGCACCACGATGAGATGCTCTTCATCATCCAGCACCAGACCTCCGAGCTGTGGTTGAAACTTGTCCTGCATGAACTGCGGGCCGTCCGGTCCAACCTGGCCGCGGATGACCTGCGCACCGCCATGAAGGGCATCGCCCGGATCAAGCACATCCAGCGCTCGCTGACCGAGCAGTGGTCGGTGCTGGCCACTCTGACCCCTTCGGAATACGCCGAGTTCAGGGGAGATCTGGGCGCCTCGAGCGGGTTCCAGTCCTATCAGTACCGCGCCGTGGAATTCCTGCTCGGCAATAAGAACGCCGCCATGGTGAACGTTTTCGCAGCCGATCCGGCGGCGCAGGCCCTGCTCACGGAGCTGTTGGAACAAACCAGCATCTACGACGAGTTCATCCGGTTCCTGCACCGCCGCGGCTATGCCGTCCCCGCGGAACTGCTTCACCGTGACGTCACGCAGGCTCATGTGGCCAACGAGGGCCTCATGCGTGTTTACAAACACGTTTATGAGAACGCCGCTCAGAATTGGGACATTTATGAAGCCTGTGAAGAGCTGGTGGACCTGGAGGACAACTTCCAGCTCTGGCGTTTCCGCCATCTGAAGACCGTGGAGCGCACCATAGGATTCAAGCGGGGAACCGGGGGATCCTCCGGTGCGTCCTTCCTGCAGCGGGCGCTGGAGCTGACGTTTTTTCCTGAGCTGTATGCCGTCCGGACGGAGATTGGCCGCTGACAGCCCCGGCCGGCACCCGCGTGTGCATGCGCTATTTTTAGATAGTGCTGATTTCTGACCGCGACATTCGAACCGAAATTGCCGACAAGCGGATCGTCCTCGATCCCTACGATCCCTCAATGGTTCAGCCCTCCAGCGTGGACGTGCGCATTGACCGGTTCTTCCGGCTCTTCGACAACCACAAATACGCGCACATCGACCCGTCCCTGGACCAGCCGGACCTGACCCGCCTGGTGGAGGTCGATCCGGACGAGCCCTTCATCCTGCATCCGGGCGAATTTGTCCTCGGGTCCACCTACGAGACGGTCACCCTGCCCGATGACATTGCCGCGCGGCTTGAGGGTAAGTCCTCGCTGGGCCGTCTGGGGCTGCTGACGCATTCCACTGCCGGTTTCATTGACCCCGGCTTCTCCGGGCACGTGACCCTGGAGCTGTCCAACATGGCAACGCTGCCGATCAAGTTGTGGCCCGGTTCCAAGATCGGCCAGCTGTGCTTCTTCCGCCTGACCTCCCCGGCCGAATATGCCTACGGGTCCGGACAGTACGGAAACCGCTACCAGGGCCAGCGGGGCCCGACGGCGTCGCGCAGCCACCTGAACTTCCACCGCTCCGAGGTGTAGCGCCGGGTTAAAGCCGGCAGCGCGCCGGTTAGGCCTTCGGAACCACCGCGCGCGGTACCTTGTCCGGTGATCGCACCGGCAGCAGCACCAGCAGGCCTGCCAGCAGCACCAGCAGGATGCCGATGATGCCGTACCTCTGTGCGCCGAAGATGGTGATGAAGGCGGCGAAGAGCGTGGGTGCCAGGAAGCTCACGGCTCGGCCGGTGGTGGCATAAAGCCCAAACAGCTCGGCTTCCTCGCCTTCCGGGGCAAGCCGGGCCAGGAACGCACGGGACGCCGACTGGGCCGGCCCCACAAACAGGCACAGCAGCAGTCCGAATATCCAGAACGTGGTGTCGCCGCTCCACTGCAGCCCGAAGAGGCGCTGGTCCCCGGCTCCGAACAGCGCAATGAACCCGCCGGAGACCAGCAGCCCGATCAGTGAGAAGACAATGACCTTCTTGGGGCCGGCGCGGTCGTCGAGGAAGCCGCCCGCAATGGCGCCGACGGCTGCCACCACGTTGCCGAAGATGGCGAAGATGATGACCTGTGAGAGGGGCCATCCAAAGGTCCCGTGTGCTATTACTCCGCCGAACGTGAACACCGCGGCCAAGCCGTCACGGAAAACTGCGCTGGCCAGCAGGAACCAGATGGTGTGCGGACTGGTCTTGTAGATGGCCTTGACGCGACGTAACAGCAGTCCGTAGGACGCCAGGAAGCCAATTCCGGCAGCTCGCTCCTGACGGGGAACTTCGGGAACCGCAAACAGGACGGGCAACGCGAAGACGGCCAGCCAGACGGCGGCGAAAACGGCGACGGCGCGGATGTTCAAGCCGTTCTCCGAAGTAACGCCGAACCAGCCCACGTCGGGGTTGATGAAGCCCACCAGCACCACAACAAGGGCAGCAATCCCGCCCACATACCCCATGCCCCAGCCGAAGCCGCTGACCCGGCCCACCGTTGCCGGCGTCGAAATCTGGGACAGCATGGCGTTGTAGTTCACGCCGGCAAACTCACTGAAGACGTTGCCCAAGGCGATCAGCGCAACGCCGAGCAGCAGGAACTCCGGCCGGGGAAAGACGAAGAAGCACAGGGCGGTGACCAGGCACACCAGGGCCGTGTTGATGCCCAGCCAGAGCCGGCGCCGGCCGCCGGCGTCCGAGCGCTGTCCCATGACGGGGGCGAGCACTGCCACTGCCACTCCGGCCAGGGCAATGCCGTACCCCAGGACGGAGGAAGCATGGTCTTTTCCGCCGAAGCTCTCCGAGGTCAGGTACACCGTAAAGACGAAGGTGGTCATGACGGCGTTAAAGGCGGCGGACCCCCAGTCCCACGAGGCCCAGGCAAGGACCTGCCGTTTCCGGAAATGCGGACGCAGCCCGCCGGGCAGGGTGCTGTGAACTTCTGTGTTGGAGACCATAGGCAGATGCTATCGGGGCCTGCGTCCGGCAGGGCCGCAACCGGCACTCCGGCATGTCCTTGGGCATGGGTGCCCGGCCCTCGAATGGGGCTTGGGTGTATGCCATGAGTAGAATAGATATACGCCCTCTGACCACCACCTTGATAACTACAGCTGTGTTTGTGGCTGGAAGACTGTCAAAAAAGCTCGGGAGATCTAGTGCTAATTGTGCTCACCGTTTTGTTTACGGTGGCATTGGTGGCGCCCATAATGTTCCGCAGGATCGGCAGGTCGGCGTTCTACGTCCTGGCCGCCGTCCCCGCAGCAGCGTTCATCTGGCTGCTGGTCACGTTCCCCCGGTACACAGGTGCCGACCAGACGCTGGCCTCGGGCGCTCCCAACGCCCCGCCGTCCGTAGTGATCCCCTGGATTCCCGATCTCAAAGTTGAGCTCGCGTTCCGGATGGACACCCTGGCCGCGGTCCTGTCCATCCTCATCCTAGGCGTTGGCTCGCTCGTGCTGTTCTACTGCGCACGCTATTTCCGCCCGGGGGACGCCCAGATGGGCGCCTTTGGCTCCCAGCTGCTGGCCTTCGCCGCAGCCATGTTCGGTTTGGTGACGGCGGATGACCTGATCCTGCTGTTCATCTTCTGGGAAATAACCACCGTCCTGTCCTATCTGCTGATCGGGTACTCGGCGCATCGGCTGTCGGCGCGCCGGGCCGCCCTGCAGGCACTGGTGGTTACCACCTTCGGCGGGCTCACCATGCTCGTGGGCATGGTGCTGATCGGTGATGCCGCCGGAACGTTCCGGATTTCAGAGATCATGGCCATGGCTCCGCAACTGCTGGAGCGCGGCGCCCTCGTGGACATCGCCGTTGTGCTCATGCTCATCGGCGCCATCTCCAAATCCGCGTTGGTCCCCTTCCACTTCTGGCTGCCCGCCGCCATGGCCGCACCCACCCCGGTCAGCGCCTACCTGCACGCCGCAGCCATGGTCAAGGCCGGCATTTACCTTGTTGCGCGGCTGGCCCCCGGCTTTTCGGAAAGCACCTACTGGCATGCGGTGGTGCTCGTTCTGGGCCTTTCCACCATGTTGCTGGGCGGTTGGCGCGCGCTGCGCCAGCATGACCTCAAACTGATCCTGGCCTACGGAACGGTCAGCCAGCTGGGCTTCCTGACCCTGGTGGTCGGTCTCGGCAACCGTGAGGCTGCCATCGCCGGTTTGGGACTGCTGCTGGCTCACGGCTTCTTCAAGGCGACCCTGTTCCTGGTGGTGGGCATCGTGGATCACCAGGCCGGTACCCGCGACATCCGCAAACTCTCCGGCATTTACCGCTCCGCACCGAAACTGTTTGTCGTGGCCGTCATCGGCGCCGCTTCCATGGCCGGCGTTCCGCCGCTGCTGGGTTTTGTGGCCAAGGAATCCGTCTACGAAACGTTCGTCCACTTTGCCGAAAAGCAGGGAACTTTCGGCGCGGCCGTCCTGCTGGCCGGCGTCGTCGTCGGCTCCATCCTGACTTTCGCCTACAGCGCGCGCTTCGTCTGGGGCGGCTTTGCGGCCAAACCCAATTGCCGTCCGACGCCCTTCAAGCCGGTTCCGTGGGCGTTCATCGGCGCGCCGGCCATCCTCGCGGCGGTTACGGTGCTGTTCGGTCTCTGGCCGGCCCCGATCGATGCCGCCGTCAGCTCCTACGCCGATCTGTACCCGGCCGACGGCGCCCCCACCCATCTGGCGCTGTGGCACGGTTTCACCACGGCGCTGCTGCTGACGGTCATTACCATCGGCGCCGGGGTGCTGCTGTTCTGGCAGCGGCTGCGGGTCGAAAAGCTCCAGGCACGTTTCACCGCACCGCTGGACGCCGAGCGTTCCTACCGCGGAATCATTGGCGTGCTCGACGACGTCGCGGTCTGGATTACCGGCCGCACGCAGCGCGGTTCGCTGATGTTCTATCTGTTCGTCATCCTGACGGTGGCCGTCCTGACACCGCTGTCCGCCCTGCTTTGGCGCGGAGCGTCCCTTCCCGACCAGTTCCACTGGTGGGACACCCCGCTGCAGGCAGTGATCGGCGTGGCGATCATCTTGGGCGCCCTGGCCGCAGCCCGCGCCAACAAGCGCTTCCTGGCGGTGCTGATGGTCAGTGTCACCGGTTACGGCATTGCCCTGATCTTTGCCCTGCAGGGCGCACCGGACCTGGCCCTAACCCAGATGCTGGTGGAAACCATCGTTCTGGTTGCCTTTGTGCTGGCCCTGCGGTCACTGCCGGCCCGGCTGTGGAAGCGGGAACCCGCCGGCCACCGCCTGCTCCGGGCCCTGCTCGGAACCGCCTTCGGCGCCACCATGGTGCTCATCGCCATGACGGCCATGAACTCCCGCGTCGCCGAGCCCATCTCGCTGCTGTACCCGGACCTCGCGTATGAGGTGGGAGGCGGCGCCAACATCGTGAACGTAACACTTGTGGACGTCCGCGCCTGGGACACTTTTGGTGAGATCTCCGTGCTGGCCATGGCCGCCACAGGCGTGGCCTCGCTGATCTTTGTCCGCGGACGCGGCGACAAGCGCCGTCGTGCCGAGGGAGTTGCCACCGGCTCGGTGGACCGCGGCCGCGAACACTTCGCTTCGACAGGCCGCCAGGAAGCCACGCTGGCCCTGGCCCGGAAGTTCTCCAGCGTCAGCCGTGATGCCTGGCTGGTGGCCGGGCGGACCCTGGCACCGGAACGCCGTTCCATCATCTTTGAAGTAATTACGCGGCTGCTGTTCCACTCAGTCATCATGTTCTCGATCTACCTCCTGCTGGCCGGGCACAACATTCCCGGCGGCGGCTTCGCCGGCGGGCTCATGGCAGGACTTGCCCTGACCATCCGCTACCTGGCAGGCGGACGCTTTGAACTGGCTGAAGCGAGCCCGGTCAGCGCCGGCCTGCTGCTGGGCGGCGGGCTGGGCATCGCCGGCCTCACGGCCGCGGCGCCGCTGCTCTTCGGCGGCCAGATCCTGCAGAGCGCGATCATCAAGTTCACCTGGCCGATCTTTGGCGAGATCAAGTTCGTCACGTCCACCATTTTCGACATCGGCGTGTATCTGGTGGTGGTGGGGCTGGTCCTGGATGTCCTGCGCAGCCTGGGCTCCGAAATCGATGAACGCAGCGAAGGCGGATCCTCCGACGACGAGGACCTTCTGGAACCCGAACCCGAGATAGTCAGCAAGGAAGAGGAGGTGGCCCGATGAGCGTCAACATCACCTTCATGATCATTATGGGAGCGCTGTACGCCTGCGGCATCTACCTGCTCCTTGAACGCAGCCTGACCCGCGTGGTGCTGGGACTGACCATGCTCACCAACGCCACCAACATCCTGCTGCTCTCAACCGGCGGTTTCCAGGGCCTGGCGCCGCTGTTCAACGCGGAGATCGCGGCGGAGGATTACAACGATCCGCTGCCCCAGGCCTTTATCCTGACGTCCATCGTGATCTCCTTCTCCGTGACCGCGTTCATGCTGGGCATCATCTACCGGTCCTGGGTACTCAGCCGCCAGGACGAGGTCCAGGACGATATCGAGGACCGCCGCGTGGCCAGCCAGAGCAGCTTCGACGCCGAGGACGACGCCGACGTCCCCGAGGACACCACTGAATTCACCCCGCCCGAAGAGGCTGAAGAGGCGCCGGGCTCCCTGCGCGCCACCGGTCAAAGCACCAGCCCGGAGGCCAAGGAATGAACACCATAAGCTTGGCCCCGCTGGCCGTTGTCCTGCCGTTCTTCGGTGCAGCCCTCGCCTTCATCCTGATTCGCCACACGAGCGCTCAGCGCATCATCAGCGTCAGCATCCTGTCCGTCACCCTGGTACTGGAAGTTATCCTGCTGTTTTCCGTCTGGGAGACCGGGGCTCAGGCAGTAAACCTGGGCGGGTGGCTCCCGCCGGTGGGCATCACCATGGTGGTGGACCAGTTCTCCGCCCTGATGCTGGTCATTTCCACGGCCGTAAGCCTGGCGGTGCTCATTTACGCGGCCGGGCAGGGCATGGCCGACGGCGATGAAGACGGACCCATCTCGATCTTCCATCCGACGTACCTGATCCTGGTTGCGGGGGTATCCAACGCCTTCCTGGCCGGGGACCTCTTCAACCTCTACGTGGGCTTTGAAATCCTGCTGACCGCCAGCTACGTGCTGATGACGCTGGGCGGGACTACGCCGCGGATCCGCGCCGGTGTCACCTATGTGGTGGTCAGCGTGGTCTCCTCCCTGCTCTTCCTGATCACCATCGCCATGATTTACGCTGCCACCGGCACCGTAAACATGGCAGACCTGGCGGTGAAGCTGGGAGACCTGGATTCGGGAACCCAGCTGATGCTGCACCTGATGCTGCTGGTGGCGTTCGGCATCAAGGCGGCGGTGTTCCCGCTGTCCTTCTGGCTGCCTGACTCCTACCCAACCGCTCCGGCACCGGTAACGGCAGTGTTCGCCGGCCTGCTGACCAAGGTGGGCGTCTACGCCATGGTCCGCACCGAGACGCTGCTCTTCCCCGGCGACCGGATCAACTCGCTGCTGATGGTGGTTGCCGGGCTGACGATGGTGGTGGGCATCCTCGGTGCCCTGGCGCAGACAGACATCAAGCGAATGCTGTCCTTCACCCTGGTCAGCCACATTGGCTACATGGTCTTCGGCCTGGCGGTCGGATCCGTGATCGGCATCGGTTCCGCGGTGTTCTACGTGGTCCACCACATTACGATTCAGACCTCGCTGTTCCTGGTGACCGGCCTGATCGAGCGCCGGGGCGGCACCGCCAACATGGACCGCCTTGGCGGACTGGCCAAGCTGTCGCCGATCCTGGCCGTGCTCTACTTCATCCCCGCCATCAATCTGGGCGGCATTCCGCCGTTCTCCGGCTTCCTGGGCAAGCTTGGGCTGCTGGAGGCAGGCGTTGAGCTGGGCACGCCGCTGGCCTATACCCTGGTGGGGGCCAGCGTCCTCACCAGCCTGCTGACCCTGCTGGTGATGGCCCGGGTCTGGAACCGTGCCTTCTGGCGAACCCCGGAAGACGCCGTGCACCCCGATCCGATCCTGCTGGCCACCGGCACCGACGGATCGTCGCTGCGGACCTCCGGTGACGTCACCGAAAAGTCCACCGGAAAGTTCTCGGGCCGCGGCGCCGTCGACCTGCTGCCGCGCACCATGGTGTACCCCACAGTGGGACTGGTGGCGCTTGGTGTTGCCCTGACCGTCCTGGCCGGTCCGCTGTTCTCGCTCAGCGACCACGCTGCGCAGGATTTGCTGGACCGTACCCCGTACATTGAAGCCGTTCTTGGAGAGGGGGCCGGACAATGACCCGCAGAGCCCAAATGCGGAACCGTCCGCGCGTACCGCTGCTGAAGGAAATCCCGCTGCTGATCTGGCTGGTGTTCCTGTGGGGCGCCCTCTGGCAGGACTTCAGTGCCGGCAACCTGATCTTCGGGGCCGTGATCGCGTTCATTGTGGCCAACATCTTCTACCTGCCTCCCGTGGAACTGAGCGGACGGTTCAACCCGCTCTACGCTGCGGGTTTCCTGGTCCGGTTCTTCTACAAACTGGTGCACGCCAGCTTCGAAGTGCTGTGGCTGTCCCTGACCAGGGGCCCAAACATCAAGAATGCCGTGGTGGGAGTGAAGCTGCGCAGCCGCTCGGACCTGCTCGTCACTGCCACCGGACACGCACTGTCGCTGATCCCCGGCTCGCTCGTGGTGGAAGTTGACCGGTCCACTTCCACCCTGTACCTGCACTGCCTGAACGTTTCCACACCGGAGGAAGCGGACAAGGTCCGCAAGGACGTGCGGGACACCGAGTCCTGGCTGATCCGCAGCATTGGCACCCGTGAGGACCTGGACGTGCTGAAGGCAGAGCAGGCTTTGGCCAGATCGGAGAGCGCCCTCCCGGCCGCAACCAGCAAGGAAGTGAACCCATGATGAGCATCTTTGTGGTCCTGGTGTCAGTCATGCTCTCCGTCGCGGCAGCCGGTGCCATCTTCCGGATCGCGCGCGGTCCTTCCATCCTGGACCGTGTGCTGGCGGCTGACGTCCTGCTGACCATCGTGGGAGCTGCCCTGGCCACGGACATGATCGTGAACCGGAACCTGAACTATTTGGCGCTGCTGGTCTCGATTTCACTCATCGGGTTCATCGGTTCCGTGACCGTTGCCCGCTTTGTTACGGACCGGAGGTAGCCCGTGAGCCCGGAACTGAATGACCTCATTGTTGGAATCCTGATGCTCGGCGGGGCGCTGATGTCCTTGGCGGCCGCCATCGGTCTGACCCGCTTCCCGGACTTGATGAGCCGCATGCACGCCGCGTCCAAGCCGCAGGTGCTTGGACTGCTGCTGTTCCTGCTGGCCATGGCCGTCCAGTTTGAAAGCTGGGCATTGCTTCCGGTCCTGGGCGTGTGCTGGTTGTTCATGATCCTTACCGCGCCGGTGTCCGCACACATGGTGGGGCGTGCGGGCTACCGTACCAAGCACCTGCGGCCCGAACTGCTCACCATCGACGAGCTTGACGACGTGGTGGGCCGGGCCCAGGAGCTGCTGCTCCAATCCCGGGCCGGCGATACCGACAATGGCGACGAAGATGAAGACCCGCGCGTGGATGACGATCCCGGAGCCCACAACGAGACAGGGTCATTGGACGACGATTCCTCGGTGGAAACAGCGCAGGGCGCCCGCCGCCCGGGACACAGTCCCGAGGGCTGAGCGCCCTGTGGTGAAACCCGGTGCTGCTTAGACGACGTCGGGGGTCTTCTGGTAGCGCTGGATGGCGCGCTGGGTGCCGCGGTTGGTGAGCACCCGGATGGCCTGGCTGACGGCGCCGGAGACGACGGCGAAGATCACGGCGGTGCGGAGGCTGACATCCAGCACTCCGTCCTTGTCCCGGGGAGGCTCGTTGCCGGTAATCCGGGTCCAAAGGAAGTCCAGCAGTTTGGCGGAAAGAATTCCTGCGCCGAGGCTCGCACCGGTACCGAGCAGTTTAAGGATCAGGTTCATGGATGCTCCTAGTGTTTGTGGGCCGTTTCCCTAACCCTACCCGCCGGGCCGCCCAAAATGGTTTGCCCGTGTGTAGAGTGGGACTCGCAAGACATACGACAGGGGAGCGCCCTTCCCGCCCATGCCCAGGCATGCTGCGGAAAGACCCAGGCGCTGAGAGTGCGGACAACCGCAGACCCTCGAACCTGATCCGGTTAGTACCGGCGCTAGGGAGTCGAGATCTCACGGGATCTCACGGCAGTCCGCCGTGAACAGTCCCTCCCCTCCTGTACCTCAGGAGGTTTTTTTCATGCAGCAGAACAATTCCCCGGCACAACGCTCCGGCCGGCAGGATTCACCGTGGCGGCGCCCCTGGCGGGTGGTCGACATTGTGGTGGCATCCGTGCTCGCAGTAGCCGTAGGCGTCATCTTTTGGGTCTGGTCGCTGGCCTACAGCGGCGTGGAGGTTATGTTTCTTGCCTTTCCGCCGCTGGGCGGCCTCTACACCGGCGGCTGGCTCATCGCAGGCGTCTTGGGCGCCCTGATCATCCGCAAACCCGGAGCTGCCATCTACTGTGAGGTCCTCGCCTCGGCCGTGTCCGGCGTGCTGGGAACGCAGTTCGGCCTCTCGGTGCTGCTGTCCGGCTTCATCCAGGGGCTGGGGGCCGAGCTGGTCTTCCTGGCCTTCCTCTACGTCCGGTACACCCTTCCCGTTGCAGTGCTGGCCGGACTGGTGTCCGGAGTGTTCCTTGGGGTTAGCGAAAACATCCTCTACCGGCCCGAATGGGCCCTGCAGTGGCAGGCTCTGTACACCCTGTTCGCCGCCGTCTCCGGTGCCGTCCTTGCCGGGGTGCTGTCCTGGCTTGCCGCCCGGGCGCTGGCCCGGACCGGAGTCCTGGCATCGTTCGCCTCGGGACGGGCAGCAGATGCGCGTTCCTGACGTTTCCCCTGGGGCGTCCCCTGCGTCTTCCCCCGTGTCTTCCCCCGTGGCCGTGCGGGCGCGGGACTACTCTTGGCGGCACGCCGGCCGCAGCACGCCCGCACTCTCCTCCCTGACGCTGGACATCGAAGCAGGGGAGAAGGTCCTGCTCCTGGGCGCTTCCGGGGCCGGGAAATCCACACTGCTGCACGCCCTCGCAGGTGTCCTCGGCGAAGGCACCGGACCCGACGCCGCGGGGGAGGAACACGGCAGCCTCACCCTGGACGGGGCGCATCCGCTGCAGGCCCGCGGCCGGGCGGGCCTGGTACTGCAGGATCCCGACTCGCAGCTGGTGCTCTCCCGGGTGGGGGATGAGGTTGCCTTCGGTGCGGAGAACCTCCGGATCCCCCCGCAGGAGATTTGGGAGCGGGTGCGCACCAGCCTGGACGATGTTGGCCTGCTGGTGCCGCTGCACCATTCGACGTCCGCCCTGTCCGGAGGGCAGAAACAGCGTTTGGCCCTGGCCGGCGTGCTGGCCATGCAGCCGGGCCTGCTGCTCCTGGATGAACCCACCGCCAATCTGGATCCGCACGGCGTGCTGGAGGTCCGTGCCGCCGTCGAACGCGTGCTGGAGCGAACGGGCGCCACGCTCATTGTGGTGGAACACCGTGTTGCCGTTTGGGCGGACGTGGTGGACCGGGTGGTGGTCCTGGCGGCCGACGGCGGAATCCTGGCCGACGGACCGCCGTCGCAGGTGTTGGCGGAGCCGGGGAACCGTGCCCGCCTCGCCGCTGCCGGTGTCTGGCTTCCGGGGGCCAGGCCTGCGGTCTCTGACCCTCCGGCGCAGGACGCCGGAGCTGAGTTGCTTGTTGCCGGCGGGCTGGCCGCCGGGCGCGGGAAAAGGAAACCGGCTGCCGTCAGCGGGGTGGACCTGACGCTGCGGGCCGGAACCTCACTCGGCATCACCGGCCCAAACGGTGCCGGAAAGACGACCCTTGCCCTGACGCTGGGAGGACTGCTTCCACCCGTGGCCGGCGCACTGCGTGCCTCACCCGCGCTTGCGGGTTCCGCCGGAACTGATCCCGGCCGTTGGAAATCGACCGAACTGGTGACCCGGATCGGCACGGTTTTCCAGGAACCGGAACACCAGTTCCTGACCGGCACGGTCCGCGGGGAACTGGCCTTTGGCCCCCGCCGTGCAGGACGGCTGACGGAGGCGGAGATTACCGATCTGGTGGAACGGCTGGCGGACCGGCTGAGGCTCGCCTCCCTGCTGGACGCCAACCCGTTCACCCTCTCCGGGGGAGAGAAGCGCCGGCTTTCGGTTGCCACGATGATCGCCACGGAACCGGACATCCTGCTGCTGGACGAACCTACCTTTGGTCAGGATGCCAACACCTGGGCTGAGCTTGTGACCCTGCTCCGCAGCTTGCTGGCCGAAGGGCGCTCCGTGGTGGCCGTGACCCACGACGCCGAGTTCCTGCAGGCGCTGGGCGGAGATGTCCTGCACGTGGAGGACGGCGCGGCCACGGCACGCAAGGCTGTTCGGAATGCGGTGTGGAAGTGAGCAGCACGGAAATGATGACGGACCTGCGGAATCCGACCCGGCGTCCGGCGGGGACACTGTTGGAGCGGGCAAATCCGCTGTCAAAACTTGCAGCTGCCGCGGCCGTAACGCTCGCGGTGCTGGTGAGTGTGGACTGGATCAGCGCAAGTATTGTCCTGGCCGGTGAGCTGCTCCTGCTGCCGCTGCTGAGGATCCGGCCGCTGGTTCTGCTCAAACGGATCTGGCCCCTGGTTATTGCCGCTCTGGTTGGCGCCTGGGGCACGGCGCTGCTGGCGGAAAAGACCGGCACCGTCCTCCTGGATGCCGGGCCGGTCCTGTTCACTTCGGATTCGGTGGCCGCCGGCATCGCCATCGGACTGCGCGGTTTGGCGATAGCCCTGCCGGGGATCTACCTGCTGGCCTCGACAGACCCCACGGATCTGGCGGACGCCCTCGCGCAGAAGATGAGGCTGCCGCACCGGTTTGTGCTCGGGGCACTGGCCGCCATGCGTCTGGTGGGGTTGCTGGTTTCCGAATGGCAAAGCTTGGGCATGGCCCGGCATGCCCGGGGCGTGGGCGCGGATTCCGGCCCGTTGACCCGCGTTCGTTCCTTCCTGGGGCAGGCGGTTGCCCTGCTGGTGCAGGCGGTGCGCCGGGCCACCCGGCTGGCCGCAGCCATGGAAGCCCGCGGTTTTGGCAGCGGGGGGCGGACGTGGGCCCGCACCTCGGTGTTCACGGTGCTGGATGCCTGGGTTGCCCTCTACGGGGTGCTGCTGGCCGGTGCGGCGCTGACCGCTGCCGTTGCCGCCGGAACGTTCAACTTTATCCTGACGTGAGCTCCCGGACCGAGCTCCCGGGCTACAAGGCCCCGCGCAGCAGTGCGGTCAGTTCCTCGGTCAGCTCGGGGGATGACGGGATCGGGGTTCCGTCGATGGAGGTCACCGGGGCGAGGAGCCGGATGCTGGAAACCAGCCACACGGCGTCGGCTTCCATCAGGTGGGCCGGCTCCAGGGGGCCGTAGCCCCGGGCCCATCCTGCGGCTTCAGCCGCGTCAAACAGAGCGCGCTGAGTGGTCCCGGGAAGGATGCCGCTCTCAAGCTCGGGCGTCAGCAGCGTTTTGACGCCGTCTTCCTCGACCGCAAGGATGACGCTCGACGTCGGACCCTCCAGGACCTTTCCGTCGGAGGAAGTAAAGATGACGTCGTCGGCGCCCTGAGCTTTTGCGTAGCGCAGGGCCGCCATGTTGACGGCGTAGGACAGAGTCTTGGCGCCCAGCAGCAGCCAGGGCGCCCGGTCGGCCACGGTGCTGTCATAACCCCGGTCCAGCAGCAGGACAGCCAGGCCCTCGGCGGTGCGTTCCCTGACCTCGGCGGGTACGGGGGAAGCCGCAACCCACGCGCTGGGAGAGCCGGTGCCCTCGACTCCGCGGGTCAGCAGCAGCTTCACCACCGCCTCTGTGGGTCCGGCCTGAATCAGCAGCTCGGAAAGGGCCGTGGAAACGGCACGTTCCCAGCTCTCCCGTTCCGGAAAAGCAAGGTCAAGAGCCTGCGCCGAAGACGCCATCCGGTCCAGATGGGCGTCCATTTTACGGGCAGTGCCGTCAACGGCGAGCATCGATTCAAACACGCCGTCGCCGCGGGTGGCCCCCAGATCGGCGGCCATCAGCTGCGGGACGGCGGCATCCGCGAGACGGCCTTCGGGAAACTTCGGATCCAGGAACACCAGAACAGTCATGACCCCAGCCTAGTTTGTTCATCCGGCAGACTAGGCTATTGGGGAACCGGTCAGCTGATAGGAGCCTCGTGTGTGGGTTGCATTAACGGGCACGGCGCTCCCAGTATGGATCGCCACGGCACTAACCGTGCTGGATTACGCGATCCGCATCATCGCCCTGGGCGTGGTGCCGGGGAACCGGCGGCCCACCACCGCCATGGCCTGGCTGCTGTGCATCTTCTTCCTCCCGGTGCCGGGAATCATCCTGTTCCTGCTCTTCGGCAATTTCCGGCTCTCCGAACACCGGGTCAAGCGCCAGGCTGAGGTCAACCGGGCGGTCCGTGAGAACACCCGCGAACTGGAGGCCGAGGGCAGCCGGTATTCCGGGCCGGAATGGGTGGTCTCGGCCACCGAGCTGAACCGCCGGCTGGGATCCTTCCCGAGCTTGGACGGCAACAAAGTGGAGCTGCAGCGGGACTACAACGAGTCCATCCGTGAAATGACCGAAGTGGTCCGCAACGCCCAGAAATACGTGCACGTCGAGTTCTACATCATGAGTTACGACAGCGTCACCCGGGAATTCTTCGCCGCATTGAAGGACGCCGCCGCGCGCGGAGTCCGGGTGCGCCTGCTGTTTGACCACATCGGCACACTGCGGGTGAAGGGCTATCGGAAACTGCTGAAGGAACTTCGCAGCACTGACATTCAGTGGCGGCGGATGCTGCCCCTGCTCCCGGCCCGCGGTTTGTGGCGGCGGCCGGACCTGCGCAACCACCGCAAGATCCTCGTGGTGGACGGCAAAGTGGCGTACACGGGATCACAGAACCTGGTGGAACCCTCCTACCGCAAGCCTCATAACCAGAAGATGGGCCGGAAATGGGTGGAGCTGATGGCGCGGCTGGAAGGGCCGGTGGTCGATGAAATCAACGTGGTTTTCGCCACCGACTGGAACGCGGAGACGGATGAGAACCTGGAACGGGAACTGAGTCTCTATGAATGGACCAGCCACCCCGGCGAGGTGACATGCCAGGTGGTGCCCAGCGGCCCCGGGTTCACCACGGAAAACAACCTGCGCCTGTTCACCTCCCTGATCTACTCGGCCTCGGACCGCATTTCCATCACCAGCCCCTACTTCGTGCCCGATGATTCCCTGCTGTACGCCATCACCACGGCTGCCCAGCGCGGCGTTCAGGTGGAGCTGTTCGTTTCCGAGCGGGGCGACCAGTTCCTCGTCGACCATGCCCAGCGTTCCTACTATGAAGCTCTGCTGCGTGCAGGCATCCGGATCTACCTGTATCCCAAGCCGCTGGTGCTGCATGCAAAGCACTTCACCATCGACAACGAGGTGGCCGTCCTGGGGTCCTCGAACATGGACATGCGGTCCTTTTCCCTGAACCTGGAAGTGTCGGTCATGATGTTCGACGGGAACATCGTGACCGACATGCGCCGGATTGAAGACACCTACCGGTCCATGTCCCGGGAGCTGCTGCTCTCCGAATGGGTGGGGCGCCCCGTCTGGCAGCGTTACATCGACAACGTATGCCGGCTGACCGCCACGCTGCAGTAAGTTTCGTGGTCCGTCCGGTGCGGCCGGAGGCACAGGAGACTACTCCGGAAACCGGGCTCCAAGCGCACTGAGTACCCCGAAGGCCTTTGCCTGGACTTCTTCCCACTCCGCCTCCGGATCCGAGTCCGCCGTGACCGCTCCGCCAACCCCCAGGGACAGGGAACGGTTCCGTATTTCCAGGGTACGGATCACCACGGACAGATCCGCGGCACCGGTCAGGGAAAACCAGCCGACGACGCCGGAATAGGGTCCCCGCGGGGCGCCCTCCAGCCGGTCCAGGATAGCCATGGTGCTGATCTTGGGAGCCCCGGTCATGGACCCGGGCGGGAAGGCAACGGCAAGGGCCTCGGCCCGGGACGCCCCGGGAAGCAGCACCGCGTCCACTGTGCTGACCAGCTGGTGGACCGTGGCGTAGGTTTCCACCGCGCAGAGGCGTGGCACGGTGACCGAGCCCGGGACAGCGAACCGGGACAGGTCATTGCGCAGCAGGTCCACGATCATGATGTTCTCCGCGCGGTCCTTCGCCGATGAGACCAGGTCTGCTTCCAGTTCCCGGTCCTCCGCGGCCGTGGCACCGCGCGGGCGGGTTCCCTTGATCGGCTCGGCCCGCATGCGTCCGGCGGCGTCGAAGGACAGGAAGCGTTCCGGAGAGGTTCCGGCCAGGCTGTACCCTCCGAAGCGCAGCAGCGAGGCGAAGGGTGCAGGGCTGCGCCGCCGGAGTCTGCGGTACAGCCCCAGGACGTCTGCCGGGCCCGGCGGCTCGGCCAGGTGCCCGGTAAGCGAGGTGGTCAGGCATACCTCGTAGGAGTTGCCGTTGCTGATTTCTGCCTGCGCGGAACGGACCTTGGCCAGATAGGAATCCCTGCTGTCCCGCACAGCAAACTGCGGGACGGGCAGGGAAGAACCGTTGGGCGGAAGATCCGGCATGGTTCCCGGAGGGACAGCGGCAGCAGTTTCGACGGCCCGCCGCACCAGCGCCGCCCAGCTGTCCGCGCTGCTTTCACCGCCGTCCGGGCTGTTGCCGGAAAGGGTCAGCACGTAGACGCACCTCAGCTCGTGGTCCAGCACCACAGCCCGCCCGGCATAAATGAGGGCGGCGTCCGGGACGGAATCCGGGTTTGTGCCCGGAGCCGCCGAAGTGTTGCTGCCGCCGGTTTCCCGTTTCAATTCGTAGCCCAGGTACCCGAGCCAGCCCAGGGCAAAACCGCAGGGGTAGTCGGCCGGGGCCTGTCCCCGGGGCCGCCCCCAGACCGAGTCCAGCCAGGGGAAGAACGCTCCCGGCCGACGGGCGCTCACCGGTCCGGACACGATGGTGGTCACTCCGCCGCCGGTTTCGCGCCGGTGCTCGGCGTAGCGTCCCAGCGGGCCGCCGTCGTCGGCCATGATGCTGAAGCGGCTTCGGGCCCAAACGTGCGCGGCACCGGACCGTTCCGGGCCAACCGGCACCTCCGGGTCCGGCACGACTGAGTCCGGAGCACTGGAGCTGTCCAGCCAGACGGCGCAGGAAGAACTGCCGTACAGTGCGGCGTACAGCAGCTCGGGGTGCACCCAGGTGTCCAGCCGCTGAACCCGGACAGTTCCGGCGTCCGTGCCGGCTCCCGGCCAGCCGGGCGTTAGCGGAAGTGCCAGTTCCCCCAGGGCCTGCAGCACGTATTGGACGGTGGCCGCGGGATCCGGCGCGCCGGCGTTCCGGTCCACGCCGAGGTCCACAGTGATGTCCGCGCAAGACGACGCCGGATCCTCCGCCGCCCAGGCCTGCTCCTGTGCGGCCCACCGGTCCCAATGCGGTGCGTAGGTGTCGCCGTCGCGCGCCAGTGCCTGTTTCCGCCGAAGTTCCGGCGGTGCACTAACCCACACGGCAGCATGGAGCAGGCTGCGCACGGCGGCGCTCGAGGAGCCCACGCCCTCGAAGATGATGATGTCAGCAGGCTCGGTGCGGCGCGCGTCGGCATACCGGCCCAGGCTCCAATCCCAGGCCTGCCAAACGGCGGCGCGGCCCGCAGACAGCGGTTCGGCGACGTGCCGGCGGAAGTACCCGATTCCCTCCGCCAATCCGTCCCATCCCGGATAGATGTCTTCCAGGTGGAAGAGGGACACGGTGTGGTGGGCGCGAAGTGCCGCTGCCAACTCTGTTGCGAGGGTGGTTTTGCCGGCACCGGAGAAGCCGTCAACGGCAATGAGGACAGGCAGCGTGCCGGCGCGGGGAAAGACCCGGGGCGGTTTCAGTGCGATCCGCCGGCGGATGCGAGGGCGTCCCGCACATACTGCACCACGCCGGGCACTGAAGCCTGGATCAGGGCGTATGAGGAGTCAAAGTCGCTCATGTCGCCGTACCAGGGATCTTCAATGCCCTGTTCTTCGACCGGAAGCTTTGCCGAGGACGGATCAAAGCTGCGAATCAGGCGAACCTTGTCCCGGTCCTGAAGAGTTGCTGCCCGATCCCGGAGCTCGGTGTAGTGCCCGTAATCCATGGCCAGCACGAGGTCACGGTCGGCGAACCATTCCAGTTTGAACTCCTGTGCCCGGAATACCCGCGTCTCCCCGGCACCGAAACCGTGGTTTTGGAGTTCCTCCGCGGCGCGGGGGTCCATGGGGCGCCCGGCCTCCCAAGCGGTCACCCCGGCGGAATCCACACGGACGTCATTTCCGAGTCCCGCCTCGTCAAAAGCACGGGTCAGGCAGAACTGGGCCATGGGGGAGCGGCAAATGTTGCCGGTGCAGACCGTGATGATTCTGTACATTCATCCAGCCTACCCACCGAAGAAGATGACGGGCGAAGAAGACCGGCACCGAACAGCTAGGCCCAGGCGATGATCTCCCCGGACGGAATCAGGAACCATCCGTCCGGACTTTGTGACCAGCGCCGCCAGCCGCCTGCCATCCGGGCCAGACCGGCTTGGTCAGTCAGCTCGCGGTCCAGCGCCTGGGCGGCGAATGCGGAATGCAGCACCCGCTGGGCCCAGCCGTCACCGAACCACGCGCGGCGTTCAGGAGTGGCGTAAAGCCAGTTGGACGCCGAGGGCACAAATTCCGTAAAGCCTGCCTCCAGGATCCACGAAACGAGGCGCCGGCCGGCGTTGGGCTGCGCCGCGTTGCCGCGGGCAATCCGCTGGTAGGTGTCCATCCATTCAGAGAGTTCGGGAAGCTCCGGGTACCAGCTCATGCCGTGGAAATCGGCGTCCCGGACCGCCACGATCCCGCCGGGCCGGGTGACGCGCCGCATCTCCCGCAGGGCCGCCACCGGATCTGCGAGGTGCTGAAGCACTTGGTGGGCATGGACGACGTCGAACGCGGCGTCCGGAAAGTCCAGGTCATACACATTCCCCGCGGCAAACTCCGCGTTGTCCAGTCCCCGGGCGGCGGCGAGCTTCCGGGCCTGGGCCACCACGTCCTCGGACTGGTCCAGTCCGGTGACGGGCCCGGGGTCTACGAGGTTCGCGAGGTCAGCCGTGATGCTGCCCGGGCCGCAGCCTACATCCAGCAGTGCCATTCCCGGTTCAAGGTAAGGGAGCAGATACGCCGCTGAATCGGCGGCCGTACGCACGGCGTGGGCGCCAACCACGCTGGCGTGGTGGCCGTGCGAATACTGTTCGGAAGCCATAGCAGGAGGATACGCGCAGGCGTGCCCGTATCTTGGGGAGTCTGCGGCCTGTGTCGTCCGGGCTTCGTCGCCGTTGCCGGGCATGAGCCCTTGTCCCGGGTCGAAGAGTTCGGGACGATGGCATCTGGACCCGCCTCCAACGGCCGGGCGTTGCCTGGGGAGATACCTCGGAAGGCAAAGATGGAATCGTCAAGGGAGAAGGCCGCCCGAATCTGCGTGTGGACGGCGTGCGCCGCAGGATTGGCGCATGCCTCGTTTAGCGGTTACTGGGCCCTTGGCGGGCAGTGGCTGCTGGACACGGTGGGCAGGGACGCATTGCGGGTCTCCTCGGATTCACGGCTGCTGACCGGACTCGGACTGGGGCTGGTGGCCCTTGCCAAGGCCTGCGGCGCCGTCATCCCGGTGGCAGTTGCCTACGGCCGGATCGGTTGCACAGGACTATGGCGCGGGCTGAGCTGGGCAGGGGCTCTATTGCTGATCCTGTATGGCGGCATAAACACAGCAGTCAGCAATGCGGTGCTGGCCGGATGGGTGGTGCCGGCAGGCGGATACAACCTTCCCGCCCTGGCCGGCCACGCCTGGCTATGGGATCCGCTGTTCCTGTTTTGGGGACTATGCCTCTGTGGGTACCTTCTTTTGTCCCGGAGCCGGAACGTCAAGACCGGGGCACCCGATGGAAGAACTTGAGTCGATCAGACTCAACTTTATTGACAAAGATCGGAGCGTGAGTAAAGTTGAGTGCAGAACGCTCAAGACGCGTTGCGGAGGCTCAGGCCCCTCGACGGCGTCGTTTTCCACGGAAAGAGGAAGCAAATGTCACGTGCAGTAGGTATTGACCTTGGAACCACCAACTCGGTTGTCTCCGTCCTTGAAGGTGGCGAGCCCACCGTTATCGCCAATGCAGAGGGTGGCCGCACCACGCCGTCCGTTGTTGCTTTCGCCAAGTCCGGAGAGGTTCTCGTAGGCGAGATCGCCAAGCGCCAGGCCGTCAACAACATTGACCGCACCATCTCCTCCGTCAAGCGCCACATGGGCACCGACTGGAGCGTGGACGTTGACGGCAAGAAGTACACCGCCCAGGAAATCTCCGCCCGCATCCTCCAGAAGCTGAAGTCCGACGCCGAGTCGTACCTGGGTGAGAAGGTCACGGACGCCGTGATCACCGTTCCCGCGTACTTCAACGATGCCGAGCGCCAGGCCACCAAGGAAGCCGGCGAGATTGCCGGCCTGAACGTGCTGCGCATTGTCAACGAGCCCACCGCGGCTGCTCTGGCCTACGGCCTGGACAAGGGCAAGGAAGATGAACTCATCCTGGTCTTCGACCTCGGCGGCGGAACGTTCGACGTTTCCCTGCTGGAAGTTGGCAAGGATGAAGATGACTTCTCCACCATCCAGGTGCGCGCCACCGCCGGTGACAACCGGCTCGGCGGCGATGACTGGGACCAGCGCATCGTTGACTACCTGCTGAGCCAGGCCAAGGCCAAGGGTGCTGACCTGTCCAAGGACAAGATTGCCCTCCAGCGTCTGAAGGAAGCTGCGGAGCAGGCCAAGAAGGAACTCTCTTCGGCCACCTCCACCAACATCTCCCTGCAGTACCTCTCCGTGACTCCCGAGGGGCCGGTCCACCTGGACGAGCACCTCTCGCGTGCCAAGTTCCAGGACCTGACCAAGGATCTGCTGGACCGCACCAAGAAGCCGTTCAAGGACGTCATCTCCGAAGCCGGCATCAAGGTTTCCGACATTGACCACATCATCCTCGTCGGCGGTTCCACCCGTATGCCGGCCGTCACCGACCTCGTGAAGGAACTGGCCGGCGGCCAGGAGCCGAACAAGGGCGTGAACCCGGATGAGGTTGTGGCCGTTGGCGCCGCACTGCAGGCCGGTGTCCTGAAGGGTGAGCGCAAGGACGTTCTGCTGATCGACGTCACCCCGCTGTCCCTGGGCATTGAAACCAAGGGCGGTGTGATGACCAAGCTGATCGAGCGCAACACGGCCATCCCCACCAAGCGCAGCGAGACCTTCACCACGGCGGATGACAACCAGCCGTCCGTGGCCATCCAGGTCTTCCAGGGCGAGCGCGAGTTCACCCGCGACAACAAGCCGCTGGGCACGTTCGAGCTGACCGGTATTGCTCCGGCTCCGCGCGGCGTCCCGCAGGTTGAGGTCACCTTCGACATCGATGCCAACGGCATTGTGCACGTGTCCGCCAAGGACAAGGGCACCGGCGCAGAGCAGTCCATGACGATCACCGGTGGTTCTTCGCTCTCCAAGGAAGACATCGACCGCATGGTCCGCGAAGCCGAAGAGCACGCAGCGGAGGACAAGAAGCGCCGCGAGGCTGCCGACGTCCGCAACTCCGCCGAGCAGCTGGCCTACTCCGTGGACAAGCTCCTCACGGACAACGATGACAAGCTGCCCGAAGACGTCAAGACCGAGGTCAAGGGCGACGTTGACGCACTGAAGAAGGCCCTCGAAGGCACCGAGAACGACGACGAAGTGAAGTCGGCGTTCGAGAAGCTGCAGACCTCGCAGACCAAGCTGGGCGAAGCCATCTACGCTCAGGCACAGTCTGAAGGTGCCGCAGGCGGTGCCGGCGCCGGTGATGCAGGTGCAGCCGGCGGATCCTCCGCAGGTGACGAAGACATCGTTGACGCAGAGGTTGTCGACGACGAAGACAAGAAGTAATCATGACTGAAGCAAACAACGAGAAGCACAACGGCGACGAGCAGGATCCCGCCGGCACATCGCCGGCGGAGTCCGAAGCTGCGGCCTCCGGTGAGGCTCCCGCTGCGGACAACGGTGCTGAAGGCGATGCTCTGGCTCAGGCCGAGCAGATCCTCAACAGTGCCGATGTCCCCCCGGAACCCGCTGCCGCGGGATCACCGGAAGCGGCGGAACTGCGCAATGACCTGCTGCGGTTGCAGGCGGAATACGTCAACTACCGCAAGCGGGTGGAGCGGGACCGCGATGTTGCCCGGGAGATGGCAGTCATTGGAGTGCTGAACTCCCTGATGCCGGTCCTGGATGACATTGACGCCGCACGCCAGCACGGCGACTTGGCGGAGGGGCCTTTTGCCTCCATCGCCAACAAGCTGGAAAATTCGCTGAAGACGTACGGCCTGGGACGGATTGACGAGGTGGGGGTTGAATTTGACCCCAACATCCATGAAGCCCTGATCCAGCAGCAAAGCCCGGACGTCCAGTTCGATACAGTGACGCAGATTCTGCGGGCCGGTTACAAGTCCAATGACCGGGTCCTGCGGGCGGCACAGGTTATCGTCTCCGTTCCGGAGCAGTAGGCAGGGGTGCCCGGGGCCGTCTCACGGCGGCTCTGGGCACCTTTTTTTCAGCAGTGAACGTCCGGTCCGCAACCCGCGGGGTGTGGGCAGGAGCAGTAAATTGAGGAAGGGGACGCCAATTGGCTAGTCAGGATTGGGTCGATAAGGATTTTTATAAGATTCTGGGTGTCCCCAAGGACGCGTCGGAAGCCGATATCAAGAAGGCCTATCGGAAGCTGGCGCGCAAGTACCATCCGGACCAGAACCAGGATGATCCCTCAGCCGAGCGGATGTTCAAGGATCTCTCCGAAGCGTATTCGGTTCTCTCCGACCCCGAGGAACGCCAGCAGTATGACGCGATCCGTGCCATGGGCAGCGGAGCACGCTTCTCGGCGGGCGGTCCCGGCGGCGCAGGTCCCGCGGGAGGCGCCGGCTTCGAGGATCTCTTTGGCGGGCTCTTTGGCCAGGGTGCACGTCCCGGCGGCAGCCGCCGCACCAGCTACAGCACCGGCGGCAGTAACATTCCCCCGGAATTCGCCGACCTGTTTGGCGGCGGAGGGTTTGGCGGCGGGTTCGGCTCAGCGCAGCCGCAGAAGGGGGCGGACCGCACGGCGAGCACCACCATCTCCTTCGCAGGCTCCATCAACGGCACCGTCATTGGGCTGCGCGAGCCCAGCGGCGAAGTGGTGGAAGTCCGTGTTCCCGCCGGGGTCAAGGACGGCCAGAAGATCCGCGTCCGCGGCAAGGGCCAACCGGGTGCCGCCGGAAACGGCGATCTGATGGTCACCGTGAACGTCACCCCTCACGACTTCTTTGTCCGCGACGGAAACAATATCCGCATCCATGTGCCGGTCAGCTTCCCCGAAGCTGCGCTGGGTGCCACGATCGAAGTTCCCACGCTGACTGCGGAGAAAGTGAAGCTCAAGGTGCCTGCCGGCACCCCCTCCGGGCGCACCCTCCGGGTCAAGGGCCGTGGCGTTCAAACGTCCAAGGGCAACGGGGACCTGCTGGTAACCATCGACGTCGCCGTCCCTTCGCATCTCAACAAGGAAGCCAAGGCCGCAGTGGAGGCCTTCGCCGAGGCTACAAAGGGCGAGGATCCGCGCGCCGGCCTAGCCTCCAAGGCCAGGTTGTAGCCCGCGAAACACGGTTCGGTTTCCGGTGCTCCGGAAACGGAACCGGGCTATGGTTACTAACGTCAACAGCTGTCAAGGAGGAACAATGGGCATAGACGTGAACGCGCCTATCTTTGTGATCTCCGTTGCCGCGGAGTTGGCGGATATGCATCCGCAGACCCTGCGGCAGTATGACCGGCTGGGCATCGTTTGCCCCAGCCGCGCTCCCGGAAGGTCCCGGCGGTATTCACAGCATGACATTGACATGCTTCGTGAGGTTCAGCGGCTTTCCCAGGAGGGCGTGTCCCTGGAGGGCATCAAGCGCATCATGCAGCTGGAAAACCAGGTGTCCGGGCTGCGCGCCCGCATCGATGAACTTTCCGCGGAGCTGGACTCCATCCAGCAGCGCACCCCGGACCGCAGCCGGGTGTTTGCTGCCGGACTGGCCGGCGACGTCGTGACCCTGACCCGCGGGCAGCGGCCGCCCGCTTCGCGGCCTTTCGCTACACAGCTCAGCCTCGCTTCCCTGGTGCAGCGCCGCGGCAAGCTGCGGGCCCTTCCTGCCGGGAAACAGGACGCCGTGGACTACGACGGCGGTTACGTTCAGTCTCTCTGACTGCTTTGTCCGGCCGCCCTCAGCGAAACCGCCGGCCCTGGTCGCGGCGGTTCGCCCACACCGCCAGTGTTCCCAGCAGCAGCGTCCAGGCGACGAGGCAGGGGATGGCGGACGGGCTCAGCGGCTGCCCTGCGAAGACCGTCACCGCCAGGTCACGGGCAGCCCGGGTAGGCAGGAACAGGGACAGCGCGTTGAGCCCCGGACTGAACAAGTCCGGAGGAAGCATCAGCCCCCCGCCGAAGGCCAGCGGAAAAAACACCACCTGCGTGACGGCGATGGCCACCTTGGAAGTGCAGAGGTAACCGATCAGCAGGCCCAGGAACAGGAACGGCAGGCCGCACACCAGCCATACCAGCATGGCCGCCGGCACCCGCCACCAGGACAGCGCCCCCGTTGTGAAGGCCTCCAGTGCCGAAGTGGTGAACATGCCCACGAGCATCACCGGGATCAGGGAAAAGAAGGCAAACAACATGGCGGTCAGGGCGCGGGCCGCAGTGGGCGGTACGGCGCCGGCGGGCAGCGTCCGCACATAGCTGCTCCACGGATTGGCGCGGTCCTCCGCAACGCCAATGCCGTAATTGAACAGGAATGAACTCATCACCCCAAAGAGCGCCAGTTGCGCGACGGCGATGAGCGAGGCCACGGGATTGGAAGTCACCGCCTGCTGCGGGAGGACAAAAAACACCAGGGCCAGCGTGGGGAACAGCGTCGACGAAATAACGGAAATGGGAATGCGCAGCTGCTCAAGAACCTGTGCCTTGGTGTGCGCGCGGACCAGCGTTGCGGTGCTCATAGCTTCTCCTCCCGGGCTCTTGTCTCGGGGCCGGCAGATAGGTGGGTCAGGGACAGGAACGCCTCTTCGAGACTGGCCGTGTGGACCTCGAGCCCGGAAAACGGAATGTTGTCGCGGACCAGGCGCCGGACGGTCGCATCCGAGTCCCGGCTCAGCACCGTCACGACGTTGTCCCCGCCAGCGGTGACTCCCGCGCTTTCGGGTAAGGACTCGAACAACGACGGCGGAAGGTGGGTACGGAAAGAGACTCTGCTGACGGAGACCCGGCTGCGGACCTGGTCCACGGTTCCGTCAGCAACAACCTCCCCGTTGTTCAGAACCGTCACCCGCCCCGAGAGGGCCTGAATCTCCTCCAAATAGTGGCTGGTCACCAGCAGCGTGCCGCCGTCCCTGCGGTACTGGCCCAGACGCTCCCAGAGGTTTTCGCGCGCTTCAACATCCAGGCCGGTGGTTGGCTCGTCAAGGATGACCAGCCGGGGCCTTCCCACCAGCGCAAGTGCCACCAGCAGCCTCCGCTGCTGCCCGCCGGAGAGCCCGCCGCACTGTTTGTCTGCGATATGCGTGAGCCCGAATTCCTTGAGCAGCCGGGTTCTCGGCACCGGATGCTCGTAGTGGGCAGCAACAAAGTCCACAGTTTCCCGGACGCGCAGAGTAGGCGGCACGGACGTTGCCTGAGGAGTAGTCCCCAGTTGCCGCCGCGCGGCGGGCTCGCGGGGATTGCGGCCAAACAGTTCCACCGTTCCTGCGTCCGGAGTGCGGATTCCACACAGCAAATTCAGGAGGGTGGACTTTCCCGCTCCGTTGGGACCCAGCAATCCCAGGGCTTCCCCTGCCCGGATGTCCAGGCTGACGCCGCTGAGGGCGGGTTTGCCGGCGTAGCTTTTGGTGACGCCCCTGGCAGCCGCCAGCACGTCGGACGTGCCGGCGAGGCTGGCCGGCCGGATGGCTGAACTGGGAATGGAAGTCACGGTGCCTCCGATAGTTGTGGTGTGGCCAGCAAATCCTGAAGGGCTGTCCGGTACTGGGCGTAAGCCAGCTTCCCCTCCGGACTGATCCCCAGATACGTGATGGGGGAACGGCCTTCTATGGTCTTGGTGACCACGATGTAGCCCGCATCTTCGAGCTTTCGCAGATGGGTGGACAGGTTTCCTGCCGTCATGTCCAGCATTGCCCGCAGCTTGGTAAAAGCGATGCGGTTGCTCTCACCCACCTCGTTGAGCATGGTCAGCGCCCGTAGCCGTGCTTCGGCGTGGATCACCGGATCAAGTTCAGGCATGGTTCACCGCAGCGGGGCGACGGCGCCGTGTTGCGAGGTACTCGGTGACGGACCCCGCCAGGAGCCCTGCTGATCCCAGGTACAGGAACACAGCCAGGAAGTGGTTGGGTCCGGAGAGGAGGGCGGCGATGGTCACCACCAGCAGCCATAGTCCGAGGTAGCACTGACGCTGATCATTGAAGGTGGTGCCGCCCGTGACGTAAAGCAGGCCGACGATCAACACGGCAACGGAGTTGATCAGCATGCCCCGGACCCAGAAATCGTCCACTGCCCGGCCAATGAGGACGCTGAGGATGCCCATGATGAGGAATCCCAGGGCCCAAGAGGCGCCGTACATGCCGGCTTGGAAAGAAGTGGGGCCTCGAAGTCCCCGGGCGCCGCGGACCGACAGGATGACCGTGGCGATGGTGGCTGCGGCCAGGGCTGCTCCCAGCACGGCGAGGGCGCTGGAGAGTTGAATCGGCAGCCACCCGTCCCTGCTGCCCTGCAGTGCCCCGTAACCCGCAACCCATGCCAGCGCCCACAGCAGGTAGATCAGGGCGGCATTCCCGTTCAGTTGCCGCCGGACGGACCGTTCGGCGTCGTCGACAATGCGCAGGGCGGATGCGAGGTCAAGGGGCTGGTCGGGAACGGCAGCGTTTGGGACGGTGTTGCCTTGGAGGCCGCTGCCGCCCCGCAGGCCGGCTGGTTTCTTTGCCATGGAGTTCTCCGCTCAAGTTTGCGGGAAGCGAATGTCACCGGTTGCAAAGTAGTTTGCGCCGCAAACTGGTCTGCGGCAAGAGGTTCGCCAAAACAATTAAGCACGCAGACAAATAAGAACGCAGACAGCCAACTAAGAACGCGACAGCCAACTAAGAACACCGTCAGCGATCAGCGCAGGCGGCGCGCCCGCAGGACAACATCCTCGGTGTGGTGGGCACCTGCACCGGCTGAAACGTTCCGGGGCCGGATCTCGTCCAGCTCAATCTGCCAGTTCTCGTCCAGCAGGGCTGCCACGTCGGCGAGTCCCACGTAGTCCCGGAGCGCGGCGGTGTGTGCCCCGGCGTCCCCGTCGGCCGGCAGCTGATGGTGCACCAGGAGGAGAACGCCCCCGGGGGCCACGGCACGAAGCAAAGCACGTTCGGCCGCGTTCGAGTCGGTGCGCAGCAACGCCGGATACTGGGCGGATACCAGGTCGAAGGAAGCGGGCGGGAGGGCGGCTTCCACCAAGCCGGAGTGCAGCCAGTGCACGGTTACGCCCCGCTGTTCGGCCTGCCGGGCTGCCCGGTCCAGCGCCACGTTGGAGACCTCCAGTGCCGTGACATCCCAACCCTGCTCCGCCAGCCACACCGCGTCGGCGCCTTCACCGCAACCTACGTCCAGAACCCTTCCGGGCTTCAGCCCGCGGACCTCGCTCACCAGAGCGGCGTTGGGTTGCCCGCTCCACAGTGCGGGCCTTTCGGAGTAGCGCCGGTCCCAGAAGTCGCTGGTTTCCTCAGGTGTCTGCGGGGTGACGTTGCCGGACTCAACCGGCTCGGAGGCAGCGTGATGGTTTCCATGTTCCATTACTGAAGCATGCACCGGGAATACACAGGCGGCAAAGTCCTTTTGCCGCCCTGGCAAACCGGCCCGCCCACCCCTTTGCCAGACGTCGCCAGATACTCAGACGCCGCGAGAAACTAGCTTGCGGTGTTCCCGGCGTCCGGGCGCAGGCGGATGAGGCGCTGCGGGCCGCTTTCCTCCAGTTCCACCAAGTCGCTGTGGGAAGCGAGGAAATCGGTGAAGGACCGGTAACCGAGCGGCTTCTCATTGAAGGAGGGGTCCATCCGGCGCATCTGGTTCTTGATGGTCCCGGAGTTGAGCCACTCGTCGGAGTCGCCCTTCGCGTGGCCGATCTGCAGGGCGCGGATGAGGAGTTCGGTGGCAATGGTCTGCGGGTCGATGTCCTCGTGTGTTTCCGGCTCATCACTGAACTGGGTGTCCCCGGCATCGGAGAACATGGGGATCGTGGTGAGCTGGTGGACCTTGCCGGGGGCGGGATCCAGTTGGGCCTGCGCCGCTTCGGGCACCCGGTCCTTATCGACGCGCTCCGGCGCTGCGGCCTTATTGATGCCCGGCAGCGAATCGTAGTCTTCGAATTCGTCACACGCGGCGGCCAGCGACGTGCTGGTGGATCCGGCAACGCCGATGCCCACGACGAACCGGCCCAGCCGCTTCGACTTCTGCGCGAGCGCAATGTAGTCCGAATCTCCGGCGACGATAATAACGTGGGTGAGGTCCGGCAGCCGGAAGAGATCTTCCACCACGTCCACCGCAAGACGGATGTCCGCGCCGTTCTTGGTGCCGCGGGTGGTGGTGGTGAACAGCTGGGTGAGGTCCACCGCCCGGGACATCAGCTGGCGCTGGTAGCTGGCATTGACGGGCACCGACCAGTCGGCGTACGCACGGTTGACCACCAGCGTGCCAAAGGACGCAGCGAAGTCGATGATGGCGTTGAAATCGACCGTGGCGGAGGTCAGTTTTGCTGCGATATCGGGGTCGGCGTCACGGCTGAACTTGTCGAAATTGCGGATGCCGTCGCGCTGGAAGGCATTGCGGCCGTGCAGCTGCTGGTAGCGGGAAATGACGATGTTGTCGAAGTCGATGTAGAGGCCGACACGGGCATCATTGGGTTCAGTCATGGGAATCAGGCCTTGCGGTAGGTCAGGTCGAAGATCAGGCGGCCGGCTTGGTGGGCCTTGTTCTCGAAGCTGGTCAGGGTGCGTCCCTCAAACCGCGGCGCCCACCCTCCCCGGGTGTCGACGTCCTCCACCGGAGCCTTCTTTTCCAGGCCTTCCCGGTTTACGCGCGTCAGCGGGCTGTCCTCGCCGGCCTGCTCGCCGTCGTGCAGGTTCACAAACCGGGCGGACGCGTCGAGGACTTCACGCATCTGCACGGCGTAGTCGGACCAGTCGGTGGCCAGCCGCCAGATGCCGCCCGGCACCAGGACGCGGGCAACCAGTTCGGCAAATTCATCCTTGACCATGCGGCGCTTGTGATGGCGGGTCTTGTGCCAGGGATCGGGGAAGAACACCCAGACTTCATCCACGGATCCGGCGGGGAGCATGGTGGTCAGGACCTCGGGGGCATTGGCTTGGACCACGCGGACGTTGGTGAGCTCTTTTTGGCCGATGCGCTGCAGGGTCTGGGCCAGGCCGGGAAGGTAGACCTCCACGGCGAGGTAATTCTTGTCCGGATTCTGTTCAGCCGCATGAGTCACGGCTTCACCCAGGCCGGAACCGATTTCCACCACCAGGGGAGCGGTGCGTCCAAACTCGGCGGCGGCGTCGAACACGTAATCGGGATCCACTGAGGTATCCGCTTCCGCACGCGGAACGTCAATGACAAACCGGTCCGACAGTTCATCCCAGGCCTGCTGGCGGCGGCCCTGGAGGCGGGAACCGCGCCGGACAAAGGACACCGGCGAGCGGAAGTGCCGGGGGTCTGAAGTCTCGTCCGGCGTGCTTGCGTCCGCCGGACTTTCAGCGTGCAGGGATCCGGCGTCGGGCAGGGCTGGTTCAGTAGTCATTACTGTTAATGTTATCGGCTGCGCCGCGGCGTGTTTGCAGGCATGAAACTGTCCACAATTGCCTCTCCCCGGACAGTTCCAGGACCCTGCGTGCGGGCGGCGATTAGGAAACTGGGCACAAACCGGTAAACTGGACGAAGTTGTTGTGACTGCCGCGCCTAAAAGCCGCGTGTGTAAGCAGCGCAACCTGCGTCGATGAACGCTTTCTTTTGTCCCGCCGGTCACATAAGGCCGAGCCACTGGACACTGTCTGACTTTTCTTCGGCGAACCCCGGTGCCATACGGCTTTGGGGCCACTTACCGAAAGTTGCTTGTCTTTTAATGACTACTTTTGCTGCCCTTGGTGTACCCAAGGCTCTGGTTTCCTCCCTCTCCGCTTCAGGAATTGACGAAGCATTCCCGATTCAGGTTGAAACCCTCCCCGATACCCTCAAGGGCCGCGACGTGCTCGGCCGGGGCCGCACCGGCTCCGGTAAGACCCTCGCTTTCTCACTTCCGCTGGTCACCCGGCTGGCTGAGGCTGAAGCGGCCTACCGCCGCAAGCCGAACCGCCCGCTGGGCCTGGTCCTGGCACCCACCCGCGAACTGGCCACGCAGATCAACAACGTGATTGAGCCGCTCGCCAAGGAACTGGGCCTGACCACCACCGTTATTTACGGCGGCGTTTCCCAGCAGCGCCAGGAAAAGGCGCTCAAGGCGGGCGTTGACATTGTCATTGCCTGCCCCGGCCGGCTTGAAGACCTGATGAAGCAGAAGGTCATCAGCCTGGAATCCATTGAAATCACTGTGCTCGATGAAGCCGACCACATGGCTGATCTCGGATTCCTGCCGGTAGTCCAGCGGCTGCTGGACCGCACCCCCGAAAAGGGGCAGCGGATGCTGTTCTCCGCCACGCTGGACAACGGCGTGGACAAGCTCGTCCGCCGTTACCTGTCCAACCCGCTGACCCACTCGGTGGATGAGCCGCAGGCAGCTGTGTCCACAATGGAGCACCACGTGCTGCTGGTTCAGGACCAGACGGCCAAGAAGCTGCTCGTCAAGGAACTGGCTTCCGGCTCGGGCCGCCGCATTATGTTCATGCGCACCAAGCACCACGCCCGGAAGATGGCCAAGTTCCTGACGGACAGCGGAATTCCCACCGTTGACCTGCACGGCAACCTGTCCCAGAATGCCCGCGACCGGAACCTGGCGGAATTCTCCTCCGGTGACGTGCGCGTGCTGGTTGCCACCGATGTCGCAGCCCGCGGCGTCCACGTGGATGACGTGGAACTGGTCGTCCACATTGATCCCCCCACGGAGCACAAGGCGTACCTGCACCGTTCAGGCCGTACGGCACGCGCCGGTTCGTCCGGAACCGTTGTCACGCTGACGCTGCCGGAGCAGAAGAGTGAAGTGTCCAAGCTGATGAAGGCTGCGGGCGTTGACGTCTCCATCGAAAAGGTTTCGCACAATTCTCCGTCCATCGCCAAGCTGATCGGTGACCGAGCCGCTGTTGTGGAGCCGCATGTGCGCGCCGCCCAACTGGCATCGAAGTCTCCGCAGCAGGGCGGCGGCCGGTCCACCGGCGCCAATGCCCAGCGCAAGCGCGCCGCCCGTTCCACCACCGCGCCGCGTGCCGGCGGCCGGGGCGGATCCGGCGGACGCGGACGCGTCTCGGCTGAACGCAGTGAACGCAGCGAGCGTGACCGCAACGATTTCACTCCCGATGCTCCCCGTGCCCAGCGCTCGCAGGACGGACGCCGCGGCGCTGCCGCTGCGTCCACTGCGCAGGGCCGCAACCGCCGTCCGGCCACCGGCCAGCGCGCCGGTGATGTTGCTCCGGCAGGCGCAGGCCGTTCGGCTTCCGGACCGCGTGCGCAGGCACCCTCCGGTGCCGGCCGTCCCGCACGAGGCGGCGGCCCCCGCCGCGCCACGGCTCCGGCGTCGAATGAGCGCCGTTCCCGCTAGGGTTCAGCACTAAAGCGCAAAAGGCGCCTGTTCCCCTTTGGGGGGCAGGCGCCTTTTCTGTGTTTCGCTGTTGTGTTCCGGGTTAGTCCAAGTCGTAGAAGGACACGACGGCGGCGAATCCGCGTCCCAGCACTGACGGGCGTTCATCGGCACCGACCACGGTGTCCAGCGGCTCAAGTGCTGTTGCCGTACCACCGTCCGCAGTAACCGTGGCCCTGCCGTGAAGCAGGACCAGGAACTGGCCGGATCCGAGCGTCTGCGGATTCTTCTTGGACAATTCGGCCACCATCACCGCGCCGCCGGTGGTGGTGCGGTCCGCAAGCGTGTTGAGCACCGTGACCGGCCCGGTGGGCAGGGCAGCCTCCACTGCGGAGTCTCCGGAATAGCGGAACGGGCGGAACTTCTCCATCCCGTGTTCGGCGCCGTCCACGGTGAGGACCAGCAGTTCACCCTCCACCGGAACCGTAATCCGGTCCATTCCCGGAAAGGCCGTGAAGGCACCGGGCTTGTCGATGGAGGCAACACTGAGGCGCCAGCCTGTTCCCGAAGCGATTTCCTTGACCCGGCCGTTGTTCTTTCCCCAGGGAACCGAGGGAAGTTCCGGGAACCGGATGATCGGGGAGGCAGCATTCACTGTGCTGGTCACGGTGTCCTTACTTAGCTCTTTTACTCGACGGAAGGCTGCGGCTTGCCGCGCAGGTAATGCCTGCGGGCTGCGCTGTTGATTTGGAAACTGCGGCCGCTGGTCTCCGCCGGTTCAATCCGCATGAAGTGGTTCTTATCCCCGGCCTGCCAGGGGAACAGGGGAAGCTCCTCTGAGGCGAGGACCTCTTCGATGGACTCCAACTGGGCCGCCGAGCCCTTCAGGACAACGCTCCAGGCGAAACCTAGCCGGTCATCGTAACCGTCAACCTCGAAAGCCACGGCAGCGCCTTCCAGGGCTGCCCGAAGCTTGGTGCCTTCGGCGGTCCGGAAGACAACGGATCCCCGGTCCACGACGAAGTTGATCGGGAAAATTTCGGGGTGCTGGTCGGCAATGACGGCCAGCCGGCCGATCGGAGCCTGGCGGATGTAATCCCAGCACTGGTTGGCGGTCAGTTCCACGGGCTTGGTAGCAGGTGTCCCGGCATCATCTTTGATTGGCAACATTCCTCCAGTCTAGTTGCACGGGCACCGACCACAATGAACGGGCGTCCGGGACATGGTGCTGCAGGCCACGGTGCACCACAATGAGACGATGAACCTCATCCTGAACCTCATCTGGCTCCTGTTCGGCGGCATCTGGCTGGCGCTGGGATATGTGCTGGCCGGTATCGTGTGCTGCCTGCTGATCGTGACCATCCCGTTCGGCATCGCCTCTTTCCGGATCGCGTCTTACGCCTTCTGGCCCTTTGGCCGCACCATAGTGGACCGCGGCGGCGCACCCGGGCTGCTGTCCACGGCGGGCAACGTCATTTGGCTGGTGGTGGCAGGGGTGTGGATCGCCGCCGGGCACATCATGACGGCCATACCGATGTTCATCAGCATCATCGGCATTCCGCTGGGCATTGCGAACCTGAAGATGGTGCCGATCTCGCTGATGCCGCTGGGGAAGGTCATTGTTCCCACCGGGCGTCCCGGGATCATGCCGTATGGCTCGGCCCCACCGTACGGTGTTTACGGGCCCGGCGGGTACGGACCCGGAGGGCAGTACGGACCTCCCCGCGGCGGACAGTACCGGGGCTAAGGCTGGCCGGCGGCACCGTCCAGGAAAGCCTTCATCAGCGGTCCGCCCGAGGTGGAGCCCAGTTCGCCTTCGGCCACAAACACCGCCACAGCCAGGTCACCCTGCACAGCCACCACCCAGGCATGCGTGCGCGGCGGGGTCTCGCTGCCGAATTCCGCCGTACCGGTCTTGGCCAGCACCGGTTCTCCCGGGACGTCCACCAGCATGTTGGCGCCGCCGTCGGTGACAACGCCGCGCATCATGTCGCGCAGCGACGCAGCCTCTGCCGCAGTGAATGCTCCGGCGTCGCCGGCGCCTGTGGGCGCCGGGGAAGGGGACGGTGAAGCCGGTGCTGACGCCGATCCTGACTCTGCGTCCGTTGTTTCCGCCTCGGGACTGGAGGTAACCAGCAGCGGAGTCACCCGTTCGCCCTTGCCCACGGATGCGGCGGCAACGGCCAGAGCCAGCGGAGAGACGAGGACTTCGCCTTGACCGATCATGGACGCTGCGTGTGCCGTTCCGTCGGCTTCTTCCGGGACGGAGCCGAAGAACGCGGGTACGCCCATGGAAGCGGAAACCCCGATGCCCAGATCCTGTGCGGCGGAGGCCAGCGCGTCCTGCGGCACCGTGTCCCGGGTATTGATGAAGGCGGTGTTGCAGGACTGCGCAAAAGCATCCCGCAGGGGAATCTCCCCGACAAAGGCCGCCGGATAGCTGCCCGCATTGTTGAATTTGCGCCCGTCAACGCTGAGTTCCGCTGGGCAGGAGAGGGAACTGTCGGGCGTGACTCCCTGCCGCAGCAGGGCCAGCGAGGTGGCAATCTTGAACGTTGAGCCGGGCGGATACTGGCCCAGAAGCGCAGTCTGCTGTCCCTCGCTGCCGGGCCCGTTGGCCACGGTGAGGACGTCTCCGGTTGAGGGCTGGATAGCGACAATGGCCGACGCCGACGGCTCGTCTTCCAGGATCCCCTCAGCGAGGGACTGCAGCCGGGGATCGAGGGTGGTCTGCAGAGCCGTGCCGTCCTCGGAATTGATGCTGAAGACGATGTTGTTGCCTGACGTGTTCTCAAGGGTGACCGCCACGCCGGGGGTGCCCTGCAGCTGCTCGTCATATTGTTGCTGCAATCCGGAGAGCCCGGTCTGGTTGCCGGCGGAAAGACGGCCCTCGGATTCCTCGATCAGCTCTGCAGTGGCTTCGCCCACCGTGCCGAGCAGTGCGCGGGCAAAGGTCCTGGTGGGGGCCAGCACCCGCGAATCGGGGATTGACAGCGCGCCCGGAATACCGGCGAGGGCTTCCGGAGTTACGGGGCCGTCCGCCTCTTGGCGCTGCACGATGGCTTCTACAAAGGCTTCGGGGCCGGACGCCGCCACCTGGGCCGCGTACCCTGCCGGATCCAAACCTGCGAGTTCGGCCAGCGCAGTGGCGGAGGCCGCCTGCCGGTCCTCAGGAATGTCCGGCTTGTTGATCCCGATCCGGAGCACGGGGCGGGAGCCCATCAGGGGCTGGCCGTTGCGGTCCAGAATGTCGGCGCGCAGTCCGGGAGATGTGGTGCGGACCAGTCGGTCGCCGTCGGCGAGGGACTCGAAGAGCACGGAGGGGGCCCACTGGACCTGCCAGGCGTCATCTTCGCCGCGTCGCAGCTGGGCGGTGCTTTCATAGGACCAGTCCGGAGCCGAGTCCATGTTCACATCCCAGGCGTAGGCCAGGCGGACGGCGGCGGCGTCGTCGTTCTCCGCGTCTTCATCGATCCCGGCCACGGTGACGGCGGGACGGGCCGGGCCCATGCCGGCCAGCAGCGTCTCCAGTTCGGTGTTCACCTGGGCTGGCGTACCCGCGGTGAAGGAGGACGCCGACAGATCGGCGTTGCTGAGGCCTTCCGCCAGCGCTGCTGCGGCATCATCGGGCGACGGCTTCTCGCTGGAGCAGGACACCAGCGTCAGCGTGAGAGCCGAAACAGCCAGAACGGTTGTGAGTGTGCGGTTTTTCCCCATCCGGTCAGGGTACCCGTGCCCGGGGCCGGTCAAAGACATAAGACACACGCGGAGGGCGGCCGGATATATCCGACCGCATTGCGGGGGTGTGTGTGCTGCAATCCCGATACCCGCAGCAAAGAGCATGGAGGCCCAGGTAAAGAGTCCGAACTGTGTTTTGGCATGTTCCGGCAGCCAGCCATCCTGCACAGCCCGGCAGTGCAGCCTCCGGCATTTTCCTCGGAAAAGGGCGTAGGCAGCTGGGTTTTGGTGCGGCAAGGGGGGACAATTTGAACCTATAAAATGCCTGTTGCCGGCCTCCATTTCCATGGTTTTAGTCATAGGCGTACTGTCATTCAATGACGCCGTGAACCCTGTGCAGCGTAGATTTTCCCTGCTACCGTCATGGAAAGCCGGCCTTCCGCGGCCCTGTCGCATACCCGCTTCGGCGATTCCTCCCAGTGGCACCCCGGGCGCCGCCGGCCGCTGGAAGAGCCGGAGTTCCCAGCCGGTTGTTCTACAGAGGAGTGGAAGCTATGCCTGAACCGTATGCCTCGGCTGCAGCCACCGAACGCACTTTTGGCAGGCGGCAAATCCAAGCCGGCCACGCGCTCATGATGGTCGTCGGCAGGATCATTCCCTATCCCATTGGAGAAGTGTGGGCGGCCCTGACGGAGCCGGATGCCCTGGAGAAATACGTGGGACGGCCAGAAGGAGATTTACGGCGGGGAGGCAACTACGAGCTCCCCGACGGGACCAGGGGTGCTATCCTGCGGTGCGATCCACCCCGGTTGCTGACGGTCTCCTTTACCCGTCCGGGCGGCCAAACTGCCGAACTGGAAGTGCATTTGGCTGCAGAGGATTCATACACGCATGTGGAGCTGAAGTACGCCTCGGTACGCAGCGGTTTCTTCCTCATTAACTCGGATTCCGGGGAATGGGCAGCAGGTCCGGGATGGGAATTCTTCCTCGACCACCTCACCGGCCATCTCGGTGGGGAGGAGTTCCAGGAAACTATGGGAGTGATCGGCTGGTCCTCGCTGGAAGGGGAGCAATTGCGGCTGTACGAGGCGCGAAACGCCCAGTGGGAGCGGGCCAAAGAGGACTGGGACCACGAGCACGAAGCCGTTCCCGGCCTCTCCTAGAACGGGCTCGCGCAGTCCGGAAACTGCGTTCGACATTTTTGGGTCCAAGTGCGCTAAAACCGTGCCTCATCGTCGTGCAAACGCCGTGGATAACCTATACAATTCAAGTTGAGTCGAATTGACTCAACTTTGTTGCGTCCGGTGGGATGATCTTTTCTGGGACTCGCTCCGGAAGCTGGAATCCAGTTTGAGCTTGGAAGGAACCCGTAGTGGACACCAAATTCACCAACAAGAGCCAAGAAGCGCTCCAGGCAGCTGCCATGAACGCTGCCACGGCAGGCAACCCCCAAATCGAGCCTGCCCATCTCCTGAAAGCACTGATGGACCAGCGTCAGGGGGTTGCGGTGGCCCTGCTCAAGGCAGCGGGCGTGAGCGCGGATACGGTCAGTGCCGCAGCGTCCAACGCGATCCACTCGCTGCCGTCATCTTCGGGCTCCTCCGTGGCACAGCCGCAGTTCTCGCGTTCCATGCTGCAGGTGATCACTGCGGCTCAGCAGGAAGCTGAACAGCTGGGCGACGCCTACGTGTCCACCGAGCACCTACTGCTCGGACTGTCCCTGGACAGCGGCCCGGCCGGCAAGGCGCTGCGGGACAACGGAGCCGGCCACGACGCTTTGAAGGCAGCCCTTCCATCTGTACGAGGAGATCGAAAAGTGACCAATGCTGATCCGGAAAACACCTTCCAGGCGCTGGAGAAGTTCAGCACCGACCTCACCGAGATGGCGCGCAGCGGCAAACTTGATCCGGTTATCGGGCGGGATTCAGAAATCCGCCGCGTTATCCAGGTGCTGAGCCGCCGCACCAAGAACAACCCTGTGCTGATCGGGGAACCCGGCGTAGGTAAGACCGCCGTCGTCGAGGGACTTGCCCAGCGGATTGTGGCAGGCGATGTTCCGGAGAGCCTCAACGGCAAAACCCTCCTGTCCCTGGATCTGGGGTCAATGGTGGCCGGTGCCAAATACCGCGGCGAGTTCGAGGAGCGCTTTAAGGCCGTGCTGGAGGAGATCTCCAACGCCGAAGGCCAGATTGTCACCTTCATCGACGAGCTGCACACCGTGGTTGGCGCCGGGGCCGCTGAAGGCTCCATGGACGCCGGGAACATGCTCAAGCCCATGCTGGCACGGGGGGAACTGCGCCTGATTGGCGCCACCACACTGGATGAATACCGCGAGAACATCGAAAAGGACGCCGCGCTGGAGCGGCGCTTCCAGCAGGTTTATGTGGGGGAGCCCAGTGTTCCGGACACCATCGGGATTTTGCGCGGCCTGAAGGAACGCTACGAGGCGCACCATAAGGTGGCCATCGCCGATGCTGCCCTGGTGGCCGCGGCTACGCTGTCCAACCGGTACATTACGGGCCGCCAGCTTCCCGATAAGGCTATCGACCTGGTGGACGAGGCCGCTTCCCGGCTGCGGATGGAGATTGACTCCGCGCCGGAGGAAATCGACGAACTCCGCCGCGCCGTGGACCGGTTGACCATGGAGGAACTGGCGCTCGCAAACGAAACGGACGAAGCTTCAGTGGAACGGCTGGCGGTCCTGCGCGAAGACATGGCCAATAAGAAGGAAGAGCTGGCTGCCCTGAACGCCCGTTGGGAAGCGGAGAAAGCGGGCCTGAACCGCGTGGGTGATCTGAAGGCCCAGATCGATGAACTGCGCAGCGAGGCGGAGAAGTTCCAGCGCGACGGCGACCTCACGGAAGCTTCGAGGATTCTTTACGGTGAAATTCCCGCGCTGCAAAAGGAGCTGGAAGCTGCCCAGCAGGCGGAAGAAAGCAACTTTGGCGAGGAAACCCATGAACTGATGGTCTCGGAGGAAGTCACGGCGGACGACATTGCCGAGGTTGTCTCCGCTTGGACCGGTGTTCCGGCCGGCCGGATGCTTCAGGGTGAATCACAAAAGCTTTTGGACATGGAGGCCAACATCGGTTCGCGCCTGATTGGCCAAACCAAGGCAGTGAGCGCCGTCTCGGACGCAGTCCGCCGTTCCCGCGCCGGTGTCAGCGACCCGGACCGGCCCACTGGTTCCTTCCTCTTCCTGGGACCCACCGGCGTGGGCAAGACCGAGCTCGCCAAAGCGCTCGCCGAGTTCCTCTTCGACGATGAGCGTGCCATGGTGCGCATTGACATGAGCGAATACTCGGAGAAGCACGCGGTTTCCCGCCTGGTGGGAGCGCCTCCCGGATATGTGGGGTACGAGGAGGGCGGCCAGTTGACTGAGGCGGTGCGCCGCCGGCCGTACTCCGTCATCCTGCTGGATGAGGTGGAAAAGGCCCATCCGGAAGTCTTTGACATTCTGCTCCAGGTGCTCGACGACGGTCGGCTCACCGACGGTCAGGGCCGCACCGTGGACTTCCGCAACGTCATTCTGATTCTGACGTCCAACCTCGGGTCCCAGTTCCTGGTGGATCCCGGTCTGACGGAAGATCAGAAGCGGGAGTCGGTTATGTCCATGGTCAACGCCAACTTCAAGCCCGAGTTCCTGAACCGGCTGGACGACGTCATCCTGTTTGATCCGCTGAGCCTCGAGGATCTGTCCAGGATCGTAGACATCCAGGTGCAGGCGCTGGCGAAGCGGCTGCATGAACGCCGTCTGGTGCTGGACGTCACCGACGCGGCACGCGAATGGCTGGCGCTGACCGGGTATGACCCGGCCTACGGCGCCCGCCCGCTGCGCCGGCTGGTGCAGCGCGAAATCGGCGACAAGCTGGCGCGGGGCATCCTCGCCGGCAGGATCAGTGACGGAGACACCGTGCTGGTGGACCGCCCGGAGGGAAACGTGAGCATGGACGGCGAGGAGCTGGTGACGGAACCGGTGGGTCTGACGGTGGAAGCCGCCTAAGCGGCCGGCCTGGCTGCCCTCGGGAAGCTAGTCGGCGAGCAGTGAGGCAGTCAGGTCCGCTTCTTTGCTGGAAACCACAAAGCAGTCGATGCGGCGGTCGCCGTCTTCCCACGACTCGCGGGTGGGGATGACCTTGTTCTCCTGAAGCTCCAGGTCAGGGGACTCGGTCAACGCCTCGGAGTAGCGGACCTGGGAGCATATCTCAGTGGCCCGTTCCGAGAGTGCCTCGGTGCCGGGGAACTCGTCGCTGTCCGGATAGGTGGCTGCGGCGACCAGCTGGGCATTGTGCGGAGTCTCGCAGGTGACCACCGTGGCGGGCTCGTTGACTCCGGTGAAATCGGCAAGGCAGGCTCCGGCATCCAGTTCTATGGGTGCAACGTTCTCTTCCAGCACCCCCGGTTCCTTTTCCGAACCCAGGATCACGGTGAAGAACAGCACCACGAGGACGGCGAGCACCCCGAGCACACCAATGATGAGCAGGGTGCGCTTGGTTGTTCCGTTGCCGGAAGGCTCCCCGGATGATTCGGGTGGTGCTGCGGTGCCGCGTGGCTCTGTGCCGCGGCGGGAACGCCGGGAGTCCGCAGGCTCTGCAGCGGCCTGCGGCTCCGCAGCTTCGCCGTTGCCGGAGGTCCCATCCGTGTTGCCATCGGAGCGGGGAGCCTCCTCCTTCATGGATTCGTCATCCGCGGTCCCTGTGTCATCTGCGGTCCCTGGGCCAGTCATGGGAGCCGCTGCCGTTATTCCCGCGGTGTGGCTGACCGCCGCAGGATGATTGGCAGCCGGATCGGTGAGGACAGCCGCATCCGCCGCTTCAGCCTCCACTGCCTTAACTTCTGCAGTTGCATCGTTGAGCGAGGCGGCGTCGGCTGCATCGGAGCTGATGTCCGGGCTGCCCAGGGACGGCTCTTCCAACGTGACTTCGTCCGGGTTGGTCAGTTCCGGTTCCTCAGTCACCATTGCGCCAGGCTTTGCGTCAGCGGCTTCAGGGGCTGTACTGCCACCGTCGTCCTGTCCGGCGTCGGTGCCTTCGAACGCGGCGGACCAAACGCGGGTGTCGTGTCCGATGTCCCCTGACAGCCACTGCGGTGCCTCGGCATGGGCTTCAAGGTCCGGCAGCCCGGGTGATGCGGCGGTCGCTGCCCCAGCCTCATCCGCTGCTGGCTTTATCGGGGACGCTCCCGAAGCGGGAGGGGAATCTGTCCCCGGCGTGCTGTTTTTATCGCTCATGGTGAACGTCAGTCCTCCCTGTAGGCGGCCCGAAAAGGGCCCAAAATCTGTCTCTACCCCTGACTTTACCCAGTGTGGGTGCGGTCGTGCAGGATGAGGGGTGCGGGGCGCCGCGAACAATCAGGGGTCTTGGAGCGCCACATCGGGCGAGGCGGGGCACAAGGCCGCCCGAAAACATGTAACCTGTACTTACGACAAATTGACCAAATATTCCGGGGCCTCGCTCATCTTGCTCAGAGCGACCACCTCCGGATCGACGCAAAAAGGGGGTCACGCCATGGGGCGCGGCCGTCAAAAGGCAAAAGCAACCAAGCAGGCCCGGGAAATGAAGTACTTCACCCCGGCCACGGACTACTCGGCACTGCAGCGTGAGCTTGCGGGACCAACGAGCCGTCCATCGAGTCGATATCCCGAGGAACCGGCCGAGCCGGATTACTCGGCGTACGAAGACAAGTACGCGGATCAATTTGGCGACGATGACGACGATGAAGGTACTTCCCGCCGCACCGGCTAAAGCGGCACTTCAAAGCGTCGGCCAATTGCTATCCTTCAGCGGATCACCTTCGGGTGGATCCGCTGAAGGCCGTTAAGGCGCGTTACCGTCCGCAGCAGGACCTTTCCTCTCCCTGGACGGGGCACAACAAAGGGCGCCCATCGAAGCCGATGAGCGCCCTTTGTGTTGAGGCCCTGGTGGAGGTTCGGCCCGTTAGCCTGCGTAGTTCCCCACCAGCCGGACGGCTCCGCCGTCGACGCCCTTGGCTCCCTGGACGTAGTCCGGGCCTGCCTGCGCCGGGCCCGCGGCACCTACGGTACCCATGACCCAGGCGGGGACGCCGCGCTCTGCCAGCCGGGCCAGAGCCGCATCCGCGCCGGCCGCGTCCACGATGGCCACCATGCCCACGCCGAGGTTCAGGGTGCGTTCCAGATCGGACTGCGGCACATTGCCCAGCTCACCCACGAGCTTGAAGATGGGCGGCAGCTCCCAGGTGGAGCGGTCCACCGTCGCTTCGAGGCCCTTGGGCAGCACGCGTGCCAGGTTGGCGGCGAGGCCGCCGCCGGTGACATGGCTGAAACCGTGGACGCCTGCGGTTTCCAGCCGGGCCAGATCCAGGCAATCAGCGGCATAGACGCGGGTGGGTTCCAGGAGCTCTTCACCCAGTGTCCGACCGAACTCGCTGACCTGGCGCTCCAGCTGCCAGCCGGCACGGTTGATGACGCGGCGGACCAGCGAGTAACCGTTGGAATGGAGGCCGGAGGAGGCCATTCCGATCACCACGTCTCCGTCGCGGACGCGTTCGGGGCCCAGCAGATTGGCGGCCTCCACCACACCGGTAGCTGCGCCGGCGACGTCGTACTCGTGTTCGCCCAGCAGCCCGGGGTGCTCGGCGGTTTCACCGCCCACCAACGCTGTGCCGGCCACCTCGCACGCCGCAGCAATGCCGCGGACAATGTCCGCGATACGTTCCGGAACCACCTTGCCGCAGGCAATGTAATCGGTCATGAACAGCGGTTCGGCACCCACCACCACAATGTCATCCACCACCATGCCCACCAGGTCAAAACCGATGGTGTCGTGGATGTCCATGGCCTGGGCAATGGCAACCTTGGTGCCCACGCCGTCGGTGGACGTTGCCAGCAGGGGCTTCTTGTAGGTCAGGAGCCGGGACACATCATAGAGCCCGGCGAAACCGCCGACTCCTCCCAGAACGGAGGAATTGTGGGTAGCCTTCACAGCTGCCTTCATCAGTTCAACGGCTTTGTCTCCGGCCTCAACGTCCACGCCCGCAGAGGCATAGGTGATGGCGGTGTCGGACGAGCTCATACGGCTTCCTTCTTATCGGATTCGGTGAGGAGGTTCTCAAACTCGGAATCGGGTCCGGGATCACAGCCGTTGGCGCTGTCTGCGTCCGCAGGGTTGGCCGGCGCCGCGGACTCCAGCAGGGACTTGCCCAGTTTGTCCGCTGCCGGCAGCTCAATCGGATACACGCCGGTGAAGCAGGCAGTGCACAAGCGTTGGCGGGGCTGCTGGGTGGCTCCGATCATGCCGTCCTCGGAGATGTACGCCAGGCTGTCGGCCCCGATGGACGTGCAGATTTCCTCCACGGCCGCACCGTTGGCAATCAGTTCTGCGCGGGAGGCGAAGTCGATCCCGTAGAAACAGGGCCATTGGACGGGCGGCGAGGAAATCTTGACGTGCACCTCTTTGGCGCCGACTTCGCGCAGCATCCGCACAATGGCCCGCTGGGTGTTGCCTCGCACAATGCTGTCATCGACCACCACCACGCGCTTGCCCCGGATCACCGATTCCAGCGCGTTGAGCTTGAGTTTGATGCCCAGCTGACGCAGCGTCTGGCTGGGCTGGATGAAAGTGCGTCCCACATAGGAGTTCTTGACGAATCCATGGGCGAACGGAATGCCGGACTCTTCGGCATAACCCACGGCGGCGGGAGTTCCGGACTCAGGCACGGGAATCACAATATCCGCTTCGACCGCGTGCTCGCGGGCGAGCTGGCGACCCATTTCCACCCGGCTTTCATACACGGAGCGTCCGTTGATGACGGCGTCGGGCCTGGCCAGGTAGACGTATTCGAAGACACAGCCGGCGGGAGTGGGCTCGCCGAAACTGCTGCTGCGGATGCCGTTCTCATCAATGGCAATGAACTCACCGGGTTTGATTTCGCGGATGAAGCTGGCGCCCACGGTGGCCAGGGCGGAGCCTTCCGAGGCTACGACCCAGCCGCGGTCCAACCGTCCGAGGACCAGGGGGCGCACTCCGTAGGTGTCACGGGCGGCATAAAGGGTGCCTTCATCCATGAACACGAAGGAGAATGCGCCGCGCAGTTTGGGCAGCAGCTCCAGGGCCGTTTCCTCGAGCGAGCGCCCGTCGGAACCGTTGAGCAGGGCCGTGACCAGTGCCGTGTCCGAGGTGTTGCCCTGGGCGATCTCGCCGGAGCGGGGCCGTCCCTCGCGCGCAACGATCATTTCGTAGAGTTCAGCAGAGTTGGTCAGGTTCCCGTTGTGGGCCAGCGCCACTGTGCCGCTGGCGGTTGCGCCGAGAGTGGGCTGTGCGTTGGCCCAGTGCGAGGCACCGGTGGTTGAGTAGCGGCAGTGTCCCACCGCGATGTGACCGCCCAGGGTGTTCAACGTCGTCTCGTCAAAGACCTGGGACACCAAACCCATGTCCTTGTAAACGCTGATTCTTGTGCCGTCACTGGTGGCTATGCCGGCGGACTCCTGTCCGCGGTGCTGCAGTGCATAGAGCCCGTAGTAGGTAAGTTTTGCTACCTCTTCGCCGGGGGCCCAGACGCCGAAAACTCCGCAGGCATCCTGCGGACCTTTTTCGCCGGGCATGAGATCGTGGGAAAGCTTTCCATCACCGCGTGCCATGAGATTAGTCTCTCACGCCGCGGGGAAAGCCAGACCTTCGTGCGCAACCATTACGGCCGGTGGCAGCAGGACTACTCTTCGTCCCGTTCGACGACGGCACGGCGGGTTTTACGGACACTGTTCCAGTCCAGGAGCAGGGCAACCAGGGCGCCGAGGCACACACCCGGAATCGCGAACATGATGGTGAAGAAGCCCAAGGTGGCTTCCCGCGTGTACGTGGGATTTTCCGGGCCGATATAGGCGACCAGCAGCGCTGCGACGAAGCCTGCGATCACGCCCAACAGGAGGAAGGGGACGAAACGGGGGGCACGCCGGACGGTAATTTCGCGGCGTTCGGGACTGTGCTCCTGGGAATCCATACGAAAATTCTACCGGCAGTAGAGGTTATTGGCCTGCGCGGAAGAGCGGCAGCCACTCAGACAGGTTGGCCCGCAGCCCTGACGCAGCCACTTTTCCGGCCTGAACGGACTCATTCCAGGACTGCTGCCCGGAGACCAGGCCCAACCAGGTGGCCGCGTCGGTTTCCATCACATTGGGCGGGGTGCCGCGGGTATGCCGGGGGCCGGCGACGCACTGGGTGACGCCGAACGGCGGCACCCGAACCTCTACGCTGTTGCCCGGCGCCCGTTCCGCCAGCTCTTCCAGCGAATAGCGGACGGCCGTGGCCAGGGTGTTCCGGTCCGGTTTCGTCCCTGCAGCAGCGGCAGCGAGGGCAGTGCGCAGCGCAGCTTCGCCGTCGGTGGCGGGGACCCGTCGTCGTGCCATGGGTTGTCCAGCCGGTCCGCTCAGGAATCCAGGAGTGCGGAATCCAGCAGCGCCGTCACGGGTGCGCCCAGACGGATGCTGCCCACGGGCGCGCCGCCGCCCAGAACGGGACGGACAATCTTGTCCAGCACCGCGCTGATCTTGCCGGGATCCACCGCGCCGCTGGCGGCCAGCAGGGTCAGGCCCACCAGGGACGCGGCCCGGGTGTCGCCGTCGAGCATCTTCAGCGCCACTGACACACCGGTGTTGGTGCCCAGGACCAGGACGCCTTCGGCGCCGTTCTTGGAAATGATGCCAAGGTCCTCCATCACCACCGTGTTTTCACGGCCGTGGCCGTGAACAGCCCAGGGGTAGTCCAGCATGGCGGTGGCCACCGTGGCGGCGCGGGCATTGCCGTGTTTCCCGGACGGAGCCTTGGCCAGGCGGCCGATGCCGCGGGCCAGCCCGGTGAGCGAAACAGCGGCCAGGGGCGCACCGCAGCCGTCGGTTCCCCAGTGGCTGACACTTTCGCCGGTGAATTCTTCGATGACGCCCGCGATGCTTTGCTGGAGGGGATGCTGCGGGTCCAGGTAGGTGGCGTGGTCCCAGTTGTTTTCGGTGCAGGCCCAGAGGAAGGCGGCGTGCTTGCCGGAGCAGTTGAAGGCCAGCTTGTTTTTGCCCTTGCCGGCACGGATCAGCTCGTGGCGGGCGGCCTCATCCTGCGGCCAGTCTTCGGGGCACTGCAGATGGTCCTCGGTGACGCCGGCAGCGGCCAGCATCGTCTTGACTACGTCCGTGTGTTCCTTGGAACCCGTGTGGCTGGCGGCGGCCAGCGCAACCTGCGCTCCGCGCAGGGGGACCCCGGCCTGCATGGCTGCCACGGCCTGGAAGGGCTTCAGCGTAGACCGCGGAAAGATGGGCGTTGTGATGTCGCCAAGGGCCGTGACAACGGTTCCGTCAGCAGCCATGACCACCGCGGAACCGATGTGGCGGGACTCGATGAAACCGCTGCGTTCAACAACGGCAAGTTCAACGGCATCGGACGCGGTAAAGGTGGCAGGCATGTTTCTATTCCACCATGAACTGAACGGACTGCCAGCCGGAGGCGCCGTCCGGAACCGTGTCGGCCCGGGCGCCGGTCTGCACACCGTCCTGCGGGTCCGTGGCGCGGGCCCGGACCGTGTGGTTGCCGCTGGAAAGGTCTTCGGTGCGGAAGGACCACTGGCGCCAGGTATTCACCGATGCCTCGGCTGCCAGAACGGCCGGCTGCCAGTCGCCGTTGTCGATGGAGACCTCCACCCCGGTGATGCCGCGCTGCTGGGACCAGGCGGTGCCGCCCACGTCCACGGGGCCGGCCGGAACCCGGGCAAACGACGCCGGAACCTCCACCCGGGCCATGGTTTTCACGGGCGCTTTCTCAGCCCATCCGCGGTCCGTCCAGTAGGCGGTCTGCGCGTCGAAACGGGTCACTTCCATGTCCACGATCCATTTGCTGGCGGAAACAAATCCGTAGAGCCCGGGCACCACCATGCGCACGGGATAACCGTGCACCGGGGGCAGCGGTTCACCATTCATTCCCACGGCCAGCAGGGCATCCCGGTCATCCTGGAGCACTTCCAGCGGAGTGGAGGCGCTGAAGCCGTCAACGCTGGTGGAGAGCACCATGTCCGCGTCAGCGGCGGGGCGGGCCCGGGCCAGCAGTTCACGTACGGGAAGTCCGAGCCATTTGGCGGTGCCGGCGAGGTCGCCGCCGAGCGGATTGGAGACGCAGGTCAGGGTCAGGTGGCGTTCCACGAGGTCCGCGTCGAGCAGTTCGGCGAAACTGATCCGCACTTCCTGTTCCACCATCCCGTGAATGCGCAGCTCCCAGGTTTCGGCGTCAATTTCCGGCACGCTCAGGGCGGTGTCGATCCGGTAGAAGTCCGCGTTGGGGGTCAGCCACGGGGTCACTCCGGGCACCGGCGACTGCAGCCCGGCGGGCAGGGCGGGCGCGGTCTGCGCGGCGGCAGGAAGTTTTAGTGCTGCCCGGAAGGAAGCAGTGGTGTTCCGGGCTGCGCCGATGGCCCGGCCGCCGGCCGCGGCAGCAGTTCCCGCGATGACGGTCAGCCCGGCGGCAGTGAAGAAGCCTCGCCGGGTGGGGTGGTTCCGGAGCCGAGCGGGGGACCGGCCGCCACTGGATTCACCGGATTCGGCGGCAGGAGTGCGGCGGATCAATCCGCGCAGGACGCCAATTCCCACTGCAGTGCCCAGCACCGTGGGGATGGCGTCCACAGGGGAGGCTCCGGCCCTGGTCACCACGCAGGCCACGATCACCGCACCCATGATGAGGACGGCGGCCACGCCCAGCTCCCAGCGGCGGCGCGCCAATATCCCTGCGCAGCCCGCGAGTACCGCGATGGTCAGGGCCATGCCCGCGAACAGAGCTGCCTTGTCATTGGTGCCGAAGGTTTCCACCGCGAAGTTCTTCAACCACAGGGGGGTGAAGTCAATGAACGTGGATCCCAAGGCAATCAGCGGGCGGGCGCGGGCGGTAAAGAAGGCCCCCGCCAGTTCCGCTGCAGCCAGGACGGTTCCGGCGGCGAGGATGCCCGCCAGCGCGGCGTAGGGCAGGGCTGGAAGGTTCCGGGGCCGGTGGGCCGGGTACTTCGGGGAAGCGGTCATGGCTCCTATTCGCGGCGGGAGGGCGTTTGTATGGGTGCGGTCACTGTGCCGGGGCAGCTTCGTCACAAGGCCGCAGTTCTTTCGGCTGCCGAAGCGCACCCAGTACGCTGAACTACTGTGAAGGTTCTAGTTGTTGGCCCCGGCGGCCGCGAACACGCCCTTGTCCGATCCCTGCTGGCAGATCCGTACGTCCGCGAGGTGCACGCAGCCCCCGGAAACGCGGGCATCGCGCAGATGGTTCCGGTGCACCCGGTCAACGCGTCCAGCCCGGAGGAGGTGACGGCGCTGGCCCGCAGCCTCGACTCGGACCTGGTGGTGATCGGCCCTGAAGCTCCGCTCGCCGCCGGCGTGGCCGATGCCCTCCGCGAAGCAGGCATCCCCGTTTTCGGCCCCTCGAAGGCGGCCGCCCAGCTGGAGGCGTCCAAGGCCTTCGCCAAGCAGGTGATGGCAGCGGCGGGCGTTCCCACCGCCATGGCCCGGATGGCATCCAACCCGGAGGAGGCCGCCGACGCCCTGGACACCTTCGGTGCCCCCTACGTTGTCAAGGATGACGGGCTCGCCGCCGGCAAGGGAGTGGTGGTCACCTCCGACCGTAACGAGGCTCTGGCCCACGCCCGCGCCTGCTTCGATGTTGGCGGCACCGTGGTGATCGAGGAGTTCCTGGACGGTCCCGAGGTGTCCCTCTTTGTCCTCTCCGACGGCCGCAACGTGGTGCCGCTGGCACCGGCACAGGATTTCAAGCGCATTTTTGACGGCGACGGCGGCCCCAACACCGGCGGAATGGGCGCCTACTCACCGCTGACCTGGGTGCCGGCGGACCTTGTTGATGACGTTGTCCGCCGCGTGGCCCAGCCTACGATCGATGAGATGGCAGCGCGGTGCACTCCCTTCGTTGGAGTTCTGTACTGCGGCCTTGCACTGACATCACGCGGGATGCGTGTCATCGAGTTCAACGCGCGGTTCGGCGATCCGGAAACCCAGGCCGTGCTGGCCCGGTTGAAGACTCCGCTGGGCGGACTGCTGATGGCCGCCGCGAAGGGCGAGCTGGATGCCATGGAACAGCTCAAATGGGATCCCCGGACGGCGGTTGCCGTGGTGGTTGCCGCCGCCAATTACCCGGACACGCCGCGCACCGGTGACCGGATCCGAGGATTGAAAAAGGCCGAAAGGCTCGACGGCGTGCACGTGCTGCATGCAGGCACCGCACTCAACGATGACGGGAAAGTGGTGTCCGCGGGCGGGCGGGTGCTCGCCGTCGTCGGGCTGGGCGCCGATCTGGAGGCAGCACGCGCGCTCGCCTATGCGGGGGTGCAGGAGATCCGGCTGGACGGATCGCAGTACCGCAGCGACATCGCCCTGAAAGCACTGCGGGGTGAGGTCATGGTGCCCGCGGGCTCCCAGTCCCCTGCGGGCCGTGATATTGAAGGAGAGCTGGCATGAGCGCCCCCGAACTGGCCGGTTGGACCCATGTCTATTCCGGAAAAGTCCGCGACCTGTACGTTCCTGCTGATCTGTCCGCACCGGGGGCGGGGGAGAAGGTCCTGGTGGTGGCCAGCGACCGGATCAGCGCCTATGACCACGTGCTGTCCAGCATCATTCCGGACAAGGGCCGGATCCTCACCCAGCTGAGCCTGTGGTGGTTCGACCAGCTCGGCAACGTCCCCAACCACGTCATTTCCGCTGATGAGGGTGTTCCTGCCGAAGTGTCCGGCCGAGCCATGATCTGCAAAAAACTGGACATGTACCCCGTGGAAGCCATTGCCCGCGGCTACCTGACCGGGTCCGGGCTGGCCGAGTACCGCCGGTCGCAGACGGTATGCGATGTGCCCCTGCCCGCGGGACTGGTTGACGGCTCACGGATCGACCCCGCGATCTTTACCCCGTCTGCGAAGGCCGAGGTGGGTGAGCATGACGAGAACATCAATTACGACGCCGTTGTGGCGGCTGTCGGTGCCGAAACGGCTGCGAAGATCCGCGACCTGACGCTGGACATCTACACTGCGGCCGAGGCCATTGCCCGGAGCCGCGGGATCATCCTGGCGGACACCAAGGTGGAGTTTGGCCTGGACCCCGCCACCGGCCTGGTGACATTGGGAGACGAGGTGCTGACCCCGGATTCCTCGCGGTTCTGGGACGCGTCCCTGTACGAGCCGGGCAAGGCCCAGCCGTCCTTCGACAAGCAGTACGTCAGGGACTGGCTGACCTCCCCTGAATCCGGCTGGGACAAGGCTTCGGACACTCCGCCGCCTGCTCTGCCCGCCGACGTCGTCGAGCGCACCCGCTCCCGCTACGTCGAGGCGTACGAGCGGCTCACCGGGCGGACTTTTACTTGATGCGTGCGGCGTGCGGACTCAGCGCCGGAAGGTCAGGTGGGTGACGCCGTCGTCGGCTGCTTCGGCGCTGGCTTGGTAGCCGTCCTCCAGGCCGCGCAGGCCGTCCCAGAGGTTGATGCCGCGGCCCAGGATCGGTGTGATGCCTACGTGGATCCGGTCCACCAGCCCGGCTTCCAGGAACGCTTTGACCACGGTGGGACCGCCGCCAATCCGCACGTCCTCGCCGCCGGCCGCATCGACCGCCCGTTCCAGCGCCTCTTCCGGTGACGCGGCCAGGAACTCAAATCTTGTTCCGTCAGGCACGTCGATGGGTGCACGGGTGGTGTGGGTAAGGATGAAGACCGGGTAGCGGAACGGGGTTTCGTCGCCCCACCACCCCTGCCAGGACGGGTCGTCGGGGAAGTTGTGCAGCCCGAACATGCCCGCTCCCATGATTTCGGCGCCGATGCCGTCGAAGTACTCGGCGGCGTATTTGTCGTCCACACCGGTGGTGCCGCCTGCGGGCTCATGCAGGACGCGGTCCTGGAACGTCCGGGTGGCGGTATACGGGCCCACCAGCCGGGACCAGTCTTCACCAAACGGGTTTTCCGGAGTTTGGTCGGTGGTGGTGGCGAACCCGTCCAGTGAGATATTGAGATCAACGCGGACAACCATGGGGAGCTCCTGGTGGCGTGTGCTGTCGCCACGAGCTTACCGCCGGGAATTCACAGATCAAGGGTACGGGAACGGGACGCACCGCTTGCCGGCTCAGATGGAGGCAGGCTGGGCTGCGGGTTTGACGGACACGATTTGGCGCACCACCGCACAGGCCTCACCGGAGCTGTCCGTAACCCGGACGTCCACGACGGTGGTGCGGCCCATCCGCGTTACCTCGGCTTCGGCCCGAAGGACACCGCGTGCCGGCCGCAGGAAGTTTGTGGAGGATTGCATTGTTGCCGGCGCGGCTGAGGGGTCACCGGAGGCCATGACCGCCATGACTGCAGCGGCGATGTCCGCCAGGGCCATCACCGCGCCGCCGTGCACTCCGCCTCCGATGGTGCCGTATTCCGGCCGGTCGGCAAGCTGCGCCACCACGAGGTGCGGCGACAGTTCGGGAAAATCGATCTGCAGGAATTCGGCAAACGGAACGAGCTGCCGAATCATCTGAGGGGTAATGCCCATGGTTGTTTCCTCCGTGGTGAGCAGCGTGCGGCCTGAAAGGGTTGGATTGAAGCGTACTCGGTGCCGGGAGGAGAAGGGCAACAAAAAAGAGCCTGCCGAATGACAGACTCTCTTTGTTTGGTCGGGGTGACAGGATTTGAACCTGCGACCTCGTCGTCCCGAACGACGCGCGCTACCAAGCTGCGCCACACCCCGTAACCACTGCTCCGTGCCGGGTTTCCCCGCCGCTGAAGCAACTTTACAAGTGTAGACGATCACCGTGGATTCCGCGAAACCGGGCTCGCAGCCGGACGGTAACATCGCCCGGCGGCGAGCTTTCGCCGTCGTCGTCCTACACCAGGGACTCCTGCCAGGCGGCCTGCAGCTTGGCAAACCGGCCGGTGCCGCCCGTGAGATCCGCGGGAGTGCCGTCCTCCACCACTTCGCCGGCGTGCATGACCAGTACCCGGTCGGCGATCTCCACGGTGGAGAGGCGGTGCGCAATGATCAGCGCTGTCCGGTTGCCCAGCAGGGTCTTGAGCCCGTGCTGGACCAGCCGTTCGCTGGGGATGTCCAGCGAGGAAGTGGCCTCGTCCAGGATCAGCACCGCCGGATCGGCCAGGAAGGCCCGGGCGAAGCTGATCAACTGCCGCTGGCCGGCGGAAACCCGGCCGCCGCGCTTGTTCACGTCGGTGTCATATCCCTCCGGCAGCGCTTCGATGAACTCATGCGCACCCACCGCCCTGGCCGAGGCAATGATCTCCGCGCGGGTGGCTTCGGGCTTGCCCAGGGCAATGTTGTCCGCCACCGAGCCGCTGAACAGGAACGCTTCCTGTGTCACCATGACGACGGCGCGGCGCAGGTCCCGCTGGGTCAGGTTCCGCAGATCCACGCCGTCCAGCAGCACGGAGCCCTGGGAGGGGTCGTAGAAGCGCGCGATCAGCTTGGCGAGGGTGGACTTGCCGGCACCGGTCTGTCCCACCAGGGCAACGGTCTGGCCGGCGGGAATGTGCAGGTTCATTTGCGGCAGGATCACCGGGCCGTCACCGTAGCGGAATTCCACGCCGTCAAACCGGATGTCGCCCTTGGCGTGCTTCAATTCCACCGGATGCTTCGGCGGGCGCACGGTGGGCACTTCCTCCAGCAGGCCGGAGACCTTTTCCAGCGCCGCGGAAGCGGACTGGAAGGAGTTGTAGAACATGGCCATCTGGTCCACCGGCTGGAAGAAGCGCTTGGAGTACAGCAGCAGCGCCAGCAGGGCGCCCACCTCCAGGCCGCCGTCGAGCACTCGGAAGCCGCCCGCCAACAGGACCACGGCCACCGTGGCGTTGCCTATGAGCACCAGCCCGGGCTGGAAGACTCCGTTCAGGTTGATGGAACGGACGGTGGCCACGCGGTAGTCCTCGGCCAGATCGTCGTACTTCTCTGCGTTGACCTTTTCGCGGCGGAAGGCCTTCACGGCCCGGATTCCGGTCATGGTTTCGATGAAGTGCACAATCAGCTTCGCGGAGGTGACCCGGGAAGCACGGTAGGCCAGCTGGGAGCGTTTCTGGTACCAGCGGGTCAGCAGGTACATCGGTACGAAGGCCACCAGCATTAGCAGCCCGGTGCGCCAGTCCAGCAGGAAGATACTCACGGCGGTGAACAGCATGTACATGGCGCCGGAGGCCAGGGAGCTGACGCCGGAGTCCAGCAGTTCGCGCAGTGCTTCCAGATCGGAGGTCTGCCGCGAAATGATCCGTCCGGAGGTGTACTTCTCGTGGAATTCCAGGCTCAGGCGCTGGGTGTGGCGGAAGACCCGCAGCCGCAGGTCCAGCAGCATGGCCTGGCTTAGCAGGGCAGTGGCGCGGACGTAACCGGCCGTCAGGCCCGCTGCCAACAGGGCAGCCAGCAGGTAAGCCACGCCGGAAAGGATCAGCGGCAGGCTGTTGCCCGCCTGCAAATCCGGCAGGGCGTGGTCGATGCCGTAGGCGATGATGGCGGGCCCGGCCACGCGTGCAGCTTGGGAGAAGACCACCAGCAGCACCGTGCCGATGAACCGTCCGCGGTTGGGGCGGATCAGGGAGCCCAGCAGCGCCAGTGACCGGCGGCGGACAGCGAGGTTTTCTTCCTTGCCCAGATGGACGGCGTCCTCGCCGGCGGTGCCCAGCCTGGCGGTGGCATCGTAGGCCGGGTCGGCACCCTTGCCGCGGCGGACGGTGAAGCGGCTCATCGGATAATCTCCTCATCGTCCAGGCGTGGTGCTTCAAGGACGCCTGCTGCGTCGTCGGCTGCTTCCGCCGGCAGCGGGCCGTCATCCAACGGACTGTCCAGATCTTCGGGATCCGTGGGCAGGCTGGCAATCACGTACCGGTAGTGGTCGTTGCCGGCCAGGAGTTCGGCGTGCGTGCCGACGGCGCTGATACGTCCGTCTTCCATCAGGGCCACGCGGTCGGCGAGGGACACGGTGGACGGGCGGTGCGCAACCACCAGCGTGGTGGTGTCCGCCAGCACCTCGCGGAGCCGGCCTTCCACCAGTTCCTCGGTGCGCACGTCCAGTGCCGAGAGAGGATCGTCCATGATCAGCACGGTGGGCCGGGCGGCGATGGCCCGGGCCAGGGCGACGCGCTGGCGCTGCCCGCCGGAAAGGCTCAATCCTTCCTCGCCGATGAGGGTGTCCGTGCCTTCGGGCAGCGAGTACACAAAATCGGCCTGCGCCACGTCCAGGGCCTGGGCCAGGAGCTGGTCCGCTTCGGCGGAGCTTGCCGGTTCGGCGCCGAGCAGCACGTTGTCGCGGACGGAGCTGGAGAACAGTGTGGTGTCTTCGAAGGCCACAGCCACAATGGTGCGCAGTTCTTCCAGATCCAGCTGGCGAAGATCAGTGCCGTCGATCCGGATGGATCCGCCGGTGACGTCGAACAACCGGGGGACCAGCTGCAGCAGGGTGGATTTTCCGCTGCCGGTTACGCCTACCAGCGCCATGGTCTCGCCGGGACGCAGGCACAGGGTCACGCCGTCGATCAGGTTGCGCGTGCCGTCCTTGGTGTCCGGATAGGCAAAATGGACGTCGTCGAACACCAGCTCTCCGCGGACATCGTTGAGGTGCACCGGATGCTGCGGGCTCTGAATGGAGGACTGCGCGTCCATTACTTCATAATGCCGGTCGATCGCGGTTTTCGCTGTCAGGGTCATGGACAGCAGTGGACCCACGGCTTCCACCGGCCCGGCGACTACTGCGGCGGTGGCAAAGAAAGCAACCAGCGAACCGATACTGAGGTTGCCGTCCGCTACGGCAATGATCCCCACCACGAGGGCAACGGCGAGGGCAGCTTCGGGCAGCAGCGTCACCACGAGGGAGAACTTGGCCAGCGAGTTTGCCTTCGACACCTCGGTTTCACGCAGTTCCTGGGCCTGCTCCTCAAACGAGTCCAGGGCCTCACGGCTGCGGCCGAAGGCCTTCAGGACGCGGATGCCGTGGACGGATTCCTCCACCGTGGTGGCCAGGTCACCGGTTTGGTCCTGGCTCTGGCGGGAAACCTGCCGGTAAAAACGGTTGAAGCGGTAGCCGTAAACCACGATCGGAACGGCTGCAGCGATGAAGATCAGCGCCAGCACCCAACTCGTGAACAGCATGATGGTGAAGCCAACCACCACGGTCAGCGCCGTGACCACCAGCATGATGGCACCGAACGCCATCCAGCGGCGGACCAGGTTCAAGTCGCTCATTGCCCGCGAGAGCAGCTGCCCGCTGCCCCAGCGGTCATGGAATGAGACGGAGAGGTCCTGCAGATGCCGGTAGAACGAGGTGCGCATCCGGGTTTCCACGGTGGTGGCCGGTGCAATCACGAACTGGCGGCGCAGGGCGATGAAGGTTGCTTCAAGGATGCCCAAACCCAGGACGACGCCGGCCGCTCCCCAGACAGCCGCCGTGGATCCGCCGGGGGCCAGGGAGGTGTTGATCAGGACCCGGAACACCTGGGGGATCGCCAAAGCCATGAGGCTGGCTCCGAGGGCACAGAACAACCCGCAGATTAAGCGGGGGAGGATGGGCCGCAGATGCGGATAGAGCCGTGCAAGGGATTGCCACAGGGTTGTCTGCGCAGGCATGGAACCTTCTCGAGCGGGTGGAGGGTGCTGCAACAAGCAGAGTGTCCCTTTGAGGGCTCAATCCTAAGCCCGCTTACGGGGAGAATCGATGCGCGTCCGGAGTTTGGTCCTCTGTGGTGGGCAACCCTGTGACCCGGCGGAGGGAAACGGTCTAGGACCGCGCCGTCAGAGTCAGCAGGACAGCCTCGGGACGGCAGGCGAACCGGACCGGAGCAAAACGGGAGGTTCCGATGCCGGCCGAAACATTCATGGGAACTTTCCGTCCGTTGTGCTCCCAAACGGCCAGGCCCTTGGCCAGACGGGTAGGCAGATCGCAGTTGCTGACCAGGGCGCCGTAGAACGGGATGCACACCTGTCCGCCGTGGGTGTGGCCGGCCAGGATCAGCTCAGCCCCGCCGTCGGTGAAGTAGTTGAGCACCCGCTGGTAGGGAGCATGGGCAACCCCCACCCGCACAGCCGGAAGCCCGGCGCTGGAACCCGCTTCGGGGAATCCGGGGTACACGTCGCGGTCCAGATGGGGGTCATCCACCCCGGAGAAATCAAAGCGGACACCGCCCAGCTCCATGGAGTCCCTGCGGTTGGTCAGGCCGGCCCAGCCCGCGTCCTCGAACGCTCCAAAGAGTTCGCCGAAGGGCAGCGCCGGCGGATCCTTAGTGATTTTCGAGGGGCCGGTGAAATACGTCAGCGGGTTCTTGGCCCGGGGACCGTAGTAGTCATTGGAGCCGGGAACGTACACGCCGGGAAAACGCAGCAGCGGCTTGAGCGCTTCCAGCAGGGGTGGAACGGCTTCCAGATGGCTCAGGTTGTCCCCCGTGTTGACCACCAGGTCCGGTTCGAGCTCAGCGAGGGACTGCAGCCAGCGAACCTTGATGTTCTGGTTGGGCACAAAATGGATGTCCGAGAGGTGCAGTACCCGCAGCGGAGCGCTCCCCGGCGGCAGGACGGCCACGGTCTCTTCACGGACTCCAAAGAGATTCCGTTCAATCAGCGACGCGTATGCCAGCGCCGCCGCACCAGCTCCGGCAGTGCCGCCGGCAACCCAGGCGGCCGAACGCAGGGCAGAGCTAAGGGAAGGAGCAGCCACCGTTAGTCGTCGCCGTCGTTCTTGTTTTCGCCCTGGTTGCCGCCGTTGTTGTTGTTGTTTTTGTTCTGATCATTGGACGGAGCCGGTGCAGGCCGGGGCGGCGCCGCCACGGTGCCCATGACGGATGCCGGCGGCGGGGTGAACGGATTGGCCTGGTACTGGTCCGGGATCCGGTCAATGAAGTTCTTCCAGGACGGGCCGGCAATCTTCGAGCCGTCGATCTCGGGGTAGACCTGCCCGCCAATCTGCTTGCCTTCCATCGAGCCCCGCTCGTTGCCCCAGACGTGGTTGCCCAGCCAGGAGGCCGTGACCATGCCCGTGGTGTAGCCCATGAACCAGGTCTGGGACCGGAAGTCATTAGTTCCGGTCTTGCCGGCAACCGGCTTGCCGTTCTGCAGGTAGTAGCCGGAGCCCTTGGTCATCACCTGCTGCGTTGCCGCGTTGACGCCCTGGGCAACTTCCTTCTTCATGACCTGCGTGCACTCCTGGGCCGGTACCTCGAAGGACCGTCCATCCGCGGCCGTTACCGACTCCAGGGCACGCGGTTCGCATTTCAGGCCTTCAGCTGCAAACGTGGCAAAGCCGGTGGCCATGGCCAGCGGGGAGGCGTCGCCGCCGCCGCCGAAGGACGACGGCGGGTTAACGCCGAGCATTTCGTTTTGACCGCTGGCACTCTTGCCGTTGTGGATGCCTGAGGCAAACGCCATTTCCTGGAACTTGCAGAGATCAAGCTGGTTGATCTCGGCCATGGTGATGGTGTTCAGGGAGTTCGCCAGACCGTCGATGACGGTGGTGGTCTTGTAGTTGGTGTCCCCGTAGTTGATGGGCGTCCAAGGCTCCGGAATGCCATAGCGTCCGCCCGGCAGGCAGCTGGCGTTCCAGCTGTGGCCTGCAGGGTAAGTGCGCTTGCTGCCGTTCAGGGTGGTGTTCAGGGTTTTGCCTGCGTCCAGCCAGGCTGCCACGGTGAACGGCTTATACGTTGAGCCGGGCTGGAAACCGCCCATGCCGCCCAGCGGCTTGTTGGGGTCGCCGTCCTGGTTCAGGTCAACGTTGAAGTTGATGACCGAGTTGCCGGCGCCTTCTTCGGGTGTGTAGCGCGTGTTCTGCGCCATGGAGAGAATTTTTCCGCTTCGCGGTTCCATCGACACCATGGAGTGGCCGATCTCGGGGTCCGTGGTGTCCGGGTTAGCGGTTTCGTTGACGGCCGTCTGCGCGGCGTTCTGGATCTCCGGATCCAGGGTGGTGTTGATGCTCAGGCCGCCCCGGTAGAGCAGCTTCTGCCGGTCCTCCGTTGTGGCACCGTATCTCTCATCGTTGAGGATCAGGTGCATGACGTAGTCGCAGAAGTACGGTGCCTGGACGGCGCCGGTGCAGTTGCTGGGAACCGGTGTGATGTTCAGGCCCAGGTCCGTGGCCACGGCGGCGTCGTGCTCTTCCTGCGTGATGCGGCCCTTGTCGAGCATGGCGCGGATGACTATGTTGCGCCGTTGAAGGGCCAGTTCCGGATTGCCCGTGGGGCTGTAGACGGACGGACCGTTGACAACGCCGGCCAGCAGGGCTGCCTGCGGAATGTTCAGCTGCGAGGCGTCCACGTTGAAGAAGTACTTGGACGCGGCCTGGACACCGAAGGTGGTGCCGCTGAAGGGAACGATGTTGAAGTAGCCCTCAAGGATTTCATCCTTGGAGAGCTGCTTTTCGACGGCGATGGCCAGCTTCATCTCCCGCAGCTTGTCGCCGTAGTCCTTGTTGCCGGAGAGCACCACCTCCTGCTTGTTCTGCAGGTTGGTGTCGATGATGACGCTGTTCACATACTGCTGCGTAATGGTGGACGCGCCGCGGTTGGTGCCGGAGGTGAGGTTAGAGGCGAGGGCTCCGATGACACCCTGGACGTCCACGCCGCCGTGCTCGTAAAAGCGGTCATCCTCAATGGCAAGCATCGCGTCGATCATGGTGGGGGAAACCTGGTCCAGATTGATCGGCTGGCGGTTTTCCTCATACAGGGTTGCGATGAGAGAGCCGTCATTGGCATAAATTTTTGACGGCTCGGCCAGCGCGCCGGCCTGCAGTTCCGACGGGAGGTCATCGAAGAACTGGATGGATCCGGACGCGGCTGTGCCCGCGGCGGCGGCGGCGGGAACCAGAAGACCCGCGGCCAAAACACCACAAAGCGCGCTGACGCCGAAGAAGGCGACAATCTGGCCAAGGGTGGTAGCCGTATCAAAGAACGGAGATTTGCGAGCTGCCATGCGCATCAGTCTACAAGCACGCGTTAGTCTTTGGATTATGAGCAAATGGGAATATTTCATCACGCCGCTTCCTCTTCACACACCGGGAGCTGTCCTTAACATGCACGGCGAAGAAGGTTGGGAACTCGTCCAGATCACGCCCGCCCCCAACGGAACGGGTGCCGTGGCGTACATGAAACGCGAGAAGTCGCAGTGACTGAGGTGAACGGGGCGGTTTCCGCCGTGGAGCGCAGGCTGGCGGAACTGGGTATTGAGCTGCCGGACGTCGCAGCACCGGTGGCCGCCTATGTACCCGCCGTTGTCACGGGGAACTACGTCTACACCTCCGGGCAGCTGCCCTTCGTCTCGGGCGTGTTGCCTGCAGCCGGCAAAGTTGGCGCCGGGGTACCGGCCGAGGACGCCGCAGGATACGCCGCAACCTGCGCTGTTAACGCGCTGGCTGCCATCAAGGCCCAGATCGGAGATCTGGACCGCATCAGCCGCATCGTCAAGGTGGTGGGCTTCGTGGCATCGGATCCGTCCTTTACCGGGCAGCCGGCCGTCATCAACGGTGCATCAGAACTGCTGGGGAAGGTCTTCGGCGAGGCGGGCGCGCATGCCCGCTCCGCCGTCGGGGTGGCCGTGCTGCCGCTGGATTCCCCCGTCGAAGTAGAAGTGATCGCTGAATTTGCCTAGTTCATCAGTACGGCTTTTCCCGGTTCCCCCGTATCTTCGGGGAGCCGCGGAAAGCTGGTTTGAACACGGTGACCGTGCACCGCGCAAACCCCGCCTGGCGTCCTCCGTGGTGCTGGTGCGGGACGCGCCGCGCGGCGCCGAGACCTATCTGGCTTACCGCCGGGGCGAATCGCCGCTGGGCAGGGTGGCGTTTCCCGGCGGCAGCATCAATCCGGAGGACGACGACGCCGTGACCTGGTTCGGTCCGGCTCCGGCAGCCTGGGCCAAGGCACTGGGCATCGACGATCCCCGTCTGGCCCGCCGGCACGTAGTGGCGGCCATCCGTGAACTGTTTGAAGAAGCCGGCATTCTGCTGGCCGGACCGGACGAATCGACGCTGCTGGAGGGCAACCGGGGCCCGGACTGGATGGCCGCCCGGGTTGCGCTGGCAGCCGGAGACAAGTCCTTTCCGGAGCTTCTCAAACGCCGGGGACTGGGCCTGCGCACCGACCTGCTCCGGCCGCTGGCCAACTGGCAGACGGCTGATTTTGCGCTGCGCCGGTTCGACACCCGGTACTTCGCGGTTGTTCAGCCGATGGGGCAGGAAGCCTCCCTGCTGGAGGGCAAGGGAAGCTGGGGTCAGTGGCGGTCCGCAGCGGAGGAGATCGCGGCCCGGAACACCACCGCCCTGGGCGATGAGATCGGGCTCCCTGACACCATCGGGCTCACCCTGTCTGAACTCACCGTGCCGCCGGTGGAACTGGTGCTGGAGAAACTGGCCGGTGCCCGTGGCTGCATTGCCTACCTTGCGTCCCGCCGTCCGGCGGCCGTCTTCCGGCCCGAGCTGGTGGAGGCTGACGGCGGTTACTGGCTGTCCGTTTCACTCAGCGGCGCCGGGGAGGGTTCGGCCCAGCACGGGCGCTGATTCCTGCCCCGACACCGATTCCCGCACACCTTAAACGCAAACGACGGCGCCGCCCCCGGTAAAGGGGAGCGGCGCCGTCGTTCGCTGTAAGGCGGTCGGAAAAGACCTAGCGTGAGCGCTGGCGCAGCCGCTGCACGTCCAAAATGACGACGGCGCGGGCTTCCAGGCGCAGCCAGCCGCGCTGAACGAACTCGGCCAGCGCCTTGTTCACCGTTTCACGTGAAGCGCCGACCAGCTGGGCCAGTTCTTCCTGCGTCAGCTCGTGAGCCACCAGGATGCCGTCAGTGGCGGGGCGGCCGAAGCGGTCCGCCAGATCCAGCAGTGCCTTGGCAACGCGGCCGGGAACGTCCGAGAAGACGAGATCCGCAAGGGACTCGTTGGTGCGGCGCAGCCGGCGGGCCAGGGCCTGCAGCAGCTGGACCGACACCTCCGGGCGCGTTTCCAGCAGTGCCTTCAGGTTGTCGTGCCGCAGTCCGGCCAGCCGCGTTTCGGACACCGCGGTGGCGGTGGCGTTGCGCGGGCTCGGATCAAAGAGCGCCATTTCGCCGAAGAGCTCGCCCGGGCCAAGGATGGCCAGCAGGTTCTCGCGGCCGTCCGGTGCCGAGCGTCCCAGCTTGATCTTTCCGGACACGATGAAATACAGCTGGTCGCCCTGGTCACCCTCGCGGAAAACTGATGCGCCGCGCGAAAGGTCGACCTCAGTCAACTCGTCGGTCAGAGCTGCGAAGACGTCGTCTCCCAATGAGGCGAACAGTGGCGCACGGCGCAGTACCTCGATATCCATGAAATCTCCTGTAAATAGTTGTCCCTTCCATTATCTTCTCGCACTACGGCCCCATGTGACACCTGTAATAGCTTTGTTCGCCCACGGATGATAAAAAGGACGCCCCTGCGTACTGCCCTCTTCGGTCCGGCGCGGACGAAGTCTCCAGTTTGGGCCGCTAAACTCGGGAGGCAGGGACAGTCTCGAAGAGTCCCCGCAACACCCCCTAGACCGCGCTTGGAGCTGTTTGTGCTCGGATTTTCACTGCTAGACATCATTCTGCTGTTGGCGCTGCTGTTCTACCTCATCGCCGGGCTGCGGAACGGTCTTGTGGTGACGCTGGGCGGCATTGTGGGCTTTGTGGCCGGGGCTGTGGCGGCGTTCTTCGCGATCCCCCTGGTCACCGAATGGGTGCCCGACGACGGCTGGCGCCTGACCGCTGTCATCGCCACCATTGTGGTGCTTGTCCTGGGCGGGCATGCCCTCGGCGCTGCGCTGGGCGGATCCATCCGGCGCTGGATGAACTTCCCGCCGCTGCGTTTCCTGGACCGGCTGCTGGGCGGGGGAGTGAACCTGGCCGTATCCGCCCTGGTGATGTCCGTGCTCGCTTTCAGCGTCAACACCCTCGGGGTTCCGTTCCTTTCGCAGCAGATCACGTCCTCGAAAGTGCTGAACGGCATCGAGGAAGCCACACCAGACCGGGTGAAAACCTGGACTGCGGAAGTGCGTTCCTTCACTCTCGCAGAGGGCCTGCCCACCATCCTGGACAGCGCCGCCCCGGATACAGTGGTTGCCCCGGATGAGGCGCTCTCATCCGCGGCTTTGCAGGCGTCGTCGGAGTCGGTCGTGAAGATCACGGGAACGGCTTATCAGTGCGGGCAGAACCAGACGGGCTCGGGTTTCGTCGTCGCCGATGACCGCGTGATCACCAATGCCCACGTGGTGGCCGGAGTTTCCCGGCCCGTGGTGCAGGTCCCCGGCGGCGGGGCGCTTCCGGGTGAGGTGGTCTATTTCGACAGCGCCCGTGACCTGGCCGTGCTGGCAGTGGACAGCCTCGACGCCGAACCGATCCCGCTGGGCGACGTCCTTCCGGACGGCACCACTGCGGCGTTTGCCGGGTACCCGGCCGGCGGTCCGTTCCAGCTGCAGGCGGCCAACGTTGAAAAGCTCTCCGACGTCTCGGTGCGTAACATCTACGGGTCCGCCCCGGAAGTGCTGGAGGTCTACACTCTCGCCGCGAACGTGCAGCAGGGCAACTCGGGCGGGCCGCTGCTGGACATCGACGGCCAGCTGGCCGGTGTCATCTTCGCCAAGACCACCGGCGATCAGCCCATCGGTTATGCGCTGTCCCTGAGCGAGGTTGGGCCGGTGGCGGAAGCCGCCGCCGGATATTCCGATCCTGTCTCGCCCGGGCAGTGCATCTCCGGCGAGTAGCGGATCAGGCGCCGGCTTCCGCCTGCGCTTCCCCGTCCAGCCGGGCGGCGAGGTAGTCCACAGCCATCTTGTAGCCGGCAATTCCGGCCCCGCAGATGACGGCGTCCGCCACCGCCGATACGTAGGAGTGGTGCCGGAATTCCTCGCGCCGGTGAATGTTGCTCAGGTGCACCTCAACCACCGGCAGACCGACGCCGGACAGCGCATCCGGGATGGCGACTGAGGTGTGGCTGTAGGCCGCCGGGTTGATGATGATCGCGTCAGCCAGCCCCGGAGCCCCGTGGATCGCATCGATCAGGTCGCCCTCATGGTTGGACTGGATGCAGTCCACCGTCCAGCCGTGGGATTCCGCGGCGTCCAGCGCCAGCGCCTCCACGTCGTCGAGCGTTTCGGTGCCGTAGATTCCGGGCTCGCGGGTGCCCAGGAGGTTCAGGTTGGGGCCGTTGAGGATCAGCAGGTTGCGGGTGCGGGAGGCAGTCATGGCTTAACTATGCGCCAACCTGCGCCGGTGCTGCTGCCTCATCCCGGCGGCGCGTCATGCGTCCCGCCGCCAGGGCGCCGGCGATGGTCACCACCGACATCAGCGCCAGCACGACGCCGGGATGCCACCACGCGCTGTCCGTTGCCTTGGCGAACGCCTGCGTTGCGGCCGGGGCGAAGCCGGCGAGGATGCCCGCAAAGCTGTAGGCCAGGGACAGGGCGGTGAAACTGGTGCGGGCCGGGAAGAGATCAGCCATCAGTCCGCCCAGGGCCGCCCACGCGGCGGTTGGCGCGATCCCGCCGATGAGGATGGTGAGGATGTAGGTCGTTTGGTCCGCGGTGCTGATGAGCCAGTACAGGGGAAAGGAAATGAGCAGGGTGGCGAAGGCGCCGGCGGCGACCATGCGGGCCGAGCCGATCTTGGTGGCGAGCCAGCCGAATGCCGGAATGGTGGCCAACTGCAGGACCGAGCCCACCAGTGCGGCATTGAGTACGGTGGTGCCGGACAGGCCCAGCTGTTCGGTTCCGTAGGCCTGGGTATAGGTGGTCATCAGGAAGTAGGACCCGATGCCGAGCAGGGACGCGGACGTGGCAACCAGGACGGCCAGCCGCTGGGTTTTCAGAACCTCCAGGACAGGAACGCGGGGAAGGGCCTGGTGCCCGGCAACATCTTTGAAGACGGGGGTTTCTTCGATGGCAAACCGCAGGTACAGGGCAATGGCCATGAACGGGAAGGCCAGCAGGAACGGAACCCGCCACAGGCCGGCCTCCATGGTTTCCTGCGGGACGCTGGTCAGCAGCAGGAAGATCCCGGTGACCATGATGGTTCCGACGGGGGAACCGATCTGCGGGATCGCGGCATACAGGGCGCGTTTGCGGGGTTCTGCATGCTCGGTGGCGATCAGGACGGCTCCGCCCCATTCACCGCCCACTGCCAGGCCCTGCAGCAGCCGCAGCGTCACGAGCAGGGCGGGGGCCCAGATGCCGATGGTGTTGTAGTCCGGCAGCAGGCCGATGATCCCGGTGGCTGTGCCCATCAGGACGATGGTCCAGATGAGCGACTTCTTCCGGCCGATGCGGTCGCCGAGATGGCCGAAGATGACGGCTCCAAGGGGGCGGGCAATGAACCCGATGCCCAGGGACAGGAAGGACAGCAGGGTGCCGATCAGCGGATCGACCTCCGGGAAGAAGATCCGGTTCAGGATCAGGGCAGCTGCGGTTCCAAAAACATAGAAGTCGTAGGACTCCAGGGCTGTTCCGACAAATGACGCTCCGGCGACCTTGCGCGCCATGCGTCGGGAGTGGACCGGCGGGTCCTGAGGTGTGGAGGGTGCGGGAGCGGATAGCGGGGAGGAAGTGCTGGAAGTGGACACGAGCACTGATTCTGCTACCCCGGACGCTGTGGTGCCAACTCCATGAGTTCCATCTCACCAACGGACGTGTTGGGCGCGGGGCCGGTGCGGAAAACCGGTCAGGCCACGAGGCTGCCGAGAATGGCCCGTCCGCCGCTGATCAGTGCCCCCGAAACACCCGCGGGATCCCCCACATAGCCGTGGACCATGGCGCCGTCCCGCAGCATCAGCAGCTGATCTGCCAGGGAATCCGGATCTGCTGCCCCCAGCTGCGCCAGCCTGCCGCTGACCTCTGCGTGCAGCCACTGCCTGTGCTCAAGGACCACGGACCGGACCGGCGAGGCGGGGTCCGGATACTCGGCTGCCGCGTTGATGAACGGGCAGCCGCGGAACCCGGGGACGCAGGCCTGCGCACCCATGGCCTCGGCCAGTTCCAGCAGCCCGGTGCAGGGATCGGGGCTCAGGTGTCCCGCTGACTCCCGGGCCCGTTCCGACTGCGCCTGCAGATAGGCCACCACCAGCTCCTCTTTGGTTCGGAAGTAGCGGTAGAACGTCACCTTGGTGGTTTCCGCCGCAGCAATGATCCGGTCTGCGCTCACGGCACGGATGCCTTCGGTATAGAAGAGCAGGGCGGCGGCATCCAAGATGCGGGTGCGCACCGGCGGACTGGCGGCCATGGGTCCTCCCGGGGTTGCGGTTTGCGATGAAGGCGCGTTTACTAGGGTCCAAGTAGACGTACTAGTTAGTCTACCTGATGCCCCCGACTTAGAGGAGTTGCCATGAGCGCTTTGTACACTGCAGTTGCCACCGCGTCCGGAGACGGCCGCAACGGAGAAGCCCAGACCAGCGACGGCCAGCTGAAGGTCAACCTGGCCACTCCCACGGAGATGGGCGGCTCAGGCGACGGCACCAATCCGGAGCAGCTCTTTGCCGCCGGTTACGCGGCGTGCTTCCTGTCCGCCCTGAAGATGATTGCGCGTGCCGAAAAGACTCCGATCGCCGACGCTGCCATTACGGCCGATGTCAGCATCCACAAGCAGGACGTCGGCTTCAAGCTGGGCGTGGCCCTGCATGTGGAAATGTCCGGCGTGGACCAGGCCACCGCCGAGAAGCTGGTGGATGCCGCCCACCAGGTCTGCCCGTACTCCAACGCGACCCGCGGCAACATTGACGTGGAGCTGGACGTCACCACGGCCTAACAGCCTCTCTCCGCGGGACAACCGGCGTCCCGGAAAACACAGAACACAAAACACAAAAAGGTGCACGCCCCGGTCCGGGGGCGTGCACCTTTTGTTGGCTCAGCGTTTGTTGGCCCAGCGTTTGTTGGCCCAGTGCAGGACGTTAGCTCCGCATCGACTCCGCGATCTGCTGCATGACGGTGTTGTCCGCCAGTGTGCTGGAATCCCCGGCCTCGCGGCCTTCGGCGACGTCTTTGAGCAGGCGCCGCATGATCTTGCCGGAACGGGTCTTGGGCAGCTCCGGCACCACCAGAATGTGCCGCGGCTTGGCGATCGGACCGATTTCCCTGCCCACGTGATTGCGCAGCGTGGCGACAATGTCGTCGTCGTCCTTGGCGCTGCCGCGCAGGATCACAAAGGCCACCACGGCCTCGCCGGTTGTCTCATCCGCGGCGCCCACGACGGCGGCTTCCGCCACCGAGGGGTGGCTCACCAGCGCGGACTCGATTTCAGTGGTGGAGAGCCGGTGCCCGGACACGTTCATGACGTCATCGACGCGGCCCAGCAGCCAAATGTCGCCGTCCTCGTCCTTCTTGGCGCCGTCGCCCGCGAAGTACATGTTGTCGAACCGGGACCAGTAGGTTGCCTTGAAGCGCTCGGGGTCGCCCCAGATGCCGCGCAGCATGGCCGGCCACGGTTCCTTGATGACCAGGAAACCGCCGGATCCGTTGGGCACGGATTCTCCCATCTCGTCCACCACGTCAATCGAGATGCCCGGAACCGCAACCTGGGCGGAACCGGGCTTGGTGGCCGTGACTCCCGGCATGGGGGCAATCATGTGCGCGCCGGTCTCCGTCTGCCACCAGGTGTCCACGATGGGTGCGGGGATTTCCTTCTTGTTGCCGTTGGCGCCGATGACGGTGCGGTACCACATCCACGCTTCGGGGTTGATGGGCTCGCCCACGGAGCCCAGCACGCGGATGGAGTCCAGATTGAACTTTCCGGGAATGTCCCGGCCCCACTTCATGCAGGTGCGGATGGCGGTCGGCGCGGTGTAAAGAATGGAGACCTTGTACTTTTCCACCAGTTCCCACCAGCGTCCCTGGTGCGGAGTGTCAGGGGTGCCCTCGTAGATGAGCTGGGTGGCGCCGTTGACCAGCGGCGCATAGGTGACGTAGCTGTGCCCGGTGACCCAGCCGATGTCCGCGGTGCACCAGTACACGTCGGTTTCCGGTTTCAGGTCAAAGGTGTTGAGGTGGGTGAACGCCGTCTGCGCCAGATAGCCGCCGGTGGTGTGCAGGATGCCCTTGGGTTTTCCCGTGGTGCCGGAGGTGTAGAGGATGAACAGCGGATGCTCGGAGTCGTGGCCCACCGCGGTGTGCTCGGCGCTCGCGGAACCGACGGCGTCGTCCCACCAGATGTCCCGGCCCTCGGTCCACTCGACGGGTTCGCCGTTGCGGCGAACGACCAGGACGCTGGTGACCGTGTGGCCTTCCTTCGCCAGTGATTCATCCACGGCAGGCTTCAGGGCGGTGGGCTTTCCGCGGCGGTAGGAGCCGTCGGCGGTCACCACCAGCTTGGCTTCGGCGTCGTCAATGCGGTTGCGCAGTGCATCAGCGGAGAACCCGCCGAACACCACCGAGTGGACCGCTCCGATGCGGGCGCACGCGAGCATGGTGATCACGGCCTCGGGGATCATGGGCAGGTACACGGCTACCCGGTCGCCCTTGGATACGCCCAGTGATTCAAAGGCGTTGGCAGCCTTCTTGACCTCTTCAGTGAGCTGGGCATAGGTGTAGGTGCGGGTGTCGCCGGGCTCGCCCTCGAAGTAGATGGCCACGCGGTCGCCGCGGCCGGCTTCAACATGGCGGTCCAGGGCGTTGTAGGCCGCGTTGAGTTTTCCGCCGCCGAACCACTTGGCAAAGGGCGCGTCGGACCAGTCCAGGGTCTCGGTGAAGTCTTCGTCCCAGGTCAGCAGGCTGCGGGCCTGGCGGGCCCAGAACTCCGGACCTTCGGCCGCTGCTTCGTCATAGACCGACTGCTGGGCAACCGCGCCGGCGGCGAAATCCGCGCTGGGCGGAAAACTGCGGCGCTCGTGGAGCAGGTTCTCCAGTGCGTCGCCTTGCTGCTTGACGGGGGACTGTTCAGACATCATGAACCCTTTCGCTTAGCTGTCGCCCACGGTCCAGCCCGGATCGAGGGGCTGCCGTAGCGTTGCAATTACCCTAACGCCGATCGGCCGCCAGTGTGTTAACCGTCACATTCACGCCCGGTAACGGGGGTATTTGTGCGGTGAGCGGTAGATCACGGCCCGTGTCGCAGCGGCAGTTCGGCTAGTCTGCGGTGCCGGCGTTGACTAGGCTGTGCAGGGAAGCAACCGCTTTTTACCCGTGCAGGCGGCTCGCCCTGCCGCGGACCGCAGATGTTCTGCCGGCCTGCAGGCGGCGGCCGCGAATGGAGAAACGAATGAACCAGCCCCCCGTTGAGAACGACGCCCGAACGGCGACGGAGACTCCGGCACCGTCGGAGATTCATTCCGCCGTCGAGGACAACGCCCGGACGGCAGTCCTGGGTCCGTTTGGCCTGCGCGACACCGTGGCCGGTGGCTCCGTCCTCCTCATGCTGATTGGTTCCCTGCTGCCGTGGAGCTTTGCCTTCGGCCTGGAAGCCACCTTCTGGTCCCCACTGACCCCGTTGTTCTTCCTGGGAATCGGCATCATCCTGCCGCTGCTCGTCGCCGGGCTCTTTGCCGCCCGCCGGATGGCTCCCGAACTGAAATACCGCGTTGGCTCGCTCTCCGTGGACCAGTTTGGTTCCGTCGTAGCTGTTTTGGCGGTGGCCTTCTTCTTCCTGCAGGTGGTCAACGACTTCACGATTGGCGCCCTGGTCACCCTCATCGGAGCCCTGGGCCTGGTGGCCTCCACCACGCTCGCACCGCACATCCCGCCCTTCTCCCGCGAGTTCGACGAGCGCCCCGCGGCACCGGCCCACGTCATGGCCCGCGACGCTGTCCGTTTGCGCCGCCGTCCGGCCAAGCCCGCACCACAGGGGGCCACGGCCGCCGGTGCCGCGCACGGCACCGGCGAGAACGCCGGCAACAGCGCCGAGCCTGCAGAATCGCGCTTCGCAGGGATGGGCAAGGGCATGGGCAAGCTGGCCCCGGCCGGATTGTTTGGCCGCAAGGCTAACGACGGCGTGACCCCCGACGCTGGTGCCCCCGCCGTTAACGGCATCCCTGCAGATGCCGCGGAAGCCGGCTCCGGAGCGGGCCACACGGAACCTGCCCGCACCGAAGCTGTTCCTGCCGACTCAGCCCGGGTGGAATCCTCAGCTGACCAGAACGCCGCAGCCCAGGGTCCCGCATCGACTCAGGCTCCCGCATCGTCTCAGGCTCCCGCATCGTCTCAGGCTCCCGCAGCGGCGCCGGACAGCGAAGATGCCCTCGCGGCCACCACGGTCAACCCGGTGGTTCCGGCAAAGTCCGCAGAGGCGGAACCGGCCACGCAGGCTTCGGCCCAGGTGCCGTCGTCGGGCACTGAATCCATCAGCGCCACCCGTGAAGAGTCCGAAAACGTGGTGGAAGCGTTCTGGTTTGCCGTGGGAACCCCGCGCCAGATCGTGGACGAACGCACCGGACTGCCGCTGTTCATGTTCCACCCGGGAGACTGGGAATTGGGCCTGGAAGACCGCGGCACCGAATTCCTGGTCCAGGACAAGCGCACCGGCCGCATCGGCGTGCTGCGGGACTTGAGCAACATCGAGCGGGTTGGTGAGGATTCCGGCGAGTAGTCCGGAAACCTCCACCACCGCAGCGGCGCAACAGAAGGACACCAACCAAGTGGCAAAGGCAACCGGGAGTGATCCCTCCCTGCTGGCCCTGAAACGCAGGGCCCGGAAGATCAACCGGATGCTGGGGGAGCTGTATCCCTACGCCGTGGCCGAATTGGATTTCACCAACGCGTTTGAGCTGCTGGTGGCCACCGTCTTGTCGGCGCAGACCACCGACATCCGGGTCAACGCCGTCACTCCCACGCTGTTTGCCCGTTATCCGGACGCCAAGGTACTGGCCGAGGCGGACGAGACGGAGCTGCAGGAGCTGATCCGGCCCACCGGTTTCTTCCGGGCCAAGGCCGCCAGCATCAAGGCGTTGTCCACCCGGCTGGTGGATGAGTACGACGGCGAGGTGCCGGACAAGCTGGAGGAGCTCGTCACGCTGCCGGGAGTGGGCCGGAAGACGGCCAACGTAGTGCTCGGCAACGCCTTCGGCATCCCCGGGATCACGGTCGACACGCACTTTGGCCGGCTGTCACGCCGGTTCGGCTGGACGACTGCCAAGGACCCCGTGAAGGTGGAGGAGGACGTCGCCGAGTTGTTTGAACCCAAGGACTGGACGCCCCTGTCCAATCGGGTGGTTTTCCACGGCCGGCGAGTCTGCCACTCCAAAAACCCGGCCTGCGGCGCCTGCGCGGTGGCCGCGCTGTGCCCGTCCTACGGCGAGGGCGAAACAGATCCGGAAAAGGCGAAAAAACTGCTGAAGTATGAGCTGGCTCCGGGCCGTGAAGAACTGCACGCCCGGATGATGGCCGCTGAGACCCGTGCCCAGCTGCGTGCCGCGGGCTACGGGCTGGAAGCATGAGCGCCTACGCCGATCTGAGGGAGCTGGGTGTTTCAGCCTCGGCCCGCAGCACCAGCTTCGACGCGAATCTGGAGCTGCTGCGCCGCAGCGTGGACCCGGCCACTGCCCGCCGTGCCGCGGTGCTGATCCTCTTCGGCAACCTGGATGACAAGCCCGCTGACTTCCGTACCGCCGGTGTTCCCGAGGAATTGGACGTCCTGCTGGTGGAGCGGGCCGCCACCCTGAACGACCATCCCGGGCAGGTGGCCTTTCCCGGCGGCTCCGTGGACGCGGTGGATTCCGGCCCGGAGGCCGCCGCCCTGCGCGAAGCGCAGGAGGAAACGGGGCTGGACCCGGACGGCGTCGTCGTTCTGGGCACGCTGCCCGAGGTTGGCCTGCCGGTCAGCAACTTCCTGGTGACTCCGGTGCTGGGCTGGTGGGACCGGCCCACCCCGGTGGATGTGGTGGATTACGGCGAGTCGGCGTCAGTGTTCCGGGTCCCGGTGGCGGACCTGCTGAACCCCGAAAACCGCCGCACCGCGGTGATGAGCCACGGCCGAAACAAGCACCGCTCGCCCGCGTTCCTCGTGAACGGTGTCCTGGTGTGGGGTTTCACGGGAATCATCCTCAACGGCGTGCTGGAGGAATTGGGCTGGACCCTGCCCTGGGATGAAAACCGGGAGATCGTTCCCGATCTGTAGACGCTGATTGGGACTGCAGGACGGTCACGGCCAGCTGGACACGGTTGGTGACGTTCAGCTTCGTGAAGGCGTTGGCGATGTGGGTTTTGACGGTGGCGATGCTGACGTAGAGTTCAGCGCTGATTTCAGCGTTGGTCAGCCCGCGGGCAACGGCACAGGCGATGACGTGTTCCCGCTCGCTGAGGACCGCCAGCGGATTGTGCTGTGAGGCGGACTCCGCTGATTCTGCGGATGAGGCCGCCGCGGCTGCAACGATGCGTTTCAGGACACCGGGGGAGAAGCGCAGGTTGTCGGCAGCTGCCGCTCGGACGGCAGAGACCACGTCTGCCGGCGGCGTGTCCTTGAGCAGGAATCCACTCGCACCGGCACGCAGCGCGGACAGGATGAAATCATCGGTGTCGAAGGACGTCAGGACGATCACCCGGGGCGGCTCCGGCGCCGCCGTGATGCGCTCCGTGGCGGCGATGCCGCTTAGGCGTGGCATCCGGATGTCCATGAGGACGACGTCGGGCGCTAGCTCGGCGGCAAGCCGAACGGCCGTGTCGCCGTCGTCAGCTTCACCGATGATGGCAATATCCGGCGCCCCGTCGAGGATAAGCCGCAGCCCTGCCCGGATGAGGGGTTCATCGTCCGCGAGCAGGACCTTGATTGACGCGGCGCTCACCAGGGAACCTGCACTGCGGTGGTGTAGACCCCGCGCTTAGCACCCGATTCAAAGGAACCGCCGGAGAGCCTGGCCCGCTCGGCCAGCCCAATCAGGCCGAGCCCGTCCGGTGCAGGGGACGTGGAGCGGGAAACCGGATTACTGACCGTCACCGTGATGCCCTCCCCGGGTGCACCTGTGAGGGACACAGCCACGGGATGGCCGGGAGCATGTTTCTGGGCGTTGGTGATGCCCTCCTGTGCCACCCGGTACAGGTGGCGGGAGGTGGCATCGGCGGGACCATCCGCTCCGGCTGCCAGCAGCGCCGGTTCGATGCTCAGCGTGATGTCGGTGCCGGCCGCCCGGGCTGATTCCACCAGTGCCGGAATGGAGGAGATATTGGGTTGCGGCGCCGAGGCCTCCGGCTCTTCACGAAGAACGGTCAGTACCTGGCGCAGCTCCGACGCGGCTTTGGCAGCGGTCTCCCGGAGGACCCCGGCCGTGGAACGGATGGTCGCCGGCTCCAGATCGGTGCGGTATTCGAGGGCGCCGGCATGCATGCTGATCAGGCTCAGGCGGTGCGCCAGGGTGTCGTGCATTTCCCGGGCGATCCGGGTGCGCTCGGCCAGCCGTGCCTGATCTGCCCGCGCATCCTGTTCCCGGCGGGCGCTGTCCGCTTCCTGCTGGAGGGAGACGATCAATGCTTTTTTGGCGCCGCGGTTCAGCCCGATCAGGATGAGGACGAGCAGAAACGCCAGGGCAATGAGCGCAACCCACCAGATGTCCCCGTCGCCGGCGTCGTTAACTGGATTGAGGATGAGGTCCGCTCCCACTGCTGCAAGAAAGACAAGCACAGTGGCGGCCAGCAGGCGCGGCCGCCGCAGGGCCGCGAGGCGGACGATGCACAGGCAGGCGGCGGGAAAGGCCAGGGTGGAGAGTCCGCTGAGGGCAATGATGGCAAGTCCGGCGGCAACCGGTGCCCGGCGCAGGGCGATGGGGAGGAGGCCGACGGCGGTCAAACCCAGAATGAAGTCCAGGAACATCAGTCCCATGAAAGGCAGCGGATCGGCGTCGTCGGGCGGCAGCATGGAGCCGCGGACGATCAGGAAAACCAGGACCCCGACTGCCGCGGCGGCGGCGGTGATGCCGGCCGTCTTCCAGGGGCTGGGGCGTTGAGTCGGGAGCGGCATTCTAGAAATCCTAGTGAGCGGTCTGCCGGAGAACAATTAGCCAAAAGCATGAAGTCTTTTCCGCCATGTGGCTGGTGGCGGAAGCCGTTTGGCCGAAGCGGAACGCGGCGCCGGGCGGGCAGGCTGGGAGCATGACAACTGATCTTCCGGCTGGTCCGGACGCTGAGTCCCCCGCCCGCCCGGTTCACGGCCCTTCTCCCGCCTATCCCTTTCACCGCCTGCCCCGCTCCCTGCCCGGCTACCGCTGGTGGCACCCGCTGACCACGGTGTTGGTCACGGTTGTCCTGTTCTTCGTCCTGATGATGCTGGCGATGGGGGCAACGGCGGCGGTGGGGATCTTCGTGCCGGAGGTTTCCGCCATGGTTGACCGGGCATTGTCAGCGCAATCAGACCTCGGCGACCCGGTGCAGCTCGCCTTTCTGCTCGGAACCGTCTGCCTGCTCTGGCCCGCGGCGGCACTGGGCGTGCGGTGGGGCGGCAGGCGTTCCGCCGGAACACTCTCCTCGGTCACCGGCCGGCTTCGCTGGCCGTTGTTTCCCAAGCCGCTTGTCCTCGCCGCCGGCCTGTTCGCTGCCGTGAACGCCCTGAGCCTGCTGGTGCCGGAGTCCTTGCGAGGAAGCGGGGGAGTCCCGGACGGGAGACCAAACCCCGGTGATGTCTGGCTTCTGCTGCTGGTGGTCCTGGCGCTGGTGCCAGTGCAGGCAACCGCAGAGGAGTACGCCTTCCGTGGTTTGCTGATGCAGGGCATCGGTTCCTGGCTGCGCCATCCGGCCTTCGCCATTCTGCTGCCGGTTCCCCTGTTTGTCCTTGGCCACGGCTACGGACCGGCGGGGCAGATTGACGTGGCTGCCTTTGCCGTCGCGGCCGGCTGGATCACCTGGCGCACCGGCGGGCTGGAAGCAGCGATCGCACTGCATGTCATCAACAACCTGGGAGCGTTCGGCCTGGGCGCGGCGGGCTTCGGGGACCTCAACGCCACCGACCTGCCGTGGGCCGCCCTGCCCTTCTCGCTGGCCTTCCTGTTGGCCTACTCCCTGATCGTCATCCGTTGGTTCCCGGCTCCGGCACCTGTGCCGTCGCGTGCGGCGGAGCGTTACTTGGCTTCGGCGTAGGAATCCACGGTTACGGCCACCACCGGGAATTCCAGCGGGATCCGGCCGAACAGCAGGCGGGTGGCCGCCGCAGCGGCCTCGGTGACCAGGGCGCTAACCTCCTCTGCCCGGTCTGCGGGCACATGAAGCATCACTTCGTCATGCAGGAAAAACACCAGCTGCCCCGCCGGGGAGGAGGACGACGCCGCCCGCAGCCGCCGTCGTATTTCCGCCAGCCAGCACAGCGCCCATTCCGCCGCCGTGGACTGCACCACAAAGTTGCGGGTGAACCGGCCCTGGGAGCGGGCGAGGGAATCGGCGCGGCGCTGTTCCTCGGCGGACGCGGTCTGCTGGGCACTCAGCCAGCGTTCAGAGACCGGGGGCGAGGTGCGGCCCAGATGGCTGCTGACCGTCTTTCCGGCTTCCCCTGCCCTGGCACCGCGCTCCACCACCCCAATTGCCTGCGGGTAGGACCGGGTCAGGGCGGGCATCAGCCGGCCGGCTTCACCCGAGGTGGCACCGTACATGGCGCCGAGCATGGCCATTTTGGCCAGCGCCCGGTCGCCGTTGAAGTTCTGGTCCGCGATGCCCTGGTACAGGTCCTTTCCGCGGGCCGCGGCAGCCAGGGCATTGTCTCGGCCCAGAGCGGCCAGCACCCGGGGTTCCAGCTGCGCGGCATCGGCGACGATCAACCGGTACCCCGGATCCGGGCGCACCGCGTCACGCACGTACTTGGGGATCTGCAGGGCACCGCCGCCGCGGGAGGCCCAGCGGCCGGAGACCACACCGCCCACCACGTATTCGGGCCGGAACCTGCCGCCGTCCACCCAGGCATCCAGCCAGGTCCAGCCGTTGGCGCTCAGCAGCCGGGAGAGCCGTTTGTATTCCAGCAGCGGAGCAATGGCGGGGTGTTCATGCTGCTGCAGCTCCCAGGAGCGGGTCGTCTTCACCTCGATGCCGGCCCGGTGCAGGGCGCGCAGCAGTTCCTGCGGCGAATCCGGATTGAACCCGGGGTTGCGCAGTTTGTCCCGCAGTTCTGCTGCGAGCTGTTCCAGCCGTACCGGACGCTGCCCCTCCGGCGGGCGCGGCCCCAGCTCGGCCTCCAGCATGGCTTCGTGAATGTCACGCCGCCAGGGCAGGCCGGCGTGTTCCATCTCCACGGCAATCAGGCCGCCGGCGGATTCGGCGGCCAGCAGCAGCGCCAGCCTGCCTGGGGCGGTGGAAGCCGCGACGGCCGCCAGCTGGTCCTGCAGCTCGGCCACCTGGTCCTCCGGCGACGGACCGCGCCTGCCGGCCAGGGCGTCGAAACCCTCGAGTTCCTCAAAAAGCGAGCTCTGGTTCGGTGCCGGCTGGACCGGCAGCAGCTGGCGCGGGAGCAGGTCCGCATCCTCGCCCGGCGTCTCGGCACGCAGCTTGTCGATATAAGGGGACGCCGGCACGGCTTCGGAAAAACGCAGGATCCCGCGGACCAGGGCCAGATCGTGGCTGCGTTCCACAGTGACGCCGGCGTCCAGCAGACGGGGATAGATGTCCCGTGTGCTGCCGAAAACCCAGCGGACGTTCTGCGGCCGTTCCTCGTAATGTCGCACCGCGGCGGCCAATTGCCCGGGGGCGACGACGGCGGGTGCTGCGCCGGGCTGCCCGGCGTCGTCCAATTCCTGCAGCAACAGGGACCCGGTGGGGGAGGCCGGCCCGGCGGCGGAGAGGACAACGTACATGGTTCCATTGTCCCTGCATGCCGCCGGTGCTTCAGCCGGCTCAACATGACGAATAAAAACGTGCGTCACTCGTCATTACATAGGTCACACCAGTATCGTTTATATTAGGTATGGCAACCCTAACTCGCGTGGTCCGTAAACGCCTTTGGTACGCCGCCCTCCCGCCTCAGGCCCGCGACGATTCAGGTTCCTTATGTCCACAGTGCAAGACCAGTGCTCGTCGCTTCAGGCGATGCGCGGAGAGAATTTGGTACTCCGCTACGGCAGCACGCTCGTGGTCCAGGGTGTTTCGCTGACGCTGGAACCCGGCCGGGTCACCGCGCTTGTCGGCCCAAACGGCAGCGGGAAGTCGACCTTGCTGCGCTCCCTGGCACGACTGCACCGCGTCGACGGGGGAACCGTAAAGCTGGGCGCCGGAATCGATCGGCCTGAACGCGAGGCTTCCCTGCTCAGCGCGCGCGAGTTCGCGCGTGAGGTCACGTTGTTTGCCCAGTCGCGGCCGGCTCCCCAGGGCTTGACGGTGAGTGAGGTGGTTGCCTTCGGCCGCCACCCGTACCGGCGTAGATTTGCCGGCCTTTCCGCTGCTGACCGCAGCGCAGTGAACCGTGCCCTGCGTGCCACGGGCGTCATGGACATGGCGCAGCGGCCGGTCGGGGAACTCTCCGGCGGCGAAGTACAGCGCGTCTGGCTCGCCGCGTGCGTAGCGCAGGAGACCGGCGTCGTCCTGCTGGATGAGCCAACCAATCATCTCGACCTCCGCTACCAGATCGAGACCCTCGATCTGGTCCGCGACCTCGTGGATGACCACGGCGTTGCTGTCGGCATCGTGCTGCACGATCTCGACCACGCTGCCCGGATCGCCGATCATCTGCTCCTGCTGTCGGACGGCCGCATCCACGCTTCCGGCAGTCCGCTCGAGGTACTGACCGCCGCGAATATCAGCGAAGTGTACGAGCTCTCCGTCGAGGTCACCCTCGACCCGCGCACTAACCACCTGCGCATCGATCCCGTTGGACGCCATGCCAACCGCACCGCAACCCAAGTTCCTGCTCCGCCCCGGAGCGCCACCCGAGAGGACCACCGATGATCCGTTCCCGTTCCTTTGCGAGCACGGCCGCGACACTTGCCGTCGCCGCCCTCGCCCTCAGCGCCTGCGGCACCACCGAGGTCAGCGAAGCTGCCGATGTCGCCGCCGCAACGTCCGAGAGCTGCGCGGCCGACACGACGACCACCTCCACCGATGCGGTCTCGATGACCGACGGCGTGGGCCGCACGGTGGAGCTCGATAAGCCCGCCGAGCGCATCGCGGTGCTTGAGTGGCAGCAGATCGAGGACGCTCTCACACTGTGCGTAACACCTGTGGCTGTCTCCGACGCCGAGGGCTACGGAACGTACGTAAGCGCCGAAACCATCCCGGAGGGCGTTGCCGACATCGGCACCCGCGGCGAGCCCGACATGGACGCACTCTACGCAGCGGACCCTGACCTGATCATCATCGAGGCCTACAGTGCCGACGATGAACTCATCGCCCAGCTCGAGGAACGAGGGGTTCCCGTGCTCGCCACTGTCGGCGCGGACGGAGCGGACCCGATCGGCAACATGAAGAACGTCTTCAACATGATTGCCGAGGCGACCGGCCGCACCGATCGTGCCGCAGAAGTACTGGGGGACTTCGACGCACACCTGGCTGCTGCCAAGGACAAGGTCCAGGCCGTGGACCTGCCGACCACCGACTTCCTCTTCTTCGACGGATGGATGGAAGGCGGCAACGTGGTGATCCGCCCGTACGGTGAGGGTGCGCTCTTCACCGCGCTGGGCGAGGAGCTTGGCCTCACCGCTGCCTGGACCGACGAGATTGATGCCTCCTACGGCAGCGGCGGCGTCGATCCCTCGTACGGCCTGGGCCAGACGGATATCGAGGGCCTCACCGCCGTCGGCAACGCCACCTTCTTCTACTCCGCCGACGAGGGTGCCGACGGGTATGTCAGCGAGTTCGAGAAGAGCCCGATCTGGACCGCTCTTCCTGCCGTGAAGGAAGGCCGTGCGCACGCGTTCCCGGCAGGAGTCTGGGGCGCCGGCGGTCCGCTGTCCAACCAGCAGGCAATCGACGCGTACGTCAACATCATTACCGAGCAGGGTTGAGCCACTCCACCCGAACAGCGCCGCCCGGCACCGGACACGATCGTCAGCCGGTCCCGGACGCCGGTCTTCGCGCCGGTCTTCGTGCCGGGATGAGCGGGGCGGCCGTATTGGCCGCCCTGCTCGCCGCCGTCGTTTTGGCGGGCATGTGGCACCTGACCCAGGGCACGTCCGGAGTTGGCATGCTGGATCTGGTGCGCCTGGCCGGCGGTGCCCGGGAGGACATTGGCGGCGTTCCGGTCAGCGACATTTTGACCGGTTCCCGCCTGCCGCGTCTGTTCGCCGGAGTGGGGGTCGGTTTTGCGCTTGGGGTTGCCGGAGCGCTGCTGCAGTCGATCTCCCGGAACACCCTCGCGTCGCCGGACACGCTCGCGGTCACCGCCGGTTCCTACTTCGCGCTCACCATTGTCGCCGCCTTTGGCTTGGCCGTTCCGCTCTGGGCATCCAGCGGCGTCGCGTTTGTGGGCGGGCTGGCCGCTGCCGCCCTGGTGCTGGGGCTCGCCGGAACATCCGCCGGCTCGGGCACCACACGGCTCATCCTTGCCGGGTCCGCGACCGCTATGGCCCTGGATGCGGCCACCGCGATGCTCCTGATCCTCTTTAAAGAGAACACGACAGGTCTCTTCGCCTGGGGCAGCGGATCCCTGGCGCAGCTGAACCTCGACGCGTCCGTACGTGCAGCGCCGGTCATCATTGTCGCGCTCGCGGGTGCCCTGCTGCTTGCCAGGCGGCTGGACGTTCTCGGCCTCGGCGATGACACCGCGTTTTCGCTCGGCGTGCCGCTCCGTTCAACCCGGATCGCCGCCGTTGTTGCCGCCGTCGTGCTCACCGCCGTCTCCGTGACCCTTGCCGGCCCGATCGCCTTTGTCGGTCTCGGGGCGCCGGTGTTCGCGCGGCTGCTCGCCAGCCGGCTCCCGGTGCTGAACCGCCACGTCTTCCTGATTCCCGTGTCCGGTCTCCTGGGTTCACTCCTGATCCTGCTGGCCGACGCGACGCTGCGGGCTCTCCTCGGTGCTGAAGGTGCTTCGTCGATTCCCACCGGCATCCCCACCGCCCTGCTTGGGGCAGTGGTCATTGTTCTGCTTGCCCTGCGGCTGCGGGACTCCGGCCCGGTGCGGCAGCCTCCGCAGGCGCGCGGCGGGCTGCGCACCCGGCGCCGCTTCGTGCTGGTACTGGCCGGTGCCGGCGTCCTGCTCGCGGCCGCCGCTGTGGCGGGCCTGCTCGCCGGCAGCCTGTGGCTGCGCACCGGCGACGTTGCCCTGTGGCTCAACGGCACGGCACCGGACCTGATCGGGCGGGCACTGGATGACCGGATGCCGCGTGTGGCCGCAGCATTGCTGGCCGGTGCCGCACTGGCGCTGGCTGGCTGCGTGGTGCAGAGCACGGTGCGCAATCCGCTCGCCGAACCCGGGATCCTCGGCATCACCGCCGGCGCGGGGCTCGGCGCTGTCATTGTCGTCACCATGCTCGGCGGCGGACGGCCGCTCCTCATCCTCACGGCGGTGGCGACGGGACTGGCTACGTTCGGCCTGATTGCCCTCCTGACCTGGCGCGGCGGGTTCCTGCCGGACCGGTTTGTGCTGATCGGCATCGGCTGCGGCTACGGGCTGAGCGCCCTGACGACCTTTTCCCTGCTCCGCGCCGATCCATGGAATACGCCGCGGATCCTCACCTGGCTGTCCGGCACAACGTATGGAAGGACGCTGCCCGACGTCGTTCCGGTCGCGATCGCGCTCGTTGTCGCGGTTCCGCTGCTGTTTGGCATGCGGCGGCAGCTGGACCTTCTCGCGGTGGATGAGGACACTCCGCGCATCCTTGGCGTACAGCTGGACCGGACACGGCTCGGGGTGCTGTCCATCGCGGCCGTCCTCGCCTCACTCAGTGTGGTCGCCGTCGGAGCAGTGGGCTTTGTGGGCCTGGTGGCTCCGCATCTTGCCCGGGCACTCATCGGAGCGCGGCACGGGCGCATCATCCCCGTGTCCATGATGGTCGGAGCGCTGCTCGTCTGCGTTGCGGATACGCTGGGCCGCACGCTCATCGCTCCCGCCTCCATTCCCGCCGGCCTGATGATTGCGCTAATCGGTGCGCCCTATTTCATCTGGCTGCTGCGCCGTTCACCTTAGGCGCGCATTTGCCGGACGGCTGATGAGTGCAGAAAACGGCGGATTACGCTGCTGATCAGTTCCGGGTGTTCGGCCAGCAGCCCGTGTGATGCGCCCGGCACTATGCACAGCTGGGCGCCCGGAATGGAGGCTGCAACCAGGAGGGCGTGGTCCGGCCTGATCGAGTCGCGGTCCCCGGCCATGATGAGGACAGGCACGGTGATGCGGGCGAGGTCGGCCGGGTCGATGTTTGGCTCAGTGGTCCACAGCCGGAACAACTTATCGAGGACGACGTCGGCGTGCTTCGGACCGTCGGGTGACAGCCGTTCGTAATGCAGGCGTTCGACGTCGGGCTTGGCGGCCGGAAGGCTGCCTGCGTCGGTGGCGGCGTCCGCGGCCGGCGTAGAATCACGCCGCGCAGGCGTGAGCAGGAGTGATTGGTGCTCTTCTGCGGTACTGAAGGCCGAGGGATCCAGATTGGCGCTAATAGCGGTCAGCGAACGGACGCGGTCCGGCTGCTCCATGGCAAGGAGCAGGCCGAGGATGGCTCCGTCGCTGTAACCGATGACATGAACCGCCCCGAGGTTCTGGCTGTCGAGGTACGCGATGGTGTCGGCGAGGCCCCGGGCGTAGCTGTAGTCGCCGTCGATGTCGGCAGAGCGGCCGTGGCCCGGACGCTCGAACGCGTGCACCCGGTGATCCGTCCGCAGCGAGGCGGACAGCTCCCGCATCGATTCGAGGGAGCAAAAGCCGCCGTGGAGCAGGAGAACAGGGGCGCCGTCGCCGGCAACCTCTGCATAAAGGTCCATGCCGTTGATCTGCAGGTACGTCATGCGTCCGGCATACCTTCCTGTTCCACTTCTGTTTTCACCGCGGATGCAGCCCCTCCATCCTCCCACGCGGGCTGCCGGCGCTCCCGTCCTCCACACCCCACGGGCAACCTCGGCTTGTCCCCAGCGCTGCAGTGGTCCGCTGTACTCCTGATACGGCTGGGCGAGTCTGGTGGCATGAGCGAAGAACAGCTGTGGGTCCCGTCTTCCGGGTCCCGGAAGGCACGCGCGCTGCGGGCACAGTTCCCGGCGGAACAAACACGGGCACCGGCTCGGTTTAGCCTGCGCACGGAGGGCGCCCTTTCCCATGCCACTGCCCGCGGTCCAATCACCTTGGCACCGGTCATCCTGATCAGTGCATCCCAACGGCTCCAGGATGAGGTGGCCAGAATTGCTGCGGCAGCGGGCGTGGAGTTGGAAGTGATGCCGGACGCAGCCGCCGCATTCCAGCGCAACCCTGAAGTGATGCTCTTGGGCAGCGATCTGGCGGGTGTGGGACCCGGACACCGTATGTCACCGGACAGGAACCGGCGTCGACGGGCGGAAACCATCTTGGTGGGCTTCGAGCAGGACACGGATTTGTGGAAACAGGCAGCCCGGCTCGAAGCCGCGCGCGTAGCCGTGCTTCCGGCGGCTTCGGGCTGGTTGGCGGAATACCTTGGTCGCCGGCGAGAAAACAATTCGGGCTTTGTGCTGGGAGTCATGGGCGGAAGCGGGGGAGCCGGGGCCTCCACCCTTTCGTGCTGGCTGGCCCAGGAAGCTGCCGAACACCGGATGGAAACGCTGTTGGTGGACGGCGACCCCCTCGGCGGTGGACTGGACGCCAGCCTGGGAAGCGGTGAAGTCCCCGGAGTGCGTTGGCCCGACTTGGCGGAGGTCCGCGGGGCGTTGAACCCGGTGCAGCTCACTTCTGCGCTGCCTCGGGTGTCGGGTTTCGCGCTGCTCGCCGGTGGTTCCGCGGATTCCGATGCCGACGACGGCGAGGCGGGACCCGGGTATTCGGGAACACAGTCCTTGGCTGACGCTCCCGCAGAAGAAAGCATCCGGGCCGTCATGGACGCAGCCCGTGCGGCCTTTGCCCTCACCATTGTGGACTGCGCACGGCACCTGCCCGGTCAGCTGCTGCTCTCCTGCGACGCATTGCTGGTGGTGGTTCCGGGACGGCTGCGGCCCGTACTCGCAGCCAGATCATTGAGTCGGAGCCTGGGAGGCACCGTACCCAAGGCAGCAGTGGTCCGCGGACCGCTGGGCGACGGACTGGACGATGCCCGTGCAGCTGACGCCGCCGGACTGCCCCTGGCCGGCTACCTGCCCGCGACGCGCCGCCTCGAACACGCCGAGGCACGCGGACTCCTGCTGCAGCGTGGCCGCAGCCGCAGCATCCGGCGGGTAACCGGACAGCTGGTGGAACGGTTTGCCGCCGAGTCGCCCCAGCCTGCTGCCCCGAGGCAAAGGCCGCTGTCATGAGCGGGGCAAAGGGCCGCCGGTCAGCATCTTCCTTGCCCGCAGATGACCAGGCGCCCCGCGCCGGTGATTCGACCATGGTGCGGGAGGTCCGCCGGAGGATGCTGGACGACGGCGAGCCCGTCACCGCCGCCCGGTTGGCAGCTGCCGTGCACTCCAGCGGGCGGCTGCTCGGCGCCCAGGGGGCACTGCGCGCCGTTGACCGGGTGCAGGCGGAACTGCAGGGGCTCGGCCCGCTGCAGGAACTGGCGTTACTCCCGGGGATCAGCGACATCCTCGTGAACGGGCCGGACCGGGTATGGGTGGACAGCGGGCACGGGCTGGAACTGACCGGGCTGCGGTTCAGCTCCGACGCGGAGGTTCAGGGACTCGCCGCCCGGCTGATAGCCGCCGGCGGAAGGCGGCTGGATGACTCCAATCCGTGCGTGGATGTGCAGCTGCGCGGCTACCGGGTCCACGCGGTGCTGCGTCCGGTATCCACCGGTTCCACGCTGCTCTCCATCCGCATCCGGCGCACGCTCACCTTCACCATGGAGGAACTGCAGGCCGGCGGAACAATGGATCCTGAGTGCGCCGCAGTGCTTCGGCGCATCATCGCGTCCCGCCTGAACTTTCTGATCAGCGGAGCCACCGGCACGGGAAAGACCACACTGCTTTCCACCTTGCTGTCATTGAGCAACCCGCACGAACGGCTGGTGCTCGTGGAGGACGCCGCCGAGCTGGATCCCCGCCACCCGCATGTTGTGGGCCTGCAAAGCCGGCATGGCAACGTCGAAGGAGCCGGGTCAGTGGATCAGGCCGAACTGGTGCGCCAGGCCTTGCGGATGCGGCCGGACCGGCTGATTGTGGGGGAGTGCCGCGGCGCCGAGGTCCGTGAACTCCTGGCCGCCATGAACACCGGTCACGACGGCGCCGGCGGCACAATCCATGCCAACTCGGCTGCCAGTGTTCCCGCCCGGCTGGCAGCTCTCGGGGCGCTCGCCGGCATGAGCAGCACCGCGGTCACTCTGCAGGCTGCAAGCGCCCTGGACGTGGTGGTGCATCTGGCCCGCAGCGCCACCGGCCGCCGGATCGCTGAAATAGCCGTGATCACGGCATCGGCTGACGGCCGGCTGCTGGCGGTGCCGGCGTTGCGGCCGCTGGTGCCAACGGATGCTGCAGATCGGCACGGCGAGGGGTGGGCTGCGCTTCAGCGTCGGATCGGGGGTTCCGGGGAGGAAGCGGCACCGTCCCGCCCAGACGGGCAACAGCCGTCCTGCGGAATCGCCGGGGCCTTGGCGACCTCCGTTTCATGACCGGTCTTTGGATTACCGGGCTGCTCGGGCTGTCGTCGGTTCTGCTGCTGTCGCCTTCCCGAAACCCGGGGCAATTGAGTCCGGGCCTTGGCCGCCGCCTTTCAGGTCCCGGCCGGGCAGAGGACCGGTTCCTGCGACCCTCGCTTCTGCATCAGCTATCTTCGAACTTTCGACGGTCCCGTTCTGAGCCGGCATTGCAGGAGCTGCCACTTCTGATCCATCAGCTCACTGGTCTGCTGGCGGCCGGCCGCGCCCCGCACCAGCTTTGGGCTGACGCAGCAACCCTGCAGGCAGCGGCCGGGAAGGAATCCGCCGGTTCCCTGCCCGCGCGGCTGCTGCCGGTGCTGGAAGCCGCCGCGCAATCCGCGTCCCTGGGCATCAGCCCTGTACCGGTTTTCCGTGCCGCTGCGCAGGAACAGACTGGAACAGTTCGGAAGACGCGGCGGCCGGGCCGGGGCCGTGACGCAGCATCCCTAGCCGGGTTGTGGACCGGACTTGCAGCGTGCGTAAGCGTGACGGAGCGCAGCGGTGCACCCCTGGCCGGTGTCCTCGGACGGTATGCCGCGCAGCTGGAGAGCGGTTTGGACAGCCAGGCGGCGCGGGAGACCGCAATGGCCGGACCCCAGGCAACCGTCCGTCTGCTGACCTGGTTACCGGTGGGAGGGCTGGGCCTTGGCTATTTGCTGGGGGCAGATCCCGTGGGCGTGCTGCTGGGCAGTCCTCTTGGATGGTTGGCAGGGACGGCAGGAGTTGCCTTGTCCCTGGCTGGAAGGATCTGGTCGCGTGCGCTGGTGCGTCAGGCAGCAGGCATCTGATGACCGGAGCCCTGGTGACGGTATTTCTTGCTGCCGCCGTTGCGCTGCTCCTGCTCCCGGGATGGAATACCGCGCCGCTAACTGTCTGCCCAAACGGGTCCGGTGCGCAAAGGGCCCCGGGACACAACGCGGTTCCCGGGGCAGGCATAGAGGATCCTGCCCTGATGCTGGATCTGACGGCAGCCATGCTGGAGGCCGGGCAGCCGCTCCTCCAGGCACTTTCCGTCTTGGCAGAGGTAGTGGAACCGGAAACCTCAGTGTGTCTTTGCCGGGTGCAGGCTGCCTTGGAGCTGGGTGCCCCCTGGGCGGCCGCGTGGGATCTGGCAGCACCGGAGCGCAGCCGACTCCCCGAGCCCGCAGCACACCTCCGCGAAGCACTGAGATTCGCAGCCACCACCGGGGCGCCGTCAGCTGCGGTCCTGGTGGCGGAGGCGGCGCAGATACGCCGCCGCCGGGCCCGCGAAGCGGAACGCCGTGCCGCGGCTCTGGGTGTCCGGCTCGTGGTTCCCCTGGGGCTGTGTGCGCTCCCGGCATTCGTGGCCCTGACAGTGGTGCCGCTGCTGATGTCCCTGCTGCCGTCGCTTCCCTAAGACACATCTGCGCGGGTGCTGCGCATCCTCCACAACCGTCTTGCCCGCGGGCGTTGTCCGGAACGGCAACACCCTCACTGGTTCCGAGGGGCCGGCCGATGAAGGATCGGATCACCGCCTCAACAGCGGTGCAGTTACAGCTCACAGCAATCACATCAGGAGGAACCATGCCAGGTTTAAGCAGATCCGTTACCACCGTCCAGCGCGGCCGGGGCAGCACCGGTGAGCCGAACTGCGAGCCGGACGCGCCCATTATTTCAACGGAGCACAGTCCCGGGGCGCCGGCTTCCGGGAGCCAACCCTGGGGCTCGGGATTCGGCACAGTGACCGTGCTCTACCCCCGGGCAACGGAGAATGTGTTTTCGATTCCCCTCAACAGAGTGGAGCGCCGCCGGAGGAGCTTCCACGACCGCGAAGCAGGAATGGCAACGGCAGAATATGCGATTGCCACCTTGGCGGCCGTTGCCTTTGCCGCCCTTCTGGTAGCGGTCCTGGGCAGCGGCGAGGTGCGGTCCCTGCTCATGGGACTGATCCGCAGTGCCCTCACCCTTGGGTAGCGTACAGCGAGAGAATCCCCCGGCAGAGTCCTCACGCGGAGCGGTGACCGCCGAACTGGCCGTGGGCCTGCCCGCCGTCGTGCTGCTCCTAGCCGCCGTCCTGACGGGAGTGGCAGCGGGAGCCACCCAACTGCGGGTGGAAGAAGCCGCGCGGGCGGCGGCACGGGAAATCATGCGCGGAGGCACCGCCGAAGCGGAGGATGCGGCCCGCCGGATCGCAGGACCCGGTGCACGGGTGACCGTCACCGCGGACGGGGAATGGATGCTGGTGGAAGTAGGGACCTCCGTCTCGGCTCCGCTGCTGGACCGGCTGCCGCTTGAGCTGACCGGATCTGCCGCGGCGCTTCCGGAATCCCTGCCACCCGGAAACTAAACAAGCCAGAGGAAGCGTGCCGCCGGGCAACCGGACAGATCGGACCACGACCAGCCGAGAGGACGAACCACCGTGGGAGAAGCGCGAGCGGCCGCTGCGGCCGGGAAAGGAGATAAAACCGAGGAGGGCGCGGGCACGGTCATGGTGCTGGGTTCCGGACTATTGCTGCTGATCCTGTGCGCAGCCGTTCTGATACTGCTGCAAACCGCGGTGGCCGCAAGCAGGGCGGCCACCGCGGCCGATCTGGCAGCACTCGCGGCCGCTGACACGGTTCGTGAGCTTCGGAGCGGAGAGCCGTGCGTGGTGGCTGCAGAGGTGGCCGGGCGCAACGGCGCCGTGCTGGCAGCATGCACGGTGGAAGCCGGAGAGCAGACCGTCCAGGTGGAAACCCGGGTACCGATCCCGCTGCTGCCGCAGCCTGCCACCGGGCATGCCCGCGCCGGACCTCCGCCGTGAGTCTGGTCTTAGCCCGCTTGCCGGACCGGCGCTGCCGCAGCCGCAGCGGGAGCAGTGCCGGAGCCGGGTTCGGTTTCCCTGCTGCGGGCGTTGTCCAGCAGCACCTGCAGCAGGGTCACCGCACCGGCCTTGGACAGGGGATTGTTTTTGTTCCCGCACTTGGGAGACTGCACGCAGGAGGGGCAGCCGCGCTCGCACTCGCAGGCGCGGATAGCGTCGCGGGTGGCGGTCAGCCACAGTTCGGCGGCTTCATAGGCCCGTTCCGCAAAGCCTGCACCGCCGGGATGCCCGTCGTACACGAAGATGGTGGGCTTCTCGGTGTCGGCGTGCAGGGCGGTGGAAACGCCGCCGATGTCCCAGCGGTCGGAGGTGGCAATCAGCGGCAGCATCCCGATGGAGGCATGCTCGGCAGCGTGCAGGGCGCCGGGAAAGTCCGCCGGAATCAGGCCCGCCCCGGTGAGTAGGTGCTCGTCAATGACAAACCACACCGCCTTGGTGAACAGTTCCTTGGCCTCAAGTTCCAGCGGCTCCTCGCCCAGGATCTCGTTGGAAATCAGGGCCTTGCGCTGAAAAGAGACCACCTGGGTGGTGACCTTCACGGTGCCGAAACAGACCTGAATCTCGCCCCAATGCGAGGTCCGTTCCGTCTCGATCACTTCAATCTGGGTGACGTCCCGGGCTTGGGTGTAGAACTCCGGGTTGCCGCGGGTGACCATCGCGCAATGGTCCGCTTCATTAAGCTCGTCCACCAGGAACGTCTGGCCCTGATGCACGTAGACCGCGCCGGTGTGGGCCTGGTACTGGCTCTGCGGCGAATCCATGGTGCCCAGCAGCATTCCGGTATCGGATTCCACAATGTTGATCGGCCCGCCGCCGTCCGCCCGCAGGTTCACCAGGGCGGCTGCACTTTCCGCATGCGTCCAGAACCACCCCGAGGGCCGGCGCCGCAGGTAGCCCTGGTCCACCAGCTGATCCAGCAATCCGGCAGCGGTGGGACCAAAGAGCTCCCGCTCGTCGGGGGTCAGCGGGATTTCGGCGGCGGCGGCACAGAGGTGCGGGCCGAGCACATAGGGGTTGGACGGGTCAAACACAGTTGCTTCCACCGAAATGTCGAAGATCGCCTCCGGATGGTGCACCAGATACGTATCGAGGGGATCGTCGCTGGCCACGAAGGCGGCCAGCGCGTCCTGGCCGGAGCGGCCGGCCCGGCCGATCTGCTGGAACAGCGATGCGCGGGTGCCGGGCCAGCCGGCCACCAGCACGGCGTCGAGCCCTGAAACATCGATACCGAGCTCCAGGGCGGAGGTGCTGGAAATGCCCAGCAGCTCGCCGCTGCGCAGCCGGCGTTCCAGCTCGCGGCGTTCCTCCGGGAGGTATCCGGAGCGGTACGCGGCCACTCGGTCCGGCAGCGAGGGATGCACCTCATCCAGCAGCCGGCGGGTGATGGTGGCAATGGTTTCGGCGCCCCGGCGGGACCTGATGAAGGCAATGGTTCGAACCTGTGCCGCCACCAGGTTGGCCAGCAGGTCGGAGGTTTCGGCAATGACGGTCCTCCGGGAGCGCACCCCGTTCTCGCCCTTGAGCTCGGTGAGCTGCGGCTCCCAGAGCGCCACGGTGGTGGCTCCGTGCGGAGAGGCGTCGCGGGTGATGGCGGTGACCTCGCCGCCGATCAACCTGCCGAAGGAGGAGGCCGGGTCCGCCGAGGTGGCGGACGCACCGATGAACACCGGGTCGGCGCCGTAGTAGCGGCAGATCCGGCGCAGCCGGCGCATGAGGTTGGCAACGTTGGAACCGAAGACACCGCGGTAGCTGTGGGCTTCGTCAATGATGACGTACTTGAGCCGGCGGAAGAACCTGGCCCACCAGGCATGGTTGGGCAGCACGCCAAAATGCAGCATGTCGGGGTTGGCCAGCACCAGGTTGGCGTGGTCCCGGATCCAGCGCCGGGCACCGGTGTCTGTATCGCCGTCGTATGTTTCAGCGCGCACGGTGGGAAGCTGCAGGGCGTTTACGGCGGAAAGCTGGTCAGCGGCCAATGCCTTGGTGGGGGCCAGATAGAGGGCCACCGACCCGGTTGGCTCCAGGGTGACCCGGTCATCCAGTGCCGTGCGGTGGATCTCGTCCAGGGCCGGCAGCAGGTAGGCCAGGGATTTTCCGGAGGCGGTGCCGGTGGAAATAATCGTGTGCTGCCCCGAGTGCGCGGACTCTGCGGCTTCAATCTGGTGGCGCCAGGGTTCGTGGACACCCACCGTGGCGTAGGCGGCAACGACGTCGGGGTGCGCCCAGTCCGGCCATGGAACGGGAACAGCCTGGCGGGCGGGGATTTCGTGGACATGGACCAGCTGTTCCGGGTCGGCGCCGGAGCCGAGCAGGGGGATCAAGGAATCATGTAGGGCCACTGTGCCATTCTCCCACCGGCCGTCCGGGCAGCCGCTGTTAAACGCGCCCGCTCAGCTCCGGGCTGAACCGCTGCGTTTCGCCGCAAACGCGACCGCAAAAGCCACCGCAGACCGGCCGCAGACGCCTACAGCCGCGGTTCGAACATCACCACGCTGGCCAGGTTTTCCCAGCCCAGGTAGGTGTACAGTTCCAGCCCGTCGGCGGTGGCGACCAGCAGCCCGGAATCGGCGTCGTGTTCCATGGCCACTGCGGTGAGAGCCCGCGTCACGTAGCTGCCCAGCCCGCGCCGTCGGAACCCGGGCTCGGTGACAATCCGGTCGTACACCGCATGCCCTTCCACGATCGCCACGCTGCCCCGCGCGGCCAGCTCGCCGTCGGCTGTGACGGTAACGGTGCCCACCTTGCCGTTGCGCACCGTTTCCGCTTCAAAACCGTCCAGCGGCAGCGGGTCTTCAATGTCCTGCCCGGTCATGTCCAGTGTCATGAAAACCTCGTCCGCGGACCGGACATTCAGCCCGTAAACCAAGGCGGCGCCGTGGATTTCATTCACGCGTCCGGTGACGATGGTGAAGAGCCGCCCGGGACTCATCCGGGCCGAGGAAGCCAGCGCCGCGAATTCGTCATGGGAGGGTTCCAGGGCGAAGTACTCCCAGTCGTTGGTTTTGTCATGCAGGAAAGCCGCCGGAAAACGGCCTTCCCGTCGGGTTCGATAGCCGCGGGCCTGCGCCCATCCGGTCACCCAGGTCTCAAGCAAATCATCGTCCAGCAGGCTCATGAATGAACACTAGCGGGGGCGGCAGGTGAAAGGTATGTGCGCTGATGAAATTCGGGGTCCCGCGCCGGTCTACCCTTAATGTGTGGCTTTGAACCGAATTGCACTGTATTACGCCTTTACGCCCCTCCCCGATCCGGAGGCCGTGCGCCTCTGGCAGCGCGCCCTCTGCGAGAAGCTGGGACTGCGCGGCCGGATCCTGATCTCGCCTGACGGGATCAACGGAACCGTGGGCGGAGAGCTTGACGCCGTGAAGGCATATGTGAAGGCCACCCGCGAGTATCCGGCCTTCAAGAAGATGGACATCAAGTATTCCGAGGGCGGTGCGGAGGACTTCCCGCGGCTGAGCGTCAAGGTCCGCCAGGAAATTGTCAGCTTCGGCGCCCCGGGTGAACTGAAGGTTGACGAGAACGGAGTAGTGGGCGGAGGCACCCACCTGCGGCCCGAAGAACTCCACCAGCTGGTGGAGGAGAAGAAGGCCGACGGCGAAGAGGTGGTCTTTTTCGACGGCCGGAATGCCTTTGAAGCCCAGATCGGCAAGTTCAAGGGGGCCGTGGTGCCCGACGTTGCCACCACGCATGACTTCATCGCCGAACTGGATTCCGGCAAATACGACGATCTCAAGGACAAGCCGGTGGTGACCTACTGCACCGGCGGCATCCGCTGCGAGGTCCTGTCCTCGCTGATGGTCAACCGCGGCTTCAAAGAGGTTTACCAGATGCAGGGCGGGATTGTCCGCTACGGGGAAGCCTACGGTGACAAGGGACTGTGGGAGGGCTCGCTCTACGTCTTCGACAAGCGGATGCACATGGAGTTCACCGAGGACGCCGCCACCATCGGCAAGTGTGTGCGCTGCGAGGCTCCGACCAGCAAGTTCGAGAACTGCTCCAACCCCTCCTGCCGCAAGCTCACCCTGTACTGCGCGGAGTGCGCCTCGGACCCGTCCACCCTGCGGTGCCCGGACGGCTGCATCGAATAGGAACGATGACGACGGCGGCAGCCCGGGCCTGAAGCCTGGTGGGGCCGCCGCCGCGCCGCCGGTCCGTGACGTTAGGCCGTAGCCGGTTCGGAAAGCAGGCTTTCACCGGCCGCCAGCGCATCGCGGCGGAGGCAGGTGCCGCGGTCCAGGACCACGGTGTCCCCAACCCGTGTCTGGAAAACGGCGCCGGTTTCGGTCATCCATATGCTGGTGGTCAGCTCGTCGCCCGGAATCACCGGTGCGGCAAAACGGACGCTCAGCGAGCCGAACGCATCGACGTCGGACCCCAATGCGCCTTCCAGGAGGGCACGGCCGGCGAAACCCATAGTGCACAGTCCGTGCAGGATGGGCTTCTCAAAGCCGATCATGGCGGCCATTGCGGGGTCTGAATGCAGCGGGTTGCGGTCGCCGTTGAGGCGGTAGAGCAGGGCCTGGTCGGGAGAGGTCTTTTGCACGTCCACAAGGTCGGCCGGGCGGTCGGGCAGCTCCCACCCGTCATGCGGTGCCGGCTCGGATCCGAAGCCGCCCTCTCCGCGGATAATCATGGAGGTCACTGAGGTGGCAGTGAGCTCCCGGGTGTCGGCGTCGAGCAGGTGGGTGGTGAGCTCAACAACGGCATTCTTGCCTTTGTCCCAGGCGCCGCTCATGAAGCTGCGCGGAATCACGGTTCCGGCCGGGGCCAGCGTGCGGTGCAGCGTGACCGTTTGTCCGCCGTGCAGGATCTGGGAAAGCTTGAAGTCCCCGAGCTCATCCATGGAACCGCCGGATCCGCCCAGAAGCACGGCGAAGGTGGGCAGCACGCTCTGATCGATCCCCCGGGAGTTTTCCGTGGTGAAGGCAAGGTTTGCTGTTTGGTCGCGGGCGCCGGCACCCACGCTCAGGGCGTACAGGAGAGCGTCCTTGGACTCCCACGAAACGGGAGCGCCTTCCGTGACCTTCCCGATGTTCTGAAGATGGATTGTCATGGTCTTTCCTCTTTCACAAGCGTTTACTGGAATGCGGATTTCAGGGGCCCCGGCGGCTTCGGGGACTCCACCAGCTGAGGGTTACAGCGGTGCGTGGACCGTGTCTTGCGGGTTTCGGTTGGTGCCGCGGCGAATGTCGCGCTCGCCGGCGGTCTCGGGAACCCACTGTGCGGGAGTGCGTCGCAGCATCAGTGCAACCACTACTGACAATGCAGCGAAAATCAACACGAAGATGAACGCTGAGCTGATGCCTTCCTGCGCAACGGCCGTTGTGGCAGGGTCGGTGTGGCTGGCCAGGATGTACGCGCCAATGGCAACGGCGGCGGACTGGCCGATGTTGCGGATCATGGTGTTGGTGCCGGCAGTTTCCGAAGTGTGGGTTTCTGGGACCACTTCAATGAGCAGGTTCGGCAGCGCGCCGTAGGCAAGCGATATGCCGGTGCTGTTCAGGACCATCGCGATGATAAACATCAGCACGCTTCCATAGGTCAGCAGGATGATGGGAATGACCAGGGCCACCAGCGCCAGACCAACGATGAAGACTGTGCGGGCGCCGTACCGGAAGGCCAGCTTTCCGCCCAGCGGCGAGAATAAGTAGCCCACCAGCAGAGTTGAGCTGATCAGAACCCCGGCGCCGGTGGGGGAAAAACCAAGCCCGTATCCCGACGAGGCGGGCGATTGCATGATGAGCTGCGCGGGGACGTTCCCGCCGCCCAAAGGCCCGACGGCGGCGAGCACGGTGGCGGTCATGGCCAGGGCAATTTGGCGGTTCTTGAACATCCGAAGGTTCACGATGGGGGATTCCACCCGCAGCTCCCACCACGCCCACACGGCGGCGGCGATGATCCCAACGCTGATCAGGGCGACGAACTGGGCGGACGCAAAACCGGTCTTTGAAGCGCCGGAAAACGCGAGCAGAATGGCGCTCACGGCGATGGGCAGCAGTACTGCGCCCAGGTAATCCGGTTTCTCCCGGCTGGGCAGCACGGTGTCCCGGGGAATCACCAATTGGATGCTCACCGCGGCCATAACCGACACGACGGCAGCAAAGACGAAGATGCCGTGCCAGGAGAAGGCATCAATCATGAATCCGGCGATCAGTGCGCCGCCCCCGCCGGCTATGAGCGCCGAGGCCCCCACCATGGAGATGCCCACCGGAACACGTTTTTCGTCGAGGTGCTCGCGGGCCAGTCCGAAAGCCAGACCCAGCACCGCACCGGTAACACCCTGAATGGCGCGGCCCAGGATGATCATGCCCAGGGATCCGCCGAGCAATGAGATGACTGAGCCGACCGCGGCGATGACCAGGGCAATGACCATGACCTTCCGCCGGCCGTACAGATCTCCGAAGCGTCCACCCAGAACACCGGCGGAGGCTGATACCAGCAGGAAGGCTGTGACAACCCAGGCAACCGTGTTTGCGTCCACCTGGAAGTCCCTCATCAGGGTGGGCAGGGTTACGTACATCATGGACAACTCGAAGGCCGAGACAATCTCAGCGAGAATCAGGACTGTGACAATCGGTGCAAACCCGGGACGTTTCAGCGCCCTTGCGGTGGAGGACATCGCGTCCTGCCTTTCGTGTTGGAAACCAAAGGCTGGCATGCACCGCGTGAGGCGGTGCATGCCAGCGCTTACGGGGACTTCGCTGCTGACTAGGCAGAGGCTGAAACGATGCCTTCCGGATCGCGCGTTGTCCCGCGGCGAATGTCGCGCTCGCCAACCGTCTCGGGCACCCAGGGCTTGGGGTTGCGGCTCAGCATCAGCCCCATGATGACTGAGAGCACGGCAAAGGCCAGGACCAGGAGCAGGGCGGCGCTGATGCCCTGCTGCGAAATGGCCTGGGTTGCCGGATCCGTGTTCTTGGCGAGGATGAACGCGCCGATGGCGATCGCCGCGGACTGGCCGACGTTGCGGATCATGGTGTTGGTTCCGGCTGTTTCCGAGGTGTGGGTTTCCGGGACCACCTCAACGAGCAGGTTCGGCAGCGCACCGTAGGTGAGGGAAATGCCGACGCCGTTCAGAGTCATCGCCACTACGTACATTGCCACGTTGCCGTAGGTGAGCAGGATGAGGGGCAGGACCAGGGCCATCAGCACGAGCCCTCCGATAAACACAATCCGCGCCCCGTACCGGAAGGACAGTTTCCCGCCCACCGGTGAGAGAGCGAAGCCAACAAGGGCGGTAAGGCAGATGATGACGCCGGATTCGGTGGGCGTAAAGCCCAGCCCGTACCCCAGCGACTCGGGGGACTGCATGATCATCTGCGAGGGAACGGACACTCCGCCCAGGGGACCGACGGCGGCGAACACCGTTGCGGTCATGGCCAGGGCGATCTGGCGGTTCTTGAACATCCGCAGGTTCACGATCGGCGATTCAACCCGCAGTTCCCACCACGCCCACACCGCGGCAGCAGCGAGGCCCAGGCCGATCAGGCCCAGGAACTCCACCGACAGGAAGCCGGTCTTTGAGCTGTTGGAGAGTCCCAGCAGGAGGGCGCTGACCGCGATGGGCAGCAGGATGGCACCCAGGTAGTCGGGTTTGTCCGTGGTGACCGCGTTGGTGTCCCGCGGAATAACCAGCTGGATGGCCACAGCGGCAATGACCGCCAGGACGGCAGCGAAGACGAAGATCCCGTGCCAGGAGAAGAGATCGATCATGAACCCGGCGATCATGGAGCCGCCGGCGCCGGCGATCAGGGCCGAGGCGCCGACCATGGAGATGCCGACCGGCACCCGCTTTTCATCCAGGTGTTCGCGGGCCAGTCCGAAGGCCAGGCCCAGGACGGCACCGGCAACACCCTGAATGGCGCGGCCGAAGATAATCATGCCCAGGGAGCCCCCGAGCAGCGAGATGAGCGAACCGACGGCTGCGATGGCCAGGACAATGACCATGACTTTTCGCCGGCCGTACATGTCGCCGAAGCGTCCGCCCAGCACGGCGGCTGAGGCGGAGACCAGCAGATAGGCGGTGACGACCCAGGCGACCGTGTTGGCGTCTACCTGGAAATCCGCGATCAGGGTCGGCAGCATGACGTACATCATGGACAGTTCGAAGGCTGAGATGATTTCGGCCAGAACCAGGACTATGACTACTGAAGCAAAGCCTGGGCGCTTGAGCGCCCGAGTGGTGGAGGACATCGGTGTCCTGCCTTTCCTATGAGGTCAACAGAATGCAGCGGCGCCGGCCGACAGGTATCGGGCGGCGGTGGAGCAGACGATCTTTAGAGAAAGGTGGTGCGGTGGTGCTGTACTCGGGGTTAGCCGTTCCCGTAGGCGACGGACTTGGTCCAGAAGAACTCTTCAAGTCCCTCCAGACCGCCTTCATTGCCCATGCCGGAGTGGCCGATGCCGCCGAAGGGGCGTTCCGCCACAGCGCTGGGGGCGCCGTTGATGGTCACTTCACCGGTCTCAAGCGCCTCGGTCACGCGGACGGCCCGGCGGGCGTCGCCGGTCCACACGTATCCGGAGAGCCCGTAGTCGGTGCCGTTGGCCAGGGCAATCGCCTCGGCCTCGTCGCTGAAGCGGGTGATGGCCAGCACTGGTCCAAAGACTTCCTTCTGCGCCAGTTCGCTGGCCGGATCCACATCGGCCAGGACCGTGGGCGGGTAGAAGAAACCGTCGGCGAGGTCCTCGGCAAGACGCTGCCCGCCGGTAACCAGCCGGGCCCCGTCTTCCTGGGCCTTGGCGACCATCGAATGAATCCGGTCGATGGCGGCCTCGTTGATGACCGGACCGCAGATCGTGTCCAGTTCCTGGGGGTTTCCGGTCTTGAAGGAGGCTGCGATGGCTCCGATGGTGGCCACGAAGGAGTCGTAGATGGAGTCCTGGACCAGCAGGCGGGTGGGCAGGGCGCAGGCCTGTCCGCTCATGATGCCGAAAGCCATGAAGGTCGAGTGCATGGCGGCAGCCTGAAGGTCGGCGTCGGCGAAGATGAGGTTGGCGGACTTGCCGCCCAGCTCCAGGACCACCGGCTTGAAGGTCTGTGCGCAGGCCGCGGTGATCTTGCGTGCCGTTTCGGGTCCGCCCGTGAAGGTCACCTTCTTGACCAGCTTGTGCTCCACCAGGGCCGAACCTGCCTCTGCACCGCCGGGCACCACATTGAACACACCCGCGGGGATGCCGGCTTCGGTGACCAGATCGGCAAAGAGCATAGCGGTGAAGGGAGTCAGCTCGCTCGGCTTGACCACCACGGTGTTTCCGGCGGCCAGAGCGGCGGGAACCTTCATGGACAGGGACATCAGCGGTGCGTTCCACGTGATGATTGCACCGATCACGCCGTAGGGCTGACGCAGGGTATGGCCGAACGAACCTCCCGCACCGGCCACCGAGGTGATCCGGCCCAGCGGGAGCTTGTCAGCCCAGCCGCCGTAGTACCGGATCCACTCCACCGCGGCGTTAACCGTGGGATAGGCATTGGAGCGGGCAATGCCGTTGTCGGCAATGGCGAGATTGACGAAGTCCTCGGTGTGGTCCTCGACCAGCTGCGCCAGCTTGAGCAGCGCCTTGGCGCGGGTTCCCGCCGGTGTTGCCCGCCAGAGCGCGAAGGCAGCGTGGGCGGCGTTGACGGCGTCGTCAACGTCCGCGGCACTTGCCAGCGGGACCTGTGCCTGGGCTTCGCCGGTGGCGGGGTTGATATGGGTGTGCGTTCCACTGCCCGTGCTGCGCGCTTCACTGCCGATGCGCAGGGTGACGGGTGGCAGGGCAAAATCGGTGCTGACTGTCATTTTCAGTTCTCCGGTTCGTAGCGCAGCATGGTGATTCCCGCTTCGGGGTAATCGCAGAAAACGGGCTTAACCCGCATACCCACCTCGATGTCATCGTGGGCTACGTTGACGAGTTCGGTGGAAAACTTCGGGCCTTCATCCCACTGCACCACCGCGAGCACCAAGGTGCCTTCCTTCGCGAAGTGCGGGGCCACCGGCCGGGTGGAGACGGTATACGTGTACAGGGTTCCGGCTCCGGATATTTCCCGCCATTCCAGGTCATCGGCCAGGGTGCCCGGGGCAAGGGGGCGGGGGTAGAAGATGTATTCGCCCAGTGAAGGCGAATACTGGATGCGGATGCGGTGCTCCGCCAGGGAATCCCAGAACGGCTTGGTCAGGGGTGTCGGGACCGGCATCGGACGCTGCAGATCCGGAAGAGTGTATGAGGTGCTCATGGGGTGTACTCCTAATTGCCTTCGAGGATCAGTGCCGTTTGTTCGCTCATGATGCCGCCGTTGCCGGTCACGAAGGCCCGGTTGCAGTCCGTCACCTGCGCTTCACCGGCACGGCCCATGATCTGGCGCACGCCGTCGATCACGTGGTGCATGCCGCCGGCAATGCCCGCCTGCCCGAAGGAAAGCTGCCCGCCGGCGGTGTTCATCGGGAAGTCCCCGCGGAAGGTGAGATCGTGTTCGTTCACGAACTGCATGCCTTTGCCCTTTTCGGTGAAGCCGGCATCCTCCAGGCTCATCAGCACAGTGATGGAATAGCAGTCGTAGATGGAGACCATGTCCACCTCGCTGCGTCCGATGCCGGCCATGCCAAACGCCTGGTCGGCTGCGTGGATCATGGGTGAGTGCATCAGATCCCGTGCGTAGGTTGGTGTCTTGTAGGGAACCCGTTCTCCGAAGCCCTTGATCCACACCGGGCGATTCTTGGATTTGGCTGCGAGGTCCTTGTTTCCAATCACCACAGCGGCACCGCCCTGACACGGCATCACGATTTCGAGCATGTGCAGCGGGTCCGCCACCATGGGTGATGCCAGCACGTCCTCAATGGTGATGGGCTGACCGTGGAAAACGGCGCCCGGGGTGGCACAGGCGTTGGTGCGCTGGTCCACGGCAATTTTTGCCATGGCGCGCTCGTCGTAGCCGAATTCGTGGCCGTACCGCTTGGCAATTTGCCCGTAGGGACCGTTCTGCCCCAGGTTTCCGTACGGGATTTCAAATTCTGCCTGCGGCGACCCGTAGGCGTTGGATGAGGCACCGAAGTACATTTTGTCGGTCATCTCGAACGGCCGGCGGGCGTCGGTCGGTACGTCGTGGGTGCCCGGGAAGGTAACAAGTACGGCGTCGCACAGTCCCAGTTCCACGGCCGCTGCGGCCCGCCACACGCCGGCGGCGGAACCTGCGCCGCCGAGGTCCACGATCTCGGCGAAATTTGCGTTGATGCCGAGGTATTCCGTGATGGTGGAGGGAACAAACATGTCCGCTTCCCCGATCATCGGGGTGACGATGCCGTTGACGTTGGTGGCGTCCAGTCCGGCGTCATCCAGCGCCGCCTTGGAGAGCCGTGCCCACTGTTCCAGGTTGAAGGTCTTCTCACGCTTCAGCTTGCGTTCCGGCGGCAGCTCAAAATAGCCCAGGATTGCGGCTTCTCCACGAAGTCCCATACGTTTGTTCTCCTCATTGCTGGTATATGAAATGTGCCGGTGCACCAAGGTCCGTGCAGATGCCGGACGTACGACGCCGGGTGGTTGGCTCCGCTTGGCCGGTCTAGCCGGATCTGGCCGGGGCGGGAATGCGCAGCGGCGAAATCCTGATGCCTAGTTCGGGATAAAAAGACCCCGCACCGAGCAATTCCAGGAGTCCGGGGGAATCCGGTCCGGCCCAGGGCTCGTCCGCTGCGGTGAAGCCCAGGGCTTTGAGGCCTGAGTCTCCGGCGCCAGGCACCGATTCCTGCAGGATCAGGTCCGCGCCGTCCGGCCACCGGAACACGGTGGCCGCCGGTTCTCCGTCGGGAACTTCCGGCAACCGCTGCCTGCCGGCGCCGAGAACGTTGACGAGCACGTGTTCTGCACGCTGCAGGTCAGGCACCCGCCCAAAGACAAGCGGCAGCCGGGCCGGAGAGGACGGGTCTTCCTCCCAGGGGCAGTCCGTAGTGAACTCGTTGGTAGCGGTGATGTCCTCCAGGGCTTCAGATGTCTGGACCATCTGCGTCAGGAACCCGAGCCCGGTGTCCCTGGGATGCAAAAAGGCTTCCTGCCACAGCGGATGCTCGGTGTTCACCAGAATCGGCTCGATTCCGGCCGCCTGTGCGCCTGCGATTGCTGCGGAGATGTCCTGCACCTTGAAGGTGATGTGGTGCGGTGCGGCGTTTCCCGCGTTTTCGGAGAGGAACCGTGCAATGAAGGACGTGGAGGAGCTGCCCGGTTCCAGCAGCTCCAGCCGCATGTCTTCGGCGAGGGCAACCTGGCACGGGTTGAACTCCGGCAGGGTGAAACCGCTGGCAAACCGTGCTCCGAGTTCCCGGTGCAGCATTGTCCCGGCCCGGCCCCAGGCCGGAACGGCAAAGGCAACATGGTCGAGTTCATGGGCGCTCATTCAGACACCCGGCCTGCTGCAGCGGTTAAGGTGCTCCCGCTTCGACCTGGTCGAGCCGCAGCCCGATCATTTTCACAAAGCGGACCAGGACCCGGTTGGCATCCTCCAGCGTCTGGTTGCCGGCCAGCAGGCGCCCCACCATGTCCATGAGGATGGCCCACACCATGGCGGTAATGTCCGCAGCTTCGTCCGGTGACAGGGTGGAGAAATCGGCACGGAGAGGTTCCTCGAGCAACAGGACCAGCTGCTGCATCAGCTCGCGCACATCCGGATCGGAGGAAGTCCGCAGCATCAGGATCGTCTGATAGAAATTCGGCCTTTTTTGGAACGCGGCCAGCGCCTGCCGCAGCCGCTGGGCGACCCGCTCGGTGGTGCTGAAGCTGTCCGGCACGGCCTCGTCCGCTGCACCAAACGGAACGCTCCAGTCGTAAACGACGTTCGCATACAGGTGCTCCTTCGAGGAGAAGTACCGGTACAGCGTTCCGAGCGCCACGTTCGCCTCGGACGCGACGTCGCGGATTTGGATTGATTCGTACTCGTTGGCGCGGAGCAGATTTTTCGCAGCATCCAGGATCCGTTGCCGGCGCTCCACCTGATAGGCGGGAAGGTCCATTGTTTCGCGCGTTAGTTGCCGAACCATCACTCGCCTCCCGGCTGAATTCCCTCAGAAATTGCAACGTTATCACCGCCTCCCGGCGCCCTTGGATGTGGCTCACCTGCTACTGGTCCTTCCAGCGGATCAGCGCGTCCAGCGCCTCGATCTGGTTACCGGAAACCCGGAGAGGATTGATTTCGAGTTCCTCGAGTTCATCGCCGAGTCCCACGGCCACCTGGGAAATCTTGAAGATGGCCTCAGCCAGCTCGTCGAGGTCCGTGGCTTCGCCGCCACGGAAGCCGGTCAGGAGGTCAATACCCTTCAGGGATTCGAGCATGCGGCGGATCTCGGCGGGCCCCACCGGCAGCAGGCGCACCGCGGAGTCCTTGAGCAGCTCCACCATGACCCCGCCGAATCCGACGGCGAGCACGAGCCCCCAGCGCGGGTCACGGACGACGCCTACCAGCATTTCGGTGCCTGCAGGACGCATCGGAGATACCGCAACACCCTGGACCCGGGCAGCCGGTGCCAGTTCAGCCACGGAAGCACGGATGAACCGGTAGGCCTCGGCCACTGCATCGGCATCAGAGAGCATCAGCCGGACACCGCCAACCTCGGTCTTATGTGCGATGTCCTCCGACGCAATCTTCAGTACCACCGGGTAGCCCAGGTCTTCGGCGGCGGCCACGGCTTCCTCTGCGGAGGAAACAACAACTGCAGGCACGTAGGGGACGCCAAGGCTGCGGAGGAATTCGCCGCTCTGGACTTCCGTCCAGGAATCCGCATCGGCCGGTTTGGTGATTGGTGCGGCGGCCGGCGGTTCGCCGTCGGCCGCGAGTTCAGCGGCACGCTGTCCCCACCAGGCGCTGCGGGCGGCCGCGGTGATGCCGCGGTCAAACGAATCGGAGGCATGCGGGAAGCCGTGTTCCGCGGCAAACGCGCGGCCAAACTCGGTCACTTCCGTGGGCAGGAAGCTCATCGCGATGACGGGTTTGGGGGAGGAGGTCAGCTGCCGGAGCATCTCATCCTGCGTGGCCCGGCTCATGTCCGCCACGGCTTGGTTGGCGGGCCAGGAACCGTTGACCACTACGAAGTCATAATTCGGGTCATCGATAAAGCACTGGGCAGCCTTGGTGAGGATCGTCGGGTCCACTGACACGTACCCGGTGGTGTCCATCGGGTTATTGACGGTGGAGAAGGCGGGAAGCCCGGCGTCGTGCAGTCCCTGCACCGTGTCGGGGTGCGGAGCGGGCAGGTCCAGCCCTGCGGCGTCGGCCTTGTCGGCCACGAGGGCGCACATGGCACCGGAGCCGGTGACAACACCCATGCGGCGGCCGGGCAGGGCGCCGTAGGCCTCGATGAGGCCCGCGGTGGCCACGAGGTCCTCGATGCCTTCCACCCGGATGACTCCGTGCTGGCGGCAGGCTGCGTCAATGACGGTGTCGTCGCCCACCAGCGAACCGGTGTGGGCTGCTGCGACCCGGGCCGATGCTTCACTGCGTCCGGCCTTGAAAATGACAATCGGCTTGCCAGCGGCGCGGGCGCGGGCAGCCACGTCGAGGAACTGCGCCGGGTCGGAAATCTGTTCCAGGTAAGCGGCGATGACCTTGGTGTTTTCGTCGTCCACCAGCAGGCTCATGACGTCGATGGCAGAGATCATCGCCTCGTTCCCCACGGTCACCGCCGTGGAGCAGCCGACGCCGCGCGAGGCCATGTAGGGAAGCAGATAAATGGCGAGCGCGCCGGATTGGGTGGCAATTCCCACGCCGCCGCTGATCATGGGCATCTGGGTCATATGGCTGAAGGCTGCAACCTGGGAATGCGTGTTGAGGAATCCCAGGTTGTTGGGTCCCAGGATCAGCTGGTCCGCCGCACGTGCCCGCTCCACCAGGCTGGCCTGCAGGGCAGCGCCCTCGGCTCCGGCCTCGCCCAGCCCCGCAGCCAGCATGATCAGGTTGCGGATGCCCTTAATCCGGGCTTCCTCAAGGATGGTCGCCAGGGAGTCCGTTCCGGTCAGGACAATCGCCAGGTCCGGTGTCTCCGGCAGATCGGCAATGGTGGCAAATGATGCCTGGCCGTGGCAGTCCTCGCCCCGGCGGTTGACCAGGTAAAGCTTTCCCTCGAACCCGCCGGAGACCAGGTTGCTGTAGGTGAAGTGGGACCAGGCGGATCGGGTATTTGCTCCGATGATCACAATGGACTCGGGCTCCAGGAGTTCCCGCAGGCGGGCGGGATCCAGGGTGCGTGGGCTGTCGGTCTCGCTCGTCAACGCTGTCATGCGAAACGGTTCCTTCCGGTGGAGCTTGGTTTGTGGGGTCACTGCGCTCGGGGGAGCGGCGGGTCCTGCTGTCCTGGATCAGCCGCGGGGAAGTCCAAGGATGCGTTCAGCGATGACGTTGAGCTGGATTTCCACCGTTCCGCCGCCGATCAGCACCTGCGGAACGGAAAGCTGTCCGGTCACTGCGTCTCCGGGAGCCTGGGCAAAGAGCGCTCCGGGTCCGGCCAGCGCCAGGACGCGGGATGCGGCCTCGCGGGTTAGCCGGGCGTGGGCAACCTTGGCCAGTGAAGATCCGGCACCCGGTGCCATGCCGTTGACCTGGCGCAGGGTCTCCCGCAGGTTCAGGGCGCCGATGGCCGAGCTGAAGGCTGCGATCCTGCCGAGGGAGGAGAGAGCGTCGTGCTCGCGGCCGGCGTAGGTGCCCTGGGTGATCATGGACCGCAGCGCGTCCTCCGTACCCACCGAGACACCGGAGGAAATCTGGGTTCGCTCGTTCTGCAGCGTCATGGCCGTGATGCGCCAGCCCTGGCCGGGTTCCCCCAGCAGGTAGGCGTCGGGCACGAAGACCGAGTCCAGGAACACCTCATTGAATTCGGCGTCACCGGTGGACTGCTTCAGGGGCCGGACATCCACCCCTGCGCTTCGCATGTCGATGAGGAAGTAACTCAGTCCCTTGTGCTTAGGGACCTCGCTGTCCGTGCGGGCCAGGCAGATGCCCCAGTCAGCCTCATGGGCGCCGGACGTCCAAACCTTTTGTCCCCGCAGCTCCCATCCGCCGTCCACTTTGGCTGCCCGGGTGCTCAGCCCGGCGAGGTCGGAGCCGGCGCCGGGTTCGGAGAAGAGCTGGCACCAGATCAACTCCCCGCGCAGGGTAGGCAGCGCAAACTGTTCCTTGACCGCTTCACTGCCGTAGGCCAGCACGGTGGGCATGGCCCATTCGCCGATCACCGACGACGGCTGGGTCATCCCGCGGCGGGCATATTCCTGGGAGATGACCACCTGCTGGGCGGGAGTGGCGCCCAGCCCGTAGGGTGCAGGCCAGTGCGGGGCGGCGAGTCCGTTATCCGCGAGGAATGTCCGCTGCGATCCTCGCGAGTACCACCGCCCGCCGTCGTGCTCATTGGCCAGTGTCCGGGCCTGATCGAGCAGTTCGCCGATGCGGGCGCGGAAGGCCGGATCCTCGTCGGGCAGTTCAATGTCAATGCGGCGGTCCTGCTCCAGGGCAACCCTGCCCAGCGATGCGGAGGCGTCGTCCATGGCCGGCACCAGTGCGGCCAGCGTCATTGCCCGCCGCCAGTAGAGATGGGCATCATGTTCCCAGGTGAAGCCGATTCCGCCGAAAATGGTCACTGCTTCGGTGACCGCTTCTGCCGACGGGGCGATCGCGGCCTGAACGGCTGCACCGGCAGCCAGTTTTTGCTGGTCCTCATCCTGGTCAAGGGACACGACGGCGGACCAGGCTGCCGCTGCGGCCAGTTCGGCGGTGATGAGCAGGTTGGCGCACTTGTGCTTGACGGACTGGAAGGAACCGATCGGCGAACCGAACTGTTCGCGCAGCTTGGCGTATTCAACGGCAGCTTCCACAGCCCAGCGGGTCACGCCGGCTGCTTCCACGGCGAGCAGGCAGGTCTGCAGGGTTTCCACGCGGCTTGCCCCGAGGTTTTCCAGGATCGCTTCGGAGCCCACGGACACCGAGGAGAGTTCGAGGATCCCGGCGTCGCGGGTCAGATCCGTGCAGGCCTGGACCCTGCGGCTGATGCCGGCACTGCGGGCATCGACCAGGGCAAACCGGGTGGTTCCGCCGTCGTTGAAGCCAACCACCAAAAGATCGGCTGACTGGAGTGAGAGTACGTTGGCAGTTCCGTGCAGGAGCCAGCCGCCCTCAGCGGCGGAGGTGCCGGTAATTGCGGAAGAAGGAACCAGGGTGCCGCGGGCGCCTTCAGCGAAGGCGGCCAGGCCGCTGGCTGAGGCTTTGCAGTCGCCGGCTGCCGCGACGGCCGCACTGGCGAGCACCGTTGAGAGGAAGGGGCCGGGCACCAGCCGGCGGGCAAATTCCTCCACCACGATGGCCGTGTCAGCCACCGTTCCGCCCTGTCCGCCGTGTTCTTCACCGATATGCAGTGCGTGCAGTCCGTTGGCAACCAGGTCATCCCAAAACGGTGCGGGTTCCCCGGCCCCGTAAGAGTCCAGCTGCTCGCGGGTGACCCGTGTGTCGGCGAAGCGGCCCGCAAAGTCGGCTGCAACGGAGCAAAGGTCCGCATGCTCTTCGGTAAGGGCAAACGCCATGTGCTGACTCCAATGTCATAGCGCACCGAGCTGCTTCCGGGAGACGGTCGGTGCATGTTTCAGATCCTGAACTGAAACTGGACTCTAATTCACAAATGTGATGTAGGCAACACTTTGCTTGGTTAGGTTTTTGCGCCCGGACCACTGATTTCCTCTGAAAAGTCATCATGTAGCATTCGCCGCACCCCCGGACGCTGACGTCCGGGACACGCGGACCCACAGGGGGAGCAGGCCATGACGCAGGAGCAGAGCACACGAACGGGCACCACAAAGGACACAACGCCGCCGGGGAGCGAAGAGTGGGACAGGATCGTAGACGTCCTGGTGGTGGGCACCGGGGCGGCAGCTCTCACCGCCGCTGTCACCGCGGCGGAGGATGGGCTGGATGTCCTGGTGGTGGAAAGCACCGATGTGTGGGGCGGCACCACTTCGATTTCGGGCGGGGGACTGTGGATGCCGAACAATCCGCTGATGGGCAGGGCCGGGGTTCCGGACAGCACGGAAAAGGCTCTCACCTACATGGAGACGGTGATTGATGATGTCGGCCCGGTGTCCTCCCGCGAACGCAAGCTGGCGTTCCTGAATGCCGTTCCCGGCGTCGTCACCCTGCTGGGCACCCTGGGCGTGCAGTGGATGCGGTCCAAGGATTATCCCGACTACTATCCGGACAAACCCGGCGGCATGATCGGGCGTTCTCTGGAAGTCCGCCCGTTTGACACCAAACTGCTCGGTTCCTGGTTCAAGCAGTCCCGGGCCGCCAAATCCGGCATCCCGGTGCCGCTGATGACTGACGATGTCTGGGAGCTCTCCCGCGCCTGGTCCACGCCCGGCGGGTTTATCCGCGGTGCCCGTTTTGTTTTCCGGACCCTGGGCGGGCTGGCCCGCGGCAAACGGCTGTACGGGCTGGGCGGAGCGCTGTCCTGCTCCCTCATGCACATCGTGCGCCAGCAGCAGACACCGGTGTGGCTGTCCTCGCCGCTGACTGATCTGGTCCAGGACGACGACGGCGCCGTGGTGGGCGCTGTTGTCACCCGCCGCGGGCGCAGCATCCGCATCCGGACCCGGAAGGGCGTGATGCTGGGCGCCGGCGGATTTGCCCGCAACGCGCAATGGCGCAAAAAGTACCACGGGCTGGAGCAGGAGTATTCCTCTGCGCCGGAGGGGGACCGGGGCGACGTCATTGACCTGGTGGCCCAGCGCGGCGGAGCCCTGGCGCTCATGGACGACGCATGGTGGGGACCGTCCACGGTGGGTCCGGGCGGCGGAGTCGCGTTCTCACTCGCCGAGCGTTCCATGCCGCACTCGCTGGTGGTGGATGCCTCGGGGCAGCGGTACCTGAACGAGTCCGAGTCCTATGTCGACTTTGGGCACCACATGCTCGAACGCAATGAGACGGTGACGGCCAATCCGTCCTGGCTGGTGATGGAGGCGCGGCACCGGCGGCGCTATCTGTTTTCTGCCATCATGGTCGGCAAGAAAAAGTGGGCTGCCGACGGGCTGCTGCTGGAGGCTGACACGGTGGAAGAGCTGGCGGAGAAGATGGGTGTTCCGGCGGCAGGCCTGGCGGCCACGGTGCACCGGTTCAACGGATTTGCGCGGACCGGCGTGGACGAGGATTTCGGCCGGGGCAACACCGCCTATGACAACTACTACGGTGATCCCGGGGTGAAACCCAACCCGAACCTGGGGGCCCTGGAAAAGGGGCCGTTCACCGCCGTCCGCCTCTATCCCGGGGACCTGGGCACCAAGGGCGGACTGGTCACGGACCCGGACGCCCGGGTGCTCCGGGAAGATGGTTCGGTGATCCAGGGGCTGTATGCGGCCGGGAACACCACGGCCTCGGTCATGGGCCGGACCTACCCCGGGGCGGGAGCCACCATTGCCCCGGCTGCGGTCTTCGGTTATCTGGCGGCACGGCACGCGGCCGGGCGGAAGTCCGAACCGGTGACGGATGAACTGACGGATGAACGCGGCGAGCTGCAGGAGGTTGCTCCTCAGTAGCAAAACCCTGTGTCCGGGCACCCGGCGAGCCAGCCATAAACTGGGGAGGTGACTGATTTCGCCGGTGTCCCGGATGCACCCCAGAGTTCCGACCTTCCCCTGCTCCAGAGCCTTGCCGCGGATTTGGCGGAGGCACGCTACACGGTGGATGGGGTGGCGGACTTCCTGGGGGAGTCTGCCGCGGCAGCCTTGGGTCGGGACCAGCTGGTACCGGCGGTCCTGCGCTGCCGTGAAGAGGCGGCTAAGGAAAACCCGGCTCCGGTTTCCGTCCTGATTCGGCTGTGGCTTGCCGGAGAAGAAATGGAAGCAGCGCCGTTGGATGCCGCCCTGCCGCGGACCGGCACCCGCGGGCTGCTTGCTTTGGGGCTGGTCGAAGCGGTGCCGGACGGAGGCTTCCGCGCAGCGGTAGACCTTCGCCCGTACGAAATCGACGATGACGCCGACGGCGCCGACCTCTGGGTCGCCAGCGATTTGGGCGCTCACCAGCGGCCGGGCGTCCTCCGCCACGACCATGTGCTGGGCATCGGACAGGCCTCGCTGAGCCTTGCACAGCTGACGATCCGCCGCCCGGTTCAGCGTGCCCTGGACCTGGGCACCGGCTGCGGGATCCAGGCTTTCCACCTCCTCCGCCACGCCCGGCATGTTACGGCAACGGATATTTCGGAACGGGCGCTCGCGTTCACCCGCTTCAACCTGCTGCTGAACGCGGGCGCGCTGGAGCTGAATCCCCAGCGCCTGGCGGACCGGGTAGAACTGCGGGCAGGCAGCCTGCTGGAACCGGTGGCCGGAGAACAGTTTGACCTGGTGGTGTCCAATCCGCCGTTTGTGATTACTCCCCGCCCCCGGAGTGAAGATCCCGAGGACCGCTTCACGTACCGCGACGGCGGTCTGGCCGGTGATGAAATCGTCGCCACGCTCGTGCGCAGCCTGCAGGGCGTCCTGGTTCCCGGCGGAACGGCGCAAATGCTGGGTAACTGGGAGATTCAGGACAGTGATCTTCCCTACAATGAGTCCCCGGAAACGCAGGAAAGCGGGTCCCGGAACTGGTCGGAACGGATCGAGTCCTGGCTGCCGGCGGAAACGGATGCGTGGGTGATCCAGCGCGAAATCCTGGAGCCCGCCGAATACGCGGAAATGTGGCTGCGGGACGCCGCGGAGAACCGGAACCGCGCCGAATACCTGGCCTCCTACGCCGCCTACCTCGAGGACTTCGCCTCCCGCAAGGTTCAGGCCATCGGCTTCGGATCCATCTTCCTACGCCGCCGCTTGGCCCCGGACGCTGTCCCGCTGCGGCGTTTCGAGGAGATCACGCACCCGCTGGAACAGCCCGTTGGGCCGCACCTGGGCACCGCCGTCGAGCGCTTTGACTGGCTGGCGGGGCATCACTCGCTGGCGGAGGCGTACTTGGAGGTGGCCGACGACGTGACCGAGGAACGCCACTCACGGCCGGGGGCGGAACATCCCGGCGTCATCCTGCTGCGCCAGGGAGCGGGACTGCGGCGTACGAATCTCATGAGCACGGAGCTGACCGGGTTTGTCTCCGCCAGTGACGGAGAGCTGTCCGTGGGGCAGATCATTGGAGCGCTCGCAGTGCTGCTGGACCGCCCGGAACCGGAGTTTGCCGCCGGGCTGGAAGCCGAGGTCCGCAACCTGGTCCTGGACGGATTCCTGGTTCCCGCAGCCAATTGACGTCCGCAGAAGGACCTCCGGCTTTTCGGTAGGCTCGTCAATAAGTCCTATTCAATGCGGCTACCCTAGTGCTGGGGCATCCCGCATACTGTCTGAGGATGAATCGGGCCAGGCAGCAGAGCCCGGCCACAACAACCCATACTTTGAGAACCACCTTCGTACGTAGGAGAACAGTGCCAGTTAAGGCGACGGACAAGAAGACCGGCAAGAAGAAGCTTGTAATTGTCGAGTCTCCGGCCAAGGGCAAAACCATCGCCGGGTACCTCGGCGAGGGTTTCGAGGTGACGGCGTCCATGGGGCATATCCGTGACCTTCCGCAGCCCTCGGACCTGCCTGCCGAGTTGAAGAAGACAGCCGTAGGCAAGTTTGCCGTGGACCTGGATAAAGACTTCGAGCCCTACTACGTGGTCTCCGCGGACAAGAAGAAGAAGGTTGCCGAGCTCAAGGCTGCCCTCAAGGACGCCGACGAACTCTACCTCGCAACTGACGGTGACCGTGAAGGCGAAGCCATTGCCTGGCACCTGCTCCAGGTGCTCAAGCCCAAGGTCCCGGTACACCGCCTGACCTTCCCCGAAATCACCAAGGAAGCCATCCAGCGTGCGCTGTTGGAAATGCGCGACGTCGATGTTGCCATGGTGGACGCCCAGGAAACCCGCCGTATCCTGGACCGCCTGTACGGCTACGAGATCTCTCCGGTGCTGTGGCGCAAGGTGGCACGCGGCCTGTCCGCCGGCCGCGTGCAGTCCGTCGCCACCCGCCTGGTGGTGGAACGCGAACGTGAGCGCATGGCCTTCCGCCCGGCGTCCTACTGGGACCTGCTGGGAACTTTCGCCACCGGCGCGGCCGAGTCCTTCAAGGCCAAGCTGGTTTCCGTGGACGGTGCCCGCGTGGCCACCGGCAAGGACTTCAGTGACCTGGGCGAGCTCAAGGCCAAGTCCGTGGCACACCTGGACGAAGCGGCAGCCACCTCGCTGGCAGCGAACCTGGAATCGTCGTCGTTCACGGTCCGCTCCGTGGACACCAAGCCGTACACCCGCCGTCCGGCCGCTCCGTTCACCACCTCCACCCTGCAGCAGGAGGCCGGCCGCAAGCTGCGCTACTCCTCCAAGGTGACCATGCAGGTGGCCCAGCGGCTGTATGAAAACGGCTACATCACCTATATGCGTACCGATTCGCCGGCGCTGTCGGACCAGGCGATCAACGCCGCCCGCCGCCAGGCCTCCGAACTGTACGGCCCCGAGTATGTGCCCGAAGCCCGCCGCGTGTACAAGGGCAAGTCCAAGAACGCGCAGGAAGCCCACGAGGCCATCCGCCCCGCCGGTGACTCCTTCCGGACCCCGGCGCAGGTTGCCTCCTCACTGCGCGGCGACGAATTCAAGCTCTACGAACTGATCTGGAAGCGCACCGTCGCTTCGCAGATGGCCGACGCCAAGGGCTCCACGGCGTCCGTCCGCCTCGGCGCTGTGGCCTCCGACGGCCGGGACGCCGAGTTCTCCGCTTCCGGTACCGTCATCACCTTCCGCGGCTTCATGGCCGCTTACGAGGAGGGCCGCGATGCGGCACGCGACGACGACGCCGAGGGCACCGAGGGTGCACGCCTGCCGGTCCTGAAGGCCGACGACGTGCTCACGGCAGCCGAACTGAACGCCGTCGGACATGAAACCTCGCCGCCGCCGCGCTACACCGAAGCCTCGCTGGTGAAGGTGCTTGAAGAACTCGGCATCGGACGGCCGTCCACCTACGCCGCGACCATTTCCACCATCATGGACCGCGGCTACGTCACCAACCGCGGCCAGGCGCTGGTGCCGAGCTGGATTGCCTTCTCCGTGGTCCGCCTGCTTGAAGAGCATTTCACCGACTACGTGGACTATGACTTCACGGCCGAGCTGGAAGAGGACCTGGACCGCATTGCCCGCGGCGAAGCCGGCCGCGTGGAATGGCTGAACCAGTTCTACTACGGTGACCGCGTGGACACCGGTCTGCACACCATCGTCAATGACCTCGGCGAGATCGATGCCAAGGCCATCAACTCGATCGAGATTGCCCCGGGCATCGTGCTCCGCGTCGGGAAGTTCGGCCCGTACCTGGAACGCCCGCTGCCCGCCGACGCCCCGGAGGGCACCGAGCCCGAGCGTGCCAACGTGCCCGAGGACCTGGCCCCTGATGAGCTGACCGCCGAAAAGGCGATCGAGCTGATGGAGACCGCCGGACCGGAAGAGCGAGTCCTGGGCGAGGATCCGGAAACCGGACGCACCATCGTGGCCCGCAACGGCCGCTACGGCCCGTACGTCATCGAGCTCATCCCCGAGCCGACCGCCGAGGAACTGGCGAACCAGCCGGTGGAGTATTACAAGAACGGCAAGCCCAAGCCGCCGAAGAAGCCCGTGAAGCAGAAGCCGCGCACCGGATCGCTGTTCAAGTCCATGAGCGTGGACACCGTCACGCTCGAGGAAGCGCTGAAACTGATGAAGCTCCCGCGCGTGCTGGGCACCGACGCCGAGGGCAACGAGATAACCGTGCAGAACGGACGCTTCGGCCCGTACCTGAAGAAGGGCACCGACTCCCGTTCCATCGGTTCGGAAGAGGAAATCTTCACCATCACGCTGGAACAGGCGCTGGAAATCTATTCCCAGCCCAAGCAGCGCGGCGGACGGCAGGCAGCGGCTCCGCTGGCCGAGTTCGGCACCGACCCGGTCTCCGAGAAGCCGATTGTGGTCAAGGACGGACGCTTCGGTCCGTACATCACCGACGGCATCACCAACATCACGGTGCCGCGGTCCACTGCCATTGAAGAGCTGACCCGTGAGCAGGCCATTGACCTGCTGGCGGAGAAGCGCGAAAAGGGTCCGGCGAAGAAGCCCGCCGCCCGCAAGCCGGCAGCCCGCAAGCGAGCACCCGCGAAGAAGTAGCCCGCGAAGAGCGCAGCCGCCGTGTACGGCGGCTGCGTTTCAGAGCGGATGTGTTTTGAGCGGATAATGGGGTTATGCGATTAGGCGTGCTCGACATTGGCTCCAACACCGTCCACCTCCTTTTGGTGGACGCGCACCCGGGTGCGCGGCCGTTGCCGTTTGCCTCCCACAAGCGTCCGCTGTCGCTGATAGCGCACCTGGACGACGACGGCGCCATCACCGAGGCGGGGCAGCGCGAGCTGATCAATTTCGTCGCCGAAGCCGGGGACTTTGCCCGCCGGCACCGTGCCCAGGACCTCCTGGCATTCTGTACCTCAGCCATTCGCGAGGCGGCCAACGGTGAGGCCGTGCTGGCCCGGGTCGAGGCCGAAAGCGGTGTCCACCTGCGTGAACTCAGCGGTCCCGAGGAGGCGTCCCTAACGTTCCTGGCTGTCCGCCGGTGGTACGGCTGGGGCGCCGGAACACTGCTGGACCTGGACATTGGCGGCGGGTCCTTTGAAATGGCGCAGGGGGCCGATGAGCTGCCCGAAACGGCGCTGTCGCTTCCCCTGGGCGCCGGTCGGCTGACCCGGGACTGGCTGACGGGGGATCCGCCCACAGCCAAGAGCATTAAGAAGCTGCGCAAGTACATCCGCGGTGAGGTCCGTGAGGCTGCCGCGGAATTTGAACGGCATGGCCGGCCTGACCTCGCCGTGGGCACATCCAAGACCTTTCGGTCACTGGCCCGGATTGCCGGTGCCGCGCCCTCGGCGGACGGTCCCTATGTCCGTCGGCGCCTGCAGCGCACAGACTTGGGACTGTGGACCAAACGGCTGGAGACCATGAGCATTGATGACCGCAGCAACCTCGGCGGAGTGTCTCCGATCCGTGCCGCCCAGGTGCTGGCCGGGGCCATGACCGCCCATGCCGCGATGGAGGCCTTCGACCTGCCGGTGCTGGAGATTTGCCCGTGGGCTTTGCGCGAGGGACTGATCCTGCAGCGTTTTGACACTCTCCGCTTTGAATCCGACGGGCCGCTGCCCGACACTCCGCGAACTGAGACCACCCCTCAAGTCATGGAGTCCGGCACCGGAGCCGGACGCAGCCTTATCTACGGAAAGTCCAACTGAATGCCTTCTTCACCCCACACTCCACCGGCGGAGGAAAGCGGCGCCAAAGTCATTCCGGTGGCCCTCTCCAGCGCTTCCGTCTATCCGCTGTCCGTGCATGACACCTTCGCCGTTGCCCATGACCTGGGCTATGACGGGGTGGAAATCATGGTTACGGGAAACAGCGACAGCCAGAACCCGCAAATCCTGAATGGACTCAGCGAGCGTTATTCGCAGCCCATCCTGGCTATTCATGCGCCCACGCTGCTGCTCACCCAGCAGGTGTGGGGCAAGGCCTGGACCAAGATTGAACTCTCCGCTGCCATGGCCGCGGAAGTGGGAGCCACCACGGTGGTGGCTCATCCACCGTTCCGCTGGCAGTCCGGTTATGCCGAGAACTTTGCCGAAGGCGTGCGGCACATTGCCGAGCAGTACGGAGTCACCATCGCGGTGGAAAACATGTATCCGTGGCGGGTCCGCGGGCGCGAGGCCAAGGCCTACCTGCCGCACTGGAATCCCATTCCGGAACCGTACGAGCACGTCACCTGGGACTTTTCCCACGCAGCCATCGCCGGCATGGACTCCTATGAGGAACTGCGAAAGCTCGGGCCCCGGCTGCACCATGTGCACCTCACCGACGGCACACCCAACGGCCGCGACGAGCACATGCTTCCCGGAGAAGGTACGCAGCGCTGCGCCGAAGCCCTGCAGTACCTCAGCGAAACCGGCTTTGACGGCGTCGTGGCCATTGAAGTGAGCACCCGGAAGGCCAAGGGGGCGGGGGAGCGGGAGGACCAGCTGAAGCAGACGCTGGACTTCGCGCGGATGAACCTGGGGCAGATTTCGGAATAGCCTGCTTCTTATGAGCCGCTTGTCACGGAACATGGCAGCGCGCAGTGCCGTGACAGAATCGAAAACATGGATACCGGAGAAACCCACCTGACCTTTCTGGGCTGCGGCTCAATGAATGAAGCCATCCTGAGCGGAATCCTCGCCGGCGGGCTGCCGGCAGCGCAGGTGACGGCCACCGTGCGGCGTCCCGAACGGGCGGCCGAGCTGCGCGAACGCCACGGGATCACCGTGCTCGCCGGCAATGACGACGCCGAAGCCAACCGCACCGCCGTGGCCGGCGCCGACGTCGTCATCATTGGGGTCAAGCCAGTGGGCGTCGCAGCACTGCTGGAAGAGATTTCCCCCGCTCTGCCCGGCGGTGCCGTTGTCATCAGCGTGGCTGCCGCCGTGTCGCTGGAAATGCTGGAGGCGGGCCTTCCCGCCGGACAGCCCGTCATCAGGTCCATGCCCAACACACCCTCCAAGGTGGGGCGCGGCGTGGTGTCGATCTCGGCCGGAACCAGTGCCACCGAGGCAACAATGGCGCTGGCTGCCGAGCTGCTGTCGGCCACCGGCCGCGTGGTGCAGGTTCCTGAGGACCAGGTGGACGCTGTGTCGGCGGTCAGCGGATCGGGCCCCGCCTATGCCTTTTACCTGGCTGAGGCCATGGCCCGCGCCGGCGTAGAGCTGGGCCTGGACCCTGAGCTTTCAACAATTCTGGCGCGGGACACCGTTGCCGGCGCCGGATACATGCTCGCCGAGCCCGGCGCCGACGCAACCGCCCTGCGCCGCGGCGTGACCAGCCCCAACGGCACCACCGAAGCAGCCATCCGGACCTTCGACGAGCAGGACCTGCCCGGCGTCATCGCCCGGGGAGCGCGGGCCGCAGCGGAACGGGCAGCCGAAATCACGGCGGAGCTTTCAGCCAAGAAGTAGCACTTCGGGCAGGGATCTCCTCAGCCTCCCGGCCGGACCTCCCCGGTGTGCAGGTTGATGCCTCGGTGCGGCACAGAGCTAGGGCCGGGCCGCGAACCGTTCGAGCAGGTCCACGTGGCCGGAGACGATGAGCATGTCGCGGGAGGAAACCCTGGTGTCCGCGCGGGCATAGGTGAAGTCCTCGCCCGGGGACTTCACCCCCACCACCGTCACCCCGTATTTGGAACGCACGTTGGACTCTCCGAGGGTGAAGCCCTGGGTCTCGCGCGGCGGGTACATCTTCACGATCGCAAAGTCGTCGTCGAACTCGATGAAGTCCAGCATCCGCCCGCCCACCAGGTGAGCGGCGCGCCGGCCGGCGTCGGCCTCCGGATAAATGACGTGGTTGGCGCCGATCCGGGTGAGGATCTTGCCGTGCGCGGAGGTGATGGCCTTGACCCAGAGATGCTCGATACCCAGGTCCACCAGGTTAACGGTAATCAGCACGCTGGATTCGATGGAGGTACCCACGCCCACGACGGCGGAGGAAAAGTCCTGCGCGCCCAGCTGCTTGAGGGCGTCTATGTTGGTGGCATCGGCCTGGACCACATGGGTGAGAATGCCCGAGGCCTTCTGGACCAGGGCGGGATCCCGCTCGATGGCCAGAACCTCGCGGCCCTGCTTGACCAGCTGTTCGGCGGTGGCGGAGCCAAAGCGTCCCAGTCCAATCACCAGAACCGGAGCGTTGTGAGCTGGTCTGTCAGCCAATGATCGGCCTTTCTTCGGGGTAGTGGTAGAGGGTGCTGCGTTGCCGGATGGCCAGTGCTGCGGCCAAAGTGATCGTACCCACCCGGCCGGCGAACATGAGGGCGGACAGCAGGTACTTCCCTTCCGGGGGCAGCACTTCGCTCAGTCCAATACTCAGCCCGCAGGTGGCAAAGGCGGAAATTACCTCGAAGAGCACCGGCTGCAGTGTCTCCTCCGTAATGGCCAGCAGCGCAACAGTGGAAACGGCCACCATGGTGGCGCCGAGGATAACCACAGAGATGGCCACCCGCATGGCGCTGTAGGCAATGGTGCGGCCGAACGCCCGGACATCAGAATCACCCCGGGCCTCCGCCACGATGGCGAGAAAGATGACGGCCAACGTGGTGACCTTGATGCCGCCGGCCGTGGACGCAGACCCGCCGCCGGCAAACATCAGCATGTCAGTGATCAGCAGCGTGCTGGAATCCAGATCGGACATGTTCACCAGGCTGAAACCGCCGGAGCGGGTCATGACGGAGGCAAAGACCGAATGCAGAATCCGGTCCGCCACATTCATGTCTCCGATGGTGCGTGTGTTGAACCACTCGAAGGCCCCCCACAGAATGCTGCCGCCCACGAGCAGGATGCCGGTGACCAGCAGGGTGAGCTTGGTATGCAAGTTCCATTGACGAAGGTGCAGCTTGCTTTGCAGCAGGACCATGATGACCGGGAAGCCGAGGCTGCCGAGGAAAACCCCGGCCATCAGGGGAATCAGGATCCAGAGGTCCTCGTCATAGGGCACCAGGCCGTCCGAATGCGGAGTGAAGCCCGCGTTGTTGAAGGCGGACACCGAATAAAACACCGCATGCCAGATGGCCTGGCCCGCGGATTCACCCAGGATCATGAACCGCGGCGCCAGAATCACAGCCAGGATCAGCTCGATCGCCACGGTGGTGCTGACGACGATGCGGAGCAGGGAACCAACTTCACCCAGCCGGCCGGTGTTCATGCCTTCCTGTGCAATCAGCTTTCCGCGCACTCCGAGTCGCCGGTTAACGGCCAGAGCCAGCAGGGAGGCCATGGTCAGGATGCCCAAACCGCCCACTTGGATGGCGATCAGGATTAGGACCTGCCCAAAACCGGACCAGTGCGTGGCGGTGGAAACCACGGTGAGTCCGGTGACGCAGACGGCCGATACTGCAGTGAAGAGCGCATCATGCAGAGGAGTGACCTGCCCGGTGCTCGAGGAAGCCGGCAGGGACAGAAGCCCGGTGAACACCAGGATGACCAGGGCGAAGACGATCAGGGCCAGCCGGGCCGGCGAGCCGGCAGCGACTGCATCCACAAAGTCACGCAGGCCGGAGAACACTTTGGAGGGCTGCAGTTGCCGAAGCTGCCGCAGGCGTTCCCGGGGCTCCCGGTGCTGCCGGATGGTTGCCATATTCGTGCTTGTTTCCTTGGTGACAGGTGATTACGGGTTGGGCGCGCGGTGCTCAACAGTAGTACACCACCGATGCGGTGCCGAAGCAGCGGACCCGGGATACTCCCGCTGCGTACAAACTCCAAGTATCGCGCACATCGCGTAGCCTGTTCAGCATGATCAACCGCGGACTGAGTCTTCCGGTCATGCCAACCCGCATCATCTGGCACGAGTCCATGCTGGCCTACAACTTCGGTGCGGGCCATCCCATGAGTCCGCTGCGCCTGGACCTCACCGCCAGGCTTGCCCGCGAGCTGGGAATCTTCGACCTGCCGGGCGTGTCCGTGGGCGAGCCGTTCGTTGCCAGCGACGCTGAGCTGGGCACCGTACACGGCAGTGACTACATTGCCGGCGTCCGTGCCGTCAGCGCAGACCCCACGGCGACCAGCGAGAAGTTTGGGCTGGGAACCGAAGACAACCCCGCCTTTGCCGGCATCCACGAGGCCAGCGCCCGGCTGGCGGGCGGCTCCCTGGCAGCTGCGGACGCCATCCTGTCCGGAGAGGTGCTGCATGCGGTGAATTTTGGCGGCGGCATGCATCATGCCGCGGCCAGCCGCGCCTCCGGCTTCTGCATTTACAACGACGCCGCGGCCGCTATCGCCCGCCTGCTGGACAACGGTGTCAGCAAGGTCCTGTACATCGACGTCGACGCCCACCACGGAGACGGAACCCAGAGCATCTTCTGGAATGACCCGCGCGTCATGACCATTTCCCTGCACGAGACGGGCCTGACGCTGTTCCCCGGCACGGGCTTCGCCAACGAGACGGGCGGCCCCGGAGCAGAAGGAACCGCGGTCAATGTGGCGCTGCCGGCCCGGACGTCCGATGCCGGGTGGCTGCGGGCCTTCCACGCCGTGGTTCCGCAGCTCGCGGCTGCCTTTGAACCGGAAGTGATCGTCAGCCAGCACGGCTGCGACAGCCACCTCCATGATCCGCTGACCAACCTCCGCCTCAGTGTCGAAACCCAGCGGCAGGCGGCCCTCACCATTGCGGACCTTGCCAACACCATCTGCGGAGGCAGATGGATCGCCACAGGCGGGGGCGGCTACAACGTGGTGTCGGTGGTTCCGCGTTCCTGGAGCCTGCTGATGTCCGTGGCGGCCAACGGCAGGATCCGCAGCAACACACCGGTTCCGGAACCGTGGCGTAAGTATGTGAAGGAGCACTACGGAGAAGACTCCCCGCCGATGATGGGTGACGGCGTGGAACTCTGGTGGAGGTCCTGGGAAGTTGGTTATGATCCCAACGACGAGATTGACCGCACGGTGATGGCTACCCGCAAAGAGGTTTTTCCGCTGCACGGACTCGATCCCTGGTTTGATTAGCAGCGTGCGGCCGGGACGGGACGGGAACCTGCCCGAGTCCGCCAAAACCGGGCTTTCCCCGGGGAACGGATAAAGTGGGTGTCATGGTCATCGATGATGTTTTTGCGGTCATTGCGGAAGGCACCCGCCGTGAACTGCTGGGAGCGCTGCGCAGCGGAGACAAGTCCGTGGGCACACTCGTGGAAGAGCTGGAAGTCAGCCAGCCCACTGTGTCGAAGCACCTGAAGGTTCTCCGTGAGGCTGGTCTGGTCAGCATGCGGGCCGAGGGGCAAAAGCGCTATTATTCGCTGCAGACAGCTCCGCTGGAGGAGATTGTGCTGTGGCTGCGCGCCTTTGACCTGCCCTCGTTCTCGGCGGCATCCGCTGCAGACTCCCGGCTGGCGGCGTCCGTAACCGCGGGATCGGCAGTTGCGCCCTCACGTCAGGCAAGGCCGCTGTTCACCGGCCGGCCAGGGGCGCCGGATCCCCGTTCCGCAGCGGCGGTCTCAGCCGCCGCGCTGGAGCCCGGAAGTGCAGAGGCATCACCTCCCGTCGTGGATCCGGCCCTCGCACCCCATCTGGGCCGCACTGTGGGCAGGGCTGCGGAACGCGCCGCAGACCTGCTGGGGCAGTTCCCGAAGTTCCGGCGTCGCCGCTCCTAGCCCTTCTTTCGCCGTCACACATCGCAGGCACGGCGCGCAAACGCTAGCGTAGAAGAGGAAATACGCTAAGGAGCATCACACCATGGACCCAACACTCATCAGCGTCCGGGATGAAGTCTTTCGCCGCAATCCGGGCGAAACTGAATTCCATCAGGCGGTAGTCGAAGTTTTCGACAGTTTGGAGCCGGTGCTCCGGAAGCACCCTGAGTTCCGCGACGCCGCCATTCTGGAACGCATCTGTGAACCGGAACGCCAGATCATTTTCCGTGTTCCCTGGGTCGATGACAAAGGCCAGGTGCAAATCAACCGCGGTTTCCGAGTGGAGTTCAACTCGGCGCTCGGCCCGTTCAAGGGGGGCCTGCGGTTCCATCCCTCGGTCTACCTGGGCATCGTGAAGTTCCTCGGCTTCGAGCAGATTTTCAAGAATGCCCTGACCGGGATGCCCATCGGCGGCGGCAAAGGCGGATCCGATTTTGACCCGCGCGGCAAAACGGACGCCGAAGTCATGCGCTTCTGCCAGTCCTTCATGACCGAGCTTTACCGCCACATTGGCGAGTACACGGACGTCCCTGCGGGGGACATCGGTGTGGGTGGACGCGAAATCGGTTACCTGTTTGGCCAGTACAAGCGGATCACGAACCGATACGAGTCCGGCGTGCTGACCGGCAAAGGCACCAGCTGGGGCGGTTCGCTGGTACGGCCCGAGGCCACCGGCTTCGGCGTGGTGCTGTTCGTCGAGGAAATGCTCAAGACCCGCAGCCTGAGCCTGGACGGGCAGCGCGTCATTGTCTCCGGCTCCGGAAACGTGGCCATCAACGCCATCGCAAAAGCACAGTCACTCGGTGCAAACGTCATTGCATGTTCCGATTCCCAGGGTTACGTAGTGGATGAATCGGGCATTGATGTACCCCTGCTGCGCGAAGTGAAAGAGGTGGAGCGCGGCCGGATGACCGACTATGCCAAGCGCCGGGGCAGCTCAGCAACCTATGTTCCCGGCGGCTCCATCTGGGACGCCGGCGCCACAGTGGCCCTGCCCTGTGCCACGCAGAACGAGTTGAACGCCGGTGACGCCCGGACGCTGGTGAAATCCGGAGTCCTGGCAGTCGCAGAGGGCGCCAACATGCCCTGCACGCCCGAGGCCATTGAAATCTTCCAGGAAGCCGGCGTGCTGTTTGGTCCCGGCAAGGCTGCCAACGCCGGCGGCGTAGCCACCTCGGCGCTGGAAATGCAGCAGAACGCCAGCCGCGATTCATGGTCCTTCGAGCACACCGAACGCCGGCTGACCGAGATCATGGTCAACATTCACGACAACTGTGCGCAGACGGCGGAAAAGTACGGCTCACCCGGAAACTATGTGGTGGGGGCGAACATCAACGGTTTTGTCCGGGTGGCCGATGCCATGCTCGCCCAGGGCGTGATCTGAGCCCGGAGGCTCTCCGGCCGAAAGGATGGATTGGAGGCCTAAGATGGCCCGCCAACTTCACTGGGGTGACGTGAGACACTAGAGTGGAAGACCGGACAGCATTCCCTTGGCAGGCATCCGCGTCTGAGGACTCACCTGCCGTGCAGCTTGGTGGCTGCACATCAGCAAAGGAACAAAAGGCATATGGCAGACGAGGGCAATTTCTCGGACGTTCGGTTTCTGACCGTGTCGGAAGTCGCGGATGTCATGCGTGTGTCCAAGATGACCGTGTACCGGCTGGTGCACTCCGGCGAGCTGCCGGCCGTCCGTTTCGGGCGCTCCTACCGGGTGCCTGAATCCGCGGTGCAGCAGGTGCTTAAAAACGCCGTCGCGGACCGCCGAACAGACACCGCGTAGCGCTGTCACTGGATACCGCGGCGAGGCGGTACCCTGTTAAAGAACGTTTTACACCGTGGCAATTAACTGCCGGTGTCGACGCGCGGGTGCCAACGGTGCCGAAGCGTTGGAGCCGGCGTCTGACTATTTCAAGTTTGTGAGGACTCTGTGGGTTCAGTAATTAAGAAGCGCCGCAAGCGTATGGCAAAGAAGAAGCATCGTAAGCTGCTTCGCAAGACCCGCCACCAGCGTCGTAACAAGAAGTAACCAGGATCTTTCCTGGACAAACCCGCCGCCCCTTGGGCCGGCGGGTTTGTCATTTAACCAAAAGCCCCGGATGCGGCCGGAAGACTAGCGGGAGCGGACCCAGGAAAAACCGCGCCACAGGCCGTAAGCGCCTCCGGCCACCGTGGCACCTTTTAGCCCCAGGGTTGCGGCGCGCCGGCCGGACCGGAAGTCATAGATGGGCCAGTTGCGGTCCCGGGCATGGCGGCGCAGCCGGGCATCGGGGTTGATGGCCACGGGGTGGCCCACGATGCTCAGCAGGGGGACGTCGTTATAGGAATCGCTGTACGCCCAGCAATGCTGCAGATCGAGGTTTTCCTTTTCCGCGAGCACCCGCACGCCTTCGGCTTTGGCGGGGCCGTGGAGGAACTCGCCCACCAGGCGTCCGGTGTAGAGGCCGCCGTCGATTTCACTGACCGTTCCCAGGGCCCCGGTCAGGTGCAGCCGGTCAGCAATCACGGAGGCCACCTCCACGGGGGTCCCGGTGACGAGCCAGACCGGCCGGCCGGATTTCATATGCTGCTCGGTGAGAGCACGTGTTCCCGGCCAAATCTTGGATTCGATCATCTCGTCATAGACTTCTTCGCCCAGAATGCGGATGTCCGAGGCTGCCAGTCCGGTGGCCAGCGTCAGGGCGGCGTCGCGCACTGAGTGAACATCCTTGAGGTTCTCGCCCTGCAGCATAAACCGGAGCTGTTTGCGGGCAAAGCCGAACGCTTCGCGAAGCGTGAACACCCTGCGCTGGTACATCTTGCGCCCCACATGGAAAAGGCTTGCTCCGCGCATCAGAGTGTTGTCGACGTCGAAGAACGCAGCCTCGCCAGGTTTGACCGCCGGTGCCATGGGCTCGACGGCTCGTACTGCGGTGGTTCTGGGCATACCCCGAGTCTACGCAAAAAGTTGGTCCGAACGGCCCGTGACTAAAAGCGGCATGAGAAATGGATCGAGCGGCTAATTTAGATGTATGACTTCTTCACCGGCTGCTCCGGACCTGCTGCTGCTTACCCGCCCGGGGTGCCATTTGTGTGCCGATGCGCGCAAGGTGCTGGAACGAATCAGCAGGGATTTGTCCATTGAGTGGCGCGAACAGTCCATTGAAGGCGATGCGGATCTGACGTCCCGGTTCGGCGAAGAGATTCCCGTGCTGATGATCGACGGCGTGCAGCGGGACTTCTGGCAGCTGGACGAGGCGAGGATCCGCCGTCTCCTGGAAGACGGGTGGCCCGGGCTTCGTCCGGACTCCCGCCGGGCATAGAGTGGAAATCCACCGACGGATAGAGACTTTGTGAGCAATTCTGAGGAACCCGCACCGGCAGGAGCAGTTGTCCACCGGCACATTCCGCCTGCCTCCCTGGCCCGGCTCACCATTTACCTGCGGGCGCTGGGCGCGCTGCTGGCGGAGGGCGTGGAGCGCGTCTCCTCCGATGAACTGGCGGCAGCGGCGGGAGTCAACTCTCCAAAACTGCGCAAAGACCTGTCCTACTTGGGCTCCTACGGAACCCGCGGCGTGGGATATGAGGTCTCCTACCTGAGCGACCAGATCTCAGCTGCGCTGGGGCTGACGCGCAATTGGCGGGTTGCCATCATAGGCGCCGGAAACCTCGGCAAGGCGCTGGCAGGGTATCCGGGGTTCGGATCGCGCGGCTTCGAAGTGGTGGCCCTGTTAGACGCCGACCAAATGGTCATAGGGCAGGAAGTTGGCTGGCTGCGGGTGAGCCCCGTCAGGGATTTGGGAGCCGTGGTTCACCGTACGCGGGCCAACATGGCGGTGCTGGCTGTTCCCGCCGAGGTGGCCCAGGAACTGTGTGACAGCGTTATCGCAAGCGGCATTACCAGCATCCTGAGCTTCGCGCCCGTGGTGCTCCAGGTTCCGGATCACGTTCAGCTGCGCAAGGTGGACATGGCCACCGAACTTCAGATCCTGGCCTACCACGCCCAGCGGGCCCAAGCCTCGGATATAGCGGCGCAGGCGCGGGCCCGGCTGGCCACCTAGTAACGGAGCCGCCGTCGCGGTTCCGGGTCAGGGCTCGCCGAGATACTGGCTCCGCCTGGGCCGGAAGTACCTGGCGCAGTCCCGCCGGTACAGCAGCGCCAGGCCCAGGGCGGCCACCAGCAGTGCAACCGTCTGGGGAACCACGGCGTTGAGGACGGCCCAGACCAGTGCCGAGGCAACCAGGACCGAGGCTCCGATGCGAGCCCAGTTCCGTCCTTCCCGAATCATGGAGGCGAACAGCAGATAGAGGCCGAAGACCACAAGCGTGGCAGCCAAGGTGACGAATTGCAGAACCGCTGCGTATTCGCCGGTGTCAACACCCAGCTCTCCCAGTTGGACTACGAGAGGCGGCAGCTCGGTGACGGGTGCCCGGCTCGCCTGCACACCGCTGATGAGGCTGATGCAGCCAGCCAGCATGATCAGGGCAAAGGCCACCCGGACGGCACGCGGCCGCGGCCCCTTCCATTCGCTATAGGGAATACGGGCAGGCAAAGCAGGAGCGGGGACCGCAGAGGGCATATCAGGAACCACCACACCGGCCAGCTCTCTGTGCCTGGGTGCCGGCGGCGCCGGATATTCTTTCGTGGGCCGGGCAGCGGACTCCGGCTCGCTGCCGGGTTCCCCGGGGCCGGATCGCGCCGTTCGGATGCGTGCAGTGACCAATGCTCGCACCTTGGTGCCCAGGGTGGAAACACGGGTTTTTTGTGGATTGGGGGAAGCAGGAAGGGAACTCATCGCGGGTGCCGCCTTCGTCCAAAGGGATACGCTCTCCGCGCCTGGATGGGCTGCCCATCCCAGCGGGAGATCAAACGCTACGCGGCTTCCCTGCTGTTGTGACCACTGCAGGCCCTCTCCGGGAGGCCCGGGCACCAAAAAAGCCGGTCCGTGGAAACGGTCCGGCTTTTTTGGTGCGTGCCGCCTCGGCAGCGGCTGCCTTGGAGGTCCGTCAGTAGGGCCCGAAACGCGGCTGACTGCGGAAATATGGCTGCGACGCAGGGCGGTACAGCATGAAAATGCCGGCGATTCCGGCCAATGAGCCCAGCATGTTCAGCAGGTTCAGCGGCGAGGAGAAGGCGATTCCGGTCACCAGTGAAAGCAGGAGCCCGACGGCGGATATCGCCGCGAACACCGTGGCAACAATCCTTGCCCAGTTCTTGCCCTTGCGGATCAGGACGGCAAGCAGGACGTAGATCAGCAGGGCGATCGCCGCCATCACCACACCGACCGTCACGAACGAACTTCGCATCAGCTCCGCGGTGACACCTGCGTCCTCCATGACCCGGCGGTCTTCGGGAGGAAGCGTGGCCAGGGGATCGTCGGCGGTGGAGAGCACCGTGATAATCGTGGACAGGAAGGTCACGATGCCGGCCGCGATGATGAGCCAGAAGCCGGTCATAACCTCGCGGGGCGCAGGCCCTTTGGCACCCGGAACCGGCCCGCCTGATCCCGGATACGCATATCCGGAGGGCTGCGGTGCCTGGTAGCCGTAAGGGCTTTGCGGCTGGCCGTAGGGCTGTCCGTACGGCTGCTGTCCATAGGGCTGGCCATATGGGGAGGAATGCTGCCCGGGCTGATTGGCGGATCCCGGCTGGCCATAGGCAGGGTACGGCTGGTCCTGCCCGTACTGGGGCTGCTGGGGCAGCCGCTGTCCGTATTTGGGCTGGTCATCCGCCGGACCGGGATTTGGTGGAACGAACGGATCGTGCGGATCCGGATTATTCGGTGGGGTACTCATCGCCGCCTGCTTGCTCGTTGGTGCGGGTACTGCTCCCTGCAAAGGACCGACCGGCAGGAAAGCAGTAATCGGTTCCCTTCCAGCCTATCCCGGGGCATAAACGACGGACACCCCGGCCCGAAGGCCAGGGTGTCCGCTGCGGCCCGCCGGAGCGGGATCAATGTCCTGGTTAGGCTGCGGCCACGAAGGCTGCGTCAACGCTGATGGTCACCTTGTCACCGACAAGGACGCCGCCGGTTTCCAGAGCGGCATTCCAGGTCAGGCCGAAGTCCTTGCGGCTGATGACGGTGGAACCGGAGAAGCCGGCGCGGGTGGCGCCGAAGGGATCCACGGCTACGCCGTTGAACTCGGTGTCCAGGACCACCGGACGGGTAATGCCCTTGATTGTGAGGTCGCCGGACACCCGGTAGGTTTCACCGGAGCCCTCGATGCCGGTGACGGTGAAGGTCAGTTCGGGGAACTGCTCGACGTCGAAGAAGTCGGCGCCCTTGACATGGCCGTCGCGGTTGGCGTCATTCGAGTTGAAGGAAGCTGACTGGATGACGGCGTTGATGGCGGAATCCTCAAGTGAGGGCCCGATTTCCATCACGGCGGTGACGTCGTCAAAGTTGCCGCGCACCTTGCTGATGCCCGCGTGGCGGACAGTGAAACCGATCTCGCTGTGCGAGCCGTCGAGGGTCCAGGTACCGGTGGTGAGTCCGCTGGGGATCATGATGTGCTCCTGCTGCTGGTAGGTATCGGGGCGGTGCCCCGCTGCATGTCCATGCATTTGCATCAACTATCGCACGGTTTAGTTCAAGCTTCAAGCATTGTGACGAATTTAGTCCTGCGCACTCTCTCTGCGAAACTTAGGAACATGTCGCGTGCCTCGATCCACCTCGTCCGCCATGGAGAAGTCTTCAACCCCGACGGAGTCCTTTATGGACGCCTTCCGGAGTTTCACCTGTCGGAGCTGGGCCAGCAGATGGCCCGCCGTGTCGCCGGATACTTTGAGGCGCAGAAGAACGACGGCGCCAAGCTGGTTCATCTGGTGGCCTCACCGCTGACCCGGGCGCAGGAGACCGCCGCACCGATCGCCGCTTCCCTGGGGCTGGATATCACCACCGACGAGCGCATCCTGGAAGCAACCAACAAGTTCGAAGGGCTCTCCGGCGTCACCAGCCGGCTGCGCAACCCAAAATACTGGCCGCTGATGTACAACCCCTTCAAGCCGTCCTGGGGTGAACCGTATGCCGCCCAGGCCGAGCGGGTCATGGCTGCGGTGACGGATGCACGGCTGCGCGCCACCGAGCTCGGCGGGGACCGCGCCGAAGCCGTGCTGGTCAGCCACCAGCTGCCCATCTGGGTCACCCGGCTGTCCGCCGAGGGCCGCAAACTCTGGCATGATCCGCGCAACCGCCAGTGCACCCTTACCTCGGTAACCTCCCTGGATTTCGACGGCGACACCCTCATTGGTGTCCGGTACGCAGAGCCCTCCGCCGACCTTCTCCCCGGTGCAGCGAACATCCCGGGAGCATAATAGAATTACTACGCGTTGTAGAAGTGGCCCCCCTGCCGCGATGAAAGCTGGAAATAGTTGAAGAATCCTCAGAGCACTCCCCAGCCGGATGCCATGCGCCGCCGCTCCTTCCTGAAGCTGGGCGCCGGCCTGGCCCTCGGCGTGCCCGCAGTGGCGGCAGCATCGGGCTGCGCGGTGGAGGATCCGCTGGCAGCGCAGGCCAAAGCGGGGGACAACAAGAACTACATCGCCGGTGACGGCTCAGTCACCGAATATGCGTCAGACCAGCGCGGCGAGCCCGTACAGCTGGAAGGCACCCTGTTTGACGGCACCACCGTCTCGTCGTCGGAGTTTGCCGGCAGCGTGGTGGTGCTGAACTTCTGGTACGCCGCCTGTGCGCCCTGCCGTAAGGAAGCTCCGGATCTGGTGGAACTTCACGACACGTTCGAACCCGAGGGGGCACGCTTCTTCGGAGTGAACATCAGGGATGAACGCAATACTGCGGAAGCCTTTGAACGGTCGTTCAGCATTCCCTATCCCAGCTTCCAGGACAAGGACGGCGGAATCCTGCTGGCCATGACCCAGTTCGTGCCGCCGTCGGCCGTTCCCACCACGCTGGTCCTGGACCGCGAAGGCCGCGTGGCTGCGCGCATCCTGGGCCTGGCGGACAAGGGCACCTTGAAGGCCTTGATCTCCGACGCGCTGGCAGCTTAGCCGGCATGCTTCCCTCAGCCCTCGCCGCGGGTGTGCCTACCGCCAATGTTTTCGCCGAAACCATCCTGAACGGATCCATGCTGCTGGCCATTCCCGTGGCAGCCCTGGCCGGGCTGGTGTCGTTCCTGTCTCCGTGCGTTCTGCCGCTGGTTCCCGGCTACCTGGGCTACGTCACCGGCCTGACCGGTGTTGACCTCCAGAAGCAGCGCCGCGGACGGATGCTGGTAGGGATCGGCCTGTTCGTGCTCGGTTTTTCCGCCGTCTTTGTCATCATCGGTGCCGGGGTGGGCCAACTGGGCGGCTGGCTGCGCGGTGCGGACCAGGCCTGGATTCCGCAGGTCCTCGGCGCAGCCATCATCGTCCTGGGCATTGTCTTCATGGGTGGCCTGAGCTGGTTCCAGCGGGACCGGAAGATCACCGCCCGCCCGCCGGCCGGGCTGTGGGGCGCGCCGCTGCTGGGCATCACGTTCGGACTGGGGTGGGCCCCCTGCCTTGGCCCCACACTCTCGGCCGTGCAGCTGCTGTCCTTCTCCGGAGATGATGCCACCGCCGCCAAGGGCGCGTTCCTGACTTTCATCTATTGCCTCGGACTTGGCCTTCCGTTCCTGCTGATCGCTCTCGGATTCCGGCGCGGCATGGGCGCCCTTGGTGTCTTCCGCCGCCACCGGCTTGCACTGCAGCGTTTCGGCGGCGGAATGCTGATCGCACTCGGTGTCCTGATGATCACAGGAGTCTGGAACATTTGGATCAACAATCTCCAAGGTTGGTTGGATAGTGTGACCCTGCCGATCTGATGACAATGCCGTTGACAAAAGACCAAGGACTGCCGGAGCCCCTGCCCGGCACAAGCCCCCTTCAAAGAACCATGAGAGCCAGTTGAAGCGCGAACCGGAAGTTTTGACCGAAGCCGAGAACAACGGCGCAAGTGCCTCCGGCGTGCCCGGCGGCGGCAAGGGCGGGCGGAAAGGCCCCGGCGGCAAAGGCTCCGCCGGAGACGTCCAGCTGCCGTCCCTCGGGCCGCTGGGCATGGTTCGCTGGGCCTGGACCCAGCTCACCAGCATGCGCACCGCACTGTTCCTGCTGCTGCTGCTGGCCGTCGCCGCGGTGCCCGGATCGCTGTTTCCGCAGCGGCCGGCCAACCCCGCCGTCGTCACGCAGTACCTGAAGGACAACCCGGACACCGGCCCCTGGCTGGACCGGCTGCAGCTCTTCGACGTGTACTCGTCCGTCTGGTTCTCGGCGATTTACCTGCTGCTGTTCATCTCCCTGATTGGCTGCGTCATTCCGCGCGCCAAGGCACACTACCGCGCCATGCGCTCCAAGCCGCCGCGCACCCCCAAGCGGCTGTCCCGGCTGCCGGAGTACGGCACCTTGGCTGTGCCGGCGTCGTCGGGCCTCACCGCTGCCGCCGCCGTCAAGGAGGCCGCACAGCTGCTGCGCAAGCGCGGCTACCGGGTGGATGTCCGGGACCTGGATACCGACCGTCCCTCCGTCGGAGCGGAACGCGGCTTCGCGAAGGAAATTGGAAACCTGGTGTTCCACACTGCCCTGATCGGCGTGCTGATCTGCATTGCCATCGGCGGGCTCTTTGGCTACAGCGGCCAGAAGGTGGTGGTGGAGGGGGAGTCCTTCGTCAACACCCTGGTGGGCTATGACTCGTTCACCCCGGGCACCAGCTTCACCGAGGAACAGCTGGCGCCCTATTCGCTGACGCTGGACGAGTTCAACGTCCGGTTCGACCGCGAGTCGCCCACCCACTACGGCCAGCCCCTGGACTTCACCGCCGAAATGACGGTCAAGGACAGCCCGGATGCTGCGGAGCATACTGAAACGCTCAAGGTCAACGCTCCGCTGACCATCGGCGGCAGCCGTGTCTACCTGGTCGGCAACGGCTATGCTCCCGTCGTCACCGTGCGCGACGGCGATGGCAACATCGCACTGCAGGGGCCCGTGGTCTCCGTCCCCAGCGACGGCATGTACACGTCCCTGATGGTGATCAAGGCTCCGGATGCCAAGCCGGACCAGCTCGGTTTCGTGGGCTTCTTCCTGCCCACCGCCATGCTTGATGAACAGGGCGTGTCCTACTCCGGAGACCCCGATCCGATCAATCCGCAGCTCAACCTCAATGCGTACTACGGCGACCTTGGCCTGGATGACGGCGTGCCCAGCAACGTGTATGTCCTGGACACCGAGGACCTCACGGAAATCAACAGCCGCAACCTGGATGCCGGCGGCATTGTCCTGGGTGTTGGGGAAACCTATGAGCTGCCCGAGGGCAAGGGCTCCATCAGCTTTGACAGCATCAAGCGCTACGCTGCCCTGGACATCCACTACGATCCGGCGAAAATCTGGGTTCTGGTCTTCGCCACCCTCTCCCTCACGGGCCTGGCCGCTTCACTGTTCCTTGCCCGGCGCCGCGTTTGGGTCCGCACCGGCACCCATGCCGACGGGCGGATCATGGTCGAATACGGGCTCCTGGCCCGAGGCGAGGACCAGCGCCTGTCCACTGAGGCTGCCGCCGTCCGCGATCTGCTGCAGAAGCAGTGGTTGGCGGGCACCGGCTCAGTGGAGGACAATGGCGCGGGGGAAGCATCTGCTCCGGGCTCCGGACAGCACACGACAGACCGGGACACAGAGCCCGGAGCATCAGCGGACAGCAGTGCCGCGCAGAAGAAGGAAACAGGTAAGGACTCGTAATGCCCTCCATTGACTACGCCCTCGCTGAGTACAGCGAGCTGTTCATGCTGTTGGCGGCGTTCGCCTATACGGTGGCGTTCCTTGCCTTCACCTGGGACCTCGCCAAGAGCAGCAAAACCATCCAGGCCGTGGAATCCAAGCTCTCCGAGCAGAAGGCCGGGGCGCCGGTACCGGCCCATGCCGGTGCATCCGCCCGCTCGGGCCGCGCCGGATCGGACACATATCTGGCGGACGGCAACGTACGCGGCTGGGATACCGACGGCACAGCTGCCGACGGCGGTGCCGTGGCCCAGACAGCCGACGCCTCCATGGGCTACGTCGGAGCGAGACGGAACACCGCGCGCGTCGGCGTTGCACTGACCATCCTTGGCGCCTTGATCCACACCGCTGCCGTGGTTACCCGAGGGCTCGCCGCCCACCGGGTGCCCTGGGGCAACATGTACGAGTTCTGCACCACCGGCGCCCTCGTAGTGGCCATCGTGTTCCTGCTGGTGCTGCTCAAGCGGGACCTCCGCTTCCTTGGCACCTTTGTGTTGGCTCTGATCCTGACCATGATGATGGTTGCGACCATTGGCTTCCCGACGCCGGTAGCCCACCTGATTCCGGCGCTGCAAAGCTACTGGCTCATCATTCACGTGTCGGTCGCCGTCATTGCTTCCGCGCTCTTCACACTGACCTTCGCCATGTCCGTCCTGCAGCTGCTGCAGGCGGACCGCGAGTCCAAGATTCGCGCCGGCGGCACCTCCAAGCTCACGTTCCTGCGGATTGTCCCCTCCGCCCAGGCCCTGGAGAACTTCGCTTACCGCATCAACGCCGTGGCCTTCGTGCTGTGGACCTTCACCCTCATGGCAGGGTCCGTCTGGGCCGAGCAGGCCTGGGGTCGGTACTGGGGCTGGGACACCAAGGAAGTCTGGACCTTCGTGATCTGGGTCGTGTATGCCGGCTACCTGCATGCCCGTGCCACCCGCGGCTGGACCGGCACCCGTGCCGCCTGGCTCTCGATCGTCGGCTACCTGTGCGTGGTCTTCAACTTCACGATCGTCAACGTCTTCTTCGCCGGCCTGCACAGCTACTCCGGCGTCTAATGCAATGACCGGCGTCTAACGCACTGACCGGCTTCGGCCGCTAAAAACCCGCCCTCCGGTTCGCCGGGTGGCGGGTTTTTTGTTGCCCGTCGAGTGTCCCGTTCCTGCCGCTCTCAGGGCGCGGATTCCTGCGTCGTCGGGACACTGGACGGTGGTGAACGGCATAGTCTCTGCCCTCGGGGTGCCGGAATGGCCATGGCGGCAGACCAGGCGCGCCGCGGTCAACAAAAAACCCGCCCCGGGGATGACCGGAGCGGGTTTGGCGGCTGGACGCTGCAGCTACGTGGTGGGCTTTTCGTCGTCGTTCTTCTTATTTCCGGCCTGCTTCTCACGCTCGCGGAGTTCAGCCTCACGGCGCTTGAGCTCGGCTTCCTTCTCCTGCTGCCGACGGCGGATGGCCAGGTTACGCAGGAACTCCGGGTCGTCGTCGGGAGCGGTGGGATGGCGCGGCTTCCGGTTCTTCGGCTCCGGGCCGCTCATTGGGCGGCCAAACAGGAACCACAGGAGCGCGCCGAGCACCGGCAGCAGCACGATCGTGAAGATCCATGCCGCCTTTGAGATGCTGCGCACCTCCTGTGCACGCGACATGACGCAGTCGACGATGGCGTAAATAATGACGGCGGCGACAATGATGACACCGAAAAGCACGAGGCGAGGCATGACTCAATTGTAGGGGAGCGCAGCTGACCTTCAGCTGTGAGTTCCATACCGGGCGGGTCGGCGGGCGCCCTCGTGGCCGTGAAGAAGCTGCACACAGGAACAGCCACTAGAATGGCGGTGTGGCTTTCTGGAAATTTACCGCTCTCCGCCTTGGTTTGGTGGCCGTCTTCTTTGCAGCATGCGTTTGGCTTGGGTTGGGGCTGGTGCTCTCCGCGATTGTCGGCGCGATACTTGCGTGGTGCGTGACGTACCTGTTCTTCCGCGACATGCGCGACGAGGCGGCACGCACTGTGCAGCAGCGCTTCCACGGCAACAATCCGCGGACCACAAACCGCGTTGAACGTGACGACGCCGGCGCTGAGGACAGCCTGCTGGATGCGCACCCGGACGTGCAGATCAACTCCGACCGCCGTCCCCGCGAGGATAAGTAAGCGCCGAACCTACCCGGGCATTACACCTACGCCAGCATCCGGGTGAGGACCAGGCCGAGGCTGTACAGCAGGGCGAACCCGAGGTTGATCAGCCCCGTCTGTTTCAGGACCGGGATCAGGCTCCGGCGCTTCTTGCCCTTGAGCATCAGCCAGCTGGGCATCAGGCAGGCCGGGATCAGCAGCAGGACCAGCAGCACCCAGGGGTAGTCGGAGGCCAGGAACAGCGGCAGCAAAATGGCCACCGCGAGCATCATGACGTAGCTGATGCGGGCCGCTTCGTCGCCCAGCCGCACGGCCAGGGTCCGCTTTCCGGCCTCGCGGTCCGTGGGGATGTCCCGAACGTTGTTGGCCATCAGCAGCGCCATGGCGATCAGTCCGGTGCCGACGGCACCAAGCACCGCCGGCAGGCTGATCTGTCCCGCCTGCGTGTACGTGGTACCCAGCGTCGCCACCAGGCCAAAGAACACAAACACGAAGACGTCGCCCAGGCCCATGTAGCCGTAGGGGTTGCGTCCGCCCGTGTAACCCCATGCCGCTGCGACGCAGCCCACCCCCACCAGGATCAGGAACCAGGCGGAAGACAGGATAACCAGCACCAGGCCAGCCAGCATGGCCGCACCAAAACAGGCGAAGGCCGCGTACTTGACCTGCTTGGCCCGTGCCGCGCCGGAGCCGGTCAGCCGCAGCGGGCCAACCCGGTTGTCGTCGGTGCCGCGGATACCGTCCGAGTAGTCATTGGCGTAATTCACGCCTACCTGCAGCAGGATGGCCACCAGCGCGGCGAGCACGGCATTCAGGGGTTTGAACGAACCCAGATCATAGGCCGCGGCGGTGCCGATAATGACCGGAGCCACCGCCATCGGCAGAGTGCGGGGGCGGGCTCCTTCTAACCACTGCGCGGCTGTAGCCACAATCAACATCCTCTTGTTCTAGTGAAGGTTCTCTGGGATCTATTCTGCCGCAGCTTCGCTGCGCGAAATCCGTCGGGCCGACGGCCCGGCGCAGACATCAGGGGTGCGTGTGCCCGGCGGCTGCCAGCAGCTGGCGGATCCCCATCCGGTCGGTTTTGCCGTTGGCCAGCAGCGGCAGGGCCTCCAGCAGGAGCACCACCTTGGGCACCGCGGCCTTTCCCAGCGCTGTGCGGACGACGTCGCGAACCTTTTCAGGATCAACGGAGCCGACGACGGCGGCAGCGACTATGCTGCCCCATTCCGGGCTGTCCAGGCCCAGGACCACGGCATCGGAGACTTCGGCCAACTGCTCGATGGCCGCGCCGACAGACGCGGCGGAGATCTTGACGCCGCCGCTGACAATGACGTCATCCAGCCGCCCGGACACCGTGACCCGGCCGTTCTCCACGTTGCCGGTGTCATCGGTCCGGTACCAGCGTTTGCCGGAATTGAACCGGAAGCGTTCCGCGGTGAGTTCGGGCCGGCCCAGATAGCCGTCCGCCAGGATGTCCCCGGCGATCCAGAGGGCGCCGGATTCCACCTCAACGTCGACACCGGGCAGCGGCACGCCGTCGTACACGCAGCCGCCGCAGGTTTCGCTCATGCCGTAGGTGGTGACGACGTTCAGGCCGAGTGCGGCTGCGTCGGCGAGGAGCCCGGTTCCGGCAGGAGCCCCGCCCAGGAGGATGGCATTGAAGCGGCGCAGCACGCGCACCGTTTCCGGCTCCGGGTTGGTCAGCAGCCGGTGCAGCTGGGTGGGCACCAGGGATGTGAACCGGTTGCGGTCCGTCATCTCTTCGGCCGCCTGCGTAAAGCGGGCCGCGCTAAAGGACCCGGACGTGTCCATGAACACCGGCTGGGTCCCGGCGTACAGCGAGCGGATCAAGACCTGCACGCCTGCGATGTAGTGCGCGGGCAGAGCCATCAGCCACTGCCCGTCCGCATGCAGCGCCATGGCCGTGGCCATGGAGGAAGCGGCCAGGGCATCCGTGCTGAGCATGGTCTGCTTGGGGGTTCCGGTGGACCCCGAGGTGCTGATGACCAGGGCGATGTCATCGTTGGGGAGTTCCCCGGAGAAAGTCTGGTGCGGGTCCGCATAGGGAGCAACAGCTGGACCTTCGCCGGCGAGGGCATCTGCCAGCGGAGCCAGTAGCTCCTGGGCATTAAAGCCGGCGGGTGTGTGGACGGTCAGCAGTTCCATCGCAAGCCTAGAAGTAGTAGGGGAAGGAGGACCAGTCGGGGTCCCGTTTTTCGAGGAAGGCTTCCTTGCCCTCCACGGCTTCGTCCGTCATGTAGGCCAGCCGGGTCGCTTCGCCGGCGAAGACCTGCTGGCCGGCCAGGCCGTCGTCGGGCAGGTTGAAGGCAAACTTCAGCATCCGGATGGCCTGCGGGGACTGCCGGGCAATGTCCGCGGCGTATTCCAGCGCAACCTTCTCCAGGTTCTCGTGGTCCACGGCCTCGTTCACGGCGCCCATGGCCACCATGTCCTCGGCAGAGTACTCCCGGGCGAGGAAGAAGATCTCACGGGCCTTCTTCTGGCCGATCTGCCGGGCCAGCAGGGCCGACCCGTAGCCGGCGTCGAAACTGCCCACCGTGGCGTCGGTCTGCTTGAATTTGCCGTGCTGCCGGGAGGCGATGGTCAGGTCCGAAACCACGTGCAGGCTGTGCCCGCCGCCGGCCGCCCAACCGTTGACGACGGCTATGACCACCTTGGGCATGGTGCGGATCAGGCGCTGGACTTCCAGGATGTGGAGCCGTCCGGCGCGTGCGGGATCGATGGTTTCCCGGGTCTCGCCCTCGGCGTACCGGTAGCCGTCGCGGCCGCGGATCCGCTGGTCACCGCCGGAGCAGAAGGAGTGGCCGCCGTCCTTGGGGGAGGGGCCGTTGCCCGTAAGCAGCACGGTGGCAACGTCGGGGGTCATCCGGGCGTGGTCCATGGCCCGGTAGAGCTCATCCACGGTGCCCGGGCGGAACGCGTTGCGGACCTCCGGACGGTTGAACGCGATGCGCACGGTAGGCAGGTCACGCACGATCCCGCCGTCGGCAGAGCGCTCCACATGGCGGTGGTAGGTCATGTCCTGCAGGTCCTCAAACCCGGAGACAAGACGCCACTGCTGCGGGTCGAAAATATCGGACACCTGTTCAGGAAGATCTGTGCTCACAGTTCCGAGTTTATCGCTCCATCCCAAACCCACTGCGCGCGACCCCGTGGAGGAACCGCCGAAGGTCCTCCCGCCGGACCTGTCTGCGTTCTGCGGCATGAATTTCCTGCCGATGGGCTGTCCCGCCCACCGGCTCCGGGCCTAGCGTGGTTTTCATGGCTGGCTCCGCACCGGGGATTGATGGCCCGGCAACAGAAGCAATGCTCAAGCTCGGCAGGTTTTTCACCCGCTGGGATGAGACCGATGACGGCCGTGCCGTGTTCCGGGAGGGCGGCCGCAAGGGCGATTCCTTCTATCGGAACCGATGGAGCCACGACAAGGTGGTGCGCTCCACCCACGGAGTCAACTGCACCGGGTCCTGCTCCTGGAAGGTCTACGTCAAAGACGGGATCATCACCTGGGAAGCGCAGGAAACCGACTATCCCACGGTGGGTCCGGACCGTCCGGAGTATGAGCCCCGGGGATGTCCGCGCGGCGCCGCCTTCTCCTGGTACACGTATTCGCCCACCCGGGTGCGCTATCCGTACATCCGCGGCGTGCTGCTGGAAATGTACCGGGCGGCGAAGAAGGACACCGGAGACCCGGTGCTGGCCTGGGAACGAATCGTCAATGACCCGGACCGCCGGCGCACCTACCAGCAGGCCCGCGGCAAGGGCGGGCTCGCCCGGTCCACCTGGGCCGAGGCCCTGGAGATGACCGCCGCGGCCCACGTTTCCACGATCAAGAACTACGGTCCGGACCGCTGCACCGGCTTTTCGCCCATTCCGGCCATGTCCATGGTGTCCCATGCCGCCGGTGCCCGCTTCATCAATCTCATCGGCGGGGTGATGAACAGTTTTTACGACTGGTACGCAGACCTGCCGGTGGCCAGTCCGCAGGTTTTCGGTGACCAGACGGATGTGCCCGAGTCCGGGGACTGGTGGGATGCCACCTACCTCATGATGTGGGGTTCCAACATCCCGGTGACCCGCACTCCCGACGCCCACTGGATGGTGGAGGGACGCTACCGCGGCACGAAAGTGGTCTCGGTCAGCCCCGACTATGCGGACAACACCAAGTTCGCCGATGAGTGGCTGCCCGCCCAGGCCGGTTCCGACGGCGCGCTCGCCATGGCCATGGGCCACGTCATCCTCAAGGAAAACTTCGTGGACCGGCGGGTACCGTTCTTCGAGGACTATGTCCGCCAGTTCACCGACCTTCCCTTCCTCGTCAGCATCAACACCCGCACCGACGGTTCCGTGGTGCCGGGCAAGTTCCTCACCGCTGCGGACCTCGGTCCGGCCGAATCCGGTGCCGCGGACGCCGCCTTCAAGACGGTGCTGCTGGACCGGGACGCCGGCACTCCGGTGGTGCCCAACGGTTCAGTGGGTTTCCGCTACAACGACGCCGACGCCGGCAAATGGAACCTCGACCTGCAGGGTGTGGTTCCGGCGCTGTCGATTGCCGATGCGCCGGCCTGGCAGGGTGAAGCCAGCCGGGTGGACCTGCCTGCCTTCACCGATCCGAGCGGCATCGGCTCCGTCCTGCGCCGCGGCGTACCCGTCATGACCGTGGCCGGCAGGACGGTCACCACCGTGTTTGACCTGATGCTCGCCCAGTACGGTGTGCGCCGGGACGGTCTGCCCGGGGAATGGGCCACCGGATACGACGACGCCGAAACCCCCTACACTCCCGCCTGGCAGCAGGAGGTCACCAACGTCAAGCCCGACGCCGTGATCCGCACCGCCCGGGATTTCGCCGCCAACGCCGAGAAATCCAAGGGCCGCTCCATGATCATCCTCGGCGCGGGCATCTGCCAGTGGTATCACGGCGACGTCACCTACCGGGCCATCCTGGCAATGCTCATGCTCACCGGCTGCGAGGGCCGCAACGGCGGCGGCTGGGCCCACTACGTCGGCCAGGAAAAGTGCCGGCCGATCACCGGCTGGGCGGCAATGGCCTCGGCCGGTGACTGGAACCGGCCTCCGCGGTTCATGATCGGCACCGCATTTTGGTACATGCACACGGACCAGTTCCGCTCCGACGGCTACTCCTCCGACTCCATGCAGTCGCCGCTGGCACAGGGACACCTGCGCGGCCTGCACACCGCAGATGTGATCGCCAAGTCCACCCGCATGGGCTGGATGCCGTTCTTCCCGCAGTTCGACGCCAAGAACTCGCTCGATGTAGCCGATGAGGCAGCGGCGGGCGTGGCCCGCGGCGAGGCAAAGGATGAAGCGTCCTGGGTTGCCCGCCGGCTCAAGGACGGGAGGCTTCGGTTTGCGGTGGAGGATATTGATGCCCCGGAGAACTGGCCCCGGACCCTGGTCCTGTGGCGGTCCAACCTGCTGGGTTCCTCGGCCAAGGGCGAGGAGTATTTCCAGAAACACCTGCTGGGCACCCTGAACAACGTCATGGGCGCCGATCACGGCGAGTCCCGGCCCGCCGACGTCGTCTGGCGCGACGAGGCGCCGCAGGGAAAGCTCGATTTGCTGGTGTCCGCGGACTTCCGGATGACCAGTTCCACGCTGCTCTCCGACGTCGTGTTCCCGGCCGCCACCTGGTACGAGAAATACGACCTCTCCTCCACCGACATGCACCCCTACGTGCACGCCTTCACACCCGCCATCGCGCCGCCCTGGGAAGCCAAGACGGACTATGACCTGTTCCGGCTGCTCGCCGAGGAAGTCTCCCGTCAGGCCGTTGTCCACTTGGGCGTCCGGAAGGACCTGGTGGCCACCGCGCTCACCCATGACACCCCGGGCGAGATCGCCCAGCCCGGCGGGCACGCACCGGACTGGAAAGGCACGGATATTCCCGCGGTGCCGGGCAAGAACCTGCCCTCACTGGCCGTAGTGGAGCGCGACTACACCGCCATCGGCGAGAAATTCGTTGCCGTGGGGCCGCTCGCGGACAAGCTGGGCCTGACCACCAAGTACGTGAAGTACGACGTCACCAAGCCGCTGGAAGACCTCGCGCGCAAGCACGGTGTCTTTGACAGCGGGGCCGCGGCTGGACGCCCCGCGGTGGACACCGACGCGCGGATGGCCGAGGCCATCCTGCTGCTCTCCGGAACCACCAACGGCGAACTGGCGGTGCAGGGATTCCGGACCCTCGAGAAGCGGACCGGCACCCCGCTGGCTGACCTGGCCGAGGGCGCGGAGGACAAGAAGATCACCTTCCGCGACACCCAGGACCGGCCGACGCCGGTCATCACGTCGCCGGAATGGTCCGGCTCGGAAACCGGCGGGCGCCGCTACGCCCCGTTCACCATCAACATCGAACGGCTCAAGCCCTTTCACACGCTGACCGGCCGGATGCACTTCTTCCTGGACCACGACTGGATGCAGGACATGGGCGAAGCCCTGCCGATCTACAGGCCGCCGCTGGACATGCACCGGCTGTTCGGAGAGCCGCAGCTGGGCACCCGCGGCGACCTGTCCGTGGCGGTGCGTTACCTGACCCCGCACAACAAGTGGTCCATTCATTCCGAGTATCAGGACAACCTGCTGATGCTCTCACTGTCCCGGGGCGGCACCGCAGTCTGGATGAGCACGCAGGACGCCGCGCTGATCGAGGTCAATGACAACGACTGGGTGGAGTGCATCTCCAACAACGGGGTTCTGGTGGGCCGGGCCATTGTGTCCAGCCGGATGCCGGCCGGAGTCATCTACGTCCACCACGCCCAGGAGCGCATCATTGACGTGCCCAAGTCGGAGGCGACCGGCCGGCGCGGCGGCATCCACAACTCGGTGACCCGCATCCTCGTCAAACCCACCCACATGATTGGCGGCTACGCGCAGTTGTCCTGGGCGTTCAACTACCTTGGCCCCACCGGCAACCAGCGCGACATTGTTTCCGTTGTCCGCAAACGCTCCCAGAAGGTGGCTTACTGATGCGCATCATGGCCCAAACAGCAATGGTGATGGCGCTGGACAAGTGCATTGGCTGCCATACCTGCTCCGTGACCTGCAAACAGGCCTGGACCAACCGGGCGGGCACCGAATACGTCTGGTTCAACAACGTGGAGACCCGCCCCGGGCAGGGGTATCCGCGCCGGTACGAGGACCAGGAGAAATGGAAGGGCGGCTGGGAACTGAACAGCCGCGGCAAACTCAAGCTGAAAGCGGGCGGCCGGCTGGCCAAGCTTTTTGGCATCTTCGCCAGCCCCGTCCAGCCGGAGCTGGACGATTACTACGAGCCGTGGACGTACGACTACGAGAACCTCATCAACGCCCCGGCGGGCAACGATTTTCCGGTGGCGAAGCCCAAGTCGCTGATCACCGGAGAGGACATGAAAATTGAATGGTCCGCCAACTGGGATGACGATCTGGGCGGCTCGGCCCGCACGCAGCTCAGCGATCCGGTGCTGGAAAAGATGCGCCGCGAGGCGGAAGAGAAGGTGAAGCTGGAATTTGACTCCACCTTCATGTTCTACCTGCCGCGGATCTGTGAGCACTGCCTGAATCCGTCCTGCATGGCGTCCTGCCCGTCCGGGGCCATTTACAAGCGTGAAGAGGACGGCATTGTGCTGGTGGACCAGGACCGCTGCCGCGGCTGGCGGCAGTGCGTGACCGGCTGTCCCTACAAAAAGATGTACTTCAACCACCGCTCCGGAAAGGCTGAGAAGTGCACCTTCTGCTATCCGCGCATCGAGGTGGGCCTGCCCACCGTGTGCGCCGAGACCTGCGTGGGCAGGCTGCGGTACATCGGCATTTTCCTGTACGACGCCGACCGGGTCACGGCCGCGGCATCTGTCCCGGATGAGAAGGACCTGTACGAGGCCCAGCTGGATCTGATGATGGATCCCAACGACCCGGAGGTGCTTGCCGCGGCGCGGGCGGAGGGCATTCCGGAGGACTGGCTGGAGGCAGCCCGGCGCTCGCCGGTGTACGCGCTGGCCAAGACCTTCCGGGTGGCACTGCCGCTGCATCCTGAGTACCGCACCATGCCCATGGTCTGGTACGTGCCGCCGCTGTCCCCGATTGTGGATGTGCTGAACGAACAGGGGCACGACGGCGAAAGTGCGGACAATCTCTTCGGCGCCATCGAAGCGCTGCGGATCCCGGTGGAGTATCTGGCCGAACTGTTCACGGCCGGAGACACGGATCTGGTCACAGGCGTCCTTCGCAAGCTTGCAGCCATGCGCGCCTACATGCGGAACATCACCCTCGGCGACGTCCCCGATGAACAGATTGCCGCCGACGTCGGAATGACCGGCGAACAGATCGTGGCCATGTACCGGTTGATGGCCGTCGCCAAGTATGAGGAGCGCTACGTCATTCCCAGTGCTCATCTGGAGGATGCCCACAACCTGGAGGAGATCGGCTGTTCGCTGGATGTGGACGGCGGCCCCGGAATGGGACAAACCGGTGTCTTCGGCGAAGCCTCCGGGCGGCCGATGCCGGTGGCGGTGGAAAACTTCGCCGCTCTGCAGGCCCGCCAGCGGGGGGACGATCCCACCGGCAACGGCGATCTCGGCGGCCGCGTCAACCTGTTGAACTGGGACGGGCGGGGCTCACCCCGGGGCCTGTTTCCGGCTGACGGCAACCGCGGCGTGCCCGGAACCACGGGCGGCACGCAGTCTGCTGAGGACAAGGGCAGCGGCATTGGTGCAGGCTATGACCAGGCCGAGGGTGACGGGCCGGACCAGCAGGGAGGTGGCCGGTGAGCCTGCTGGAGAAGCTTCTGGGCAAACCCGGCAAGGGCACCTTCGAGCCGGAACCGTACAAGGACGCCAATCCCCGGCGCAGCGCCGTCGTCCGGCAGGTCTGCGGGCTGCTGCTGGAGTATCCGGACCAGGAGCTGGTGGATCTGGTGCCGTCCATGCGTGCGGCGCTCGCGGAAGCCGGCGCGGATGCCGATCCGCTGGAGGAACTGCTCTCCTGGCTGACCGTAAGACCGCTGCCCGAGGTGCAGGCCGATTATGTCCAGGAATTCGACCTGTCGAAGCGGCACAGCCTGCACCTGACCTACTGGACCGACGGCGACACCCGCCGCAGGGGCGAGGCGCTAGCCGCCTTCAAGGAGGTTTACCGGGCGCACGGTGCCCTGCCGGAAGGGTCCGAGCTGCCGGATTACCTGCCGCTGGTGCTGGAATTCGCCGCCAAAGTTTCCCCGTCGGACGGCTACGAACTGCTGCAGCGCTACCGGCCCTCGCTGGAACTGCTGCGGCTGGCACTGCGCGATGACAATCTTCCGTACTCCGGAGCTCTGGCGCTGGTCTGCTCGACCCTGCCCGGGGTTTCTCCCGAGGACCGGCAAACGGTCATGCAGACAGCCGGCTACGGGCCGCCCACGGAAACGGTGGGCCTGGAACCTTACAGTTCCCGGCTGCTGCCGGTGCATGAAAGGAACGCGCCATGATACGTGCGGACGTACCTCCGCCGGCCAACGTGCAGGTGGGTTTGGGTGACGTGATGCTCTGGGGCGTGCTGCCCTACGTGGTGCTGGCCGTACTCATTCTGGGCTCGATCTGGCGCTACCGGTATGACCAGTTCGGCTGGACCACCCGCTCCTCCCAGCTGTACGAATCCCGGCTGCTGCGCATTGCCTCTCCGCTGTTCCACTTTGGCATTCTGGCGGTGATCGTGGGCCACTTTGTGGGGCTGGTCATCCCGAAGAGCTGGATGGATGCCATTGCGATCAATGAGGACCGGTACCACTTCTTTGCCCTCAGCGTGGGCTCCATTGCCGGGTTTGCCACGCTTGTGGGGATCGTCCTGCTGATCTACCGGCGGCGGACCACCGGGCCGGTCTTTATGGCCACCACCCGGAACGACAAAGTGATGTACATCTTCCTGCTGGCCGCCATCCTGGCCGGGCTGGCCACCACCGTCTTCTCCGTCTTTGACGCCGGGATCGTGAACTACCGGGACACCGTGGCGCCATGGTTCCGCTCTCTCTTCATTTTCCAGCCGGATATTGCCGCGATGACCGCGGCGTCGCTCTCCTTCAAGATCCACACCCTGTGGGGACTGGCGCTGTTTGCGCTCTGGCCGTTCACCCGCCTGGTTCACGCCTTCACCGCGCCGCTGCAATACCTTTTCCGCCCGTACATCGTCTACCGCTCCCGCGGAAAAAAGCCTGCACCCGGGTCACCTACTCCGCGCGGCAGCTGGGCTCCGGTAGGCACTCCGGACCGCAACCGCAAAGGCATACCCCGGAACTGATGCGCCGGCACCAGCCCTGCACGAGAGGAGACCGTCATGCCAGCTTCAGCGCAATCGCCGGCGTCATCCGCGGACCTGAGATCCGGGCAGCTGAAGAACCTTATTGTTGCCACGGTGGCGTCCACGGTGGGGTTCTGGGCCTGGACAATCATTGGGCCGTTGTCCAGCCGGTACGCCGCGGACATGGACCTGGGACCGGGGCAGACCTCCATCCTGGTGGCCATGCCCATCCTGGTGGGATCAGTGGCCCGCATTCCCGTGGGGGCCCTGACCGACCGGTACGGCGGCAGAATCATGTTCACCGTCATTCTGGGTGTTACTGCGCCATTGGTGCTGCTGACCGGCATCGTGGGACAGATGGGGAACTTCCCGTTCCTGGTGGTCATTGCGTTTTTCCTGGGCATCGCCGGGACGGTGTTCGCCATCGGCATTCCGTTCTGCTCGGCCTGGTACGAACGCACCCGGAAAGGATTCGCCACCGGCGTCTTCGGCGCGGGCATGGTGGGCACCGCCGTCTCGGCGTTCTTCACGCCCCGGCTGGTCACCGCGGTCGGCTACATGGGCACCCACATCACCATCGCCGTCGTCGTGGCTGCCATGGCGGTGCTGAGCTGGCTGATTCTGCGTGAGTCACCGGCCTGGTCTGCCCCCACCGAACCGGTGCTGCCGAAGATTACCCACGCCTTTAGCCTGCGCGTGACCTGGCAACTGTGCTTCCTCTACGGAGTGGTCTTTGGGGCCTTCGTGGCGTTCTCCAACTATTTGCCCACGTACCTTGGCAACGTGTACGACTACGATGCGACGGCAGCCGGAACCCGGACCGCGGGTTTTGCGGTGGCTGCCGTGATCGCCCGGCCCATCGGCGGAACGATCGCGGACAAAGTGGGTCCGAAACTGGTGACCCTGACGTCGCTGGCCGGCACCGTGGTCCTGGCCATTGTCGTTGCGCTGCGGCCGGAGGAGGAACGGGTGTACGGTACGGCGTTCATCCTGATGGCCCTGTTCCTGGGGCTGGGCACCGGGGGCGTGTTTGCCTGGGTGGGACGGGCAGCACCGGCGCAGGACGTGGGCACGGTCGGCGGGATCATCGCCGCCGCCGGTGGACTGGGCGGCTATTTTCCGCCGCTGGTCATGGGCGCCACCTACGATCCCGCGAACCGCAGCTATTTTGTGGGGCTGATGCTGCTGGCGGCCTTTGCCGCCGTCGCGTTCCTGCTGACCTTCACGGTCCGCAACGGCGGCAAGACGGATCAGCGCACCAACACGTGATGGCGCGCGGGAGGCTTATTCGGCGTCGTGCACCCAGGCCGCGAGCCAGTAGGGGGAGCCGTGGGCCGTTCTCACGGTGACTTCCACGCCTTCAACGGCCCCGTCGGCCGGAGCATTGAAAGTATATGACGAGGCGGGGCTGCTGCAGGGGACGGTATAACTCCCCATACCTGCGCTGACGGACACCGAATCTCCGGGGGAACAGGACGCGGAGAGGCTCAGGACCTGTCCCGCTTCCAGCACTCCGTCAAACTCATGCGTTCCGGTGCCAACGCCCTGCTCGGAAAGAACCCTCTCTCCGGACGGAGAAACACCGTCCACTTCAATCTGTGGTGCAAGGGGTTCCGCCACATCCGAATCCTCAACTGGGCTGGAAGGGGAGACGCTTGCAGCAGCCTCCGGCGTGGTGTTGACCGGCTCGGCTTCAGCCGTCCCGTCCGCGGAACATCCGGAAAGGACAGCAACAAACATTGCGGCCAGGGCACCGCGGCCAATCCAAAGGCCGGGTTTGCCGCGGCCGCCCCGCCGTCTGGCGGAGACGCTGACAGCGGCCGATGCACTTTCCTTCATAAAGGTTTCCATAAGCGACCCTAAACACAAAGAGACGAGGCAAATCAAGGTTTTTGGGAAATGCCGGGAACTTATTGATCCATGCGGCGGATTGCAAAAGTGGATATTTCCGCAAATGCTAGGCGCCGCTGTGGACCCGGGCCTGTACCCAGAAGGATCCGCCGTTGGACGTCTGCACAGTGACCGACAGATCCCCTATTTCCCCTGCGATAGCGGGATCGCTGATGTTCATGTCAACCGGCCCGTCGGCGCAGTCAAGGTTTTTGATCCCGGGGAGGGCGGGGTCGGTCTTCACGTCCAGTTTTCCGCCCGGGGTGCACGTGACCGCAATGGTGATGGATTCCCCCTCTTTCAGTCCACCCTCAACCACGTAGCTTCCGCTGCCTGTCCCCTGTTCGGACAGGACGAGTTCTTCCGGCGGGTATGACCGTGAATCCGGTGACAGCGGTTCATGTAAAGGTGTGCTTTTGGCTGATGCAGCTGAGGGAGCGGGCGTGGGGGAGGCGGAAGAAGTTGAAGGGACAGAGGGGGCAGGGCTGTTCGTGCCCCCGGCGTCGGTGCTGTCCGCGGGACCCGCAGAGCAGGATGCAAGGACAACCACCGCCGAGCATGCCAGCAAAGCCCGCCGTGCCCGATTCCCTGCAGAAGTCTGGGAAATGTCCGTTGGATCGTTCCAAAGCGTATTTTCCATTGCTGAGCCTAATCACATTTGGTGTACCCGATTCAAGGGCTTTGAATAATGAATCCGCAGGTTTTTCCCGTGAATTCATCTCGAATCGGTTTTGGGGCGGGGGTAGAGTCGGAGGATGGGTGCAATCGAACTGGTCCTGATCCGGCACGGCGAGAGTGCGGGAAACGTAGCTGCCACAGCGGCACACCGCTCCGGGGCCGAAGTCATCGACATTGGGCTGCGGGACGCCGACGTTCCGCTGAGTGACGCCGGTGTTCAGCAGGGTGAAGCGCTGGGCCGCTGGCTCGGCGGGCTGCCGGAGGATGAGCGTCCCGAGGCCGTCTGGTGTTCGCCGTACCTGCGGGCCCGGCAGACAGCGGAGCTGACCGGTCTGCAGGACATGCGCCTGGACGAACGGCTGCGCGACCGGGAACTGGGCATCCTGGACCTGCTGACCTCAGCAGGAGTGGACGCCCGTTTCCCGGATGAAGCACAGCGGCGAAACTGGCTGGGCAAGTTCTCCTACCGGCCCCCGGGCGGGGAATCCTGGGCCGACGTGGCACTGCGGCTGCGTTCGGTCCTCCGCGACATCGATGACGAAAACGACGGAAAGCGTGTCGCCGTCGTCTGCCATGATGCCGTGATCATGCTGATCCGCTACATCTGCGAGCAGCTCAGCGAGGCCGAACTTCTCGATATTGCTTCCAGTACTAGCGTCCGTAACGCTTCCATAACCCGCCTGATGCGCCCGGAAGGAAAGGGCCGCTGGGCGCTGGAGAGTTTCAATGCCGTTGACCACCTGGAATCCGGCGGCGCACCGGTGACCGAGCATGCAGGAGATGACAATGTCCACCCCCGCTGAACCCGTAACTGCCGTAACTCCCGCCCTGCTGAAGGGCTGGCAGGTCAACCGTGAGGCCGCTGACAAATCCGACCGCGGCAACGTGCTGGTGGTTGGCGGTGCGCGGCGTTCACCTGGTGCTGCCATGCTGACCGGCCGTGCCGCCCTGCGCGTGGGCGCCGGGCGGCTGACCCTCGCCGTGACCGATTCAGTGGCCGTGGCCGTTGCCGTGGCAGTGCCTGAATCGGGGTGCGCTCCGCTGCCCGAAGACGACGGCGTGATTTCCGGGTCCCGGGCGGGCAAGGCCATAGGGGCCGATCTGGAAACGTCCGACGTGGTGGTGGTTGGTCCCGGTCTGGACGACGCCGATTCCACCGCAGATCTGCTCCGGAGCATTGCCCCGCTGATGAAGGAAGACGCATCGGTGGTCCTTGATGCCTACGCACTTGGTGTTCTGCCCGGTCTGCCGGAGGTGTATGAGCGCTGGGCCGGGCGTCTGGTGCTGACGCCGAACAAGAAGGAAGCCGCCCGGCTGCTGGATCTTGACCCCGGGACGGACCTCGACGTGGAACAGGCGGCCCTGGACATTGCTGCCAAATATCAGGCAGTAGTGGCCGCCCAGGGCTTCATTACGGCACCGGACGGACGGCGCTGGGAAGTTCCTGCGGGCAACTCCGGTTTAGGCACGTCCGGCAGCGGAGACGTTCTGGCCGGCGCCATCGCCGGGTTCCTGGCCCGGAAGGCCAGCCCCGAACAGGCCGCCTGCTGGGGAACCTACCTGCACTCCACCGCCGGCGACCGGCTGGCCGCCGCCCAGGGACCCCTCAGCTTCCTGGCCGGGGAACTGCTGGACGCCATGCCCCGCGTCATGGCGGAGCTGACCGTCTAACGTGGCTGAGCTTCGCCGGCCGGACTTCCTGTCATATTCCTTTACCCGGCGGGACGGAATTGCCGCAGGGTTTTACGTGCTGTTCCTGTTAATTTTCAGTTACGCCCCGGGGCTCGGCATCCCCGGGCTGACCACGCTGATTCCCGATCCGCTGCTTGCCGGCTACGTGGTGAACCTGGCGTTCTATCTTTCGGCCGGCGCACTGGCCGCCTGGGCTTCCTGGCGCTACGCGGTGCGGGAAACCCGGATCCTGGCCACCCGGCCCTGGCTGACGCTGGCGATCATTCCGGGCGGCGTGTTCGTCATGCTGCTGCTCACCGCCGTCGCGGTGGCCTTCACCGGACCACCCGAAACAGCGGTCAACCAGGAAGCTGTCCAGGGGCTGGTGGTGTCCCTGCCGCCGCTGCTGATCATTCCCCTGCTGGTCATCATTGCGCCCTTTGTGGAGGAGTACATCTTCCGCCACCTGCTTATCGGCAAGCTCAGCAGGCACCTGAACATCTGGGCCTGCTGCACCATCTCCGTGCTGCTCTTCGCAGGCATCCACCTCGCCGGCAAAGAAGCGCTGACGCTGCCGGTCCTGATGCCGTACCTGGCCATGGGGGCGGTGCTGGTGGGCATCTACGTCTGGGCGGGAAACAACTTCATCCTGTCCTACGCCGTGCACTCCGCCAAGAACCTGCTGGCGGTCCTGCTGACCTACGCTGTGCCGGCGGAACTGCTGCAATAACCCTGGAAGCGCCGCACGCCGGACCCTTCCGCCGCTGCCCGTTGGCCTAGGCGATACAGAATTCGTTGCCCTCGGGATCGGCCATGGTGTACCAGGAGGAAGGCCCCTGCTGTTCCGAATACAGGAAGGTGGCTCCGCGTGCCTCAAGTTCCGCCCGCTTCACGTCCTTGTCCGCCCCGTTGACATGGATGTCCAGATGGATGCGGTCCTTCGCCGTCTTGGGCTCGGGCACGGGCTGGAAAAGGATGCGCAGGCGTTCCGAGGAGCCGACCTCGCTTTCGCGGCAGATCGCCGCACCGTCGCGCCACCGCCGCTGCCCTTTATGGTCAACCAGCATGTCCGGGGAAATGGTCCCCTGATCCAGCAGGGAATCAATCATGGCCTGGTCCAGGGGTTCAATGACCCAGCCCAGCGTTTCCGCCCACCAATCAGCCTGCTCATGGGCGTTTTCGCAATCCACGCATATTTGAATGTTGAAGCTCATGCCCGAAGCCTAGCCCCGCGAACCGCCGGCTGCGGACGATCCTGCGGACACCTTCTGACCGCAGGAGCCGTCCGTCACCCAAGGCCGGTCACATTGACCGCGTTCCGCCGCCGTGCAATTCTTTACAGAACGAATGGTCAGTAAATGCTGCCCGGCCAGCGTCGGCCGGCGGCACACAGACGGTGGGAGCAACAATGACTGAAGCGTTTCTCGTGGGCGGAGTGCGGACTCCGGTGGGCAGGTACGGCGGCGCGCTGTCCAGTGTCCGGCCCGATGACCTGGCGGCACTGACGCTGCAGGAACTGGTGGCGCGCGAGGGACTGGACCCCGCCGTCGTCGACGAAGTCATCCTCGGCAACGCTAACGGTGCCGGTGAAGAGAACCGCAACGTTGCCCGCCTCGCCGCCCTGCTCGCCGGGTTCCCCAGCGACGTTCCCGGCATCACCGTGAACCGGCTCTGCGCCTCCGGACTGTCCGCCATCATCATGGCCTCGCACATGATCAAGGCGGGAGCCGCGGACATTGTCATTGCCGGCGGCACCGAATCCATGAGCCGCGCGCCCTGGGTCACCGAAAAGCCCACCAAGGCCTTCGCCAAGCCCGGTGAAACCTTCGATACCTCCATCGGCTGGCGCTTCGTGAATGAGCGCTTTACCTCCGGAGAACTCTCCCGTGACGGCAAGATGACGTACTCCATGCCGGAAACAGCGGAGGAACTGGCCGCAGTGGACGGCATCTCCCGCGAGGACGCCGACGCGTTTGCCGTCCGATCGCACGAGAACGCGCTGGCAGCTATTGCCGCCGGACACTTCAAGGACGAAATCGTTCCGGTCACCATCCGCGGCCGCAAGGGCGACACCGTGGTGGATACCGATGAGGGCCCGCGCGAGGGAACCACCGCCGAGGTGCTCGCCAAGCTGCGTCCCGTGGTCCGGCCCGGCGGCATTGTTACCGCCGGCAACTCCAGCACGCTGAACGACGGCGCCTCAGCCATCATCGTCGCCTCCGAGCGTGCTATCCGCGAGTACGGGCTCACCGCCCGGGCCCGAATTGTGGACGGCGCGTCCGCCGGAGTGCCGCCGGAAATCATGGGCATCGGCCCCGTCCCGGCCACGCAGAAAGTGCTCGCCCGCAGTGGCGTGAAACTTGCCGACGTCGGCGCCTTTGAACTGAACGAAGCCTTCGCCACCCAGTCCCTGGCCTGCATCCGCCGGCTCGGTGTGAACGAGGACATCGTCAACAACGACGGCGGCGCCATCGCCCTGGGGCACCCGCTGGGTTCCTCCGGCTCCCGGATTGCCATCACGCTGTTGAACCGGATGGAACGCGAGGGTGCTTCCCGCGGCATCGCCACCATGTGCGTGGGCGTCGGGCAAGGCACCGCCATGCTGATTGAGGCCGTCTAAATGGGCGCCGACTACAGCTCCTTCACCACCCTGCAGATCACCGAGGGGAACGGGCGCGTCACCGCCGTCCTCAATCGGCCCGAGGTCCGCAACGCCATCGACGCCGCCATGGTCGAAGAGCTGCACTTGCTCTGCGCGGACTTGGAAGAGAACCCCCGGACCCTCATCCTTGCTGGAAGCAACGGGGTGTTTGCCTCCGGCGCGGACATTGCCCAGCTGCGCGAACGCCGCCGCGACGACGCCCTGCGAGGCATCAACTCCACCGTGTTTGCCCGGATCGCCAAACTGCCGATGCCCGTCATTGCGGCATTGGACGGCTACGCCCTGGGCGGCGGGGCGGAGCTGGCCTTCGCGGCGGACTTCCGGATTGGAACACCCCGCGTCAAGATCGGCAATCCGGAAACCTCGCTGGGGATCCTGGCAGCCGCCGGCGCCAGCTGGCGCCTGAAGGAACTGGTGGGCGAACCGCTGGCCAAGGAGATCCTGCTGGCCGGACGGGTGCTGAACGCCGAGGAAGCGCTGGCCGCGCACCTGGTCACCGAGCTCGCCGAACCGGAAGACCTGCTGGCCACCGCGCACGCGCTGGCGGACCGGATCGCCCGCCAGGACCCGCTGGCCGTCCGGCTCACCAAAACCGTGTTCGCAGCCCCGGCGGACGCCCACCCCGCCATCGACAATTTGGCGCAGGGGATTCTGTTTGAATCGCAGGCCAAGTTTGACCGCATGTCAGCATTCCTTGAGAGGAAGAAAAAGTAATGGCAGTTCCCTCGACGGTAGGAGTGCTCGGCGGCGGACGGATGGGCGCGGGCATTGCCCACGCTTTCTGCACGGCCGGAGCAACAGTAGTGGTGGTGGAGCGCGACGACGACGCCGCCTCCGCCGCTTATGACCGCGTCGCCGGCGCATTGGCCAAGAGCGTCGAGCGCGGCACCGTTTCCGAAAGCCTGGCCGACCTGACCGCGCGGCTGTCCGTTTCCACGAACTATGCGGCGTTCTCCGGTGCCGGGTTGGTGGTGGAGGCAGTGCCGGAGGATTTCGGACTGAAGGCAGCAGCCCTGGTTGCGGTCGAGGAGCAGCTGGGATCCGAGGCTTGGCTGGCGTCCAACACGTCTTCACTGTCCGTCTCCGGCCTGGCGGAAAAGCTGCAGCGCCCGGAGCGGTTTTGCGGGCTGCACTTTTTCAACCCGGTGCCCGCCTCCACCCTGATCGAGGTGGTGCTGGGCAAACAGACCTCCGGGGAGCTGGCCGAAGCCGCCGCCGCCTGGGCCCAGGACCTCGGCAAGACGCCCGTCGTCGTGAACGATGCCCCCGGCTTTGCCAGCTCCCGGCTGGGAGTGGCCATCGCGTTGGAAGCCATGCGCATGGTGGAGGAGGGCGTGGCCACGGCAGAGGATATCGATGCCGCCATGGTCCTGGGCTACAAGCACCCCACAGGTCCGCTGCGGACCACCGACATTGTGGGTCTGGACGTGCGCCTGGGCATTGCCGAGTATCTTGCCGAAACCCTTGGTCCGCGGTTTGAACCGCCGCAGATCCTCCGCGACAAGGTGGCGCGCGGCGAGCTCGGCCGGAAGTCCGGCAAGGGCTTCTTCGACTGGTCCTAGAAGGGCGTGATGGGCAACCGGGATGTGGAGTGGGAAGGCGCGGCGAATGCCCGTGACCTGGGCGGCATCCCGGTTGCCGGCGGCGGCTCCGTGGCACCCGGCCGGATCTTCCGGATGGGCCGGTCCGAATGGCTCACCGGGCGGGGCTGGGCGCAGGCCCGCGACGCCGGCGTCCGCACCGTCATCGACCTCCGCAACGACGTGGAGCAGGGCCGCCGGGACACCGACCCGGAAGTGAGCCCCGACGCCGCCGCAGGCATCACGTTCCTGACCCGGCCCACCCAGGAAGCGAACGATCCCGACTTCACCGCTTTGTGCGGCCCGTACATGGACTCGCCCAAGTGGTACCGGGAGAACCTGCGCCGCTGGCCGGAGAAGATCGCCGCCGTCGTTCAGGCCCTGGCAGACGCCGACGACGGCGCGGTGGTGATCCACTGCTCCGCCGGCCGGGACCGCACCGGGCTCGTCGCCATGCTGCTGCTCCAGCTGGCCGGGGCATCACCGGAGGCCATTGCCGACGACTATGAGGAGGCGGTCCGCGGCATTAATGCCTTCCACGCCACGCAGGTGCATCCGAGGGAAAAGCCGCTGACCTCCGAGCAGGAAGACGCGCGGGTGGCCGACGGACGGCGGGAACTGCTCCGCGCCCTGGACGGGCTGGACGCGGAACAGTACCTGCGCTCAGCTGGGCTTAGCCCCGCTGAGCTTGGGCGTCTTCGGAGTCGTTTGCGTTGAGCTGTTTACAGGGATGGACCCTTTCCGGCGTCGCCAAGTAGAAAAAAGAGCGCCGTGCGGGGCTGTCAAAGCCTCCGGGCACCAGCAGCGACGAATAGCGTGCGCACCACTGTACCTGGCCGTTGGAATGGGCCAGCGCCTGCGACAGGGAAGGCAGGTCGTGGAACCACATCAGCTGCTGCTCGCCGTCCACGACCAACTGGATCAGGTCCAGATCGAGATCGACGTAGGCCTGGGCATCCACCCAGTCATCGTAAACAGCCAGGCGCTTGCCGTGAATGAGGTGGACGTTGTGGCCGGGGGTGTAGCTGATGCAGCGGGCGCCACTGGAGATACTCACAGTGTGTTCCTTTACGGTTTGTCCTTGCCCGCACCGGTTGGCCGCGGGCCGCTTCGTCATCCGAACCACCCGCCGAACAATGGGGTTGGTGTGAGGCCAGTCGGAGCTTTTACGGACCCGGATTCCTCCGGGCGTTGGCCACCTCTCGTGAAGCTGACACCACCATAGCGCATGCCGGTGACAGCCGGGAACCGCCGCCGTGCCGGAGGCATCAGCGCCAGCCGGCCGCCGGCGCGACATGCTTCACGATGTTCTCCAGCAGCTGCACGTTGTAGTCCACGCCCAGCTGGTTGGGCACCGTCACCAGAAGCGTGTCCGCAGCCTGAACCGCGGCGTCCGCGGCAAGCTGGGCGGCAATGACATCAGGTTCGCCAATGTAGCTCTTGCCGAACCGGGCCAGACCGCCGTCGAGCCGCCCCACCTGGTCGCGTCCCTCGGCTTGGGCGCGCAGCCCAAAATACCGGCGGTCGGTGTCGGTCACCAGCGGAATGACGCTGCGGCTGACGGACACCCGCGCAGTCCCCTCATGTCCCGCATCGGCCCAGGCCTTGCGGAACACCGCAATCTGCTCGGCCTGGAGCTCATCGAAGGGAACTCCGGTATCCTCCGTCAGCAGGGTGGAGCTCATCAGGTTCATGCCCTGTTCGCCGGTCCACTTGGCCGTCGCCCGGGTTCCGGAACCCCACCAGATCCGTTCTGCGAGGCCGGGGGACTGCGGATCGATGGCCAGCGCGTCGGAACTGCCGGTCATCATCGGATCCGCGTTCGCCAGGCCTGCGCCGGCAATCGCCGCCCGGAACACCAGTGTGTGCTTGCGGGCCTCATCCGCATCGGTGCTGTCCCCGGTGGGAACGTAGCCAAATGCCTCATAGCCGCGCAGCGCGGGCTCGGGTGAACCTCGGCTCAGGCCCAGCTGAAGCCTGCCGCCGCTGATCAGATCCGTGGCCGCCGCTTCTTCGGCCATGTACAGCGGATTTTCGTAGCGCATATCGATCACCGCCGTGCCCAGTTCAAGCCGGTGAGTCCGTGCGGCCATGGCGGACAGCAGGGGGAACGGCGCAGCGAACTGCGGGGCGAAGTGGTGGACCCGAAGGAAGGCTCCGTCAATGCCAACTTCCTCGGCTGCCACCGCCGTTTCAACGGTCTGCAGCAGGGCGTCACGGGCGGTGCGGACAAAGGAACCCTGCACGTCGCGGTAATGTCCAAAGGACAGGAAACCGATCTTCTTCATGTTCATTGACAGCACCGGTTTCCGAGCAGATATTCCCGGCTGCCGGCTCCCCGGCACCACAGGATGAGAGGCGAACAGCATGCACCTGACCATGGTCCCGGGGATCGGCGGTTCCAATGATGAGCACTGGCAAAGCCGGTGGCAGGACGGTGCCGCGGACGTGTCCCGGATTTCGCCGTCGTCGTGGGATGACCCGAACCTGGAGAACTGGATGGACGCGCTCGACGACGCCGCCGGCTCCCGCGGCGGTGACACCATCCTCGTGGCCCACAGCCTGGGCTGCCTGGCCTCCGCCGAATGGCTGCTGCGCAACCCGAAACGCGCCCGGGGCGTGCTGCTGGTAGCCCCGCCGGATCCGGCCGAGCCGGCCTTCCCGGACACTGCCGGATCTTTCCGGGACCCGCGGTTGGAGCCGCTTCCGGTGCCCGGACTGATGGTTGCCAGCGAAAACGATCCCTACTGCACCCTCCCCGGAGCACGGCTGCTGGCCCAGGCCTGGGGTGTCCCCGTGATCGACGCCGGAGCACTGACCCACATCAATGATGAAAGCGGCATCGGGAACTGGCAGCAGGGCCGGGACCTGCTGACCGCGTTTGCCGCAGGGCTGGGCGTTTCCATTCCCCTCGGCTGAAAACCGGGTAAGAATGGGGTCCATGAAACTTCCGGTAATGCCGCCCGTAGCCCCCATGCTGGCCAAAGCCGTGACTGCACTGCCCGAGGGGGACTACTCCTACGAGCCCAAGTGGGACGGTTTCCGCTCCATCATTTTCCGGGACGGTGATGAGCTGGAAATCGGCAGCCGCAACGAAAAGCCGATGACCCGGTACTTTCCGGAACTGGTGGACGCGCTCAAGGCCAACCTTCCGCAGCGCTGCGTGGTGGACGGCGAAATTATCCTGATCAACGGTTCCGGGAAGCGGCTGGACTTTGAAGTCCTGCAGCAGCGCATCCATCCGGCGGCCAGCAGGGTGAAACTGCTGGCCGAACAAACACCGGCGGCTTTTGTTGCCTTTGACCTGCTGGCGCTGGATGACACCGGTTTCCTGGACCGGCCGTACGCGGAGCGCCGAAGCGCACTGGAAGCCGCGCTTGCCCACGCCGCCGCACCCGTTTATCTGACCAGTCGCACCACCGATCCAGGCACCGCGCAGCGCTGGTTCAGCGAGTTCGAGGGTGCCGGCCTGGACGGCATCGTGGCCAAACCCCTGACGGATCCCTACCAGCCGGGCAAGCGCACCATGGCGAAGTACAAGCACGAGCGGACCGCTGACTGCGTGCTGGCCGGCTTCCGGGTGCACAAATCCGGGCCGGACGCCGTTGGCTCGCTCCTGCTCGGCCTCTACAACGACGACGGCGAACTCACCAACGTGGGGGTGGCCGGCGCGTTCAGCATGGCCCGCCGGCGTGAACTGTTTGCTGAACTGCAGCCGCTGGTGTCGGATTCGGCAGACCACCCGTGGACCGCCGACAAACAGGACGCCGGAACGCGCACGCCCCGCAACTCCGAGGGCAGCCGCTGGAGCGGCGGCAAGGACCTGTCCTTTGTGCCGCTGCGGCCCGAGCGCGTGGTGGAGGTCAAATATGACCACATGGAGGGGGAGCGGTTCCGGCACACCGCCCAGTTTCTGCGCTGGCGGCCGGACCGCTCCCCGGACTCGTGCACCTACAGCCAGTTGGAGGAGCCGGTGAAGTTTGACCTGGCGGAAGTGCTGACCGCGCCGGCCGGGACGTAGTTCAGCCTGCCGCTCAGTCAGCCGCGTCCGCGACAGTGCCCCTTGCCTCCCTGGGCCAGCCGCTCCACGTCCACTGCGGCGGTAATGGCGGCGAAGTAGCCCTCGCTGTATCCGGTGGCCGTGGGATGCAGGGCAAAGGGGCCGTCCGCAAGGATCCAGGGGTCCGGTGAACCGATGCCGTGGCCGGCGAAGGCTTCGGTCACGTCCACGAAGGTGCCGTCGCCCACCTGACCGGCAACGACGGCGTTGAGCGCGTCTGTTCCGGCGTTGAACAGGTTCTGCGCCTCTACGCTGAGGATTCCCGGCGCAGCGGCCTCGAACAGGTGCGGATAACCGGCCACCACCAGTTCCGCCCGCGGTGCCGCCTGGCGGATCTGCGCAAAGCTGGCCTGCAGCTGGGCAACGACGGCGGTCTCCGCGTACGCCTGTGCCGCCGCCACTGCGGGGGCGCAGGTTTCCGGCAGCACGGGTCCGGCGCAGGCAGCCACCACTGAGCCGAACTGCACGTCATTGCCGCTAATGGTGACCGTGACCAGATCGGTCTGCCGGTTCAGCAGGTTGGCTGAGACGGCGGTGGAGATCTGCTCCGGCAGGTCCACGGGGCCTGCGGGCGGGGCCGGATCGGTGGTCAGTGCCGTGGCGCCGGCGCAGGACTGATCGCTGTCCAGCTCCACGCGCGGCAGGGCGTCCAGCAGGGTCGGATAGCCCTGGGCCGTGCGGCGGCAGGCATCCAGCAGCGGCCCGCCGCCGAATCCTGAAGCGTAGGAGTCCCCAAACGCTACATAGTCAACCGTTTTGTCCCGGCCGTGGCCGCCGCCGTGGCCTTTGCCGTGGCCGTTCCCGTGCCCCTTTCCATATCCGCCCCGGTGGCTGCCGTCCGCCCGGGCATCGGTGCCGGAGCCGGACACCGTTTCCGCAGCCGAAGCCGGCGCGGCGGTCACCGCGCCGGCAAGGGCTCCGGTCAGCCCCAGCAGGAGGGCACCAACCAGACCGGTGCGCCGGAGCCGGCCCGCCGATTTGGAGTTCCCCGGTGACCCGGAGGACGCGGAGAACCGGGGCAAAACCGTAGTCGGAGAATGAAACTCGTACATGATGCTCCTCAGTGGATGCGGATGTGCGCTCCAACGTAGTCCTGAACAATCTCCGCAGAACACCGTGGGCATGGCTCCGGCGCGCAGAACGGGTAGATTTCCGGTGCCCCAACCCGGCAGGGTGTGCTGCGCCACATCCTGCTGTAGGCTAAATCCTATTACTGAACGTCCGGTCAGTTATCCCGCGGTGGCCTGCCGGCCTGCCGCTGGACCTAGGCACGGACGGGACCGTACCGCAGGTCCCATCAATGCTTTCGAAAGGGCCAGTCAACGATGACCTCCACAGCCATAGACGTCCGGGTAGTGCCCAGCTACGTTCGGGATTCCTGGTGGATTCCGGACCGCTCTGAGCTCACGGCCGCAGACCCGGCGGAAGTCCGCGATGCCAGCACAGGGGAAACACTGGCCCTGGTCAGTACGGCGGGGCTGGACCTGGCTGCCGCCGTCGAGCACGCCCGCACGGTTGGCCGGAAGGGCCTGCAGCAGCTGACCTTCCACCAGCGTGCCCTCAAGCTCAAGGAGCTGGCCACCTACCTCAACGCCCACCGGGATGAACTCTATGAGGTGTCGGCCCGCAGCGGCGCCACCCGCACCGACTCCCTGGTGGACATCGACGGCGGCATCGGGGTGCTGTTCACCTTCGGATCCAAGGGGCGACGTGAACTGCCCAACTCCACCGTGCTGGTGGATGGTCCTGCCGAAACGCTGTCCCGTGACGGGTCCTTCATCGGCGAACACGTCTACACCTCGCTCCCGGGAGTGGCCGTGCAGATCAATGCCTTCAACTTCCCGGTCTGGGGCATGCTGGAAAAGCTCGCCCCCGCCTTCATCGCGGGCCTGCCCAGCATCGTCAAGCCGGCCACGCCCACCGGCTATCTCACCGCAGACGCCGTGAAGATGATCATCGATTCCGGCATCCTGCCGGCCGGATCCCTGCAGCTGATCTCCGGTTCAGCCCGGGACCTGCTCGACCACCTGGACTACCGCGACTACGTGTCCTTCACCGGCTCCGCCTCCACGGCCAAGCTGCTGAAGGCCCATCCGAACGTCGCCGAGGGCGGGGTCCGCTTCACCTGTGAGACCGATTCGCTCAACGCGGCCATCCTCGGACCCGACGCCGTCCCCGGCACCCCGGAGTTTGATGCCTTCGTGAAGTCCCTGGTCACTGAAATCACCGTCAAAGCCGGCCAGAAATGCACCAGCATCCGCCGCGCCATTGTGCCCGCTGAGCTGGTGGACGACGTCGTTGCCGCCGCCGGCAGGCGCATTGAACAGCGAGTGGTGCTGGGTGATCCCCGCGCCGAAGGCGTCACCATGGGCGCCCTGGCGTCCACTGAACAGCTTGAGGGGGTGCGCTCCTCCGTCCAGACCCTGCTCGATGCCGGAGCTGCACTGGCCTACGGATCACTGGACGCGCCGGAGGTCCTTCGCGGCGATGGAAGCCGAGGTGTGGCTGAGGACGGAGCGTTCCTGGCACCCATCCTGCTGACCTGGGCAGACACTGAAGCTGAGGCACTGCACTCGGTGGAGGCGTTCGGTCCGGTGGCTTCGGTGATCGGTTACGACGACGTCGCTGACGCCGTGCGCCTGGCTGCCCGGGGCGGGGGATCGCTGGTGGCCACAGTGTGCACCAATGATCCGGACACCGCCCGCGAGCTGGCCCTGGGCATCGCCGCGCACCACGGTCGGGTGCTTCTCCTGAACCGTGAAGATGCCCGCAGCTCCACCGGCCACGGCTCGCCCGTGCCGCACCTGATCCACGGCGGCCCCGGCCGCGCCGGCGGCGGCGAGGAGCTGGGCGGCATGCGCTCGGTGCTGCACCATATGCAGCGCACTGCCGTCCAGGGGTCCCCGAACATGCTCACCGCCCTCACCGGCGTCTGGCACACGGGTGCGGACCGGAACTTCGACGGCACCCATCCGTTCCGGAAGGACCTGTCCGAACTGAAGATCGGCGACGCCGTCCGCTCCGACCTCCGCGAAGTGGCGCTGGAAGACATCACGGCGTTCGCCAACAGCACCGGGGATACGTTCTATGCCCACACCAACCAGGCAGCCGCCGAGGCCAACCCCTTCTTCCCGGGCATTGTGGCACACGGCTACCTGCTGTTGTCCTGGGCGGCCGGGTTGTTCGTGGAGCCGGCGCCGGGGCCGGTGCTGGCCAACTACGGTTTGGAAAACCTGCGGTTCATCACGCCCGTGGCCGCCGGCGATTCCATCCGGGTCACCCTCACCGCCAAGAAGATCACGCCGCGGGAAACCGACGAATACGGCGAGGTTGCCTGGGATGCGCTGCTGACCAACCAGAACGACGACGTCGTGGCCACCTATGATGTCCTGACCCTGGTGGAGAAGAACCGCAGTACCGACTGATTCGTTCGGCGCGGAGGCACTTGGGTGTCCGTGTCCCATCTGCGGCTTGCACTAACAAACCAAACGTACTTGGTAACGAACCGTTTGGATTGTTAGCCTTGGGGGCATGAACTCGTTACCCCACGTTCCTCCGCAGGCCGGCCGCAGGGAATGGATCGCACTCGTTGTCCCTATCCTTGCCGTCACGCTCCTCGCCATTGACGGGACCGTGCTGTACATGGCGGTCCCCGCCCTGACGGCGGATCTGGCCCCCACGGCGACGCAGATCCTCTGGATTGGGGACATCTATTCGTTCGTGCTCGCCGGGCTGCTGGTGACGATGGGCAACCTTGCCGACCGCATCGGGCGCAAACGGTTGCTCATCATCGGCAGCCTGGCCTTTGGTGTTGCGTCCGTGATTGCTGCCTTCGCTCCTTCCGCCGAGGTGCTGATTGCCAGCCGTGCCCTGCTGGGCATCGCCGGCGCCACGGTTATGCCGTCAACGCTTTCCATCATCCGCAATCTGTTCCACGACCCGATCCAGCGCACGCGGGCGATTGCCATCTGGTCAGCGGGTGCCATGGCCGGCGGCGCCATCGGCCCGCTGGTGGGCGGCGCCCTGCTGGAGTTCTTTTGGTGGGGCTCGGTTTTCCTCATCAACGTTCCGGTGATTGTGCTGATCCTGGTGCTCGGTCTCTGGCTTCTGCCCGAGTCACGGAATCCGAATGCCGGAAAGATTGATCTTTTGTCCGCACTGCTGTCGGTGCTGGCGATTGTTCCACTGGTTTACGCCATCAAGCAGGCCGTCGGATCCGGACTGGGCTGGCCGGTTCTCGCGGGTGCACTGATCGGCCTGGGCTCCGGCTGGTTGTTCGTTCGCCGGCAGCGCGGTCTGAAGACCCCGATGGTGGACATCAGCCTGTTCCGCATCCCGGCATTCAGCGGTGCGGTCGCCGCCAACACACTGTCCATCTTTGCGTTTCTGGGCGTGTTGTTCTTCTTCTCCCAGTATCTGCAGCTGGTGCGCGGATACTCGCCTTTCTGGGCCGGCATGGCCGAGATGCCGGCGACCATCGCCTCCCTCGCCGTCGTCGCCGTCGTTGGCCTGGCGCTCTCGAAGCTGGGGCGCGGACGTGCCATCGCCGCCGGACTGTTTGTTGGAGCCCTGGGGCTGGCGGCGCTCGGTGTGACGGAGGGCCTGCCCCACTACCTTGGCATCGGTCTTTCGCTGGCGGTTATTGGCCTGGGAACAGGGCTGGCTATGACACTCTCCACCGACGCTGTGGTGGCTGCCGCGCCGCCCGAACGCGCCGGGGCCGCAGCCTCGATCTCCGAGACCGCCTATGAACTGGGTATCGCCCTGGGCATCGCCGTTCTCGGTTCGCTGCAGACGGCCCTGTACCGGGCCCGGCTTGAGATTCCGGAGGGCACCTCGCCGGAAACTGCGGCAGCTATGCAGGACTCCCTCGCCAGCGCGGCCGGTCGTTTGGGTGACAGCAACGAAGCTCTGCTTGCGATGGCGCAGCATGCTTTTACGTATGGCATGCAGGTAGCCTCATTTATTGCTGCCGCGCTCCTGGTTGTGGCCGCAGTCCTCGCCGCTCGGCTGATTCCGTCGGACACCACGAAAGAAGACACTCATGCCATCCACTGAGACAGCTGCCACGCGGGACAGGGAAAGGACCCGGAAAGCGATCGTTGAGGCGGCGTCCCAGACGTTGTTTACCCATGGCGGAGGCGTCAGCCTGGCGGATATAGCAGCGGCAGCAGGAGTATCCAAGGGGGCGCTGACCCATCACTTTGCCAGCCGGAACGCGCTGGAGGAAGCAATTCTGGCGGATGTGTCCCAAAAGCTCTGGGATGCCGTGCACGCCCGCGTTGATCTGAGCGAGAACCGGCCCGGGAAGTTGCTGCGGGGCTATGTCCGGGCGCTGACCGACGCGGATAATCCCGCGGTGCGCCAGGTCTTTGCCCCCACATCCCTGCTGCTGATCATCGGCAGCACGGAACCGGCCATTCAGGGGTTCCTCCGTGCGGATGCACAGAGGTGGCGGGAAGCATTCGACGCCGACGGGCTGGATCCGGCTACCTCCCTGACCATCCGCTACGCCGCCGAAGGCCTCGCAGGGTCCATTGGGACTCCCTACCTCACCGCGTCGGAACTCCGGACTTCGCGGGCGAGGCTTCTGGAGCTGGCTGAGCCGGAATGACGCGGGTGTGCACCGCACTCCCGTCAGGACCGCGCGTGCAGCCCGTCAAACATGATCGAGATGACGTCATCGGCCAGCTGGTCCGGGGAAATGGGTCCGCCGGGCTTGTACCACTCCACAATCGAGTTGATCGTGCCGAAAAGCAGGCGCGTGGTGGTGCGCGGATCGATGTCGCTGCGCAGGGTTCCCTCGCTCCGCGCTGCGTCCACCAGCTTGGCCACCCGATGGTCGAATTCGCGGCGCCGGGACAGTGCGTCGCGCTCAATTTCGGTGTTGCCGCGCAGGCGCAGCAGCAGCGTTACGAACGGCAGGCGCTCGGTGAGGACCTTGATAGTGCCGCGCAGCACGAACTCCAGCTGCTCATCCGCAGGGCCGGTGGAGGCCCGGGCGTCGTCCAGTACTGCCTCCAGCCCGCCGAGTGCGTTTTCCAGAGCCAGGCGCAGCAGGTCCCCCTTGGAGGGTACATGGTGGTAGATCGCTGACTTGGTGATGCCCAGGTTTTCCGCCAGGATCCCCATCGAGGTTGCTTCGTAGCCGTGTTTGTTGAAGACGTCCACGGCAATGGCGAGGACGGACTGCTGATCGTATCCGGGACGGCCGCGGCGGTTGGCGGCGGTGGCAGCGCCGGATGCGGCAGATGGCGTTGAAGGCATGGGGTCCATTTTCTCACGAACGTTCGGCCGGGCGGGCCGGTCCCGGGCGGGCACTGCTCAGCCCTGGACCAGGCCAGCTTCTTTGGCGCGCAGGTCATAGATTCGGCGGAGCTTGCCGCTGGAGCGGGCCAGGGTTCCGGGTTCCGCCACCTGGACGGTGCAGGAGGACCCCACATGGATCTTGATCTGTGTCCGCAGCTCCATGGCGGCGTTCAGGCACTCGTCCGAGGTCGAGTCTTCGCGCCGTTCAATCTTGACCGTGAGTTCGTCCATGCGGTCCGGCCGGGTAATTTCCAGCTGGAAGTGCGGGCTCAGCGCGGGGATGCGCAGGGCAATTTCCTCGATCTGGCTGGGGAACAGGTTTACGCCGCGCAGGATGATCATGTCATCGCTGCGTCCGGTGATCCGGCCCATGCGGCGCATGCCCGGGCGTGCGGTGCCGGGCAGCAGCCGGGTGAGGTCATGGGTCCGGTAGCGGATGATCGGCAGGGCTTCCTTGGTGAGGGAGGTGAAGACCAGTTCACCGGGTTCGCCGTCGTCCAGCACCTTGGTGTCATCGAAGGGGTCGATGATTTCCGGGCGGAAGTGGTCCTCCCAAATGTGCGTGCCGTCCTTGGACTCCACGCATTCCCCGGCCACGCCCGGTCCCATCACTTCAGAAAGGCCGTAGATGTCGCAGGCGTCCAGGTCCATGGACACTTCCAGTTCGTGGCGCATTTCTTCGGTCCACGGTTCTGCGCCCAGGACGGCGTTCTTCAGGGAGGTGGAGCGCGGATCGATCCCCGCGGCCCGCATCGCGTCGGCGATGGTGAGCAGATAGGTGGGCGTGCACAGGATGGTGTCCGGCTGGAAGTCGGAGATCAGCTGTATCTGGCGCTCGGTCTGTCCGCCGGACATGGGGATGACCGTGCAGCCGAGCTTCTCTGCACCGGCGTGGGCACCCAGGCCGCCGGTAAACAGGCCGTAGCCGTAGGCGTTGTGGACCTTGTAGCCCGGTTTAACGCCGGAGGCACGCAGGGACCGCGCCACCAGCGTGCTCCAGCGGTCCAGGTCGCCGGCGGTGTAGCCGACGACGGTGGGCCTGCCCGTGGTTCCGGAGGAGGCGTGGATTCTTGCCACCTGCTCCTGCGGCACGGCGAACATGCCGAACGGGTAGGTCTGGCGCAGATCCTCCTTGGTGGTGTACGGGAACTTAGCCAGATCTGCGAGCTCCCGAAGGTCTTCGGGATGGACGCCGGCCTCGTCAAATTTCTGCGTGTACAGCGGTACGCGCTCGTAGGCGTACTTCACCGTGTGCTGGAGGCGGGTCAGCTGCAGCGCTTCAATTTCATCGCGGCTCATCCGCTCTTCGGGATCAAGCGACGCCAAGTCTGCAGGGGTGGATTTGAGCAGTGCGGGGGAGGAGGTCATGGAATGCCCTTTGGGTTGGAACGTCATCGTCAAGGAAAGAGCCGCGGCATCGAAGAGGTGGCTAGCTGCGGGAGCGGAAGGCCGGGTTGGGCACCGCACGCGACCGGCCGCGGAACTCCGCAACCACCCGGCTGTCGCCGCCGGGGCCGGAAGCGGTGATCTCGACGTCGTAAACGCCGCTTCGTCCGGCGGAAGCCCGGTGAGTGGCCACAGCCCGCAGAGTCTCACCAGGCAGTGCAGAGGAAATGAACGTGATGTCAGCGCCGGACGCGACGGTAATCAGTTCCATCTCCGCGACGCTGGTACCGGCGGGATTACAGGCGAGGGCAAAGGCGGTGTCCGCAAAGGCGAAGACCATGCCGCCGTGGGCAATGCTGAAGCCGTTGAGCATTTCGGGGCGCAGCACCATGGTGATGGTCGCTTCGCCGGGGGCCAGGTGCTCCACCGTGAATCCCAGCCAGCGCCCCGCGGCGTCGTGCTCGAGGATCGGATGGTCCAGTCCGTGTTCCTGCACATGAGCGGCAACGTCGATGTCAGCCATGAGACCCTCTCGCTTTATTTACCGAATGTTCATTAGGTAATCCTGTGAGCGAGGTCACTGTCAAGCCGGGAGGCGTAATGCTTCGGCATTTGCCAGGGGCAGGGACACGGCGCCGTACCGTGCCGTAGGTTGAGGAGGTGATAGCTTTCGATGCCGCGGCTGCGGCCGGGGGAGCGGCCTGCCGGGCCGCGTCAGCCGGTGCTCCCTGAATGGCTGGATCCGCAGGTCTTCCTGGCGGATCCGGCGTTGGGGCCGTGGGTGGTGCTGGTGGTCTGCGGCATTGTGTTCGCCGAGACCGGCCTGCTCGTGGGGTTCTTCCTGCCCGGTGACACGCTGCTGTTCACCGCTGGCCTGCTGGTGGCCACCGGAACGGTGCACATCAACGTCTGGCTGCTGGGACTGCTGATTTCCCTGTCGGCGTTTCTGGGCGACCAGCTCGGGTACTGGATCGGCAGGCGGGCCGGGCCCGCAGTTTTTTCCCGGCCCGAATCGCGGATTTTCCGGCGCGAAAACGTGGACCGTGCCGAGGCGTTCTTTGCCCGGCACGGCGGCAAGGCCATCACCCTGGCCCGTTTCGTGGGCATCGTCCGGACCTTCACTCCAGTGGTGGCCGGAGTGGGCAAGATGCGCTATTCCGCCTACCTGGCCTTCGACGCGGCAGGGGCGCTGCTGTGGGGTACGGGGTTGACGCTGCTGGGATATGTGCTGGGGGACAGGTTCCCCTTTATCCGCGACCACCTGGACCTGATTGTGGTGGGCGTGGTCCTGCTGACCGTGGCGACCATTTCGCTCACGCTGCTGCGGCAGGGCAAAAAGGGCCAGCGGGCGCCCGGGCAGCCGCTGAACAGGCCCGCGCCGGAGCCGGGCGACTGAACGCCCGGGCTCCGGCAGCGGCAGCCGCTAGTTGCCTGCGGTGCCGGGAAGCAATTCCGTGGCTCCCAGGGCATCGAGCACAAACGCGTAGTCCCAGGCCCGGTCCTTCCAGGCCTCGTAGCGGCCCGAGGCGCCGCCGTGCCCGCCGTCCATCTCGATCTTCAGAACGATCGGCTCGGAGCCGGTGGTCACCTCGCGCAGCTTGGCCACCCATTTGGCCGGCTCCACGTACAGCACCCGGGTGTCGTTGAAGCTGGTCACCGCAGCAATGCGGGGGTAGTCCACGGCCCGGATGTTCTCGTACGGGGAGTATTCCTTCATGTACCGGTAGACCTCGGGATCGGTGATCGGGTTGCCCCACTCCTCCCACTCCAGCGCGGAGAGCGGCAGTTCCGGATCCAGGATGGTGGTCAGGGCGTCCACGAACGGAACCTGTGCCACGACCGCCCTGTACTTCTCCGGCGCCAGGTTGGCCACGGCACCCATCAGCAGCCCGCCGGCCGAGCCGCCCATGGCCGCAATCCGTGACGGATCCACCCACCCGGAAGACGCCAGGTAATCAGTGGCGTCGACGAAGTCGGTGAAGGTGTTCTTCTTGTTCAGCTTCTTGCCCTGGTCATACCAGGCACGTCCCATTTCGCCGCCGCCGCGGATGTGCGCGACGACGAAGATGACGCCGCGGTCCAGCAGGGACAGCCTGGCCACGCTGAAACCCGGATCCATACTGATTTCGTAGCTGCCGTAGGCGTAGACCAGGGCGGGGTTGGTTCCGTCCTGCCGAACCTCGGCGCGGCGCAGCACGGACAGCGGAATCCGGGTGCCGTCCGCAGCAGTAGCCCAGGCCCGCTCCGCCACGTACTCGGCCGGGTTGTAGCCGCCCTTGACCGGGGTTTCCTTGCGCAGCTCCAGCTCGCCGGTGGCCAGCACGTAGTCGTAGACCCGCGGCGGAGTCAGGTAGGAGGTGTAGCTGAGCCGGATGATGGGGGAGTCATACTCCGCATTGGCCAGGTTGGCTGTGTAGAGCTCCTCGTCAAAGGCCGGCTCCACGGCATCGCCCTGGACTTCGGTGCCCAGGCCCTCCAGCGGAAGGACCTGCACCCGCTCGGTGGTGTCCTTGCGGACCGACACGATGACGTGCGTTTTGGTGACGGCCGCTCCGTTGACGCGGACGGCGTCGTCGTGCGCCACCACGGTGTTCCAGTGCTGCTCGGCCAGCGGATGTGCAAACTCGGTCTCCGCCACGAGGGAGAGCATGGAGTTGAGGGCATCCTTGTTGTGCGTGATGAGGTAGTGGCGCTCGCCGGCGATGGTGACGGGCTCGGCCTCGTAGAGGATGCGCTCGCTGCGCGGAATCAGGGTCCGCACTTCGCCGGCGGGATCTTCGAAGTCCAGGACCCGGTACTCGGAGTATTCGGAGTTGCTGATGCCGATCAGCAGCTGCTGCCGGTCCGCGGAGAGGTCAAAGCCGGTCCACATGGCAACGTCGTCCTCCTGGTAGATAACGACGTCGTCCTGGACCGGAGTACCGAGGGTGTGGGCCTTGATCTGGTAGGGGCGCCAGGAATCATCCACCACGGTGTAGAACACCCGTGTGCCGTCGGGGGAGAAAGCGAGCGAGTAGAAGACGTTGGTAACCTCGTCCGGCAGCAGTTCGCCGGTGCGCAGGTCCTTGATCCGCAGTGTGAAGCGCTCATCGCCGGCGTTGTCCTGCGAATAGGCCAGCAGGTTGCCGTCCTCGGTGACGGCCAGTCCGCCGAGCGAGAAGAAGGGCTTGCCTTCGGCTTCGGCGTTGCCGTCGATGAGGATCTGCTCGCCCGGAACCGGAACGCCGGGCTCGACGACGGGCGGAGTCCAGTCCGCGTCCAGGTCCCCGGTGTCCTTTGCTGCGGTGCGGCAGTGGATGGCGTACTGCTTGCCCTCTTCGGTCCGGGAGTAGTACCACCAGCCCTTCTTGCGGGCCGGCACCGACAGGTCAGTTTCCTCGGTGCGGTTTTTGATCTCGTCAAAGATCTCCTGCCGCAGCTTCTCCTGATCCGCCGTGACCTCTTCCATGTAGGCGTTCTCTGCCTTCAGATGCGCCACGACGTCGGGGTTTTCCTTTTCCCGCAGCCACTCGTAGTCGTCAACGAAGGTATCTCCGTGGTGGCTGCGTTCGGTGGGAACCTTGGGGGCAACAGGAGGAGTGGCAGAAGTAGTCATGTCCCGAATATATCGACACCGTCCGGGCGGGCGAAGAACTCCGCGGCGTTTATGCTCGGGGCTTACCGGTCTGAATACAGCTCAGCGCAGCAGGAACCAGGCTCCCATTGCGGCGGCTGCGAGGAACAGCATCCAATTGCCGAGCACTCCCAGCAGGGTCAGGCCGAAAGAGGAGGGCGGAGGGGCGATCATTGGGTCAAGAATGGGGTCCGGAGCTGTGTCCTTGCGGAACTGGCCCCAGAGTGAGGTGGAGAGCAGAACCAGGCCGCCGGTGAGCGCGGTGGGCAGCGCTGGAAGGGTGAAGAGCACCACGTCCCTGGCAAGCACGCCGATCAGGACCTGAAGGGTGAAAACCACCATTAGCGCGGCGGCGGGACGCCACAGCGGTCCCCGAACGAAGAAGGCCAGGAGGAGGGGCACGCAGGCCGCAAGGGCCAGCCCGGTCAGCACGATGAGCAGGCCGGGGAGGGTCACTTGGACGCTGCCGTCCGTGGAACTCACCGCTGCCGCCACTGCGAAGAACCCCAGCAGCCCCAGGCAGGTGGGCACCAGCAGGGCGGCCATGCCGGACCGGGGTTCCTTGTGGCGGGGCAAATCCAGGCTTGCGGCGTACGCCCGTGCCGGGCCGAACACTTCGCCGGGCGTGCCGCCGGAGTCCGCGAGGAACTCCCGGGCGGAGGCTACCGCATCCCCGATGGCGTCCCCGGGGACGTCCTGCAACCGCAGTTCGACCACAAAGTCGTCAAACCATCGCTTGGTGGCCCTATCGGTTCGGCCGGCGCGGTTTGGTTTTGGGGTGGTCCGGCTGTCACGGGTTTCCATGAGTGCTCCTGTCGGGGGTCTCAGTGCTGCGTCCTTGAGTGCCGAGAAAACGGTCAACCGTGCCGCTGAAGCGCGCCCACAGTTCGCGCTGTTCGCCCAATTCCCGTCGCCCGGCAGGGGTGAGGGAGAAGTACTTCCTCCCCGGACCGCCGTCCCCGGCGTGCCATGAGGCGGTTACCCAGCCTGCAGCCTCGAACCGGGTGAGCAGCGGATACAGAGTGCCGCCCTTTACCGTGCCGAAGCCTTGCTCCTCCAAGTCGGAGGCGATGGCGTAGCCGTAGGTGGCGCCGCCGTCGAGCGCCTTCAATACGCACAGGCTGAGCGTTGCCCGCATCCAGTCGCTGGGCCAGGAAATGTTCTGCACGACTAGATACTTTCATTAACTAGTTCGTCTGTCTAAATAGTGCGAAATGTTGACGTGAAGTGGATCACGCATATATCCTGACCGAACGGTCGGTAATTATCTTTTGCACTTTCGCATCCGGCTCCTTATCGCACAGTGAGGTGACAGTTATGTCGTTGCATACCGACGCTTCCCCCGGGCTGCAGGCCGTTCCGGCCGAAGCACCGAGTGTCTCGGACGCCCAGGCTTACTTCGAGCAGCTCCTGGCTGAAGACTCGCGGATTGAACCGCGCGACTGGATGCCTGAGGCCTACCGCAAGACGCTGGTCCGCCAGATTTCGCAGCACGCGCACTCCGAGATCATCGGCATGCAGCCTGAGGCCAACTGGATTACGCGTGCCCCGTCCCTCAAGCGCAAGGCCATCCTCATGGCCAAGGTGCAGGACGAGGCCGGACACGGCCTCTACCTGTACTCGGCTGCGGAGACGCTGGGAACGCCGCGCGAGAAGATGACCGAGGACCTGATTGCCGGCAAGGCCCGGTACTCCAGCATCTTCAACTACCCCACCCTCAGCTGGGCGGACATGGGCGCGATCGGCTGGCTCGTTGACGGCGCCGCCATCTGCAACCAGGTTCCGCTCTGCCGGGCGTCCTACGGCCCCTACGGACGCGCGATGGTGCGCGTCTGCAAGGAAGAGTCCTTCCACCAGCGGCAGGGTTTCGAAATCCTGCTGGAACTGGCGAACGGCACCGAGACGCAGCGGGAAATGGCGCAGGACGCCATCAACCGCTGGTACGCCCCCTCGCTGATGATGTTCGGCCCGCCGGATGATGATTCGCCCAACTCCAAGCAGTCCATGGCTTGGAACATCAAGCGCTTCTCCAACGATGAACTGCGCTCCCGCTTTGTGGGAATGATCGTGGAGCAGGTCAAGGTCCTGGGCCTGACCCTGCCGGATGACTCCATCCGTTTCAACGAAGACACGCAGCAGTGGGAGCACGGTCCCCTGGACTGGAACGAGTTCAAGGAAGTCCTCGCCGGACGCGGGCCCTGCAATGCGCAGCGCCTGGCCCGCCGCCGCGAGGCACATGAAGACGGCGCCTGGGTGCGCGAAGCAGCAGCCGCGTATGCAGCAAAGCAGGCAGCGGCACAGAAGACAGAGGTGGCTTAGATCATGGTTTCCGGTTCAACAACGGGCGACGACGGCGCCAAGCCGGTGGGCACGCAGACTTCCGCCGAGCCGGAGACCGCGGCCGGTGCTGCGGCACTGAGCTCGGCCTGGCCTCTCTGGGAGGTTTTTGTCCGGTCCTCCCGCGGACTCTCCCACGTCCACGCCGGCTCGCTGCACGCTCCGGACGCGGACATGGCAGTCCGCAACGCCCGCGACCTCTACACCCGGCGCAACGAGGGCGTCTCGCTCTGGGTGGTGCCGGCGTCGGCCATTATTGCCTCCGACCCCGACTCCAAGGGGCAGTTCTTTGAATCCCCCCAGGGCAAGGACTACCGGCACGCCACCTACTACACCAAGTCCGAAGGAGTGAAGCACCTGTGAGCTCGGACAGCGCCACCCGCATTACCCCCGGCAACGCCCTGCGCCCGGAGGACATCGCCGCGGCGGGCATTAAGGCTCCCGCCGACGTCGCTGAATACGCCCTGCGCCTGGGCGATGATTCCCTGATCCTGGCCCAGCGGCTGGGCTGGTGGATCTCCCGTGCCCCGGAGCTGGAAGAAGACGTGGCGCTGGGCAACATCGGCCTGGACCTGCTCGGACACGCCCGGTCCTTCCTGACCTACGCCGGGTCGGCCAGCGGCAGGACCGAAGATGATTTGGCGTACTGGCGCCGCGAGGGTGAGTTCCGCTCCGCACACCTGTTTGAACAGCCCAACGGCGACTTCGGGCGGACCATTGCCCGCCAGCTGGTGGCCTCCTTCTACTTGTATGAGCTGTACACCGCGCTGATGTCCTCCACGGATCCGACCCTGGCCGCTATTTCAGCCAAGGCCGTCAAGGAAGTTGACTACCACCGCGACCACAGCGCCCAGTGGGTCCTGCGCCTGGCCGGCGGCACCGAGGAATCACGGCGTCGCATCACGCGTGCGCTGGAACTGACGTGGCCGTATGTTGGTGAGCTGTTCGAGGATGACGAGCTGGCCGTATCCCTGGCCGCAACCGGAGCGGCAGTCCTGCCGTCCGCGCTGCGCGAGAGGTTCGACGCCGGCGTCGGCGCCGTGCTGCGCGAAGCAGGGCTTGAGGTTCCGGCGGTCCCGGCAGCCCCGGGCGGAGGACGCCGCGGAAAGCACAGCGAACATTTGGGATACCTGCTGGCCGAGATGCAGGTCCTGGCCCGCGAGCATCCCGGCGCCAGCTGGTAAGCGGTCATGACTGAGACTGAAGGTGCCACCGCCGTCGGCGCCGAAACGCTCCGTCCCTCCGATCCGGCAGCCGCCCGCGCCTGGGACATTGCCGCGACTGTCTGCGACCCGGAGATTCCGGTGCTCACCATTGAAGATCTGGGTGTGCTGCGGGCCGTTGAACCGACCGGACCGGACACTGTCACGGTCACCATCACGCCCACCTACTCCGGCTGTCCGGCCATGGACGCCATCCGCCAGGACGTGACGGCGGCGCTGAACGCCGCCGGCTATGACCACGTCCGCGTGGACCTGGTGCTCGCCCCGGCCTGGACCACTGACTGGATGAGCGAGGCGGGGAAGGCCAAGCTGAACACCTACGGCATTGCCCCGCCCACGGGCAAAGCCTCGGCTGGCCCGGTCCGGCTGGGCCTGAGCGTGAAGTGCCCGCAGTGTTCCTCCCTCAACACCCGTGAACTGACCCGTTTCGGCTCCACCTCCTGCAAGGCGCTTTATGTCTGCCAGGACTGCCGTGAACCCTTCGACTATTTCAAGGTGCTCTAACCCATGACTACATCCGTTCCCGCGCAGGCGCCCTCCGCACTGCCCGCGCCCTCCGCTGCGGACGCAGCTGTGCCGTCGCCGGGCCCCGCGCCCTCCCGCCGAACCACCTTTCATCCCCTCACCGTCGCCGAGGTGCGCCGGCTCACCGAGGACGCCATCGAAGTGACCTTCGCGGTGCCCGAGACCCTCGCCGGATCGTATGACTACCTGCCCGGGCAGTATGTGGCCCTGCGCACCACCATGGACGGCACCGAAGTCCGCCGCAGCTATTCCATCTGCGCCGAGCCGCGGCCCGGGGAAATTCGGGTGGCGATCAAGCGTGACCTGGGCGGCCGGTTCTCCACCTGGGCCAATGAATCCCTCAAAGCCGGGGACGTGCTGGATGTCATGAGTCCGGCCGGCGGTTTCATTTCCAAGCATCCGATGAACGGCCTGAACCACCCCGAAGACCTGGACGTCGCCGGCGAGAACGTTTTTGTGGCGGTGGCCGCCGGATCGGGCATCACCCCGGTGATTGCCATTGCCCGCACGGTGCTGGCCGCGTCCGAGAGCACGCGCTTCGACCTCGTCTACGCCAACAAGGCCGCCATGGACGTGATGTTCCTGGAGGAACTCGCGGACCTGAAGGACCGCTACCCCGCACGGTTCGCCCTGCATCACGTGCTGTCCCGCGAACAGCGCATCTCCCCCCTGCTGTCCGGCCGGATCGACGCCGAGAAGCTGTCCGTGTTGATCGACTCGGTGCTGCCGGCGCAGCAGGTGGACGAGTGGTTCCTCTGCGGACCCTTCGAGCTGGTGCAGATGTGCCGGGACGCCCTGGCCGAGCGCGGGGTTGACGCGGACAAGGTCCGGTTCGAGCTGTTCAGCACGGGCCAGCCCGGCAAGCCGGAAGGGGCCGCGGGCCGTCCCGTCGTCGTCGAGCCCGGCGGAGACAACTACTCGATCACGTTCCGCTTGGACGGGCTGCAGGGCAAAGTGGCCAGCCCCACCCACGCCCGTGAATCCATCCTCAACGCCGCGCTGCGCGTCCGTCCGGATGTTCCGTTCGCCTGCGCCGGCGGCGTTTGCGGCACATGCCGCGCCAAAGTTGTCACCGGCACTGTGGAAATGGACGAAAACTACGCCCTGGAACCGGATGAACTGGAAAAGGGCTACATCCTGACCTGCCAGAGCCGCCCCACCAGCCCTGACGTCACCGTCGATTACGACGCCTAGTCTTCGAAGGAACGGAGCACCTCTTGATTGACCTGAGCGTCACCGGCGGCATCGCCGAAATAGTCCTCAATGCACCGAAGAAGCTCAATGCCCTGAACGAGGAGGCGCTGGCTGAACTGTCCCGGGCCTACGACGACGCCGAAGCCGCGGGTGTGCGGGCGCTGCTGCTGCGCGGGGAAGGCCGGGCGTTCTGCGCCGGACGGGACATTTCCGCCGTCGACCCCGCCAACGACGACGCCTACGCCTATCTGGGTGACCTGGTGACTCCGCTGCTCAAGAAAATGGCAGCCTTTCCCGCACCCACCTTCGCCGCGGCGCAGGGTGCCTGCCTCGGCGTCGGACTCGGGCTGCTCGTGGCCACGGACGTTGTCTACGTGGCGGATAACGCGAAGATCGGGTCCCCGTTCGCCAACCTGGGCGCAACCCTGGATTCCGGCGGGCACTGGCTGTTCACCGAACGCCTCGGCGCGCACCGGACCCTGGACCTGATCTACACGGCGGATCTGATGAGCGGGTCCGAGGCTGTGGCCGCCGGACTGTTCAGCCGTGCCTTCCCGGCCGATGAGCTGCTCGACTCCACCCGGGCCATCGTGGAGCGTGTGGCCAGCGGCGCAACCGGAGCGTTTCGGGCATCGAAGTCCCTGGTGGCGCAGATCCGCGACTCCCGCGTGGGGTTGTGGACGGCAATGGAGGCCGAGAACACCGCCCAGGGCGAGCTCTGCCGGACCAAGGACTATGCCGAGGGATTTTCCGCGTTCATCGACAAGCGCAAGCCGGTTTTCCAGGGGTAAGCCACGGGACTTGGAACCGTCGCTAGAACAGATAACGGGACTTTGATTCATCGCTGGAACAGATAACGGGCTTAAACGGTCCTCAGGACCCCATTATCTGTTCGAAGGATTCGGGCGAGCGGGTTTTGACCCCGGTATGTGCACGAAGGATTCGGGGCAGGCGGCCCGCAACGTATTCGACAACCCGTAGAAATCCGGGGAGAATGTCAGCAGCCGGACCGAGCACCCGCTCACCCGGTCCGAACCGTCTCCGGGAGGGAACATGAGCACGCGCACCGTACGCCTGGTGCGCGGCTGGGCCGCAGCCTTGTCGGCCACGGCCGTTGCTGCTGCCTCCCACGTCCTCGCCGGCGGGGTCATCCCCAACCCGTTCATCGTGCTGTTCGCCCTGGCGCTGTCCGCGATGGTCTCCTGTGCCCTTGCCGGACGGACTCTTTCCCTGCCGCGTACAGCCGGAGCAGTGCTGGCCAGCCAGGGAATCTTCCATCTGCTCTTTACAGTCGGGGGAGCGGGGCTGACCTCCGGTCCCTCCGCCGGTCTGAGCGCAGTGAGCCACGCAGGGCACGCCGGGCATGTGGAACCGGCAGCACTGGCCGCACAGTTTTCCGACCCCGGAACGGCCGTATCCGTGAGTGCGGCGGGGCATTCTTCGGCCGCAATGTGGCTCGGTCACCTGATCGCCGCCGCAGCAACGGTACTGCTCATCCGCAAAGGGGAAGCTGCCCTGCTGCGGCTCATGGCAACCATGTGTCTGTCCATCACGGCCATCCTGCCGCTGATCCTCCCGCTGCCGCTGGGACCGCGGATTCCCAAGCTCTCCAGCCTGATCCCTGCTGACCCGCTGAGGAACCTCGGTGTTCCGCTGCTGGTGATGAGACACCGGGGCCCGCCGGCCGCTGCTGTGTTCTTCTAGGCCCGCGCACCTCCGCGCGGAGCCTTACTCCCAGCAGCCGTCGGTAACGGGCCGGCGCAGAAAGCAGTCATGCCCTCTCTCTCCTCAACATCCTTTTCCCACCAGCTCAATTCCACCCCTCGCTCCCGCAGTGCTGTGTCCCGCCACCTGCTCGCCTTCCGTGTGTTCCTGCTGGGCGCCCTGCTGCTTGCAGGGTTCGGAGCAGCGCTGACAGCCGCACCGGCAGCACTGGCCCATGACGAACTTGTTTCCTCCACGCCGGCGGACGGCACCGTCCTGGAAGAAGCTCCGGCAGAGCTTGAGCTGGTTTTCAGCTCCGAACTGATGGACATCGGCAACAAGGTGATTGTCGCGGACGCAGCCGGAACCAACGTTGTCGAGACCGAGCCCGTGCTTAACCGCGAGACCCTGGTTCAGGCGCTGCCTGCACTCGGAAACGGCGTCTACCAGGTCAACTGGCGTGCGGTTTCCAGCGACGGACACCCCATCACCGGAACGTTCAGCTTCACCGTTGATGCACCGGTTCCGGCCGCCTCGGAGACGAACTCTCCGGCCGGTACACCTACGGAATCAGCAGCAGCATCCGCCACGGCGGAGCCGACGGCTGAGTCTTCCGACCCCGCAGCAACGGAGGAATCCGTAGCATCGCATGTGCCCTGGGCCCTTGGCGGTGCGGCCGTGGGAGCCATCATTGCCCTCGCCGTCTGGGCTGTTGTTGCGCAGCTGAAGAAGCGCCGCCGCGGAGCCGGATCCTAACCGGCAAACTGCCGTGCGCCGCGCCTAAAACCCCGCGCGGCTAGTCAAACGCAACCGTTGGGCTGCGTACCCCAGCGACTTTTCGCCCGGGCCCCTGAGCGCGCCCGCGCACCAAACCTTTCGGAGTACCCAAAATGAAAAAACTCTCCCTTGCAGCTGCCGTCCTTGCATTCTCCGCCGCAGGGCTTGCAGGCTGCGCCGCTGATACCCCGGCCACCGGCTCCTCGTCTGGAGCCGCCGCCGAACAATCCCAGCACCTGGCCATGACCGGAGCCTGGGCCAAGGCCAAAAGCACCGGCGACATGACCGGCGCCTTTGGCACCCTGGAAAACTCCGGGGCGGAAGACATTACGGTGGTGGCCGCGACGTCACCGGCCGCTGCCGCGGTGGAACTGCACGAGACGGCAGCCGGCGCCGACGGTGCCATGGCAATGCAGGAAATCGAGGGCGGCTTCGTTGTCCCTGCGGGCGGGGAATACGTCCTCGAACCCGGTGCCAACCACCTCATGCTCATGGGCCTCACCGATGACCTGTTGGCTGGCGAGACGCTGGCCATCACCCTGGAACTTGGCGACGGCAGCACCCTGGAGATGGAAGCCACGGCCAAGGACTTTGCCGGCGCCAACGAAAGCTACGAACCGGATGATGCGCCTTCCGAAAATGATGCTGCCCATGGTGCGGGGCACGGTGCCGGACACAGCAGCGAAGAACCATCGACGGACCACTGATGAGCCAGGAAAAGCCCCAGGGCGTCGGCCGCCGGCGCCTGCTGTTCGGCGGGGCGGCAGCCGGACTGGGCGCGGTCGCGGCGGCCGGCGCTCAATGGGCGGGAAACAGTTCCAGCTCCGAGCCGGACCTGGCCCGCACCGGGCTGGACGAGAGCGGGGCCAATGGTTCCCGGACGGTCCCCTTCTACGGAAGGCACCAGGCGGGGATCGCCACCGAGCCGCAGGCGCACGCAGCGTTCGTCGCACTGGACCTGGGCGCCGATGTGAACCGCGACCGGATCCGGTCCTGGCTGCGTCTGCTCAGCGACGACGCCGCGGCGCTGACCCAGGGCCAGCCTGCCCTGGCGGACACGGAAGCGGAGCTGGCGGTTCGTCCCGCCCGGCTGAGCGTGACCTTTGGATTTGGTCCGGGCCTGGTCAAAGCTGTTGCCCCGCACCTGGCGCCGCCGTGGCTGGCTCCGCTGCCCGCCTTCGGCATTGACGCCCTGCAGGAGCGCTGGAACGGCGGAGACCTGCTGCTGCAGATCTGCGCCGATGATCCGCTGACCGTGGCCCACGCCCAGCGGATGCTGTTGAAGGACAGCCGGGCGTTTGCCGCCGTGCGCTGGATCCAATCCGGATTCCGCCGTGCATACGGCAGCGAACAAACCGGCACCACCATGCGGAACCTTTTTGGCCAGGTGGACGGCTCGGCCAACCCTGTTCCCGGAACGGAGGAATTTGACCGGGTGGTCTGGGGCGACGCAGAAATCCCGGCGTGGCTGGACGGCGGCACCTCCATGGTTATCCGGCGGATCGCCATGAACCTGGACACCTGGGACGAACTGGACCGGCACGGCCGCGAGGAGTCCGTAGGGCGCACCCTGGCCAACGGTGCGCCCCTTACCGGTTCCGCCGAGCACGACGCTCCCGACTTTGAGGCAGTCACGGCGCTCGGCTTCCCGGTGATCCCCGATTACTCCCATATGCGCCGGGCGCGGCCGGACAATCCGCGGCAACGGATCCTGCGGCGTTCGTACAACTACGACGACGCGCCGGAGCCCGGCGGTTCGGTCTCCAACGCGGGGCAGGTTTTTGTCTCCTTCCAGGCAAACGTGAGCGCCCAGTTCCTGCCGATCCAGGAACGCCTGGACAAACTGGACCTGCTCAACGAATGGACAACGCCGATTGGTTCGGCAGTGTTCGCCGTGCCGCCGGGTGCCAGGGAAGGCGGTTTTGTGGGGGAGGAGCTCTTCGACTGAGCACCGCCGACTGAGCACCGCCGGCTGAGCAACCGCCGCACCGTAACGCCGGCCCTGGGCCGGGCTGAGCCGGGTTGTCCCACCGGGGCGCCAGAGACTAGGTTGGAAACTAATGATCAGCATGCTGATTATTATCCGGGCCACCCGGAAGTACCAGCAGCCACGGAGAGACGGAGGCACAGATGACGGACAGCTACGATCCGAATAATGACCCGGGCAATCCCGACAAGCCCAAGGACGCCGGCAAGAAACTGCAGGACTCCAGTCGGGAGGGCGGAGGCAACGCCGACACCAGCACGGAAAAGGGTAAGTTTGCCAACCCGGACCCCGCGGCAGGGAACGTCACCGGGCTGGAGCCCGGCGGCGGCGTTCCCCCGGGAGAGACGCCTCCCGCCGAGGACCAGATGAGCATGGATCAGGGGCACGACGAAGATTAGGCCGCCCCGGTACTGCGCACAGCGGCCCGCCACCGGACTTCCGGGTGGCGGGCCGCTTGCTGCGTCAGGGTCTTTTGCTGTCCTGGCGGCCGCGCGGCGCCGGCTCCAGGCCTTGCCCTTACCGCGCGTCCAGATCCTCAAACACCAGGAACGTCTGCGTATCCAGGATGCCCGGCATTGATTGCAGCTGGTCGAAGATGACCTGGCGCAGATGGACATTGTCCTCGGCGCGGACCAGCAGGATTACGTCGAAGGAGCCGCCCACCAGTGCAATGTGATGGATTTCGGGAATGGCGCGCAGCTGCTCACGCAGTTCCCGCCACGAGTGCTGGCGCACCTTCAATGTCACATAGGCGGACGAACGCAACCCTGCTTTCACCGGGTCAACGACGGCGGTGAAGCGGCTGAGCACTCCTGTTTCCGTCAGTTTGGCAATCCGGGAATACGCGTGGGCGCGGGAAATGTGCACGGCCTCGGCCACGGCGGTGACGGACGCCCGGCCATTGCCCGTGAGCTCAGCGAGGATGGATCGGTCGATGTCATCCAGTCTCGGGGCCGGTTGCTCGGTTATGTCCCGTGCCATAGTGTCCACACTCTCCGGGGTAATCCAGCTCACAATTTACATTTCGTCCACCAGCGTAGCCGACAGGGACGCATTCATCCACGTTTTTGCCGCTGTGTGGATACGAATAAGGGTTCGTCAGCATACTTGGGTAACAGAACATCCACGGCGAAGAGGCGGTGGAAGGGCAGCTGACGGAGGCAAAATGACTATCTCAACGGGCAATCCGCCCCCCGGAGCCATGGACGATCCCCGCAGGGACGCACGCCGATTCGGCACCGCCGGCAGCTCGGACCTGCTGCCCTCGGACTCACCGGTGCAGCTGGTGGACCCGGACGGCGTCCACCGCCACGATGACCGCTATCCGCTGCCCGACGGCGATTCCCTCCGCAGCGCCTACGCCCGGTTGATCGCGGGCCGGCGCATCAACGACCAGGCCAACGCGCTCGTGAGGCAGGGCCGGCTGGCGGTCTATCCTTCCTCCCACGGCCAGGAAGCCTGCCAAGTGGCCGCCGCCGTCGTTCTCGACAAAAACGACTGGCTTTTTCCCACCTACCGCGACACAGTGGCGGTGATCTCCCGCGGCGTTGAACCGCTGCAGGTCCTGACTCTGCTGCGCGGTGACTGGCATTCGGGCTACGACCCCTACGAGCACAACACCGCTCCGCAGGCCACGCCACTGGCAACCCAGCTGCTGCACGCCGTGGGCGTGGCCCATGCCGCCAAGCTCAAGGGCGAAGACACCGTGGTGCTGGCCATGTGCGGAGACGGTGCCACCAGCGAGGGCGACTTCCACGAGGCCCTGAACTTCGCCGCCGTGTTCCACGTGCCCGTGGTGTTCTTTGTGCAGAACAACGAGTACGCCATCTCGGTGCCGCTGGCGAGCCAGTCGGTGGCGCCGTCCCTGGCGCACAAGGCAATCGGTTACGGCATGCCCGGCGAACGGGTGGACGGCAACGACCTGGCGGCCCTGCTCTCGGTCCTCGGCGCCGCCGTGGACCGGGCGCGTGAGGGACACGGGCCGTCACTGGTTGAAGCGCACACCTACCGCATGCAGGCCCACACCAACGCGGACGACGCCACCCGCTACCGCACGGAGGAGGACGTCCAGAAGTGGGTGCCGCGGGATCCCATCGCCCGCATGCGCACCTACCTGCGCGGCCTCAACCTGCTGGATGACGACGCCGAAGCCGGCTTCGCAGCAGATGCCGAGGACATTGCCGCCGCCATGCGCGACGGCTTGAACACCGATGTGGAACCGGATCCGCAGGAACTGTTCAACCACGTCTACACCCGACGCACGCCGCAGCTCACTGAGCAGGCAAACCTGCTGCGCGACGAACTCTCGCGCCAGGCCTGAAAGGCAGCCACGATGACCGTTACCGAAACCCTCGAAGTCCCTGAAACACTCGAAGCACCGGCCGCGCCGGGCCCGGCCGCCCCTGAGTCCCTCACCTTCGCCAAGGCACTGAACACCGCACTGGCCGATGAAATGGCGGCCAATTCCGCCGTCATCATGTTCGGCGAGGACGTGGGCCCGCTGGGCGGCGTCTTCCGCATCACTGATGGGCTGACCGCCCGTTTCGGTGAAGAGCGCTGCTTCGACACCCCGCTGGCCGAATCCGGCATCATGGGCATGGCCGTGGGCATGGCCATGAACGGCATGCGTCCCGTAGTGGAAATGCAGTTCGACGCCTTCGCCTACCCGGCGTTTGAACAGGTGGTTAGCCACGTGGCCAAGACCGCCAACCGCACCCGCGGCAAGGTCCGCCTGCCAATGGTGATCCGCATTCCCTACGCCGGCGGCATCGGGGGAGTGGAGCACCACTGCGATTCCTCCGAGTCCTATTACGCACACACTCCGGGACTGACCGTCGTGGCGCCCGCCACGGTTGCCGACGCCTACACGCTGCTCCGCGAAGCCATTCGGCTGAACGATCCCGTGGTTTTCCTGGAACCCAAGAAGCTTTACTGGACCAAGGAGGATGTGGACCTCGCCGCACTGCGCAGCCGCTTCGACGCCGAAGATGTGTCCGACGACGGCACCCGGCTTTCCGGCGGCATCGGCACCGCCGCAGTGGCACGCTCCGGCTCCGACGCCACCCTGATTGCCTACGGACCGTCAGTGGCCACGGCCATGGCTGCCGCCGAAGCCGCAGCGGAAGAGGGCCGGTCCCTGGAAGTGATCGACCTGCGCTCCATCGTGCCGTTCGACGATGAAACCGTCACCGCCTCGGTCCGCCGCACCGGCCGCGCCGTGGTCATCTCGGAAGCACCCGGCTTCGCCTCCGTGGCTTCTGAAATCGTGGCCCGCGTGCAGGAACGCTGCTTCCATTCCCTGGCCGCACCGGTGCTACGCGTCACCGGGTTCGATATCCCCTATCCGGCACCGAAGCTCGAGCACTGGTTCCTGCCCAGCGTGGACCGGATCCTGGACACCGTTGACGAACTGCAGTGGGAGGACCGATGAGCACGCGCACCTTCCTGCTCCCTGATCTGGGCGAAGGCCTGACCGAAGCCGAACTGGTGACCTGGCTGGTGGCCGTGGGCGACGAGATCCGCGTGGACCAGCCGGTGGCCGAGGTGGAAACCGCCAAGTCCCTGGTGGAAGTTCCCTCCCCGTTTGCCGGCACCGTGGCACAGCTGCACGGCGAAGCAGGGCAGACACTCGACGTCGGGCGTCCCCTGATCTCTGTGGCGCCGGCCGGCACCGGGTTGGGCGCCACGGAAAGCGCCGCGTCCGCGCCGGCACCGGGACGCAGCGACCCCGACGGCGAAGCCTACCGGCAGGAAGAAAAGGCCGGTTCGGGCAACGTGCTGATCGGTTACGGCACCCCCGGCGGACACGCCGTGGCACGCCGGACCCGCCGCCCGCGTACCGCAGCGGCTGGACCGGTTGCAGCTCCGGTTACATCAGCCCCTCCGGCACCGGTTCTGGCAGTAGTTCCGGACCTCCCGGCCGAGGCTCCGAGGTGCATCTCGCCGCTGGTCCGCAAGCTCGCCCGCGAGAACGGCGTCCGGCTTGCTGATCTGACAGGCTCCGGCGCCAACGGACTGATCCTGCGCAGCGACGTGGAAGCAGCTCTGTCCCGGGCAGGGTCATCCGAAAAGGCGGAACCCGCCGCAGCCCCCGCAACCCCGGGGATTCAGGCAGCCCCTGCCGGCAGCGACCCGCGCACCGGCCTGGCCGTCGCATCGCGGACACCGGTCAAGGGACTGCGCAAAACGGTTGCCGCGAACCTCACCGCCAGCCGGGCCAGCATTCCCGAGGCCACGGTCTGGGTGGATGTGGACGCCACCGCCCTGCTGGAACTGCGTGCGGACCTCAAGCGCCGGCACCCGGACAACACCCCGGGCCTGATGGCGTTCCTCGCCCGCTTTGTGCTGGCCGGTCTGGCGAAGTTCCCCGAACTCAATGCCCGGTTCGATCCGGCAACCGAGGACGCCGACGGGGGTGCAAGCATCACAGCCTACGATGGCGTCAACCTGGGCTTCGCAGCGCAGACCGACCGCGGCCTGGTTGTTCCTTCCATCCGCCGTGCCGACACCATGAACGCCCGCGGCCTGGACGCGGAAATCCGCCGGCTCACAGCGTCGGCACGCGATGGCAAGGCCACGCCTGCGGAGCTGACCTCGGGCACCTTCACGCTGAACAACTACGGGGTGTTCGGTGTGGACGGCAGCGCCGCGATCATCAACTATCCGGAGTCGGCCATCCTTGGGATCGGCCGGATCATCGACAAGCCGTGGGTCGTGGACGGCGAACTGGCCGTACGGAAAATGACCGAGCTGACCCTGGTCTTCGACCACCGGATCTGCGACGGCGGCACGGCCGGCGGCTTCCTGCGTTACGTGGCGGATGCCATCGAGAACCCGGGCAGCGTCCTCGCGGACCTCTGACGGACCAGGGGCACCTGGCTCGGCCGGACCCGCGCCGCAACATTTGCGGACAGTCGTGGTCCGGCCGCCGCGGCCGCGATACCTTGGAACCAGAAGTTGGAACAAGAAATTCACCGCCGGTGCACCCGAGGCTCCGGGCAGCTCACGGACCCCACAAAGGACGGACCCATGACCCACTCAACCGGCCAGGAAACCGAGCAGTGGCTGGAGGTGGCGCCGCGGGTGCTGGTGCTTCGCAATCCCGGCTTCGGCATGAACACCGGCCTGGTCATCGGGGATGAGCAGGCGCTGATCATTGACACCGGTGCCGGTCCCCGGCAGGGCTGCGCCATCCTGACGGCGGTGCGTGAGCGCACCGATCTGCCGCTGATCGCCGTGAATACCCACGCGCACTTTGATCACTTCTTCGGCAACGCTGTATTGGCGGCGAACGGCGTCCAGGACATCTGGGCCACCAGCCGCTGCGCCGAAGCCATCCGCGAGCACGGCGACTCCCAGCGCCCCGCCGTCGCCGGCGTGGAAGCCGAGATGGCCGCCGGGGAGGGCGTGCACACGGAGATCCTGGCACCCAACCGCCTGGTGGACGGTTCCCCGGTGGACCTGGACCTGGGCGGCATCTCCGTAACGCTCTTCCATCTGGGCCGGGGCCACACCGACCATGACCTGCTCGTCGGCGCCGGCGATGTCCTGTTCACCGGAGACCTGGTGGAAGAGGGTGCGGATCCGTCCTTTGAGGACTCCTTTCCCAAGGAATGGATCCGCACACTCGGCAAGATGACCGCACTGGAGGACCTGTATTCGGTCTTCGTGCCGGGCCACGGCAAACCGGTGGCCGTGGACTTCGTGACTACGCAGATGAACAAGATGCGCACCGCCGTTGCCGTCACCCGCAACGCCATGGACCAGGCCTCCACCGATATGACCAAGGCCATCCCTATTCTGCCGTACGGGCCGGAGCAGTCCCGGGCCCTGCTGATGCGGCTGCGAACCCTGGCACGCTGGAAGTGGCTTAAGCAATAAGGGCGTACCCTGAACCGGTGCCCGCAGAATCCTTTAGCCTCAAATCCATAGCCATTCCCGCGTTTGGGCCCACGCTCCTGTACGGCCTGGCTACCGGGGCCATCCTGCCGGTGATCGCGCTGACGGCGCGGGACCTTGGAGCCACCGTGGCCCTGGCCGCTTTGGTGATCACCCTGACGGGTATCGGCTCTTTGCTCACCAATGTGCCGGCCACGGTGCTTACCACCCGGTTCGGCGAAAAATGGGCACTGGTGATCGCTGCACTGTGGTGTTCGGCAGCGATGGCCACGGCAGCTTTGGCACCGGTGCTGTGGATCTTTGCCTTGGCCGTGTTCATGGTGGGGATGGCGGGCTCTGTCTTTGGCCTGGCACGGCAGAGCTACCTTACCGAAGCCGTACCGCTGTATTACCGCGCCCGGGCACTGTCCACCCTGGGCGGGGTAAACCGGATTGGTGTCTTTGCCGGACCCTTCGCCGCCGCCGGCGTCATCCATTTCGCCGGAATCTCCGGAGCCTACTGGGTCGGTGCCGCCGCCGCCCTGCTGGCAGCGATTATCAGCCTGCGGGTGCCAGAACTGCGGGTGCCTGTTCCGGCGGGCCCGGGTCCAGTTGGTGCACGCGGGTCCTCGGGCGGCAGAGGACGCCGCAGCGCGGGTGACCCGGCCGTACCCGCACCCACCGTACGCTCCGTCCTCGGCAGCCACGGCAGGGTGTTTCGCACTCTGGGCCTGGGCATCCTGTTAATCGCGGCCGTGCGAGCCTCCCGGCAGGCAGTCATTCCGCTCTGGGCCCAGCACATCGGATTGGACCCCACCCAGACCGCCCTGGTTTACGGGTTGTCCGGTGCCATCGACATGCTGATCTTCTATCCCGCGGGCAAAGCCATGGACCTGTGGGGGCGGCGCTGGGTGGCTGTGCCGTGCATGCTGACCATGGCGGCGGGACTGGCGCTGATGCCGTTCACCACCGACCGGACCGGCCTGCTGCTGGCGGCCCTGGTCCTGGGTTTCGGCAACGGGATCGGCTCCGGGATTGTGATGACCCTGGGCGCGGACTTCTCGCCCTCGCCGGGCCGCCCGCAGTTCCTGGGCATCTGGCGGCTGCTGGCGGACACCGGCACCATGGCCGGGCCGGCGCTCCTCTCGGCGGTGACGGCGCTGGTGTCACTGTCAGCAGGCATCGGCGCCACCGCCGTCCTGGGCCTGCTGGGAGCGGCCGCACTGTGGAAATGGGTGCCTAAAGGCCGTCCCGGCTACGGCCAGCCAAAGGGCCAGGCGCGCGGACAGGTCAGCGGGCCGGGTCTCCCGCCTGCATAGAGAAGACCCAGCAGGCCAGAGCGCTGAGCACGTAACCCACACCAACGATCAGGCCCAGACCGGACCAGAAATACAACAGCATGGACTCGCTGCTGCCCAGCACCGTGGTCCCGCTGATGGCGTACAGATAGGCGCCCACACTGATCAGCAGCGACAGCAGTCCGGGGATCCAGCACATCGCGGCCAGCACCGGAACTGAACCGCGGCCACGGCCGCCGGGCGGCCAGTAATTCCACTCAGGGGTGGTGCGCAGCATGACCAGCCCGCCAATTAGTGTCCACGTAGCCACCACCAGGAAGGACGCCACGACGTCGGCCGGCCGGTGCCACAGGTTAACAAAGGTGGACGCTCCGGCGAGCACGGCGTAGCTGCCGCCCGCCAGGGCAACCGCCGGACGCCAGCGGGGGGAGGCCAGCAGGAACACGACGGCGGCCGCGGAAGCGGCCAGCGTGGTGTGTCCTGACGGCAGCGAGTTGAAGTCCAGTGTGATGACACCGCGGTCCGGACGGTCAAAAAAGAGCCGCTTAAGCAGCTGGCTGCTGATGTTCGCCGCAGCGAAAGTGGCCAGGGCAATCACCGCAGGTGCCAGCCGTCGTCGTCGTATGGTCATCACCAGCACCACGGCCCCCGCAATGAAGACGGACAGCAGCGGCAGCTTGTCGAGGAACTCCAGCACCGGCAGCTTTGTTCCGGGCATCGCCACTTCAGCCTCGCGCCAGGCGGATTCATCGGCCAGCTGGCCGGTGGTGGTGCGGACAAACCCCCAGTACGTCACCGCAACCGCGGCGGCACACAGCAGGGCCCCAAACAGGAACAGGGCTGCGTTGGAGGCTGGCGGACGCCGGGTCGGAGTGCGGCGGTTCAGAAGATCGCGGGTATTCATTGCCTCCTAGTCTGCCACTGGAACTTGGCACTTGTCTGAAGACCCGGCGTGATCGCCCTCATGCTGTGCCGGACAAATGCCGGGTTAGGCTGGCTGGGTGGCTACTGACAACTTTTCTTCCGCCTCCGGCCCGCGGCCGGAGCTGTCCGCGCTGCTCGCCGGTGCCCGCGTTGTCTCGATTCCCATGCGCGTCCGTTTCCGCGGAATCCTGCACCGTGAGGCCCTCCTGATTCCCTGGGCGGCTGGCTGGGGCGAGTTTTCCCCGTTTCCGGAGTACGACGACGCCGAGGCGGCGCCCTGGCTCGCGGCCGCCCTGGAAGCGGCGGGGGAGGGATATCCGGAACCGGTACGGACCTCCGTTCCGGTGAATGGAACCGTGCCGGCGGTGGCCGTGGACCGGGTTGAAGCAGTCCTCTCCCGGTTTGGCGCGGTAGGTACCGTGAAGGTTAAGGTAGCCGAGCGGGGCCAGTCCGTGGCCGAGGATCTGGCCCGGGTGGCAGAAGTCCGGCGGCTTCTGCCCAACGCAGGCATCCGCGTGGATGCCAACGGTGGCTGGGACGTGCCCACCGCCGTCGCCGCCCTGGGAGCGCTGGCCGAAGCGGGACTGGAATACGCCGAGCAGCCGGTCCCGGACATTGCCGGGCTGCGGGAGGTGCGGCAGGAACTGGCACGCCGCGACATCCCGGTGCTGATTGCCGCCGACGAGAGCGTCCGCAAGGAGACCGATCCGCTGCGCGTGGCACGGGAAGACGCTGCGGACCTGATCGTGGTGAAGGTGGCTCCGCTGGGTGGAGTCCGCCGCGCCCTGGAAATTGTGGCCGCGGCCGGGCTTCCCGCCGTCGTCAGCTCTGCCCTGGACACCTCGGTGGGGATCCGGGCCGGCGTCGCACTGGCGGCCTCGCTGCCCGAGCTGCCGTATGCCTGCGGGCTGGGCACACTGTCGCTGATGACGGGGGACGTGTCCGGGGAGCCCATGCTGCCCGACGGCGGCGCCCTGGCAGTGCGGAACGTGCCGGTGTCTGGGGAATTGCTGGAGCGCTACGCGGCGGCGCCGGAGCGCCGGCAGTGGTGGCTGGACCGGCTGGAACGGGTTTATGGACAGTTGATGAGAGGGGACAGGACAGCATGAAGTACGTACTTCCGGCAGTGACGGTTCTGATGGCGGGTGCCGGGCTGGCCGTGTGGATCTTTGCGGACAACCTTCTTTTGGGACTTGGACTGGCTGCCATGGCGTTGGTTTTGTGGTCTGTTGCCCCGAGCGTTCTTGGCCGGCTGGGAAAGGACAACAGCGCTGACGGAACGGATCCGGCACGGGTGAAGGAGTACCGGGTGCAGCACCCGGGAGCGACGGTTGCCGACGGTATCCGAGCCACCCGGAAGTAGGGTCCGCCGGATCCGTTGGCTGAAGGCGACGTGCAAGGATCAAGCCATGATGCTGGCCACCTTTACCCTGTCCGAACAGAACTACCGCCTGCGCCGGGCAGGTGCCGCCGACGTCGGGCCGATCGTTGAACTGTTGGCCGCAGATGAGCTGCGGCAGAGTGAGGATTCCGCGGAGCCGGAGCGCCACGGCGCGTATGTTGAGGCCTTCGCCCGGATCGATGCCGATCCCGCCCAGCTGCTGGTGGTTGCGGCAAACCAGCAGGACAAGGTTGTCGGCACCATGCAGCTGACTGTTATCCCCGGGCTTGCTCGTGCCGGTGCCACCCGGTTGCTCGTGGAGGCGGTGCGGGTGGATGCCGGGCTGCGCGGCAACGGACTTGGCTCAGCGATGATGGCCTGGGCGGTCGAAGAAGGGCGAAGGCGCGGCGCCTCGATGGTTCAGCTCACGAGCGACAGGGCGCGCGAGTCCGCCCACCGGTTCTACGAGCGTCTGGGCTTTACTCCGTCGCATGTGGGGTTCAAACTCTTCCTCTAGCGGTCTTCCAAAAGGTGGTGCCCTCAGGCTGGGTCCGAGGCCCTAGGCTGAAGAACTAGGAGCGCCCCATGCCCGACTATGGCCGAAACCTGCTCTTCGGAGCGTTCCTCACGCCTGCGGCCTCACCGCCGCAGCAGGCGGTGGAGCTGACCGTCACGGCGGAACGGGCCGGGCTGGACCTGGCCACCTTCCAGGACCATCCCTATCAGCCGCGGTTCCTGGACACGTGGACACTGCTGTCTTACGCGGCTGCCAGAACTGAACAGATCACCCTCGCCACCAATGTCCTGAACCTGCCGCTGCGCCAGCCGGTGATCGTGGCGCGCAGCGCGGCCAGCCTGGACCTGCTCAGCGGCGGACGGTTCGAACTCGGACTGGGTGCCGGCGCCTTCTGGGACGCGATCGAGGCTGTGGGCGGGCAGCGGCTGGAACCGGGCGAGGCAGTTACCGGGCTGGCGGAGGCGATCCGGATCATCCGCGGCGTCTGGGCTGTCGGTGACCGCACGCCGCTGCGGGTGGACGGATCGGTCCACCAGGTCCACGGCGCCAAGCGCGGGCCCGCACCGGGGCACGACGTCGGCATCTGGCTGGGGGCCTACAAACCCCGCATGCTCCGGCTCGCCGGGGAAACGGCTGACGGCTGGGTGCCCACGCTCAGCTATCTCCGCGGCGGTCCCGCCGATTTGGCAGCGATGAACTCACGGATTGACGACGCCGCGGTCGCCGCCGGGCGTGATCCGGCTGCGGTGCGGCGGCTGCTGAACATCAGCGGTTCCCTTGAAACCACCGGCGGCGGATTGCTGCAGGGGCCGGCCGGCCAGTGGGCGCGGGAACTCGCGGACATCGCCTTGGAATACGGCATCTCCGGATTCCTCCTGGCCAGCGACAACGCCCGGGACCTGCAGCGTTACGGCGAGGAAGTGGCCCCCGAAGTCCGGTCCCTGGTCGCAGCCGCACGGTAGGGCACCTGCGGAGTTGTTAACCCGGCGTTCAACCGGCAGCCTCCTGCGCGTCGCTTTTCACTGCCAGCGTGGGCAGCGACACATCCGCCGGAGAAAGGCCCGACCCTTGACCGACCTGTCCAATTCTGTGCCGCCTGCTTCTGAACCCGCCGTGAACGCCGAGCCAAGTCTCGCCGGCACCGCCCCGAAGAGACGGCTATTGCCCATGCTCGGGCATACCCGCGGCAAGCGCAGTGCTGTCACCTGCGCGCTGAAGTGCGACAACGCCTGCAGCAAAGCAGTCTGCAACACTTCCGCCAACAGCTATTTCCGGGACATCGTGTCGGCCGAGTTTTCACGGCGCACAGCCTTGGGGATCGGAGCCGCCGGCGCGCTGGGGGCCGCCGTGCTGGCTCTGGGCGGCGCAGCTCCGGCGACGGCGGCACCGGCCGGACCGGCCGGACCAGGCGGCGGACGAGGTCCGGCGAAATCCCTGGGCTTCGCACCCATCGCACCCGTGGACGCGGCAGTGGACAGCTTTGACGTCCCGGCGGGATACGAGTGGGAACCCCTGCTGCGCTGGGGAGATCCGCTGTTCGCCGATTCCCCCGAGTTCAATTTCCGTGACCAGAACGCGGCCGCGCAGGCCCGCCAGTTCGGGTACAACAACGACTATTTGGAAATCCTGCGCCAGCCCAACGGTAAGAAGGGATTACTCGTGTGCAACCACGAGTATGTAAACCCGGAGATCATGTTCCCGGCTGCCCCGGCCTCCGCCGCCGAGGAAGCCGAGCGGCGCGCCATCTTCCGCAACGCCGTCGGCATGTCGGTGGTGGAACTGGAACGCAGTTCCCGGGGCACACCCTGGAAGTATGTCCGCGGTGCCCGGATGAACCGCCGCATCACCCTGGACACCGTCTTTGAACTCACGGGGCCGGCAGCCGGAACGGAGTTGCTCAAAACGGCAGCCGATCCGGAGGGACGGTTTGTGTTCGGGACGCTTGGCAACTGTGCCGGCGGCAGCACCCCGTGGGGAACAGTGCTCTCCGGCGAGGAGAACTTCAACGGCTTCTTTCGCGCCGACGGCACCAGCGCCGAGGACAAGCGGTATGGCCTGGACAGCGCCGCGACGGCCATGGGCTGGGAGCAGGAGGACCCGCGCTTTGATGCGCGCACCCCGGAAACCCGCAACGAGCCGAACCGGTTCGGTTACATCGTGGAGCTGGACCCCGAGGACCCGGATTCGGTGCCGCGCAAGCACACCAGTCTGGGCCGGTTCAAACATGAGGGTGCGAACGTCATCATTGCCCGCAACGGCAAGGCCGTGGCGTATTCGGGGGACGATGAGCGTTTTGATTATCTGTACAAGTTTGTTTCCCGGAACAAGTACCGCAAGAACGACAAGCGGCACAACATGACGCTCCTCGCCGAGGGCGACCTGTATGTTGCCCGGTTCGCGGGCAATTCGCCGGAGTCGGAAATCGACGGTACCGGGGCTGTTCCCGCTGACGGCGGATTCGACGGCCGGGGCACCTGGTTGCCGCTGGTGGTGCGCGGCAAATCGGCCATCCCCGGCATGAGCGTGGCGGAGGTGCTGGTCTATACCCGCCTCGCTGCGGACAAGGCCGGGGCGACCAAGATGGACCGCTGCGAGGACGTGGAGCCGAGCCTGGCCTCGGGGCGGGTCTACGTTGCCTGCACCAACAACTCCAACCGCGGCGTCGGCGCCAACGCAGCTGCCGATGAAGTGAATCCCCGGCGGGAAAACCGTGACGGGCACATTGTGGAAATCATCGAGGACCGCGACGACGCAACGGCCACCAGCTTCCGCTGGAATCTGCTGATGCTCTGCGGGGACCCGGCGCAGGGGGACGCCACCTACTTCAGCGGTTATCCGCAGGAGTTGGTCAGCCCCATTTCCTGCCCGGACAACCTGGCCTTTGATTCCGCCGGCAACCTGTGGATTTCCACCGACGGCGCTCCGTCCGGAATCGGCTACAACGACGGACTGTTCAAAGTGGCGCTTGCCGGACGCGAACGCGGCAAGGTGGAGCAGTTCCTTTCCGTGCCCCGTGACGGAGAGACCTGCGGGCCGGTGATCCATGACGAGGAGTCCATGGTGTTCGTTGCCGTGCAGCATCCGGGGGAGGACGGCAGCTACGGCGCCCACACGTCCTTCTTTCCGGACTACGTACCCGATGGCGCCGTGCCGGCTGCCGGGGAAGTCCGGGCGCCACGGCCGGCCGTGGTGCAGGTGTTCCGCGAGGATGCCAACCCCGGGCGGCCCGGGCACAAGGGACGCGGCAAAAGGGGCCGACTCTAAGTCAGAGGGGAGGGCAGCGTTAGGCCAGGGACAGGAAGAGCTGTTCCAGTTCCTTCTTATCCATGGCGTTGTCTTCCTGGGTCAGGCACTGCTGCAGCCCGGTGGCAATGATGAGGAAACCTGCCCGGTCCAATGCCTTGGAGACGGCGGCCAGCTGCGTGACAACGTCCTTGCAGTCGCGGCCTTCTTCCAGCATGCGGGTGACAGCGCTCAGCTGGCCCTGCGCACGCTTGAGTCGGTTGATGACCGGGGTGAGCTCTGTGGCATCAAGTTCCATGGCGTTTCTCCGAAGTTAGGCGAGGTCCCAGCTTATACCCCGGTGGGTGTTTTGACTACCCCCGGGGGTATAGGCAATACTCGGTGGGGTATTCATCTTCCCCGTCCTGAGAGGACCCCATGGCTTCCGCAACACCTTCATCTACCGGCTCGCCTACCCCCGCATCCGCCGTCACTGCACTTGATGCGCAGACCCTGCAGGCCTGGCAGCGCGAGCACCCGGACCTGATCGTGCTGGATGTCCGCTCTGCGGCCGAGTTCGAATCCCTGCACATTGCAGGTTCCATCAACGTCCCGCTTCCGCTGCTTAAGGACCACGCTGATTCCGTGGCTACTCGCCTCGGCGGCCGCGTTGTTTTGGTCTGCCAGTCGGGTGTCCGTGCCGAGCAGGCACGGCAGCGGCTCGGTGCAGCCGGTGTCGATGCCGCCACCGTCCTGACCGGAGGAGTGCCGGGTTATGCGGCGGCCGGCGGCAGCGTTGTCCGAGGCAAGGAGCGCTGGGATCTGGAGCGTCAGGTGCGCCTGGCGGCCGGATCCCTGGTGCTGGCGGGCCTGACCGGAGGCCGCTTCGCTTCGCCCAAGGTCCGGACTCTGGCCGGCGTCATCGGCGCCGGCCTGACCTTCTCCGCAGCAACCAACACCTGCGCCATGGGCAAAGCACTATCAGTCATGCCGTGGAACAAAGCCGCCGTTGACCCCACCCCTGAAGACGTCCTCGCCAGCCTGCCGCTGAGCGGAGCCGGGGACACCGCGGCCGTAGCATGACCCCGACATTGGTCCTCGTTCTGGCGCTGTCCATTCTCATCGGGCTCTCGCTCGGTGTCCTCGGCGGCGGCGGCTCCATCCTGACCGTTCCGATCCTGGTTTATGTGGCCGGCTTCGACGCCAAGGAAGCCATTGCGGCATCGCTGTTCGTCGTCGGTGTCACCTCCGCTGTCAGCGTGATCAGCCATGCCCGCAGCGGCCGGGTGATGTGGCGCACCGGCCTCATCTTCGGTGCCGCCGGCATGTTCGGCGCCTTTGCCGGCGGTTTGCTGGGCGGCTTCATTCCCGGCGAGATTCTGCTGGTTGCCTTCGCTTTGATGATGGTCGCCACCTCGGCCGCCATGATCCGCGGCCGTAAGAACAAACAGGCGGCCGGCACTGACAGCGGCGGTGCTTCGCGCCGGATGCCGCTCGGAAAAATCCTGGTCGAGGGCCTCGTTGTTGGCCTGGTCACCGGACTGGTGGGTGCCGGCGGAGGATTCCTTGTAGTTCCTGCCCTGGCTCTGCTCGGCGGACTACCGATGTCCATTGCCGTGGGTACCTCCCTGGTGGTCATCAGCATGAAGTCCTTCGCCGGACTCGCCGGCTACCTCACCACGGTCCAGCTGGACTGGAGCCTGGTCCTGGCCGTCACAGCCGCTGCGATTGTCGGCAGCCTGATCGGCGCCAAGCTCACCGGCCGGATCCCCGAGACCGCGCTCCGCAAGGGCTTTGGCTGGTTTGTCCTGGTCATGGGCGCCTTCGTGCTCATACAGCAGGCACCTGCGGACCTCCAGCTGATTCTCGCCGGGGGCGTCGCAGCACTTGCACTGGCTGCGGCGGCCGTCTGCTGGCTGTTCATCCCTTCCTGCCCGCTGCGCAAAACCAGCCGGCACCGGGACGACGCGTCCCGGCACCTGCCGGCCTAGCTCCACAGACAACAAACCTTCCACTTCACAACAGAAGGAACACCCCCATGCTTATCGAACGCATTTATGATGAAGACCTGGCCCAGGCCAGCTACCTGATCGGCTGCCAGGCCAAGGGTGAGGCGATCGTCGTCGACGCCCGCCGCGACATTGCCGGCTACCTGGACCTCGCCGCCGCCAACGGCATGAAAATCGTGGCCGTGACCGAAACCCACATCCACGCCGACTTCCTCTCCGGAACCCGGGAACTGGCTGCGGCCACCGGTGCCACCGTCTACGTTTCCGGTGAAGGCGGACCCGACTGGCAGTATGACTTCGACGGTGAACGCCTGCATGACCTGGATACGGTCAAGCTCGGCAACATCACCGTCCGGGCCCTGCACACCCCCGGCCACACCCCGGAGCACCTGTCCTTCCTGATCACTGACGGCGCGTTCAGCGATTCACCCGGCTACCTGCTGTCCGGCGACTTCATCTTCTCCGGCGACCTCGGCCGTCCGGACCTGCTTGACGAAGCCGCCGGCGGCGTCGACACCCGCTTTGCAGGCGCCAAGCAGCTGTTCACCAGCCTGCGGGACAAGTTCCTGACCCTGCCCGACTACGTCCAGGTGCACCCGGGCCACGGCGCCGGCAGCGCCTGCGGCAAGGCCCTGGGTGCCATCCCGTCCTCCACCGTCGGCTACGAACGCCGATACGCCTGGTGGGGCCCGTACCTCGAGAACAACGACGAGCAGGGCTTCATCGACGAACTGCTCGACGGGCAGCCCGACGCGCACGCCTACTTCGGCCGCATGAAGCGCGAAAACCGCCAGGGCCCGGCCGTCATGGGCGAGCGTGCACCGCTGCAGGAGCTGGCCACCGGCGACGTCGTCAGTGATCTCGCCGCCGACCGTGCGATTTTCGTGGACACCCGCTCCAACGCCCGTGTCCATGAGGGCACTGTTGCCGGATCCCTCAACATTCCCGCCGGCAAGTCCGTTGCCAGCTTCGGCGCCTGGGTCGTGGATCCGGAAAAGGATCAGAACCCGCTGGTGCTGCTGGCCGAGGGTCAGGAGCAGGCGCAGGAAATGTGGGACCACCTGGTCCGCGTGGGCATTGACAACGTTGCCGGTTACGTCACCAGCATCGACGGTCTGCCGCCGTTCACCCCGCCGCTGATCCAGCCGTCCGAACTTCCGGATTTCGATGCCGCCATGGTGCTGGACGTCCGCAACCGCACCGAGCACTCGGCCGGGCACATTCCCGGTTCGTACCAGCTCAGCGGCGGGCGCGTGCTGTGGCACCTGGATGAGCTTCCGGGGAACGGCACCATTGTGACCTACTGCCAGAGCGGAGTGCGGAACTCCGTGGCAGCCAGCGGCCTGCGTCGCGCCGGGTACGACGTCGTCGAACTGGACGGCAGCTACGCCGCCTGGGCGGCACAAAAGTAACCAGCGAAAGAGAAGCCTCAGCGGCGGCCGGAAACGGCCGCCGCTGAGGCTTCCTGCGTACTGCGGCCAAGATCCGGGAACGGATGCGTCAGGCGATGCCGGTGGTTCCCGGCAGCGTTCCCGGCTCGGCTGGATACGAGCCATTGGGAAGTGCGGAGTATGGCGGCGCCCCGCAATAAAAAACCGGCCTGGGCCGAGCACGTCTGTGAAAGATCCGAAAGTCCCCCAACTTCCGAAAAAACAATCTTCACAATGCTCGGCACCCGACCGGTGATCCAATAATACATGATTGGAACATGTTCCGAACTACACTTTAGCGTGAGGCCCCACTAAAAATGAGGAACCCCATGGATAAAGACGTTCGACAAACGGCAAGAGATGCGTTCGAGCGACTTCAGCTGCCTGTACGCGTCACACTGGAATCCCTTATCCGGCACGTCGAGACAATCCGCCGGCGTCCCATCGTCATTGTTCAGAGCGAGAAGCTCACGGGTAAGAAAATTTGCGGGCTGTGGATTCCACGGGAGAATGCGGACGTGGTCTATCACTCTGCGACGAAGGGGACTCTCCATCGCCAGCAGCTGATTCTCCACGAACTCTCGCACATGGTCCTCCGCCATGATGAAAGTGTTGAGGCCTCATGGCAGGGGGTCAAAGTCTTCCAGGAACTCTCGGGCGAGGTGGTGGCCAAAGCGTTGGCCCGCGGCGACTTCCGTTCTGATCTGGAAGCGGCGGCAGAACATCTCGCCGATCTTCTGGCCGCAGCCATCCGGGAATCCAGCCACGAAATCTACCGGTACGAGGCGTACTTCGAATGAGCAACCTGATTGTCGTGATTTTCATGTGGCTGCTCGTGCTGACGCTGGCGCTCCGGGCGCGCACCCGTCCGGATAACACAATGCTGAAAGCCTCAATAGTCATCGCCGCGTCCCTAACCACGAATATCGACGGGCTCTATCTCTGGGCAGCAGAAAAAATGCCCTGGCCCAACGGGCTGGATCTGGCCGCCAACGTCCTGCTGATCTTTGGTGTCTATTATTTGTCGCGGGCCATCGCCCACGGTGCCAGAGCCGGTGACGCGGTAAGCGGAAGGGAAACCCTCTGGCTGCGGCGCGCGGCAGTTATCACCGTTGTCATTATGGCGGTGAGCTTTGCCTTGATCGACGATCCTGTCCAGTCATTCTCCTTCATGCTGGATTACGGAAGCCAGCCGGCGGCAGCCATTTACTCGGGGATTCAATACCTGTACATACTGGCGGTCATGGTGGGAACCCTGGCGACCTGCCTGAAGAACGTGCCGCGGATGAGGCGCAAGCGGTTTCGCGTGGGGTTTCGGATTATTGCGCTGGGATGCGTTGCGGGCATTGTTCTCTGCATCTCCGTGCTTGTTATGGACATGGCAAACGTCACCGGCAACGAGGAGCTGAGGCGTGCCGCCGGAACCGTGTATGACGTGTCCAATCCCCTGACGGTGGTGCTGCTGTCCGCCGGGTTGGCGGTGGCACCGATTGGCCGGATCCTCAGCGACCTCAGGGTCCGGCGGCAGATCCGCGTGCTGGAGCCGCGGCTCAGGGCAGTGTGGCTCTCCACTGTCGCTCAGACACCCGCCGTCAGCCTGGTGGGAACCACCGCCCAGTCCGTCACCGAAGGGCACCGGAAACGCACGCGGAACACCGCGGATACCATTCACCGCCTGGTCATTGAAATCCACGACTGGATGGACCTCTCTGAGAACCGCGGGCAGCAGATGTCACCGGCGGACCGAAGTGTGGTGAACCAGGCTGAGGCGCTGTGCCTGAAACAGGGGAGATCTCTCTGATGGCGTGGCCAAGCGTGCGCACGGTGCTGGCTGTCGCAGCCGCCGCCTGTCTGCCGGCGCTGGCCGGATCCCTGATCCGCGCAAAGGTCACGGATGCGGGCCCGGGCAGGACGCTGGCGCCGGTCCGCGGACACGGGAGGATCGGGAACCGGCAGTACCTTGACTTTGAACCGAACGGATTTGCCGCCCATCCCGGGCGGCTCAGCATGCGTGCACCATCGGGCGGCGGGTTAGTGGTGCTGGGGCCGCCCGCCGTCGGAATCGCGGTACGGCGGACGGTGGAGAGCGGTGACCCGGCCAGAATAATCCGGGATGGCAAAGGCCGCCTCAGCGGTCACCTGGGCGATACCCCGGCGGATTTCGGATTCGCCGCCGAGGAGGCAACCATTGGCGGGCTTCCGGCGTGGATTATCCCGTCGGCTCAAGGCAGCGGTGTGTGGGTCATCCACGTCCATGGGCTGGGCAGTTCACGAAGCCAGTGCCTGCGCGGCGTGGCAGCCTTCGCAGACCTCGGCTATACCTCCCTGCTGCCCACGTACCGCACATCCCTGGACCTCGGCCCAACGCCGGGCCGCAGCCACCTGGGGCTCACCGAATGGAAAGACATCGAGGCGGCCAGACGCTACGCGCTGGATCACGGAGCCCGGAGGATCCTGTTTGTGGGCTGGTCGCTGGGCGCTTCCATTGTGCTCCGCACCATCGAGCGGTGCCCGGCGCCGAGCACCGCGGGCGTGCTGCTGGTGTCTCCGGCGCTGGACTGGCCGGCGATCATTTCGGCGCAGCTGCGGCGTGCGGGCTGTCCCGGGTTCCTGGCCCGGTGGCTGCCGCATACCGTCAATTTCCTTCGCCCCCGGGGAGAACCCGTCATCAGGTGGCACGAAATGCCCGCGACATACATGCAGAAACATCCAAGTATCCCGACTATGATTTTTCACGGTACTGAGGATCACTCCGTACCAGTACAGCTTTCCCGGGCATTCGTTTCCCGGCAAAGCCAGCCTGTGGGATTCGTGGAGTTCGACGGCGCCCACCACACGCTGGAGTGGAACTCTGCTCCACAACTGTGGAATGAATCCGTCCAGGCCTGGTGCCGGCGCCTGGGCCTGGAGACACCTGTTGACTTGACCGACCCAGTTTCGGAGGCAAAATAACCGTGGCCGCTGAAAGCGCTGCCCAGCGCAACCTGAGGGAATCCCAAATTCTCGCCCGCAAAATCGATCTGCTGCTGGATGTCGTCCAGACATCCGAGGGCAAGCCTTTTGAATTCCACGACATTCAGTCAGCCCTTGCCGAGAAGGGGATCAAGCTCTCACGCACCCGCTGGCACCACATGAAATCCGGGGATGCCACCGTCCGCCAACCCGTAGAGGTGGTCACGGGCTTGGCCGAGTTTTTCCAGATCAATCCTTCCTACCTGCTGGAGGCCGACGGCGAAGTTCCAGAGCGTATCCAGAGTGAGTTGGAGCTGCTGGCGGCGATGCGCCGGGCCAAGGTTCGCGAATTTGCCACACGCACTCTGTCCGAGGTGGACAGCGAAACACTGGACGCCATCGCGGCGCTGCTGGACGACTCGACCAAATACTGAGGCTGCGCACGCGGCCGCTATGATCATGCGCGGTGCATGAGAGCGTTCCCCTCTGGCAGCGCTTCGTACAGCAGCAGCACAAAGGCGTTGATCACCAGGAAAGACATGAGCGTGCCGTAATCCACGCGCTCAATACTGATCCATCCCATCCACAGCGCCGGCAGCCAAGTTGCTGATCGCCACGCCGATTCCGGCGCACAGGACTGTCCAGCCGAGTAGTGCACGCCCAATTGCGGCAAAGGCCCCGTCAGGGCTTGGGCGGACCGCGCTCACCCAGCTGTACTTGCCCTTGGCGCTCCGATTCCCGGATCGATTTGGAACGGCCCCGAGGCCGAAGGCCGGATGTCGAAGTCAAAGATGGACGTGGGAATGTAGACCGTGGAGCAGGAGTTCGGGATGTCGACGACGCCGGAAAGCCGGCCCTCGATCGGGGCGGCCCCCAGCAGCAGGTAGGCCTGCTCCGGGCTGTAGCCGAACTTGGTCAAGTAGTCGATCGCGTGCAGGCAGGCACGCTGGTAGGAAAGGTGCGAGTCGAGGTAGCGCTGCTCCCCGTCGAGGGTTACCGAGGTGCCGGAGAACGCAATCCATTCGCTGAACTGCGGTTCCACGTTGCCGGGCATGAAGATGGCGTTTTCATGGACGCCGTAGGTGTCCATGCCGCCCTTGATGATGTCCACCCGCAGATCAATAAACCCGCCCATCTCAATGGCGCCGCAGAAGGTGATTTCGCCGTCGCCCTGTGAGAAGTGCAGGTCGCCGACGGAAAGGTTGGCCCCATCCACGAACACCGGATAGAAGATGCGGCTGCCCTTGGAGAGGTTCTTGATGTCCTGGTTGCCGCCGTTTTCCCGCGGTGGCGCCGTGCGTGCGGCTTCGGCTCCCACGCGTCCCCACTGGTCCCGGGGCAGTCCGCCGAGCACTGCATGTTCCGCCTCCGGCGGCAGTGCCAGCGGAGGTACCCGGTGCGGATCGGTGGCGATCAGGTCACCTTCGCGTTTGTTCCACTTGGACAGCAGTGCGGCCGACGGCGCGGTTCCCATCAGCCCCGGATGGATCAGCCCGGTGAAGGACACACCGGGTATGTGGCGGGAGGTGGCCGTTTGGCCGTTGAAATCCCAGATCGCCTTATAGGCATCGGGGAACTGCTCGGTGAGGAAGCCGCCGCCGTTCTCGCGGGCGAAGATGCCGGTGTAACCCCAGCCCTGGCCGGCCAGCGGACCGGTGTCCTCCTGCGGGATGGGGCCGACGTCCAGGATGTCCACCACCAGCAGGTCTCCGGGTTTGGCTCCTTCCACCGCGAAGGGGCCGCTGAGCTTATGCACGGTCAGCAGCGGAGCGTTGAGGATGTCCTCGGCGGAATCGTCATTCACAATGGCGCCGTCGAACCACTCCCGGCAGTCCACTCGAAAGGACTCGCCGGGCTTGAGTACCTCCACCGGCGGGATCTCCGGATGCCACCGGTTGTGGCCCAGTTTTTCCTGGTCCTCAAACTTTTTGGACGAATCAAGGGGAAAGACGGCCTTGGGCATGATTGCTCCTTTTGCTGGCGGGGAACGTGGGGAATCAGTCGGGGCGGGGAAGCTTTCGGTGGAGCGGATTGGTGGTGATGTTCCCACCGGCGGTGCGGGGGGCCGGCCCGGGAGAGCGGACGACGGCGGGCTCCGCTGCCGAGCGCTTGGTGCTTTCGATCAACCGGTACGCGCTGGAAGAAGCGCGGGAGAGGTTGGGTGCAGTGAAGCGCCGGGCGGAGGGACTTCCGCAGGCAGGGCAGGGAAGGGAACCGGCCGCTTTGCCCATAGCAACGGAAATCTCGAAGTCTGAGCAGTCCGGGCAACGGTAGGCATAGAGCGGCATGTCATATCCCTTCAGGCATCTGCTGGAGCGGTCATGGAAGGACAAGCTGTGCTGCTCCGGCTTGCCCGTCAGCCTAGGAAGGGGCCCGTGGCGAGTCAACTATGTGACAGGAGGGAGCTGTGTGCGGTCCCTGCTGGTGCGAGTTTCGTCACAGAGGGGAGCCGGCAGCCCTAGTAACGGCGGAGTTTTGCACTCGGCCGGCAGTCTTCCGGAAATGGGAGCAGCCATCCCCAGTGGAATAATTTCTCTCATCATGAACTCTGACTCATCACCTCCCAGGCACGTCCCAGGCAGCATTGACGGATCAAGCGTTGCCGGTTCAGCAACGGGAGCTGCCGCCGCCGGCGGACCCGTTGGACGGGTCAAGAAGGCCCTGCAACACGTTGCCTCACCGGCTTTCGGCATCCACCCCGGGCTGGTCCCGGGCATCAGCGTCGAGGACACAGGTGTCAGTTATCCGACCCGGCGCGGTGTGTTCATTTCTGCCATGGCCATCTCCCTCGCCGTTCTGGCGTGGGCGATTTTTGCGCCCGACAACCTCAGTTCCGTGGGCGCCGGCGTACAGGCCTGGGTGGTTGTGCATTTCGGCTGGCTGTTTAACGCCACGATGGTTGCCGCTGCGGTCTTCATGCTGGTGGTTGGCTTCGGGCCGACCGGCAAGATCCGGCTGGGGGCCGACGACAGCACGCCGGAGTATTCCACGGCGTCCTGGATTTCCATGCTGTTCGCAGCTGGTCTGGGCATTGCGCTGATCTTCTACGGGCCGATGGAACCGCTCAGCCATTTCCTCTCCCCGCCGCCCTCGACCGATGCCGAGGCCGGCACCTCCGCCGCTATCCTGCCGGCCATGGCGACCACCTTCCTGCACCAGGCCAGTCTCGCCTGGGTCATCTACGCTCTGGTGGGCGGCGCCCTTGCCTACGCCTCGTTCCGGCGCGGCCGGTTGCCGCTGATTTCGTCGCTGTTTGAACCGGTGTTCCCCGACGGCAACAACCGGATGCTGGGAAAGATCATCGACGTTTCCGCCGTGCTGGTGACACTGTTCGGCACCGCGACCTCGCTGGGCATCGGCGCGATCCAGATCCGCACCGGAGTCTCGATCATCACGGGCCAGGAGCTGGGCAACGGTTTCGTCGTCGTCGCCATCAGCCTCCTGACGGTTGTCTTCACCATCTCCGCTGTCGCCGGCATCAAGAAGGGCATTCGGCTGCTCTCCAACCTCAACATGACCCTGGTCATTCTGTTGACGCTCTTTGTCCTGCTGGCCGGGCCGACGTTCTTCCTGCTCGACCTGCTGCCGGCCTCGCTCATCGCGTTTGTCGGCGACCTGCCGGACATGCTGACCGTCTTCGCCGGCCAGGGCGCCGAGCAGGAGGAATTCCTGACCGGCTGGACTACCTTGTACTGGGCCTGGTGGATCTCCTGGTCGCCGTTCGTGGGAATGTTCATCGCCAAGATCTCCAAGGGCCGCACCCTGCGCCAGTTCGTCACCGTCGTCGTCTTCGTTCCCTTGACCATCTCTGTCTGCTGGTACACGGTCTTCGGCGGTACGGCCATCTGGATGAACCGGAACGGGGTGGACCTGGCCGTGAAGGGCACCGGAGAGAACGTCATGTTCGATCTGCTGGCCAACCTGCCGTTCAGCTCCGTGACGCCCATCGTGTGCATGCTCGCGATTCTGGTCTTCTTCGTCACCGCCGCCGACTCGGCCGCCAACGTCATGGGCTCGATGTCGCAGTCGGGCCGGCCCGTGCCCTCGAAATCGGTGACCATCATCTGGTCGGCCGCACTCGGGCTGATCGCCATGTTCCTGCTGCTGGCCGGGGGCCGCAACGCCCTCTCGGGGCTCCAGGCCATCATGGTGACCTGCGCGCTGCCGTTCACCGTCATCCTCGTCGGCGTGATGATTTCCTGGGCCAAGGACCTGCGCAACGACCCGCTGATGATCCGGCGCCGGTATGCGGTGGAGGCCATCAGCGGCGGCGTGCGCCGCGGCATCGACGAGCACGGTGACGACTTCGTGTTCGGCACCGCCCATGTGCCGGAGGCCGAGGGCGCCGGTGCCGACTTTGAGAGCGACGACCCCGCCCTCACCGACTGGTATACGGATAACGTGCAGGAACCGGCCCCGGCAGATCCTGAAGCTTCCGGGGATCCCGAGGCTGCGACGGTAGAGGGGCCGGATAAGGCAAAGACCGGCGGCACCGACTAGCGGGGACAACCGGTCTCTTCCAGGCGGCCTCGAGCCACCACGTGGGAACGTAGTCAAGCACCCTTTACGTAAAGGGAGCTTGTCAGTACAGTTTCCTTTACGTGATGCTTCCATCGGCAGAGAGGCCGTGACATGAAGGTGAAAAAGACCCGCTGGGGACGAGCACGCTTTGGCGGCGGCACTTTTGCCCTGTGGGGCACGGCGCTGGCGATCGGCCTCGTGTTCTCCGCCGGTCTCGGCTGGCTCTTCAGTTGGTTGGGTGGGGGCGGGAATCCTCTGCTGGAGTTCACCGTGATGGTTTTTTGTACCTTGCCGGTTACCTCAGCGTTTGGGTGGGGCATGCTGGTTGACCGCTCCACCCTGGCCGGTGCCCCCGACAAGCCTGAGGATTCCGTTGAGTCCGCCTGGTATGACAAGGCGGCCGGCGGCGCCTTTGGAGACATCCTCCTTGTCGGAGGGCTCGGTTCCGTGGCGTTCACTTTCACACGGCTTGAGGCCGCCGCCGGCCTGGCCCTTGCCTGCGTGGTCGGATTCGCCATGCTCGACTTCGCAGCACGCTACCTGTGGCTGAAGAAAAACGCCTCCTGATGGAGAATGCGCTGGCTCAACGCCGCCAGGAGAACGGCTGGTCGCAGCAGCGGCTGGCTGATGAACTCGGAGTATCCCGCCAAACTGTCATTTCCATCGAGAAAGGCCGGTATGACCCCTCTCTGCCGCTTGCTTTTCGGCTCGCAGAGGTCTTCCACTGCCGCATTGAAGATCTGTTCACGCCCGACGCATAAGTGCCGGTTAGCTGTCAGCGGCGGCACTTCGCCGGGTGCGGGAGGTATGCGCCAGTTTGCACGCGATGGCGATGCACGCCACGAGCGCAACGGTGGAAAGCAGCTGTGTCCTGGCAGCCGGATCCAGGCAGGCCAGCACAAGGATGGCTGCCAGAAGGACCATGCCGGCCACCGTGAGGTACGGAAAGCCGCGCATCCGTAGTTTGAGGGCCTGGCCGGCACGGTCGGCCCTGCGGCGAAGCACAAACTGGGACAGCAGAACCGAAGCCCAGACCAGGAGAACGGTGGATCCGACGACGTTCAAGAGGGCGGGGAGCACCCGGTCGGGGAAGAAGAGCTCCAGCACAGTGGAGACAACCCCCACGGCCACCGAGATGAGCACGGCCAGAACAGGTGCTTTCGCTTTGTTGAGCCGCAGCAACGCCCTGGGCGCATCACGGCGTTCGGCCAGCGAATAGACCATCCGTGAGGCGCCGTACAGGTTGGCGTTCAGTGCCGACAGCAGGGCAACGGCCGCCACGAGGATGATGGCCGTTTCTGCCCCCGGAATCTTGGCCGTTGCCAGGACGGCAGCGAAAGGCGAGTCGAGCGCTTCGGAATCCCAGGGGATGACGGTGACAATGACAGCCAGTGAGCCGATGTAGAACACCAGGATGCGCCAGACAACGGTCTTGATGGCCTTGCCCACGCTGCGGGCGGGGTCAGCGGTCTCAGCTGCGGCAACGCTCACGATTTCGGTCCCGCCGAACGCGAAGATCACCACGAGCAGTGCCGAGGCAATGCCTGCCATGCCGGTCGGGGCGAAACCATCGTTTCCGAAGAGGTTGCTCAGTCCGGGGGAGGTGGTGTCGGGCAGCCAGCCGAAGATCAGGGCGGCGCCGATCGCGAGGAACGCGATAATCGCGACAACCTTGAGGATCGCGAACCAGAATTCGAACTCGCCGTAGTTCTTCACTCCGGTCACGTTGATCAGTGAGAAGACTGCGATGAAGAACAGGGCCATGAGCCAGACCGGCAGGGCCGGGAAAACCGAGGCCAGGAGGCCGGCGGCACCGATGGCCTCAGCGGCGATCACCACAACGAGCTGGAACCACCAAAGCCAGCCCACGGCCGATCCGGCTGTCTTGCCGAACGCCTTCTCCGTGTACACGGAGAATGCACCCGAACTGGGGTTGGCCGCAGCCAGTTCGCCCAAAGCCTGCATCACGATGATGACCAGCGCACCGGCCACCAGGTAGGAAATCAGGACAGCGGGACCGGCCGCCTGCACGCCGACTCCCGAGCCGAGGAACAAGCCGGCACCAATCGCGCTGCCCAGTCCCATCATGGTGAGCTGGCGGGAATTCATGGAGCGTCCCAGGCCGGACCGGTTCTCGGGTGGCGCGGGGCTGGTTGTCAGATCAGCGGTGGTCATGGTGCCTCACAAGCGTCAGGATGCGGAGGTGCTCCGCGTCGAAAAGATTTGGGGGGACTTGCCGGCAGTGCACTCGTCAGTGAGTGAAGCCCGCAGGCGCAAGCCCCGGAGTGACGCTAATCACAAATCGGGTCAGGAGCAAATCCACGGCTGAAAACTGTGCAATTTGTACAGCCGGAACCCCTCGGAATGGTATCTGGGGTGGCACTCTGTGTGGTGTCTGCTGTGCAGCTTGTTTCGAGTGACCTGCCTTACATAACCTCATGGGGCAGCGCGACGGCGTTGCCGTCTCATCCTTCAGTTCCGGCTCATCAGGAGAATCATGAACATCCCGCACCGTGCCGGGCTCGAGAAATTCCCGCCCTACCGCCAGGGAAAGACTCCCGCCGGCGTCGACGGCCTGGAGGCCTTCAAGCTCTCCTCGAACGAGAATCCCTACCCGCCTCTGCCTTCCGTGGTGGAGGCCGTTGCCGGCGCCGTGTCCAGTATCAACCTTTATCCGGAGATCGCGGCGGAGGAACTCCGCGGTGCGATTGCGTCCCGCTGGGCGGTTTCACCGGACAACATCGCGCTCGGCGCCGGGTCGGTGGAGGTTGCCAGCCAGATAATCCTCGCCGTGACCAATCCGGGGGACCAGGTGATGTTCGCCTGGCGGTCCTTCGAGGCCTACCCGCTTTTGGCCACCACGGCAGGGGCGGAACCGCAGCCCATTCCGCTGGCCGAGGACGGCGGCCACGACCTGCCGGCGATGGCTGCCGCAGTTACCCCGAGAACCCGCGTGGTTTTTCTCTGCAATCCGAACAATCCCACGGGTACGGTCCTCAACGCCGCAGCGGTGGACAGTTTCATTTCATCCGTCCCGGCGGATGTCCTTGTTGTCCTGGACGAGGCCTATGTCCACTTCAACCGCGACGCCGATACCGCCGTCGGGATCGATATGTTCCGCAAATATCCCAACGTTGCTGTCCTGCACACCTTCTCCAAGGCCTACGGGCTCGCCGGGCTTCGCCTGGGCTATGCCATTGCCGCACCGGACCTGGTCACCAACCTCCAGAAGGTGGCTGTTCCGTTCGGCGTCACGTCACTGGCGCAGCAGGCCGGGCTGGCATCCCTGAAGGCCGAAGATGAACTCCAGGAGCGGATTGACGTCCTCGTCGCTGAACGCCGGCGTGTGTACGACGCCCTGGTGGCGGCCGGGCTGCCCGTGCTTGCGTCGGAAGCCAACTTTCTCTGGCTCGACAGCCGGGACCGGACGGGCGCTCTCGCCGCGCTCTTTGAGGAGAACGCCCTTTCCGTCCGCGTCTTTCCGAACGAGGGCATCCGCATCACCATCGGTGCACCTGTTGCCAACAACAGGATTCTCACCGTCGCCCGTCAGGCAGCGGCCCTGCTGACACCACAGCATTGATCTCAAGGAACCGACATGACTGAACAACTGAACGTATCCGACGTCGTCGCGGAAGTGTGTGCGCGGCACACTGAGGTCGTGTTTGGGCTGATGGGAAACGGCAACGCGTTTTTCACCTCCAATCTCACGGCCCGCGGCCTGCCGTATGTCAGCGCCCGGCATGAGGCCGGAACCGTGGCCATGGCTGACGCGTATTATCGGGCCTCCGGAAAGATTGCCGTGGCAACCGTGACCTACGGAGCCGGCTTTACCAACTCCCTGACCGCCCTCACCGAGGCTGCCAAAGCCCGGATTCCCATGGTGCTGGTTGTGGGCGAGGCTCCCACAACCGGAGCCCGGCCGTGGGACATTGATCAGCTGATGGTCGCCCGGGGCCTGGGGGTTTCCACCCTGACCGTCTCCGCCGGGAATGCCGGACGCCTCACCGAAGAGGCCTGGGGCACCGCCAAGAATGAGCGGCGTCCCGTGATCGTGTCCATTCCCTATGACCTCGCCAATGAAGCTGCCGGTCCCCAGGAGCCGGCAGCGCATCCGCAGCCTGCCGTGCGGGTGCTGCCGGACCCGACTGCCGTGGAACGCGTCGCGGCACTGATCAACCGTGCCAGCCGCCCCCTGATCCTGGCGGGCAACGGTGCCGTAGTCTCCGGTGCAGGGCCCGCCCTGGTGGAACTGGGGGACAAGATCGGTGCGTTATTTGCGACTTCCCTCATGGCGCGGAATTACCTCGATACGCCGTGGGATTTGGGCATAGCGGGGGGCTTTGCGCGAATGGCTCCGCTGCAGCTCATGCGCTCCGCCGACCTCGTCCTCGTTGCCGGTGCCAGCCTGAACGCCTTCCAAGCGCGCTACGGATCCCTCTTCGCTGACGACGCCGAGGTCATCCAGATTGATGAAGCCGATGCGCCCACGAACCCCCGGGTTTCGAGCTTCATTCAGGCCGATGCCCGGGAAACCGTTGTGGCACTCACGGAAGCAGTTTCCGCTGTGCAGGGCGGGTGGCGGACGCAGCATCCGGAAGTGACCGCGCCGTCGTTCACCTCTGACCCTGCCGCGGACGAGTTCGCAGCCGACGGGCGGCTGAATCCCCGCGCCGTGGCGCAGCAGCTCGACGCCGTCCTGCCCGCCAACCGCACCATCGTCCAAGACGGCGGCCACTTCTGCGGCTGGATCCCCATGTACTGCCAGGCACCTGACCCGCAGGGCCTCATGATGGTCGGTACCGGGTTCCAGTCCATCGGCCTGGGCATCCCGGCAGCCGTGGGCGCAGCCGTGGCCCGTCCGGACCGGACCACAGTGCTGATTGCCGGCGACGGCGGGGCCCTGATGGCCCTGGCGGATCTGGAGTCGGCCGTGCGCGCCATCCCGAGCGGGGTCATGGTGGTGTTCAACGATGCAGCCTACGGGGCCGAGATCCACCAGTATGCCGCGCGTGGCCTTGATGACACAGCCATGCAGATACCCGAGGTTGACTTCAGCGCGCTGGGGCGTGCAATGGGGGCGGACGGCGTAAAAATGCGTTCGCTGGACGACCTGCAGGTCCTCAGGAAATGGCTCGCTGACGGCGCCGAGGGCCTGTTTGTGCTTGATGTGGCGGTCACGCAGAGCGAGGTGGCCGATTACATGCGCGAAAGCATGGCACCCATCCTTGCTGAGGCGTCTGCCGGGTAGGGAATAATAGCCCCGTGAAACACAATTAGCATTTGCTGGATTTCCCTGCTAGTTGCGAAGTGTTTGTATTAGCGCTGATAGTTTTCCAATTGTTATGAATTCGGGAAATGCCAAACTAATACGCTAAGGTCATTCGTTATGAATTCTGACCCTTCACGTTTTGACGGAGCGGCAACCAGCATTGACAGGCCGCCGACAACCGGTCCGCAGGAACAGAAACCCGGTGGGCGGCCCGTTGGGCGGGTGAAAAGAGCACTGCGCCACGCGGCCTCGGAACCAACGTTCGGCATCCACCCCGGGCTGGTTCCGGGCATCAGCGTCGAGGACACGGGGGTCAGTTTTCCAACCCGGCGCAGCGTGTTCATTGTCGCGCTGGCTGTTTCCCTGGCAATCCTGACGTGGGCAACGCTTGCGCCGGCCCACCTGAACCTGGCGGGCACCACTATGCAGGGCTGGGTGGTGGTTCACTTCGGCTGGCTGTTCAACGCAACCGTCGTGGGCATTGTGATCTTCATGCTGGTGGTCGGGTTTGGTCCCACCGGCAAGATCCGCCTCGGTGCCGACGACAGCACCCCGGAATATTCGACCCTGTCATGGATCTCCATGCTGTTCGCCGCCGGTCTGGGCATCGGCCTGATCTTCTACGGTCCTATGGAACCGCTCAGCCACTTCCTGAGCCCCCCGCCGTCAACGGATGCCGAGGCAGGGAGCTCCGACGCCATCCTGCCTGCCATGACGGACGCCTTCCTGCATCAGGCGTCCATCGCCTGGTGCATCTACGCCCTGGTGGGCGGGGCCCTGGCTTACGCCTCCTACCGGCGTGGCCGGTTGCCGTTGATCTCCTCCCTGTTTGAACCGGTCTTCCCGGACGGCAATAACCGGGTTCTGGGCAAGATCATCGATGTCTTTGCCGTTTTGGTCACCCTGTTCGGCACCGCGACGTCGCTGGGCATCGGCGCCCTCCAGATCCGAACGGGCGTTTCGATGATCACCGGGGAGGAACTGGGTAACGGGTTCGTCGTCGTGGCCATCACCATCTTGACGGTTGTCTTCACCATCTCTGCAGTGGCAGGCATCAAAAAGGGTATCCGGCTGATGTCCAACGCCAACATGACACTGGTTGTCCTGCTTGCAGCCTTTGCCCTGCTGGCGGGACCGACCTTCTTTGTGCTGGATCTTCTGCCGGTTTCCCTCATTGCCTTTTTCGACAACCTGCCGGACATGCTCACGGTCTTTGCCGGCCAGGGCGCCACGGAGGAGACGTACCTGACGGCCTGGACCACGCTGTACTGGGCCTGGTGGATTTCATGGTCCCCGTTCGTGGGAATGTTCATTGCAAAGATTTCCAAGGGCAGGACGCTGCGCCAGTTTGTCGCCGTCGTGGTCTTTATCCCCTCGGCCATCTCCATCGTCTGGTTCACCATTTTCGGCGGCAGCGCCATTTGGATGAATCTGAACGGCAGGGACATGACGGTGGTGGGCGCCGGGGAAAACGTCATGTTCGATTTGCTGGGACATCTTCCGTTCAGCACCGTGACGTCGATTGTCTGCCTGGTGGCCATTCTGGTCTTCTTTGTCACCGCCGCGGACTCCGCAGCCAACGTCATGGGGTCCATGTCCCAGTCGGGGCGGCCGGTCCCCTCGAAGTCGGTGACCATCGTGTGGGCTTCCGCGCTTGGACTGATCTCCATGGCGCTGCTGCTGGCCGGCGGACGCAACGCACTCTCGGGGCTGCAGTCCATCATGGTGACCTGTGCCCTGCCCTTCACCATCATCCTGATCGGCGTGATGGTGTCGTGGGGCAAGGAGCTGCGCAATGATCCCTACATGATTCGCCGCCGGTATGCGCTGGAGGCCATTAGGGGAGGGGTGCGCCGGGGTATCGGTGAGCACGGTGATGACTTTGTCTTCGGTGCCGCTCCCGTGTCGGAGGACGAAGGAGCCGGCGCCGACTTTGAGAGCGATGACCCCGCGCTCACCGAGTGGTACACGGAGGCCGTGCAGGATCCGGACGTCGTGGAGGGCCCGGAGGAGCGGCCGGACAAGGTAAAAGCCGCCACCGCCGACTAGCGCCTGGACCGGGGTGAGCCGTTGCTGCCCGGGGTGAAAGGGAAGCGGGAACCATCTTGGTTCCCGCTTCCGCGGTTTAACGGTGCCCCGTTAGGTATCGCTCCGCCCTTTGCAGTTGGCCGGTGCTCGTTGCCGGGGACGTCCCCGTATACCCCCGAGTCCCGGACACGGGGACGGGATCTCGTCACACTACGCCGCATATCGGCCCGGTGCGGTTAGGATGATCCCACCTCCAAACCAAGCAAGTGCTTTGCTAACGGAAATCGAACGGACATTGACAGTCCGACGGCGCATTGATGTATCCGAGCAACGAAAGTGAATAGATGACAACGACGTCAGAGCTGCCTCAGGCATCCTCCTTTCCCCGAGTATCCGCTCCCTCCACGGCAGCAACCAGCTCCGCGACCAAGACCGCCGGCCACGTGATTGTTGATTCGCTGGCTGCTCACGGAGTGGAGCGGGCCTACGTGGTGCCCGGCGAAAGTTTTCTGGATGTGCTGGACGGACTGCACCAGTCAGCGATTGAAACCGTCGTCTGCCGGCATGAAGGCGGGGCCGCCTACATGGCCGAGGCCGCAGGCAAGATGCAGCAGCTGCCGGGCATCGCCATGGTTACCCGTGGCCCGGGTGCGGCAAACGCGCACGTCGGCCTGCATACGGCCTGGCAGGATTCCACGCCCATGGTGCTTTTCGTGGGCCTGATTCCGTTCGAGCACCGGGACCGTGAGGCGTTTCAGGAATTCGATATCAAGGCCTGGTTCGACACCGGCGCCAAACGGGTGATGGTCCTGGACCACGCCGATCGGGCGTCCGAGATTGTGGCCGAGGCGATCTTTGCCGCGATGAGCGGCCGTCCGGGCCCCGTCGTCGTCGGCCTTCCCGAAGACATCATCCGCAAGGAAATCAGCGCCGACCTGCATCCGCCGATTCCGGTTGCTCCGGGCGGCATGACAGTGACGGACTGGAAAGCGCTGAAGGCTGCGCTGAAGGAAGCGGACAAGCCGCTGTTTGTCACCGGCGGCAATGACTGGACGCAGGAAGGCGCAGACGCCCTGACCCGGTGGCTGGAGGAACACCACCTCCCCGCCGCCGCTGAGTGGCGATGCGAGGGAACCGTACCCTTCGACTCACCCTCCTATGTCGGGCCGATCGGGTACGGCAGGCCGAAGCCCACGTACGACCTGCTCGAAGAGACGGACCTGCTGGTCTTTGTCGGTACCGTGCCCGGTGACGTGCTCACCGATGGTTTTGTCGCCAGGCAGGACTGGGGCAAGAAGAACTTCCTCGTCACGATCGATCCCTCGCTGCGCGGCCGTTCCGGTCCGGTTTCCTATCAGATCGTCGCCAAGCCGGATGTCTTTGTCCGTGACCTGGTGCTGATGGATCTGCCGGTGAAGGACGAGTGGAAGGCCTGGACCTCCCGCATGCGCGGTGAGCAGGAATCGTTCGCCGCCCTGCCGCCCGCCGGACCGCAGACCGGGCAGGCACGGATGGATACCCTGATGGCGCATCTGGTGCCGACGCTGCCGGATGACGCCATGGTCACCCTGGGTGCAGGCGAGCACACCAACTGGGCCCACCGCTATTTCCCCACGAATCGGTACGCCTCCATGGTCAGCGCCCGTAACGGTTCCATGGGCTATTCCGTGCCATCGGCGGTAGCTGCGTCGCTGACCTACCCGGGCCGGCGCGTGGTCACCATCGCCGGCGACGGCGAGTTCCTGATGAACGGCCAGGAGCTGGCCACGGCCGCCCAGTACGGGGCCACCCCGCTGGTGATCGTCATGGACAACCAGGAATATGGCACCATTCGAACCCATCAGGAGCGCCACTACCCGGAGCGGGTCTCCGGCACCCAGCTGAAAAACCCCGAGTTTGCGCTCATGGCCCAGGCCTTTGGGGGCTTCGGAATCAAAGTGGAGCGCGACGCCGATGTTCCCGCGGCCATCGAGGCTGCGCTGAAGGCTATCGATGAGGACAAGACCTTTGCGCTCATCCACTTGGTTGTCGAGCAGCGCGTCAAGGCGTACTGAGCGTACTGAGGAAGGGGTCGGCTGTCCGCGGCCATCTGGCTGCGGCTGCGCCCGGCCAAATCCCTCCACTTGGGGAAAAGGCGACCGGTTTGGGATTTTGCTGCCGCTGCGGAACGGCAGGGATCTCCCAAACCGGAGGGGATTTCCCAAACCGGAGCAGACGACGACGCTGCCTGCCTTTCAGGCCGGTATCGACTGGCTGACGATACACACCAGCCCCCGAACCCTAGGATGGAGAGGTGACCGGAACCTCGAAATCTCCCAGCCCGTCCGCCGCCGCCGCATCCTCCGCATCCTCCGAGCCGAAGGCGGGAAGCAATCTCAGTTCGCTGCAGGCCGCCCGCTCCGCGGTGGCCGCACTGACCGCGGCAGGGGTGACCGACGTCGTCATTGCCCCGGGATCGCGCAGCGCCCCGCTGGCCTACGCGCTGGCGGAGGCCGAGGTGCAGGGACGGGTGAAGGTGCACGTGCGGATCGACGAACGCGTTGCCGGGTTCACCGCGCTGGGCCTGGCCCGCGGCGGACACCGTCCGGCCGCCGTCGTCACCACCTCCGGCACGGCGGTGGGCGAACTGATGCCCGCCGTCATGGAAGCCCACCACGCCGGCGTGCCGCTGGTGGTGCTCTCCGCCGACCGGCCCGCGGAGCTGCACGGGACCGGCGCCAACCAGACCACCGTCCAGCCCGGGATCTTCGCCGAGTTTCCGGCCTCCACGGCGAATGTCCGCGCCGGAGATGACCCTGCCGGAGCCATCGGTGCAGCCATAGCGGCGGTCGGCGCCGGCAGTCCGGTGGGGCCGATCCACATCAACCTGCAGTTCCGCGACCCGCTGATCCCGCAGGACGGCGACACCGCCGAACAGGCAGTCCCCGACGCCGAAACTCCAGCCGAGCTCCCGGCAGAACCCGTCGCCACCGGCCGCGAGGCAGCGGCCCTGGCCAACCACCCCGGAACGCACCGCGCCGTGGTCATCGCCGGCGACGGCGCCGGCGAGATTGCCGCACTGTTTGCCCGCCGCGCAGGATTGCCTCTGCTGGCCGAACCGTCCTCGAACGCCCGTTTCGGCCCGAACGCGATTGGCGCCTACCGCCTGCTGCTGGAGGAACTGGGCCCGGAGGTCGAGCGCGTGGTGGTCTTCGGCAGGCCAACCCTGTCCCGACCCGTCGCCGGACTGCTCGCCCGCAGGGACGTGGAGAAGGCCATTTACGTACCGCGCCCGGTGAACTGGTTCACTGCCGGACGCCGCCCCGAAACTCTCATCACCGACTTGGCCGGACTGTTCGACTTTGTCGGCGAAGGCACTCCCGGCTGGCTGGAGCGCTGGCAAACCGCCTCCGCCGCGGCGATGGCCGCGGTATCCTCGCTGCTCGACAGGGAGAGTGAACTAAACGGCCTGCACGTGGCGGATCTGGTGTGGGACCACACGGACGGCAACCTGGTGCTGGGCTCTTCCAACCCCATCCGGGACATGGACCTGGTGGCGGCCCCGGACTGGCATCCGCTGGACGTCTACGCCAACCGCGGCCTGGCCGGCATTGACGGCACCATTGCGACGGCGGCCGGCATTGCGCTGGCCAACGGCATCCCCACCCGGGTGCTGCTGGGCGACCTCACCTTCCTGCACGACGCCGGCGCCCTCCTGCTCGGCCCCGACGAACCTGAGCCGGACCTGCAGCTGGTGGTGCTGAACGACGGCGGCGGCGGCATCTTCTCCACGCTTGAGCACGGGGCGCTGGGGGAGCGCGAGGAGTATGCCGCCGTCGTCGAGCGCTTCTTCGGCACCCCGCACACCGTGGACATGGCCGCCCTGGCCGCCGCCTACAGTGTGCCGCACACGCTGGTCCGCACGGCGGACGAGCTCGACGCCGCCCTGGACGCCCCCGTCACGGGCCGCTCCATCCTGGAGGTTCCGGTGCGCCGGGACACCCTGCGGGAACTGCATGCGGCGGTCAAGAGCGCCGTGCAGAACGTGCTCAGGTAACTTTCCAGGGCACCAACAAAAGCAGCCCTCCCGCACGTGGCGTGCGGGAGGGCTGCTGCGTCCAGGCGTGAAGTCCTAGAGCACCTTGGAGAGGAACTCGCGGGTGCGCGGGTGCTGCGGGTTATCCAGCACGTCCCTGGGGCGGCCCTGCTCGACGACGACGCCGCCGTCCATGAACACCACGCGGTCACCGACTTCGCGGGCAAAACCGATCTCGTGGGTCACCACCATCATGGTCATGCCCTCTTCGGCCAGCTGGCGCATGACGGCGAGGACGTCGCCCACCAGTTCGGGGTCCAGGGCGGAGGTCGGCTCGTCAAAGAGCATCATGTCCGGGTCCATGGACAGCGCCCGGGCAATGGCCACACGCTGCTGCTGACCGCCGGAAAGCTGCGCGGGGAACGAGTCGCCGCGGTCGGCCAGGCCCACCTTGGCCAGGTTCGTTCTGGCGATTTCCTCAGCCTCGACTTTGCCGCGCTTCTTGGCGCGGCGCTGGGCGAGAGTGAGGTTCTTCAGCACGTTCAGGTGCGGGAAGAGGTTGAACTGCTGGAAGACGATACCGATCCGGGTGCGGACCTTGTCCAGATCCGTCTCGGGATCGGTGATGTCCACGCCTTCCACCAGGATGGTGCCGCTGGTGGGCTCCTCCAAGCGGTTGACGCAGCGCAGCAGGGTGGACTTGCCGGAACCGGACGGGCCGATCACGCACACCACCTCGCCCTGGTCCACGTGGAAGTCGATGCCCTTGAGCACCTCTTTGGAACCGAAGCTCTTGTGCAGGTTCTGAACCTGGATGGCGGGAACCGCTTTGCTGGCGGCGGCGGGGGAGCTGGATGCTGCAGTACTCATGGCAGTCACCGGCCTCTCTGGTTGTGGCGCTCAAGCTTGGCTACCAGCTGCGTCAGCGGCAGCGTGATGATGAGGTACATCAGTGCAGCCAGCACCAGCGGAGTGGAATTGGCGTTTTGGGACACTGCGTCGCGGGCGAACGTTGTCAGTTCGCGGTCCGCCAGCGCCATTCCGGCAATGAACAGCAGCGAGGTGTCCTTGATCAGGATGACGAGTTCGTTGGTCAGCGGCGGGGTGATGATGCGGAACGCCTGCGGCAGGGTCACGGACACCATGGTCCAGGCCGGGCCCATGCCCAGGGAACGGGCCGCTTCGATCTGGCCGGCCGGTACCGCCTGGATGCCCGCGCGGATGGTCTCGGCAATATACGCGGCCGAGACCACGATCAAGGCAATGAGGCCGCCTCCGGCATTTCCTCCGGGCCACTGCCAGGAGAAAGCGATCGGCACGGCGAAGGCAAACGCGAAGATGACCAGCAGAGCCGGGAGCCCGCGGAACAGTTCAATGTAGGCCGTCGCGGCCCAGCGGTAGGGTGCCACGGGGGAGAGCTTCATCAGGGCCAGGATCAGGCCAAGTGCCAGGCCGCCGGCAAAGGCGATGGCGGTGTAGATGATGGTGTTCTTGACGGCCACGGTGATGATCGTCGGGAAAGCCTTCTTGGCCACTTCGGCGTCAAAGAAGTTCACCCCGATAGCTTTCCAGTCCGCAAGCAGGACGATGGCCAGAACGGCCAGGATGAAGACGACGTACAGGACGCCCCGGAAGAGGCGTCTGCGGGTGGAGGGTTTCAAGGTGGAGCCTTCCGCGGAAGATATGTGTGGCGCCGCCCCGGAGTGGGTCACAAACCGGGACGGCGGAACGTTCAGTGCTTGTCAGGGCTTATTCGGCAAAGTACTTGTCGTAAATTTCGGTGTATTTGCCGTTCTCCCGGAGGTCGGCCAACTGGGCGTTGACCTCTTCGATCAGGGCAGTGTTTTCCTTTTTGGTGGCGAAGCCGTAGGACTCGTCCGTCTCGTATTCTTCTACGATGTCGTACTCGCCCTCCTTCGTGTGGTTCGTGTTCACGGCGATGTCCTGGAGGATGGCGTCGATGCTCCCGGCCTGAATGGCCTGAAACAGCTCGCCGTCGCCGGGGTACTCAAGGATCTCTGCGCCCTCGACGTTTTCCTGTGCATATGCGGCACCGGTGGTGGACTGCTGCACACCTACGCGCTTTCCGGCCAAATCGTCGATGCCCGTAATGTCCGAGCCTTCGGGAACCATGAGCGTCTGCAGCGAGTCATAGTAGGGATCACTGAAGAGCAGATTCTCCGAGCGTTCGGGCGTAATGGTGACTGCGCTGGCGCTGAGGTCGCACATTCCCGCGCTGACAGCCGTACCGCCCTGAATTGCTTCAAAGGCCGACTGCTGGATCTCTGTTTCCAAACCCATGCCGGTGGCGATTTCCCGGATCAAATCAATGTCAAAGCCGGTATATTCTCCGTCCTCGACATATTCGAACGGCACGTAGGGGATTTCAGAGCAGACCTTCAGGGTTCCTTCCGAAACCAGGCCGAGTCCCGAGTCAGCGGCACCGTCGGCGGATGAATCGTCACCGCCGCAGGCGGTCAGGGCCAAGGCGGTTAGCGCCACTGTGGCGAGAGCGGTTCGGCGTGCATTGTTCAGCATGGATTTACAACCTTTTCGTGGACGGACCCAGTGGCGATTGCCCCTTTATAAACAGATGAAAGCACTCTAGATTCTACGCATGTCACATTTCATCGGGGTACTGAACACGACGGCGCCGTTCGCGTATTGGGCTCCGCCTACGCGTTATTCGGTGAAGTACTTGTCGTAAATCTCCTGGTACTTGCCGTTGCTGTGCATCTCGGCGAGCTGGGCGTTGATCTCAGTGATCAGCTTTTCGCTGCCGTCCTTCTTTGCAGCCAGACCATAGGATTCACCGGTGGAATAAGTTCCGGCGAGGGTGAAATTCTTGTCATCCGCGTGCTTGAGGTTTACCGGCAGGTCTTGGAAGACGCCGTCAATGTTGCCGGCCTGCAGTGCCTGGAACAGATCCGCGTCCGTCTGGTAGGCGATAACCTCGGTGTCGGAAGGTGCATTGTCACGGGCATAGGTTTCGCCGGTGGTGCCCTGCTGAATGCCGATTCTCTTGCCGGACATGTCCTCCAGCGACTTGGCCGGAGAGTCCGCAGGAACCAGCAGTGACTGCAGCGAGTCGTAGTACGGATCGGAGAACGCGAGGTTTGCTTCGCGCTCCGGGGTGATGGTCATGGCCGCGGCGATCAGGTCGCACTGGTTGGCGGCCAGGACGGTGCCGCTCTGCAGGCCGTCGAAACTGGCGTTCTGCACTTCCAACTCCAGGCCCATGCCGGCGGCGATCTCACGGCTGAGGTCCATGTCGAAGCCGGTGTACTCGCCGTCCTCGCCTACATATTCAAAGGGCTCAAACGGAACGTTGGAGCAAACCGTCAGTGCGCCGTCGTTCACGATCGGAATCCCGGATTCCGTTTCCGCAGAACCGCTGCCGCCGCTGCAGGCAGTGGCGGTCAGGGCGCCGATCGCCAGGATGGCGGCCAGGGCGGTGCGTGTTTTGTACAGCATGGGAATTACAACCTCGAAATCGGAAAGGGACGGGACCGGCCGGCGGGGCCGGTGCTGCTGCCTGAGTTATGCATAAATATGCACGGTCACTCAATTATACGCACTCCGAAGCGGTGCGATACACAACCTTCGTCACACCGTCAAGGGTGGCGCTTAAAGTTTAGGAGCAGGCGGCCCTGATCGCTAAGCTCGGGATCCGGCCACGGCACCGCGGACGCGGTCCAGTTCCAGTGCTTCGAGCATGGGACGGAACTTGCTCCAGGTTTCCGCCAATTCGGCGGCCGGATTGGATCCGGCCACAATGCCGCAGCCTGCATACAGCCGCACCGTGCGGGGGTCCTCGATGACGGCTCCGCGCAGGGCGATGCCCCATTCGCCGTTGCCTGCGGCGTCCATCCAGCCCACGGGGCCGGCATAGGGTCCGCGGTCCATGTGTTCAAGTTCACTGATCAGTTCGCCGGCAACACTGGTGGGGAAGCCGCAGACTGCCGCGGTGGGATGCAGCGCCTCCACCAGGGCAAGCGACGTCGGGATTCCGCCGTCGGCACCGGGCGCCAAATCGGCGGCCACGTCGGACGCGAGGTGCCAGACGTTGGGCAGTTCCAAGACAAACGGCTCGCTGTGCGAGGTCATGGAGGAGGTGAAGGGCTGCAGCTGGCGGGTGAGCGAATCAATGGCGATCTGGTGTTCATGACGCTGTTTGTCGGACCCGGCCAGCACCCGCAGCGGATACTCCGGATCATCCGCCGGCGCCGTGGCACGGTCCAGGGTGCCGGCCAGGACGCGGGCGCGGGCGACGCCGTTCTCCACCTTGATCAGCATTTCGGGCGTGGAACCGATCAGGCCGTCCACCGAATAGGTCCAGCAGCTGCGGTACCGCAAAGCCAGCTCGCGCAGCACCTGCGCCGCAGACAAGGGCGAGCCGAGGGATGCCACAATGTCGCGGGCCAGGACAATCTTGCTGAGGTCCCCGGCGTTGATGTGCGCCACCGAGCGGGCCACGGCGTTCTTCCACTCGGCCTCGCTGAGGATACCGGGCAGGATGCGGTCCTCAGGGTCCGGCTCACGCGCAACCGGAACTTCATCCAGATACAGGTCCAGGGCCGACCGGGCGGAGGCCGGGCTCAGCTCGGCCTCGGGATCTGCTGTGGTCTGCGTAATCCAGGTGACACCGTCACGTGAACCCACCACGATCTCCGGGACGATGAGCCGGGATTCAAACGGAGAGCGTTTGGAGAATCCGAAGGATCCGAATGCTGCCAGGCCGCTGCCGGGAACCGACAGCGGATTCTCGATTTCGGCGTCGTCCGCCAGCTTCAGCCACCACTGTTGCGCGTCCGCGAAGCGTTCGGGGCCGCTGGAGGTGAAACGGGCACTTTCACCGAAGCCCACCAGCCCTTCTCCGCTGCGGATCCAGGCAAGCTGGTCATTAAGGACCAGATACTCCAGCAGCCCGATTGTGGCGGACAGCTCACCAATGGGCACGGTCAGGGAACGCAGGGTGGTCATAATGACTCCAGCCTACTCCTCACGCGGATGTGTCCCGGGCGGCGTTCCCCGCCGCTGAAGGCACGGGGACCTTACTCGGTGAGGCGGAAGACACCTGCAGCTGCGCGTTCGGTCCCGTGGACATTCTTTGAGACAATGATCGAGTGAAGCGCGCATCGTTGGAAAAACGCCCTGATGAAGTCGCTGCCATGTTTGACGACGTGGCACCGAAATACGACGTCGTGAATGACGTGCTGTCCCTGGGACAGACGCGCCGTTGGCGTCGTCTGGTCGTGGACGCCGTTGGCGCCCAGCCCGGCCAGCGGGTCCTTGACCTGGCCGCCGGCACCGGTACCTCCAGCGAACCCTACGCCGACGCCGGCATCAACGTAGTTGCCTGCGATTTCTCCCTGGGGATGCTCAAGGTGGGCAAGCGGCGCCGTCCGGACATCGACTTCGTGGCCGGCGACGCGACCAATCTGCCGTTCGAGGACAACTCCTTTGACGCCTCCACCATCTCCTTTGGCCTGCGCAACGTGAACGAGCCGAAAAAGGCGCTCTCCGAGATGCTGCGGGTCACCAAGCCCGGCGGCCGTCTGGTGATCGCCGAGTTCTCCTCTCCCACCGTTCCGGTGTGGCGGACCATGTACACCGAATACCTGATGCGGGCCCTTCCGCCTATCGCCCGCAAGGTTGCTTCCAACCCCGATGCCTACGTTTACCTCGCCGAGTCCATCCGCGCCTGGCCCAACCAGGACGGACTGGCGGCCTGGATTTCGGAGACCGGCTGGGATGATGTGGCCTACCGCAACCTCTCCGGCGGCATCGTGGCCATCCACCGTGCCGTAAAGCCGGGGAGGACAGCCATCTAAGTGAAGGTCCTTATTGTTGGTGCCGGTCCCGCCGGTTCCACCGCTGCCTATTACCTGGCCCGTGCGGGAGTGGACGTTACCGTCCTGGAAAAGACCTCCTTCCCCCGGGAGAAGGTCTGCGGCGACGGCCTGACGCCCCGTGCTGTCCGCGAGATCCAGCTCCTCGGCCTGCCCCATGAAGAATCAGAGGGCTGGCGCCGCAACAAGGGCCTTCGCCTCATTGCCGCGGGCCGCACCGTTGAACTTCCCTGGCCGGTGCTCTCCGATTTCCCCGATTACGGACTGATCCGCACCCGCCTGGGCTTTGACGAGGCGCTGGCCCGCCACGCGCAGGCGGCCGGGGCGCTCATTCTGGAGCGGCACTCGGTCACCTCCGCGCTGCGCAGCGATGACGGCCGGGTTACCGGGGTAGTGGCCAACGTGCTCGACGACGCCGGCCGGCGCACCGGTGAAACCCGCGAATTCTCCGCCGACGTGGTGCTGGCGGCGGACGGCAACTCCAGCCGCACCGCGCTGAGCCTGGGCATCGAAAAGCGCGACGACCGGCCGCTGGGCGTGGCCGTGCGCACCTACTTCGAAAGCCCGCGCAGTAATGATGACTGGATGGAAGGCTGGCTGGAACTGCCCGACGCCGCCGGAAATCCGCTGCCCGGTTACGGCTGGGTCTTCGGTGTTGGCGACGGAACCTCCAATGTGGGCCTGGGGATCCTGAATTCCTCCAAGGAATTCGGCAAGCTGGACTACCGCAAGGTCCTGCGCGACTGGACCGCGGGTATGCCCGCCGAGTGGGGTTTTTCTCCGGAAAACCAGGTGGGGGAGATCCGCGGTGCGGCGCTGCCGATGGGCTTCAACCGCACCCCGCACTACTCTCCGGGGCTCCTGCTGCTGGGCGACGCCGGCGGCATGGTCTCGCCATTCAACGGCGAGGGCATTTCCTACGCCATGGAATCCGCGCGATTCGCCGCCGACTTCATCGTGGCAGCCGAAGCCGAGGCACGCACTCCCGGAATCCTGTCTGTCCCGGCAGCCTTTGATTACCGGCTTTCGGGCTACGCCGAGCATATCCGCGCAGAGTGGGGAAGCCACTTCACCCTGGGCCGGATCTTCGCCGGACTGATCGGCAAACCCGCCATCATGAAGCTCGCGCTGCGCACCGGAATGCCGCTGCCCGTGCTGATGAAGTTTGTGGTGCGGATGCTGGCCAACCTCACGGACCGCAGCAACAAGGGTTTGGAGGATAGAGTTATTGCCGTGCTGGAAGCCCTTGTCCCGGCAGCCTCGAACCAAGACGATCCATCCCGCCCGCTGTCCATCCCGCTCCGACGAAAAGTTAGTTCACACCGTGACTGAATCCTCGAACACCAGCCCGGATACTGCCGCTGACGACGCCGCGCCCGCACTGCCGGCAGGATTCGCGCTTATCGCCGAAGACCCCCAGCTGGGCCCTTCCATTGCCGCTGCCCTGGAACTGGTGGAAGCCCGGCTCCTTGAAGCCATCTCCAACTCGGATCCCTTTGCCAACGCCACCTCGCGCCATCTGGCCCAGGCCGGCGGCAAGCGAATCCGCCCGCTGCTGGCGCTGCTGGCTTCTCATCTGGGTCCCAACCCGGTCAACGACGACGTCATCCAGACCGCCGTCGTCGTTGAACTGACGCATCTGGCCACGCTCTACCACGACGACGTCATGGATTCCGCGCCCCTGCGCCGCGGTGCGCCCACGGCCCACGAGGTGTGGGGAAACTCGGTGGCGGTGCTGACCGGAGACCTGATCTTTGCCCGCGCCTCCTCGCTGGTGTCCGAGCTCGGCGGCGAAGCCCTGGGCATTCAGGCCCGCACCTTTGAACGGCTCTGCATGGGCCAGCTGCATGAAACGGTGGGACCGCGCGAGGGCCAGGATCCGCTGGAACACTACCTGTCCGTTATTTCCGGCAAGACAGCTTCGCTGATCGCCGCCGCCGGTGAGTTCGGCTCGCTCTTCTCCGGCGCAGACCGCCGGGCCGTCGACGTCATGGTGGAGTACGGGGAGAAGGTGGGCACCGCGTTCCAGCTGGCCGACGACGTCATCGACGTCACCGGACTCGAGGCCAAGTCCGGCAAGACACCTGGTACTGACCTGCGTGAAGGCGTGCCAACACTGCCTGTGCTGCTGCTGCGCCGCAACGCTGCTGCGGGCGACGCCGATGCTGCCGCCGTACTTGAGCTGGTGGACGGTGACCTGAGCTCCGATGCAGCTCTGGCCGCAGCCGTGCAGGCACTGCGGGAGAACCGGGCCACTGCCGAAGCCTGGGCGGTTGCCCGGCAGTGGTCCGATGAAGCCGTTGCCGCGCTGGAACCGCTGCCGGACACCGTGGTGAAGCAGGCGCTGGCCAGCTTTGCCGTGGCCGTGGTGGAACGGGACGTCTAGGGCGCACCTTAGCGGACGCGTCCACCTCCGGCAATCCTTATAAGTATCCTTACTGTAATTTTCTGCAGGTCAGAAGGCACATTCCGGGTCTCTGCAACGCTGTGAAGCACTACGTCGTAGTACATTCCAGGGGGAGGGACCATGAGCCAAGTTGTGGCCACGCGCCGTGAAGTGCAGCAGGTCGGGGCGGTGCCGGCCAGGTCCTTGCCGCAGAAGGCTGATGTGACGGGCTGGTGGGTGCTGACGGTGCAGCCAGCGCGTCCGGAGGTGTGTGACGCCGCGGTGAGGCACGTGGCCACGCCACTGATTGCTCAAGCCAGATTGTGGGGGGCCGAGCGGAGTTTCTACACACGGCATCTGGATGCCAGGGAACCGAGCGTGCAGGTGCATTTTTTGGTCCGAGGCGAGATCGCGGGCCGCCTGAAGGGCTTTGCACAGGCTCTCGCGCTCCAGTGCTCGCCCCAGCTGGGGGAGCTGGATCTGAAACACCGCGGCGAATACCCGCCACCCCAGGGCGGGCCAGCCACGCCGCACGTCGAGGCAGTCATGGCTTCCTTCGGAGGTATCAAGGGTATTGCGCTCACCTGCGAAGTGGCGGAACTCTCCTCGGACCTCGCGGCCTGGGGGCTGGGCCGTTTTGAGGCCGCCGGCACCCGCTCGGCGCTTGCGGCCCTGCTTCTCCACGACACGGCTTATGCCCTGATGCGCGGACCCCGTTCGGCATTGTGGCCGGATCGCCGGGCGCTTAGCTGGGACTACTACTGGACGAGGCATCTGCGCAGCTGCACGGACTCTTTTGGGCCCCAGGCAGAACGCGCACGCCAGGCCCTGACATTGCGGACGGCAACGCAGGCCGTTCAGACACTCAATATCATGTCTGCCATCGCTTCCGAGCCGTCCGTCGACAACTGCCGTAAGCGCTGGAGTCGCGCTGTGGATTCTTACCTGTACCAGGCGGATAAGGCCCGCATCAGCCGCAGCGCGGAGTTCCTGACCATTTATCAGAGCCGAAGGTTACTCAACCGCTTTGGCATTACTCCACCGGAGGAAGCCGCGCTTGGCCTTTACTCCCATGCCTGGAGCCAGGACCGTGAACCCAAGACTGACCGGTCACGGCCGTAGGGCCGGGGCTGGAAATCCTCGCGGCGCAGCATCAAAGCCGGTTCGGTCCGCCTATAGGACGCCCTATAGGACGGCGCGAAGTTCGGCGGCCTTGCGGGCCCGCACCGCGGGATCCACAATCGGGCGCTTGGGCGTGAAATAGAGCCCGTCATTGTTCCAGCGGGGGAGCACATGCTGGTGGTAGTGCCAGACGTGCTGACTGCCGGCGGGCTCGTTGTGCTGCCGGGTGGTGACGCCGTCGGGATGCCACGCCCTCTTGATGGCCACCGCCATGTCCCGGGTGACAATCATGAGGCGGGCTGCGACGTCGTCGGGCAGTTCATACAGCAGCTCAAAATGTTCCCGGGGCGTCACCAGGACGTGGCCCGGCTCCGGATCGAAGCCGTGTGAGGCGATGAACGCCAGTACCAGCTCATCGGAATACACCAGGTCCCCGGGCTCGCAGAGGTTGTCCGGGAACGCGAAGTCCCCGGACGCCATGTCGCAGAACGGGCACTGATAGTTTTCCGGCGCGTGGCTGGGCCACACCTCATCAACGGTGCCGGGCTGCTGCATTCGCAGGCTCCTTCCGGGAAAGGTTAGTTGGGATCTTCCTCGAAGACCCACTCGAACATGTCAAAGACGTATTCGCTGAAGGTGCCCTCTTCGCTCTGCCAGTCGCCGCGGGCGTTGTTCCGCCGCCACACGATCGGGTCCGGCACATCGAGCTGGTCCACGCGGAAGCCCCAGACAAACTTCTCGTCCTCGTCTTCGAGGAAGAGCAGGTAGCCGTCTTCGATTTCCAGCTCGTCCGGATCCCAGAAGAAGTGGTACGCCTCCATGAGGTCTTCGCTGTTGCCCAGGGCAAGGTAGAACTCCCGGAGCACCAGGGGGATGGTGAAGTCATGGGCGTCGAGCATCTCGTTGAGGATTTCAGCGGGGATGCCGTCTTCTTCTTCGCGCCAGTCGTCCTCAAGGTACTTGGGGACCAGGGCTTTGAATTTGTCCAGGAACATTTGACTCAATGGGGTCTCCAAAATTGCGGATGGTGTACTTCAATCCTAGCCGCGGGCGGAGGCAGCCCGGTGCACTCGGAAGCCGGGGCCAGGGAAGGCGGGGTCAGGGCAGGCGGCGGGCCAGGCCGGGATAGTCGATGACCACACCGTCAGAATCCACGGTCAGCTCGGCGGTGAACCCGCGGGAAGTGGAACTGAAGAGGACCACACCGTAACCCCGGTCCTCGCCGTAGGCCGAAACCTGGGAATAAACCTGATCGCTGGGGAGCACCCGCAAGCTTGGCATTTCCACCCGGGCCATGGTGAGTTTGGTGTCATCCGCAGGAGCTGAGGCGTTCAGCAGGTCCAGGCGGAGGATGGGCATGGTGTTGGTCAGAGGACACAGGTCAAGGTCAACGTCCTGGGCGTTGTCCAGCGCGCCGGCGTCCTCGATGCCGGGAGCAGGCAGCCCGGAGTTCCCCGATACCTGCGTGTCGGCAGTCCATTTTCCTTCGGGGGAGCGCGTGAGCTCCAGGGAACGCGACCAGCTAGGTGCTTCGACCCGGATGCAGAAGCGGGTGGTTACCCAGCCCGGAGAAGTGGAAAGGGTCCACGAGGCGGTGTACTCCTCGGCGACCGAGGTGCCGCCGGCAGCCAGTTCCCGGTCCCGGAACGATACGGCTGCGGTGTCATGGCGTGCGGTGTCTTCCAGGCCCTGCCAGCGGAGAGTTCGGGCGGGTTGCACGCAGTTTTCCATCCCCCCACATTATGGTTACCGGGCGGTAGGCGGCAACGGGAGGTTTTGGTGCTTGCTGTGCGGAAGGAGCGGCGGGCCCATGCAGTTGCGCTGGTTGGCGCCCCGTCGAGTGTCCCGGACACTCGACGGGGGCGCCCTTCGGGAGCTAGGCGATGGCCCCGCGCAGTTCCTTGGCGGCCAGGGCCGGATCGGCTGCACCATAGATGGCGCCGCCGGCTACCGCTACGTCGGCTCCGGCCTGCTGAACCGCTCCAATGGTGCTCACCTTCACCCCGCCGGCAACGGAGAACGGAACGCGGGCTTCGGTGCCTGCGGTGAGGAGCCCCTGCAGATCGAAACCGGGCTGGGCCTGCTCATCCAGGCCCGCGTGCATCTCAACGAACTCCGCACCGAGCGCACGGACCTCTTTGGCTCGGGTGACCTTGTCCGCAACTCCGATGAGGTCGACCACGACGCCCTTGTTGTGCGCCTTGGCTGCCTTGACGGCGCCGGCGATGGTGGAATCATCGGCGACACCAAGCACGGTCATCAGGTCTGCACCGGCTTTGAAGGCGATGTCGGCTTCGAGCTCGCCGGCGTCCATGGTCTTCATGTCTGCGAAGACAAGCTTGTCCGGATGGGCTTCCTTGACGGCTGTGACAACGGAAAGCCCCGCGGCCTTGATCAGGGGAGTGCCGAGTTCGATGATGTCGACGTACTCGGCCACCCGGCCTGCCAGTTCGAGGGCGTCCTTGGTGGTGAGGAGGTCCATGGCTACTTGAAGTTTCACGATGCTGCTTCTTTCTGTAGGGGACTACGTTGGGCTGTGACGGCGGACGTTGTGGTTACTCGAGGTTGGCGTGCCGGAGCCAGAGGTCCTCGGCGGGTTCATCGGTGTTGTCCCACAGGGACTGGAAGATGGCTTCAGTGGCGAGAAAGAGGACCTGTTCAAACAGCGAACCGGAGTACTGGCGGCTGACGCTCGAGCCGTGATCAGTTTTTTGTGCGGCGGGAATAATGACCAGGGCGTCGGCGAGCCCGGCCAGCGGTGAATCCGGGTTGGTCGTGAATGCTGCAATCCGCGCTCCGGCCTTCGCCGCGGTTTCCGCCGACTTGACCACCCCCGATGTGGTTCCGGACCCGGAAGCTACCAGGAGCAGGTCGCCGGATGTGATAGCCGGAGTAGTGGTGTCACCGGCGATATGAACCGTCAGTCCCAGATGCATCAGCCTCATGGCAGCCATCCGGAGAACCAGGCCGCTTCGGCCCGCCCCGGCAACGAACACCCGTCCGCCCTGGCTGAGATGAGCCGCGAGGCCGGCCAGGGCGCGGGCATCCAGTTTGGCTGCAGTGTTGGTGATTTCGTCCCTGACGAGGGAGATATTGCGGAGCACGTCACTCTCAGTGGCGGGCGCAATAGCCGGTGCATCTGTTGTCGGATTCACTGTTTGTCCTTTCAAAGCAGTCATCGACCTGTAACGGCGTTGCGGCCGCTTGTGGCTGATATCCATGATGGTGAGCACTCCGGGCAGGGGTAACACTGTTTTTGAACGGTTTTGACTACCCTTAAGGATGGGTCAGTGCGCGCTGGCCGTTCGCCCGCAGTGACTCGATGGCTTCCGCCGGCGACGGCCTGCCGTAAACGGCAGAACCGGCCACGAAGACGTTGGCTCCGGCTTCCGCAGCCCGGGTGATTGTTTCTTCCGTGATACCACCGTCCACCTGGATGGCGACGTCCACTCCGGAACCCTCTACAGCCGCCCGGGCACGGCGAATCTTGGGCAGCACGACATCCAGGAACGCTTGGCCCCCAAAGCCCGGTTCCACCGTCATGATCAACAGCAGGTCCAGTTCCGGCAGCATGTCCAGATACGGTTCCACCGCAGTGGCCGGGCGCAGGGCCATGCCCGCTTTGGTGCCTCTGGCACGCAGTTCACGGGCGAGTTTGATGGGGGCGTCCGATGCTTCGACATGGAAAGTCACCGAGTTTAAACCGGCGTCGGCATATTGCGGTGCCCAGCGGTCTGCGTTGGAGATCATCAGGTGGGCATCCAACGGTACGGGACTGATCTTTTGCAGCCGCTCCACCACGGGCAGGCCGATGGTCAGGTTCGGAACAAAGTGGTTGTCCATGACATCCACGTGGACGGCGTCGGCATTGCTTATGAGCGCGAGCTCGGACTCCAGGTTCGCGAAGTCGGCCGAGAGGATGCTTGGGTTGATGCAGCATTTCAGCGGGAAACGGGGCATGGTGCCTGCCTTTCGGGAGCGGCGTGTGTGAGGGCAGCTTCGACGTCGGCCAGCAGTTCCGCCCAGCTGGCGACGAATTTGTCGAGACCCTCGGTCTCGAGCTGCTGAACTACCTCGTCGTAGGAGATGCCGACGGCCGCGAGGCCGTTGAGGATTTTTTCGGACTGCCCGTAGGATCCGGTGATGGTGTCGAACCTCACGACACCGTGGTCCGCCACGGCCTCGAGTGTCTTCTCCGGCATCGTGTTGACGACATGGGGAGCGACAAGGCCCGCGACGTAGAGCGTGTCCGGCAGGTTCGGGTCTTTCACTCCGGTTGAAGCCCAGAGGGGACGCTGGGCATGGGCGCCGGCCGCCTCCAAGGCCTGCCAGCGCTCGGTGGCGAACTGCTCCTGGAAGATCCGGTAGGCCAAACAGGCATTGGCGACGCCGGCCTGCCCCTTGAGTGCCTTCGCCTCGTCAGTTCCGACGGCCTCGAGGCGTGCATCGATTTCGGTGTCCACGCGGGAGACAAAGAACGAGGCCACTGAGTGAATCTGCGACAGGTCGTGGCCGTTCTCCTTCGCCTGTTCGAGACCAAGCATGAAGGCGTCAACGACGTCACGGTAGCGTTCCAGGGAGAAGATCAGCGTGACGTTGACGCTGATGCCCTCGGCAAGTGTCGAGGAGATGGCAGGCAGGCCCTCGCGGGTAGCCGGGATCTTGATCAGGACATTGGTGCGCTGCACCTTCGCGTGCAGCCGCTTGGCCTCGGCAACCGTTCCCGCGGTGTCACGTGACAGCCCCGGGTCAACCTCGATGGAGACGCGGCCATCGGCTCCGTTGGTGCGCTTGGCGGCTTCGGCAAAAATGTCGCAGGCCTGGGCAACATCGTGCGTAGTGATGTCGAAAACGGCCTGGCCGACGCTGGCTCCTGCTTGTGCGAGAGCGCCGATTTGCGAGGCATAGGACTCGCCCTTCTTCAGCGCTGCGGCAAAAATGCTGGGGTTGGTCGTAACGCCGACGACGTTGCGCTCCTCGATGAGATGCTTGAAGGCGCCCGAATTGATGCGCTCCCGGGAGAGGTCATCGAGCCAGATTGAGACGCCGGCGGCCGAGAGGTCAGCTGTGGGTGATGAGGTCATGGTGTGCTCCTTTTCCGTTTTTCTGCTGGTCGCCGGTCTCGGTGCCCCGGTGGCCGGACGGCATGGCCGGCGTGCCGTTGGGCGCCAGGGGGTCGGCGGCCACGGCTGCCAGGGAGTCCCTCGCCGCCGCGGCGACGGCGTCTGCGGTAAGACCGAACTCGCGGTAAAGCGTTTGATAGTCGGCGGAGGCTCCGAAGTGCTCAAGGGCGACACTGCGTCCGGCATCACCAACGACTCCGTGCCAGCCCTGCGAGACGCCTGCCTCGACGGAAACCCGGGCGCGCACGGTGCGCGGCAGGACTGCGTCGCGGTAGGACGAATCCTGTGCGTTGAACCATTCCAGGCACGGCATGGACACGACGCGGGTGGAGATTCCCTCCGCTTCGAGACCCTCACGTGCTTCCACGGCGAGCTGGACCTCGGAGCCTGTGCCGATCAGGATGACGTCGGGAAGCCCGTTCTTCGCTTCTGCAAGGATGTAACCACCCTTCGCCGCCCCCGCCGCCGCCCCAAATGTCTCGCCCCGGGCCGCACCTGCGCCGCGCTGGAACACAGGGACATTCTGGCGGGTGAGCACGATGCCGGCCGGGTTCTGCGTGTTCTCCAGAATGGTGCGCCAGGCGACGGCGACCTCGTTCGCATCCGCCGGGCGAACGACGTCGAGCCCGGGAATGCTGCGCAGGGAGGCGAGCTGCTCCACGGGCTGATGCGTGGGACCGTCCTCTCCCAGACCGATTGAGTCGTGTGACCAGACGTAGATCGCCGGAACACCCATGAGGGCGCCGAGGCGGACGGCGGGCTTCTGGTAGTCGCTGAAGATCAGGAAGGTTCCCGAGAAGGCGCGCGTGCTGCTGTGCATGACGATGCCGTTGACGATCGCGGCGGCGGCATGCTCGCGAATGCCGAAGTGCAGGACCCGCCCGTACGGGTTTCCCTTCCAGACGCCGGTGGAACGGGACGCCGGAATGAAGGACGCGGCGCCCTCGATGGTGGTGTTGTTCGATTCAGCGAGGTCGGCGCTGCCGCCCCAGAGTTCGGGGAGCACGGGGCCGAGGGCGTTCAGGACCTTGCCGGAGGCGGCCCGCGTGGACATGTCCTTTCCCGCTTCGAACACCGGGAGGGCAGCGTCCCAGCCCGCAGGCAGGGTGCGGGCCTGGAGGCGTTCAAGCGCGGCAGCCTCCCTGACATGCGATGCCTGCCACGCATCGAAGCTCTTCTGCCAGGTGCTGTGCGCTTCCTCGCCCCGCCGGAGCACACCGCGGGCGTGCGCCAGGACGTCCGGGGGCGACCTCGAAGGACTTCTCCGGGTCAAAGCCCAGGGCTTCCTTCAGCGCCGCAACTTCGTCCTTTCCGAGCGCGGATCCATGGATCTTGCCCGTGTTCTGCTTCTTCGGCGACGGATAGCCGATGATGGTGCGCAGCGAGATGATGGACGGCTTGGAAGTCTCTGCCTTGGCAGCCAAAAGCGCGGAGTGCAGCTCGGCAACGTCTTCGATGTATTCGCCCGTCCTGGTCCAGTCGACACGCTGCGTGTGCCAGCCGTACGCCTCGTAGCGCTTCAGGACGTCCTCGGTGAAGGAGATGTTCGTGTCATCCTCAATGGAGATGTGGTTCTCGTCGTAGAGCACCACTAGATTCCCAAGCTCCTGGTGCCCGGCCAAGGAGGAAGCTTCCGCCGTCACGCCTTCCTGGAGATCGCCGTCAGAGGCGATGACCCAAATCATGTGATCAAAGGGGCTCGCACCCTGCGCAGCACCGGCGTCGAACATCCCGCGCTGGCGGCGCTGCCCGTAGGCGAAGCCCACCGCTGTGGCCAGCCCCTGGCCCAGCGGACCCGTGGTGATCTCCACGCCCTTGGTGTGCCGGTACTCGGGATGCCCCGGGGTTAGCGAGCCCCAGGCCCGCAGGGCCTGCAGATCGTTGAGCTCCAGGCCGTAGCCCGAGAGGAACAGCTGGATGTACAGGGTCAGCGACGTGTGGCCGGGGGAGAGCACGAAACGGTCACGCCCTGTCCACTCCGGATCCGACGGGTCATGCCGCATCAGTTTTTGGAACAGGAGGTAGGCGGCCGGCGCCAGACTCATCGCTGTGCCCGGATGACCGTTGCCCGCTTTCTCCACCGCGTCAGCGGCCAGCACACGAGCCGTGTCCACGGCCCGCTGATCGAGTTCAGTCCAGATCAGTGTTGCCGGTTCCTCAGTGAGCGTTGCATTTGCTGTCGGATTCACGATGTATCTCCCTTGATTCGGTCACCGGGCCTGCAGCGGCACCACATGCCTTGGCTGATACTCATGATCGAGAAACTTACGGGTAGGGGTAACACTGTTTTTGAACGGTTCTCACTACCCTTAAGGGTTGTCAACACGCTTCGCTCCCGTACACTCACCGCATGAGTGCTGTCACCAGCCTGCCCCGGGACGAAGAATCCGAGTCCCTGTCGAGCCTTCCGTGGCTGTTTCTGCGCGCAGTCGCGTCCTTGGCGGATGCTCCTTTGACCGACATAGCGGAACGGCTCCGAGACGCTATGCTTCCCTACCTAAAAAGCAGTGCGCTGGTCATCTTTACTGAGGACTGCACCGGACGGCCGCAGAAGAAATCCGGCGAGGAATCGATCATCTCCCGGGTTTCCATCGCCGAGCTCGAAAAGCTTCGCCCAGCGCTTTCAGGTGAGGATCCCGTTTTCACAGAGGCTGAGATCGCGGGCCGCATTCTGCCCGTGCTGGCCCTGGAACACGTCTCCAGCCATGCGATGCTCGTGGTCACCGATCCCCATCCAGGCGCCGGCAGCTACGGTGCCGAGCTGGATGTGGTCAAGTATCTGTGGCGTATCGCCGCCCGGCGGATTCAGGAAAAGATCGCCGACGCGCCGCCGTCGTACCTGCTGGAGTCGCGCGCAGCCTCGGCTGAACGCCTGCGCGTAACCGCAGAACTCACCGATATGCACTCCACAACCCTGGAAACCCTTCTGGCAGCCCTGCGTTCTGCATCGTTGAACGACGCCGCGGCCCGTTCAACAGTCACTGACCTCGCCGGCAAGGCGTTGATCAGCATCCGCGCCCTCAGCGACCGCACCACCACGGCGGTGGAAGAACCCGTAGCCAGGGCTTTTGAACGCCTGCGGGAGGAGCTGCGGCCGCTCACCCGCTTCAGCGGTATTGAGATCCAGTTCATCGAGCCTCCCCTTAACGGGCGGGCGCTCCCCGGCGAGGTCGCGCACGCAGCACGGGCCATTGTCCGCGGACTTGTGCTGACCATGATGGAGCAAACCGACATCAGCAGAATCCGCACGCGCTGGGACTGCGACGGTGAAAACCTGCTGATCAACGTGCGCGACGACGGCGGCGGCGTGCTGACCGCCGACTCAGCCAGTGTCAGGGGTCTGGAACGCCGGGTAAAAGCGCTGACCGGACAGTTGCGGATGGAAGTCATGCCGGGGTGGGGTGCCGATGTCTTCGTCTCGCTTCCACTGGACCTGACCACCCGTCCCGCCCGGGATGCGGCCGGCTGGAACCTGGCCGCCCGGGAACTGGAAGTCCTTGAGCTGCTTGTCGCCGGGCACCGCAACCGCACCATCGCCTCAACGCTGGGCATCAGCGAGAACACGGTCAAGTTCCACGTGCGGAACCTCTTCAAAAAGCTCGACGTCGGCTCCCGCACCGAAGCCATCGCCCTGGCACACAGCAACGGACTCTGACCTGTGTGATAACCCCGGTAACAGTCCGGTTTTGACGCTGAACGGCATGTTAGGGCAGGTGAGCGGCAGGGTGCGGGGGTTCGGCGGTTGTCTCTGGCTGTCTTGCCCGGGCCAGCATACGGTTACCTCTCAACTGGCTCGGACGAGCGAGGGCCTGCCTGCTCTGCAGGGCAGAGCGTCCATCTGTACTCACATATCGGAAGGGCTGGTCAGAGGCATATGGTTTCAATGATCACGTTCGTTCTTGGGGCCGCGATATTAATCTACGCTGCCGACAAACTCGTCACTCACCTGGTCGGCGCAGCGAGGGGCCTGACCGCCTCGATCTTTTTGCTCGCCATAATCTTCACCGGGATTGAGTTCGACGATGTAGCCCTTGGAGTTGTTTTCAACCTAGAAGAAATGGACGGGGTTGCTGTCGGCATCGTGTTTGGAACCACGGTGGGGTACAGCGGCCTGGTCCTCGCCATCGCGGCGATTGTGGCACCGACGCGGGTTAGCATCCCGCGGGATTACCTCAGCATTTTTGCACTCACGCCGCTCGTCCTCATCCCCTTCCTCCTAACGGGCCCAATGACTGTTATCCACGGAGTCATTCTGCTGGGCCTCTTCCTGGCATTCCTCGTTTACGTTGTCGGCCGGGAATCCAAGGCCAACCGGCCGGTCTTCCGCGATGCGGAGATGTTTGAGGCTTATGAGCTCGCCCGCACTACCGGCACCGGAGCCCGTTCCAGCGTCGACACGCTGACCTTGACCGGCGGCGAGGGTGGAGCATCAACTGGCCGGACCAACAAGTTCTTCGGCAAGGAAATGCCGTTTCCGGAGGCAAATCGGCGCACTGGCTGGCCTGCACTGGCGCTGGCCGCCGTCGCGCTCGTCGTGCTGATCCTGGGCGCCTATCTAGTTGCCGAGGGAACCGAAGGAATCCTGGAAGACTTTGGCATGGAAGCAACGGTTTTCGGAGCTACTATCGCCACTCTGGTGCTCACTCTCGAAGACCTTTACCTGACGGTCAGGCCGGTAATGAAGGGCGCTCCGGAGATCGGCATTGCCAACGTGATCGGCAGCGCCGTTTTCTCCGTGACGGCGAAACTCGGCGTGCTTCTGCTGTTCGGCAGCGTGATTATCGACGCTTCGGTGCTCACCTGGCACCTGCCGGCACTGACGCTGATGACCTGGCTGGCGACATATTTCCTGTGGACAGGCCACCTGCGCAGATGGCACGGCTTTGTCCTCCTGGGTCTCTACGCCGTCTATTGGATGGTCACCTTCTTCGGGTTCGGGGAGATACCGGTAGAGATGGACTGAGCCGGTTGCCGCGCGCTCAGGGGGCTCAAATGCTCAGTGCGCGGCGCACCGCGCCGGTGTTACGCCGGGAGACCGGAACGCGGGTGTTCTCTGCATCGTCCATAATCAGAACAAGTTCCCCTTTTTCCCGGCGTTCCACCTCCCGGATCCGGCTGAGGTTGACCAGATACTGACGGTGTACCCTCAGGAAATTACCGGTATCAGCCAGGTCATGGTCGAGTTTTTCCAAGCCGGATTGAGCTGCCGGGAGTTTGCCTTCATCCGTGAGCAGCCACACGTCGCTGCCTTCCGAACCGGCCATTGTGACCTCTGACGGTGCCAGCAGAACCACTCTGTTCTCTCCGCGCAGCGCGACTATCCGACGGGATTGCCCTAGGGACGTGCTGCCCTTTTTCGTCTGCGGGAACTCCTCGCCTGAAGATGCACCAAACGAGATCAAATGCCCGATCAGAGACTTGTGAAGGAAGACGGGGTGAAATCCGATCGACAGCGGTTCGTCGGAGAGAGCGGTGAAGATCTTCGTGGACCCGGTCCATCCAGGGTCTGAGCTGGCCCTTTTCGTCGCATAACCTGCAGCGTGGATGAAGGCCGGAAGCTGCGGTGCCCAGCGCGTCACGGGGTCAATTGCAGGGACATTTCCGGGTACGCCGAGAAAGACGCTCGCTCTGTCGTCAGCAATTACCACCCCGCCGGCGGGATCAACGGCAACCAGCGGCCCGCTTGTCCGCCCCCTGGCTTGGACGTAAGCGGCGACCAACTCGCTTCCGCTGTCCCGCGCACGGGTGCGCAGGGTGTTCTGAGTGTGGGCGGCGGAGTTCTCCAGCCATTTGCGGGTGGATAGCGGCAGGTCACTGCGCCAGCATGAAATGTTCAGAACGGCGAGGGGGTCCCCGCTCACTACGTCCCGTACCGCGATGGCCCCGCAGGACCAGTCGTGGAAGGCCTGCAGCCAGTGTTCCGACTGATTGATCATTACCGCGTGGTGAGTTTCGAGTGCGGTGCCCATGCTGTTCGTGCCTACTGCACCCTCGGACCAGCAGTGCCACGGCGCGAGTCCACCCGCGGTAGCAATCGAACGGGTGCTTTTATCGCCCCAGGCGGACAGCACCCTCCCATAGGCGTCCGCAATGGTCACAATGCCCCCGGCACTGGCCACCTCGTTTGCCATTGCTGCGGCGCAGAACCCCAGCTCCGCAAAGACAGCGTCCTGATTGGGCGGGTGGGCCACCTGCGAGACAGCGTTGGGCACCTCGGACAGAAAAGGATCGACCCGGTAGCGATCCCGGGACCGCTGCCAGGAAATGGCGACTTCCGGCCGCACGCCATAGACGTCGTCGTCGCCCTGCACGAACCGTTCCCATGCGCCTCTCACCTCATCCTTGGCGGATTGGGGGAGCGTCTGCTGGCGCCGTTGCTCAGCTAAAATCGGAAATCACCCCTTTGGGGTTGCTCATCGGATTGTACGTGGTCACGGACTGTCCAATTGGTAACGGACTCTATGGTGCGGCAACGGTTCTGGCAACGGAATATGGCCAAAATATGTGGGGTTTCCAAAACATCGGATTCAGCATTCATCGTTGGGAACGGTTGCGCAGGAAAGCAAGACACAGCACGGATGTGCCGGCCACGATCAGTCCCAGCATTCCAAGACCCGCTGCCACGCTCGCAGCCGTTGCGACTGCTCCTACGATCAGTGGTCCGCCGATTTCTCCCACTTCCCTGCCGATTTCCGCGGCGCCCATGGTGCGGCCCATCCGTTCTTCGGGAGTGGTGACGGCAAGGTACGCGAATCCAAGTGGCGTAGTAATGCCAATGCCGCAGCCAATGACCACCGCGGCCAGGTACAGCGTTACCGGCGCCGGCAGCAGGGCAAGGAGCGTAACTCCAGCTGCGATCATGGCCAGGCCCAGACCCATGCCGGCAGGGGCTGTGATGCGGCCCTGATCCGACAATCGGCCCACCAGCGGCTGGATCAGGGCCGAAGACAAGGCGAGGAGGGACACCACGGCTATGCTCGCGAAGAGGTTCAAGTGCAGGTTGTTGCCCAGCAGCGGCAGGAAGCCTACGGAGGCGCCAAGAGCTCCCGTAGTGCTTGCCAGTGCCAGCGTGGGCACCAGGAAGGAACGCCGGGTGCTTTGGCGCACCAGTTCGGTTACGGTGTAGCGCGGGCGGGCGAGAACCTGCAGTGCCGGCATGGCGATCCAAACCCATACAGCGGCCGCGGCCGAGGCGATGGCCATTGACAGGAACAGGGCGCGGAAGCCCCCGGCCCAGATAAGCACGGCGCCCAGCAGGGGGCCAAGCACGTAGCCCAGGCCCTTCCACGAACCATACTTGCCGAAGTAGCTGCCCGCCGCGGCCGTCCCGGCAAATCGGGCAACAGCCGCTGACGACGCCGGGGAAAAGGCCGCTGCGGCTACGCCCTGCCCCAGCCGGGCAAGCCCAAGCATGAGGGGGGTGGCCGACGTCGTACCCAACAGAGAGGCGAGGGCAAAACCGAACAACCCGGCCACAATGATCGGCTTGGCGCCGATCCTGTCGCTCAGGTAACCGAAGACGGGCTTGATGACCACTTCGGCGACGTCGTAAATGGCAAGGAGCACACCGAGGGTGAGCATCCCCATTCCTATGCCGCCGCTTTCGGCACCGAGCCCGGCAGCTATGCTGTGGGCTCCGAAAGCCGTGGTGAATCCAGCGGCGTAAAGGGGCGCCAGGATGCGGGCAGAGGGCTTCGGGACCGCCGGAGGAGTTGCCCCGGCGGCTTTGCTGCGCCTCTGCCGGGCGTTCATGAGCGGGAACCGGCCTGTTCCTGCGGAGCCTCCAACAGTGTCGGCTCGGCCAGGCGGCGGCCGCCGTCTCCGGATGCACCATGAACGGCCTGATATACCTGCTCTGCGTAGTCCTCCAAGGCGGCTGCACAGGCACGCAGCCGTACGTCGGCGGCCTTCGCCTCAGGCAGCTCCAGTATGTCCCGCCTTTTCAGGTCCCGGTACCAGCGCCGCAGCCGATCCAGGCTTTGCTCTTCCTCCTCCAGCTCAGCGAACGTGAACTTCCGCTTCTGGATTTCCCGGGCAATTTTTACCTCGAACTTGCCGCAGTCAGCAGTGAACTCAGCCCATTCATCGATGCGTACCGCAGTGAAAGCATTCCGGATCATCGCGGCCGAGGCCTCGTCCCGCGGCGTTGCATCAACAACGGCCAAAGTCCCGCCGCCCTTGCGGCACAGTTCTCCGGCGCGGTCCAGTTCCGATTGGAACGCCGGTCCGGCAGGGAGTGCCCAAGCGCCGGGGGAGACCGGCACGGCGCCCGCCTTGCGCAGCTGGCGCCATACGGCGACCCGGTGCCGGGAGGGTTCGGAAGGAAGCTGCGGCAGGATCAGGACCCAGTCGATATGTTGCATCACATTTCGAAGTGTAACCCCTGTTACATCACAAGGAAATGAGGAAGCCGGGATGTTTGGGAACGCATAAATAATCCGGCAATTACGCAGGCACACCAACCGTCAAAGCCGTACCCTGCCAAGCAGTGCCGCCCGGACGGCGGCATGAATTTCCAACTCAATGGGCTGGCATTAACGACGACGTCTGCTGCCCACTAGATCGAGGAGAACGTTATGGCACTGACTCTTGAGGACGCCCGTAACATCATTAGCGCCGCCGAGGCCAAAGCCACCGAGATAGGCCAGCCGATGAACATCGCAGTCGTCGACGTCGGTGGCAACGTCATCTCTCATGTCCGGATGGACGGTGCCTGGCTTGGCGGCATCGACATCTCCATCAACAAGGCCTTCACTTCCCGGGCCTTTGATATCCAGACCAAGGACCTGGCCGAGAACTCCCAGCCCAACCAGCAGTTCTACGGCATCGCCGCCAGCAACAACGGCCGGATCATGATCTTTGCCGGCGGCATCCCGCTCATCCGTGACGGCGAAGTGGTTGGCGCCATCGGCGTCAGCGGCGGTTCCGGCAACCAGGACCAGGACGTTGCAGAAGCAGGCGTCAAAGCCCTCTGACACCGGCACCTGCGCCGTTCCGCCCTGCCTGCGTCAGCGGGCAGGGCGGAACGGAGGCTGCGAAATCACCACCGGCCGAACCGGTCCAGATTCATGACCTTGTGCCACGCGGACACGAAATCGCGTAGAAATTTCTCTTCCGCGTCTTGGCTGGCGTAGACCTCCGAGAGTGCACGCAGTTCGGAGTTGTTGGCAAAGAAGAGGTCGACGCGGCTTGCGGCCCACTTGGGTTCACCCGTGTGGCGGTCGCGGCCCTCGTATGTGATCTCAGGCGAGGCATCGTCCGCCACCGGAGCCCACACAGTGTCCATATCAAGGATGTTGACGAAGAAGTCGTTAGTCAGCAGGCCCGGCGTTGAGCTGAGCACACCGAGGCGGGAACCGCCATAGTTGGCCCCGATCACGTGCAGACCGCCGAGCAGCACTGCCATTTCCGGGGCGCTAAGCGTCAGCTGGCCTGCACGCTCGATGAGGAGCACCTCGGCCGGCGTCCCGTTGCTGTCGCCGAGGTAACTGCGGAAGGCGTCGGCGGCAGGCTCGAGCACGGCGAATCGTTCAGGATCGGTCCACTCCTGTGTCGCATCAGTGCGTCCGGGCTGGAACGGGACCTCGATGGTATGACCAGCTCCGGCCGCAGCACGTTCCACTGCCGCGCACCCTCCAAGCACGATCAGGTCGGCGAGGGAAATTTGCGTGCCTCCGCGTTGGGAAGCATTGAACTGATCGCGGATTTTCCCAAGTACGTCCAGTACCACTGCCAGGGCGCCGGGCTCGTTGACAGCCCAGCTCCGCTGCGGTTCGAGACTGATGCGGGCGCCATTCGCTCCACCGCGCTTGTCGCTGTCCCGGAACGTTGAGGCCGAAGCCCATGCGGTTGAAACAAGTTGGCCTACCGTCAGCCCTGACTCGAGCAGCCGGCTCTTTAGCTCAGTGATATCGCCGGCACTCACGAGGTCATGGTCCACGTCCGGTACCGGGTCCTGCCAGATCAGGGGTTCGGATGGAACCCCTGACCCCAGATAGCGCTGAGTTGGCCCCATGTCGATATGAGTAAGTTTGAACCATGCCCGGGCGAAGGCATCAGCCAACTGGTCCGGATTCTCGAGGAATCGCCGCGCTATCGCTTCGTAGGCCGGATCCGCCTGCAACGCGAGGTCCGTGGTGAGCATGGTGGGAACATGGGTCTTGGAAGGGTCATGGGCGTCCGGTACGGTGCCGGCACCGCCGCCATCCTTGGGGATCCACTGCCATAGCCCGGCGGGGCTGAGTGCTACTTCCCATTCATAGGCAAATAATGTCTCCAGGAAGCTGTTGTCCCATGTGATGGGGGTGGCTGTCCAGATCCCTTCAAGCCCGCTGCTGATGGTATCGGCACCCTTGCCGGTTCCAAAGTGGTTGGCCCAGCCCAGGCCATGCTGCTCGAGCGGTGCGGCATCGGGTTGCTTTCCGAGATAGATGGCAGGATCGGCCACTCCGTGGCTCTTGCCGAAGGTGTGCCCGCCCGCGTTCAGGGCGACGGTCTCCTCGTCGTTCAACCCCATGCGGGCATACGTTTGACGGATGTCGCGGGCTGAGGCTTTAGGGTCGGGCACCGTGGCAGGTCCCTGCGGATCGACGTAGATCAGTCCCATCTCGCTGGCAGCCAGGGGCTCGTCCAGATCCCGGATGCCACTGTGCCGCTCGTCGGTGAGCCACCGTGACTCCGGACCCCAGTAGGTCTCGTCGGCAGACCATGCATCCTCACGGCCCCCGCCAAACCCGAACGTCTTGAAACCCATCGTCTCCAGTGCACGATTCCCTGCGAAAATCATCAGGTCGGCCCAGGAGATCTTGTTTCCGTATTTCTTCTTGACCGGCCACAGGAGGCGCCGCGCCTTGTCCAGGTTGCGGTTATCCGGCCAGCCGTTCAAGGGGGCGAAACGCTGCATCCCGGCACCGGCGCCTCCCCGTCCGTCGCCAACACGGTAGGTGCCGGCGCTGTGCCAGGCCATCCGCAGCACAAGCGGTCCATAGTGCCCAAAGTCGGCGGGCCACCAGTCCTGCGACGTCGTCAGCACCTCGTCCACATCGCGTGCCAGATCGTCGAGGTTCAGGGAGAGGAATTCCGTGGCATAGTCGAAGTCCTTGTCCAACGGATTGGCGGCACGGCTGGGTCGAGCCAGGGACGTCAAATCAAGCGTCCGGGTTGAGCCGTCCTGCGGATTTCCGCTTTCCGCCACCGGCAGTCCCCGGCGTGTGCCCGACCGTCGAGCTTTCACGGTCTGATCGTAGGTTCGGTGAACGTAGGCGTCCGGGTTCCCCGACATGGTTGCTCCTTTTGGCAGGTGTTCCGCCGGGCCATGCGGCCCGGCGGAACACCTGTGTCACTTACTTGGTGGCGACGTAGGCGGTTACCTCGGCCGACACGCGGATTTCCGCGAGGGTGGGGGCTTCCCACTTCTGCAGATCGTTGTTAGCAGTCATATTCTGGTTTCCTTTCTCCTTATTGATGGGCAGGAATCAAAGGGGCCGGGCGGTTCCGCTGTTCCGTTTGCGGCCATGGTTTCGTCATTGGTCTCCCACTGGACACGGTAGCCCCGCTCAAGGCTGAGAACGAGGGGCAACCGCCCGATCCCGGGAGCACGCCGTTCAGTGGACTGAACAGACCACTTATTCCGAATCCGCATCACACCAAGACGCATGGCCCTGCGGGGTTTTCAGAGCTGGTGCACTTCACAGTTGCAGTACATATTTCGGCACGTGTAGCACGCGGGCATCATCTTGCAGCGCGGACACGGGGTACAATTGACCGGTTCCAGGTGCCGGTCCGCGTCCTCCGCCGTGTAGGCCTCGCCGCACTGGTAGCACGGCGGACGCTTGCTGTCGTTTCTCCGGCCGCTGACGTCGGTGTCCGGCATCAGAACCGCGCCCCGTCCGGGTCGACGCAGCGTATCTCCAGATGTCCCATTACTAATCCTTCAATCTGGTGGGGGACAGGGACAGCGAAGTTCGCGCCGGCCTTTCCTGCGTCACTGTGGCAGCGCGTTTGGAGCGGCTCACCTTCGCGCGGGGAATCAACGGTCCGTTGTGCGGCCGCAGCGGGTCGTTGGCTGCCTCCACTGCCGCCTCGACAATTCCGTGATCGGGAGACAAATGGCAGACGGGGTCAGTCCGGGCAGCCTCACCGGTGAGCGCAAAGGCCTGGCAGCGGCAGCCGCCGAAGTCGATTTCCTTCCGGTCACAGCTTCGGCACGGATCCGGCATCCAATCGGTCCCGCGGTACTGCTGAAAGAGCGGTGCCTCATTCCAGATCCATTGGAGTGAGTGCTCGCGCACTGTGGCAGGGGGAAGGCCGAGGCCCCGGGCCACCTCATGGGCTGCCGGGCATGGCAGCGCCTCGCCGTTGGGCACCACGGTAAATTGCCGGCTGGCCCAGCCGTCCATGCAGGGCTTGGGAAACATGCTGTAGTAGTCGGGCATGACGTAGATGATCTCCATCCGATCCCCGATCCGCTCCCGGGCCGCCCGCACCACCGCCTCCGCACCCTCCAACTGGTTCCTGGTGGGCAGCAGCTCGGCCTGGTTGGGTCCTGCCCAGCCGGCATACTGCGTGTTCGCCAGTTCCACCCGGTCGGCTTGCATCGCCTCCGCCATATCGAGGATGCCCCCGATCCTGTCGATGTTCTGCCGGTGCAACACAACATTCAGGGTGAGCGGCCAGCCCAGTGACTTGATGAGCCCTGCGGCTACCTGCTTGCGTTCGAACGAGGTAGTCACTGCTATCTGATCGGACAGGGCTTGGTCATCGGCCTGGATGCTGAGCTGCACGTGGTCGAGGCCCGCCTTGCGGAGTTGCTCGGCACGAAGCGTGGACAGCCCGAGCCCACTGGTAATCAGGTTTGTGTACAGGCCCAGCTGGTTGGCATGCTGCACCAAATCGACGATGTCGCGGCGCTGGAGCGGTTCACCGCCCGAAAGATGCAGCTGGAGCACGCCCAGGCCGGCGGCCTCGGTGAATACTCTTTTCCACTCCTCGGTACTCAGCTCGTCACGATAATCATCGAGCTGAAGGGGGTTGGAGCAGTAGGAACACTGCAGCGGGCAGGAGTACGTGAGTTCTGCGAGCAGTCCGTAAGGGTTATCCATGGTCTACCTCCATGCCGTGCTTGGTGACGAGGTCGGCCACGAAGCGTTGAACGTCGCCTTCAACGACTTGGTCGAACTGGCCGCGCAATTCGACGGCGATTTCCGCGATAGTCCGTTTGGCGTCGCATAACTCGACGATGGCGGCTCCGGTGGCGTTGATGACCCAAATCAATTCCGGTGACAATAACGCGTGTTCCCCGCGTGCGGCATTGAAAACCATCCGTACGTGCGGCGCCAACCGCGGCCGGGCATTCAGGTCAGCGATTTCCATAGGCCTGTTCCATTGCGTCCAGCATGCTCCAGAGCACATCGCATTTGAAGGACAGCGCCGCCACCGCCGCTGCCTGCGTTTCCGGTGTGGTGCAGTGCTTCCTGACGATCTCAAGACCGTGTTGTGAATCGCGGGGGGCCTGGGTAAGGCGGGACTGGAAGTAGGCCAGGCCCTCCGGCGCTATCCAGGTGTAGTCGCGTTCGAATGCCGCGATCCGCTCGGCCATCAGATCGGGTGCGAACAACTCGGTGAGGGAGGATGCCACCGCCTCCACCCAGGGCCGGGTGCGGGTGAAGGTGACGTAGGCATCCACGGCAAACCGCACGCCCGGGAGCAGATGCCGCGAATCCTCCACTTCCTCGCGGGTCAGGCCGACTGCCTCACTCAAACGAAGCCATGACTCGATTCCCCCGGTTCCTTCAGTGACGCCGTCGTGGTCGATGATCCGCTGGACCCAGCGGCGCCGGACATCACTGTCCGGGCAACTGCTGAGGATCGCCCCGTCCTTCCGGGGAATGTTGACCTGGTAATAGAAGCGGTTGGCCACCCACCCCCGGATCTCCTCACGGCTGGACTGGCCATCGTTCATCCGACGGTGGAACGGATGCTCGCTGTGGTACTGCTTGGCGTGTGAGCGGAGCGTTTCCTCGAGTTCATCGGGGGTGAGTACTGCCGTCATCATTGCTCCTTAGATTTCCAGTTCCAAGCCGTCTACGGCGACCTCAAGGCCACGCCTGTCCAGGGACAGGCGTTCGGGGGAGTCGTCGATCAAGATGGGATTGGTGTTGTTGATGTGGATGTAGATCTTGCGGTCGACGGGCAGGGGTGCAAGCAGCTCGAGACTGCCGTCCGGTCCGTCTATGGGCATGTGTCCCATGTCGCGCGACGTCTTGCTGGCAAGGCCGAGGCCGGGCATCTCATCATCGCGCCAGCAGGTGCCGTCAACCAGCAGTGCGGAGGAGCCCGCCAGCTCCTCAAGGACGTCCGGTGTGATCCGCTGCACGCCGGGGAGATAGACCAGGCTTCGCTGACTGGCGGTATCGGTGATGCGGTAGCCCACCACCCGACCTTTCTCCGCGGCCCCGGGGAACCGCATCCGTTTGGTCGTGGGGACATCGAAGGCGCGGTAGGACAGTCCTTCGCCCAGCATCATCTCGGTGCCGGGCATCACCGGTCGCCAGGTGACGGGACAGTAACCTTCGAGCGTCCGCAGTATCCCGGTGCCGGTCGTGAGAGTCTCATACACCGACTCGGTTGCGTGTATCTCGAGCCCGCGGCCTTCCCGCATCAGGAGCAGGCCGAGTGTGTGGTCAAGCTCGGCGTCGGTGAGCAGGACGGACTGCATCCGGGTCACACTGCCGTCTGCGGGGTGCAGGGCCCCGAAGGCTTCTATTTGGAACTGGATATCGGGCGAGGCGTTAACCAGGAACCATTGTTGCCGGCCGGCGCTTACCGCAATGGACGATTGGCTGCGCGGGACGCAGGGCCGTGAGCCGTCTCGTACTGCCCGGCATCGGGGACAGGCGCAGTTCCATTGCGGGAATCCTCCGCCGGCGGCTGATCCGAGTACTCGTGCCCACATCGTTGATGGCATCCTTTTCGCTGGTGGCAGGCGGGCCGCCGGACCGTGTCGCCCGGCGGCCCGCCTGATGTGCATTACTTCGTGGCGACGTAGGCGGTGACCTCGGCCGACACGCGGATTTCCGCGAGGGTGGGCGCTTCCCACTTCTGCAGATCGTTATTGGCGGTCATGTTTGTTTTTCCTTTCTGTTTCTTGATGGGCAGGGATCAGTCCTTGATTGGGTGGGGATCAGTCGGGCAGGGCGAACGCGATCAACGCGCTGCCGTGGCCGGCGCCGAGCATTCCGGGGATGATGCCTTCAAGCCATCCACCCCAACCGACGGGGACAACGACGTACTGCTTGCCGTCGACTTTGTAGGTCGAGGAGCTGCCGTGGTGGCCGCTGCCGCACTGGAATTCCCACAACTTCTCACCGGTCCGGGCATCCAGAGCGACGAACTCACCGGTCGGGGTGCCTGCGAAGACCAGGTCCCCTGCGGTGGCCAGAACCGAGGCGGCCATGGGGTAGTCGATGCGCCAGCGCCACTTTTCCTCGCCGTGGGTGTCGAACGCGCTGACCGAACCGGCCATGTCGTCGATGTCCACGGCCACGCCGGCACCCCAGTACGGCATGCTTTCCTTGAACTCCCGGCGACGCCGGGTTGCGGTGGCACCCACGTCGGCGACCGGCACGTAGAACATCTCGGTCTTCGGGCTGTATGCCGCGTGGGTCCATTCCTTCGCGCCTGCCGGGCCGGGGTAGAAGTGAACGGGCACACCCTCTTTGTCCGGGTACTTCCGGGGCGTGACCTTTCCGTCCGGGGTAATGACACCCCAGTCGATGCGGTCCACGAAGGGGGTGACGTTCTGCAGTTCACCGTTGGTACGGTCCAGGACGAAGAAGTAACCGTTCTTGTCGAAATGCCCGAGCAGCTTCTTGCCGTCGCGCTCGAACAGGGTCATTTCCATCGTGGAGTCGTAATCCCACAGATCGTGCGGAGTGAACTGGTAGTGCCACTTGATCTGACCTGAGTCGACGTCCAGTGCAACGACGCTGTCGGTGTAAAGGTTGTCTCCCTCGCGGACCTCGCCGTCGAAATCGGGGGCAGGGTTTCCGGTGCCCGCGTAGTACAGGTTCGTCTCCGGGTCATACGTTCCGGTAACCCAGTGGTTTGCCCCGCCGCGCTGCCAGGCCTCACCGTCAGCGGGCCAGGTTTCCGAACCCGGCTCGCCGGGCTTGGGCACGGTGTAGGTGCGCCAGCGCTGCTCGCCGGTTTCCAGATCCCACGCATCGATATGGCCGCGCACGCCAAACTCGCCGCCGGCGCTTCCGGTGATGAGCAGGTCCTTAATGACCGTCGGAGCCAGCGATGCGCTTTCACCGGCACGCACGTCACCAATGGTCTTCTGCCACACCTTCTGGCCGTTGGCAGCATCCAATGCCACCAGCTGGGCGTTCGGGGTCACGAAGTACACTTTTCCGTTTGCCACTGCGCAACCCCGGTTGACGTTGCCGCAGCACAGCGAAACGTCATAGGGCACCGCATGCTTGTAGCGCCAGAGTTCCTTGCCCGTCACCGCATCCAGACACCAGAACCAGCCGTCCCATCCGGTGACGTACATGACGCCGTCCACGATCAGCGGGCAGGTCTCGAAAGCGTAGGTCGAGGCGCCGGCAATCTGTCCCGACTGCCCGGCCTGGAAGATCCACGCCGGGGTGAGCTGCTTTACGGTCTCCGTATTGATCTGGTCCAGCAGGCTGTACCGCTGCCCGTCATAGGCGCCGTAGTAAGTGATCCAGTTATGCGACTCCGCACGTGATCTCAGCAAACGCTCGTAGTCAATGTTGTCCGTAACCGCCGGTGCAACACCGGGTACGGCGCTGAGGGCACCGTGGCTGATTGCCTCACCGGCGTCCAAATACTCAATAGTCATTGGTTCAGTTCCTTCCTATGGTCGGGGCTGGTCGGGACGGTCGAGGCGGGCTTCCGGGGGCACTTCGCCCCGCACCACGATGGCGGCGGTCAGGCCGCGGCCCTCATCGTTTCCTCCTGGTGAGCTGTACCAGTAGTAGCCCGGCCCATCCAGGGTCAGGGTTGCCCGGCCCCTGGAATGGTTCACCAGCCACAGAAACTTCTGGTCACCGTTGCTGGGCAGCAGGCACGAATGCGTGTTTGTGTCATCGTTGATGACCGTCAGGTCAAGTTCGCCGCCGTGCGGAAGCACCAGAATTGCCGGTTCCCAGCAGATCTCGTCTTCGTTGATCCGAATGGTGGCTTCCATCGTGCCGTCCGGGCGTTCGGTTGCCTCAGCGATGGAACCGGTGGCCAAAATCCGGCCCATGGTTCCTTTGTTCTGTACGTCCAGACCGAGCCTGGATAACATCGCGGATCGTTCTTCGGTGATGTTTTCTTCAGTAATCTCCACAGGACTTCACCTCCTCGTGAAAAGACACATCTGAACTCCGGCAGTGCAGGCATGTTCAGAGTGCACTCGCTCAGACGAGCCAGTTGGGAGTAACCGTATGCCCGCCAAACCCGGACAACGAGGGACAACCGCCCGATCCCCGGACTACGCCGCTCAGGGGTCTGAACGCACCGCTCAACACCGAACCCGCCATCTGATGCAACGCAACGGCCCGCATTTGCCCCTGCGTGCACGCGCGATGCTGCCCCTGCGTGCACGCGCGATGCTGCCCGGGGGGGGGGAGGGGGTGAAGACGAGAAGGACCTGCGCGTTACCAGATGCTGACGCGTTGCTCCGGGTCCAGCCACATGCCGTCGGAGGCGGTGACCTGGAACGCTTCATGGAAAGCGTCGAGGTTGCGGGCTATGGCGTTTGTGCGGAACTCGTTGGGGGAGTGGGGGTCCGTCGCCAGTCTCCGGATTGCTTCTTCGGAACGGATTACCTGGCGCCATACGGCTGCCCATGACATGAAGAACCGCTGCTGTCCCGTGACGCCGTCAATCACCTCCGGTTCGGCTCCCCCCAAGCTGAGGAGGTAGGCCTTATAGGCGATCGCCAGACCACCGAGGTCGCCGATGTTCTCGCCCAGGGTCAGCTTTCCGTTCACCTTGTGGCCGGGTGCGGCATACGGAGAGAGCGCGTCGTACTGCGCCACCAGCTTGGCCGTCAAAGCTTCAAACGCGGCCCGGTCCTCGTCAGTCCACCAATTCCGCAGCGCCCCGCTGCCATCGAACTGTGAACCCTGGTCATCGAATCCGTGGCCGATTTCGTGGCCGATCACCGCTCCGATTCCTCCGTAATTGACCGCGTCGTCTGCTTCCGCGTTGAAGAAGGGCGGCTGGAGGATGGCGGCGGGGAAGACGATCTCGTTGAGCGTCCGGTGGTAGTAGGCGTTCACCGTCTGCGGTGTTAGGCGCCATTTGGTGAGGTCAACCGGTTTGCCGACCTCGTCCAGATGCCGGTCGACGTCGGCGTTGTGGGCCCGCTCGATATTGCCCAGGAGATCATGCGGATCGATCTCAACGTCCGAGTAGTCGATCCATTTTTCCGGGAACCCCACCTTGGAACGGAAAGCCTTCAGCTTCATCAGTGCTTCAGTCTTCGTTTCTTCGCCCATCCACTCCAGGGAGGAGATGCTGTCCCGGTAGGCCTCGGTCAAGTTGGCGACGAGGGACTCCATCCTGGCTTTGTGACCGGCGGGGAAGTGCCGCTCCACGTAGATCCGGCCCACTGCCTCGCCCAGGTTCGCTTCGACGACGGCCACCCCGCGCTTCCACCGTTCCTTGTTTTGGGGTGTCCCGCTGAGAGTGGTGCCGTAGAAGTCAAAATGCGCCTCCACAAATTCAGAGGACAGGTAGGGGGCGGCCGAGCTAAGGGCCCGCAGGGTCAGCCATTCCTTCCAAGTGCCCAGATGTTCGGACTCCAGCAAGCCGGCGGCACCGGCGAAGAAGTCCGGAGTGCTGACAATAACCTCATCCCGTTTGGCCGGTTCCACCCGGGCGGCTTCGAACCACGTGTCCAGCAGCGGAAAGAGGGCAACGGCTTCAGCGGCTGTCTTGAGGTTGTAGGTCTTGTGGGCATCCTGCAGCGTGACCCGGTCCCAGTGATGCGAGGCCAAGGCCCTTTCGAGTTCGACGACGCGGGACGCGGCGGCTTGGGCATCGGGGATTTCAGCGAGGGTGAACAACCTGGCAACGTAGTCGCCGTAGGCCGCTGCGACAGGGGCAAACTTGTCCTGGCGGTAATAGGACTCATCCGGCATCCCCAGGCCACCCTGCCCGAGATGGAGGATGACCCGTTCCGGGTTGCCCGCGTCCGGGTCGGGGTAGATGGAAAAGAGACCATGGACGTTGGAGCGGAACAGCCGGCCGAGCAGGCCGGCGAACTCTTCGACTGAGTGCACGCCGCGGATTTGTTCCAGACGTTCCTGCAGGGGTTTCAACCCCAGCTGGTCGACTGCAGCGACGTCCATGAAGCTGGAGTAAAGGCCGCCAATTTGCTGCTCGACGCCGGATGCGGACTCTCCTTTGGCGGCGGCTTCTTCGACAATCGCCTTGACTGCCAGTTCAGATCCATCACGCAGGGCGGTAAACGTGCCCTCCAGCGGCCGGTCATCAGGGATTACGGTGCTGTTGAGCCACGCGCCGTTGACGTGCTGGTAGAGGTCGTCCTGGGGGCGGACGCTGTTGTCAGCACTGGAAAAATCGATCCCCGACTGCGGCATTGGTGGCTCCTCGTGTGGACACTGCAGCGGGCGTTCTTATGGTTGCGGCGTCAACGTGATGGTGGTTTGCACTTTGATTACATGCACCGTACTAGATAACGCGGAGAAGTCTTGCGTCCCGCACCTCAGGGCGCTCCGAGGCCGAGACGGCGAACATTCAGTGCCAGGAACAGATGTACCCGGTCCGCGGTGACGGCGGGGTCGTAGCCGGTCAGCTCGGTCATCTGCCCCAGGCGGTAGCGCACGGTGTTTCGGTGCAGTCCCAGCTCATCCGCCACGGCAGCCACGGATCCGTTCAGGGCCAGGTAGTGATCCAGGGTCTCCAACAGGTTTGCGTCGTGGGCGGCGTCAAAGTCCGTCAACGGATCCAGCGCTTCGGCGGCGAGATCGGCCAGCGGAACGTCGGTGCCGGACATCAGCAGCGAGGTGAGGCTCAGCCGAACCGGTTCGTTGAGGCTTTGGCCCCGCTGGAGGGCTTCCTTGGCCTCGAAGTAGCTCCAGCGCAGCCCGGCATGGTCCGCGTAGGAACCGCCGATGCCGATCTTCGCGGTGAGCCCGCTTCCGTAGAGGTAGTCGGAAAGGATCCGGGCGAGTTCGGGGCGGGAACCCTGCGGAACCACGACAACCAGCCGGTCGTCGACGACGGCGGTGGCAGCGCCGTCGAACTCCGCGGGCAGCGGAAGGGACGGCAGCGAGCGCACCTGGCCGGAAGCGGCTTCCACCAGGAAAGTCACGTTGCGCCCGGTCATGGAGATGCCGGCCCCCTGCAGGCGCATCGAGGCGTCGGTGCCGGTCAGCCGGCCCGCGACGACGTCGGCCAGCAGCTGCCCGGTCACGGCACGGTCGCGGGTGCGCCGGCGGGCCTGGTTGCTTAGTTCGACGCTGATCAGGCTTTGGGCGTAGGCCACAATGTCCGACCGGAGATAGGGTTCAGCGATCATCAGGGTACAGCGGTCCCGGAGGCCGGTGGCGATGGGAAGACGCTGGCGCGGCCCGGACTCGGCGCGGGCGCCGGTGGTGAACAGCCGCGCACCGTACTGGTACAGGGCAACCGGGCTGTCCAGCAGCCCGGAGAGTTCCTGCAGCAATCCGGGCAGGCCTTTCCCTCCCAGCAGCGCTGCCGCCAGGGACTGGTGCGCAGCGAGCAGATCGCGAAGCTGAGTGACGTGGTCAGCCGCCAACGCGTCCGCCACCATCTTGCCAAGGGCCACGAACGGGGTCTCGTAGGGAACTTCGAAAACGGACAGGCCGCGCTGGTCCGCCGCTTCGAGAAGGGCAGCCGGAACCTTTGCGTGGCTGAGTCCGGTGCCAAAACCAATAGCCAGCGCACCGGCCCGGTGCACGCTGTCCACGAAACTGCGCTGCACGGCTCCGCTGCGCTGCCGCAGCCCCGTCGTCAATACGACCTCTCCGCCGCCCAGGAAGGGAAACGGATCTTCAAGTTCGGTCACCGCAACCCACTGGAGGGGAGCGGGTGTGAGCTCGGCAGTGCCGCATTTGCGCAGGTTGAGACCGGGGGCGGCGAGGAGATCGGACAGCTGGATTGGCATTCAGCAACTATACGGCCAGGCTTTGGTCGCCTGCACAGACTGGGACAGTGAGCATTGTAGTTTTGTCCCTATGGAACGAAGTCTTCACCGCATAGGTTGAGAGGAAAGTCCCGGGCAGCGGAGTCCGGGCTACCTCCACCCGAAAGGACAGTGCGAGCCATGGCCCAGACACTGCAGAACTTCATCAACGGAGAGTTTGTCCCGGCGCAGGGAACCGAACAGCTGGAAATCATCAACCCGGTCAACGGCGAAGTGGTTGCCTCGTCACCGGTGTCCAATCAGGCCGACGTCGACGCCGCCATGGAGGCCGCCGCGGCCGCCTTCAAGACCTGGAAGCGGACCACTCCATCCGAACGCCAGCTCATGCTCCTTCGTCTCGCCGACGCACTGGAAGCCAATGCCGATGAACTGGTGGACGCCCAACACCGCAACACCGGACAGGTGCGGTCGGTCATTGCCGCGGAGGAAGTGGCCGTGGGAGCGGACCAGCTGCGCTTCTTTGCCGGTGCAGCCCGTCTGCTGGAGGGCAAGGCAGCGGGGGAGTACATGGAGGGGCACACCTCATTCATCCGCCGCGAGCCTATAGGCGTCGTCGCCCAGGTTGCCCCCTGGAACTACCCGCTGCTGATGGCCGTCTGGAAGATTGGCCCGGCGCTCGCCGCGGGGAACACCGTAGTGCTCAAGCCTTCCGACACAACGCCCGAATCCACACTCGTTCTGGCCCGCCTCGCCGGGGAGATTTTCCCTCCCGGCGTCGTGAACGTGGTCCTGGGCACTGGAGAAACCGGTGCCGCAATGGTGGAGCACCCCGTGCCGGGCCTGGTGTCCATCACCGGTTCGGTCCGCGCCGGCATAGCCGTGGCTTCCGGCGCCGCCAAAACACTCAAGCGTGCGCACCTGGAACTCGGCGGCAAGGCGCCGGCTGTGGTGTTCGCTGACGCGGACCTGGAGAAGACTGCCCGGGCCGTGGCCGAGTTCTCCTTCTTTAATGCAGGCCAGGACTGCACTGCCATCACCCGCGTACTCGTGGAGGACTCTGTCCAGGACGAGTTTGTGACCGCCCTGGTGGAGCACACCAAAACCCTGCAGACCGGACACGAGGATTCCGAGGAGAACTACTTCGGACCGCTGAACAACATCAACCACTTCAATGCGGTCAATGCCGTCATCGACGCCCTGCCGGAGCACTGCAGCATTGTCACCGGCGGCAAGCGGGCCGGTGCCAAGGGGTTCTTTTTTGAACCGACGATCATCACCGGCGCCCGCCAGGATGATGACATCGTCCAGAAGGAAACCTTTGGCCCCGTCATCACGGTGCAGAGTTTCCGCACCGAGGAAGAGGCAGTGGAAATGGCCAACGACGTCGAATACGCCCTGGCATCCAGCGTCTGGACCACCAACCACGGCCGGGCCATGCGGCTGGCCCGCGACCTTGACTTCGGCGCCGTCTGGATCAATACGCACATTCTGCTGACGGCCGAGATGCCCCACGGCGGGTTCAAGAGCTCCGGCTACGGCAAAGACCTCTCCATGTACGGCGTAGAGGACTACACGCGGATCAAACACGTCATGACCGCGCTGGACGCCTAGGCTTCACTCCCGCCGCCGCAACGCAGAACCTACCTCCCCGCAACACCGTTTGAAAGGCACACCCCCATGAGCACCCAAGCCCTCTCACCCGCCCACCGGCTGGAGCAGAAGCGCAGCATCAACGGGACCTTCCCAGGCCCCAGGTCCACCGAGCTGAACGCCCGCCGGGCAGCGGTGGTTGCCAAGGGGGTGGCCTCGTCCGTTCCGGTGTATGTCTCCGACGCCGACGGCGGCATCATCCGTGATGTGGACGGCAACTCCTTCATCGACCTGGGTTCCGGCATTGCCGTGACCAGCGTCGGTGCGTCGGATCCCGCCGTCGTCGACGCGGTGAAGCAGCAGGTGGAGCATTTCACTCACACGTGCTTCATGGTGACCCCCTACGAGGGTTACATTGCGCTGGCCGAAAAGCTGCACGAAGTGACCCCCGGGGACCATGAGAAGCGCACCGTGCTCTTCAACTCCGGCGCCGAGGCCGTGGAGAACGCCATCAAGATTGCCCGGTCCGCCACCGGCCGGGACGCCGTCGTCGCCTTTGACCACGCCTACCACGGCCGCACCAACCTCACCATGGCGCTGACCGCCAAGGCCATGCCGTACAAAACCGGCTTCGGGCCGTTTGCCTCGGAGATCTACCGGATGCCCATGAGCTACCCGTTCCGCGAGGAAAATGCTGAGATCACCGGTGCCGAGGCCGCGGACCGGGTGATCCTCGCCATCGAAAAGCAGATTGGCGCGGACCAGACCGCGGCCATCCTGATCGAGCCGATTCAGGGCGAGGGCGGTTTCATTGTTCCGGCTGAAGGTTTCCTGCCGCGGCTGGCCGAGTGGGCCAAGTCCAAGGGAGTTGTCTTCATCGCGGACGAGGTCCAGTCCGGCTTCTGCCGTACCGGCGAATGGTTTGCCGTGCAGCATGAGGGTGTCATTCCGGACATCATGACCATGGCCAAGGGAATTGCCGGCGGCATGCCGCTCTCGGCCGTCACCGGCCGCGCCGAACTGCTCGACGCCGTCCACGCCGGCGGTCTGGGCGGCACCTACGGCGGCAACCCCGTTGCGTGCGCTGCGGCATTGGCGGCAATCGAGACTATGGAAGCCTACGATCTTTCCGGGCGCGCCCGCCGGATCGAGGAGCTGGCGGTTCCGCGGCTGCAGCAGCTCGCTGAAGACACCGGCGTTATCGGCGAGGTCCGCGGCCGCGGCGCCATGCTGGCGCTGGAATTCGTCAAGCCCGGCACCAAAACCCCTGACGCTGACATCACCAAGGCCATCGCCGCGGCGTGCCTGGCTGAAGGCGTCATCATCCTGACCTGCGGCACCTACGGCAACGTGGTGCGCCTGCTGCCGCCGCTGGTGATTGGGGAAGAGCTGCTGTCAGACGCCCTCGACGTGTTGGAAGCGGCGGTGCGCGCACAGCTTTAGCTGCTGGGTCTGCACGCCCTAACGGTGCTGGAGATGCGCCGGACTCTGCGAAGAGCCCGGCGCATCTTTTTGCGTCCCAGGCCACCCTCCGGCAAGCCCGGTACTGACAGCAGTTACCGGGTTCAGCGTGTCCTATTTGTTATTGGTGTTACTGATGTTATTAGAGGGCCTGTTGTCTATTGGTGGTGCCTGCGGTAAATTCACATCGTTGCCCCGTGACGTTTTTACCGGGCACCGCAGTCTTCTGGGGAGTCTGCGCACGGCCGGCACCGGTGTTTCACCGGGTCCCGAGGCATAAGGATGCACTTTGCGCTTTAAGAAACTTGTGGGCGTCTTCACGGCGCTCGCCATCGCACTCATGACGGCGTTGATCTCGATCCCGTCTGCAGCGGCAAGCTCCGCGGACGCTCAGTTCGCCAACCGCCTGTATGTCTTGATTAATGATTACCGGGCACAGCATGCGCTGGCCCCGCTGCGCTGGAATGACCAGATGTCTGCCGAGTCGCAGTCCTGGACACAGCAGTCCGCCGACCAGGCCAACATCTACGGAGCCGGCGTCTTCCAGCACAGCCCGGGATCCTATGCGTTCCCCGAGAACATCGTCTGGAACATGAGCGCCGACCAGGCTTTTAGCTGGTGGGTCAACTCGCCGGCGCACCGCGCCAACATGCTCCGTGCCGCTGACACGGATATTGGAATCGGAGCAGTCCAGCTGACTGCCGGTCCGAACCAGGGCGCCTACCTCGCCACTGCGAAGTTCGGCCAGTACGCGGTCTCGCCGCAGGACGAAGCAGCAGCCCGTGAGGCCGCCGCGCGCGCCGCCGAGGAAAAGGCAGCCGCTGAAGCTGCTGCCCGCGCTGCCGCCGAAGAGGCAGCGGCACAGGAGGCTGCTGCCCGCGCCGCTGAGGAAAAGGCCGCTGCGGAAGCTGCTGCCCGCGCTGCCGCCGAAGAGGCTGCCGCCAACGCCGCCCGCGAGGCGGAGGCTGCCAAGGCAGCTGCGGAAGCCGCCGCCAAGGCTGCGGCCGAAGAAGCCGCTGCCAAGAAGGCCGCCGAAGAAGCGGCAGCTGCTAAGCCTGACACCGCCCCGGTGGAGGACAAGGCCGCTGAAGAAGCCGCTGCTCAGGAGGCCGCTGAAGAAGCCGCCGCCAAGAAGGCCGCCGAGGAAGCCGCTGCCAACAAGGCTGCTGAGGAAGCGGCTGCCAACAAGGCTGCTGAGGAAGTGGCTGCCAACAAGGCTGCTGAGGAAGCCGCAGCACAGGAACGCCAGGCCGCTGAAGAGCAGGCCGCCGCTGACGAGGCCCTTGCCCAGGAAGCCGCTGCTGCCGAGGCCGCCGCTCAGGAAGCTGCCGCACAGGAAGCAGCTAATGAGGCCGCAGCTAAGGAAGCAGCCCAGGCGGCTGCCGCAGCGCAAGCTGCTGCTGCGGAAGAAGAAGCACGCCGTGCAGCCGAGCAGGCCAAGGCCAAGGCTGCGGCCGGGGTCGCCACTGTTGAACAGGTGACGCTGGGGCAGGACACGCTCCTCACCGAAGCCGCGCGGGGAACGGTCACCGCTGCTGCATCCGGCAGCCAGGTGCGCATCTCGGGCCTGAACGGCGGAACCGCCTACGAAGTGGTGCTGCCGTCCGCAGGCGTCAATCTGGGTGAGGTTACCGCAGACACCCAGGGATCACTGGCTGTGGCTGTTCCGGCCGTTCTGGCAGCAGGTGAGCACAAGGTGGCTCTGTTCCGGAACGGGGCCCTTGCAGGCTGGACAACCTTCACGGTTGAGCAGGCTGTCACCGTCCTCGCCGCGCAGCCGGTTCCGGCTGCAGCTGACGGGACCGCGGAGCTTGCCGCAACGGGCCTGAATGCCGCCCAGCTGGCCATCGGCGGGATCGGCGCCCTGATGGCGCTGACCGGTGGTGCCGCCCTGGTGGCACTCCAGCGCCAGCGCGCAGCTTCGGTCCGCTAAACGATTCACGCAGACCAAAACAGCCCCCGCCGTCCTTTCGGACAGCGGGGGCTGTTTTCTTTTTGAGCCGGTGCCCGTGCTCAGACCCCGGCGGCGCGGAGCAGCCGGTTCCGTCGGGGGCCGCCCATCATGTCCGCGGTCAGGATCACCAGCGCCAGCCAGATCAGTCCGAAACCTGCCCAGCGCTCCGGCGGCATGGTTTCCTTGAAGACCGCCAGGGCAATAATGAACTGCAGGGTGGGCGCCAGGTACTGCAGCATGCCCACCGTTGAGAGCGGAAGGCGCCGGGCGGCGGCGCCGAAAAAGATCAGCGGAACAGCCGTAATGATGCCGGAGGCGGCGAGCAGCCAGAAATGAGCGGCGCCGTTGCTGAGGATGGTGGCCGTTCCGCTAAGCGAGAGCCAGATCAGGACGCCGACGGCGATGGGCGTCAGAGCGGCGGTCTCAATGGTCAGGCTGGAGATTGCATCAACTTTTCCACCCACGCCCTTCTTCACCAGCCCGTACAGGCCAAAGCTGAAGGCGAGGGCAAGCGCCACCCAGGGCACAGTGCCGTAGGCGAAGGTCAGTACCAACACGGCAACAAACCCCACCGCCATAGCCACCCACTGCAGCGGCCTGAGTTTTTCCTTGAGGATCACCACGCCCAGGAGCACGGAGACCAGGGGGTTGATGAAGTACCCCAGGGCGGCCTCCACAGCGTGTTCATTAAGGACGGCCCACGCATAAGTGAGCCAGTTGACGGCAATGAGTACGGCGGCGCCGCTTAGCGTGGCCACCAATCTCGGGTTCCTTGCGGCTGCGGCCGTGGCCTTCCACGAGCGCAGGGTGGTGAGCAGCGCAGCGCAGAACACCAGGGAGAAGACGATTCTGGAGGCAACAATCTCCACCGCTCCCGCCGGAACCAGCAGGACAAAGTAAAGGGGCAGCAGTCCCCACAGCACATACGCACCAACCCCGAACAGGATGCCCGTGGAGTTTTCGCTGCGTCTGCCGGACGACGGCGGCGACGCCGGCTGCTGCGGGGCGGAACGGGCGGGCGCGGACGCGGGGGAGGACGCGGCGGAGGATGCGGAGGCGGACAAGGATGCGGAGCGCTCGGCGCCGGTTCCGTTCGAAGAAGACACGTGAGCCACAACATGCTGAGACCGCCGGGTATTCCCGCCGCAGCGCAGCCGGTGGCCAGGACTGCAAACCCGTCCCCCGCCCATCCGCGGGGACGTTCGCACCGAACCGTTTAGACGCCGTCGTACGCGGCATTTAGAATAGGAAACTGTGCGTTATTCCGCACAGGATTTCTCCCCGAGACGAAGGACTATCAGTGTCTAATTCAGCCGCGGACCGGTCGCAGCGCCCCATGCGAGTCGCCATCATCGGCGCTGGCCCCGCCGGTGTTTATGCCGCAGATATCCTCACCAAAGCTGAACGGGACTTCGAGGTCAGCATTGACCTCTTCGACAAATACCCCGCACCCTACGGCCTGATCCGCTACGGCGTGGCTCCGGACCATCCCCGGATCAAGGGCATCGTCAACGCCCTGCACAAGGTCATGGACCGTGGTGACATCCGGTTCCTCGGGAACGTGCACTACGGCAAAGACCTGACCCTCACCGACTTCCGGCACTTCTACGACGCCATCATTTTCGCCACCGGTGCCATCAAGGACGCGGACATGAGCATCCCCGGCGTCGAGCTCGAGGGCTCCTTCGGCGGTGCCGACTTCGTGTCCTGGTATGACGGACATCCGGACGTGCCGCGGGAATGGCCGCTGGACGCCAAGGAAGTTGCCGTCATCGGCAACGGCAACGTGGCCCTGGACGTTGCCCGCATCCTGTCCAAGCACGCCGATGACCTGCTCACCACCGAGATTCCGGACAACGTCTATGAGGGCCTGAAAAAGTCCCCCGTCACGGACGTCCACATCTTCGGCCGCCGCGGTCCGGCACAGGTGAAGTTCACGCCGCTGGAACTGCGCGAACTCTCGCACTCCCGTGACGTTGACATTGTGCTCTACCCGGAGGACTTCGAGTTCGACGAAGGCTCGGACGAGCAGATCCGCACCAACAACCAGACCAAGACCATGGTCAACACGCTGACCAACTGGCTGGTCGAAGAACAGGACTCCGGTGCTTCCCGCCGCCTGCACCTGCACTTCCTGCACAGCCCGGTGGAGATCTATGAGGATCCCGCCAACCCCGGCAAGATGGCTGGCATGAAGTTCGAACGCAATGAACTGGACGGAACCGGCAACGCCCGCGGCACCGGAGAAATTGTCGACTACCCGGTGCAGGCGGTCTACCGCGCGATTGGTTACTTCGGGTCCGAACTGCCGGAGGTGGGTTTTGACTCCCGGCGCGGCGTCATTCCGAACGAGGGCGGAAGGGTCATCGACGAAGCCGGCGCCCCCGTTCCCGGCATCTACACCACCGGCTGGATCAAGCGCGGCCCCATTGGCCTGATCGGACACACCAAGGGTGACGCGCTGGAAACCATCGGCTTCCTGCTGGAAGACCGGCTGAACCTGCCGGCCGCCGAGGAACCGGACGAGGAATCCATCATCAAGCTGCTCGAAGACCGCGGCGTTGAATACACCACGTGGGAGGGCTGGCTGAAGCTGGACGCCTACGAAAAGAGCCTCGGCGCGTCCTACGTCCATCCCGATCCCGCCACGGGCGAGCTGGTGCGCGAGCGCGTCAAGGTTGTGGACCGTGACGAGATGGTCCGGATCGCCCGCGGGCAGTAACCCGCCGTCCGCACGCCCCTACATAACACCTAAGCTTCGGCCCTTTCCCGTGGAAGGGACGGAAGCGGCATGAGTAGACTGTCCTGACACCCGCAGTTACGGGTGCCAGGACAGTCTCCTTATCGGTGTGGATAGGTCGGGGCAGTGCACAATCAGGACTACGATGATCCGCCTCCGCGGACTGCGGACGCCCTGCAGCGGGATGCATTCCGCGCTCATGAAAACCTTGGTTCTGCGGACGGTTTGACGCGCTGGCTCCGGCCCCCGGTCCGTGAATCCTGGCAGCGTTCCCTGCGCCACCACACAGACCCGGACGAGGCCGTTCCGCAGCTGGTGTTTACCGGCTCCGAGCTGGGGGAGTACCGCACCTCCCACCCCCTTGCGGCCATCATGCCGGTCATCAGGCGGCTGCTGGTCCGCCCGGGCACCGACACCGGGCTCCTCGTAGCCGTGGGAGATGAACTGGGGCGGCTGCTGTGGGTGGAGGGCGACGACGACGCACGCCGTCTCGCGGAAGGAATGCTGTTTATCCCCGGCACGGACTGGTCGGAGCGTTCCATCGGAACAAGCGCTCCGGGAACCGCGCTTGCCTCGGGCCAGAGCGTTCAAATTTCCGGAGCTGAGCACTTCAGCCGCCAGGTCCATTCGTGGAGCTGCACCGCGGTGCCCGTCCACGATCCGGATACGGGAACCCTCATCGGCGTCGTCGACATCACCGGGAAAGACGAAGCCGTGGCGGCCCACACCCTGGCGTTGGTCGAAGCCACCGTGGCGGCATCGGAATCCCAGTTGAAGGTGGAGCGTCTGCAGGAGGCTGGCCGACGCCGCAGCCTGCGCCGCCGTCCGCGCCTGCCGGACGCCTCGCCGCGCGCAGCACACCGGACCCTCCTTCGGCAGGACAGCCTGCAGATTCTGGGCCGTGATCCGGCGGTGGTCAACGTTGGCGGACGGCCCGCGACGCTCAGCACCCGGCACGCTGAGCTGCTCACTCTCCTTGCCCTGCACCCGGGCGGGCTCACCGCCGATGAACTTTCCGTCATGGTCTATCCGGAGCGCACCTCCGTGAGCACCGTCCGTGCTGAAATGCTGCGGCTGCGGAATCTGCTGGGAAAGCACAGCCAAGGTGCGCCGGAGCCTGCCCTGGTACCGCAGTCCCGTCCGTACCGGCTTCCGCGCGGGGTGGTCATTGATGCCAAACAGGTGCTCGGTTACTTGGAGAACGGTGCCTACCGGCTGGCGCTGGGACTGTACCGGGGCCCGGTCCTGCCGCGCTCGGACGCCCCGGCCATTACCGCTCTGCGCAGCGAGGTAAGCATGGTGCTGCGCGAGGCGATGCTCTCGGACGCCGGTCCGGATTCGCTGCTCGCGTACCTGGCATTGCCGGAGGGCAGGGACGACGCCGAGGCATGGTCCCGCGCCCTGCAGCTGCTTCCTGCGCGCTCCCCGCGGAAAGCCTCGATAGTGGCCGGCCTCCAGCGCATTGAGCGGGAACTGGGCTGACCCAGGATTTCGCGACGGCTAGGCGGAGGAAGCCGCGGAGCCCTCCTCCGGAGCGCGCTCACCGGCCTGCGGCCCGATAACCGGCTTGATGCGCAGGCTGGTGAGGAAGCCAATCAGCAGTGCGGCAGCGGCGATCCAGCCCGCCAGGGACGCCCCGTTGGTCATGGCTTCCCGAGCGGCGTCCGCGATGAAAGCGGTCTGCGGATCCGCTGCCAGCGCGGAGATGCTGCCCCCGGAGGTTGCATTGACGGAATCCACCACAGCACCCAACTGGGGGTTGCCGGCGACGGCGTCCGCCACCCGGTCCTCGGTGCCGGTGCGCAGGGTGGTGAAGAAGGCCGTTCCCAGCACGGCGATGCCCAGCGCGGATCCGGTCTGCCGCGCGGTGCTCTGCGTAGCCGAGCCCTGTCCGCTCTTGGCAATGGGAACTTCGGCAAGGACCACTGAGGTGAGTTGGGCGGTAGCCAGTCCCACGCCAATGCCGTAACCCAGCAGGATGGGCGAGGTCAGCCAGGCGGTGCTGTCCGGCCGGATCAGCAGGGCCAGGGCGGCAATGCTCAGGATTTCCAGGCCCAGTCCCATCCGGACCACCAGGATGGGGCTGAACCTCCGTGCCAGCGCCGCCACGCCTCCGCTGGCGAGGAAAGATCCCACGGCCAGCGGCAGCAGCGCCAGGCCGGCTTGGAAAGCGGTGAAGCCCAGCACATTCTGGAACCACAGCGGCAGGGAAAGGATCAGCCCAAACTCGCCGAAGCTGACAATGAGCGCCGTGACGTTGCCGTTGGAGAAGGACGGGATTCGGAAAAGCGACAGGTCCAGGATCACACCCTTCCCCGCGGCCGTCCGCGAGCGCTGCAGCAGCACAAAACACGTCAGGGCCACCACAGCGAGCAGGAAGGCCAGGGGAACAGGGGAGAGGCTCCCCACCTGGAACGCAGCCTCCTCGGACGCATTCCACCAGCCGTAGGTGCGGCCTTCGATCAGGCCGAACACCAGTGCCCCGAAGCCGATAATGGAGAGGGCGGCTCCGCCCAGGTCCAAGCGCTGTGCGGCGCCAACCACGGGTTCGGACGACTCCGCGACAAACAGCAGCAGACCGCCCACAATCAGCACGCCAACCGGGATGTTGATGCCGAAAGCCCAGCGCCAGCTGGCATTCTCGGTGAGCCAGCCGCCCAGCAGCGGGCCAATGGCCGCCATGCCGCCGATCGTTGATCCCCAGACGGCAAAAGCGATGCCGCGTTCGCGTCCCTGGAAATTGGCGTTCAACAGGGCCAGGGTGGTCGGCAGGATCATCGATCCGCCCAACCCCTGGATGGCGCGCCCCAGGATCAGTACACCGCCGGACTCGGCGAGGGCGCACAGTATGCTCGCGGCAACAAACAGGACGACGCCGACCAGCATCACCCGCCGTCGTCCCACCCGGTCCGCGATCCGGCCCCAGGTGAGGAGCAGGGCAGCGAACAGCAGGGTGTAGATTTCCTGGACCCACTGGATCTGGGTGCTGGAGATGCCCAGATCACCAACGATTGAGGGCACGGCCACCGACACGATGGTGGCGTCCATGATAATCATGGCCACACCGAGGCTGATGGCCAGCAGGCCCCACCACCGGTAACGGATGTAGCGGCTGGTGCCCGGTGCCCCGCCGTCGCCACTGCGTTCGATAGCCATGTGCCGTCCTTGTCAGGTCCGTCCGGGGGCAGGTCCGGAAAAATTGCCCACGGCAACAATAGTGCCGGTGCAGGCGCTGCACCATCCTTGGCGCTACGTAGATGCAACGTAGCCGGGTCTACGCTCATGCCACCGACGGAAAAGACACCGACGTCACAACTCCAGGAGCGCAACATGACCGTATATGCACAGCCCGGCACCGAGGGTTCCAAGCTTTCCTTCAAGCCCCGATACGAGAACTGGATTGGCGGCGAATGGGTGCCCCCGGTCAAGGGCGGGTACTTTGAAAACGTTTCTCCGATCACCGGAAAGGTGTTCTGCGAAGTGGCCCGGGGCACGTCAGAGGACATTGACCTGGCCCTGGACGCGGCGCACAAGGCCGCTCCGTCGTGGGGCAAGACTTCGGTGGCGGAGCGGGCACAGATCCTGAACCGCATCGCCGACCGCATCGAGGAAAACCTGGAGCTGCTGGCCGTTGCCGAGACCTGGGACAACGGCAAGCCCGTCCGTGAGACGCTGGCCGCGGATATGCCGCTGGCCGTTGACCACTTCCGCTATTTTGCCGGAGCCGTCCGTGCGCAGGAGGGCACGCTCTCCCAGATCGACGACAACACCACGGCCTACCACTTCCACGAACCGCTGGGTGTGGTGGGGCAGATCATCCCGTGGAACTTCCCCATCCTCATGGCTGTCTGGAAACTGGCTCCGGCGCTTGCCGCGGGCAACGCCATCGTCCTGAAGCCGGCCGAGCAGACCCCGGCCTCGATCATGGTCCTCATGGAACTGCTCGCGGACATTCTGCCCGCCGGTGTGCTCAACGTGGTCAACGGCTTCGGCGTGGAGGCCGGCAAGCCGCTGGCATCCTCGAAGCGGATCCGCAAGATCGCCTTCACCGGTGAAACCACCACCGGCCGGCTGATCATGCAGTACGCGAGCCAGAACCTTATTCCGGTCACCCTCGAGCTGGGCGGCAAGAGCCCGAACATCTTCTTCGCCGACGTCGCACAGGAGGATGACGCCTTCTACGACAAGGCACTGGAAGGGTTCAACATGTTTGCCCTGAACCAGGGTGAAGTGTGCACCTGCCCCTCACGGGCGCTGGTCCAGGACTCCATTTACGACTCGTTCATGTCCGATGCGCTGGCGCGCACCGCGCAGATGATCCAGGGCAATCCGCTGGACACCAACACCATGGTCGGTGCGCAGGCGTCCAACGACCAGTTGGAAAAGATCCTCTCCTACATGGACATTGCGCATCAGGAGGGCGCAAAAGTTCTCACCGGCGGGGAGCGGCTAATGCTCGACGGCGACCTCGCCGGCGGCTTCTACGTGAAGCCCACCGTGTTTGAAGGCACCAACAACATGCGCATTTTCCAGGAGGAGATCTTCGGCCCGGTGGTCTCGGTGACCCGCTTCTCGGACTACGGCGAAGCCCTGGCCATCGCCAACGACACCCTCTACGGTCTCGGAGCCGGCGTATGGTCCCGCAACGGCAACACCGCGTACCGCGCAGGCCGGGACATCCAGGCCGGCCGGGTATGGGTGAACAACTACCATGCCTATCCCGCACACGCTGCGTTTGGCGGTTACAAGTCCTCCGGCATCGGACGAGAGAACCACGCCATGATGCTGGACCACTACCAGCAGACCAAGAACCTGCTGGTCAGCTACGCCGAAAATAAGCAGGGCTTCTTCTAACCCCGGACGGCCGAACTTACGCTGAACTACACCCGTGCGGATCAATCAGATGAGGACCAAATGGCAAACATGCAAGCAGCCGTAGTCAACGAGCTTGGACAGGAATTGTCAGTGGAAGAAGTGGCGGTCCCGGACCCCGGACCGGGGCAGGTGCTGGTTAAGCTGGTCACCACCGGCGTCTGCCACACTGACCTTCACGCTGCCCAGGGTGACTGGCCGGTGAAACCCACTCCGCCCTTCATCCCCGGCCACGAGGGCGTCGGTGAAGTTGTTGCTGTGGGAGAGGGCGTTACGGATGTCGCCCTGGGGGACATGGTGGGCAACGCGTGGCTGTGGTCCGCCTGCGGCGTTTGTGAGTACTGCCGCACCGGGTGGGAAACGCTGTGCGAGCAGCAGCAGAACGGCGGCTACACCGTCAACGGATCCTTCGGTCAATACATGCTGGTTGACGCCAAATTTGCCGCCCGCATCCCCAAGGGCGCGGACCCGGTGGAGATCGCCCCGGTGCTGTGCGCCGGAGTGACCGTCTACAAGGGGCTGAAGGTCAGCGAAGCACGGCCCGGGCAATGGGTGGTGATATCCGGCGTTGGAGGGCTGGGCCATATCGCAGTTCAATATGCCAAAGCCATGGGGCTGCGGGTTGCGGCTGTGGACATCGCTGACGACAAGCTGGAGCTCGCATCGTCATTCGGCGCCGAAGTGGTGGTCAATGCACGCACCGAGGATCCCGTCGAGGCAATCCAGTCCAAGATTGGCGGTGCCCATGCCGTGCTGGTTACAGCGGTCCATCCCTCGGCATTCGGACAGGCAATCGGCATGGCACGGCGCGGCGGCACCATTGTCTTCAACGGCCTTCCGCCGGGAGATTTCCCGGCACCCATCTTTGACATTGTGCTCAAGGGACTCACCATCCGCGGCTCGATTGTGGGCACCCGGCAGGACCTTGCCGAGGCAATCGACTTCTACGACCGCGGCCTCATCCACCCGAAGGTGAGCACCCGGAACCTTGAGGAGATCAACGCCGTGATGGAGGAGCTGGAGCAGGGCAAAGTCGACGGACGGGTGGTTGTCCAGTACTGATGGTTGCAAACCAGGAAGCAGGCTCCAACCTCGCCGCCCTTGTGCCTGCAGGGGTGCTGGAGGCCGCCGTCACGCTGCCCGGGGAGAACTTTTCCCGGGTGGCGTTGACGGCTGCTGCGCAGGAGCTCCTGCTGCAGCTGCGGGAACAGCACGGCCCGCTGATGTTCCATCAATCGGGCGGCTGCTGCGACGGCTCATCGCCGATGTGCTATCCAGCCGGGGACTTCATCACCTCTGAAGCGGATGTGTTGCTGGGGACCTTTGAGGTGGCGCCCGGGGAACAACTGGACTTCTGGATGTCCCTGGAACAGTTCGAGTACTGGAAGCACACTCACCTTACGGTCGACGTGGTCCCGGGCCGGGGGAGCGGCTTCTCTGTTGAAGCTCCGGAGGGCAAGCGGTTCCTCATCCGGTCCCGCCTGATGGACAGCTAGGCACACCGGTAAGCGGAACCGGTCCGGACATAGTAAGGTTGCTGTTGATTCTTCCGCTTCCGGCGGTAGTGTGCGTATGAACACCCAGGCGGTATTCGCAATGCCCCTCACCGGGGCAGGAATGAGGAGCACCATGGTTAAGAAGTTCGTATTTCTAGCCGGCGCAGGCGTTGGCTACCTGCTCGGTTCCAAGGCCGGCCGCGACAAGCTGATGGAACTTTGGAAGGACCCCAAGGTCCAGGAAACTGTTTCCCACGGCACGGAGTGGGCAAAGGAGAAGGCACCCGGACTGCAGGAGAAGGTGTCCGAGGTTGCTTCCACTGCCAAGGACAAGGTCTCGCATTCATCGGATTCCGGTAAGCCCGCCTCGTCGACAGGCTCATCCGCTCCCAAGCCCGCTGAAGCGAGCGGAACCGGCTCCGCTTCCAACGGATCCTTCACCACGGGCGGCAACCACACCATGGCCCCGGCCGAAGTGCAGCCCGAGCCCAAGAAGCCGTAGCCAAACTACACAGGTATTTCGAAGGGGCGTTCCGGAAACGGGGCGCCCCTTTGGCATGCCTGGGGTCGGCGCGGCAGGGTGCCGGACCTGCCCTGGGTGCACGGCGGGCTGCACCGGCATTCGGCCTGCGGCGAATATGTCCGGATTGTTGCCCTTGGAGGCAGGGGAGTTGCCGTCCATCCGTTACGATCAAGGCCGGATCCGACAATGAGCTGAAAATAGGAGTGTGAGCCAAGGAAGATGGCGACAGATTACGACGCACCGCGCAAGACCGAGGACGACGGAGCATCCACCGCGTCCCTTGAAGAACTGCAGGCCCAGCGCAGTGTGACCCCGTCCGCCACCGCCGTAGACGTTGACGAAACAGAGGCCGCGGAGAGTTTTGAACTCCCCGGCGCTGACCTCTCCGGCGAGGAACTGCTGGTCCGCGTGGTTCCGGCGCAGGACGACGAATTCACGTGCGCCTCCTGCTTCCTGGTCCGCCACCGCTCCCAGGTGGCCCTGGAAAAGAACGGCATGAAGTACTGCTCTGACTGCGAAGGCTGACATCGTGCCCGTCCCGGTGGTTGGCCTTGTGCTGGCTGCCGGGGCGGGCACCCGTTTGGGTCTGGGCACCAAAGCGCTGCTGTCCTTCCGGGGCAGGCCGCTGATTGAACACATCCTCACGCAGCTTCGCAGCGGCGGCTGCACTGAGATTACCGTGGTCCTTGGGGCACAAGCGGACCGGGTGCTGGCCCATGCGCGGCTGGACCGGGCCGGAATAGTTACCAACCCGTCCTGGGAAACCGGACTGGGATCCTCCTTTAGCCGAGGCGTCAACGCCGCGCTGGCGGACCACCCCGGCGCACAAGCGCTGCTGGTGGCACTCGGCGACCAGCCCGGGGTGAGCGCCGCCGTCGTCGGCCGGTTGATTGCACGCCATCAACCCGGCCGAATCACCGCCGCCGGCTACCGACAGCCCGGGTCAGCCGATCTTCGCCGCGGCCATCCGCTGGTCTTTGACCCGGTCCTGGCCGCCGCTGCGGCGGAGACGGCGGCTGCAGACGCCGGCGCCAGAGCGTACCTGCACGCCAATCCCTCACTCATCGACGTCGTCAACTGCTCTGACCTCGCTGACGGTTTGGACGTTGACACCCCGGCTGACCTGCCGCTTCTGGAGATCGCCGCGAACAATGAGTGGCAGTAACGCTTCCAAACCCGTTAGACTGATCCCTTCGTAGGGGAGTATCCACTTCGCCGTTATCCGTCAACACGCTGGGCACCGATGGCCCCGCCGGATGCAGCGGGCACCTGTTCAGGGTTGCCGGAGAGACCTATGGTTCTCTGACGACCCTACGAAAGCGGATTTCCATGACTGTTTCCCCCTTGATCTGGGGAGTGACGATTGCCGTCATTCTGGGCCTGCTGGCCTTCGATTATTTCTTCCACATCCGCAAGGCGCATATTCCCACGCTCAAGGAAGCCGCTGTCTGGTCTTCCATCTATGTGGGTCTGGCTCTCGTCTTCGGCGTCCTGGTCCTGGTCTTCGGCGGAGCCACCGCCGGCAGTGAGTATTTCGCCGGATACATCACTGAGAAGGCCCTCTCAGTGGACAACCTCTTTGTCTTCCTCATCATCATGGCCAGCTTCCGGGTGCCCCGCGAAGACCAGCAGAAAGTCCTGCTCTTCGGCATCGTCTTCGCCCTGATCGCGCGGACCGGGTTCATCTTCCTGGGCGCGGCGCTGATCAACTCCTTCTCGTGGATCTTCTACCTGTTCGGCCTGATCCTGCTGATCACGGCCGGCAACCTGCTCAAGCCCGAGAACAGCGAAAAGGATGAGGCGAACAACTTCATCATCCGCATCGCCAAGCGTGTGCTGCCCACCACCGACCATTACGACGGCGACAAGCTCGTCACCGTGGAGAACGGCAAGAAGGTTCTCACCCCCATGCTGCTGGTCATGGTGGCCATCGGCGGAACCGATATTCTCTTCGCCCTGGACTCCATTCCGGCCATCTTCGGCCTGACCCAGAGCACGTTCATTGTCTTCACCGCCACCGCGTTCTCCCTGATGGGCCTGCGCCAGCTCTACTTCCTCATCGATGGACTGCTGGACCGCCTGATCTACCTCTCCTACGGTCTGGCCGCCATTCTCGCCTTCATCGGTGTGAAGCTGGTGCTGCATGCACTGCACGAAAACACGCTGTGGTTCATCAACAACGGTGAGCATGTGGAGGTCATCGAGATCGGCACGGGACTGTCCCTCGGTGTGATCATCGGCGTCCTGACGGTCACGATCATCGCGTCGCTGGTCAGCCCGGCCGGCAAGGCCCAAACGGCCGTGAACAATGCCCGCCGCCACGCCAACGCCTACCTGGACCTGTCCTACACGACGGATGAAGGTGAACGGGAACGTATCTACACCGCGCTCTGTGAGGAAGAACGGCAGATCGCCGGGATGGACCTCAAGTACCGGAATAAGGTCAAGGACATCGAGGAGATCCGGGCAGAGGTAGCCCGGGCGCACGAGGCGCACGCCAAGTACATCAGCAAGTAGTAGTACATCAGCAAGTAGTAGTACATCAGCAAGTAACCGCACACAGCAGGATCAAAGTCCGGACGGGGCGCAGGGCCCCGTCCGGACTTTTTTGTGCCTGGCCGCGGATTCAGCGGGAACGGACGGGCGGGGCGCAAGCGCCGGCCTGCCCGGCTGGCAACCGGCCAGGGGATAGGCTACGGGATCGTGTCAGCCGTTTCCCGGGCCCGGTATGACCAGGTCTGGGCCGGCGTCGTCGTGACCCTTGCTTCGATCGTGCTTTACGCGCTGGTATCAGCGGTGGAGGCGGCGCTGCAGCGGCGAACCGGCACCTGATGCGGGAGCTGCTGATTCCGGGTTCCGCCGGATCATCTGATCCATCACGACGCCGGCGAGCAGCGAGCCCAATCCACCGGCTACCAGGTCACCCATGGTGTCCTGGTAGCCCACGTTGATCGCGGCGTCCACAAAGGAGTTGCCCCACCACTCGCCCAGTTCCCACAACACGCTTACGGCCAGCCCCAGGGCGAAAACCAGCACCGGCACGGCCAGCCGGGCTGCGGCAGGTGCGGGGCGACACTCGGGAACGGAAATCACTCCGAGGCGGGACAGCAGGAAGTACGTCATGCCGGCTATGACGCCGGTGGCGGCGAAGTGCACCGGAATGTCCCACCAGCCCACCCGCGCGTACACGTCCAGGACGCTGCTCCATGCCGCGGTCAGCAGTGTCAGCCCGTAGAGTCCGTCAAAAAGCCGGGAGATGTTCAGGGAACGTGAGACCAGTGTTCCCCCCAAGACGAGGAAAAACAGGGCCACGTCCACCGGTCCGTACCAGAGGAGAGCGGCAGCGAGGCTGAACAGGACGGCCAGGCGCACCCCGTCAGCGAAGAACTCTCCGGAACCCGCGGGACGGCGGAGGAGGGCGTCAATCATGAATTCACGGTAGCGCAGCGTGCGGCCCGGCGGCAGACGAGCAGCATCCGGGAGGTCCGCCGTGTCCCAGACCGATGCCGGTCCCGGTAGACTTCCCCCATGTCTGCCGCCCTGCCCTCAGTCAGCGTGGTGATCCCCTGTTTGAATGACGCGGCCGCCCTCCAGGGGTGCTTGGCTTCCCTCGCCGGACAATCGGTGCCTCCGCTTGAAATCGTGGTGGTGGACAACAACAGCACTGATGCCAGCGCCGCCGTCGCGCGCCGGTTTGGTGCCCGCGTGGTGTTTGAGGGCGAACGCGGAATTCCGGCCGCAGCTGCCGCCGGCTACGACGCCGCGACAGGAGACATCATTGCGCGGTGCGACGCCGACTGCGTGCTGCCGCCGGATTGGATTCAGCGGATAGCACAATCCTTCTGTGCCGATCCCGCCCTCGCGGCGCTCTCCGGGCCGGGCTCCTTCTACGGATTCCGCAGGCCGGTTGGCGCTGTGCTCAGTGTGTTGTACCTCGGGTCCTATTACCTGGCCATGGGTCTGGCCATGGGGCATCTGCCGCTCTTCGGGTCCAACCTCGCCCTGCGCCGGTCAGCGTGGTGTGAGATCCGCTCCGAGGTGCACCGGAGCGATCCGGAAATGCACGACGACGTCTGCCTCAGTCTGCATATGGGCCAGCGCTATCGAGGACGCTTTGAACGGACCTTGGTGGTGGGCATGGCCCCGCGGGCCCTGATTGGAACCGCGAACGTCATCCGGCGTTTCCGCCGCGCCTTCCACACCCTGTGGGCACACTGGCCCGCTGAAGCACCGTGGGTCCGCTGGCCCCGCCGGTTCTCCTCTGCGGCCTATGCCGGCACGGAGGAACCGCTGCCCGCGAATACCTCCGGATAGAGCAGGGGCAACTGCAGCACCAGCCATGGGCTGAAGGCCCATGGGGTCAGGCGCACGGCCTCGGCCAGCGCCAGCGGATCCGCCCACTTCCAGTCCATGACCTCATCCGCGGCAGGCACGGGATCTGCGTCCGTGACCGCCGTGTAGACAGGACAGATCTCATGTTCCACGATTCCTGAGGCATCCACGGCCCGGTAGCGGAAATCCGGCAGCCGAAGGTCAAGCTGGTCCCGGACCAGTGTCAGGCCCAGCTCCCTGTCCGCCCGGCGGATGGCGGCGTCTTCTGTGGCCTCGCCAGGACCGGGATGCCCGCAGAAGGAATTGGTCCACACTCCCGGCCACGTCAGCTTGCTTAAGGCCCGCCGGGTTACGAGCAATTGTCCGGCACGGTTAAACACATGAGTGGAAAACGCCAAATGCAGGGGCGTATTAGTTGTGTGGACCGTTGATTTTTCCTGCGTTCCGACGGGCGTGCCATCTGAATTCACGAGAACTACGAGTTCCCCGCGTTGCGCCATTTCTCCTCCGTATACTCACCGTGTTTACTGGACCTATGGAGACCGAACCACTGCTTGACCCAGCCGTCGGATACGAGCAGGTGGAAGGTGTCCTGCGTGAATTCTTTTCCCAGGCAAAGCTTCGTGCAGCCAAACTTAGTCCCAGCTACCTTAGCCTGTGGGACACATTGGAGAAATCCACGGTGGGCGGCAAACGCGTCCGCCCTGGAATCCTGATGACTGCTTATCATCATCTGGGCGGCACGAACACGGAGGCGGCGGCCCGGGTGGGCGCAGCCTTTGAGCTGCTGCACACGGCGCTGATCATCCACGATGACGTCATCGACCTGGATTTCATGCGGCGCGGACACGAGAATGTTTCGGGCACCTACCGGGCCCTGGCGCAGACAGCCGGGCAGACACCGGAATCCGCTCGGCACCGGGGCATGTCAGCGGGAATCATCGCCGGAGACCTGGCACTGATCGGGGCGTTCCGGATGCTGGACACCGTTGACACCGACCAGCAGACCCGGCTTCGACTCGCGGCGATCCTGGATGACGCAGTCTTTGCCTCCGCCGCAGGCGAGCTGATCGACGTGGACTTTTCCTTTTCCCCCGGTGCACCCCAGATCCCCGAGATCCTCGACATGGAGCGCCTGAAGACAGCTGTCTACTCCTTCGAAGCACCTTTGCAGGCTGGTGCGGTGCTGGCCGGAGCAGACGACGACGCCGTCGCAACGCTGGGCGACTTTGGCCGGGACACTGGAATTGCCTATCAGCTCGTCGATGATCTGCTCGGTGTTTTCGGGAAGGAGAGCGCCACCGGGAAATCGAACCTGAGCGATCTGCGGGAGGGAAAGCGGACGGTTCTCATTGCGCACGCCGCCCAGGGTGAGTCGTGGGAAGAACTGTCCCATCTCATCGGCTGCCCGGATCTTACCGCCGAGGAAGCGGACCGCGCACGGGAACTGCTGATCAGTTCCGGAGCCCGTGACTACGCCCGGACCCTGGCGGAGGAATACGCGGACCGTGCCCGGTCCCACCTGAACTGCCCGTCCATCCCGGGGCCGCTGCGCCAGGTGCTCGAACGTATCGTGGCCGGCGCCGTGAACCGGGGACGGTAGGTGATGGCCAGGCAGAGCGGCCTCTCGCTGTACAACAAGGTCGCCGTGGAGACGGCGTCTGTAGTGATCCGTTCCTACTCCACGTCCTTTGGGCTGGCCTCGCGGTTGCTGCCGCCCAGGACCCGGCTGCAGATCGAGGCCATCTACGCGTTGGTGCGGCTGGCAGATGAAATCGTGGACGGCGTGGCCGCCGAGGCGGCCCTGCCGCCGGAGGACGTTGCCCGCGTACTGGATGCCCTGGAAGCGGAAACGCGGCAGGCTTTGAACACCGGTTACAGCGTGAACCTGGTGGTGCACGCCTTCGCCCTGACCGCCCGCGCCACCGGTATTACCGGGGAACTGACCACTCCGTTCTTCCGGTCCATGCGCGCGGACCTGCTCCGCACCGAGCACACCGCCGAATCCTTCAACGACTATGTTTACGGCTCGGCCGAAGTTATCGGCCTGATGTGCCTGCAGTGTTTCCTGCACGGCACCGAGGTCAGCGAGGATCGGGGCAAACGCCTGCAGGAAGGTGCCCAGCGACTGGGAGCCGCCTTCCAAAAGGTCAACTTTCTGCGGGACCTGGCGGACGACTTCGACACGCTGGGCCGCAGCTACTTTCCCGGCATCAGCGTGGGGTCGTTCTCAGAAGCGGATAAGCACCGGTTGCTGGATGACATCGATGCAGACCTTCTGGTCTCCGGGGCGTCCATTGCGGAGCTCCCGCCGGCTGCGCGGCCCGCCGTGGCACTGGCGCAGGAATTGTTCAGTGAACTGTCGCGCCGACTCCGGGCCACACCTGCACGGCAGCTGCGCAGCAGCCGCGTCCGGGTGCCCAACCCGGTGAAGCTGCGCATTGCGGCACAAACGCTTTACACCCACCGCCTCCGCCGCCCGGCGCAGCGCGGCACCGAAGCCGGAAGGCAGCCATGACCCGCAGGACCGCATCCGCACCTCCCCGCACCGCCGTTGTGATCGGCGGCGGCATCACGGGCCTGGCCACTGCGGCACTGCTGGCTCGGGAAGGCCTCCGGGTCACCGTCCTGGAGCAGCAGTCCGTCCCGGGGGGACGCACCGGTACCTGGCAAAGCGCCGGTTTCAGCTTCGACACAGGGCCCTCCTGGTACCTGATGCCCGAGGTTTTCGACCATTTCTTCCGCCTCATGGGCACCTCCGCCGAGGAGCAGTTGGACCTGGTGCAGCTGGACCCCGGCTACCGGGTCATCTTTGAAGGTTCCGGCGAACCCGTCGACATTGCGGCCACGCGCGCTGAGAACGTGAAACTGTTTGAATCCCTCGAGCCCGGCGCCGGAGCCAAGCTCGAGAAGTACCTGGATTCCGCCGTCGACGTCTATGACATGGCCAAAAAACGGTTCCTTTATTCGACCTTCGCTTCCTTCCTGCCGCTGCTGCGCCCCGACGTGCTCAAACGCGGTCCCCGGCTTGCCCAATTGCTGCTGCAGCCGCTGAGCTCCTTCGTGGCACAGAAGTTCACCGATCCCCGGATCCGGCAGATCCTGGGCTACCCGGCGGTGTTCCTGGGCTCGTCCCCGTTCACCACGCCCAGCATGTACCACCTGATGAGCCGGCTGGACCTGGCGGACGGAGTGCTCTATCCGATGGGCGGGTTTACCCGGCTGATCAGCGTCATCGCCGATCTGGCCACCGCGGAGGGCGTCACGATCCGTACCGATGCGACCGTCACACGGATCCGCACTACGGATCCTGAGCCGGCCGGACGGCTGAACCGTTTCCGGCGCAGCCCCGGCGTGCGGGCCACGGGCGTCGAATACACCAATGTTGCCGGACAGGCACTGGTGCTGGATGCCGATCTGGTGGTCTCCGCGGCGGACCTGCACCATACCGAAACTTCGCTGCTGCCCCGGAACCTGCAGACCTATCCGGAGCGTTACTGGAAAAACCGCATCCCCGGCCCCGGCGGGCTGCTGCTGCACCTGGGTGTCCGCGGGACGCTGCCGTCCCTGGCCCACCACACGCTGCTCTTCACCAAGGACTGGGAAGAGAACTTCGGCAAGATCTTCGGCAAGGAAACCTCGGTGCCGGATCCCGCGTCGCTCTATGTCTGCCGTCCCAGCGCGACGGACCCCGACGCCGCTCCTGACGGCTACGAGAACATCTTCGTCCTGGTGCCGGTGCCCTCGGATCCCTCCCTGGGCGCCGGTGGCATGGACGGCGGCGGCGACGAACGGATCGAGCGGATGGCCGACGCCGTCATCGCCCAGATCTCCGACTGGGCAAACATCCCGGACCTCGCCGAGCGCATCACGGTCCGGCGAACCGTGGGCCCGCAGGACTTTGTCCAGGACCTGAACTCCTGGCGCGGAACACTGCTCGGCCCTGCCCATGTGCTCAAGCAGAGCGCGTTCTTCCGCGGTTCCAATGCCAGCCGCAAGGTAGACGGGCTGCTCTACGCCGGCGGCTCCACCCTGCCGGGCATCGGACTGCCAATGTGCCTGATCAGTGCGGAACTGGTGCTCAAGCGGCTGCGCGGGGACACCAGCACGGAAGAGTTGCCCGTGCCGTCCGGACACGGTGACCGGACTCCGGGAGGCCGTGCCTAGTGGGGTTCCTCTATCTGTTCCTGCTGCTCGCGTCGATCGGCTGCATGGTGGCACTGGATCACCGGTTCCGGCTCTTCTTCTTCGCGGACGCCAGGCGTGCCGCCTCGGTGACGGCAATCGGGCTGGTGTTTTTCCTGCTGTGGGATCTGGGCGGTATTGGGCTGGACATCTTCTACCGGGGTGAAACGCCGATCATGCTCGGGATTGTCTTGGCACCGCACCTGCCCGTGGAGGAAGTCTTTTTCCTCGGCTTCCTCTGCTACCTGACCATGGTCCTGTTTGGCCTGGTGTCCCTGGTGCTGAACCGCGCCGGAAAGCGCAGCAGCAGTTCCCGGCAGGAGGCGGAACAGTGACGTACTGGGCATTGAACGCAGTGTTCCTGGTTCCGGCGGCCGTTGTGCTGCTCTTCGCCCTGATGCGGCGAACCACGACGACGACGGCGGGCGGCCGGAAAGGCGTGCTGGCGGCGCTGGGCATCACCGCCGTTGTCCTGCTGCTCCTCACTGCCGTTTTCGACAACGTGATGATCGCCGCAGGACTGTTTTGGTACAACCCGGAGCGTATCTCGGGTGCCTTTATCGGCAGGGCACCGCTGGAAGACTTCGCCTACACAGTTGCCGCCGTGCTGCTGCTGCCGGCTCTGTGGATGCTCCTTGGAAGGCGAAACAACCCCCTGAAGGCCCGCAACGCCGCCATCAATCCCCAGGAGAAACAGTGAGCACAACCACCCGTACGGCGGGAACGACGCTGCGGATGCTGCTGGTCTCGTCCAGGCCGCTCTCGTGGGTTAATACCGCGTATCCGTTTGCCGCCGCCTACCTAATCACCACGGGCGGCATTGACCTGACCTGGGTGCTGGGAACGCTGTACTTCCTGATTCCCTACAATCTGGCGATGTACGGCATCAACGACGTTTTCGACTACGAGTCGGACCTGCACAACCCCCGCAAGGGTGGAGTGGAGGGGGCGGTCCTGGACCGCGGCTTCCACCGGATCACCCTGTGGGCCGCCGTCGTCACCAATGTTCCGTTCCTGATTGCGCTGGTCGTGCTGGGTAACCCGCTGTCCTGGCTGGTGCTCGCTGTAAGCGTCTTTGCCGTCATTGCGTACAGCGCCCCCGGGCTGCGGTTCAAGGAACGTCCCTTCCTGGACTCCATCACGTCCAGCACCCACTTCGTCTCGCCCGCGGTCTACGGGCTGGTGCTGGCGGGAGCAGCGTTCACGCCGGGGCTGTGGGCGGTGCTGGGTGCGTTTTTCCTCTGGGGGATGGCGAGCCAGGCGTTCGGCGCCGTGCAGGATGTGGTCCCGGACCGCGAGGGAGGGATCAGCTCCATCGCCACGGTCCTCGGCGCCAAAGCCGTGGTCCGGATTGCCGCCGCAGCCTATCTCGCCGGCGGCCTGCTGATGCTCCTAACCCCGTGGCCGGCGACGCTCGGAAGCCTGCTGGCGCTGCCGTACATCCTCAACCTGCTGCCCTTCCTCAGTATTTCGGATGCGGATTCGGAGCGGGCCAACGCCGGCTGGAAGCGTTTCTTGAAGCTGAATTTCCTTACCGGCTTCCTCGTGACCATGCTCATCATCTGGTACTGGCCCAACCGGTAGGGAAGCACCAGCAACCGAGGGTTCCCTCCGTTTTGGGCAGATGCAACCGGTTTGGGAAATCCCTGCCGGTCCGCACAGTCGCCGAATCCCAAACCAGTCGCCGAATCCCAAACCGGTCGCCGAAGACGCAAAAGCGGCCGGCCCCCGAAGGGACCGGCCGCTCATGTCATTTCACCAACCACCGAAGGTGGTCGCCGGAGAGCCCGGAGTTAGTCGGCAACGCCCACAAACTCGGCCTTCTCGGTCGGTGTGGTTGCACCGGAGGCGAGGTTCAGGCGCAGCTTCTCGCCCAGGGTCGCGTCAACGTTGGTCCAGTACTGGATCGCAGCTTCGCGGATGTGCGGGCGCTGAACGCCGGAGACGGCACCGGTGATCGTTTCCAGGAAACGCTCCTTGGCGGCGTCGTCGAACACCTCGCGGTACAGCGTGCCGGCCTGGCCGAAGTCGCTGTCCTCGGAGTGCAGGGTAGCGGCGGCGCGGACCAGCGAGCCGTCGCTCTCCCAGGAGCCCTCGCCGGCAAGTGCGGCATCGGCTACGGGGCCGCCCAGGGTGTTGGGCGCGTAGACCGGGGTCTCCGGGGAGTTGTAGGAGAAGCGCATGGCGCCGTCCTGCGAGTAGTTGTTAACCGGAGCCTTCGGTGCGTTCACCGGCAGCTGGTTGTAGTTGGCGCCGATGCGGTAACGCTGTGCATCCGGGTAGGAGAAGATGCGGGCCATCAGCATCTTGTCCGGGCTGGCGTCAATGCCGGGAACCAGGTTCGCGGGGGACAGGGCAACCTGCTCGATCTGCGCGAAGAAGTTCTCCGGGTTGCGGTTCAGGGTGTGGGTACCCACCTTGATCAGCGGGTAGTCCGCGTGCGGCCAGACCTTGGTCAGGTCGAACGGGTTGAACCGGTACGTCTTGGCATCTTCGTACGGCATGACCTGAACGTGCAGGTCCCAGGACGGGAAGTTGCCTTCGGCGATGGCCTCGTACAGGTCGCGGCGGTAGAAGTCGGCGTCAGCGCCGGCAATCTTCTCGGCCTCTGCACCGGTGATTTCGTGGTTGCCCTGGTTGGACGTGAAGTGGTACTTCACCCAGAAACGCTCGCCGGCGGCGTTGATCCACTGGTAGGTGTGCGAGCCGAAGCCGGGCATTTCGCGCCACGACGTCGGGATGCCGCGGTCACCCATCAGGTACGTGACCTGGTGTGCGGACTCGGGGGAGTTGGTCCAGAAATCCCACTGCATGTCAGCGTCACGCAGACCGGAGCCCGGGAGGCGCTTCTGCGAGTGGATGAAGTCGGGGAACTTGATGCCGTCGCGGATGAAGAACACCGGGGTGTTGTTGCCCACGATGTCGTAGTTACCCTCGGAGGTGTAGAAACGCAGCGCGAAGCCGCGAACGTCGCGCCAGGTGTCGGGGGAGCCCTGCTCGCCGGCCACCGAGGAGAAGCGCTGGACGGTTTCCGTCACGGTGCCCGGCTGGAAGACAGCGGCACGCGTGTACTTGGAAACATCCTCGGTGACCACGAACTCACCGAATGCGCCGCCACCCTTGGCGTGCACGATGCGCTCCGGGATGCGCTCACGGTTGAACTGGGCCAGCTTCTCGACCAGGTAACGGTCGTGCAGGGCGATGGCTCCGTTGGGGCCGGCGCTCAGCGAGTTGGCATCGCTGCCAACCGGTGTGCCGGTCTGGGTGGTGGTGAAATTCGACATGCTCTCTCTTTCTTAAGGGTGTTCAGATGACGTCAGGAAGCTTGGCCGGCGCAGTCTGCGCAGAGCCCCCGGTAGAGCACATCCGCAATTTGGATGGTCATGCCGTGGGTGTTCTCCGGCGTCAGGCAAGGCGCGTGCCCCACTGCGCAGTCCACGTCCTCGATCCGTCCGCAGCCGGTGCAGATCGCGTGGTGATGGTTGTCATCCACGCGGGTCTCGTACCGGGCGGGGGAGTGCGGCGGCTCGATCTTCCGCAGCAGCCCGGTTTCGGTCAGGTCCGCCAGGACCACATAGACGGACTGCAGGCTGATGTCCGGAAGTTCCCCGCGTGCTGCGGCGGCGACGTCGTCGGCCACAGCATGGGGGTGATGCTCGACGGCGGTGAGGACCGCCAGCCGCTGCTTAGTGACCCGACGACCGTGGGTGCGCAGCGCTTCGGACCACCGTGCGGTGGTCTCTGCGGTGGCTGCTGTCGATGTCATGGCCACTAGCTAACCACTTATTATGAATAATTCATAATAAGACTCGAGCCTGCCCACTAGTGTGGTCTCAGGAGTTCGGACCGACGTTCAATAACAGGGGAATCCTTTGACAGGCACCACGGCACAGCCAACCCACAAGCGCGTGCGGGTGGGGGAGTACGACGTCGACATCCGCACCTACGGGTCCGGGGCCAGCCACACGGTACTGGTGCACGGCCTGGGAGCCTCCGGGCGCTATTTTTCCCGGCTGGTGGACGAACTGGCGAAGGATTCCACGGTACATACGCTGGAAATGCCGGGTTTCGGCTCCGCATCCACACCGCACCACGGCTTGGACATGGCCGACTTTGCACAGATCAACTGTGATGCCCTCCGGGCTGCCGGGATCGGTCCCGCCCAGTGGGTTGGCCATTCCATGGGCTGCCAAGTGGTGACGGAAATGGCGCTGTGCGCGCCGGACCTGGTGACCTCCGTGGTGCTGATGGGGCCCACGACCAACAGCGGGGAACGCCATGCCGTGCTGCAGGGACTGCGGCTGGCCCAGGACTGCCTGCGGGAACCTCCGGTGATCAACTGGATTCTGCTGACCGACTATCTGCGGGCCGGTCCCCGCTGGTACCTGCGCACCATGCCGAAGATGGTGCGGCACCGGCTGGAGGAGCGCATCGGCGGGGTTCAGGCTCCGGTGACTCTCGTCCGCGGAGCCAGGGACCCCATTGTGCCCGCCCGTTGGCTGCGGGAACTGGCCGCCGCGCGCCCAGGAGCCGTTGCCGTGGAGCTGCCCGGCCAGCCGCACGTGTGTATGTACACCGAGCCGGCGCAGACCGCGGCGCTCCTTCGGGAAGCAGCACGCGGGCAGTGATGCCGCAGCGGATACGACGCTGGGCGGCGCTGGCCAGGGCCTGGGCAGCGGACTATGCCTATGTGGGGTTTTGGCAGGTGAACGGGTTCCTGTTCCGGAAGGATCCGTCCGAGTACCTGGTGCCGGAGGGCAGGCCGGCGGGACGCCCGGTGGTCCTGATTCCGGGTGTGTACGAGAACTGGCAGTTCCTGCGGCCGCTGGCGCAGGCGCTCTCCTCGTGGGGCCACCCGGTTCACACGGTGGCGCCGCTGGGCTTCAACCGGGGCCGGATCGACCGCATGGCGGAACTGGTCCAGCAGTATCTCGTGGAGCAGGACCTCAGCAGCGTGATTGTGGTGGCCCACAGCAAGGGCGGCCTCATCGGCAAGCAGCTGATGCTGCTGCCGGAAGGCGCCCGGCGGGTGGATCACATGGTCGCCGTCAACACGCCCTTTTCCGGATCCGTCTACGCGCGCTTTTTCTTTGTTCCGTCCATCCGCGCCTTTTCGCCGCGCGACAAGCTGCTACTCAAGCTCCAGGACAACAGTGACGTCAACGCGCGCATCACCTCGGTGTTCAGCCGTTTCGACCCCCACATTCCCGGCGGGAGCTCCCTGCCCGGAGCGCGGAATATTCAGCTGGAAACGATGGGGCACTTTCGTCCCATCGGTGATCCCCGGTTGCTGGATGTGCTGAAGCAGGAAGTCGAGCGGGAGCCCTAGGACGCGCCGCGGGCCAGCGCCTGCTCGACGGCGGTCTCCGCACCGCCGGTCCAGGGCTCACCGTGGCCGGTCAACAGCGTGGGGGCGCCTGTCGCGGAGAGCAGTTCCAGGGATCGAAGCGCCTCAGGGCTGTTGGCGGTGGCGGCTCCGGAAACGATCTGCGGCCCCTTGGAACCGGTGTACGGGTTGAGCGTCACCAGGGAATCCCCACAGATCAGCACGCCCCGGTCCGGATAGTGCAGGGCAACGTGCCCGGCCGTGTGCCCGGGTGTATGGATGATGCGCGGTGATCCGGGAAGGGCGGAGCCGGTGTCTTCCCCGAGGCTGTGCACATCGGTGACACCGCGGACGTTCAGCGCGCCCGCCAGGGTCATGGCACCCAGGTAGGGGATCGACGCGGGGTAGCGGACGGGATAGAGGAACCTGTTGTTCTCATGCTCATAGCGGTAGGGGTGGGCCGCAATGTACCGGTCGTCGTCGTGCACCAAAATGGGCGTCCGGAACTCCCGCCGGATTTTGGCGGCTGAGCCTACATGGTCGAAATGCGCGTGGGTCAGCACCAGCGCCGACACGGATCCCGGCCCGTAACCCAATTCGCGGACGGCCCGGGACAGCTCCGGCCACATGCCGGGCAGGCCGGCATCGATGATGGCCAGGCCGCCGTCGTCCTCCACCAGGTAGGTGTTGACGTAGGCATGTTCGATGCGGTGGATTCCCTCTGCAACGTTCCGGGTAAACACGTGACCTCCAAAGATTCGCGGCTTTTCCTCCATCGTAAGGGTGCTGTCTATCGATGCCGGCAACCCGCCGGAGGCGCCTGTAAGAGGGCCCGGCGGCCTCCGGCTTAGACTGCTCGGGTGCCGAAACTCCTCGCTGACCTGACCCCGCTGCGTGAAAGCCCGGATTTCCGCCGCCTCTGGACCGGAACGGCGCTTTCCGCCGTCGGCACCCAGCTGACGCTGGTGGCCGTCAGCCTGGAGGTCTATTCCCTGACCCAGTCGAGTTTTTATGTGGGACTGCTCGGGTTGGTGGGGCTGGTTCCGCTGGTGCTGGCCGGGCTCTACGGCGGCTCCGTGGTGGATGCGTACGACCGCCGCAAAGTGGCCCTGTTCTCCTCCGTTCTGCTGTGGCTGTCCACGATCGGCATTGCCGCCCAGGCCTGGGCGGGACTGGGTAACATTTGGCTGCTCTATGCCCTGGTGGCAGTCAACGCCGGTGCCGGCGGGCTAAACCATCCCGCACGCAGCGCCATCATTCCCAGGCTGGTGCGGCCCGAGCTGCTGCCGGCCGCCAATGCCCTCAGCATGATCACCTTCGGCCTGGCCATGACCATCGGCCCCCTGCTGGCCGGTGTCCTGGTCGCCCGGGTGGGCTACGGCTGGACCTACACCGTCGACGTCGTCACCTTCACTGCCGCAATGTGGGCGGTGTACCGGCTGGACCCGATGCCGCCCGTTGGTGAGGTACAGAAGGCCGGCCTGAAATCGGTGCTGGAGGGCTTCCGCTTCCTGGCGACCCGGCCCAACATCCGCATGACCTTCCTGGTGGACCTTGCCGCCATGGTCATGGCCCAGCCCCGGGCACTGCTGCCCGCCATCGGAGCCGTGCTGCTGGGCGGGGGAGCCACAACGGTGGGGGTGCTGCTGGCGGCCACCGCCGTGGGCGCTTTCCTCGCCGGTCTCTTTTCCGGGCCCCTGGGTGCGGTGCGCAGGCAGGGGCTGGCGGTGCTGTGGTCGGTGGTGGCGTGGGGCCTGTCCGTGTCCGCGTTCGGTGTGGTGGTGGTGATGGCCGGACGGAACGACGGCGCCGAACCCACGGCATGGCTCATCCCGGCCGCCGTCGCCATGGCCTGCGCGGGCATCGCTGACTCGGTCAGCGGAGTCTTCCGCTCCACCATCCTGCAGTCCGCGACGCCGGATGCCATGCGCGGGCGGCTGCAGGGCGTGTTCGTGGTGGTGGTGGCCGGAGGCCCGCGCCTGGGTGACCTGGTGGCCGGCGTCGACGCCTCCTTCCTGGGTGAAGGATGGGCAGCGGTTATCGGTGGCCTGGTCTGCGTGGTGCTGGTGGGTGTGCTGGCTCGGAGCCAGCCGCGCTTCGCCCGGTATGACGCCCGGCACCCGGAGCCGTAGCGGAACAGACGCGCCCCGTGAAACGTTGATATCGGTGAATCCACTGACGAAAGGACCACCTAAGTGCATCAACACTTCAACGGACTGAAGACCGCCGCGTTGTTCGGTGTGCTCTTCGCCGTGCTGCTGGGCATAGGCGCCCTGCTTTCCAGCGGAACCGGCAGCTCCTCGTTCATCTGGATCTTCCTGTTCATTGGGCTGGCCACCACCGCGTACAGCTACTGGAACAGCGACAAGCTGGCTATCCGCGCCATGCGGGCGGTGCCGGTCACCGAACAGCAGGCTCCGGCTATGTACCGCATCGTGCGGGAGCTCTCGGCCCGCGCCGGACAGCCGATGCCCAAGCTGTACATCTCGCCCACCATGGCGCCCAATGCCTTCGCCACCGGCCGCAACCCGCAGCACGCGGCTGTCTGCTGCACCGAGGGCATTTTGACGCTGCTCGACGAGCGTGAACTCCGCGGCGTCCTGGGCCACGAGCTCATGCATGTTTACAACCGGGACATCCTCACCTCTTCGGTGGCCGCTGCCATTGCCGGCGTCATTACCTCGCTGGGCCAGTTCCTGCTGTTTTTTGGCGGCGGTGACCGCCGCAACGCCAACCCGCTGGCCATGATCGCGATGGCTATTCTGGCCCCGTTCGCCGCGTCGCTGATCCAGATGGCGATTGGCCGGACGAGGGAATACGACGCCGATGAAGACGGCGCCAAGCTCACCGACGATCCGCTGGCGCTCGCCTCCGCCCTGCGCAAGCTCGAAAGCGGAACCCAGCGTGCACCGCTGCCGAACAACGACCAGCGGCTGGTCAACACCTCGCACCTGATGATCGCCAACCCCTTCCGGAACGGCGTCCGCGGGCTGCTGGCCACCCACCCGCCCATGGCCGACCGCATCCGCCGGCTGGAAAACATGGCCGGACGTCCGCTCGGATCCTGACCGCTGCTCTCGTCTCCGCCGTCCGGCACAGTCGCCGGCCGGCGGACGAAGGTAGGCTCTCAGGCATGCGCCTCATTCTTGTCCGCCACGGCCAGACTCCCTCCAATGAGCACCATTTCCTCGACACTGATGTCCCCGGTCCGGGGTTGACGGAGCTGGGCCTTGCCCAGGCAGCAGCGTTGCCGGAAGTCCTGGGCCATGAGCCCATCGACGGCATCTTTGCCTCCAACCTGGTCCGGACCCAGCTCACTGCCGATCCGCTGGCCGCAGCTCTGGGCCTGCCCGTGGAGGTTCGCCCCGGGCTGCGGGAGATCTCTGCCGGCGATCTGGAAACGCGCAATGACCGCGACGCCGTCATTGCCTACCTCAAAACCGTCTACAGCTGGGTTCGGGGAGATCTGGGCGTGCACATGCCCGGCGGACCCGACGGCCATGAAACCTTCGCGCGGTTTGACGCAGTGATCGAAGAACTACAGTCAGCCGGACTGAAAAACCCTGTGGTGGTCAGCCACGGCGCCATGATCCGCGCCTGGTGCACGGCCCGGGCGGAGAATGTGGAGCCCGACTTCATCGTGGAGAACGCGCTGAGCAACACCGGCGTGGCTGTGATGGACTGGGTCGACGGCGACGGCCAAGGCACGAAGGGCTCATGGAAGCTGCTCACCTGGATGGGTGAGGCAGTGGGCGGCAGCGCCCTGCGGGACTACGGCGAGGATGGCCCTGCGGGCGAAGATGTGAAGCTCTAGGCACGAAGAAGCTCTAGGCGCGAACCGGGGGAGCAGGCCATCCTTCGCACAGATAACGGGCCTACGAGAATTCCTTCGCACAGATAAAGGGGTTATCCGGAGCTGATGAGCCCTTTATCTGTACTAGCGACTTATCTGTACTAGCGACAGAGGCGGCATCTGATCAGGCGGAAACCCCCGGATCTGCCCGACTGAACAGGTGCTGCAGGGAGATGCCCGGACAAGGCGACGGCGCCGCACCCCAACAAGGGGAGCGGCGCCGTCGTCGTACTTGCGCTGGATAACCGGCTGCCGCGGCAGCCGCAGAAGGCCTAGCGGAAGTTAATGAACTGCAGGTCCACGTCCACGTCGGCACCCTTGAGCAGGGCCATCGTCGCCTGCAGGTCATCGCGGGACTTGGAGGTCACGCGCAGCTCGTCGCCCTGGATTCGGGAGTTCACGCCCTTGGGGCCTTCGTCGCGGATGATCTTGTTGATCTTCTTGGCCTGGTCCTGGGCGATGCCTTCCTTCATGGAGGCTTCAATCCGGTACTCCTTGCCGGAGGCAAACGGCTCGCCGGCATCCAGGGACTTCAGGGAAATGCCGCGACGGACCAGCTTGGACTGCAGAACATCCAGGACCGCCATGACCCGCTCCTCGGAGTTGGCCTTCATGAGGATCTTCTCGCCGCTGAAGTCCACCTCGGCGCCGACGCCCTTGAAATCGTAGCGCTGGGACAGTTCCTTCTGCGCCTGGTTCAGGGCATTGGCAACTTCCTGTTTGTCGATCTTGCTCACAACATCAAATGATGACTCGCTGGCCATGTGCGCTCCTTGCAGTAGTTTTTCTCCTGCATCCAGCCTAGTAGGTCCGGGCATCCGTGGCAGCCCTCACAGGCTGCACCCAGCTTTTGCCGGGACGGGTCCCATCTTTCCGGGCGACAGTATTGGGGTGAACAACACCGCCAACCCTCCGTCCGATTCCCGTCATCGACGAAGCCAGATGGGCAAACTCCGCACCGCCGCGGCAGGATCCGTGCTGGCTGCGGTTTCCATCACTGGTGTGGGAGCTGCCGCGGCCCCCGCGCAGGCATCGGAGCTGCGGTCATTCCTGACACCGGTGGAAGGGCTGGGTGCAGCGGTCGCCGGCGCTGAGGAGAGAGTCTCCGCTCCCCACGCGTCAGCTGAGCGCCGGTTGCTGGGCATCCGGGAAGACCTGGCCAACGCCGTCGCGTGGGGGGCCGTAACCCGGGCGCAGGCCGATGCGTTCTACGCTCAGATGCAGTCACGGATTGCCCGCGGGCTCTAGTCCGGACTGCCTTCAGGGCAGGGCAGGAAGCAATTCACGCCGCCGATTCGTATCTTGGGCAAAAGTTCTGTAAAGTTGTTTAGGCCGCAGTCGCTTGCGGCAGTCTTCCGCGAAGATGTTGATCGCGAAGATGTTCGGCAGATTACCCGAGCGGCCAAAGGGGGCTGACTGTAAATCAGCTGGCAACGCCTTCACTGGTTCGAATCCAGTATCTGCCACCGAACGGGAAGAGCCCGCTCCGCCAGGAAACTGGCCGGGGCGGGTTTTTTCTTGCCCGGGGCGCGGCCCCGCGCTGCCGCCTTCACCGCTGAGCGAACAACTGCAGACATCTCCGCGTCCCCCGGATAGCGTTGAAGGATGGCAACTATCGACATCACTGAGGCAACGTTCCCCGAGACCATTGAGGAAAACGACATTGTGTTCGTGGACTTCTGGGCGGACTGGTGCGGCCCCTGCAAGCAGTTCGCGCCGGTGTACGACGCCGTGTCCCAGAAGCATGACGACATCACCTTCGCGAAGGTGGACACCGAAAAAGAGCAGGGCCTGGCGGCTGCTGCCGGCATCACCTCCATCCCTACGCTGATGGCTTTCCGCGAAAAGGTCCTGGTTTTCTCGCAGCCCGGCGCGCTCAACGCTTCCCAGTTCAGTGAATTGGTGGATGCGGTCAAGGGACTGGACATGAAGGCTGTCCACGAGCAGATCGAGGCACAGGAAAGCGGACAGGCAGCAGCCGGGTCCGACGGACAGGCCAACTAGCCGTTCACATCCGCCGCTACCGATGAGCGGCACAGGCTTCGCATACCGCGGGGGTCCCCTCAATGGGGACCTCCGCGGTATGCGTTAAGCGCGTCGTCTCAGGCAGCACCGGTTGCGCCGCGGCCGGGGTTACTCTGGCGCCGGCCGCCGTCCCGGTCTAGGGTCTAGGCATCCCGCGGCGGCACCGGCTCCGGCAAACGGTGTACATCCAAACGGCGTACATCGGTGAAGCCCGGGCCCGTATCAACGACGATAAGGCGAGGCGAAGAAACCTATGAGCTCAAACCGCGGAGTTGCCTACATAGAACCCGGTGTAGTGGAAGTGCAGGACATCGACTATCCAACCTTTGAACTCCGGGACGGACCCGGAGTCAATCCCGCCAATGTGGGGCGCAAGGTGCCCCACGGGGCAATCCTGAAGGTGGTCACCTCCAATATCTGCGGATCGGACCAGCACATGGTCCGCGGCCGCACCACCGCGCCTCCCAACCTGATCCTGGGACATGAGATCACCGGAGAAATCGTGGAAACCGGCCCTGACGTCGAATTCCATTCCGTGGGGGATTTGGTGTCGGTGCCGTTCAACATTTCCTGCGGACGCTGCAAGAACTGTAAGGAGCGGAAAACGGGCATCTGCCTGAACGTGAATCCGGACCGTCCGGGCAGTGCCTACGGGTACGTGGACATGGGCGGTTGGGTGGGAGGCCAATCCGAATACGTGCTCGTTCCGTATGCGGACTGGAATCTGCTGCGGTTTCCGGACAAGGACCAGGCAATGGAGAAGATCCTTGACCTGACCATGCTCTCGGACATTTTTCCCACCGGCTATCACGGGGCGGTCACCGCGGGGGTCGGCGTCGGATCCACCGTCTACATCGCCGGTGCCGGTCCGGTGGGCCTGGCCGCAGCGGCCGGAGCGCAACTGCTGGGAGCCGCCGTCGTTATTGTCGGTGACCTGAACAAGGACCGCCTGGCTCAGGCCCGCAGCTTTGGCTGCGAAACGGTGGACGTGTCCCTGGGGGACCCCAAGGACCAGATTGAACAGCTCCTGGGCGTCCCCGAAGTGGACTGCGCCGTGGACGCGGTCGGGTTCGAGGCACGCGGCCATGGCCACGGTTCGGCCACAGAGGCGCCGGCCACGGTGCTGAATTCACTGATGGACATCACGGCTGCAGGCGGTGCCCTGGGCATTCCCGGGCTATATGTCACCGGCGATCCGGGCGGAGTGGATGAGGCGGCACAGAAGGGCTCCCTGAGCCTCGATCTGGGAACCGGCTGGGCCAAGTCGTTGGCCTTCACCACGGGCCAGTGCCCGGTGATGAAGTACAACCGGGAGTTGATGATGGCGATCCTGCATGACAAGGTGCAGATCGCCAAGGCTGTCAACGCCACGCCCATCAGCCTGGACCAGGCTCCGGAGTCCTACCGTGAATTCGACTCAGGGGTGGCGCGCAAGTACGTCATCGATCCGCACGGCATGGTGGGCGCCCGGGCGTCCTGACCGCAGCACAGGGGGCAGTTCAAAGGGCCGGAACCGGAAACGGTTTCGGCCCTTTGGCTGCGTGCAGGGACCTGTCCTCTTCTTATGGGTTTGGCCGCGGAAGTAAGCTCGTAGCTCCGGTGGCCCGCGCTGTCTGCGGCGCGCCGGAGGCACCATTCACCTGATGCAGAGCCGGAACGGGGATGTCATGCCCACTTGCAAGCTTGCTGCTCGATACACCTTCCACGGTCAATCCATACCCCGGGACAAGCGGGTCCGGGGAATCTTCCCGCAGGACGGCCGGCCGTGAACGGCGCGGATACCGCCTGGGTACTGATCTGCGCAGGCCTGGTGCTTTTCATGATTCCAGGGCTGGCACTGTTCTACGGCGGCATGGTTCCGGTCCGCAACGTCCTGACCATGATGATGCAGAACATCATCCCGCTGGGCATCATCACCGTCACCTGGGTGCTGGTGGGCTACACCCTGGCGTTCAGCAACCAGGGGAACTCCCTGGTGGGGGAGTTCGACGCGTTTGCCCTGATCGACGTGGACACCCCCCAGTTCCACACTGTGGCGGCGGGGGTAACCATCCCCGCGCTCGCCTTCGTCGCCTACCAAATGATGTTTGCCATCATCACCCCGGCGCTGCTGACGGGGGCGACGGCGGGTCGGCTGAAGTTCGCCGGCTGGACCGTTTTTCTGGCCGCATGGTCCATCCTCGTCTATCCGCAGGTGGCCCGCTGGCTCTGGCATCCCAAGGGATGGCTGACTCAGCTCGGCGCCCAGGACTGGGCCGGAGGAATGGTGGTGCACGCCTCGGCCGGAGCCGCCGCCGTCGCCGTGCTGCTGGTCGTGGGGCGACGCCGCGGCTGGCCCAACCTCAAGACTTCGCCCAACAACCTGCCGCTCATGCTGGTGGGCGGCGGCATCCTGTGGTTCGGCTGGTTTGGATTCAACGCCGGCGACGGGCTCCAGGCCAATGACATTGCGGCCCAGGCCCTGATGAACACACACGTGGCAGGCGGTGCCGCCATGCTGACCTGGCTGCTGGTGGAACGCCTGACCAGCGGCCACTCCACCCTGGTGGGCGCGGTCTCCGGGGGCGTTGCCGGGTTGGCCACCATCACCCCCTGCGCCGGCTTTGTCAGCACCGGCGGAGCACTGCTGATTGGGCTGATTGCCGGCTGCGTCTGCTGCTTCGCGGTGGGGCTCAAACACGTGCTGCGCTATGACGATGCCCTGGACGTCATCGCCGTCCACTTTATCGGCGGCGTCCTGGGATCCTTCCTGCTGGGCTTCTTCGCGGACAGCTCCGTGAATGCAACCAGCGACGACGGACTGTTCAACGGAGGCGGCGGGCTGCTGCTCTGGCACCAAGTGGTTGCCATTGTGTGCGTGGTCCTGTTTTCCTTCATCCTGAGCTGGATAATTGCCGCGATCATCAGCCGCACCATGGGGCTGCGCGAGCCCGGCCCGGAGCAGGACGACCTGGACCAGATCCAGCAGGGCGCCTCAGCCTACGCGCTCAGCGGGATCACGTCACGGCCCACCACCAGAGGACGAGGCTCCGACATGACCTCGACAACCGGAGACGGTGCTCAAAGCCCTTCCAACGCCCCCGACTATTTGATCAGCGCGGTCGTCAACACCGATCGTATCGATGGCCTCCGCGATGCCCTGTTGCTGGCCGGGGCCAGATCCCTGGAACTGGCAGACTCCGCGGTGTACTCGGACAGGGTGCGTACGGAAAACTTCCGCGGCGACCAACGGAAAATGGACTTCGAGGATCGGCTGCGCGCACAGGTGGCCGTTGACCGCGAGCACGAGGAGGCGGTGGTGGCAGTGCTGAAGCGCTTTGGGGCTGAGCCGTCGTCCATCTACCGATTGGCGATTACCCCCTATTAGCCCTTCGCAGGCGCGGCAGGTCTTGGTAGCGTCGGGACAGTCTTGTCCCGCAGCCGAAGGAGCCTGTGCCTTGCCCTCTTACGCGTCTTCACCTTTTCCCACCCCGCTTCTGGACGAAACCATCGGAGCCAACTTGGAGCGGATCGTCCGCCGCTTTCCGGACGCCGACGCGGTGATCGATGTCCCCACCGGGCGGTCATGGACCTATGCGGAGTTTAACCGCGACGTCGATGATCTCGCCAATGGACTCTCCTTCAATATGCGACGGCGAAGGCCGGGGCGGTCCTGGTCAACGTCAATCCTGCGTACCGGCAGAGTGAGCTCGATTTTGTTGTGAGGCAGAGCGGCATGCGGATGCTGTTCACGGCACCCGGGGATCCCCGCAGCGATTACGAGGTCATGGCCCGTGAGGCACAGCAGCAGGCCGGCTCCCTCGAACTCATTTTCCTGGCCGGGGAGGGGGCCGACGGCTTCGCCGCCCTTGCAACGGACGGCCGCCGGGCTGCTGCAGACGCGCCAGCTCCGGCCGGGGCCGACGCAGTTAAAGAGCGGATGGCCACCCTGCGGCCCGGGGATCCCATCAATATCCAGTACACGTCCGGCACCACGGGGTTCCCCAAGGGTGCCACGCTGACGCACTCCAACATCCTGAACAACGGATACTTCATCGGAGAGCTCCTGGGCTACACCGAAAAGGACCGAGTGGTGCTTCCGGTGCCGTTCTACCACTGCTTTGGCATGGTCATTGGAAACCTGGCCGCTCTGTCCCACGGCGCCGCCACCATCATTCCGTCCCGAACGTTCGATGCCGCTGTGGCTCTGGAGGCTGTCCAGAGCCTGCAGGCCACCTCCCTGTACGGGGTTCCTACCATGTTTATCGCCGAACTGGGACTGGAAGACTTTGACCGATATGACCTCTCCACCCTGCGCACCGGGGTGATGGCCGGGTCTCCGTGCCCGGAGGAAATCATGAAGCGCGTCATCCGGGACATGAACATGGCGGAAGTGGCCATTTGCTACGGAATGACGGAAACCTCCCCGGTATCCACTATGACCCGCCGCGGGGATTCGCTGGAGCGCCGGACCCGGACCGTGGGACGGACCATGCCCCATCTGGAGAACCAAGTGGTGGATCCCGGAACCGGACAGGCAGTGCCGGTCGGGGAAATCGGCGAGCTGTGTACCCGCGGCTACAGCGTGATGGCCGGGTACTGGAATGAACCGGAGAAGACAGCCGAGGCGGTCGATTCCGAGGGATGGATGCACACCGGTGACCTGGCCCGGATGGATGAGGAGGGCTACGTCAGCATTGAGGGGCGGATCAAGGACATGGTCATTCGCGGGGGAGAGAATATCTATCCGCGCGAGATCGAGGAGTTCCTCTACTCTCATCCCTCCATCTCCGATGTCCAGGTCATCGGTATCCCGGATGAGCGCTACGGGGAGGAACTTATGGCCTGCATCATTGCGCTTCCCGGCGCTCCTGTTCCAGACGCCGCGTCCATTGCCGAGTTCTGCCGGGGGCGGCTGGCCCACTACAAGATTCCGCGCTATGTGCAGGTGAGGAGCAGCTTTCCCATGACGGTGTCGGGAAAGATCCGAAAGGTGCAGATGCGCGAGGAAGTGATGGAACAGCTGGTCCCGGTTACGAAGGTTCCGGCGCCGAACGCAGAGAAATCCGTGCCCTAACGGCCGCGGTGGTCCTCCGGGGCCAGCCGCGGCCCGAAGGCCTGCTTCCGGAAGCCGCTCAGCACCAGCAGCCGCACGAGCCGCTGCCGGTGGCCCCGCCAGGGCTCCAGCAGCTCCAGCATCCCGGCGTCGTCCGTCCTGCGCCCGGTCAGCGCTTCACCCACGAACGCTGCCAGGTGGTAGTCACCCACGGAGACTGAGTCCGGAGCGCCGTGCGTGCGCTGGGTGATCTCCGCAGCGCTCCAGGGGCCGATGCCGGGAAGCGAACACAACCGTTCCGTCAGGTCCGTGCCGAGCGGAACTCCGGACAGCCGTTCCAGACCGGAGGCAGCTCCGCAGGCCCGCAGAACGGTGCCGGACCGGTGGAAATCCACCCGGGCACGGTGCCACTCCCAGCTCGGAACCCGGCGCCAGGTTTCGGCACCGGGCGGCACTTTCAAGCCGGCGGGTGCCGGGCCCGGAGCATCGGCACCGTATTTGGTCAGCAGATACCGCCACGCGTAATAGGCCTCCATGGCGGTGACCCTCTGTTCCAGGATGACGGGAACAATGCTGTCCAGCATCCGGCCGGTGCTGGGCAGCCGCAGTCCGGGGTTCCGGCGCCGGGTTTCCGCCACTGCGGCGGGGAGGGAAGCGGCGAAGTCGGGGTCATCAAAGGCCGTCCAGTCATCACGTTCCCCGAGCAGAGCCGGAACGCCAGCCAGCGCCGCCTCGGCGCCCGGCCCCCAGGCCCGGACCAGCACACGGGCGCCCGGTGCCGGTGCGGGCTGCTCGCTGAGTGCCAGCGTTGCGTTCCCCTCCGGCGTCGAAAACGCCAGCCACGCAACCCCGGGGCCAATCCGCACAGACGGATCTTTTCGGCCGTGGGCCAGAATGCCCAGCGTCTGGGCCAGGCTCAACGGCCGGTCCGACTCCCAGAGGATGGAAAGCGGCCCGGCTCCGGTGCAGGCGCCGGGTCCCCCAGCGGCGGACACCGGTACGGAGAAGGACATATCTCCATGGTTGCACGCACCTCTGTCAGCTCAGGGCCGGGGAGGGGGCCGGGCGGTGTGGCTTTTGCTACGCCGGGTTCCGGGGAAAGCTGGACCCGTGGAACCGAACAAGTAACGTGTTGCACATGAAGTTTGCAGATACTGTCCTGGACCTGATCGGCAAGACCCCGCTGGTGAAGCTGCACCACGTTACCGACGGCATCGCGGCCACGGTGCTCGTGAAGCTGGAATACCTGAACCCGGGCGGATCCATCAAAGACCGCATCGCGGTCCGGATGATCGAGGCCGCTGAACGGGAGGGCAAGCTGAAGCCCGGCGGCACCATCATCGAGCCCACCAGCGGAAACACCGGCGTCGGCCTGGCACTGGTGGCACAGCAAAAGGGTTACCGCTGCATCTTCGTCACGCCGGACAAGGTGGGGGTGGAGAAACGCGATGTGCTTCGCGCGTATGGCGCCGAAGTGGTGGTGACACCCACCGCCGTCGCACCCGACAGCCCCGACTCCTATTACGGAGTCTCCGACCGCCTGGTCCGGGAAATCCCCGGCGCCTACAAGCCGGACCAGTTCTCTAACCCCTCCGCCCCGGAAAGCCACTATGAGTCAACGGGCCCGGAGATCTGGGCGGACACCGACGGCACGGTGACCCACTTCGTGGCCGGCGCCGGCACGGGCGGCACCATCACGGGCACCGGCCGCTACCTCAAGGACATCTCCGCCGACCGCCCAACTGGCCCGGTGCGCATCATTGCCGCCGATCCGGAGGGGTCGGTGTACTCCGGCGGCACGGGGCGTCCCTATTTCGTGGAGGGCGTAGGCGAGGACATGTGGCCGGGCAACTATGACCCGTCCGTTCCGGACGAGGTGATTCCCGTGAACGATGCGGAGTCCTTCGCCATGACCCGCCGGCTCGCCCGGGAGGAAGGCCTGCTGGTAGGCGGCTCCTCCGGCATGGCAGTAGTGGCGGCCCTGCGCGCTGCCCGCGATCTGGGCCCCGACGACGTGGTGGTGGTGGTGCTGCCGGACAGCGGCCGCGGCTACATGGGCAAGATCTTCAACGATGAGTGGATGCGCTCCTACGGTTTCCTGCACGGAACCGAGCAGGAAGCCGCCGTCCGCGACGTCCTGGCCACCAAGGACGCCGCGCTGCCGGACCTGGTGCACACCCATCCCAACGAGACGGTCCTGGACGTGATCAACATCCTGAATGAGTACGGTGTCTCGTGCATTCCGGTCCTGTCGCAGGAACCGCCGGTGCGCATCGGCGAGGTCCTCGGATCAGTGGACGAGCGCTCGCTGACGGAGAAGCTGTTCCGCGGCGAGGCCAAGCCCACTGACAGCATCAGGGACCACATGGGACCGCAGCTGGCAATGGTCGGCGCCGGGGACTCTGTGGCTGCCGCCAAGGAAAAACTGCAGGAGAACGACGCCGTCATGGTCACCTCAGAGGGCGCGCCGGTGGGAATACTCACGCGGCATGACCTGCTGTCCTACATGAGCGTCTAACCGACATCCATCCTGAAGCAAGGGAGCAAACCATGAGCGAAGGCTTCAACACCCGCGCCATCCACGCGGGCCAGACCCCGGACCCCACCACCGGTGCGGTCATTCCGCCGCTATACCAAAGCACCACCTACGCCCAGGACGGCATTGGCGGATTGCGCAACGGCTACGAATACGGCCGCGGCACCAACCCCACCCGCGATGCGCTGCAGGACCAGCTGGCCGCGCTGGAGGGCGGGGCCCACGCGTACTCCTTCAGCTCCGGGCTGGCCGCGGAGGACGCCCTGATCCGCGCCCTCCTGGCCCCCGGGGACCACATTGTGCTCGGCAACGACGCATATGGCGGCACCTACCGATTGATCAACAAGGTTCTCTCCGCGTGGGGCATCACCAACGCTGCGGTGGACATGTCCGACGTCGGCGCCCTCACCCGGGCCATCGCCGCCGGCAACACCAAAATGGTGTGGCTGGAAACGCCGTCGAACCCCATGATGAAGATTTCCGACATTGCCGCCGTCGCCCAGGCCGCGCACGACGCCGGGGCCTGGCTGGTTGTCGACAACACCTTCGCTTCCCCGTACCTTCAGCAGCCGCTGGCACTGGGCGCGGACATGGTGGTGCACTCCACGACCAAGTACATCGGCGGGCATTCCGACGCCGTTGGCGGCGCGGTCATCCTGAACGACGACGCCGCCGCCGAGAAGATCGGCTTCATCCAGTTTGCGGTCGGCGCGGTGTCCGCTCCGATGGAAGCCTGGCTGACCACGCGCGGACTGAAGACCCTGGGCGTGCGGATGGACCGGCATTCGTCCAACGCCATGGCGGTCGCCAAGTGGCTGCGGGACCAGCCCGCCGTGGAAAACGTGCTCTATCCGGGGCTGGAAGACCACCCCGGACACGACCTGGCCAAGGCCCAGATGAAGGACTTCGGCGGAATGGTCTCAGTGTCCTTCAAGGGCGGCGAGGCCGCGGCCAGGAAGGTGGCCGAATCCACCCGCGTGTTCACACTGGCGGAGTCGCTGGGCGGGGTCGAGTCGCTGATGAATTATCCGTCGGAAATGACGCACGCATCAGTCAAGGGCACCGAGCTTGCCGTTCCGGAGAACCTGCTGCGGCTTTCCGTGGGCATCGAGGATCTCGAAGACCTGATCGCGGATCTGCAGCAGGCACTGGACCAGTTGTAGGAAACCTGCAGCCTTAGGGCCGCCGCCGGCCCAGGAGCCGGCGGCGGGCCTTGGGATCTCGTTCCTGGAAGAACCTGCTGCTTTGCGGCAGCCACAGCAGCAGCACACACAGCAGCAGGACGGCGCCGAGGGCGATCAGCGCCGGACCGCGGAACAGCAGCGGTATCCCGAGAATCATGCCCACGGTGGTGAGTGTCTCGCGTGCGCTGCGTTTCCCGGTCCGCAGGCGCAGCGCATAAAACCCCATCACCACCGCAACAGCCAGGGTCACCAGCCCCAAACTGGTGAGTGCGGCGCCGTCGCGGTGCTGGGTCTGCGCTGACGTGATGAAGGAAATCCCGGCCACGGCTACGAGGACGGCCGCCGCCAGCCAGGCTCCGAAAGCGGCCCGGATGATCTTGGGCAGAGGAGTGCGGGGACTGTTCGTCACGGGGCTGCGGTCTGCGGGTCCGGTCACTGGCGGCCTGCCACCACGGGCGTCCGGGTCTGGGTGTCATAGCGGTAGACCTCGCGTCCGCCGATCCACACGGTCAGCGCCCGCTGCATGACATCGAGCGGATCTCCGCTCCAGAGCACAACGTCGGCGTCCTTGCCCGGCTCAAGCGAACCGATGCGGTCTGCCAGGCCCAGGACCTTGGCGGGATTGATGGTGACCGAACGCAGGGCTGTCTCGGGATCCAGTCCTTCCTTCACCGCCAGGGCCGCCTGATAGATCAGGAAGTTGATCGGCACCACCGGATGGTCGGTGATGATGGAGATTTCCACGCCCGCTGCGGCCAGCTTGCCCGGGTTTTCCATGCTCCGCTGGCGCAGCTCCACCTTGGAACGGGTAGTAAACAGGGGGCCGATCAGCACCGGCACCCCGCGCTCGGCCAGTACGTCTGCCAGCAGGTGGGCCTCGGTGCCGTGGTCCAGGACCAGGTCATACCCGAACTCGTCGGCCAGCCGCAGGGCCGTGCCAATGTCGTCGGCGCGGTGGGCGTGCTGGCGCCACGGGATTTCCCGGCGCAGCACCATGGCGAGGGCTTCGAGCTGGGGGTCGCGGTCGTCGTCGTCGTTCTTTCCCATGTGGTTCTGCGCATCCATGAACGCCTTGCGGATCACCAGCGCCGTGCCCAGCCGGGTGGACGGGGTCTGCTTCTTGTCGCTGTACACGCGCTTGGGATTCTCGCCGAGGGCGGATTTCAGGCCGCTGGGGGAGCGGAGGACCATTTCCTCCACGTACCGCCCGTGTGTGTGCAGGGCCACGGCCAGACCGCCGATGGGGTTGCCGGAACCGGGGTTGATGTTCACTGCGGTGACCCCTCCGGCGAGCGCATCATCGAAACCCAGATCGTGCGGGTTGACGCCGTCGATGGCGCGGACCCCGGCCATCACAGGGTCCGTCATTTCATTCGTGTCGTTGCCGGCCCAGCCTTCGCCCTCTTCATGCACGCCGAGGTGGGTGTGCGCGTCGACCAGGCCCGGCAGCAGCCACTGGCCGCCGGCGTCGATGACCTGCGCTCCCTCCGGAACGGTGACGTCCGGGCCAAGCTCCCGAATCCTGCCGTCTTCCAGCACCACCGTGCCGTCGAACGGCGGCGCAGTGACGGGAACAACTCGGGCATTAACGATGGCCAAAAGCGGTGCGGACATGAGCAACCTTCCAATGATGGATTGACTGCGCCCAGCCTATCCTGTGCCCCGGACAGTTCACCGATGCGCGGCCCCCGGTAGACTTGCGAGCGTTAATATCTCAGTTGGCTGTAGTGCAGGGAGAATCATGGGCCTGAAGACCCGATCCGGAATGGCCCGGCTGGCAGTAACTCTGGCGGCGCTGTTCGCTGCGGCACTCATGATCACTGCAGCCTTTGTGATTAGCCCCCGGCACGGGCTGGATTTCAGCGTGTACCTGACCGGTGGACAGAGCGTGATCGACGCCGGAGGCGAGCTCTACACCAAGGAACTGCGGTACCGCGAGGGCAGCAGCCTCCTGTTCACGTATCCGCCTTTTTCAGCGCTCCTGTTCGCCGTTCTGGCGCCGTTCGGGCAGAGCCTGGGACTCAACATTTTCACCGGCATCTCGCTGCTGATCGCCGCAGCCACTGCCGTGTTGGGTGTTGCCTACGCCTTCCGGCAGCCGGGAGTGCGCGCCGTCCTCAAGCACCAGTGGCTGCGTCCGCTGGCCCTGGCCGGCATTGGTTTCGTGATCCTGCTGGGACCCTGGCGGGAAACCCTGGCGTTCGGGCAAATCAACATTCTGCTGTTCGGGCTGATCATGGCGGACTTCCTGATTAAGCGGGACACCTGGCCCACCGGACTGCTGACCGGCGTCGCCGCCGGCTTGAAGCTCACGCCGCTGGTGTTCGGCCTGTATTACCTGGCGCGCGGAGACTGGCGCGGACTGCGCAACATGACCTTTGGCTTCCTGGCCACCTTTGGGCTCGGCTTCTTGATCCTGCCACGGGAATCACGCACCTATTGGGCCGAGCTGCTGCCCGACACCTCCCGGATTGGCGGGGCCGGATATGTGGACAACCTGGGTATCAAGGGCGCCATCCTGCATTTCACCGGACCGGATTTCCCCGTGGACCTGCCCTGGCTGCTGCTGTCGCTGCTGATGATTGCTGCGGCGGCCGTGATCATCCGGCTCGCCGGCAACCGCGGAGACCTGCTCACTGCCCTGGCTGCAACCGCGCTCCTCATGCTGCTGATCTCACCGGTCTCCTGGTCCCACCACTGGGTGTGGGTGGCCCTCTTCATCCCGGTCCTCTGGCGGAACATTGCGGACTTTACACAGCAGGGAACAGGGGTGCGCCGCTGGGGCATGGTCCTGCTGGTCTCGTCCTTTGTGGTTTTCCTGCTCTCGCCCAAGGCCATTGGCTGGCTCATGGGGGCACCAAACCTTGATTCCCAAATACCCGAGGCATGGCTCATGGCCTCCAGCGCCGGTGTCTTCTGGGGAGTGGGCCTGATGGCCTGGTGGCTCGTCGCGCTGTGGAAGAGCCGCCCGCAGCGTTGGTGGAAACAGTCCGTTTCGGAACAAATCCCGCTGGCTCCCGTGAAGAACGTTCAGCCGTAAGTCAGGCAGCTGTCCGTCGACGGTGAAAGCCGTGCGGAACACAAACCAGCCTCGTAGAATCATCGGCATGACCCCGGGAACCCTGCTGGCCGTGTGCCGCGTCCACGAACTGCTGCCCACCACCGATTCCACCGGCGTGACGGCAATCGACAAGCGTCCCGTCGTCGGGCCCGTGAAGGTTCACGGTCTCGGTTTGAGCGGGGACATCCAGGCCAGCCGCAAGCACCACGGCGGGGAATCCAAGGCCGTTTACGCCTATTCGCAGGACGACGCCGACTACTGGGCAAGCGAACTGGGTACGGACATTCCTCCGGGCCTTTTCGGGGAAAACCTGCGGATTGCGGGCCTTCCGGTATCCGAGGCCGTGATCGGTGAGCGCTGGCAGATCGGGGACCGGACCATCCTGGAAGTGACCTGCCCCCGCACACCGTGCCGGAATTTTGCCCAGCGGATGGAGCAGCCCGGCTGGGTGAAGCGGTTCGCTGCGGCCGGCCGGGTGGGAACCTATTTGCGCGTTGTCCGCAACGGGACCATCAGCGCAGGAGACCCGGTGACTGTTATCCGGCGTCCGGAACACGGGGTGACCTCCGGCGATGTTTTCCGCGGGCTCAGTCCGGCACAGGCCGGGCTGCTGGCCGACGCGGAGGCTAAAGGTGGACTGGTGCTGTCCCCGGAAATCAAGAAGGTCCTGCGCACCCTGGAATCACGGCAGTCCCGGGAAACCGCGGCCGCCGCCCGATAAATCCAAAAGATCAAGCGAACTCCCGAAAACGCCGGCAAACCAGCAAAATCGAGAGCCGGAAGACCGGCCAAAACAGCTGATGATGAGCCGTGTGCCCAAGCTCACCGGCAACTGTGGACGGGCCACCCCCGGCATGCCGTACACTTGAAACATCCCCCACTCCGGTATTCCCTTATTTTCCTACGGTTTCTGACCGTTAGGTACGTTGTGTTGGGGCTCGCGTTTTCGAATGCGGGCAGATTCATCTTTTTGGGAGCGCCGGCAAAGAAATCGTCACACCGGCCACGCCTCACAATCCAGTGAAATTGGCCTACAGCTGTGACGGAAAGTCCTGCCATGGGATTGCAACAGCGCCGGACTTACGTCCTGCGGCCGATATTGGCCGCGCGGTCCCAATGAATGAGGATTATTTCTTTTGCTTGACACTGTAGAAAACACTGACACCGCAGCAACCGCCGCTCCCGAAGCAGCTGAAGAGAACCAGGTTCTCTTCACCGATTTCGGTCTTGATGCCCGCGTTCTGCAGGCCCTGGTTGACGTCGGCTACGAAAAGCCGTCCCCCATCCAGGCAGCCACCATTCCCCTCCTGCTTGAAGGCCGCGACGTCGTCGGCCTGGCGCAGACCGGTACCGGCAAGACTGCCGCGTTTGCTGTTCCCGCCCTGTCCCTGATGGCCGGCCTGCCCGCCACCAAGGACACCCAGATCCTGGTGCTGGCACCGACCCGCGAACTGGCCCTCCAGTCCGCTGAAGCCTTCGCTTCCTACGCCAAGCACATGGACAACTTCACCGTCCTGCCCGTCTACGGCGGCTCCGCTTACGGCCCCCAGCTGGCCGGCCTGCGCCGCGGCGCCCAGGTTGTTGTCGGTACCCCGGGACGCGTCATCGACCACATCTCCAAGGGTTCCCTGGACCTGTCCAACCTGCAGTACCTGGTTCTGGATGAGGCCGACGAAATGCTCCGCATGGGCTTCGCCGAAGACGTCGAGCAGATCCTGGCGACCACGCCCGCCGACAAGCAGGTGGCACTGTTCTCCGCCACCATGCCCGGCGCCATCCGCAAGATCGCCAAGAAGTACCTGAACAACCCGGCGGAAATCACGGTCAAGTCCAAGACGACCACCGGTGCGAACACCCGCCAGCGCTACGTGCAGGTCATGGGCCCGCACAAGCTGGACGCCATGACCCGCATCCTGGAAAGCGAAGACTACGACGGCGTTATCGCCTTCGTCCGCACCAAGATGGCCACCGAGGACCTGGCTGACAAGCTCAAGGCCCGCGGTTACCTGGCCGCAGCAATCAACGGTGACATCCCGCAGCAGCAGCGCGAGCGCACCGTCGAGGCCCTGCGCAGCGGCAAGATCGACATCCTGGTTGCCACCGACGTCGCCGCCCGCGGCCTTGACGTTGAGCGCATCAGCCATGTCATCAACTACGACATTCCGCACGACACGGAGTCCTACGTCCACCGCATCGGCCGCACCGGCCGTGCAGGACGCACCGGCGACGCGATCCTCTTCATGACCCCGCGCGAGAAGTACCTGCTGCGGGCCATCGAAAAGGCCACCCGCCAGCCCGTTGAGCACATGCAGCTTCCGAGCATCGACATTGTGAACAACAAGCGCCTGGCGAAGTTCTCCGAGCAGATCACCGAAACCCTGGCGTCCGAAGACGTTTCGGTGTTCCGCGACCTGGTCACGACCTACCTTGCTGACCACGACGTCACCGCCGAGGAAGTTGCCGCTGCACTGGCCGTCATGGCACAGGGCGGCCGCCCGCTGCTGATGGAAGAAATTCCCCAGGCTCCGGCCCGCCAGCGCGAGCGCTCCGAAGGCCGCAACGACGGCAACGGATCCCGCGGCCCGACACGCCCGCTGACCGAAGGCAATGCAACGTACCGCATCGCCGTCGGCCGCCGCCAGCGCGTCATGCCCGGCTCCATCGTTGGCGCCATTGCCAACGAAGGCGGACTGTCCTCCGCACAGATCGGCGGCATTGACATCCGCGCCGACCACACGCTCGTTGAGCTCCCGGCTGACCTCAGCCAGGACCAGCTGCGCGCTCTGTCCCGCACCCGGATCGGCGGCGAGCTGATCCACCTCGAGCTGGACAACGGCCGCAAGCCGGCCCGCGAACGCGAAAGCGGCGGCTTCAATGACCGCGGCGACCGCGGCGGCTTCAAGAAGGATTTCAAGAAGCGCGACGGCGAGCGCAGCTTCGGTGACCGCAGCGGCAGCGACCGCGGCGGCTTCAAGAAGCGTGACGGCGACCGCGGCGGCTTCAAGCCGGCCGGTACCCGCGCACCGCGTTTCCGCGACTAAGCACCGGGCTTTTAGGAGGGGCAGCGCCGAGAGGCGCGGCCGCTCTGAGATAAGTTACTGACGCACAGGAAAGGCACCTCCGAATTATCGGAGGTGCCTTTCCTTTTCTGCGTGTGGAAGTCTCTTGGGAGTCCGGGGAGCCCGGTGCGTCATGGCCCGGTCATGCAGTTCAGGAGACCAGTGTGCGCTGGCTCTCCAGCCGCAGTTCCAAGTCATTCATGACGATGGCGGCCAGATCCTCGAGAGTCTGAACATCGTTTTCCGTGAATTCCCGGGGCTCCCGGTCCAAGACGCACAGGGTGCCCAGGCTGTAGCCGTCGCGGGTCTGCAGCGGCACCCCGGCGTAGAACTGCATCCCAAACTCGCCGGCCACCAGGGGGTTGGCCAGAGTCCGCGGATCAACCCGCGCGTCGGACACCACCCAGGCGTCGTCCTGCAGGATTGCCGAGGCGCACAGTCCCGGGTCCCGGCCGATCTGCTTGACGTCCGTTCCGTGGTGGGACTTGAACCAGATCCGGTCCGTGTCCACCACACTCACTATCGCCACCGGCACGGAGAACAGCCGTGCAGCCAGGGCCGTGATGCGGTCAAAGGCACCGTCCGGGGGAGTGTCCAGCAGGTTGTAGCGCCGCACAGCTGCGATGCGCTCGGCTTCGTCGGCCGGAATCAGCGGCAGGCTCATCCGGTGGCGGGCGCGGGGTGCAACCGCAAGCTCATACAGGGCGAGGGAAGCCTCATGGGCGGAGGGGCGGTCACGGGGCTCCAGAGCCGTCATGGCGGTCAGCAGGCTCCGGAACCCATCCTCGAGGTCCTCGGGGATGGCAGGGGTGCGCAGGAGGCGTGCCACAGCACTCTCCAGGGCTGGCCCCGGGTAAGCAGGTACGCCGGTGAGGCACTGCAGGAGCACCAGGCCCAGCGAGTAGATGTCTGATTCCGTTCCCACCGCCTCGCCGCGGGCCTGCTCCGGGCTCATGTACGCAGCGGTGCCAGTGAAGGTTCCGTTCTGCGGCTGCGGCTCCCGGGCAATCAAGGCCACGCCGAAATCGGTGAGCTTGGCGCGGAGGCGGGCGTCGTCACCGCGGTAGTCAAAGAGCATGATGTTGGCCGGTTTGACGTCCCGGTGCACCACGTGGGCGCCATGCATGTAATCCAGACCCACCGCGAGGTCATAGCCCAGCTGGGCCACCTTGCGGGGAGCCAGCGGTCCGTCCTGGAGCCGCAGCCGCAGATCCGCACCGTCCACCAGTTCCATCACCAGGTACACCTGCTGGATACCGGGAGCAGCGAGATGTGTTCCGGCGTCGAGCAGAGTCACCAGGCTGTGGTGGTTCAGCCGTGCCAGGATCTTCGCCTCGGCGTCGGCCTGCTGTTGTTCTTCTGCCGTGGCAGCCGAAGTCCGGACCACCTTCACGGCTACGTCGCGGCCCAGGAATCCATCCCGGGCGCGGTAAACTGTGCCCATGGAGCCGGCACCGATTTGTTGCTCCAAACGGTAGCGACCGCCCAACAGGGCACCGTCCGGGTGCTGCGGTGAATCTGTCACTATGCCTACTTTCTCGTCCCATAAGCATACTGACTATCGGCGGAAAACCCTGCTTTGGGGCACCCCTTCCAGGCGGAGCGGCGGGCTCGGGAAGCTGCAGATTTCCCCGCAGCTCAGAGTGGCCCGGATCACTTTATCTGTGCGGTTTTTGCCCGATTTCATGTTCTCGAAAACTACTGGTAAAGTATTTACTCGTTGCCCCGATAGCTCAGTGGTAGAGCGCCATCTTGGTAAGATGGAGGTCCCGGGATCGATTCCCGGTCGGGGCTCTCAATGGGAGGGCCCGTGTTGCTAAGGCTGTTTGTTTTTGCAGAGGCCAATTTAGGGACGCGGGCTTCACTCATTTAGTGGCGGTGTAGCTCAGTTGGTTAGAGCGCACGACTCATAATCGTGAGGTCGGGAGATCGAGCCTCCCCACCGCTACAGACTAAAACCCCCGGTTTTCCGGGGGTTTTTTCTTTTTCCTGCCGGTTGCCCACTTGCCGCGCACAATCCCTGTCCAGTTGGGCCCGCATGCTGCCTCCGGTGTGCAGAGCGCCCTGCGGCAGGACAATTCGTCCAAATCTCCGATCCGGCCCGTGTCTAAGCTGGATGCATCGTCCGGCGTGACGAGTGACACAGGGGGAATTTCCCTGAAAGAAAGTCCGCCGGGGAACAGGGGAGCATACACATGGTGAAATCAGCATCGCCGGACGGACCGGCCGGAACGGATGGATCAGCGGCAGGCTGCGCAGCGGACGCCGCGGGCCAGCGGCCGCTTGACGGGATCCTGGTTGCAGATTTCTCCCGCGTGCTGGCAGGCCCGCTGTGCACCATGACGCTGGCGGACCTGGGCGCCCGGGTGGTGAAGGTGGAACGCCCGGGAGCCGGTGATGACACCCGCAGCTGGGGGCCGCCCTGGTCGGAAACAGGTTCAACGTATTTTGAATCGGTGAACCGGAACAAGGAGTCCGTCTGCCTGGACCTCAGCGACCCTGACGATCTGCAGGCGGCGCGGGAATTGGCACTGCGTGCGGACGTGCTGGTGGAGAACTTCAAGCCCGGCGGACTGGACCGGCTGGGCCTGGGGTACGCCGAACTCAGCACCGCGAATCCCGGGCTGGTGTATGCCTCCATCTCCGGCTTCGGAACAACCGGCGGCAGGGACATTCCCGGATATGACTTCATCGTCCAGGCCCTTGGCGGGCTGATGAGCATCACGGGGGAAGCCGACGGCGCTCCGTACAAGGCCGGCGTCGCGCTGGTGGACGTGCTGACGGCCAAGGACGCCACCATTGCCGTACTGGCCGCCCTCCAGGCCCGCCGCGCGACCGGGCGCGGCAGCCACGTCCAGCTGAATCTGCTCTCCAGCCTGCAGGGAGCCCTGGCCAATCAGGGGCAGGCCTTCCTGGGGGGCGGAGCGGTGCCTGCCAGAATGGGCAACGCCCACCCGTCGATCGTGCCGTATCAACTCCTTGAATGCGCTGACGGACCGCTTGCCGTCGCCTGCGGCAATGACGCACAGTTTCGCCGCCTCGCCCGGGAGCTGGGAGCGCCGGACCTGGCCGCCGACGGGCGCTTTGCAGCGAACAGTGCCCGTGTGCAACACCGCGAGGCGCTGGTGCCGCTGCTGGAAGAGCTGCTGGCGGCGGCTCCGGCAGCCCAATGGCAGGAACGGCTGACGCGGGCCGGCGTGCCGGCCGGCCGTGTCGCGGGCATCGATGACGGCATTGCCTACGCCGAATCGCTGGGGCTGGAACCCACCATCGAGGTCCGGGACGCCTCGGGCGCCGTGAGCGGGCGGCAGCTGCGGCACCCCGCCGTCTGGGAGCCGCCGCTGGCCCCGCGCGTCCAGGCCCCGCCCCGGCTGGGAGAGCACACGGACAGTGTGCTCTCCTGGCTGCGCAGCGAAGAGGCCGAGAGGCAGCCAACCGATCACCTTTCGTAGTGCCGCAGCTCCATCCACAACGGTGCAAAGACATCGGGATCATCCAGGTCCACACCCAGCAGCGAGGAAGCAAGGCTGATGCGGTGCCGCAGCGAGTTGCGGTGCACCCCCAGGCTGCGGGAGGCGTTTTCCCAGTGACCGCGGTGGCGCAGATACTCGGTCACTGTGCCCACCAGGTCCGTCCGCGGGTAGCCCTGCAGGAGGGTCACCCATTCACGCGCCCGGGAATTGCTGTCACTTCCGGTCCCCACCAGCGAACCGGGCGGTGCCTGCCGCAGGGCCCGCCGGACGGCCGGCATCACCGACGCCGCTTCCCCCAGCGGGACCGGCTCGCTCAGGGCTCCGGCCAGGTGCGGATGGGCCGCCGCAGGGCTGGACGCCGCGGCCCCCGGTTCCTGCGCCGCGGCCCCCGGTTCCTGCCCCGCGGCCGGAACTTCGTGGGCCGGAAGCACCAGGTACAGGGCTGATTCCTCCTCATGGCGCAGCAGGCAGGCGGCCGAATAGTCCGGAAGGGGAGGCAGCCCGGCATCGGGAACCAGAGCGGAAGCGGCCCGAATCAGCAGTCCCGGGTTCTCGCCGGCCCGGACAGTAAGTCCCAGCACGCGCACCCGGCCGGGCAGTTCCTGCAGGCCCACGTCTGCAGCGAGGATGCGTGCCGCCTCCGTATGTCCGTGAAGGACGAGCTTGGCCACGGCAGCGCCCAGCGTCGCAGTGGCGCCGGAAACCACCTCCCGCTGCCGTGCCTTGAGCGCGAGCAGCGTGCAGACGGTCAGGATCACCTGGCGGTCCGCCGCCGTCAGCGTGCGTCCGGGGCCCACGGCGAGGAAACCGTGGATGCGTCCGCTGGTGCCGATGGAATACTCCACAACGGCCTGCCCGTGGATTTCAAAAGTGGCCGCAGAGTGTGTTCCGGCCCGGTTGAGCCGGAGGGTCTCGGCGCGCAGCGGCGGAATGTACCCCTCGGCGCTGGCGGGCCAAAAGGTTGACGGCCCCGAATCGGCGGGCAGATACGCGGCCCAGCCCCCCAGTGCCTGCGCCAGGCCGCGGACGACGGCGGTGGTCGCGTCCGGGCGCATCGCCGCCTGGGCGAGGGCTGTCTGGGTGCCCAGGCTGCTCATGAGGTCGGCCTGGCTGCTCCGGGCGGACAACCGCCAGTACGCCCGCGAGATGTTCTGGAACGGCACTCCGTCGGGAACGGTCAGCAGTTCAACGCCCGCCGCTGCGCAAGCCTCGGCTACCGGCAGAGGAACCTCCTCGAGCCACGGGCCCAAACCCAGGCCAAGGGCCAAAATTCCCTTGTCCCGAAGCCGCGCCACGTACTCTCCGGCAGCGGCATCATTGCGCACCAGCGGCATGCCGGTGGTGAGCAGCAGTTCCCCGCCCTCCAGATACGGCGTGGGGTCCTCCAGCTCGGACACATGGACGCCGGTGAGCTGGCGGCTAGGCTGCTGCCGTCCGGAATGGAAGACCAGGAGGGGGCCCAGGGCATTGCTGAGCTCAGTGAGGGAGACCATAGACAAATCATCCAGTACCGCGGCCAAAATTGGCTCAAATGTTCAATGACGCACGTCGCATTGCTCCGTAGCGTGTGCGCATGACCGAGACATCTTTTGAATCCGCAGCCGCACCCCTTCCCCAGACCAGGCACCTGGCAACCGACGTGCCGGGCCCCCGTTCCCGGGCGCTGCACCAGGAGCGCGTGGCCCACGTCAGCGCCGGCTTCGGCGTCACATTGCCCGTGTTCATTGACCGGGCCGACGGCGGGATCCTCCAGGACGTGGACGGCAACCGGTTCATCGACTTTGCCTCCGGAATTGCGGTGACCAGTGTGGGTGCCGCCAATCGGCGGGTCCGGCAGCGGGTGGCTGCGCAGCTGGAAAAGTTCACCCACACCTGTTTCATGGTTACCGAATATGACTCGTTCACCCAGGTATGCCGCTGGCTCAACGAACACACCCCCGGGGATTTCGACAAGCGCACCGCCCTGTTTTCCACCGGCGCCGAAGCCGTGGAGAACGCCGTCAAGATAGCCCGCGCGGCAACCGGCCGGCCTAACGTGCTGGTTTTCGACGAGGCCTACCACGGGCGCAGCCTGCTCACCATGGCCATGACCGCCAAGGTAAACCCGTACCGGCTCAACTTCGGTCCGCTGCCCGGCGAGGTTATCCGGGCAGCCTCGGCCAACCCCCTGCGCCCTTCAAGCGGTGCCGAGGCGGGGAACGCTGCAGCTGCACTGGCCTCCGTTGAACAAACGCTGGCAGAAAGCGGCCCGGAAACCTTCGCTGCCATGGTCATCGAGCCGATCCAGGGCGAGGGCGGGTTCATTGTTCCGGCGCCCGGTTTCCTGGCCGGACTGCGGAAGATCGCCGACCGGCACGGGATTGTCCTGGTCATGGATGAAATCCAGGCCGGCATGGGCCGCACCGGCACGCTGTATGCCAGCGAGTACGAGGGCGTGGCCGGCGACATCACCCTCAGTGCCAAGGCACTGGCCGGAGGCCTGCCGCTGTCCGCCGTCACCGGACGGACAGAACTTTTGAACGCCGTGCATACGGGCGGACTCGGCGGCACCTATGCCGGCAACCCGCTGGCCTGCGAAGCCGCACTGGCAGTCTTTGAGGAATTCGAAGACGGCACCCTGCTGGCCAACGCCCGGTCCATTGAAGCTGCAGCCCGTGAGCTGCTGGAACCGCTGGTGGAGGAGATCGGCGTCGTGGCCCAGTTCCGCGGCCGGGGAGCCATGCTGGCCCTGGAGTTTGCCGATCCTGACACCCTGCAGCCCCGGCCGGACCTGGCCGCAGCTGTGTCCGCAGCCTGCCACGCCCAAGGTGTCCTGACCCTGACCTGCGGTACCTACGGAAACGTCATCCGCCTCCTGCCGCCGCTGGTCATTGGCGACGAACTGCTGCGCGACGGGCTGGATGTTCTCCGCACGGCCATCCTTCAGGCGGCATCCTCCGCCGCACCCGCAGCCAGCATTTCCTGACACACCCGGCCCGTTGATAGGGGCCGGCCCCACAGCACAACCGCAACGCCCTACAGAGATGGAGCATCATGACCGCCCTTGCCGCCCAGGAACCCGGCGAAGCAGCCTTGGAACCCGCCGACCTCATTAACTTCGACTCCCTGCTCACCCCGGCGGAGCTGGAGCTGCGCGCACGGGTGCGCGGATTCGTCAATGATCAGATCCGCCCGAACATTGCGCGCTGGTACGAGGACGCCCATTTCCCGCTCGAAATTGTTCCGGAAATGGGCAAACTCGGTCTTCTGGGCATGCACCTGCACGGCTACGGCTGCGCAGGCGGTTCCGCGGTCGAATACGGGCTGGCCGGAGCAGAGCTGGAAGCCGGCGATTCCGGACTGCGGACCTTCGTTTCCGTGCAGGGGTCACTGGCGATGAGCGCCATCGCCAAATGGGGCTCCGAGGAGCAGAAAACCCAGTGGCTGCCGGGAATGGCAGCCGGCGAACTCATCGGCTGCTTTGGGCTCACCGAACCGACAGCCGGATCCGATCCCTCATCCATGAAGACTTTCGCCCGCCGGGACGGGGACGACTGGGTGCTCAACGGCACCAAGCGCTGGATTGGACTGGCCAACGTTGCCGCCGTCGCCGTCATCTGGGCGCAGACCGACGACGGCGTCCGCGGCTTCGTTGTGCCCACTGACACGCCGGGCTTTGCCGCCACGCCGATTGAACCGAAGCTCTCGATGCGTGCCTCCATCCAATGCGAGATTGAACTGACCGACCTCCGCCTGCCTTCTGATGCGGTCCTGCCCGGCGCCAAGGGACTGCGCGGGCCCTTCTCCTGCCTGAACGAAGCCCGCTACGGCATCATCTGGGGCTCCATGGGCGCCGCACGCGATTCCTTCGAAACCGCCCTGGCCTATTCCAAGGAGCGGCTGCAGTTCGACAAGCCGCTGGCCGGCTACCAGCTGACCCAGCAAAAGCTGGTAGACATGGCCCTGGAAATCAACAAGGGATTCCTCCTGGCCCTGCATCTGGGACGGCTGAAGGACGCCGGAACCCTGCAGCCGCACCAGATCTCAGTGGGCAAGCTCAACAACGTGCGCGAAGCCATTGCGATTGCCCGCGAAGCCAGGACCATCCTCGGCGGCAACGGCATCACGTTGGAATACTCACCGCTGCGCCACGCCAACAACCTGGAATCGGTGCGCACGTACGAGGGCACCGATGAAGTGCACACCCTCATCCTGGGGCAGAAACTCACCGGCATCCCCGCCTTCCGCTAACCGCCCGCGAATCCCGTCCGCAGCCTCACCGCCGTCCCACACCAGGAGCTCCCTTGACGCACTCTGCACCAGCCGCCGCACTGCGGCACTACATCAACGGAACATGGGAAGAAGGCACCGGTTCCGTCCTGACTTCGGTCAACCCGGCCCGGCCCGGCGAAACAGTGGCACACGGCCCTCAGGCCTCCACCGAGCAGCTGGACCGTGCGGTGGCCGCTGCGTCGGCGGCAGCGCGTGCCTGGGCCGGCACTCCGATGCATGAGCGCGGGGCAATTCTGCTCCGGGCCGCCGGCATCCTGGAACGGGACCAGGAGCGCCTCGGCCTGGAACTGGCGCGGGAGGAAGGGAAAACCCGAGCCGAGGCACAGGGCGAAGTGCTCCGCGCAGCACAGATCCTGCGGTACTACGGCAACGAAGGGGACCGGTCCGCCGGGGAGGTTTTCTCCTCCCCGCGCCGGGGCGAACGGATCCTGGTGGTCCGCAAGCCGCTGGGTGTGGTGGGTGTGGTGACACCGTTCAACTTTCCGATCGCCATCCCGGCCTGGAAGATTGCCCCGGCGCTGGCGTACGGCAACACGGTGGTGTGGAAACCCGGCAGCACCGTGCCGCTGCTGGCGTTGCGGCTGGCCGGTGCCCTGGCGGAAGCGGGGCTCCCCGCGGGTGTACTGAACCTGGTCATTGGACCGGGGAGCCTGGGCAGCGCCCTGGTGGAACACCCGCGGCTGGACGGTCTCACCTTCACCGGATCAACCGGCATCGGACGGCGCCTCGCCGCAGCCGGTGCCGCGCGCGGCGTTCCGGTGCAGGCGGAGATGGGCGGCAAGAACGCGGCCGTCGTGCTCCGGGATGCGGATCTGGATCTCGCAGCCGAGCAGGTCCTGCTGGGAGCGTTCCGTTCCACCGGCCAGAAATGTACCGCGACCTCACGCCTCATCGTGGACGGGGTGGTGGCCGATGATTTCCTGGACCGGCTCCGCGCCCGCCTTGATGCCTGGGTGACCGGTGACCCCGCCGACGACGGAGTCCACATGGGGCCGCTGATTAACGGAGCGGCTGTGGACAGCGTGAGCGCCGGGGTGGAGGCGGCCCTGGCCGAAGGAGCGGAACTTGCCTACCAGGGCAAGGCTCCGGGCCGCGCCGACCCGGACGGCGGGTTCTTCCTTCCGCCGACGGTACTGGAACTGCCGGGCGATCCGGTGGCCGGGGCAGCCAACACTGCTTGGCAGGAAGAGTTCTTTGGCCCCGTGCTGAGCGTGCGCCGCGCTGCTGATGCCGGACAGGCTTTTGAACTGGCCAACCAGAGTGAATTCGGGCTCAGCGCCGCTGTCTTTACCCAGGATGTCACCCGCGTGCTTGATGCCGTGGACAGCCTTGACGTTGGCATCCTGCACGTGAATTCGGAATCCGCCGGCGCCGATCCGCACGTGCCTTTCGGCGGTGCACGGAAGTCCGGGTACGGACCGAAGGAACAGGGCGGCGCGGCGAAGGAATTCTTCAGCCACACCACCACCGTCTATCTGCGCGGGGGAAATCCGGGCTGACAGTTCGGCGCCGGGCACCGCATCACCACCTGACCGCAACACCCACCCGAGGTAATCACAGAATAGGTACATCAATGGGCAGAACAGAAGTGAAGTCCACGCGGGACGCAGAGCCGTCCCTCCTCAAGGTCCTCGGTAACTGGGACGTTCTCGCCCTGGGTTTCGGAGCCATGATCGGCTTCGGCTGGGTGGTCCTGACCGGCGACTGGATCACCTCGGCCGGCACCATGGGCGCGGTCCTGGCCATGGTCACCGGCGGCCTGATCATGGCGGTGGTTGGCCTGACCTACGCCGAACTCGTGGCAGCCATGCCCAAGGCAGGCGGCGAGCACAACTACCTGCTGCGCGGAATGGGACCGCGGTGGTCCTTCATCGGGTCCTGGGGGATTACCGGCGGGTACATCACGATTGTGGCCTTCGAAGCCGTGGCCCTGCCGCGGACCGCCACCTATCTGTTCCCCAACCTCAACGCGGTTCCGCTGTGGGAGATTGCCGGGGACCACGTGCACCTGACTTGGGCGCTGGTGGGCGCGGTGGCCGCCGTCGTCATTACGGCAGTGAATATTCTGGGTGTCAGGCACGCCGGCGTGGCACAGACCTTTGTAGTTCTGCTGCTGATCATTGTCGGACTGATGCTGGTCTTTGGCTCCTTCACCGGCGGATCGACAGCCAACATGGAGCCCTTCTTCACCGGCGGAATGGGCGGCTTCTTCGCGGTGCTGGTGGTGGTTCCGTTCATGTTCGTGGGCTTTGACGTCATTCCGCAGTCCGCGGAGGAAACCCATATCCCCGCACGGCAGATCGGCCGCCTGGTGGTCATCGCCGTCGCGCTGGCCACCGTCTGGTACGTGGGCACCATCCTCACCACCTCCTCCGCCATGAACGCGCAGGAGCTCGCCGGCACCGACATTGCGACGGCGGACGCCATGGGCAAACTGTTTGGCTCCGACATCATGGCCAAGATCCTCATCGCGGGCGGAATCGCAGGCATCCTGACCTCGTGGAACTCCCTGCTGCTGGGTGCCTCACGGCTGATGTATTCGATGGCGCGCGCGGGGATGCTGCCGGCCTGGTTCGGCAAGCTGCACCCCAAGTACCGCACCCCGGTCAACGCGCTGCTGTTCATCGGGGCACTGTCCGTCCTGGCGCCGTTCTTCGGGCAGAACATGCTGGGCTGGCTGGTTGATTCAGGGTCACCGAGCATTGTGATTGCCTATGCGCTGGTTTCGCTGGTGTTTGTCCTCCTGCGCCGCCGCGAACCGAAGATGGACCGCCCGCTGCGTATCGGCGGCAAGGGCAACGGCGGTCAGCTGATCGGCATCGCCGCGGTGGTGCTGTGTCTGGGACTGCTCTCGCTGTACCTGCCCGGCATGCCGGCCGCGCTGGGTGCCGTCCCGTGGCTGCTCTTTGGCCTGTGGTGGACGCTGGGACTCTTCTTCCTGCTGCGCATTCCCGGCGGGATCGCCCCCGGGGAACATGCGGAGGAGGATCTGCTGGAACGCCTGGCCGCGCGGCGCCGGCGCTAAAAGGGAACGGAGCGGCGGCGGGCCCGGTCAGTGCATCCAGGAACCTAGGAACCTAGGAACCTAGGACCAGGCCACCACCAGGCGCGCCGCCTGCTCCGGCACCATCACATCAATGCCGGTGAGCTCGGTGAAGCGGCGCAGCCGGTTCATCAGGGTATTCCGGTGGCAGAACAACTGCTCCGCGGACCGGGCGATGCTGCCGGTCGCCAAGTAGGTGCTCACGGCCTCCTGCAGCCGCTCCCGCTCCACCGGGCCGCAGCCCTGCAGGGCCGCGTCCACATCCGGGACCATGGGAATGCCGGTCTCCGCCAGCCGGTGCCGCGCGAGGCGGGCCCACGCGTTGCGCATGGTCAGGGCTCCCCGGTCGCCGGGGCCGGCCAGTGCCGCCAGTGCCCGGGCCGTCTGCGCGGCCAGCCGCAGGCCGGCCAGCCCGTGCACGCGTTCCACCAGACCGCACGGAATGCCGCGGACCTGCTCGGCGGCGTCCCGGACGGCGCTTCCGCTCCGCTCGTCGCACACCCAAAACACCACCAGCCCGTCCGGCAGGGGATGCGTGAACAGGTCAGCGCCGCGCCGTGAAGCCGCTGCCACAGCCAGATGGAGGGCGGCGGTGTTGTCCGCGGCGGCTGCCGCCACCATCAGGATTGCGTCTTCGCCCACCCCCAGGCCCCGGGCAATGCGGGCGAGCATTTCCGGCGGCGCACTGACCGGCCCGAACAGTGCCGCAACATAGCCCTGCCGCAGCGACGTTGCCTCCTGTGCCATTCGCTGGCGCTCCAGAATGTATGCGGCCTGTGCCTGGGAGGCATAGGAATCCACCACTTCCCAGACTGTCTCGGCCCGCCGGACCAGCAGTTCGGCGTCCGAGGCATCAGCCAGGTTCATCAGCTCGCTCCACAGGATGGTGAAATCCAGGCGTATCGCCGTCATCAGCGACTCCACCGGAACACCTGCCCGGGCGCGTGAGACCCCCACATCCAGGGCAATGTCGTGGCGCTCCGCCACCAGGCGCGGGCTGTCATCCCGAGGACGCAGGCTTTCAATCAGTGCGCTGAAGGACACGGTGGCGGTGCGGCGGATCTCGCTGGCCGGCAACGCGCCGTCGTGGTAGTCATTCAGCTGCAGTACCCGCTCCAGGAACAGCGCGGTCAGCCGCTCCACGCTGAGTCCGTCCAGGAGCGCGGTCCACCGAGCTGAGGAGTCCTCGATGTTAAATCCGTGTTTCTGCATGATTACCACTTGATAAACCACCCTGTTTTTGTGCTTTTGCACATCTTACGGGGCGTAATCCACTGAATTTGTTGCACGCGTCATACGGGGCGCCCTGAGATGCTGGTGCTTCGTTCCCGTCCAGAACGACCGTTTGAACGGTTTGGCACCAGCAGCTGCGGAGGCAGGCATGACACAACCACTGAACCTCGAGGCCGGGGCAACCCGTACTCTCACCGACAAAGAGGCCATGAAGGTTTCTGTCGGAGCCCTGATCGGCACCGCCATGGAGTGGTACGACTTTTTCCTCTTCAGCGCCGCTGCAGCGCTGATCTTCAACGTTCAATACTTCACCAATGAAAACGCCACGGCGGCAGCCCTGGCCTCGTTCGCGACGTTCGGCGTCGGCCTGCTGGCACGCCCGCTGGGCGGAATGTTCTTCGGCGCCATGGGGGACCGGATCGGCCGGCGCAAGACGCTCATGATCACCATCGTGGGCATCGGAGTCGTCACGGGCCTGATCGGTGCGCTGCCCACCTATGCGGCCATCGGCATCGCAGCTCCGGTCCTCCTGGTGCTCCTGCGCGTGGCCCAGGGCCTGTTCGTGGGCGGGGAATGGTCCGGAGCCATGACCATCGTGGTGGAAAACGCGCCGCTGGAGCGCCGTGCCCGTTACGCCGCGTTCCCGCAGATTGGTTCACCCATCGGAACCATCCTGTCCTCCGGCGGATTCTTCCTGATGACACTCCTGTTCTCGCAGGAAAACTTTGACAGCTTCGGCTGGCGCATTCCCTTCCTTGCCGCCATTCCGATGCTCCTTGTCGCCGTGTACATCCGCAGCCGGCTGGAGGAATCTCCCGTGTTTGCGGAGCTGCTTGAACACGGGCAGGTGGAAAAGACCCCCATCCGCACCACCCTGAAGGACTCCTGGAAGCAGATCATCGTAGGCATGGCCGCTGCATTGCTCGGCGTCGGCGGCTTCTATTTGGTGACCGCCTTCGTGGTCTACTACGGGGTGTCCATCCTGGGCTACTCCTCCCAGCTGATGCTGCTGGGCGGCATGGTGGCCGCGGCGGTGGAAATTCCCGTGCTCATCCTGGGCGGCCGGCTCGGCGAGCGCTTCGGCTCCAGCCGGGTGATCCTCTACGGCGGCCTCGGATCCGCCGTCGCAGCCATCCCCTCTTTCCTGCTCATCACCTCCGGCACGCCGGTGCTGGTGATCCTGGGCATGACACTGGCCGTGGCCACCCTGTCCCTCCCGTACGCCGCAAACGGCACCATCCTGACGGGGCTCTTCCCCGCCCGCACCCGGTATACGGGCGTCGGCTTCGCGCAGAACACCGCCGGCATGGTCTCGGGCTTCATTCCGCTGCTGGCCACCGGCCTGGTGGCGGCGGCGTCCGATCACTGGTGGCCGGCTGCAGCGATGCTGGTGGTGCTGAGCCTGTTCACTGCCGCCGCCGGAACCATCGCCCCGCGCATGAGCGTGGACCTTCCCGGCTTCAAGCACTAGGTCAACCGGAAGGAATATCTTGTGGCACAGCGCTCAGCAGGCCATCTCATTGTCCGCCAGCTGGAAGAGCACGGCGTAGAGCGGATCTACACCGTCCCCGGTGAAAGCTTCCTGGACGTTTTGGACGGGCTCCATGATTCAGCCATCCAGACGGTGGTCTGCCGGCAGGAGGGCGGAGCCGGTTTCATGGCGCTCGCGGAGTCCCGGCTCACCGGCGCACCCGGGGTGGCAATGGTGACCCGCGGGCCGGGAGCGGCCAACGCCATGATCGCGGTCCACACCGCCTGGCAGGACGCCACTGCACTGGTCCTTTTTGTCGGACTGATTCCGCACGCAGACCGCGGCCGGGGCGCCTTCCAGGAGTTCAGTCTGGAGGGTTGGTTCTCCACCACGGCCAAGAAAGTGATGGTGCTCGACGACGAACGCCGGGCAGCGGAAACCGTCGCCGAAGCCATGCACCTGGCCGCCTCCGGACGGCCCGGGCCGGTGGTGATCGGTCTGCCCGAGGACGTACTCGTGCGTCCGGCCGGACAGGGGACCGTGCCGCCCCGCAGAACCGCCGCCGCGCAGCCCGGCGCAGCGGATCTTGACGAGCTGACGGACCGGCTGGCTCGTGCGGAGCGTCCGCTGCTGATCGTTGGCGGAGAAGGCTGGACGGCCGACGACGGCGGGCAGCTGGCCGCGTGGGCTGCCTCGGTACGGGTTCCGGTGGCTGCGGATTTCCGGTCCTACGACGCCGTGCCGCACACTTCTGCGGCCTGGGCCGGGTGGCTGGGGTACGGGCGGGCCGATACCCTGGCCGCACGGCTGGACGAGGCGGACCTGCTGCTCTTTGTTGGCTGCGCGCGCACCGACGTCCTCAGCGACGGCTACACGCGCGGGGCGGGAAAACCAACGGTCCTGGTACTGCCCGATCCCGATGCGGCAGGCCACGACGGACGCATCGACCTGCATCTGACCGTGACCCCCGCGGCCTTCACCCGGTCCCTGCCGGACCCCTTGGCGGCCCGCGGAAATCGGGACGGTTCGTGGATGGAAGCACTCGCCGCTGATCAGCGGCGGTACGCCGTACCGCGGCCGGACGGAGGCTCCGGCGTCGACCTGGCAGTGGCCTTTGGCCTCCTGGAAGGGCGGCTGCCGGAGAACCGGATCCTGACTTACGGAGCCGGGAACGCCACCATCTGGGGCGCCCGCTACCTCAGTCACCACGGCGCGGGATCCCTGGTGGGACCGCGCAACGGTGCCATGGGACTGGCAGTGCCTGCCGCGGTGGCTGCATCGCTGATCCACCCCGAACGCCCGGTGGTTGCCGTTTGCGGTGACGGTGACTTCTTCATGAACGCCCAGGAACTGGCGGTCGCCGCAGCTCAGGGCGCAGCCCCGCTGGTGATTGTGGTGGATAACGGCGGCTACGGCACGATCGTGGCACATCAGCGCCAAAAGTACCCGGAGCGGCCCTCCGGCACAGCGCTTGCCAACCCGGACTTTGCCGGTTGGATCCGCAGCTTCGGCGGACACGGAGAGCGGGTGGAGGACACCGCTGCGTTCGGCCCGGCACTGGACCGGGCCCTGGACAGCGGGCGCCTGGCGCTGCTGCATGTGCTGACAGATCCGGACACCATGGCTCCTGCCACGGCAAACACCCTCGCACGAGACGCAGCCTCAGTCCCCGGCCGCAGTGCGGAACCGGCGGCGCTGGAAGGAATCCGATGAAACTTGACCTCATCCTGCACGGCGGGAACATCGTCACCTTGGAGGAAGCGCGGCCAGCTGCCCGTTCAGTGGGGGTGCTCAACGGCCGGATTGCCGGCTTTGACGAGGAGCTGGAGGGATGCACCGCCGAACGGAGCATCGACCTTGACGGAGCCACCGTGGTACCCGGGTTCATTGATGCACACTGCCACACCACCTGGTGGGGCCTGGGGCTGGACGCCATCGATCTGGAGCAGGCCCGCGGCCTCGATGAGCTGTACGCATTGCTGGAAAACGAAGTGCAGCGGCTCGCGGACACGCCCGGGGCCTGGATCAACGGCACGGGTTTCAACCACAAGCATCACGGCGGAGCCTTTCCCGACATCGACCGGCTGGACCGGATCACCGGCGGCCGGCCGCTGTATCTGCGCCATGTCTCCGGACACCTGTCCATTACCAACACCGCCACGCTGCAGCTGGCGGGCGTCTTTGAACCGGGGTTCGCGGATCCCACCGGCGGCGCCGTCCGCCGCGCGGAGGACGGATCACCCAACGGAATCGTGGAGGAAGCAGCCCAGCAGCTGCTGCAGGGCCTGCTGCTGCCCTATCCGGTGACACAAATCGTTAAAGCCCTGGACGCAGCCACCGCCCGCTATGCCGCCGTCGGCATCACCAGTTTCACCGAAGCCGGCGTGGGCGGCGGCTGGATCGGCCACAGTCCGGTGGAAGTTGCGGCGTATCAGCAGGCTGCCGCCGCGGGACGTTTGCACGCCAGAGCTCAGCTGATGCCGGCACTGGATTCCCTGCAGCCGCTGCAGGCCAATGAAACCGACATGCACGGCACCGGATCCGGCCGCGGGCTGGACCTGGGGGTGGTGGCCGGTTTTGGCGATGATCGGTTATCCCTGGGGCCGGTCAAGGTCTTCATGGACGGCTCGCTGCTGGGGGCGACGGCGGCGGTCACCGAAGACTACTGCGGGCATCCGCATAACACCGGGTACCTGCTTGATGATCCCGATGTCTACCGTGAACGCGTCGACGCCGCCTACCGGGCCGGCTGGCCCATCGCCCTGCACGCGATCGGGGACGCAGCAATTGACCTGGCGACCGAAATCATTGTTGCGTGCCAGGAACGCTACGGTCGCAACGCCCTGCCCAACCGGATTGAACACTTTGGCATCGCCCGCCCTGACCAGTTGGCCGCCGTCGCCGCCGCAGGCATTGCCGTTACCCCGCAGGCAGCGTTCATTGGTCCCCTCGGGGACCAGTTCGCCGCCATGGTGGGGCCGGAGCGCGAGGGCTGGCTGTACCGCGGGCGGTCCCTGGTTGACGCGGGAATCCTGGTGGCGGGCAGTTCGGATCTGCCGGTGGCGGACAACAACGTCCTGCGTGCCCTGCAGTCCTGCGTGGACCGGAAAACCGAAAAGGGAAAAATCCTGGGCGGTGCCGGCGAAGGCCTGACCCCCGAGGAAGCGCTGCGCACCTATACCGACTGGGCGGCTCAGGCCACCGGCACGGCCGCGGACAAAGGCACCCTGCGCCGTGGAAAGCTCGCGGACTTTGCGGTGCTCTCCGGTTCACCGCTGGATGCGCCGGACATTTCAGCCCTCCAAGTCCTCGCCACCCTTGTGGGCGGCGAATTCACCTACAACAGGCTTGCCGCCCGAGCACCGGGCATCGAACCGGCGGCCCAGACAACAGGAGCTATCCAATGACCACCACCGCACCCCAGCCCCCGTCCCTGCGCGGCGGCGACGCCGAAGCCTTCCTCGCCGACTTCCGCTCCATGAGCACCTTCGGAGCCACAGCCGGGGGAGGAGTGGACCGGCAGGCCGGAACCCCCGCGGACGGGCAAACGAGGAACTGGTTCCGCGGGCTGGCCGAGGGCCACGGGTTCGAGGTGCGCTATGACGAAGTGGGCAACCAGTTTGCCCTGCTGGAACTGGTTCCCGGGGCGTCGTACATTGCGATGGGTTCACATCTCGATTCCCAGCCCCTGGGCGGCAGGTACGACGGCGCTTACGGTGTCCTCGCCGGGGCACATGCGGCCATCCGGCTGCAGCAGCAGCTGGCCGCGGGCGGTGACGAGCCGCTGTTCAACATTGCGGTAATTAACTGGTTCAACGAGGAAGGCTGCCGGTTCAAGCCGTCCATGATGGGCAGCGCGGTGTTCACGGGCAAGCTTGAGGCGGAGCAGGTCCTGGCGACCACCGATCCCCGCGGCACATCGGTGCGGGAAGCACTGGAGAGCATTGGCACCATCGGGGATTTCTCGCTGGACCTGGCCGCGTACCTGGAGATCCACATTGAGCAGGGGCGCTCGCTGGAAGATGCCGGCTTGACCATCGGCCTCGTCGAATCCACCTGGGGTGCCAACAAGTACGAGTTCACGGTCCACGGTGAGCAGGCCCATACGGGTGCCACCGTAATTGCCGACCGGCATGATGCCCTGCTGGGGGCCAGCGCCCTGGTGGTGGCGGCCCGGGAGATCGCTGACGGTTTCAGCACCCAGGAACATGCCGTCATAACGTCCTGCGGTGAATTCACCGTCTATCCAAACTCTCCCGTGGTGGTCGCCAGCCGGGTTCAGCTGCTGGTGGATGTCCGCAGCACCGACGCCGATGTGCTGGCCGCAGCCGACGCCGAACTGCACCGGCGCATCGCCGCCATTGAAGAGTCCGCCTCAGTACGCATCGAACAGGGAGCCCAGCACGTGTGGGCCGCCAAGGCCTACGACGAGGCCGGCATGGCGCTCGCTGCCGACTGCGCCAGGTCTCTGGGCCTGCCGTACGGAACAGTCCGCACACTGGCCGGGCACGACTCCACCAACCTGAAGGACCTGGTACCCACCATCATGCTTTTCGTGCCCAGCGTTGAAGGGATTTCCCACAATGAAAAGGAACTGACCAGCGACGCGGACATGCTGGCCGGAGTGGACCTGTTGACGGAGCTGTTGGAACGCGTGGCCGCAGGGGGCTTCGTGAGCGGGAAGTAGGCCGGACGCAGCCCGGTTCTGTGAGCTGCCGGGGCCTTCTGTAGGGTGGAAAGGCCTTTACATTCGCCGGGGGGAGCGGAATCGGGGGTGCAGCAGCGGTATATGAGCTGTCCGCACCCCTGTGTTCGGCCCACCACACAGCCCGGAACGAAAGACGAAGACATGCGCGAGCCCAGTCCCGAATACCCCGCTGCCCAAGACCATTTCACCCAAGGTCCTGAGGGGAGGGAAGCAGCCGGCATTCCTGCGATGAGCCGGCGCAGCCGGCGGGGGATCGAAGGCCGCACCGCGGCGGTGTCCGCTCCCGTTCCGCCTGCCCAGCCGCCTGCCCAGCCGCCTGCCCAGCCGCCTGCCGGCTTCACGGAATCCCTCCGGCAGGACAACCCGCCTCTGGTTTGGGAGGACGAAGCCGGGTATGCCGCGGAGACCGGGCACGCCGCCGAACAGACCGACGCCCCGGATTGGAGCAGCGTCATCGCCGGGGAACCGGAAACGCGTGCCACGGCCCGGCGCCGGGCCTCCTTCCTGGACACCCAGACTGCCCGGATTCCGGCCACGCGCGGTTTCCGCGGACTGTTGAGCAGCATGGGCATCCGGATGTCCCCGTCCGAGTCCGAGCAGGCCGAGCGCCGTGACATCCGGGCAGTCAGCCAGCATTGGCCCGGCCCAAGGACCATCTCCGTGGTCAACGGCAAGGGCGGCGCCAACAAGACACCCACCACCGTCATGCTGGCGGCCGTATTCGCCCGCAACGGCGGGGGTCCGGTCCTGGCCTGGGACAACAACGAAACCCGCGGAACCCTGGGCTGGCGCACCGAGCAGGGGCCGCATGACTCCACCGTCATGGACCTGCTGCCGAACACCGGCAACCTGCTGTCGCCGTCGGCCCAGTCCGCCCTGCTGGCCCGCTTTGTGCATCACCAGACGGAGGACAAGTTTGACGTCCTGCGCTCCAAGCCCGACGTCCTGGCCTCCGAGCAGAAGATCACCATGGCGGACTTCGACGCCCTGCATGAGGTGGCCTCGAAGTATTTCCGGCTCAACCTTGTGGATTCAGGCAACGATGAAAGCGCAGAGCGCTGGCTGCGGATGATCCACCACACTGACCAGCTCGTCATTGCCACCACCACGGTTGAGGAACACGCCGAGGCCGGGGCCCTGCTCCTCGAAGCCCTCCAGGAGCGCGGCGGCATGTTCGCCGAACTCGCCACCAACGCCGTCGTCATCGTCAGCCAGTCGGACCGCAACGGAACCGATGCCCAGGTCCGCGGGGTTGCCCGCGGCTTCGAACCGCTGGCCCGGGCCACGGTGACCATTCCCTACGATGCGGCGCTGCGCAAGGGCCAGATTCGCTACGGTTCACTGCGCCCGGCCACCCAACGGGCCTGGCTGGCAGCTGCTGCCGCAGTCGCCGAGGGCCTGTCTGCCAGCTAAGGGCATTTAGTCAGCTTGCTTATTGTTGCCGGTTTTTTCTAGGGTGGGGGCAACGGAATCGTTCGATTCCAGGCGGATACATACCGCCCCTAGAAGTCTGCGAAACGGAGGCAACATGTCTGAACATGATATTTCCGGCAAGAAGGTCGCTTTTCTCCTCACCGACGGTGTGGAACAGGTCGAGCTCACCAGCCCCTGGGAGGCCGTGAAGGCCGCAGGTGGCGTCCCCACCCTGGTCTCACCGTCCAGCGGCACGGTCCAGGGCTTCGACGGCATGGACAAGGGCGAGACGTTTACCGTTGACCTGGCCGTGGCAGACGCCAACGCCGATGATTTCGATGCCCTGGTCCTCCCCGGCGGCGTGGTCAACGCTGACTTCCTGCGTGTGGACAAGGACGCGCAGGCCTTCACCCGCGCGTTCTTCGAAGCGCACAAGCCGGTGGCGTCCATCTGCCACGGACCGTGGCTGCTGATCGAAGCCGGCGTCGTCAAGGGCCGTGACCTGACCTCGTACCACACGCTGGCCACGGACCTCAAGAACGCCGGCGCCAACTGGAGCGACGAGGAAGTGGTGGTGGACCAGGGGCTGGTGACCAGCCGCAACCCGGATGATTTGCCGGCCTTCAACGACAAGCTGCTGGAGGAAATTGCCGAGGGTGAGCACGAGGGACAGCACGCCTAACCGGTCAAGCGGGATAATGGGGCGGGGACACGCGCAGGCGTCTCCCCGCCCTTCGCTTTGCGCCCTGTTCCCTTTTTCTCTGGAGATTCACCCGTGACGACTGCCCCCGGCCGGTATCTGAGCGCCGGAGTTTCGTGGGACGACGACGGTCCGTACCTTGCGCTGCGCTCGCCTGTTGGCGTGTCCTTGCAGAAGAGGCTCAACGCCGGGACCGTCCTGTCCTACCGGGTTCTTCCCGGCGAGGACGGCGCGCTGCGGCACTGCCTGGGGTCGGTGAAGGTGCAGGACCGGCACACCCGCATCGCTCAGCCCTGCCCTGAGCATTCGGCGGCAGAACGCGGCTATCAGTGCGGGCCCTGCTTCGCCCGCGACGACTGGCGGCTGGTGCATAACGTCCACCGGTCCGGAATCGCGTCGCCGGGACTTCAGCTGTACCTCGAGCAGCCGCACTGGCTGTACGTTGCCACCTTTGCGGACGGCACGAGCAAGGTGGGGACCGCTGCAGCCGGAAGGAAACGCCTGCGCCTCGTGGAACAGGGCGCGGTGGCCGCGCGCTACGTGGCCCGCGCAGACGACGGGCGGGTGGTGCGCATCCTTGAAGACCTGGTCGCAGCTGAAGCGGGACTGGTGCAGGCGGTGCGTGCCGGCACCAAGGCCGCTGCCCTGGCGCAGCCGCTGGCGGAGGAATTCCTGGACCGGACCAACTCCCTGCACGCGGCGAAGGTCCGGGAACTGCTGACCGGGGCGGACATCCGCGGATTCAGCGTGGTCGCTGAAACCTGGGAGCGTCCGGCCCAGGCCCGGGTGGTGCTGGACGCGGCCGGAGCTGTTGCCTATCCGCTGGACCCGGGCAGCGGCGAGCACGCCATGGTCATTGAAGCCATGGTGGGGGCAGCGGCACTGGTGACGGTGGAAGGTTCGGACACGCCGCTCCTTGCCGATCTGGCCCGGCTGAAGGGGCGCCGGCTGAACCTCGGTGCCTATCAGGCACGGCTTCCCGCCCTGCAGACTGCGCTCTTTTAGGGTCAGGAAGGCTCCCGGCCCCGGACCCCCGTTTCGCGGCAGGAGGTGCCCCGCCTGTATTCTGGGGGCATGCTAAACACCCCGTGGGAAACCGGTTCCGCCCTGTATCGCAAGCTGGTTGTATCCGCCCTGGTGGTTTCCGGAGCCGGCGTGCTGATGGTCGTTTTCGGTGCGATCGGAGATTCTCCGTTGCTGATGTACATCGCCGCGCCCGTGATCGTGGTGGGCATGTGCCTGCACCTGAGCGGTATGGTGGTTCGAGCCCGGGACGCCCGGCGCCGGATGAAGGGAACCAAATGAGCATCAATCCCGAACTGCAGGGGCGCAGCTATCCCGCCAGCGAGCCCTATCAAGTGGGCCGCGAGAAAATCCGTGAGTTTGCCCGTTCCGTCAAAGCCGGCCATGCCGCGCATTATGACGTAGCGGAGGCCGCGCAGCTGGGGTACTCGGACCTGGTGGCGCCGCCCACCTTTGCCGTCATCGTGGCCCAGCGCGCCGATGCGCAGCTGATTTCCGACCCGGAGGCCGGCATCGATTTCACCCGCGTGGTCCACGCAGACCAGCGCTTCACGCATCACCGGCCGATTGTCGCCGGGGATGAACTGATTGCAGAACTTCATGTGGATTCCGTCCGGGCCATGGGCGACGGCGCCCTGCTCACCACCCGCTCGGAAATTTCCACCACGGAGGGCGAAAAGGTCGCCACTGCCGTGTCATCCATCCTCGTCCGCGGAGAAGGGCAGTAACGCCGTGTCGATTGCATTGAGCGAACTCGCCGCCGGACAGGAAATCGGCTCGGCCACGCTGGAAATTTCCCGCGCCGATCTGGTCCGTTACGCGGGAGCGTCCGGAGACTTCAACCCCATCCACTGGAACGAGCGGTTTGCCCGCAGCGTGGATCTGCCCGGTGTCATCGCCCACGGCATGTTCACCATGGGTGCCGCTGTGCAGCTGGTGACGGACTGGATCGGCGATCCGGGTGCCGTGATCGACTACCAGACGCGTTTCACCCGGCCGGTTCCGGTGGAGGATGTTGACGGCGAGGCCGGCGCCGTCGTCGAAGTCACCGGAGTAATTGGAGCGCTCGACGCTGACAATTCCACCGCACGCGTGGACCTTACCGTCACGTTCAACGGCCAGAAGGTGCTGGTCAAGGCACAGGCGGTTGTACGGATCTGGTGAGTGCGCTGACCTCTTTGCCCCTGGCCTCCCTGACCACCTCCCGCGTGGGCGGGCCTGCCCGCCGCTACATCAACGCCGAAACCGAGGACGAGCTCATCGGTGCGGTCCGTGCCGCCGATGAGGCGAAGGAACCGCTGCTGATTGTGGGCGGCGGTTCCAATCTGCTGATCTCTGACGCCGGGTTCGACGGCGCCGTGGTCCACGTTGCCACCCGCGGCCTGGAATTCACCGAGGACAAAAACACTGTCACCGTCCGTGCGCAGGCCGGTCACCCCTGGGATGAGCTGGTGGCGGAAACACTGCGCCGGGGCTGCTCCGGCCTCGAGGCGCTCTCCGGCATTCCGGGCCTGGCCGGTGCGACGCCGGTGCAGAACGTGGGCGCCTACGGTGCGGATGTTTCGCACAGCATTACCGGAGTCCGCGCCTGGGACCGGGAAACCCGTACCGTAGTGCAGTTCACCAATGAAGAGCTGCAGTTCGGGTACCGGGACTCGGTGCTGAAACGCGCCACGGTGAACGGTTCACCGCGGTACGTGGTCCTGACCGTGGACTTCGGCCTGACCCGGGGCATGGAAAGTGCGCCCGTGCGCTACGCCGAGCTGGCCCGGGCACTCGGTGTGGAGGCGGGGGAGCGGGCCGCTGCCGAAGACGTCCGCCGCGAGGTGCTGCGGCTGCGCGCCGGCAAGGGCATGGTGCTTGATCCCGAAGATCCGGACACCTGGAGCACCGGCTCCTTCTTCACGAATCCGGTGGTTTCCGAGGAGGAGGCCGCGCATCTGCCGCCCGAGGCGCCGCGCTACCCGGTGGAACAGCCCGGAATGGTCAAGCTCAGCGCCGCCTGGCTCATTGACCGTTCCGGTTTCCCCAAGGGCTTCGGCCTGCCGGAGACCGGCCAGGGGGCCGAACTGGCCGGCGGCCGGGCTTCACTGTCCACCAAGCACACCCTTGCGGTAACCAACCGCGGCAACGCCTCGGCCGAGGACCTGCTGGCTGTGGCGCGGGCCGTGGCAGACGGCGTGGACGAAGCCTTTGGCCTTCGGCTGCACCCGGAGCCGCTGCTCATTAACTGCTCGCTGTAATCAGGCTGCCCCGCCGCGGTTCCGGCGCATGATTTGGGCGGCGGCCAGGACTTCGCGCACCTGTCCGCCGTGCCATGACCGGTCCACCAGTGCCCGGCTGCACAGCCACTGCACCAGCCGGGACGTCAGGCTCACCTGGGTTCGCCGGTCCTGCAGTCCGGGCAGCAGCCACTGCGGGTCCAGGAAGCCGTGCAGCGTATAGAGCAGGTCCTCGGCGTCGAAGATCCGCGCGAAGGCGTTCTCCGGGTTGAAGCTTCGTTCCAAATCCAGCAGGACGGCACGGTCCGGGGTCAGGTATATCCAGCCGTCTGTTTCCAGGTACAGCCGCAGCTGTACCAGAACCCTGGCGTACCGCGCTGCGGTGGCTGTTTGTTTGCCCTCGGCGCTGAGGGTGAAGAAGGTGCGGAGGATTTCTTCCACGGTGAACTTGTCCATAGCGCCACCTTCCCACCTGCCACTGACACTGCGCGCACACGCAAAAGCGGACCCGTCCCGCAGGGAACGGATCCGCTGGCTGCAGCCGGATTCGGACCGGCCTGGCAGGGTTTAGAGGTTGCCGGTGGCAATCCGCAGCATACGCCGCAGCGGTTCGGCTGCGCCCCAGAGCAGCTGGTCTCCGATGGTGAAGGCGCTGATGTACTCCGGACCCATTTCCAGTTTCCGGATCCGGCCCACCGGAATGTCCAGGGTTCCGCTGACGGCCACCGGGGTCAGCTCCGCCATGGATGCTTCCTTGGTGTTGGGCACCACCTTGGCCCATTCGTTGTCGGCGTCGATGATCCGCTCAATCTCCGCCACTGAAAGGTCTTCGGTGAGTTTGAGGGTCAGAGCCTGTGAATGTGAGCGCATGGCGCCGATGCGGACGCAGAGACCGTCAAACGGAATTCGTCCGGCCGTGTCCCGGCCCAGGATCTTGTTGGTTTCGGCACCGGCTTTCCACTCTTCCCTGGACTGCCCGTTGCCCAGGTCTGCGTCGATCCAGGGGATCACCGAACCGGCCAGCGGCACGCCGAACTGTGAGGAGTCCATGGCGGGGTTCTTCTGCTGGGCCAGCACCGCCCGGTCGATGTCCAGGATGGCGGAGGCCGGGTCTGCAAGCTGGTCCGCAACCACGGAGTTCAGCGAGCCGAACTGATTGAGCAGCTCACGCATGTGCCGGGCACCGCCGCCGGAGGCAGCCTGATAGGTCATGGAGGTGCCCCATTCCACCAGGCCGTTGCGGAACAATCCGCCCAGCCCCATGAGCATGCAGGACACGGTGCAGTTGCCGCCCACGAAGTTCCGCACCCCGTGGGCCAGCCCGGCGTCGATGACGTCCCGGTTCACCGGGTCCAGAACGATGATGGAGTCCTGCTCCATCCGCAGTGTGGACGCGGCGTCGATCCATAGCCCGGTCCAGCCGGCGTCGCGCAGTTTGGGATAGACCTCCGAGGTGTAACCGCCGCCCTGGGCAGTGACGATGATCGGCAGTTTGGCCAGCGTCTCAATGTCGTAGGCATTCTGGAGCTCTCCTGCACCCGAAGCGAAGGACGGCGCGGCGCCCCCGGCGTTGGAGGTGGAGAAGAACACGGGGTTGATCAGGTCAAAGTCGCCTTCATCCTGCATGCGCTGCATGAGGACGGAACCGACCATGCCCCGCCAGCCGATGAAGCCCGCGGTGGGTACAGGGGTAGCTGCGAAAGTCATGGTTTCAGTTTAGGGCAGGGCCGCGCTGCCGTGGTGATTGGTGACGCCGCTGTCCGTATCCCGGACCCGGGACCAGAGGGCTATCCGGTAGCAGGTGCCGTTGGTTCCCGTGTGCCAGCCTTCGGCGGGGCTCACCGCAGTGAACCCCCAGTCGGGGCCGAGGTGCGGCGCGTAGGTGTCACCATCGGTGCTCGCATCAATGACCGTCACTACGGCGGCGTCCGCCAGGGGAGCAGCTGCCTCGTACATCCGGGCTCCGCCGACAATCCAGATCTGTTCGCTGCCGCCGGGGCTGTGCCGGGCGGTGTCCAGCGCCTGCTCCAGCGTGGGAACCACGACGGCGCCGGCCGGGGAAATCTCGTCCGCCAGCGTTTCGCTGGAACTCACCACAATGTTGGTGCGGCCGGGCAGCGGCCGGTAGGCGGCGGGAAAGGACTCCCAGGTGCGCCGGCCCATGATGACCGGGTGTCCGGCCGTGGTGTTCTTGAAATGTGCCAGGTCTTCGGGCAGGTGCCACGGCATTCCTCCGTCCCGGCCGATGACGCCGTCCACGGTTTGCGCCCAGATCATGCCTACCAGCGGCTGCGGCATCCCCAGGGGATTGGCCGCTGACAATGCCGCCAACAGATCCATGCCCTCAGGAGAAGCATCTCCACCGCTTGTGGCGAAATAGCGGATGCCGGCGGGTTCATTCAAGGGAACGCCTCTCAGACTGCAATCGGAGCTTTGATGCCGGGGTGGTGGCGGTAGTCCAGGACCTCAAAATCCTCCAGGACGTAATCGAAGATCGAGTCCGGCGTCCGGGCCAGGCGCAGCTGCGGATACGGGTAGGGTGCGCGGCTGAGCTGTTCGCGGACCTGGTCCACATGGTTGTCGTAGATATGGACGTCGCCGCCTGTCCAGACAAATTCGCCGGGCTGGAGGCCGGTCTGCTGCGCCACCATGAGCGTCAAAAGTGCGTAGGAGGCAATGTTGAAGGGGACGCCGAGGAACAGATCGGCCGAGCGCTGGTACAGCTGGCAGGACAGTTTCCCATCGGCCACGTAGAACTGGAACATCGCGTGGCACGGGGGCAGGGCCATGTTGTCCACTTCGGCCGGGTTCCAGGCCGTGACGATGTGCCGGCGGGAGTCCGGATTGGTGCGGATGCTTTCAACCACCTTGGCGATCTGGTCAATCTGTCCGCCGTCCGGAGCCGGCCAGGAGCGCCACTGGACACCGTAGACCGGGCCCAGTTCGCCGTCGTCGTCCGCCCACTCGTTCCAGATGCTGACGCCGCGCTCCTGCAGCCAGCGCACGTTGGAGTCGCCGCGCAGGAACCACAGGAGTTCCAGGGCCACCGACTTGAAGTGCACCCGCTTGGTGGTGATCAGCGGGAAGGAATCACTAAGATCAAAGCGCATCTGGCGGCCAAAGACACTGCGGGTTCCGGTGCCGGTGCGGTCGGATTTCTGCGTTCCGTGGGCCATCACGTCGCGGAGCAGATCTTCGTACGGGGTTGGGATAGTCACCCCTTTAGTCTATAGCTCAGTCCCCAGCTCAGTCCTCGGCGGAGAGGGCGGCTACAAGACGGCCGTAGCGTCGCCAGGCGAGCAGTCCGGCCACGGCCACCACACCCAGGAAAGCCAGTGTGGGCAGTACGAGCAGGAGAGCCGACGCTTCCGGGGGCAGGAACCAGCTGCGCAGAGTCATCCAGCCAATCAGCAGGGATAACGCAAACGCACTCAGTGCCAGGAAATACAATGTTGAGTCCATGCCGGCCCGCTGGTGCACCTGCTCGTCCACGCCGTACGGGGCGGAATTGTTGAGCGGGAAACGCCGGATAATCAGGGCGGTTGCATAGAGGAACAGGAGCAGTCCGAGGCAAATCAGGGGCCCGGTGAAGACGGTCCAGAAGGACTTTTCCGCAAAGCGGTCCACGTTCCCGGCGCCGTCCCAGTGCATGGGCAGGCGCTGCGGGATCGTGGACCAGGCCAGCGAGCCCGTGGCTACCACCAGGCCCACCAAGAACCCGGAGGCCAGATACCAGCCGCGGTGCACGCCGGGCAGAGGGATGTTCTTCTCCGCCGTCTTTGTCATTGTGTCCCTGTTGCTTCCGGGCCCCGGGAAGGTATCAATCAGAGGGCTCCGCCGGCGGCCTCGGGAGCGCCGGCGTCGCTTCCGCCGCCGTCGCCAACCTGTTCCCGCGCCATGAAATTCTCCAGGTCGAAGAGGTTGTCGGCGCGCTTGGCCACCGTGAGGAGGGTGGACATGGAGGCAACTTCCTCCACCTGCTCCTTGAGGAACCAGAGCATGAACTGCTCTCCCAGGGCATCGCCCTCCGCACGTGCGGCGGCGAAGAGAGCCTCAATCTGGCGGGTGACCTGGCGTTCCTGCTCCAGGGCCAGCTGGATCGGTTCCACCACGGTGGCAAAGTCGTTGCGCACCGCGGCGACGCCGGGGATCCGCACGGGCATGTCCCGGTCCAGCATGTACTGCACCAGCATCATGGCGTGGTTGCGTTCCTCAACCGACTGAGCATAGAAGTGCCGGGCCAGCTGCGGGAGGTCTTCGCCGTCGAAAAACACTGCCATGGCCACGTACTGCTGCGAGGCATTGAATTCGTTACCGATTTGGGCTTCGAGGAGTTCGGTGAAAGTTGTCATTGCCCCACCTTAGGGCGGTGGCCGGACTCAAAAAAGGACGGTTAGGCTTAGCTATCCGGTGCGGCACGGCTGAAAACCTAGTCGTCGAATGCCCGGAACCGCTCCAGCGACACGATGCGCCCCTCCTCGGCGGAGGAGACCTGGCAGATGATCGCTTCACCCGGTGCCAGATACGGATCCTTGTCGGGCAAGCCAATGGACAGGCCGGTCGGCATATGGTCTGCCAGAACCTCGAATGTCAGCGGCAAAACCGGCCGGTGCGTGCACAGGGCAACAGGTTTGGCCTTGTCGAACAATGCTTCCACCGCGTTGCGGGCCTTGCCGGGCTTGCGCTTGGCGCTGTGCTCGGTAATGGCATCGACGGTTTTGAACTTCACGGCCCGTGCCTTCACATAGGGACGCACAGTCTGCACGCAGCGGACCCAGGGACTGGACACCACCCGGTCCGGCAGCCATGCGGCCAGCAGCCGCGACACGGCCTGTGCCTGGCGCAGGCCGGTGGCCGCCAGCGGACGGTCCCCTTCAGCCCGGGTCCAGGATGACCGGGGCTTGGCCTTGGCGTGGCGCACCACGATCAGCGGCCACGTCCGGAGGCGGCCTTCGGCGTGGGCCTCCTCCAGGGTGCGCAGCGGCAGCCGGTCCGAAGGATTGCTGAGCTCGGCATGGGCCTGTGCCGGAGTGCACCAGCGGACGCCGTCCACTTCTTTGCCGTCCGGCCGGGGCTTTCCCTCCTCGATGCGGGCGGCCCAGTAGTGGACGATCTTCATCCCCGACGCCACCGGATATACCGTGGCCGGCAGCGGAATGCCCAGCCTGATCCGGACCCCGGCTTCCTCCTGCACTTCGCGCACTGCGCACTCAGGGGTTGTCTCGCCGGCATCCAGTTTCCCCTTCGGCCACGACCAGTCCTTGTACCGGGGCCGGTGGATCATGAGGACCTCGAGTTCACCGTTCCGGGTGCGCCAGCAAATGGCGCCTGCAGCCACCACTTTGATGTCTGCGGGCACGGAATCCCCGGCACCCGTTTCCAGGCCGCGACGGGGGAGAGTGGCCTGTTCACCCATGGAAGCTCCCGGTTCGGTGGGCATGGTCATCAACGGCGGACAGCGGCGCGCTGCCGGGACCGGGAAGCGAGCAGCCACGACTGCACGTCCAGCAGCGGCTCCCCTTCTTCATTCTTGTGGTGCCGGGTCCAGATGCCGTCCTTCTCCAGATGCCAGCTTGCGGTGGCCGGATCCATGTAGCGGTCCATCAGCGCGATGAGGTCAGCGATGTCCTCCCGGGAGGCAAGCTGCACCAGGGCCTCCACCCGGCGGTCCAGGTTGCGGTGCATCATGTCCGCTGAACCGATGAACACCACCGGGTCTCCGGCATTGGCGAAGGCAAACACGCGCGAGTGCTCCAGGAACCGGCCCAGAACGGACCGGACAGTAATGTTCTCGCTCAGGCCGGGGACACCCGGGCGCACGGAACAGATGCCGCGCACAATCACGTCCACCCGGACACCGGCCTGGGAGGCACGGTACAGCGAATCGATGATGGCTTCATCCACCATCGAGTTGACCTTGATGATCACCCGGGCGGCCAGACCGGCCTTCTTATTGGCAATTTCCCGTTCAATCCGGTCAATCAAACCTGACCGCACCGACCGGGGAGCCACAAGCAGGCGCTTGAACGTGGACTTCGGGGCATACCCGGAGAGCTGGTTGAAGAGCTTCGTCAGATCTTCACCCACCTGTTCGTTAGAGGTCAGCAGCCCCAGGTCTTCGTAGTAGCGGGCGGTGCGGGGGTGATAGTTTCCGGTGCCGATGTGGCAGTAGCGCCGCAGCCCGTCCACTTCCTGGCGGACCACCAGCGACAACTTGCAGTGCGTTTTCAGCCCCACGATGCCGTAGACCACGTGCACGCCGGCCTGCTCCAGCTTGCGGGCCCAGGAAATGTTGGCCTGCTCGTCGAACCGTGCCTTGATTTCCACCAGGGCCAGCACCTGCTTGCCGGACTCCGCGGCATCAATCAGCGCGTCAACAATGGGGGAGTCCCCGGACGTGCGGTAGAGCGTCTGCTTGATGGCCTGGACCCGTGGGTCGGCGGCGGCCTGCTCCAGGAAGGCCTGAACGGAGGTGGAGAAGGAATCATAGGGGTGGTGCAGCAGGATGTCGCGGCGGCGCATCGCAGCAAACACGTCCGCCGGCTTGGATGTTTCGGACTCCTTCAGGTGCAGGGACGTATGCGGCACCTGCTTGGGGTAGTGCAGGTCCGGGCGGTCGATGCGGCTGATGCCGGCCAGTCCGCGCAGGTCCAGCGGTGCGGGCAGCGCATACACCTCGTCTTCTTCCACGCCGAGTTCGCGCACCAGCAGCTCGCGGATGCTCGGGTTGATGTCGGTGGTGACTTCCAGGCGGACGGGCGGGCCGAACCGGCGACGCAGGAGCTCCTTTTCCAGCGCCTGCAGCAGGTTCTCGGCGTCGTCCTCCTCCACCTCCAGATCCTCATTGCGGGTAACCCGGAAGGCGTGGTGTTCCATGACGTCCATACCGGGGAACAGCTGGTCCAGATGTTCGGCAATGACGTCTTCCAGCGGAATGAAGCGGGCCACCCGGCCGGCAATATTTCCGGCCCTGGGCCCGTCCACGGAGATCAGCCGGGGCAGCTGGTCCGGAACCTTGACGCGGGCGAAGAACTCCTTGCCGCTCACGGGGTTGCGCACCACCACGGCCAGGTTCAGGGAGAGGCCGGAGATGTAGGGGAAGGGATGCGCCGGATCCACGGCCAGCGGGGTGAGGATCGGGAAAACCTTGGACGCGAACTGGCGGTGCAGATAGGCCTTGGCGGTGTCATCGAGCTCGTTCCACCCCACGAGATGGATCTGCTCCTCGGCCAGCGCCGGGCGGATTTGACGGGCAAATACCTCGGCATGACGCTGCTGCAGCCGGTAGCCGGCCTCCACGATGTGTTCCAGCTGTTCCATCGGGCTCAGGCCGGCAGCGGAGGGAACCGCCAACCCGGTGGCGATGCGGCGCTTGAGGCCGGCAACCCTCACCATGAAGAACTCGTCCAGGTTGGACGCGAAGATGGACAGGAAACTGACCCGCTCCAGCAGGTACAGGTCCGGGTCCTCAGCGAGCTCAAGAACACGGGCGTTGAAATGGAGCCAGCTGATTTCACGGTCCAGGAAACGCTCGGGGCTGATGTCCCCTTCCGGGACGAGTGCCGGACCAAAGTCCGGAATATCAATCCGGTCCTCAGTGGCCCGTGGCGCCGACATGGACTCAGCCGATCCGAAAGTGGAGTGTGGCTCGGCGGCGGTATCGGATCCCATGGTTTCTCCCTGCAGTATGGCGGCGGTCAGGCGGTGCCTCCCGGAGGACCGGGCGGCAGGGCCGTCAATTCAACATTACAAGCTGTTCCGGCTCATCCGGCCGCGTACATCACATCCGCGTCCCAACGGACGAAACCCAGCCGCTGGTACAGCGCCATGGCCGGAGCGTTGTCTGCATCCACGTAAAGCATGATGGCCGGCAGGCCGCTGTCCTGGAGATGCCGGATGCCGGCAACGGTCAGGGTGCGGCCCAGTCCCATGCCCTGGGCCTCGGGAACCACTCCCACCACGTACACCTCTCCGATGGGCGGATGTCCGCCGGCACCGGGATGGACCTTGGTCCAGTGGAAGCCGAGGATGGCATTGTCCTCGTCCCGCACAGCCAGCAGGAATCCTTCGGGATCGAACCAGTCCTCGGCCATGCGTGCGGCGAGGTCGCTCCGGGTCATGCCGCCCTGCTCGGGATGGTGGGCAAAGGCGGCCGCGTTGGCTGCCAGCCAGGCGGCGTCGTCGGCCCCCGGGTGAAAGGCCCGCAGCGAGACGCCTTCGGGCAGCTCGGCGGCGGGCAGCCCGTCAGTGCCGGCGCCACGGCTCAGCCGCAGGCGCAGCAGCTCGCGCACCGGACGGTAGCCAAAACGCCGGGCCAGCTCGACGGCGGCGTCATGGTTGCCGTGCGACCATGCCTGGGGTGCGGGGACGGTGCCGGCGCTAACGTGCTCCTGCACGGAGGCCGCCAGGGCGGTTCCCACACCCTTCTCACGGTAGGCAGGGTGGACCACCAGTTCCAGCACGCCCGGTTCTTTCGGGCCGTCACTGATCAGCACAGCGACGCCGGCCAGCGCCTGGGTAGCCGACGGATCCGAGGACTCATCGTTGGCATAGGTGGCGAAAACCAGCAGGGAATCCGGGTCAGTGTCGCCGGAACGCAGGTCAACGAGGGTCTGTTCGGAGAGCGGCGGGTTGCCGTCCGCGTCGGCGGCGGCAGCGGCCAACTCGCGGATCCGGTCCAGCTCATCGGGCTCCGGGGTTCCCTTGGTGACTGTGACGGGCCAGGGCATTACGCGTTCGTCTCTCATTGAAGAAGCCTAGCGCCCGGAGGGCACCGGACAAGCGGAGGCGTCCAAAGTTCCCGCAGGCAGTGTCGCAGCAGGTCAGGCTTCCTGGCTCGCGGGCTGCGCGGGATCCCCGGCCAGACGGGACCGGGTGAACCGGTAGCCCACGTTGCGGACCGTGCCGATCAGGTTTTCATGGTCCGCACCCAGCTTGGCCCGCAGCCGCCGGACGTGGACGTCCACCGTCCGTGTGCCCCCGTAATAGTCGTAGCCCCACACCTCGTGCAGCAGCTGGTCGCGGGTGAAGACACGGCCGGGGTGCTGTGCCAGGTACTTGAGGAGCTCAAACTCCTTATAGGTGAGGTTCAGTGCAGTGCCGTTCACCCGGGCCGTGTAGCTCGCTTCGTCAATAACGACGCCGGATGCACGGATCTCGGTGCTGGCAGCTTCCGAGGACGAGTTGATCCTTGCGGACATGAGCCGCAGCCGGGCCTCCAGCTCGGCCGGTCCCGCCGAATCAAGGATGACGTCGTCGGCCCGCCAGTTTGCCGCCACGGCAGCCATTCCGCCTTCGGTAAGAATAAGGATCAGCGGCGTGTCCAGTCCGGTTGCCTTCAGCAGCTGGGTCAGTGAACGGGCGCCGACCAGATCCTTGCGGGCGTCAATAAGCACGACGTCGCTGGGCTCTGTGTCGAGCAGCGCCGTGGGTTCGGCGGGAACAACCTGCACTTTGTGGTTGAGCAGACCGAGGGCCGGCAGGACCTCTACAGAGGGTCCCGGACTGTTGGTCAGCAGCAAAATGTGCGACATGGATCCTCCAAGGTTGGGCGCACATCATCGGGCACAAGCTGGGCCGCGTCCGCAGGCGGGGCGAAGGTGTTGAAAGTATACCCACGGGGCCTCGCCGGACCCGTAGCTTTCATCTGCACTACGTAATAAGGCAGGATGGCTTAGGTGAAACTTTGGAGCGTAGCGGTGCTGGCGGCAGCAGCCCTCATTGGCATCGTCGGTGCTTCGTACTGGTCCGTTGGGGCCGTGGCAGTGGTTACCGGCATTCTTTGCATCGTGGTGGGGATCGGCTGGCCGCACCTCTTGGATGTTCCGGCCAAAAAGACCCAGGGCGCCGTACTTGGGCTCGCAGGCGCAGCCGCCTGTGCCGCCGCGCTGGTGGCACCGTCCACGGCATTACTGACCTGGCTGCCCGGGGTGGCGGCAGTAGGCGTAGGCGCCATCTTCCTGATCCAGCTGCTGCGCGGAACCGGACAGGCCCACCGGCTGGAATCAACCATCGGCAACATCGCAGGTGTCCTCCTGACGGTGATGGGTTCAGGCTGGGTGGCCGCGGACCGGCTGGCCGGTGCCGACGGCAGCCCGGCAGGCCTGACCATCAGCGCAGCCGGCATCCTCGCCGCACTCGCTGTGTCCCTGATCCCCCTGCCGGACAGGATTACCGCCCCGCTGGGCGTAGCCGCCGGCGCCGTGGCCGGTGCGCTGGCCGGAGTCCTGCAGCCGGAAGCCGGAGTGCATGCTGCCGCTGCTGCGCTAATGGGCGCCGCGGGTGCCGCCGTCGTCATGGCGGTCCGCCGGCTGATCCTCTCCCGCGATGACATTTCCACGCGCCGGGGGCGGCTGGCCCTGGCCCTGGCACCCATCGTGGCGCTGGGCTCCGTGGTCTATTTCCTGGCCAGCCTGCTCGTCCCCTGACCTCTCCGTATCCCGGCCGGCAGGTCATGGGACGAAACGTCCGCGGCTCCGGGTTAGGATGTAGCTATGGATTCGCTTGTAGCCCTTGAAATCTTCTTTATCGTCCTGCTTGGCATCACCGGCGTCGGCATGGCCGCGTTCGCCGGCCTGGTCATCAGCCGCCTGTACAAAGGCCAGAAGTAGCCCGCCCAAGAGCAACCGAAGGAAGAGGTCAGCGCCATGCCCATGGAGATCCCCACCGATCTGACCCCTGAGCTCGTGCCGCTGTCCTGGCTCCTTGGAGTCTGGGAGGGCTCCGGCAGGCTGGGGGAGGGTGAAGCCGATTCCGAGCACTTCACCCAGCGTGTGACTTTCAGCCAAAATGGCCTGCCGTACCTGAAGTACGACGCCGAAAGCTGGCTCACGGACGAAGACGGCACCGTTCTGCGCCCGCTCGCCGTTGAGACGGGATTCTGGGCGCTGGACCGCCCCCTGAACGACGCCGACGGAGGCCCCGGGCTGACCCCGGCGGACATCGTCCCGGCGCTGCGCAGCGCCGACGAAGTCGAAAAGCTCCGCAATGACAGCGGCGGCTTTGACATCACCGCCACCATCGTCCATCCCGGCGGCATCGCAGAGCTGTACTACGGCCAAATCAAGGGTCCGCAAATTCAGCTGACCACCGATCTGGTCATGCGGGGCGTGAACTCCAAGGAGTACACCGCCGCCACGCGCATCTTCGGTTTGGTCAACGGTGACCTGTACTGGCGCTGGGATGTAGCTGAGGGCGGCAACGCACTGAAGGCGCACGCCTCCGCCATCCTGAAGAAAACCTCCTAAGCCTTCCGGCGCTGCGGAAACCAAGCACGGAATAGCCGCCCCCGCAAGGACGTTGCACCCGTTATGACTTACCTCAGCCCCCTCCTGTCCCGCCACGGTGCGGTGGAAGCCGGCGGCCTCGACGCCGGTGTCGCAGCCCACTACGGCGATCCCCTGCGTGAGCAGCGGGAACTGGCCCGCGGCAACGCCGTCACGGACCTGTCCCACCGCGGCGTTGTCACCGTCACCGGCCCCGACCGCCTCAGCTGGCTGAACACCCTGTCCTCCCAAAGCGTGAGCGGCCTGCAGCCAGGCACAAGCTCTGAGCTGCTGCTGCTCAGCGTCCAGGGGCGCATTGAGCACGACGCACGGATCCTGGACGACGGGAACACCGCGTGGCTGATCGTGGAAGCCGCTGAGGCTCCCGTCCTGGCCCAGTTCCTGGAACGGATGAAGTTCATGCTCCGGGTCGAGGTGGCCGATGTCAGCAGGGACTGGGCCGTTGTGGGATCAGTGACGCCAGTGGAGGCTTGGGCCAACTATTCCGTCTGGACCGATCCCTGGCCGAACATTGGTGCCGGCGGTTTCGCCTACACCGGCGTGCCTGAGGATTCCCATCCGGGACGCGACCGCCCCTGGCACGAATATATGATTCCGGCAGCGGAGCTGGAACAGGCCGTTACGGACTCAGGGCGCACCCTTGCCGGCACCATGGCCTCCGAAGCCCTGCGGATTGCGGCCTGGCGTCCGCGGCTGGGCGCCGAGACCGACGACAAAACCATTCCGCATGAGCTGGATCTGATCCGGACAGCGGTTCATCTGGCCAAGGGCTGCTACAAGGGCCAGGAAACCGTGGCCCGTGTACACAACCTGGGGCATCCGCCCCGCCGGCTCGTGTTCCTGCAGCTGGACGGTTCCCAGCACACGCTTCCCGCGCCGGGCAGTGCAGTGATGCTGGGAGAACGCAGGGTGGGAGCGGTGACGTCGGTTGCCCAGCACTATGAAATGGGCGCCGTTGCGCTGGCCGTGATCAAGCGCTCTGTGGATCCCGCGGCAGAGCTGGTGGTGGACGACGACGGCGAGCCCTACGCTGCCGCGCAGGAAATCATTGTTGCCCCGGATGCCGGCCAGGTTGTGGGCCGTGCCGGCGGATTCCTGCGCCCGCCCCGGGCATAGCGGCGTTCAGCGCCAAAGACGTTAGACCGATGTACGTATTTGAAAGGAATCCCCATGAGCACCCCGGAATCCCGTCCGGAGATTGACGAAGGCATCATCGAACTGGCCGGTTTGGTGTTCGATGCTGCGCGGGCCGGTGACACGGAAGGAATCCGGAATTTCCTGGACGCAGGCGTGCCGGTGAACCTGACCAACGGATCCGGCGACACACTGGTAATGCTGGCCTCCTACCACGGCCACGAGAGCCTGACCGCGCTGCTGGTTGAGCGGGGCGCGGATGTGAACACCCAGAATGACCGGGGCCAGACCCCGCTGGCGGGTGCCGTCTTCAAGGGCTACACCGGTATCTTCCGCATCCTGGTTGAAGGGGGAGCGGACCCTGACGCCGGTTCGCCGAGTGCGCGGGACACGGCAGGATTCTTTCAGCGGCAGGAAATGCTGGACCTGCTGCAATAACTGCAGGTCCACACCCTGGCCCGAAAGGCTAGGCCGTCAGCTGGACTTCGGAGCGGATCCCGACGGCAAGAAAACCTGCTCCGGCCGCCGTCCGCGCCGCCCCGATGTTGTCCAGGGGCGTGCGGTACTGCGGGATCAGGCCAGCCGCCATGGACTCCTCCACTGCAATGGACGTGACATAGCGTCCCAGTCCTTGCCGGCGGCTGGACGGCGCGGTGAGCGTGGAGATGTCAGCGAGGATGCCGTCCCGGATGCTGTAGCCGGCTCCAGCCAGCGGAACCGGAACTTCTGCGCTGTCATCCACCACTATGAACAGCGCTTCCTTGCCGGCCAAGCCAGCTTCAGCGACGTCGTCGGGTGGGCACAGACGCTCCAGCTGGACGGCAATCTCCGGGTCCTCGGAGACAGCCAGTTCCTCCGCCGGTTCCAGGGGCTCCGGGAACGCATCGGCAAAACACAGATGTTCGGAGCCAACGGTTCTTCCGCCGTACTCCACGGAAAGGCCGGCGAGAGAGGTTTGGCGGCTGAGTTCCGCTGCGCTCTTGCCGTGGGCACGCCGAGCCGCCCATTCGGGCCCGCAGAAGACCTCCCGGCCAAAAAGGCGCATGAAGGATACGCTGCGGGACTCGTCCTGCACGCTGTAGATCCGCGTTCCGTCCCCGGCGGCGGACAGGGCATCATCGGCCAGGCCTAAGCGGCGGGACCAGGCGAGCTGAATGATCGCAATCGTTCCCGGATCCAAATTCATACGTTTCAACCTACACCCGGTCCCGTCTGAGGCTCAGGCCGTCAGCCGAAGAGAATGGACGCTTCGTCGTAGCGGTGCTGGGGAACCGTCTTGAGATTGTCCAGCGCCTTTTCGAAGCCCACGTGCACAATGTCCGTGCCGTGCAGGGCCACCATGGTCCCCCAAAGCCCGTCGATCACGGAATCAATGGCAGCCATGCCGAGTCGTGTGGCCAGTACCCGGTCATAAGCGGTGGGAACACCTCCGCGCTGGATGTGTCCCAGGACAGTGGCACGGGTTTCGATGCCGGTGCGGGCTTCGATCTCCGGGGCCAGCAGCTCTCCGATGCCGCCGAGCCGGGGCCGGCCGAAGGCGTCCAGCCCGCGTTCTGAGTGCGGGGACTCCATGTCAGTGGTGACAAACCCCTCGGCAACGACGACGAGCGGGGCGCGGCCGCGGTCACGGGCATGGGTGACCCACTCGGCAATCTGATCCAGGCTCTGTGGATTTTCCGGAATGAGGATGGCGTGCGCGCCGGCAGCCATGCCGGAGTGAAGCGCGATCCAGCCGACGTGGCGTCCCATGACTTCAGCGACCATGCAGCGGTGATGGGATTCACCGGTGGTCCGCAGCCGGTCAATGGCTTCGGTGGCGATCTGCACAGCGGTGTCAAAACCGAAGGTGTAGTCGGTGGCGTCCAGATCGTTGTCCACGGTTTTGGGGACGCCCACGATGTTCAGGCCTGCATCTGTGAGGCGCTGCGCGGCCGCCAGGGTGCCCTCACCGCCGATCGCGATGATGGCGTCGACGCCGAGCCGGTCCATGGTGGCCTTGATTTTTTCCGGCCCGCCGTTGGGTCCCTCGAAGGGATTGGTGCGGGAGGTCCCCAGGATGGTTCCACCCTGTTTCGAAATGCCGCGGACGCTGGTTCGGGGGAGGTCGATGATGTCGCCGTCCACCACGCCGCGCCATCCGTCCAGGAACCCGACAAACTCCTGGTTGTGGACCTTGATGCCCTTGAGGACGGCTCCGCGGATCACCGCGTTGAGTCCGGGGCAGTCGCCCCCACTGGTTAGGATGCCGATCTTCATGGTTAAAACCTCTGGTTCAGTTGGGCGGCTGGTGGATCCTCAGCCTTGATTCTAGCCATCGCCGGGCTGCCGGCCATCGCACGGAGGCTCCAGCCGGCCCCGAGGAGCCAAAACAAGCCTGCAGACTGCTAGCGTTTGCCGATCAGCTGCTCCAGCGCAATGGTGCCGTCATCCTTAGGCAGCAGGAGCCAGGCGGCGAGATACGTCCACACGCCGACAAAAGGCAGCAGGAAGCTGAGCAGGACGGCTATCCGGACCGCTGAGACGTCCCAGCCGTACCGCGCTGCCACCCCGGCGCAGACCCCGCCGGCCCAGCCGCGGGTCCGGCGGACGGGGGAGGAGCGGAGAATGTCAAAGAAACGGTTCATGGTATTAGTCTGCCTGTTCGGTGGGGCGACGGGCGTCGTTTCCGCCGCTGGTGAAGTGGTTGCGGCCGCCGAAAGCGGAAATTGCGCCGCCGATCAGCAGGGCGGTGCCGCCGCCCAGCAACAGGCCCAGCAGCACTGCCAGGGGGTCGAAACTGATGTCGGTCAGCAGCCAGGCCAGGAGCAGGACCGCAGCTGCGATGATCACCAGTCCCCAGACAATGGTGCCGGTCCGGACCGGCCGCTTGGCGGGGGAATCTGCAGGGACGTGCCCGGAGGAACCCTGGGGGTACGCGGTAGCATTCATCGGTCCAGGTCGCTTTCGTTTACGGTCACCAGGACATTGCTGGCAACTCCTTTGATACGGACTATCAGGGGGTCGCCGTCCGTGTCATTCATACGTTCGTCCGCTGTTTTCCATAACCCCCCGGATCCGGTGAGGGTGACGCCGTCGTCAATCTGGACGTTACCCGCAAACATGTCCGCCCGGACCAGGACGGGGACATCGTCCGGCACCAGGATGGTGAGGTCGCTGGCTGCCATGTTGACCGGGATCTCAACGGCCGGGTCTGTCTCGTCTGCAAGGTATCGCAGGTCCAGGTTCCCGTCGGCGGCTGCAAGCGTGTAACCCCCGGTGGCCGGGGAGGAAGCAGTGGGTGTCCAGTTCCCCTCATTGGCGACGACGACGGTGTCGAAAGTGCCAAGGTTGCTGCCCGCCACGCCGGCACCGGCCACTGCGGCGATGGCGGTCAGGCCAAGGATTCCGGAGGAACGCCCAAGGGCCCCGAGGATGACGATGCCAAGTCCGTTGACTGCCGCCCCCGCCGCGAGGGCAACGGCCACCGGGGTGCCGATGTCGATAACGGAGGCGTAATCCAGGGTCAGGATGACGCCGATGGTCAGCAGCACCGATCCAAGGACAACGGCGGTTTCGGCGGCTCCGGGCGTGGTCCGCCGGCGGGGCGGGACCGCAGTGGGCCGGGCCGGCGAAGCCGCAGGTCCCTGCGCGGTGTAGCGGGCGGAGGAAGCTGCAGGACCCGGGGCGGAGGTTGCTGCATATGGAGCGGAGGGGGCCGGCGGCATCGGCGGGACAGGCGCGGCAGAAGTGTGGGGGCCGCCCACTGCACCGCGGCCGGAGCGCGTGAAGATCCAGTAAAGCAGCAATCCCAGGCCGCCAACCCAGAACAGCGTCCAGAAAAAGCCGCCGAGAACCCCGTCGCCGGCCCAGAAGATGCTGGGGCTTCCAGCACCCAGGATGCAGGCCACCAGGGCCCCGGTGGTCCCGGACGTCCAAGAGCCGCGCAGGGCTTCCTCTGCATGGATGCGTCCGTCGGGTTCCGGGAGCAGGGCCCAGGCCAGGCCGTAGAGCAGGAGTCCGCCGCCGAACAGGCCGAGGACAATGAACAGCCCACGGACCAGGACCGGATCCAGTCCGGTGCGGGTTGCGATTCCCTCACAGACACCGCCCACCCAGCGGTCCTCTCCGCGGACGATGCCCAGGGAACGCAACCAGGTGAAGAAACCGTTGGGACGGGGCAGCGGGCGGGTGGGATTCTCAGCGGAGTCAAAGGGCGGCAGGGGTTCCGTGGGGGAGCCGGCCGGGTCCGGGACTGGGGGTTGCGGGGTCATGTTTCCATTCTGGCCGGCGGCAGGCTGCTGAAACATCCGGGACAGCCCTGAGCAAACCCTGAGATGGCCCTGAAAACAGGCCCGGGACTGGCCCCCGGGACGTCCCGGGACAGCGAACGTGCTTGGATTAGGACATGTTGGATCCGCTTCTGAGAACAGATGACCGCGTGGTGGCAGGGGTCTGTTCCGGGCTGGCCGGGCACCTGGGCTGGTCAGCCGGATTGGTCCGGGCACTCATGGTTCTGCTGGCGCTGGCCGGAGGTGCAGGCCTGGTGCTGTACGCCTGGTTGTGGGTGCTGGTCCCCACGGCGGATGAAGCCGCCGACAAGGTGCAGTCCAACCGCGACCCCAGGAGTGTGGCCCGGAACTTTGCTGCCTATCTGAACGAGCAACCGTCCGGGGACTCCGACACCCGGGAACCCGCACCGGCAGATTCCCGCTGGATTGCAGCAGCGTCCAACAGGGAGGTCCTCGCCGGGCTGGCACTGCTTGCCGTGGCCGGAGCGGTTATTGCGCAGCGGTTCGGCGCCGATGTGAACTGGCAGCTCCTGTTTCCTGCGGGGACCATCATTGTTGGAGCCGTCCTGGCCTGGTCCCAGCTTGATGAAACACGACGGGCGGGTTTGCTCAGCCGTGCGGGTGCGGGCCGCCGCACCGGTCTGCTCAGGCTGGGAGGCGGACTCCTGCTGGTGGTTGTGGGGGTGATCCTCATGGTGTCCGGCGCCTTGACCTGGGACGTCCTGCTGGCAGGCCTGCTCGCCTCGGCAGCCGTTTTGGCCGGAGTGGCACTGGTGTTTGCGCCGTGGGCCGTAAAGTACTGGCGGGATCTGGAAACGGAGCGGACCGGCCGGATCCGGGAGCGGGAACGGGCGGAAATTGCTGCGCACCTGCATGACTCGGTTCTGCAGACCCTGGCCCTGATCCAAAACCGGTCCGGCTCGGAGCAGGACGTTCTGCGTCTGGCACGGGCGCAGGAGCGCGAGCTGCGGCGGTGGCTCTACGCCGATGATCCGCGGACGGCCGGACAGCTGTCGGACCGCCTCAAAGCGGTGGCTGCTTCGGTTGAGGACGAGTACGGGCACCCCGTGGAGGTGGTGACGGTGGGTGATGCGACCCTGGACCAGCCTGCGGACGCCCTGGTCCAGGCCGCACGTGCGGCGCTGATTAACGCAGCCCAGCATGCGCCCGGACCGGTCTCGGTCTACGTGGAATGCACCGCGGATCGTGCTGAGGTCTTCATCCGCGACCGCGGACCCGGCTTCAATCCCGAGGAAGTGCCCGAAGACCGACTCGGTGTCCGCGAGTCAATTGTCGGCCGGATGAGGCGCCACGGCGGCACCGCCGTCATCCGCAGCGGGCCGGACGGAACCGAAGTGCGGCTGGCCCTGCCGCTGACCCGCCCGGCAACGGAAACAAACCCGGCAACGGGAGCTGACCCATCAACGGAAACCACAGAGAACAACCAGCAGTCATCGGAGCGAAAATGATTCCCGGCACCATCGACGTCGTGGTGGTTGATGACCACGCAATCTTCCGTTCGGGCCTGAAAGCGGACCTGGACTCCCGGCTCCGCGTTGTGGCCGAGGCGGATACCGTGGAGCGCGCCGTCGCCGCTGTCCGCGCGCACCGCCCCGCCGTCGTGCTCCTTGACGTACATCTGCCCGGCGGAGTGGGAGGCGGCGGGGCAGAAGTCATAGCCGGTTGCCGCGATCTGCTGGGCAGCACCCGGTTCCTCGCGCTCAGCGTTTCGGACGCGGCGGAGGACGTCGTGACCGTGATCCGGGCCGGCGCCCGCGGCTACGTCACCAAAACGATCTCCGGTGCCGAGATCTCCGACGCCGTGGTGCGGGTGGCAGGCGGCGACGCGGTGTTCTCGCCCCGGCTCGCGGGCTTTGTCCTGGACGCGTTCGGAACTGCTGCGGTCGCCGCGGTCGACGACGAGCTGGACCGCCTCTCCGCCCGCGAGCTGGAGGTAATGCGGCTGATCGCCCGCGGCTACAGCTACAAGGAAGTGGCCAAAGAGCTTTTCATCTCCGTCAGGACGGTCGAAACCCATGTTTCGGCCGTCCTGCGAAAACTCCAGCTCTCCAACCGGCATGAACTCACCCGCTGGGCTGCGGCACGCCGGCTTCTTTAGTTCCCCGCAGCCCGGGACCGGGTCAGCTGGCCCGGCCGAGGAATTCCGTCAGGCGGGACATACCTTCGGCAAGGTCCTCATCGCCCAGTGCATAGGACAGGCGGAGGTAGCCGGAGGGGCCAAACGCCTCGCCGGGAACCACTGCCACCTCCACCGTTTCCAGGATGAGCGCCGCCAGCTCGGCCGAGGTCTGCGGCCGGACCGGACCGTCAGAGCCGGGGAACTCCTTGCCCAGCAGCTGCCTAACGTCGGCATAAGCGTAGAAAGCACCTTCCGGCATGGGGCAATCGACGCCGTCAACCGAGTTCAGTGCCGCCACCATGGCTTTGCGGCGGCGGTCGAAGGCTGTTTTCATCTCTTCCACGGCGGTCAGCGGACCGGAGACAGCAGCAAGTGCGGCCATCTGGGAAACGTTGGCCACATTGGAGGACAGATGGGACTGGAGGTTGGTGGCAGCCTTGATCACGTCCGCGGCGGCAATCATCCAGCCCACGCGCCAGCCGGTCATGGCGTAGGTCTTGGCCACACCATTGAGCACTACCACCTTGTCGCCGAGCTCCGGCGCCGCGGTCGCAATGGAGGTGAACTCCACGCCGTCGTACGTCAGGTGTTCATAGATCTCATCGGTGACTACCCAGAGGCCGCGGGCTGCAGCCCACCGGCCGATTTCGGCAACCTGCTCGGCGGGATATACGGCGCCGGTGGGGTTGGACGGCGAGCAAAACAGCAGGAGCTTGGTCTTGTCGGTGCAGGCTGCCTCGAGCTGCTCCACGGTGACCATGTATCCCTGCTCGGGGCCGGCAAACACTTCCACGGGAACGCCGCCGGCCAGCCGGATGGCTTCCGGATACGTCGTCCAGTAGGGAGCGGGGAGCAGAACCTCGTCGCCGGGGTTCAGCAGGGTGGCGAAGGCCTCGTAGACCGCCTGCTTGCCGCCGTTGGTCACCAGGATTTGGCTCGGGTCCACGGCATAACCGGAATCGCGCAGCGTTTTCTCCGCGATGGCCTTTTTCAGTTCAGGCAGCCCGCCGGCGGGGGAGTAGCGGTGGAACCGCGGGTTGCGTGCGGCCTCGACCGCCGCGTCGACAATGTACTCCGGGGTCGGGAAATCCGGCTCGCCTGCACCGAAGCCAATCACCGGCCGCCCTGCTGCCTTGAGTGCCTTCGCCTTGGCGTCTACGGCAAGTGTCGCGGACTCCGCGATCGAAGCGATGCGCTCTGAAATTCGGCCGGTGGAAGGCATGGCGTTCCCGTCTGTGGTTGCGTTGATTTCCCGAAGGGGACTTATGGCATACGCGGCTGCCGGATATCCGGCAGCCGGTTCCAGTTTAGGTGCAGGGGCCGGTGCCCGCCTTTTCTTACGAAGCTGCTGCGAAAATCCCGGCGGTCAACCGTGTGCTGAGCATCGCAAAATGCACGGCAATCCGCCGTCGTAAAACGCCGGTTCGACGGAACAGCAAACATTGAGTAGACTTGATCTTCGTGTTGAAGTCCCAACACTGGTCTGTGCCTGTCGCCGGTTCGCTGACGACGGTTATTGCCGGTAGAGTGGTTTCCTCCATAGGGTAGTGGCGCAATTGGTAGCGCAGCGGTCTCCAAAACCGCAGGTTGCAGGTTCGAGTCCTGTCTGCCCTGCGCACGGCTGTCATCACGGCAGCTCAGCAGTCCTTCATGAAGCAGCAGTCCCAGCACTTGCTGCGGCTGTGAACCGAACAGATGAGTGAGGCGATGGTGACCGAGACAGCTGCCGGCAGCTCCAAGGGACACCCCTCCAGCGGGCCCAAGAAGCGCGGCTTCTTCGCGGCCATCGCGCTCTTCCTGCGTCAGGTCATTGCAGAACTGAAAAAGGTGGTCACCCCCACCCGCAAGGAACTGCTGAGATACACCCTCGTGGTCCTGGCCTTCGTGGTCGTGATGATAGTTATCGTGACAGTTCTGGATTTTGTCTTTGGTGCGGGAGCACTGTGGATCTTCGGTGAGGGCGGCGGCGAGAGCTAGCGCCTTCCTTGAGCCCCGCCCCAAGGGCAGGAACCTCAGGCCTTTGAGCTGGAGCTAGTGACAAACCCTATAGAGCTCTGAAGAAGAAAGCAGGAATCTACGTGTCCGAGCAAGAACTCGAATCACAGATCAATGACAATGCCGCTGATCTGGATGCCGAGGATGAAACGACCGCAGCAGACGTCGCCGAGGCGCCCGCTGAGGCCGACGTTCAGGCAGAGGATGCCGACGCCGCCGATGAGGCCGTGAACTCTGATTCCGCAGACTCCGAAGACTCTGAAGAAGAGCCCGAGGAAGATCCCGCAGAAGCCTTCAAGGCCAAGCTGCGGCGCCAGGAGGGTGACTGGTACGTCATCCACTCCTACGCAGGTTACGAAAACCGCGTCAAGGCCAATCTTGAGACCCGCATCCAGACCATGGAAATGGAAGATAACATCTTCGAAATCCAGGTCCCGATGGAGGAAGTCGTCGAGATCAAGAACACGACCCGCAAGATCGTCAACCGGGTCCGAATCCCCGGTTACGTGCTGGTTCGCATGGAACTGACCGACGCGTCCTGGGGCGTTGTGCGACACACCCCCGGTGTTACAGGCTTCGTAGGCAACGCCCACAACCCGGTGCCGCTGAGCCTCAAAGAGGTTTACTCCATGCTGGAGCACACCGTGGTTTCCCCGAAGGTCGAAGCCGGCAAGCCCGCGCAGGAATCTTCGAACTACGCAGTGGACTTCGAGGTCGGCGAGCCCGTTACGGTCAACGAAGGACCGTTCGAGACGCTTCAGGCCACGATCTCCGAGATCAAGCCCGAGTCCCAGCAGCTGGTCGTCCTCGTGACCATCTTCGAGCGCGAGACTCCGGTTACGCTTGGCTTCGGCCAGGTCACCAAGCTGCAGTAACACAAAGACTTCGTTGTCTGCAGGTCCGCTTTACCCTGCCGGCAGCGTCCGGCCGCCACGCCATGGCGGCCACCAACCCGGACGGACGCTCCTGTTCCCCGGGAACATAATTTAGAGAAGGACCCTTTCATGGCCCCCAAGAAAAAGGTCACCGGCCTCATCAAGCTGCAGATCAACGCAGGTGCCGCTAACCCGGCTCCTCCGATTGGTCCGGCACTTGGCCAGCACGGTGTCAACATCATGGAATTCTGCAAGGCGTACAACGCTGCAACGGAATCCCAGCGCGGCAACGTTATCCCGGTTGAAATCACCGTTTACGAAGACCGTTCGTTCACCTTCATCACGAAGACTCCTCCGGCTGCTCAGCTGATCAAGAAGGCTGCCGGCGTTGCCAAGGGTTCCGCAACCCCGCACACCGCCAAGGTTGCCAACCTGACCCAGGCTCAGGTCGAAGAGATCGCCACCATGAAGATGGAAGACCTCAACGCCAACGACGTCAAGGCTGCTGCCAAGATCATCGCCGGCACCGCCCGCTCCATGGGTATCACCGTAGAAGGCTAATAACGCCTTTTCCGTGACGCGGGTTCGCCCGCCGAACAAACATTTACACTCAAAAAGCTGCTCGTGCCACTGGGTACGACGGCGTGTGGCAGGGCCGAGCGCGGTCCGACAGACCACAACTGCACAAGGAGAAAAAGCAGATGGCAAAGCGCAGCAAAGCATATGAAGCAGCTGTAGCCAAGATCGATGCGGACAAGCTGTACGCACCGGTTGAGGCTGTAGAGCTGGCGAAGGAAACCAACCCCTCCAAGTTCGATGCCACCGTTGAGGTTGCATTCCGACTGGGCGTTGACCCCCGCAAGGCCGACCAGATGGTCCGCGGCACGGTTAACCTGCCGCACGGTACGGGTAAGACCGCCCGCGTCCTGGTTTTCGCAACGGGCGAGAAGGCAGAGCAGGCTATTGCAGCCGGCGCTGATTTCGTTGGTTCCGATGACATGATCGAAAAGGTTGCAGCAGGCTGGACCGACTTCGACGCCGCCGTTGCCACCCCGGACATGATGGGCAAGGTTGGCCGCCTCGGCCGCGTGCTCGGCCCGCGTAACCTGATGCCGAACCCGAAGACCGGCACGGTTACCCCGAACGTCGCCAAGGCTGTCACCGACATCAAGGGCGGCAAGATCGACTTCCGCGTCGACAAGCACTCCAACCTGCACTTCATCATCGGCAAGGTGTCCTTCGACCAGCAGAAGCTGGCCGAGAACTACGCCGCAGCCCTGGAGGAAGTCCTGCGTCTGAAGCCGTCCGCCTCCAAGGGACGCTACATCCAGAAGGCAACCGTTTCCACCACGTTCGGCCCGGGCATCTCCGTTGACCCCAACGTCACGAAGGTTCTCGCCGACGCATAATTCGGCTTAGGGACGCCAGCGTTCCGATTCCGTCTCAAAGGCGGCCGCAGCATCTCGCTGCGGCCGCCTTTTTGTGCCCTGCAGCAGGTTGCGGCAGGATGTGATCCATGACACCTGACTCTGCGGTTATCGCTCCGCTGCCGATCCCCGAGAGCCTGGATTCTTCGGATCCTGCCTCGGCGGATTTTATCGCCGCCGTTGAGCTTCTGAATGGCGCCCTGCGCGAGACGTGGGGCAACGACGACTTCCGGGACGCGCCCCAGACGCAGCTGGCGGGTTTTCGTCCTTCATCAATGCGGCGGCGGATTCTGCTGGGTGCGCGGATCGGCGACGAGCTGGTGGGAGTGGCCACGTTGAAGCTGCCGCTGCTGGACAACATCCACTCGGCATGGGTGAACGTGGCCGTGGCTCCCGGTATCCGGCGGACCGGGCTGGGAAAGCGCCTGTATGCGGCGGTTGAGCAGGCTGCAGCGGCCGACGGGCGCCGAACCCTTCTGGGTGAAACTGACCATCCTGTGCGGCCGGGCGCTGGCTCCGGCCCGGTGATGGCACCGAAGAGCGGGATCGGAGCCATTCCTGCGGACAGCGCCGCACGCTTTGCCGCGGGCCGGCGCTTTGAGCTGGAACAGGTGGAACGGGTCAGCCTCCTGGATTTGACGGGCAGCATTGACTGGCAGGGGAAGCTGGACGCTGCCGCAGCGGCCGCCGGACCGGACTATGCCCTGGAGTTCTGGCATGGTGCCTGCCCGGAGCACCTTGTGGATGCATACGCGCTGCTGCGGCAAAGGATGAGCACGGATGCCCCCATGGCAGGCCTGGACGTGGAGGAGGAGCGGTGGGATGCCGGTCGGATCCGTGAGGGGGAAGCTAAAGTGCGTGAAATGCAGGCCGAAGAGCTGGTGAGCGCTGTCCGGCATGTTCCCACCGGCCAGCTGGCCGGGCACACGGTCCTGATGGTCTTTCGCAGCAACCCGGCGGTGGCCTTTCAGGACGATACCCTGGTCCTGGAGAAGCACCGGGGCCACGGACTCGGCATGCTGCTCAAGGCTGCCAACCTGGTGCGGCTGCGGCAGGAGCTCTCCGCAGCATCACGTGTTTGGACCTGGAATGCAGCCGAGAACGTCCACATGCTGGCCATCAACGAGGATCTGGGTTTCGAGCCCGTCGGATACTCGGGGGAGTGGCAGAAGGTTCTCTGAAGGCCGATTTGGCCTGCCCGGGATTCTCCCGTACGCTGGAGATACCAAAGACCGTCGGTCGATGTGCTTTCAATCCCACTCTCATCCTGGATCTCCGGGACCGCGGGTGGACTCCGGTTGATCGGACATCCGAAAGTCCCTTCACAGGGCGGCCTGCGCAGGTGAACGAACTCAGCCAAACGGTGCGCGTCAATGCGTGCCCGCTGCTAAGCCCCGTGCATCTGCCCGGGGCGTTTTTTATGTTCGGGACCCGATCCACCGGCACTATTCCCCGGAAGGAGGGTTATGGCAACGCCAACAAAGGTATCGGCAGTTGAAGAAATCACCACAGATTTCAAGGAATCAACCGCTGCTGTCCTAACCGAATACCGCGGGCTCACCGTTGCACAGCTCAAGGAGCTGCGTCGTTCGCTCGGCCAGGACACCAAGTACTCGGTCGTCAAGAACACCCTGACTGGCATTGCAGCCAAGGAAGCCGGCATCGACGCGTTCGACGGCCAGCTCTCCGGCCCCACTGCAATTGCCTTCATCAAGGGTGACGCAGTTGCAGCTGCAAAGAGCCTGACGGATTTTGCCAAGACCAACCCGCAGCTGATCATCAAGACCGGTGTCTTCGAGGGCAATGCCCTGGATGCTACCGGTGTTGCCGCCCTGGCTGCCCTTGAATCCCGTGAGCTCCAGCTTGCACGCGTCGCCGGTGTCCTCAAGGCACCGATGTCCATGCTGGCACGCTCGGTCGATGCCCTGCGCGTCAAGCTTGAAGAGGGAAGCGATTCTGCTCCCGCCGCGGAAGAGGCTCCGGCCGCCGCAGAAGAAGCTCCGGCCGCAGAAGCAGCCACCGAAGAGTAATCGCTCTTCCAATCCACACTCCGGTGCCGTCGCACCACTAAGGTGCCCGCGCACCACTTATAGGAAGGACGCCACACCATGGCGAAGCTGACCAACGAAGAGCTCATTGAAGCCTTCAAGGAACTGTCCATCATCGAGCTCTCCGACTTCGTGAAGCTCTTCGAAGAGACCTTCGACGTTACCGCTGCTGCTGTTGCAGTTGCCGGTCCCGCCGCCGGTGCTGCCGAGGCCGAAGACGAGAAGACTGAATTCGACGTCATCCTCGAAGCTGCAGGCGACAAGAAGATCGCAGTCATCAAGGAAGTTCGTGCCCTGACTTCCCTGGGCCTGAAGGAAGCCAAGGACGTTGTCGACAGCGCCCCGAAGGCTGTCCTGGAAGGCGCTACGAAGGAAGCCGCAGAGAAGGCAAAGGAAGCCCTCGAGGCTGCCGGCGCCACGGTTACCGTCAAGTAGTAGTTTTTCCCTTCGCGGCTTGACGCCGCGCAGACAGAAAGACCCCGTCCCTTTGGACGGGGTCTTTCTGTTTAGGCGGCCGCCGCAGCCTGGTGCTGTCCGGTGCGCGGACGGAGCCTCTGGCTTTGGTAGTCAGGCCTCGTCGCGGAACAGCAGCAGTGCTTCACCCTGGCCGCCGCCGCCGCACAGGGCAACCGCAGCTTTGCCGGTGCCGCGCCGCTGCAGCTCGAAGGCTGCGGTCAGGGCCAGCCGGGCACCCGAGGCTCCAATCGGGTGACCCAGGGCGATGGCACCGCCGTACAGATTGCACTGGTCCAAATCCATTCCCAGTTCATTTAGGGACTGGACGGCCACAGCACCGAAGGCTTCATTGATCTCGATGAAATCCAAGTCCGCAGGGGTCCAGCCGGCCCGGTTCAAGGCGGCAAAAATGGCCTTGGAGGGCTGTGAATGCAGGCTGTTGTCGGGACCGGCCACCTGCCCCGGGGCACCCACCACCGCCAGGACGTCGAGGCCGTTCTCTTCCGCGTAGGCGCGAGTGGTGAGAATCAGCGCAGCAGCGCCGTCGGAGAGCGGCGACGAGTTGCCTGCCGTGATGGTGCCTTCGGGATCAAAGGCAGGACGGAGGCCGGCCAGTGTTTCGGTGGTCGTAGCGGGACGCACGCCTTCGTCGGAGGTGAGGATGAGCGGCTCGCCCCGGCGCTGCGGAACGGTGACCGGCACAATCTCGGTTTCAAACACTCCGGATGCCATGGCGGCGGCGGCCCGACGGTGTGAAGCGGCGGCCACTTCGTCCTGCTCCAGCCGTTTGATGGCCAGCTTGGTGTTGCCGCGTTCGGTGGAGATGCCCATGGAGTCATGGTCGAAAGCGTCCGTCAGCCCGTCATGGGCCACGGAATCCAGGGCACTGATGTTGCCGTAGTTCCAACCCTGGCGGGACCCGGGCAGCAGGTGCGGCCCGTTTGTCATGGATTCCTGGCCCCCGGCCACCACCACCGTGGCTTCACCGCCGCGGATCAGGCGGGCGGCGTCGATCACGGAGGCCAGTCCGGACAGGCAAACCTTGTTGATCGTGACTGTGGGGACATCCCAGCCAATGCCGGCCTTGATGGAGGACTGGCGGGCCGGGTTCTGTCCACAGCCGGCCTGGACCACATGGCCCATGATGACGGCCTGCACATCGGCGGCCGGTACACGGGCCTGCTCCAAAGCACCCGCAATGGCGAAGGCGCCGAGCTCCACGGCGCTAAAAGAGGCAAGCTGGCCGTTCAGTCGTCCCTGCGGGGTGCGTGCACCACCGACGATCACCACTTCGGTCATGGCTGCTGCATCTTGGTCTGGAGGGTTGCTCATGGCGGAATAGTCTCTTTCGTCGTCGAATCTGCGGTGAGCCCGGTGATGCGGACCACGCTGGAACAAGGGTACGCCAAGACACGGGTGCGGGGAGAGAAGAGTCACACCGTCCTCGGCGGGCGGCCGGGCACCGGCGCGCACAATTGGGGCCGGGTGCGGTAAGGTATCTGTATCCGATGCGTCAGCGGTGCGCCGGTGTTGCCTGTAGCTCCCCGTAAAGCGGCCGGCTGGAACACGATTCCAGCCTTGCCCGGCGGGTTGAGCCACGCAGGGTTTCAGGGACCGGGTAGACTTGTCTGCCCATAATGCCCTATAGTAGATATTTGCTTCCCTCTCTTAACCTTCAGCCTTCATATAGCGGTGGGCTCCGTCCTGTGCCAGGCAGCGTTTTGCGCGCCCGGCCGGATGCAAGGACGCACGCGGACCAGGTCCGTTCTGTGCAGAGAAGGAGGCGCGAAACACGCCTGAAGGTCTGTGGAAGGATCCCTCTTGGTCGCCTCGAGCACCTCTAATAATGCAACCGCTAACATCCCGGAGAACATCGCTCCCCGGATTTCATTCGCAAAGATTCACGAACCGCTTGACGTTCCCAATCTTCTTGCCCTGCAGACCGACAGCTTTGACTGGCTCGTCGGCAACGAGCGCTGGAAAGCGCGCGTAGAAGAGGTCAAGCAGACCGGGGAACAGGGCATTGCCACCACCTCCGGCCTGGCCGACATCTTCGAGGAAATTTCCCCGATCGAGGATTTCCAGGGCACCATGTCCCTGAGCTTCTCGGAGCCGGAGTTTGCCGACCCGAAGTACACCATGGCTGAGTGCAAGGACCGGGACGCCACGTACTCGGCCCCTCTGTACGTTAAAGCCGAATTCATGAACAACAACACGGGCGAAATCAAGCAGCAGACCGTGTTCATGGGCGACTTCCCCCTCATGACAGACAAGGGAACGTTCGTCATCAACGGCACCGAGCGTGTCGTGGTTTCCCAGCTGGTCCGTTCCCCGGGTGCCTACTTCGAGCGCACCGCTGACAAGACCAGTGACAAGGACATCTACACCGCGAAGATCATTCCTTCCCGCGGTGCATGGTTCGAACTGGAAATCGACAAGCGCGACCAGGTGGGCGTCCGCCTGGACCGCAAGCGCAAGCAGTCCGTCACCGTGCTGCTGAAGGCACTGGGCTGGACCGAAGGCCAGATCCTGGAAACCTTCGGCGAGTACGACTCCATCCGTGCCACCCTGGAGAAGGACCCCACGGAAACCCGCGAAGATGCCCTGCTGGACATCTACCGCAAGCTCCGTCCGGGCGAGCCGCCCACGGTCGAGGCTGCCCAGACCCTGCTGGACAACCTGTACTTCAACCCGAAGCGCTATGACCTGGCCAAGGTTGGCCGCTACAAGATCAACCGCAAGCTGGGCATCGACAAGCCGCTGACGGATTCTGATGCCTCGGTCCTGAACAACGACGACATCGTCGCCATGATCAAGTTCCTGGTGGCACTGCACGCCGGCGAGAAGACCGTCCCGGGCAAGCGCAACGGCGAGGATGTTGACATCCGCGTCGAGGTCGATGACATCGACCACTTCGGCAACCGCCGTATCCGCGCCGTCGGTGAACTCATCGAGAACCAGATCCGCACGGGCCTGTCCCGCATGGAGCGCGTTGTCCGTGAGCGCATGACCACTCAGGACGTCGAGGCCATCACGCCCCAGACGCTGATCAACATCCGCCCCGTCGTGGCAGCGATCAAGGAGTTCTTCGGAACCTCCCAGCTCTCGCAGTTCATGGACCAGAACAACCCGCTCGCCGGACTGACGCACAAGCGCCGCCTGTCCGCGCTGGGCCCGGGTGGTCTGTCCCGTGACCGCGCAGGCATGGAAGTCCGAGACGTCCACCCCTCGCACTACGGCCGCATGTGCCCCATCGAAACCCCTGAAGGCCCGAACATTGGCCTCATCGGTTCGCTGGCGTCCTACGCCCGGATCAACGCGTTTGGTTTCATCGAAACCCCGTACCGCAAGGTCATCGACGGCGTTGTCACCGACCAGGTTGATTACCTGACCGCTGACGACGAAGTTGAGCGCACCATTGCCCAGGCAAACGCTCCGCTGCGCGAAGACCAGCACTTCGCCGAGGACCTGGTCCTCGTCCGTGCCCGCGGCGGTTCCGGCGAGCCCGTTCTCGTTGAGCCCGAAGGCGTCGAGTACATGGACGTCTCCCCGCGCCAGATGGTGTCTGTGGCTACTGCCCTGATTCCGTTCCTGGAACACGATGACGCTAACCGCGCCCTGATGGGTGCGAACATGCAGCGGCAGGCCGTGCCGCTGCTCCGTTCCGAGCGCCCTGTTGTGGGTACCGGCATGGAGAAGTACGCCGCCGTTGACGCCGGTGACTCTGTTACCGCTGTCAAGCCCGGAGTCGTCACCGAGGTCTCCGCTGAACTCGTTACCGTCATGAACGACGACGGCACCGAGTCCAACTACCCGATCATGAAGTTCGCGCGCTCCAACCAGGGCAACGCGTACAACCAGCGGGTATTGGTCTCCGAAGGCGCACGCGTCGAGGTCAACAGCATCATCGCCGACGGTCCTTCCACGGACCAGGGTGAACTGGCTCTGGGTAAGAACCTGCTCGTGGCATTCATGTCATGGGAAGGCCACAACTACGAAGATGCCATCATCCTCTCGCAGCGGATGGTCTCCGACGATGTCCTGACCTCCATCCACATCGAGGAGCACGAAGTTGATGCCCGCGACACCAAGCTTGGTGCCGAGGAAATCACCCGTGACATCCCGAACGTGTCCGAGGAAGTGCTCTCCCAGCTGGACGAGCGCGGCATCATTCACATCGGTGCCGAGGTTGAAGCCGGCGACATCCTGGTTGGCCGCGTCACCCCCAAGGGCGAAACGGAACTAACTCCGGAAGAGCGTCTGCTGCGCGCCATCTTCGGCGAGAAGAGCCGCGAAGTCCGCGACACTTCCCTGAAGGTGCCCCACGGCGAGTCCGGAACGGTCATCGGTGTCCGCATCTTCGACCGCGACAACGACGACGAGCTGCCCCCGGGCGTGAACCAGCTGGTGCGCGTCTACGTGGCGCACAAGCGCAAGATCACGGACGGCGACAAGCTGGCCGGCCGCCACGGCAACAAGGGCGTCATCTCCAAGATCCTTCCGATCGAAGACATGCCGTTCATGGAAGACGGAACCCCCGTTGACATCGTCCTGAACCCGCTGGGTGTTCCGGGTCGAATGAACGTCGGCCAGGTCCTGGAAATCCACCTGGGCTGGGCTGCCAAGCAGGGTTGGAAGATCGACGGTAATCCGGAGTGGGTCAAGAACCTGCCGGCACTGCCGCGTGAAACCGGTCCGACGACGGTTGCCACCCCGGTGTTCGACGGCGCCAGTGAAGATGAAATCACCGGCCTGCTCGATTCCACCAACGTGACCCGTGACGGCAACCGCCTGATCGGTGCTTCCGGCAAGGCGAGGATGTTCGACGGCCGCTCCGGCCAGCCGTTCCCGGAGCCCATCTCCGTGGGCTACATGTACATCCTGAAGCTGCACCACCTTGTTGACGACAAGATCCACGCACGCTCCACCGGCCCGTACTCCATGATCACGCAGCAGCCGCTGGGTGGTAAGGCACAGTTCGGTGGCCAGCGCTTCGGTGAAATGGAAGTTTGGGCCCTGGAAGCGTACGGCGCCGCCTACACGCTGCAGGAGCTGCTGACGATCAAGTCCGATGACATCCACGGCCGCGTGAAGGTCTACGAAGCCATCGTCAAGGGCGAGAACATCCCGGAGCCGGGCGTTCCCGAGTCCTTCAAGGTGCTCATCAAGGAAATGCAGTCGCTCTGCCTGAATGTGGAAGTACTCTCCACCGAGGGCAACACGATTGAAATGCGTGACTCGGATGAAGAAGTCTTCCGGGCCGCGGAAGAACTGGGTATCGATCTGTCCCGCGCAGAGCCCAGCTCCGTAGAAGAGGTTTAGCCGAGCCGGCCGGTCCGCATCAGCGGGCCGGCCTCCGGCAGCCCCTTCCCGTACCCGAGACATTCAGATTTAGAGAACAAGAGAGAACAGGGACCCATGTCCAACGATTCCACGTTCGGCCTTATGCGAATCGGCCTTGCCACCGCGGATGAAATCCGCGGTTGGTCTTACGGCGAGGTCAAGAAGCCGGAAACCATCAACTACCGAACCCTGAAGCCGGAGAAGGACGGTCTTTTCTGCGAAAAGATCTTCGGTCCTTCCCGCGACTGGGAATGCTACTGCGGTAAGTACAAGCGAGTTCGCTTCAAGGGCATCATCTGTGAGCGCTGCGGCGTCGAGGTCACCCGTGCCAAGGTGCGCCGCGAGCGCATGGGCCACATCGAGCTTGCCGCTCCCGTGACCCACATCTGGTACTTCAAGGGTGTTCCGTCCCGTCTGGGTTACCTGCTGGACCTGGCTCCGAAGGACCTCGAAAAGGTCATCTACTTCGCTGCTTACATGATCACCTCGGTGGACGAAGAAAACCGCCATGCGGAACTTCCGAACCTGCAGGCCGAGCACGACCTGGAGCGCAAGCACCTCGTCGACCAGCGCGACTCTGACATTGCCGCCATCGCCAAGGATCTTGAGGGTGAAATTGCACGCCTCGAGGGTGAAGGCGCCAAGGCAGCAGACAAGAAGAAGGCCCGCGACTCCGCCGACCGCCAGATGGCCAAGGTCCGCCGCGACGCCGACAACAACATCGAGCGCCTCGAGCAGGTCTGGGAACGCTTCAAGAACCTCAAGGTCGGCGACCTCGAGGGCGATGAAGGCCTGTACCGCGAACTGCGTGACCGCTACGGCCTGTACTTCGAAGGCTCCATGGGTGCCGAAGCCATCAAGCAGCGCCTTGAGGACTTCGACATGCAGGCTGAGTCCGAGCTGCTGCGCGACATCATCCAGAACGGCAAGGGCCAGCGCAAGACGCGTGCCCTGAAGCGCCTGAAGGTTGTCAACGCATTCCTGACCACCACCAACAGCCCGCTGGGCATGGTCCTGGACGCTGTCCCGGTCATCCCGCCGGAACTGCGCCCGATGGTCCAGCTCGACGGCGGCCGTTTCGCGACGTCCGACCTCAACGACCTGTACCGCCGCGTCATCAACCGCAACAACCGCCTGAAGCGCCTGCTGGATCTCGGTGCCCCCGAGATCATCGTCAACAACGAAAAGCGCATGCTCCAGGAAGCTGTTGACTCCCTGTTCGACAACGGCCGCCGCGGCCGTCCGGTCACCGGACCGGGCAACCGCCCGCTGAAGTCGCTCTCCGACATGCTCAAGGGCAAGCAGGGACGTTTCCGCCAGAACCTTCTGGGTAAGCGCGTTGACTACTCCGGCCGTTCCGTCATTGTTGTTGGTCCGCAGCTGAAGCTGCACCAGTGCGGTCTGCCCAAGCAGATGGCCCTGGAGCTCTTCAAGCCGTTCGTGATGAAGCGCCTGGTTGACCTCAACCACGCACAGAACATCAAGAGCGCCAAGCGCATGGTCGAGCGTTTCCGCCCGCAGGTCTGGGACGTGCTGGAAGAGATCATCACCGAACACCCGGTGCTGCTCAACCGTGCACCCACCCTGCACCGCCTGGGTATCCAGGCATTCGAGCCGCAGCTCGTTGAAGGCAAGGCGCTTCAGCTGCACCCGCTCGTCTGTGGCGCGTTCAACGCTGACTTCGACGGTGACCAGATGGCAGTTCACCTGCCGCTGAGCCCGGAGGCCCAGGCCGAGGCACGCATCCTGATGCTGTCCTCGAACAACATCCTGAAGCCCTCGGACGGACGCCCGGTAACCCTGCCTTCGCAGGATATGATCATCGGCCTGCACCACCTCACCACCAAGAAGGAAGGCGCAGCAGGCGAGGGCCGGTTCTTCACGACACCGTCCGAAGCCCTGATGGCGTACGACCTCGGTGAGCTGGACCTGAACGCTCAGGTCAGCATGCGTCTGGAAGGCTTTGTGCCCTCCGCCGACCGTCCGGCTCCGGAAGGCTGGGAAGAAGGCACTCCTGCCCTCATCCAGACCTCCCTGGGCCAGGTCATCTTCAACCAGACCCTGCCGGCGGATTACCCGTGGGTTGAGAAGGTTGCAGACAAGGGCCAGCTGTCCACGATCGTGAACGACCTGGCAGAGCGCTACCCGAAGGTGATGACGGCGGCAACGCTGGATAACCTGAAGGACGCCGGTTTCTACTGGGCCACCCGCTCAGGCGTCACCGTTGCCATCTCGGACATCTCCGCGCCGATCGACAAGCCGGCCATCATGGAGGTTTACGAAGCACAGGCTGCCAAGGTTGAAAGCCAGTACGGCAAGGGCCTGATCGCAGAAGACGAGCGCCGTCAGGAGCTCATCGACATTTGGAACAAGGCAACGAACGAAGTTGCTGCGGCCATGCGTGCGAACATGCCCAAGGAAAACAACATCAACCGCATGGTGTCCTCCGGTGCCCGTGGTAACTGGCTGCAGGTTCGCCAGATTGCCGGTATCCGTGGTCTGGTGGCCAACCCTAAGGGTGAGATCATTCCCCGCCCGATCAAGTCCTCGTACCGCGAGGGCCTGTCGGTGCTGGAATACTTCATCGCCACCCACGGTGCCCGTAAGGGTCTTGCTGATACCGCTCTGCGTACCGCCAACTCGGGTTACCTGACCCGTCGTCTGGTGGACGTCTCCCAGGACGTCATTGTCCGCGAGGAAGACTGCGGCACCGAGCGCGGCCTGAACGTCACCATCGCAGTGCCGGACTCCAACGGTGAACTGCAGCTGCACGAAGAGGTCGAGAACTCGGCGTACGCCCGTACGCTGGCCACCGACGTCGTCGACCCCCAGGGCAATGTCCTGGCCAAGGGCGGCGACGATGTGGGCGACGTCCTCATCGCGAAGCTGTTCGAAGCCGGTGTCACCAACATCAAGGTCCGCTCCGTACTCACCTGTGAGTCCGCCGTCGGTACCTGTGCACTGTGCTACGGCCGCTCCCTGGCCACGGGTAAGACCGTGGACATCGGCGAGGCCGTCGGCATCATCGCCGCACAGTCCATTGGTGAGCCGGGCACCCAGCTGACCATGCGTACCTTCCACACCGGTGGTGTTGCTTCTGCGGAAGATATCACCCAGGGTCTGCCCCGTATCCAGGAGCTCTTCGAAGCACGCACACCTAAGGGTGTTGCTCCGATCTCCGAGACCGCGGGTCGGGTCACCATCGAAGAGACCGACCGCCAGATGCGTCTGGTTGTCACTCCCGATGACGGCTCCGAAGAAATCGCGTACCCGGTCCTGCGCCGTGCCCGCCTGCTGGTTGCCGACGGCGACCACGTTGAGGTTGGCCAGCAGCTGGTCTTCGGTGCGGTGGATCCCAAGCAGATCCTCCGTATCCTCGGCCCGCGCAAGGCACAGGAATTCCTGGTGGACGAAGTCCAGCGCGTGTACCGCAGCCAGGGTGTTGGCATCCACGACAAGCACGTGGAAGTCATCGTCCGCCAGATGCTGCGCCGCGTGACCGTGATCGAGTCCGGCGATTCGGATCTGCTCCCGGGTGAGCTGGCTGAGCGCCGCCGCTTCGAGAACGAGAACCGCCGCGTGGTATCCGAGGGCAAGAAGCCGGCCTCCGGCCGTCCCGAGCTCATGGGTATCACCAAGGCGTCGCTGGCCACCGAGTCCTGGCTGTCCGCTGCTTCCTTCCAGGAAACCACCCGCGTCCTGACGCAGGCGGCCATGGAAGGCAAGAGCGATCCGCTGCTCGGCCTCAAGGAGAACGTCATCATCGGTAAGCTGATCCCGGCCGGAACGGGTCTTCCCCGTTACACCGAGGTCACTGTCGAGCCGACCGAAGAAGCAAAGGCCAACCTGTTCACCGGCCCGAGCGCCTTCAGCGACTTCGACTACGCCGGAGTGGACGGCGGCCTGAGCCCCGAGTTCCATGCCATCCCGCTGGATGACTACGACATGGGCAGCGACTTCCGCTAACCTGCAACGCTGCGGCCAGCCACACGGCATGCCGCAGTAAGGAAAGGTCCCGCACCGTTTGGTGCGGGACCTTTCGCGTTTGTGCCAGACTCTGGGAATGGCCAACAGGCAGCTTTCCAAGGAGTATTGCATGGGCGCAGCACGCACGGTTCTCAAGGCCCGGGTCGGCATCGTGGGCGCCGGTCCTGCCGGATTGATGCTCTCGCATCTGCTGGCTCAAGCCGGCATTGAGAGCATCGTGGTGGAGAAACGGGATTATCACACCATCCGCACCACGCACCGTGCCGGAATCCTGGAGCACGGGTCGGTGCGGATGCTCACCGAGGGCGGTGTCAGCAACAGGGTCCTCACCGACGGGCACCGCCACGACGGTATTGACCTTCGCTTCGGCGGTGTCAGCCACCGGATAGATTTCCAGGATCTGGTGGGGGAGTCCGTTTGGCTCTATCCGCAGAATGAAGTGTTCGTGGACCTGGCTGCTGCCAGGGAGCGCGACGGCGGGGACGTGCGGTGGGCGGTCTCCGACACTGAGGTTCTTGACCTTCCCTCCGATACGCCCAAAATCCGGTTCACCGACGCGGAGGGTGCCGCCTTCGAGGTCCACTGCGACATCCTGGTGGGCGCGGATGGTTCGCAGGGGATTTGCCGGCGGGCCATCCCGGCTGGACAGCGCAGGGAGAATTTCATTGAGTACCCCTTTGCCTGGTTCGGAATCCTGACAGAGGCGCCGCCGAGTGCACCTGAATTGATCTACACCAACTCCGGTCGGGGCTTCGCGCTGATCAGCCAGCGCAGTCAGACTATCCAGCGGATGTACTTTCAGGCCGACCCTGATGAGAACCCCGACGGTTGGTCCGAGGAGCAGATTTGGGCTGAGCTCCAGCGGCGGGTGGACGGTCCCGACGGCTTAGAGCTCAAACGCGGCCCGATCTTTGAAAAGACGCTGTTGAAGTTCCGCAGCTATGTTTGCGAGCCGCTGCGCTACGGGAAGATGTTCCTTGCCGGCGACGCAGGACACACCGTGCCGCCCACGGGAGCCAAGGGGCTCAATCTTGCCCTGGCCGACGTCCAGGTTCTGTTTGAGGCCGTTGAATCGTTGTATGCCACCGGAAAAACTAACCTGTTGGACGGATACAGTGAGCGCGCACTGGCACGGGTTTGGCGGGCCCAGAATTTCTCTTACTGGATGACTTCCATGCTGCATACCCGGTCCGATGCCAGCCCTTTTGAACGCAAGCGTGCGCTGGGGGAGCTGGCCGGCGTCGTTGCCTCCCGGCACGGCAGCGCCTACCTTGCGGAGGCCTACACAGGCTGGCCGGCGACAATCTCGAAATAAGAAGTTCGCATAGTGAACACCTGTACACAAAGTGAACATTGACGTAGGGTGGTCCCATCCTCAAGATGCTTGGCAGCGGTACGGGCTGAGGGGGGGGGAAAACATCGACAAGGGAGAACCATGGAAATGGAAGAAGGCCTGTTCCAGGACAGCCATGTAATCGAACGGCTGGATGCCGCGGAAGCCTCGCAGGACCAAATTTCCGCGGAGATCGATTCGATCCATGCCTCCTACCGCAAAACGGTTGACGACGGCGGTACGGAGGAGACCCAGCCCCGCGTGGACTTCCAGCCGTACCGCAGCTCCCTTCTGCGCCACCCCACCAAGGATCCGCACCACGCGGACCCCGAAACCATTGAGCTGTGGTCCCCGGCTTTCGGCCACCAGGATGTCCACGCCCTGGAAAGTGACCTGACCATCCAGCACAACGGCGAACCGCTGGGGGAGCGGATCATTGTCCGCGGACGCATCCTCGACGGCGACGGGCATCCGGTCCGTAACCAGCTGGTGGAAATCTGGCAGGCGAACTCGGCGGGACGCTACATCCACAAGCGGGACCAGCACCCGGCGCCGATCGACCCCAACTTCACCGGCGTCGGACGCTGCCTCACTACTGAGGACGGCTTCTACGAGTTCACCACCATCAAGCCCGGACCGTACCCGTGGAAGAACCACTACAACGCCTGGCGGCCGGCGCACATCCACTTCTCGCTCTTCGGCACCGACTTCACCCAGCGCATGATCACCCAGATGTATTTTCCCGGGGATCCGCTGTTCGCGCTGGATCCGATCTACCAGTCGATCACCGACCAGAAAGCACGGGACCGCCTCGTGGCCGCGTACGACCACAACCTCACCTCGCACGAGTGGGCCACCGGATACAACTGGGACATCGTGCTCACCGGCAGCAACCGCACCTGGATGGAAGAAGAGGACGCAGAGTAATGAGCGAGCAGAAGCTGACAGCCACGCCGGGCCAGACCATCGGCCCGTTCTACGGCTATGCCCTCCCCTTCGAGAAGGACAACCAACTGCTGTCCCCGGGCCTGCCCGGGAGCGTCCGGCTACAGGGTACCGTGACCGACGGCGCCGGGGATCCCATCCCTGACGCCCTGCTGGAAATCTGGCAGGCCGACGCCGATGGAAACATCCCGCAGCGGGCAGGTTCCCTGGTCCGCGACGGCTACACCTTTACCGGCTGGGGCCGCACCGCAGTCGACAACGCCGGCAATTACACCTTCACCACGGTGAACCCCGGTCCCGCGGAAGAGGGAGCGGCACCCTTTATCTCCTTCGTCATTTTTGCCCGCGGCCTGCTGAACAAGCTGCACACCCGGATGTACCTGCCGGACGACGAAGAGGCCCTTGCCCGGGATAGCCTGCTCTCCTCGCTGCCCGAGGAACGCCGCCGGACCCTGATCGCCACCCGTGAGGCGGACGGCGGACTGCGCTGGAACATCAGCCTGCAGGGCCGGGATGAAACCGTTTTCCTGTCCTTCCCCGGAGCCTAACCGGTGCCCGGATCAGTAAGCGCAGCGGACACCGCAGACTACGGGCTGTTGTCCCCGGTGTGGGCAGGCACCACCGGTGCAGGCCAGACTGGTGACCGCCGGATTGTTCAGAAACTGCTGGACGTCGAACTCCAATGGCTGCGCGTCCTGGCCGGCGCGGGCGTTATTGCACCGCAGCTGCCCGACGAGGCCGTCCCCGCCTTCCGTGCCGACCTCTACGACCCGGCGTCCCTGGCAGCCCGCTCCGCCGGGGGAGGTAACCCGGTGATTCCCCTCCTGGCTGACCTGCGCGCCAAGGTGCGCGATATTTCGCCCGCTGCCGCCGAAGCGGTGCACACTGCCGCCACCAGCCAGGACATCCTGGACACGGCACTGATGCTGGTCTCCGCGGACACGCTGGCAGGCATTGCCTCCGATACCCGGCGGACCATGTCTGCCCTGGCCGGTCTCGCCGTCGAGCACCGGCATACCCTCTGCGTGGCCCGGACCCTGACCCAGCATTCGCTGCCCTCCACCTTCGGTCTCCGCGCCGCCCAGTGGCTGCACGGGATCGGGCAGGCGGCGGAGGCACTCGAAACAGCGGCAGCCCGTCTGCCCCTGCAGTGGGGCGGCGGGTCGGGAACGCTTGCGGCCCTGCGCACCGTCGTGGATGCCAGCGGATCAGCGGCAACGCCTCTGGAGCTTGCCGACGAGTTGGCACTCCGGCTGGGACTGGCAGCGCCGGCCGCACCCTGGCAGGGAAACCGGCTGCCCGTCACTGCGGTGGGTGCCGCCCTGCAGGACCTGCTGTCTGCCGCCGGCAAGATCGCCAATGACGTCCTGCTGATGAGCAGGCCCGAGGTGGCAGAGGTTTCCGAGCCGCGGGCGGCTGGCCGCGGGGGATCCTCGGCCATGCCGCAGAAGCGGAACCCGGTGCTGTCCGTGCTCATCCGCAGCGCCGCGCTGGCCGGTCCGGGCTGCGGGGTGGCGCTCCAGACCGCGGCCGGTGCTGCAGACGACGAGCGCCCCGGCGGCTCCTGGCACACCGAGTGGCAGGCACTGCGCTCCCTGCTGCGGCTCGCCTCGGGTGCTGCCGAGAAACTCGCTGAACTCACCGAAGGGCTCACCGTAAACACCGCAGTGCTTCGGGAGAACCTGCTCGCCGCCGGACCGCTGGTGGTCAGCGAACGGTTGATGGCCACCGTTGCCCCGCTGCTGGACGACGACGGCGCCCCAGGCAGCGGCAAGGCCCGCCTTCAGGAGCTGGTCACCGCCGCCCAGACCACGGGGAGCTCTCTGGGCGAAATGCTGCGCGAGGCAGTATCCGCCGATGTGCTGAGCGATGCCGAGCTTGCCGCCCAGCTGGATCCCGCCAACTACGTGGGCGAGGCCTCCGCCCTGATTGACCGCATTCTTGCCGCCTATCCCGTAAGGAGCTCCAGGTGAGCCAGCCCGTCCTCAAAGCCAGCCTCCTCAGCGCCGCCGGCGCGAATGCTCCCGTCCTCATCGCCGGCCCGTCGCTGGGGACCTCCGCCGCGGCGCTGTGGTCCCCGGCCGCAGCCGTGCTGAAGACCTTCACCGTGATCGCCTGGGACCTTCCCGGACACGGCCTCAGCCCCGCAGCCGCCGAGCCGTTCAGCGTGGCGGACCTGTCCGACAGTGTTGCGGCCCTGGTCGCCGCAGCACGTGCCGGCGGCGATATCACAGCGCAGCAGAGCGTGTACTACGCGGGAGTGTCCCTGGGCGGTGCCGTGGGGCTGCAGTTGGGGCTGGACCACTCCCCGGAATTCGAGGGACTGGCGATTCTGTGCTCCGGGGCCAAGATTGGCGACGCCGAAGGCTGGGCAGAGCGCGCCGATACGGTCCGGAACCAGGGCACTCCCGCAGTCCTGGCCGGCTCCGCTGAGCGCTGGTTTGCCCCCGGCTTTATCGACCGGGAACCGGCCGCCTCTGCTGCCCTTTTGCATTCCCTCCAGGACGCAGACCGGTTCTCTTATGCGTTTTGCTGTGAGGCTCTGGCCGAATTCGACGTCCGCGGCAGGCTCGGCGACATCACCCTTCCACTGCTTGCGCTGGCGGGCGAGCAGGACGCGGTCACCCCGCCGTCGTTTGCCGAGTACGTTGCCGAGCACACGCCCAACGGCACCAGCGCCGCCGTCGGGGGCGCCGCCCATCTGCTTCCGGCCGAAAAGCCGGAAGAAACCGCTCACCTGCTGCGCAGCTTCTTTGGTGCCGCATATCAGGAAGGACTGTAGGTTCCATGATTGAGGATGCAGACAAGACCCAGCAGGACGTCTATGACGAGGGGATGGCCGTCCGCCGCGAGGTGCTCGGTGCTGCCCACGTGGACCGCGCGAACGCCGCCAAGGACGAATTCACCGAGGACTTCCAGGAGCTCATCACCAAGTATGCGTGGGGGAGCATCTGGACCCGGCCCGGACTGCCCCGGACCATGCGCAGTGCGATCACGCTCACCGCGCTGATTGCCCACGGGCACACGGAGGAGTTCGCCATGCACGTCCGCTCAGCGCTGACCAACGGGCTGACCCGGGCCGAAATCAAGGAAATCATTCTGCAGTCGGCCATCTACTGCGGCGTTCCGGCCGCCAATTCGGCGTTCAAGACGGCGCAGCAGGTTTTCGCAGAACTCGATGGGTTGGAGAAACGATGAATCAGGCGTACATCTACGACGCAGTCCGCACGCCGTTCGGCAAGTTCGGCGGTGCGCTGGCCGGAGTGCGGCCGGATGACCTGGGAGCGCAGGTCATCCGTGCGGCCCTGGACCGCGCACCAGACCTGGATCCCGCGGCCGTGGACGAAGTGGTCTTCGGCAACGCCAACGGCGCAGGCGAGGAGAACCGCAACGTTGCCAGGATGTCTTCGCTGCTGGCATCGCTGCCCACGTCGGTCCCGGGGACCACCGTGAACCGGCTGTGCGGCTCTTCCCTGGACGCCGCCATCATCGCGTCCCGGCAGATCAACACCGGGGAAGCCGACCTTATGCTCGTTGGCGGCGTGGAATCCATGAGCCGTGCGCCCTGGGTACTCCCGAAAAACGAGAAGGCCTATCCCGCCGGGAACCAGACGCTGGCCTCCACCACGCTGGGCTGGCGGCTCGTGAATCCCGCGATGCCTTCGGAATGGACCGTATCGCTGGGCGAAGCGACCGAGCAGCTGCGCGAGAAATACAACATCACCCGCGACCGCCAGGACGAGTTTGCCGCGAAGTCCCACGTGCTCGCCGCCAAGGCCTGGGACGAAGGCAACTACGCCAACCTGACAGTCGCCGTCGACGGCGTCGCCCTGGAACGCGACGAATCCATCCGCCCCGGCTCGACGGTCGAGAAGCTCTCCACCCTCGTCACCGTGTTCCGCCCCGCCGGAGACGACGCCGCGGGCGGCACTGTGACCGCCGGCAATGCTTCGCCGCTGAACGACGGCGCTTCGGCCGCCTGGCTGGGAAGCGAGGCAGCCGAGGGTCTTCTCGGGCTGCCTCCGCTGGCCCGCATCGCCGGGCGCGGCGCAGCCGCCAACGAACCGCAGTACTTCGGCTACGCGCCGGTCGAAGCCGCTAATCTCGCCCTCAAGCGTGCCGGGATCAGCTGGGGTGACGTGGGCGCCGTCGAGCTCAATGAAGCCTTCGCTGCCCAGTCCCTGGCGTGCCTCGATGCCTGGGACATCGACCCGGACATTGTCAATGCGTGGGGAGGTGCGGTGGCCATCGGACACCCGCTCGGTGCCTCAGGCACCCGAATCCTGGGAACGCTGGCTCGCCGGCTCCAAGCCTCCGGTGAGCGATGGGGCGTCGCCGCGATCTGCATCGGCGTCGGCCAGGGACTGGCCGTAGTGCTCGAAAACTCAACAACCACCGCGAACTAGGGGAAACTGTGCTCAACATTGTGCAGGACGTCGACGAAGCTGTTGCCTCCATCACCGACGGGGCAACCGTCATGATCGGCGGCTTCGGCAAGGCCGGACAGCCCGTGGAACTGATCGAGGCGCTGCTCCGGCAGGGAGCCTCGGACCTGACAGTGGTGAATAACAACGCCGGCAACGGTGAACACGGCCTGGCAGCGCTCATTGGCGCCGGCAGGGTGAAGAAAATCATCTGTTCCTTCCCTCGGCAGTCCGACTCGCAGATCTTCGACGCGAAGTTCCGGGCCGGGGAGATCGAACTCGAGCTGGTGCCGCAGGGCAACCTTGCAGAGCGGATTCGGGCCGCCGGGGCGGGCATCGGCGGCTTCTTCACGCCCACCGGGTACGGAACGATGCTCGCTGAGGGCAAGGAGACCCGGATTATCGACGGCCGGGGCTACGTTTTCGAATCCCCGCTCTCGGCGGACTTTGCGCTGGTCAAGGCACTGCGTGCCGACCGGGCAGGGAACCTCGTCTACCGCAAGACCGCCCGCAACTTCGGTCCCATCATGGCCGCCGCGGCGAAGAACGCCATTGTCCAGGTCCGCGACGTCGTGGACCCGGGGGACCTGGATCCGGAGCACGTTGTCACACCGGGTATTTACGTGAACACGCTGGTGCGCGTGGCAGAGAAAAAGGAGCCGGCAGCAGCATGAACTTTTCAATTGAAGGCACGAGAGCAGAAGGCACGAGAGCAGAAGGCACAGCAGGCGGGACGGAAACCGGGGACCGCCTGGACAAGTTCCAACTCGCGGAACTGGTGGCGCGGGACATCGCACCCGGTTCCTACGTCAACCTCGGGATCGGCCAGCCCACCCTGGTGTCGAACTACCTGGTGCCGGAACAGAGGATTACCCTGCACACCGAAAACGGAATGCTGGGAATGGGGCCCCAAGCGCAGGGCAGCCAGATCGACGGCGACCTGATCAACGCCGGAAAGATCCCGGTCACCGAGCTGCCGGGAGCGGCGTACTTCCATCACGCCGATTCCTTCGCCATCATGCGCGGCGGTCACCTGGACGTCTGCGTGCTTGGCGCTTTCCAGGTTTCGGCCTCAGGAGACCTGGCCAACTGGCACACCGGCGCCGCCGACGCCATTCCCGCCGTGGGCGGGGCCATGGACCTGGCAACCGGAGCCAAGGACGTCTACGTCATGATGTCCCTGTTCACCCGGGAAGGCCTGAGTAAACTCGTCCGGGAGTGCACCTACCCCCTGACGGGAGTGGGCTGCGTGACCCGCGTCTACACTAATGAAGCGGTCTTCCTGCTGAAGGAGGACGGCGTGCACGTGCGGGAAACCCACGGCATCAGCTTCGAGGAGCTGGCCGCCGTGATGGATGTTCCGCTGATCCGCGATCCGGCCGGCGCCTAAGGCCGGCACCGTTATCCACGAGGGAGAAATGAGCGAGACCTCCGCCGCAAGCGGCCAGCACGTCCAGTCGCTGGCGCGCGGCCTAAGCGTGATTCGGTCCTTCGACGCCGACCACGTCAGCATGACCCTGAGCGAGGTTTCCCGCCGGACCGGGCTGACCCGTGCCACCGCCCGGCGGTTCCTGCTGACCCTCGTGGATTTGGGGTACATGCGCACTGACGGCCGCAATTTTGAGCTGACCGCCCAGGTGCTGGGCCTGGGATATTCCTACCTCTCGGGCCAGACCCTGCCGCAGCTGGCGCAGCCCCTGCTGGAAGACCTCTCCCGCACCATCTCGGAGTCCACGTCCGCGTCCATCCTTGACGGCCAGGACATTGTCTACGTCGCCCGGATCCATACCCGGAGGCTGATGCGCGTTGGCATCGCCGTCGGTACCCGGTTCCCCGCCTATGCCACCTCCATGGGGCGGGTCCTGCTGGCCGGCCTGCCGGACGCGGAGCTGGAGCAGTACCTGGCCCAGGTCCAGCCCCGGCCGCTGACGGAACGGACCCTTACCTCCGTCACGGATCTCCGGGAAGAGATAACCCGGGTGAGGGAAGCTGGCTGGGCCATCGTGGACCAGGAACTCGAAGCGGGGCTGCGCTCCGTTGCCGTCCCGGTCCGAGGGCCGGACGGGGATGTGATTGCAGCCATCAATACCTCCATGCAGGCATCGTTGGGGACAGGCGGGAGTACGCTGGAGGAAGCTGTTGCGGAGGTCTTGCCGCATCTGCAGCAGACTGCGGCGAAGATTACCGCCGCGCTGGTCGCCGGGAGCTAGCCTCAGGATGTGATTCTTGCCGCATCGTCAGGCGGGGAAGCTTAAGTCTGTTAGACTAATAATCAATTGTTTGTGTGGCAGTGGATGAAGGACGCTCAGCGTAGCGGGCCTGTTTCCGGGTTGCAGGGTTCCTGTGCAACGAATGCCACACTTTTGCACGCCTACGGTCGCTTTCGGCGAGACTATCGGAGCTTCTCGGGGCATTGCGGAAACGACGACTTAAAGCGCGTCGCCTCGGCTGTTCCGACAGCTGACAGCGGGGCGGAGCAACCAAGAGAACTTATCTCGAGAAAAAACGGAGAACACGAAAGTGCCTACGATTCAGCAGCTGGTCCGCAAGGGCCGGTCACCCAAGGTCTCCAAGACCAAGGCTCCTGCCCTCCAGGGCAGCCCGATGCGCCGTGGTGTCTGCACCCGCGTTTACACCACCACCCCGAAGAAGCCGAACTCTGCACTGCGTAAGGTTGCCCGCGTGCGCCTGAACGGTGGCATTGAAGTGACCGCCTACATCCCCGGTGTTGGTCACAACCTGCAGGAACACTCCATCGTCCTCGTTCGCGGTGGTCGTGTGAAGGACCTGCCCGGTGTTCGTTACAAGATCGTTCGCGGCGCACTCGACACCCAGGGTGTCAAGAACCGCAAGCAGGCTCGCAGCCGTTACGGCGCGAAGATGGAGAAGAAGTAATATGCCCCGCAAGGGTCCGGCCCCCAAGCGGCCGCTCGTACTGGATCCCGTCTACGGCTCCCCGCTGGTCACTCAGCTGATCAACAAGGTTCTCGTCGACGGCAAGAAGTCCACCGCTGAGCGCATTGTTTACGGTGCACTCGCAGGCGCTCAGGAGAAGACCGGGGGAGACCCCGTTGCAGCCCTGAAGAAGGCCATGGACAACATCAAGCCCAGCCTTGAGGTCAAGTCCCGCCGCGTCGGCGGCGCCACCTACCAGGTTCCGGTTGAGGTCAAGCCGGGCCGTGCAACTGCACTGGCCCTGCGCTGGCTGGTTGGCTACTCCAAGGCCCGCCGCGAAAAGACCATGACCGAGCGTCTGCGCAACGAGATCCTGGATGCTTCCAACGGTCTTGGTGCAGCAGTCAAGCGCCGCGAAGACACCCACAAGATGGCTGAATCCAACAAGGCCTTCGCACACTACCGCTGGTAATAAGCCAGGCCGACGGCGGCCACTCCTTCAAGGCCCTGCATTCCGCTTACGGCGGGGTGCGGGGCCCGAAGCAGATAAACGCAGTCGAACCGGCAAAAACCAACTAAGGGAGAAACCGTGGCACTTGACGTGCTTACCGACCTGAACAAGGTCCGCAACATCGGCATCATGGCCCACATTGATGCCGGTAAGACCACCACCACCGAGCGCATCCTGTTCTACACCGGTGTCAACCACAAGATTGGTGAGACCCACGACGGTGCGTCCACCATGGACTGGATGGCACAGGAGCAGGAGCGGGGTATCACCATTACCTCCGCAGCTACCACGTGCTACTGGGACAACAACCAGATCAACATCATCGACACCCCGGGTCACGTTGACTTCACGGTCGAGGTTGAGCGGTCCCTGCGCGTGCTCGACGGCGCTGTAGCCGTTTTCGACGGCAAGGAAGGCGTGGAGCCGCAGTCCGAGACTGTTTGGCGCCAGGCTGACAAGTACAACGTTCCGCGTATCTGCTTCGTCAACAAGATGGACAAGCTTGGCGCAGACTTCTACTTCACCGTGGACACGATCATCAACCGCCTCGGCGCGAAGCCGCTGGTTATCCAGCTGCCCATCGGTGCTGAGAGCGAGTTTGAAGGCGTCGTTGACCTGGTCGAGATGCGTGCACTGACGTGGCGCGGCGACTCCAAGGGTGACGTCACCATGGGTGCCAAGTACGAGGTTGAGCCCATCCCGGCCGATCTGGCCGAAAAGGCTGAAGAGTACCGCGCCGCGCTCATCGAGACCGTTGCCGAAGCCAGCGACGAACTGATGAACAAGTACCTCGAAGGTGAAGAATTCACCACCGAGGAAATCAAGGCCGGCATCCGCCACCTGACCATCAACTCGCTGGTTTACCCGGTGCTGTGCGGTTCCGCGTTCAAGAACCGCGGCGTACAGCCGATGCTTGACGCCGTCGTCGCCTACCTGCCGAACCCGCTGGACGTCCCGAACATCAAGGGCCACGACATCCGCGACGAAGAGGTCATCCTCGAACGCGCCGCTGATGCCAACGCTCCGTTCTCGGCCCTGGCGTTCAAGGTTGTCACGCACCCGTTCTTCGGCCGCCTGACGTACATCCGCGTGTACTCCGGTCACGCTGCTTCCGGCGCCCAGGTCATGAATGCGACCAAGCAGAAGAAGGAGCGCATCGGAAAGCTCTTCCAGATGCACGCCAACAAGGAAAACCCGGTCGAAGAGATCACCACCGGTCACATCTACGCTGCGATTGGCCTGAAGGACACCACCACGGGTGACACCCTGTGCGACCTTCAGAACCCGATCGTGCTGGAATCCATGAGCTTCCCGGAGCCCGTGATTTCCGTGGCCATCGAGCCGAAGACCAAGGGTGACCAGGAGAAGCTCTCCACGGCCATCCAGAAGCTCTCCGAAGAGGATCCGACCTTCCAGGTCTCCCTCGACGAAGACACCAACCAGACGATCATCGCCGGTATGGGCGAGCTGCACCTGGACATCCTGGTTGACCGCATGCGCCGCGAATTCCGCGTCGAGGCAAACGTGGGCAAGCCCCAGGTTGCCTACCGCGAAACCATCAAGCGCGCAGTGGCCAAGCATGACTACACGCACAAGAAGCAGACCGGTGGTTCGGGCCAGTTCGCAAAGGTCCAGATCGCAATCGAGCCGCTGGATACTTCCGAAGGCGTGTTCTACGAGTTCGACAATAAGGTCACCGGTGGCCGTATTCCCCGCGAATACATCCCCAGCGTTGACCAGGGTATCCAGAGCGCGCTCACCGAAGGTGTGCTCGCCGGTTACCCCGTGGTCGGTGTCAAGGCAAGCCTGCTTGACGGTGCCTACCACGATGTTGACTCCTCGGAAATGGCGTTCAAGATCGCCGGACGACAGGCTTTCAAGGAAGCCGCCCGCCTGGCGAACCCTGTACTGCTCGAACCGCTGATGGATGTTGAAGTCCGCACCCCTGAGGAATACATGGGTGAAGTTATCGGTGACATCAACTCCCGCCGTGGCCAGATGCAGTCCATGGAAGACGCCGCAGGCGTAAAGGTCATCCGTGCTCACGTACCGCTGTCCGGCATGTTCGGCTACATCGGCGACCTGCGTTCAAAGACGCAGGGACGCGCCGTTTACTCCATGTCGTTCAACAGCTACGCGGAGGTCCCGAAGGCAGTAGCCGACGAGATCATCCAGAAGACGCGCGGCGAATAAAACCCTGGTTGGTGTTCCGGGGGCAACTTCGGAACACCAGCTGTGTGCAGCGGGCCAAGGCCCAGGCCGGAAGCCCGCTGCATAGCCAGACTGAGCGGCCTCGCCAGGCTGCTGCGGATATACGGCAATTTCATCAAATAAACAGCCCCCAGTAGACTTACATCAGTTTCAGCAGCGAGAAGCGCTGTTGGAGATTGAGTCTTCAACCTTTCTAGGAGGAACCCGTGGCGAAGGCAAAGTTCGAGCGGACTAAGCCGCACGTCAACATCGGCACCATTGGTCACGTTGACCATGGAAAGACGACGTTGACCGCTGCCATTTCGAAGGTGCTTGCTGACAAGTACCCTGATCTGAATGAAAAGCGCGATTTCGCTGCTATCGACTCTGCACCTGAAGAGCGCCAGCGCGGTATCACCATCAACATCTCGCACATCGAGTACCAGACCGAGAAGCGCCACTACGCACACGTAGACGCCCCCGGTCACGCTGACTACATCAAGAACATGATCACCGGTGCAGCTCAGATGGACGGCGCAATCCTCGTGGTTGCCGCTACTGACGGTCCGATGGCCCAGACCCGCGAGCACGTTCTGCTGGCCCGCCAGGTTGGCGTTCCCTACCTGCTGGTCGCACTGAACAAGTCCGACATGGTCGACGATGAGGAACTGCTGGACCTCGTTGAAATGGAAGTTCGCGAACTGCTGAGCTCCCAGGAATTCGACGGCGACAACGCTCCCGTCGTTCGCGTCTCCGGCCTCAAGGCTCTGGAAGGCGACCCGAAGTGGGTTGCTTCCGTCGAAGAGCTCATGGAAGCCGTTGACAACAACGTGCCGGACCCGATCCGCGACAAGGACAAGCCGTTCCTGATGCCGATCGAGGACGTCTTCACGATCACCGGTCGTGGAACCGTTGTCACGGGCCGCGCCGAGCGCGGTACCCTTGCCATCAACTCCGAGGTCGAGATCGTCGGCATCCGTCCGGTCCAGAAGACCACGGTTACCGGTATCGAGATGTTCCACAAGCAGCTTGACGAAGCATGGGCAGGCGAGAACTGTGGTCTCCTGCTCCGCGGCATCAAGCGCGAAGACGTAGAGCGCGGCCAGGTTGTCGTGAAGCCGGGTTCCATCACCCCGCACACCGACTTCGAGGCCAACGTCTACATCCTGTCCAAGGATGAAGGCGGACGCCACAACCCGTTCTACTCGAACTACCGCCCGCAGTTCTACTTCCGCACCACGGACGTAACCGGCGTTATCACCCTGCCCGAGGGCACGGAAATGGTTATGCCCGGCGACAACACTGAGATGACCGTTGAGCTCATCCAGCCCATCGCCATGGAAGAAGGCCTCGGCTTCGCTATCCGCGAAGGCGGCCGCACCGTTGGTTCAGGCCGTGTCACCAAGATCATCAAGTAATTTTTTTACTTGTTGAATCCTCGGTGAGGATCCTGCCTCCGGGTAAGGATACGAACTGAAAAGATGTCCCCGCTGCTCACGCAGCGGGGACATCTTGCTTTAACCGGCCGGCGCCCCGGCAAGCAGGGGAGTTATCCCCATCCGCGGTGCACTCTGTCCTGAAGCCCACGACAGCGCCTCTATGATGTGAAGCAGATTTGCATCGCTTAATGGGGGTTGACGGGCAATGGAGATAGTTGTTGGGGCGGTCCTGGTGCTTATGGGCATCGGCTTCGCCATAGGCTGGTTCTGCCGCGGCCGCGGCTCGCAGGCTTCAGAACCTGCTGTACAGGCACAGGGACATGCTGTACAGGCACAGGCGGCGCCGGTGGCGTCAGAGGCTCTCAGCAAGGCTTTCAATGAAGGCTACCGGGCCGGTTACACCATCGCTTCTGCGGCGCACGGTGCTGGCAGCGAGGCTGCCCTGCGGCAGCCCGTTCTGGAAATTCCCAGACCGCCGGAAACTGCCAGACCGCCGGAAACTCCCCGCCTGGACGGCCCGCCGCCGGAAACTCCCCGCCTGGACGGTCCGCCGCCGGAGGCACTCCGGAATCCCGCTCCGGTGCCGTCCCCGCAGGCCGCGTCGCCGCTGGGCTTCGCGGGGGCTGCCCGACCGGTTCCGTCCTTGTCCACTCCCGCCCGGCCTGCGCCTCCTAGGGCCGTGACTCCGGGGCCCAAGCAACTTGCGGCCCTGAAGGCGGAGGAGGAAGCCCGCAAACACCGCAGGGACCTGCGCAACATCAACATCACCCTGTACGCAGCATGCCTCCTGCTGGTTGCCGCCGCCTCGCTCTTCATCGGCTTGGCAATATCGCAGACCGCGCGGTTTGCGGGCGTGAGCGTTGTTTCCGGCATGTTTTACGCCGGCGGGCTGGCTGTGCATGCCCGCAGTCGGCGGCTGCGGCCAGCCGGAGTCGCCTTTACCGGAACCGGTCTGGCTCTCATCCCTGTAGTGGGCCTGGCATTGAACAACTTTGTGCTCCGTGATGCGCCCCTGGCGTGGCTGGCCACCTCGCTTGTCGGAACCATGGCGTTTGGCTATGCAGCTGCAAAGCTTGACAGCAGGGTTGTTGCCTACCTGTCCATAACCTTCCTGCTCTCGACAGCGCTGGCCTCAGGCGCCGCCCTGCGCTCCGGAATTGTCTGGTACTTTCTCTTCACTGTCCTGTTGGCGACGGTGATCTCCCTGGTGGCCATGCGCCGCCCGGCGTGGCTGAACAACCTGTATCTGGACGCCTTTGTCCGCTCCCACCGCTTCCTGGTTCCCGCCACAGCAGCCGTGGCGGTCCTAACAGCCGCAGAGCTGGGAGGATGGCAGTTCTCCATCCTGTTCCTGTCGTTCGCCTGCTACTACGCCGTTCTGTTCCTGCAGAGCCCGCGGCGGGAACGCCTGATCAATAGCTACGGTTTCCGGATCTCAGCCACGGCAGGACTGACAGTCCTGTCCTACGAGGTTGGCGATGATCTTGGAACCGCTCTCCTTGTCCTTTCCCTGCTCCTGGCGCTCCAAACGGCGGGACTGGCAGCGTGGCGCCGTCACTATGATGCCGTTGGCGGAAAACGATTCTTCGGCGTCGATCTGGTTCTCCTGCTGTGCCTACAAGCCGCTGCCGCAGTTGCTGCAGGAATCGCAGCATCCTTCGAAGGCGGCAGCGGGAGCTTGGCCGCGTTCACCGCCACGTCCGTGCTGGTACTGATCACGTTCATGGTTGCGGCTTGGAAGGTTCCTTTTGTTCCCGCTCCAACAGTTGCCGCGGCGGCACTGCCCGGCTTTATTCCCCGGCTCTTTGACCCTTGGGACGGATCGCTGTGGACGGCCGTCCTGCTGGGCGTGTTGCTAGCGGTCTTCCTGGTCCTGCGCGCTGTCTCCTCGTCCGGCGTGCAGCGCCAGGACTTTATCGTCGGCGCGCGGTGCGCCGCTACCGGCCTGGTACCTGTCCTGTCCGTGGCGGGAATGGAAAGTGCCCGTCTGGATGGGCAGACCGTGTGGGCTTGGACCCTGACCCTGTCTATCGCCGCCGTACTGGTGAACCAGGTGCTGTCCGTTTACCTGCTGGTTTCCGGCCGTCCGGTTCGGTTTGCGGATGCCGTGCTGGGCGGCGCGGCCGGGCTGGTGCCGGTGCTGACGGTGTGGCTGCGGTTCGTGGAGGATCCGGGGACTGTGCTCACGTTGTGCGTGGTGTTCGGTGCGCTGGCGGTGAATGTGCTGACGTCGGTGGTGCTGCGGCGTTTCTTCGCTGCGAGTTCCTGGTTGGAGTGGGTGGGCCCTGGCGGGTTTGCTGCGGCTGCGCTGGTTGGTGCCGGGGTGCTGGGGCTGCGCGGGTATGAGGTGCTTGTCGGTGCGGCTTTGGCGTACTGCGGGTTCATGGCCGTGCGGTGGGCGCGGGTGGAAGTGCGGGGCCGGTACGTGCTGGCAGCCCAGGTGATGCTGACGGTGTTGGCGGCGCTGGTTGTTGCGGACCTTGAGTTGAGCGTGCATGGGGTGTTTGTTGCGGTGGCTGTTTCGGTGGCCGTTCAGCAGGTGGTGCGGACGGTGTTGCAGGACCGGTTCGGCGGTGTGGGACTGGGTCAGCTGGTGCCGGTTGCTCAGTGGGGGAGTATTGCGGTGCTGGCTTTGCTGCCCCTGGCCTACTCCCTCATTGCTGTTCCGGTCCAAAAGTCCACGTACGTGCTGCTGCTGGGAATTGCCATCGGGATGACTCTCTTTATGCAGGCAGCGGCAACGGCACGGATGGTTTCCGGCCGTCCGGTTCGGTTTGCGGATGCCGTGCTGGGCGGCGCGGCCGGGCTGGTGCCGGTGCTGACGGTGTGGCTGCGGTTCGTGGAGGATCCGGGGACTGTGCTCACGTTGTGCGTGGTGTTCGGTGCGCTGGCGGTGAATGTGCTGACGTCGGTGGTGCTGCGGCGTTTCTTCGCTGCGAGTTCCTGGTTGGAGTGGGTGGGCCCTGGCGGGTTTGCTGCGGCTGCGCTGGTTGGTGCCGGGGTGCTGGGGCTGCGCGGGTATGAGGTGCTTGTCGGTGCGGCTTTGGCGTACTGCGGGTTCATGGCCGTGCGGTGGGCGCGGGTGGAAGTGCGGGGCCGGTACGTGCTGGCAGCCCAGGTGATGCTGACGGTGTTGGCGGCGCTGGTTGTTGCGGACCTTGAGTTGAGCGTGCATGGGGTGTTTGTTGCGGTGGCTGTTTCGGTGGCCGTTCAGCAGGTGGTGCGGACGGTGTTGCAGGACCGGTTCGGCGGTGTGGGACTGGGTCAGCTGGTGCCGGTTGCTCAGTGGGGGAGTATTGCGGTGCTGGCTTTGCTGCCCCTGGCCTACT
>NZ_PJIX01000001.1:0-424408 GCF_002929455.1 Arthrobacter sp. 08Y14 | reverse complement strand
TGTGGGACTGGGTCAGCTGGTGCCGGTTGCTCAGTGGGGGAGTATTGCGGTGCTGGCTTTGCTGCCCCTGGCCTACTTCCAAATTGCAGGCAGCGGGACTCAGCGCCATGTTGTGGCACTCTCCTTGGCGCTGCTCCTGAGCGTGTCCCTGGCGGCTTTTCGAAAGGACCGGAACGGCAACGCCCTGTACGCCGGCGTCTATGCCCTGGGACTGCTCCCCGTTGTGCTGGCACCTGTTATCGAGTTCAGCAGCGGGGGAGTCCTGGGCAAGGGCACCGGAGCCGCCGAGTCGCCAATCTCCGTGGCAGCTGCCTGCGTGGCCCTCCTGGTGCTTGGGGCAGCAGCGCTCTTTGGCGAGTGCCGGAAAGAGGCTGGGCGAAACGTCCGCAACCCCTTCCTTGTTGCGGCCGGCGGTTATCCCGTTCTGGTGCTGGCACTGGCCGTCTGGGAGGGACAGACGTTGTTTGACGGATTGGCCCTGTTGCTTCTGGCCGCAGGGTTTCACGGTGTTTCTTTCACCCGTAAGCTTCCGTGGCTCGCTGCTGCAGCATCGGCGGGGGTCCTGGCTGCTTCGTTCCTGCTTTACGGATGGATCAGCCGTGACATTCTGGAGATCGCGTTCCTGCCAGGCTCCGCGCAGTTGTGGCCGGGTTTTTCAGCTGCCGTGGCGCTGTACGCGGTACGGACTGTGTGCTCCGTTCTGCCACAGAATCCCGACGCCGTGCTGCGGCAGCGCATTTTAGGTTCCAGTGCGTCTCTCATCGCCGCGGGCGCAGGAGTCGCGGCCATGTCCACGGACAACGCCTCAGCGCTTTACGGTTCCGTGGTCCTGATCTGTGCTCTGGCGGCAGCAGTCCTGGAAGTACCGGCCGAGCGGCGGGAGGACGCTGGGGAAGCCGGTGCCCTCGTGGGCGCACTGGCACTGCAGCGCATCATCTGGTTCTTCGTTGAAGACACCGGCTGGTTCTGGGCACTGCAATTCTGGGTGGTGTTTCTGGCAGCGCTTGCCGTCTACGAGTTCTACCGCCGCCGCAGCGCGCGGGGAGCAGCTGTCCTGTCAGCCTCCGCGGCGCTGCTGTCCGCTACCGGTTTGACCACGGTAGTCAGCGGGAACGCCGGCGAGCAGGTGTGGGCACTGGTGGCGCATGCTGGCCTGCTGGCATTCGGCGTCCTCGCCAGCCGGCGGCTGTTCACGGTTTGGGGCGCCGCCGGGGTTGCCCTTGCCGTGCTCTGGTATCTGCGCGGCTACACGTTCCTGCTGCTTGCGCTCCTGGCCGCAGCCCTCATTGCCCTGGCTGTCTGGAGGCTGAACCGGGTGCGTTCGGACTCAGCAGGAGAAACCGCATCCTAGAGGCTTGCCCGCATCTGGTTTAGGATCGACAAATGGAACTACTGATCATCCTTGCCGTTGTTGTGGCTGTCGCAGGCGCCGTCGTGTGGGGTCGGCGGACCTTCCGCCGTGAACTCGACCGCGGCAAGCGCATCCGCCGTTCCAACCGCAGGCCCTGAGCCTGGTTTTCCGTGGGCCCCGGCCTGCGCTAAACTGGGGAACGTTGACTTGTTATAGGCCGCTGAACGTAGCGGCCGTTCTGCTTGGCAGCGGAACGCCGATTGGCGGATTCTGCGCTGTTCTGGCAGACTAGAGAAGTTGTTCAAGCGCTTTTGTGCCCGCATGCGCCCGTCCGGTCCGAATGGATCGGCCCCAAGCGTGTGATGAGATTGCGTCCCGGTCAGGATAATGCCTGATGCAGGGGCGGATCCTTTAGGGGAAAAGCCCATATATAACCCGCCCCCATTCTTGCCAGGGCGTCGCAGATGCAACATCCGCGACACGCCCGAGCGCGGGGGTCGGAGCCTCGGCAGGGTGAGGAACCCGGATTTATCCGGATTCAGTCTGTTGGAGGAGTGCCAGGCCGTAAAGGCAGCTAGGTACAAAAACTGTACAGAGAGCAATACTCGAAGAAAGAGGCACGACGCCATGGCGGGACAAAAAATCCGCATCCGGCTGAAGTCGTATGACCACGAGGTCATCGACGTATCAGCACGGAAGATCGTTGAGACGGTCACGCGTGCAGGCGCAACGGTAGTAGGCCCCGTGCCGCTGCCCACGGAAAAGAACGTGTACTGCGTTATCCGTTCGCCGCACAAGTACAAGGACAGCCGCGAGCACTTTGAAATGCGCACGCACAAGCGTCTGATCGACATCATTGACCCCACGCCTAAGGCCGTTGACTCGCTGATGCGTCTTGACCTGCCTGCAGACGTGAACATCGAAATCAAGCTGTAGGGGGGGAGCAGATACATATGTCTACTTCACTTACACGCCAGGTCAAGGGCCTTCTGGGCACCAAGCTGGGCATGACTCAGGTCTGGGACGAGAACAACAAGCTCATCCCCGTGACCGTTGTCCAGGCTGACTCAAACGTTGTTACGCAGCTGCGCAACGCGGATAAGGACGGCTACACCGCCGTTCAGATCGGCTACGGCCAGATCGACCCGCGCAAGGTGACCAAGCCGCTGGCCGGCCACTTTGAAAAGGCAGGCGTCACGCCTCGCCGCCACGTTGTTGAACTGCGCACCGCAGACGCCGACACCTACGAGCTGGGCCAGGAACTCTCTGTTGAGATTTTCGAAGCCGGCCAGAAGGTCGACGTCACCGGAACCTCCAAGGGCAAGGGCTTCGCCGGTGTTATGAAGCGTCACGGCTTCCACGGCGTCGGTGCCTCCCACGGTGCACACAAGAACCACCGTAAGCCCGGTTCCATCGGTGGCGCATCCACCCCGGGCCGCGTCTTCAAGGGCGTTCGGATGGCAGGCCGCATGGGCGCCGTCCGCCACACCACGATGAACCTCACGGTTCACGGTGTGGACGCCGAGAAGTCGCTCCTGCTGATCAAGGGTGCCATTCCCGGCGCCCGCGGCCAGGTCGTCCTCGTACGCACCGCCGTGAAGGGAGCTTAGTCTCATGGCTAACGAAACCACTGTTGAATTCCCCGCAGCACTCTTCGACGTTCAGACGAACGTTCCGCTTCTGCACCAGGTTGTAGTTGCTCAGCTTGCAGCTGCCCGCCAGGGTACGCACAAGACGAAGACCCGCGCAGAGGTCTCCGGTGCAGGCCGCAAGCCGTTCAAGCAGAAGGGTACCGGCCGCGCCCGTCAGGGTTCCATCCGTGCTCCTCACATGACCGGTGGTGGCGTGGTTCACGGACCGACGCCCCGCGACTACAGCCAGCGCACCCCCAAGAAGATGATTGCCGCCGCACTCCGCGGTGCACTCTCGGACCGGGCACGCAACGGCCGCATCCACGTGCTGGAAACCCTGGTAGCCGGCGAAACGCCGTCCACCAAGGCTGCTCGTGAGTCCCTGCGTTCGCTGACCGAACGCAAGAACATGCTCGTTGTTATCGAGCGCGCCAACGACGTTGCTGCACTGTCCGTGCGCAACCTCACCGATGTTCACGTGATCTATGTAGATCAGCTGAACACGTATGACGTGCTGGTTGCCGACGACGTGGTCTTCACCAAGGCTGCCTACGACGAGTTCGTCGGCAAGAACACTGTCAAGGAGGACGCCAAATGAGCGCGACCACCGCTAAGGACCCTCGCGACGTAGTGCTTGCACCCGTCGTTTCGGAAAAGAGCTACGGCCTGATCGACGAAGGTAAGTACACCTTCCTGGTCGACCCCCGCTCCAACAAGACCGAGATCAAGCTGGCCGTGGAGAAAATCTTCTCCGTCAAGGTCGACTCGATCAACACCATCAACCGTGCCGGTAAGCGCAAGCGGACCAAGTTCGGATGGGGACAGCGCAAGAACACCAAGCGCGCCATTGTCACCCTGAAGGACGGCACAATCGACATCTTCGGCGGTCCGCTCAGCTAGGGCGGAGACCACTTTAACGAGGAATAAATAATGGGAATCCGTAAATACAAGCCGACTACACCGGGCCGTCGCGGCTCGAGCGTAGCCGACTTCACCGAAATCACGCGGTCGACGCCGGAAAAGTCGTTGGTACGCCCGCTGCCCAAAAAGGGCGGCCGTAACAACACCGGTAAGATCACGACCAGGCACAAGGGTGGTGGGCACAAGCGTCAGTACCGTCTGATCGACTTCCGCCGCCACGACAAGGACGGCGTCGACGCTCGCGTTGCCGAGATCGAATACGATCCGAACCGTACCGCCCGCATTGCGCTGCTGCACTACGTTGATGGCACCAAGCGTTACATCATTGCTCCGAACAAGCTCAAGCAGGGCGACCACGTAGAGGCCGGCGCCGGCGCTGATATCAAGCCCGGCAACAACCTGCCCCTGCGCAACATCCCCGTGGGTACCACCATCCACGCAGTTGAACTGCGTCCGGGCGGCGGTGCCAAGATGGCCCGCTCCGCCGGTGCATCGGTTCAGCTTGTTGCCAAGGAAGGCCGCTTCGCCCAGCTGCGTCTGCCTTCCGGCGAAATCCGTAACGTCGACGCCCGTTGCCGCGCAACGGTCGGCGAGGTCGGCAACGCCGAGCAGTCCAACATCAACTGGGGTAAGGCCGGCCGTATGCGCTGGAAGGGCGTACGCCCGACCGTCCGCGGTGTCGCCATGAACCCGGTCGACCACCCGCACGGTGGTGGTGAAGGTAAGACCTCCGGTGGACGCCACCCGGTCAACCCGAACGGTAAGCGCGAAGGCCGCACACGCCGCCCCAATAAAGAGAGCGACAACCTCATTGTGCGTCGCCGTCGTTCCGGCAAGAACAAGCGATAGGAGCCTGGAAACATGCCACGCAGCCTGAAGAAAGGCCCCTTCGTCGACCAGCACCTGTTCCTTAAGGTAGCGGCCGAAAACGAAAAGGGCACCAAGAACGTCATCAAGACGTGGTCCCGTCGTTCGATGATCATCCCCGACATGCTCGGGCACACGATCGCCGTACACGACGGACGTAAGCACATTCCGGTGTTTGTCACCGAGTCGATGGTCGGGCACAAGCTCGGCGAATTCGCTCTGACGCGGACATTCCGCGGCCATGTGAAGGACGACCGCAAGGGCAAGCGCCGCTAGGCGCTGCTCTTTCGGCAGAAGACGAGAGAAGGAAAGCAATGGAAGCCAAGGCAATTGCGCGTCATATCCGCGTAACGCCTATGAAGGCCCGGCGCGTCGTCAACCTTGTTCGTGGCAAGCAAGCGAATGAGGCTCTGGCAATTCTGAAGTTTGCCCCCCAGGCAGCTTCGGAGCCGGTATTCAAGGTAGTTCAGTCGGCCATGGCCAACGCACGTGTCCTCGCGGACCGTGACGGTGTGGCCTTCGATGAGGGTGACCTCTTCATCAGCGAAGCATTCGTTGACGAAGGGCCCACCATGAAGCGGTTCCAGCCCCGTGCACAGGGCCGCGCGTACCGCATCAACAAGCGGACCAGCCACGTCACTGTGGTTGTCGCAACCCCCAAAATCGAGGAGGAACGCTAAGTGGGACAGAAGGTTAACCCGCACGGGTTCCGACTCGGCATTACCACTGACCATGTATCGCACTGGTTTGCTGACAGCAACAAGCCGGGCCAGCGCTACAAGGACTTCGTCCGCGAGGACATCAAGATCCGTCAGCTGATGTCCACCGGCATGGACCGCGCCGGCATCGCCAAGGTTGAGATCGAGCGCACCCGTGACCGTGTCCGCGTGGATATCCACACGGCTCGTCCGGGCATCGTTATCGGTCGCCGCGGCGCCGAAGCAGACCGCATCCGCGGCGAGCTGGAGAAGCTCACGGGCAAGCAGGTTCAGCTGAACATCCTCGAGGTCAAGAACCCCGAGATGGAAGCACAGCTTGTTGCCCAGGGCGTTGCTGAGCAGCTCTCTTCCCGCGTGGCTTTCCGCCGTGCAATGAAGAAGGCTATCCAGTCCGCACAGCGTGCAGGTGCAAAGGGTATCCGTATCCAGTGCTCCGGCCGTCTGGGCGGCGCTGAAATGAGCCGTTCGGAGTTCTACCGCGAAGGCCGTGTGCCCCTGCACACCCTCCGCGCGCAGATCGACTACGGCTTCTTCGAAGCCAAGACCACCTTCGGCCGTATCGGTGTGAAGGTTTGGATCTACAAGGGTGACGTTACCGCCAAGGAACTGGCTGCACAGCAGGCTGCTGCACCGTCCCGCGGACGTTCCAGCGACCGTCCGGGCCGCGGCCCGGCCGATCGCGGAGACCGTGGCGGCGACCGCCGTCGTCGTCCCGAGCGTGCCGACAAGGCCGCCGCGCCTGCTGCTGCAGAGGCTCCGGCCGCTGAGGCAGCCGCTCCCGCAGCAGAAGGAGGACAGGCTTAAATGCTTATCCCACGTCGAGTCAAGTTCCGCAAGCAGCACCACCCGGGTCGTTCCGGCGCTGCTACCGGCGGCACCGCAGTCAGCTTTGGCGAGTGGGGTATCCAGGCTCTGACGCCTGCATACGTCACCAACCGTCAGATCGAAGCTGCACGTATTGCCATGACGCGCCACATCAAGCGCGGCGGTAAGGTCTGGATCAACATCTACCCTGACCGTCCGCTGACGAAGAAGCCGGCCGAAACCCGCATGGGTTCCGGTAAGGGTTCTCCGGAGTGGTGGGTTGCAAACGTGAAGCCGGGTCGGGTTCTCTTCGAGATCTCCGGTGTTAATGAAGAGGTAGCTCGTGAGGCACTGCGCCTGGCGATCCATAAGCTGCCGTTGAAGGCACGCATTGTGCGTCGCGAGGGTGGTGAATAGAAATGGCAATTGGTTCAAAGGAACTGGCATCGAAGCAGCTTGACGGCTTCGATAAGGACCGTCTCGTCGAGGAACTTCGCAAGGCCAAGGAAGAGCTGTTCAACCTCCGCTTCCAGTCCGCAACCGGCCAGCTGGAAAGCCACGGCCGTCTGCGCGTAGTGAAGCGCGACATTGCACGCATCTACACCGTGCTGCGTGAGCGCGAACTGGGGATTCGTCCCGAGGTTGTTGCTCCCGTTGAGGAAGCAGCTCCTGAAAAGGCAGCGAAGAAGTCCAAGAAGAAGGCTACTGAGTCTGAAGCTGAAGCCAAGGTCGCTGAGGATGATGCCAAATGAGTGAAAACAAGAATGAGGCAGCAGTGACAACTGACGCAAACGGCGCCGATGCCCGCGGGTACCGGAAGACCGCACGCGGCTACGTGGTTTCGGACAAGATGGATAAGACCATCGTTGTCCAGGTTGAAGACCGCGTGAAGCACGCCCTGTACGGCAAGGTGCTTCGCCGCACTTCGAAGCTCAAGGCCCACGACGAGCAGAATGCTGCCGGCGTTGGAGACCTCGTGCTGGTCTCGGAAACCCGGCCGCTCTCCGCTACGAAGCGGTGGCGCCTGGTCGAGATCCTCGAAAAGGCCAAGTAACAAAGAAGTACATCCGGCCGGCCGCCGGTGAGCTGATCCTCTCGGGATGAGCTCACCGGCAACCGCCATCCGGCGACAGGGCCCCGGCCGCGTTATCATCCGATTTCGCATCCGGGGCCCTTTCGCGGTAAACTTGAAATCTTGTCTGTGCGGTGCGGAAGTGTGTCCAGTTTTGGATTGAGCATCCTCACCGCCGTATGAGACAAAAGCCCGATAATCTTGTTCGGCACTTTGCCGCGGCCAGCCGCGGTTCGCCCCTGGCGGGGAAGTGCTGAGTACCAGTATTACGGGGTCCACCCATATCCGTTCCGCAAGGCTCAGTTTGAGAACCGGCGCGACGACAGGAGTAATAAGTGATTCAGCAGGAGTCGCGACTGAAGGTCGCCGACAACACGGGTGCCAAGGAAATCTTGACCATCCGCGTTCTCGGTGGATCCGGCCGTCGCTACGCAGGCATTGGCGACACCATTGTTGCCACCGTCAAGGATGCAATTCCCGGCGGCAACGTCAAGAAGGGCGATGTGGTCAAGGCCGTCATCGTTCGTACCAAGAAGGAACGCCGCCGCCAGGACGGTTCCTACATCAAGTTCGATGAGAACGCTGCAGTGATCTTGAAGAATGACGGAGACCCCCGCGGTACCCGCATCTTCGGCCCGGTCGGCCGCGAACTTCGCGACAAGAAGTTCATGAAGATCATTTCGCTGGCTCCGGAGGTGCTGTAGTCCATGGCAAAAATCAAAAAGGGTGACCTGGTTCAGGTCATCACCGGTGCAAAGGCTGAACGCGGCGGCGACCGCGGCAAGCAGGGCAAGGTTCTGAAGGTTTACACCGACACCAACCGCGTTCTGGTTGAAGGAATCAACACTGTCAAGAAGCACACCAAGGTTGGACAGTCCTCCAAGGGCTCCAAGACCGGTGGCATCGAAACCGTTGAGGCTCCCATCCACGTTTCCAACGTCGCAGTCGTTGACCCGGAAACGAAGAAGCCGACCCGCGTTGGCTACCGCCAGGAAATCGTCGAAAAAGACGGCCGTGAGCGCACTGTGCGTATCCGCGTCGCCAAGGGCTCTGGGAAGGACCTCTAATGACTGAGACTGTCACCAAGACCGTCCCCCGTCTGAAGACCCGCTACGCAGCGGAGATCAAGCAGACCCTGCAGGACGAATTCAACTACGCAAACGTCAACCAGGTTCCCCGCCTCGTCAAGGTGGTTGTGAACATGGGTGTTGGAGATGCCGCCAAGGACTCCAAGCTCATTGACGGCGCAGTCAAGGACCTGACCCAGATCACGGGTCAGAAGCCGCAGGTTACGAAGGCCCGCAAGTCCATCGCACAGTTCAAGCTGCGCGAAGGCATGCCCATCGGCTGCCACGCAACTCTGCGTGGAGACCGCATGTGGGAATTCGTGGACCGCCTGGTTACCCTCGCCCTGCCGCGTATCCGCGACTTCCGCGGCCTGAACGGCAAGCAGTTCGACGGCAACGGCAACTACACGTTCGGCCTGACCGAACAGTCGATGTTCCACGAAATCGATCAGGACAAGATCGACCGCGTACGCGGCATGGACATCACCGTGGTTACCACTGCAAAGACCGATGACGAGGGACGCGCGCTGCTGAAGGCGCTCGGCTTCCCGTTCAAATCCGAAGATTAATTACTACGTAACAGGTCCGACGGACTCCCGGCCAGGTGCGCCTGAGCCGGAATTCCGCAGGAAACCGTTACGAGGGAGGGCAAGAGCCCAATGACAATGACAGATCCTGTCGCAGACATGCTTACGCGTCTGCGCAATGCAAACTCGGCATACCACGATTCCGTGTCCATGCCTTACAGCAAGCTCAAGGCACGCGTTGCTGACATCCTGAAGGCCGAGGGCTACATTGCCGGCTGGAAGGAAGAAGAGGCCGTCGTCGGCAAGAAGCTGACCCTTGATCTCAAATTCGGTCCGAACCGCGAGCGTTCCATCGCCGGCGTGCGTCGTATCTCCAAGCCCGGTCTGCGCGTATACGCAAAGTCCACCAACCTGCCGCGTGTTCTCGGTGGTCTGGGAATCGCAATCCTGTCGACGTCGTCAGGTCTCCTGACCGACCGCCAGGCCGCCAAGAAGGGTGTAGGTGGGGAAGTCCTCGCCTACGTCTGGTAGCAGGGAAGGGAAAGAAAAATGTCACGTATTGGACGTCTGCCCATCTCGGTTCCTGCCGGAGTTGAAATTTCCGTTGACGGCAACCTTGTCTCCGTCAAGGGTGCCAAGGGCGAGCTGAGCCACACTGTGCCCAGCCCGATCACTGTCACGCTCGAAGACAACACCATCACCGTTGCCCGCCCGAACGACGAGCGCGAATCCCGTTCCCTTCACGGCCTGACCCGCACCCTGATCAGCAACATGATCACCGGTGTGACCGAAGGCTACAAGAAGGACCTGGAAATCGTTGGTACCGGTTACCGCGTAGTGGCCAAGGGTTCGGACCTCGAGTTCGCCCTGGGCTACAGCCACCCGGTTCCGGTCACGGCACCCGAGGGCATCACGCTTACCGTCGTGGGCCCCACGAAGGTCACAGTGTCCGGCATCGACAAGCAGCAGGTGGGCGAGGTTTCGGCCAACATCCGCAAGCTGCGCAAGCCCGATCCCTACAAGGGCAAGGGTATTCGTTATGCCGGCGAGATTGTCCGCCGCAAGGTCGGAAAGGCTGGTAAGTAACCATGGCCATCAGCATTAACAAGAAGCGTAATTCCAAGAGCAAGTCGGCTGCGCGCAGCCGCCGCCAGCTGCGCATCCGCAAGCGGATCTCCGGTACCGCGGCTCGTCCGCGCCTGGTGGTCAACCGCTCGGCCCGCCACGTATTCGTCCAGGTTGTCGATGACACCCGCGGCGTAACCGTTGCATCGGCTTCCACCATGGAAGCTGACCTGCGCGCACTGGAGGGCGACAAGACTGCCAAGTCCAAGCGCGTTGGCGAGCTCGTTGCCGAGCGTGCCAAGGCTGCCGGCGTTGAAGCCGTTGTCTTCGACCGCGGTGGCAACCGCTACCACGGCCGTATCGCGGCCGTTGCAGACGGCGCACGCGAAGGTGGGCTGTCACTGTGACCGAGGCTAACAAGGAAAAGGAAAATCAGGTGACTGAAGCTACAGCTGCTGAGGCAACTGAGACCAAGGACGCCGCCGCTCCCGCCACTGACGACCGCCGCGGCGGACGCAAGGGCGAGCAGCGCTCCGACCGTGGAGGCCGCGGCGAACGCGGTGGCCGCGGCGGCCGCGACGGCGGACGCAACGATGAGAAGGACAAGTTCATTGAACGCGTCGTGACCATCAACCGCGTCGCCAAGGTTGTCAAGGGTGGTCGTCGCTTCAGCTTCACCGCCCTCGTTGTTGTCGGAGACGGCAACGGCATGGTTGGTGTCGGCTACGGCAAGGCCAAGGAAGTTCCCTCCGCAATCGCGAAGGCCGTTGAAGAAGCCAAGAAGACTTTCTTCCGCGTCCCGCGTATCGGTGGAACCATCCCGCACCTGGTCCAGGGTGAAGCTGCTGCAGGCGTTGTCCTGCTGCGTCCGGCTTCCCCGGGTACCGGTGTTATCGCCGGTGGTCCGGTCCGCGCCATTCTCGAATGCGCCGGTATCCATGACGTACTGTCCAAGTCGCTCGGGTCCTCCAACGCCATCAACATCGTGCACGCCACGGTTGATGCGCTGAAGCGCCTCGAAGAGCCTCAGGCAGTGGCAGCCCGCCGCGGCCTGCCGCTGGACGAGGTTGTGCCGGCTGCGATGCTCCGCAACATGCAGAAGGCAGGTGCCTGATGACTACTCCGAAGAACGTTGCCGTCAGCACGGCAACACTGAAGATTACTCAGATTAAGTCCACCATCGGTGGTAAGCAGAATCAGAAGGACACGCTGCGCTCATTGGGCCTGCGGCACATCGGTGCTACCACCGTTCGTACTGCAGACGCCGTGACCGTTGGCATGATCAACACGGTTCCGCACCTCGTGAAGGTTGAGGAGGCGAATTAACATGGCCGAAGAAAACAACAACGAGCACGCGCTCAAGGTTCACCACCTGCGTCCGGCACCCGGTGCCAAGACGGCCAAGACCCGTGTTGGCCGCGGTGAAGGTTCCAAGGGTAAGACCGCAGGCCGCGGTATGAAGGGCACCAAGGCCCGTTACCAGGTCAAGGCCGGTTTCGCTGGCGGGCAGCTGCCGCTGCACATGCGCCTGCCGAAGCTGCGCGGCTTCAAGAACCCGTTCCGGGTTGAGTTCCAGGTGGTAAACCTGGACAAGATCTCGGAGCTGTTCCCCGAAGGCGGCGAGGTCACTGTTGCTGATCTGGTTGCCAAGGGCGCCGTTCGCAAGAACCAGCCCGTCAAGGTCCTGGGCTCCGGCGACATCACCGTCAAGGTGAATGTCACGGCAGATGCCTTCTCCGCCAGTGCGGCTGAGAAGATTGCCGCTGCAGGCGGATCGACCACGGCGCTCTAAGCACTGTGTCTGATTCGTGCAATGACTTCGGGCGGCCGGGAGACCGGCCCCCGGCAGTCGTCTGCACGGCGAGCAGGACTACGACTAAACTCTTGGCGGGCCGCCCTGCGGCCCGCCGGGGGTTTAGTTTTGTTTAAGGCACTACTACGCCGCGGGCCCCGTTAACGTTCTACGGGGCATGAGCGGATAGACTCTGTTTTTGTTACCAGTCCATTTGGACTTCACCTACTTCAGATCTCATTCAGGAGGACGCTTGCTTAGCGCTATTGGCCGGGCTTTCCGGACGCCAGACCTGCGACGCAAGCTGTTGTTTACGCTGGGAATCATCACTATCTTCCGCATGGGTGCTTTTATCCCGGCCCCGGGTGTTGACTACGGCAATGTGCAGCAGTGCTTGGCTCTGGGTGCCACTTCAGGTGGCCTCTACGAATTCGTTAACCTCTTTAGCGGCGGCGCCCTGCTGCAGGTCTCCATCTTTGCCCTGGGCATCATGCCGTACATCACCGCCAGCATCATCGTTCAGCTGCTGCGCGTGGTGATTCCCCACTTCCAGGCCCTCTACGAGGAAGGGGCCCAGGGACAGTCCAAGCTGACGCAGTACACGCGTTACCTGACCATCGCCCTTGGCCTGCTTAACGCCACCACCGTCGTCTCCCTGGCCCGCACAGGAGCGCTGTTCAACAACGCCTGCTCCGTGCCGATCATCCCGGATGACAACATCATCACCATCCTGCTGCTCATCATTACGCTGACAGCCGGCACCGGCCTCATCATGTGGATGGGTGAACTGGTCACTGAAAAGGGTGTCGGCAACGGCATGTCCCTCCTGATCTTCACCTCGATCGCCGCAGGTTTCCCGAGCTCGCTCGGTGCCATCCTCAGTGCGCAGGGCTGGACCGTCTTCCTTGCCGTTCTCGCCATCGGCGTCCTGGTGGTTGCCCTCGTGATCTTCGTCGAGCAGTCCCAGCGCCGCATTCCGGTGCAGTACGCCAAGCGCATGGTGGGCCGCCGTACCGTCGGGGGCACTAACACCTACATTCCCATCAAGGTCAACATGGCCGGCGTCATCCCGGTGATCTTCGCGTCCTCCATGCTGTACCTGCCGTCGCTGATTGCCCAGTTCAACACCCCTGCCAACGGCGCACCGCCGGAGTGGGTCATCTGGATCAACAACTACCTCACCAGCGGCGACCATCCGTTCTACATGGCCGTCTACTTCCTGCTGATCGTGTTCTTCACCTACTTCTACGTGTCGATCACCTTCAACCCGGAGGAAGTCTCGGAAAACATGAAGAAGTACGGCGGCTTCATTCCCGGCATCCGGGCCGGCCGCCCCACCGCCGAATACCTGCAGTACGTGCTGTCCCGCATCACCCTGCCCGGCGCCCTCTACTTGGGTTTTGTTGCCCTCATTCCGCTGATTGCTCTGGTGCTGGTCGGAGCTAACGCGAACTTCCCGTTCGGCGGAACCTCGATCCTCATCATGGTTGGTGTGGGACTCGAAACAGTCAAACAAATTGACGCGCAGCTCCAGCAGCGTCACTACGAAGGGTTATTGCGATGACAAGAATGCTCATTATCGGACCTCCCGGCGCCGGCAAAGGCACACAGGCGGCCCGGATCTCGGAGCGGCTTGGGGTCACTGCAATCTCCACCGGCGACATCTTCCGTGCCAACGTCAAGAATGAAACACCGCTTGGCATCGAGGCCAAGAAGTACATCGACGCCGGAAATTTTGTGCCGGATTCCGTCACCAATGAAATGGTCCGGGCGCGCCTGCAGGAAGACGACGTGAAGGACGGGTTCCTCCTGGACGGCTACCCCCGCACCGCTGCGCAGGTTGAAGAGCTGGACGACATCCTGGCCGGGAAGGGCCAGAAGCTCGACGTCGTCCTGCAGCTGACGGCCGACGACGAGGAGCTCGTTCAGCGCCTGCTCAAGCGGGCAGAACTTGAAGGCCGCGCCGACGACAACGAGGACGTCATCCGGCACCGTCTGGACCTGTACAAGGCCCAGACCGCCGACGTCGTCGCCAGCTACGACAAGCGCGGCATCGTGGCCCGCGTTGACGGACTGGGCGGCATTGACGATGTCACCGAGCGCGTCATGGAAGCCCTCAAAGATATTTGCTAGAGAGTTAGAAGAGATATGTTCGGCCAGCCTCGAATCCAATACAAAACCAATGCGCAGATGCGCATCATGCGCGAGGCCGGCCTCGTGCTGATCCGGGCCCTTGACGCCGCCGTCGAGGCCGCGGTGGTTGGTGCAACCACAGCGGACATTGACGCTGCGTTTGCCGCGGTGCTCAAGGACGCGGGGGCAACCTCGAACTTCCTTGGCTATCACGGCTACCCGGCAACGGTCTGCGTGTCGGTGAACGAGGAAGTGGTTCACGGCATTCCGGGGGAGCGGGTCCTCACAGACGGGGACATCCTTTCGATCGACGGGGGAGCCGTGGTTAACGGCTGGCACTCGGACTCGGCGCGCACCGTCATTGTGGGCACCGCGGATCCCGAGGACCAGCGGCTGTCCGACGTCACGGAGCAGGCCATGTGGCACGGCATCGCTGCCGCAGCCAAGGGCCGGTTTGTCGGCGACATCGGAGCGGCCATTGATGACTACGTTTCTTCGGTTCCGGGCAAGCCGCTCGGAATCCTGGAGGACTATGTGGGTCACGGCATCGGTACCGAGATGCACCAGGCGCCGGATGTGCTCAACTACCGGACCTCGCACAACGGTCCCAAGCTCCGGCCCGGACTGTGCCTGGCCATCGAGCCGATGCTGGTCCGCGGCAAGATTGAGACCGTCACGCTGGAGGACGACTGGACGGTGGTTACCACCGACAAATCCCGTGCCTCGCAGTGGGAACACTCGGTGGCGGTTCATGAAAAGGGAATCTGGGTCCTGACCTCCCCCGATGGTGGAGCCTCCAAGCTGGCTCCGCTGGGCGTGACGCCGGTGCCGATTCCCGAAGATTGATTGCTGCACCCGGTCCCCGTCCGAGGGGGCCGGGGCGGCAGGCGGGGTGGGATTTAACTTAATCCCCCTTGTCGAGTAGAGTTATCTGTTGGTTGTCTCTATATTCGTGCCCTTTTCCAAGCACGCGGGCCGCTGTTCAAGCGGCCGGCAGTGCGGACTTCGCCTCAGTTGGCGGGGGCAGGAAGCATCCGGGAGAACCAAAGACATAAACCGTCCTGCGCGCATGCGCATGGACACAGACGTTAGCGGAGGATATGGCCAAGAAAGACGGCGTCATTGAGATTGAGGGCTCGGTCAACGAAGCCCTGCCCAACGCGATGTTCCGCGTTGAGCTGGCCAACGGCCACATTGTGCTCGCACACATCTCGGGAAAGATGCGTCAACACTACATTCGCATCCTCCCCGGAGACCGCGTTGTGGTGGAACTTAGCCCGTACGACCTCACCCGGGGCCGTATCGTCTACCGCTACAAGTAAAAACCGCCGCAAACAGCCGGCGTTCCGGACAGTTGGAACGCCTGCCGCCAGCGGCCCAACCCTGCAACCACGCAAAGGATAACCATGAAGGTCCAGCCGAGCGTCAAGCAGATCTGCGATAAGTGCAAGGTGATTCGCCGTAACGGTCGAGTCATGGTGATCTGCGAGAACCCGCGCCACAAGCAGCGCCAGGGCTAATTTCCTGCTTTCAGGGACGGCCCACGCGTAGTAGTAATTTGAATATGGCAGTGCAGCGTTGATACGCGTAACGCATACCCCCGGCACGGAGGCCGGGGACCTGGCAACAGGGACGCACTGCTTCAGACCTCCGGTGAAACAAGAGGAGAACCGCCGATATGGCACGTCTCGCTGGCGTTGACATTCCCCGCGAAAAGCGGGTAGTGATTGCGCTTACCTATATCTACGGCGTGGGCAAGACCCGTGCAGACCAGACCCTGGCAGAGACCGGCATCAGCCCGGATACTCGCGTCAAGGACCTCACGGACGCTGAACTCGTTCAGCTGCGTGACTACATCGAGGGCAACTTCAAGGTTGAGGGTGACCTCCGCCGCGAGGTAGCCGCTGACATCCGCCGCAAGGTGGAAATCGGCAGCTACCAGGGTATCCGCCACCGTCGTGGCATGCCCGTTCACGGCCAGCGCACGAAGACCAACGCTCGTACCCGCAAGGGCCCGAAGCGTACGGTTGCCGGTAAGAAGAAGGCCACCCGCTAAACCTAGCGGTGTGAGGCCACGGCCCCTTTAGCGGGCCACCTAAACCAAACTCTTTGTAGGAGAAGCAATGCCCCCCAAGACTCGTGGAGCGGTCCGCAAACCGCGTCGCAAGGATAAGAAGAATATCGCGCTGGGCCAGGCGCATATCAAGAGCACGTTCAACAACACCATCGTGTCCATCACGGACCCGTCCGGTGCTGTTATCTCATGGGCTTCCGCCGGTGAGGTTGGCTTCAAGGGCTCTCGCAAGTCCACCCCGTTCGCTGCGCAGATGGCTGCTGAAGCCGCCGCAAAGCGCGCCCAGGAGCACGGCGTCCGCAAGGTCGACGTCTTCGTCAAGGGTCCGGGATCCGGCCGCGAAACCGCTATCCGTTCGCTCCAGGCCACCGGCCTGGAAGTTGGCTCCATTTCGGATGTCACCCCGAGCGCGCACAACGGCTGCCGTCCCCCGAAGCGCCGCCGCGTCTAAGCAGCACTTGCGGTACCGGTAATATCCGGCGGGCGGTCCACCCTTCGGGGCGGGCCGCCCATCGGACGCCTCCGGCTCCGGGCACGTGGCTGCCAGCCGTCCAAGACGCCCGCGGAAGACCCGTCGTCGTCGTTTCCACCATTTGTGTTGCGTCATATAGCGGACGCTCGCTGAAAGGAAATGCAAGTGCTCATTGCACAGCGCCCCACCCTCACTGAAGAAGTCGTAGCGGACAACCGTTCACGGTTCATCATCGAACCGCTGGAACCCGGTTTCGGCTACACCCTCGGCAACTCCCTCCGCCGTACGCTCCTGTCCTCGATCCCCGGTGCTGCAGTAACCAGCATTCGGATCGACGGCGTGCTGCACGAGTTCACCACGGTTCCGGGCGTGAAGGAAGATGTCACTGAGATCATCCTGAACGTCAAGAACTTGTCGGTCTCCTCCGAGCACGACGAGCCCGTTGTCGCCTACCTGCGCAAGCAGGGTCCCGGCGTCGTAACGGCTGCGGACATCGCTCCGCCGGCCGGCGTGGAGTTCCACAACCCGGATCTGCACATTGCCACCCTGAATTCGAAGGGTAAGTTCGAGCTCGAACTGACCATCGAACGCGGACGCGGCTATGTTTCCGCCAGCCAGAACAAGTCCGGTGACCAGGAGATCGGCCGCATTCCGGTTGACTCCATCTACTCGCCGGTCCTGAAGGTGACCTTCCGCGTGGAGGCCACCCGTGTTGAACAGCGCACCGACTTCGATCGCCTGATCGTTGACGTTGAGACCAAGGATGCCATTGCACCGCGCGACGCTGTCGCCTCTGCCGGCACCACCCTGGTTGAACTGTTCGGCCTGGCCCGTGAACTGAACAGTGCTGCTGAAGGTATTGAAATCGGTCCGAGCCCCACGGATGCCGCCCTGGCAGCCGACATGGCTCTGCCGATCGAAGACCTTGAGCTCACGGTGCGTTCCTACAACTGCCTCAAGCGTGAAGGCATCCACACTGTGGGTGAACTCGTTGCCCGCTCCGAGGCTGACCTGATGGACATTCGCAACTTCGGTGCAAAGTCCATTGATGAGGTAAAGGCAAAGCTGGTCGAGCTCGGTCTGTCCCTGAAGGATTCCCCTCCCGGATTTGATCTGGCCGCCCGTGCCGCAGCTATTGAAGAGGACGAGTCCGAATACTCGGACGACGAGCTCTAACACACGCAAAATATTGCCGTCCGGGCCACAAGAGCTCCGTTCGGCACCGTTTGAGGAGAAAATGTAATGCCTACACCCACCAAGGGTAAGCGCCTCGGAGGCAGCCCGGCCCACCAGCGCCTGATGCTGGCGAACCTGGCTGCCCAGCTGTTCGAGCACAAGCAGATCACCACCACGGTGACGAAGGCCAAGCGCCTGCGTCCCTACGCCGAGCGTCTGATCACGTTCGCAAAGCGCGGAGACCTGTCTTCCCGCCGCCGCGTCCTGGGCCTGATCTCGGACAAGGGTATTGTCCACGAGCTCTTCACCGACATTGCTCCGGCAGTCGAGAAGCGCGACGGCGGCTACACCCGCATCACGAAGATCGGCAACCGCAAGGGCGACAACGCTCCCATGGCTGTCATCGAACTGGTTCTCGAACCCCTCTCGGCCAAGCAGGCCGTAGTGGCTGAAGCTGAAACCGCTGCTGCTGTTTCCGCTCCGGTCGAGTCCGCTGAATCTGCAGAGTCCGCCGAATCGGCCGACTCCGCAGACTCCGCAGAGTCCGCTGAGTCTGCCGACTCCGCAGATTCCGCTGACGAAGCAGTGGAAACCGAAGAGAAGAAGTAATTTTCGCTTCAGCGCTCAGTCCCTTAATATTGAGGGCATGAGTAACGATAGGCCCGCCGTACCTTCCCAGGACGGCGGGCTTTTTCGTGTCCGGATGGACCTGTCCTACGACGGCGCGCCGTTCTACGGCTGGGCCTGCCAGGACGGCCTGCCAACGGTTCAGGGAAGCCTTGAGGCGGCCCTGGAGGTATTGATCAGGAGGCCGGTCCGGCTAACCGTCGCCGGACGCACGGATTCCGGCGTCCATGCCCGCGGACAGGTGGTCCATTTCGACCTCACCGGCCCCGAATGGGCGGGTTTGCCCCGCGGAGCAGCCCTTACCCCGGAAGAGGCCCTCATCCGGCGCATGCGCGGCATCCTGAACAAGGACCTCACCATGCCGCTGCGCAAGGCGAAAGCCCCCAAGCGCGCCATCCACGCCATGGAGGGAGCCATTGCGGTCCATTCGGCTTCCCTGGCGCCGGAGGGGTTCGACGCGCGTTTCTCGGCACTCTGGCGCCGATACAGCTACCGGATCGCAGACCGTGAAGCCGGCCGCGATCCGCTGACCAGGGCAGTGACCCTGTGGCATGACTTTTCCCTCGATGAGCACCGGATGAACGCAGCTGCCGATACGGTTCTGGGTGTTCGGGATTTCCTGTCTTTCTGCAAGCCGCGCACCGGTGCCACCACGGTTCGGGAGCTCCAGGAGTTCTCCTTCCTCAGGCGGCCCGACGGCGTCATGGAAGCGCATCTGCGCGCCGATGCCTTCTGCCACAATATGGTTCGCTCCCTCGTAGGGGGCGCCATCCTCGTGGGAGCGGGGGATCGGTCCCCGGAATGGCTGGCCACGAGACTCCAGGCACGGGTCCGGGATTCCAAGTCGCTGCTTGCCCCTCCGCATCCGCTTATCCTGGAAGAGGTCCGGTATCCGCCGGAGGACGAAATGCAGCTGAGGGCGGACAATACCCGCGCCAGGCGTGCCATCCCCGGTTTTTGACCTGGCCCGGGAAGCAGGCTATTGTTTATAGTCGTTGTGCGTGTCCTACCTCGATAGGTCTATGCCCACGGGAGCGGCTCAGTTGCAGAGCCACCTGGCCCCGGGGAAATAGCCGAGTACATCAGGACCACTGGTTACATCAGTCCTCACCTGACCATCCGGTAAACGCATAGAGAAGCTGCGGAACATGTGGCATCCATATGGTCCGCGCCACCTAAGAAGAAGAAACGAAGGCAAACACCGTGCGTACGTACACCCCGAAGCCCGGCGACATCAACCGCCAGTGGCACGTCATTGACGCCACCGACGTTGTCCTAGGCCGTCTTGCCAGCCAGACCGCAACACTGCTGCGCGGAAAGCACAAGCCGACCTTCGCTCCCCACATGGATATGGGCGATTTCGTCATCATCATCAACGCTGAGAAGGTTGCCCTGACCGGCGCCAAGCTCGAACAGAAGCGTGCCTACCGCCACTCGGGTTACCCGGGCGGTCTGTCCTCCGTCAACTACGCAGAACTGCTGGAGTCGAATCCGGTACGTGCAGTTGAGAAGGCCATCCGCGGCATGCTGCCCAAGAATTCCCTGGCTGCACAGCAGATCAGCAAGCTCAAGGTCTACCGCGGTGCAGAGCACCCGCATGGAGCCCAGCAGCCCAAGACCTTCGAAATCACCCAGGTCGCCCAGTAGTTCTGGCCCCGCCAACTAAAGAATTAATTCAAGGAGAATCGTGGCTCAGAACACTGAAGAGCTGAATGAATCAACCGAGGAGCTTTCCAGCTACACCTCGGAAACCCCTGACGCAGCCGAGGCTGCTGTCAAGGAACGCCCGGCACTGACGGTCTCCGGCTCCGCCGTTGGCCGCCGCAAGCAGGCTATTGCCCGCGTGCGCGTTGTCCCGGGCACCGGCAAGTGGCTGGTAAACGGCCGCGAGCTGGCTGCTTACTTCCCGAACAAGCTGCACCAGCAGGACGTCAACGAGCCCTTCAAGGTCCTGGACCTCGACGGCGCCTACGACGTTATCGCCCGGATCCACGGTGGTGGCCCCTCCGGCCAGGCCGGTGCGCTGCGCCTGGGTGTTGCTCGTTCGCTGAATGAGATCGACCGCGAGAACAACCGCCCGACCCTGAAGAAGGCCGGTTACCTGACTCGTGACGCCCGCGTCATCGAGCGCAAGAAGGCCGGTCTCAAGAAGGCCCGCAAGGCACCGCAGTACTCGAAGCGCTAATTCAGCGCTTCTCCAAGCGCCGAGGCGTTGGACCAAAAGGCCGTCCGCATCAGCGGGCGGCCTTTTGGCGTTTTTGGACGTGATCTTCGACGCGGAAACCGTGTACTTTCGCCCCGCTTGCGCAGGCCACTTAGTAGGCCGAGCCAATCCAGTGGCACAATAGCCCAGTGGGCCGCCCCGTTCGGCGGCCTCATGCCCTGCCCCCTGTTTGAGGATTATGTGCGATGACTAGATTGTTTGGAACCGACGGCGTCCGTGGCCTGGCCAATGGCCTGATCACCGCCGAAGTGGCCCTGGGCCTGGCACAGGCGGCCGCCGTCGTTTTGGGGCACCGGCGTGTAGAAAACGGCCGCAGGCCGGTTGCGGTAGTAGCCCGTGATCCCCGAATCAGCGGAGACTTCATCTCGGCGGCCGTGGAAGCCGGACTGGCCAGCTCCGGCGTGGACGTCTTTGATGCCGGCGTGCTCCCCACCCCGGCAGCGGCCTTCCTGGTCGCGGACCTGAATGCAGACTTTGGCGTGATGATTTCCGCATCGCACAATGCAGCCCCGGACAACGGCATCAAATTCCTGGCGCGCGGCGGGCAGAAGCTCGACGACGCCGCTGAAGACGACATTGAAACTGAGATGTCCAAGCCGAACCTGCGGCCCACCGGAGCCGAAGTCGGCCGGATCCACCGCTTTGCGGACGCGGAAGACCGGTATGTCATCCACCTGCTGCAGACACTGCCGAACCGGCTTGACGGACTGAAAGTGGTACTGGACTGCGCCAACGGTGCCGCCAGCGGCTGTTCTCCCCAGGTCTTCGCGGATGCCGGTGCCGAGGTTATTGTCATTGGTGCGGATCCGGACGGGATCAATATCAATGACGGCTGCGGTTCAACGCACCTGGAGAAACTGCAGGCTGCGGTCTTGGAACACGGCGCGGACATGGGCGTTGCCCACGACGGCGACGCCGACCGCTGCCTCGCCGTGGACCATGAGGGCACGGTCGTGGACGGCGACCAGATCATGGCGATCATGGCGGTCTCCCTGAAAGCAGCCGGCAAGCTCAAGGACGATGCGCTGGTGGCGACCGTGATGAGCAACCTGGGCCTGAAACTTGCGCTGAGGGAAGCCGGCATCAGCGTGCGGGAAACCGGAGTGGGGGACCGGTACGTCCTGGAAGGCATGCGTGAAGGCGGCTACAGCCTGGGCGGCGAGCAGTCCGGGCACGTCATTTTCTCCGAGTACGCGACCACGGGCGACGGTGTCCTTACCGGCCTGCAGCTTGCCGCGCAGGTCAAGCGGACCGGACGTACGCTCAAGGAACTTGCCGGCATCATGACCAAGCTTCCCCAGGTCCTGATCAACGTCAAGGGCGTCGACAAGGCTGCTGTGGGCAGCAACGAGGCTGTCCGGCAGGCCGTAGCGGATGCCCAGTCAGTCTTGGGTGAAACGGGCCGGGTCCTGCTGCGCCCCTCGGGAACCGAGCCCCTGGTCCGCGTGATGGTTGAGGCGGCGGACATGGAGACTGCGGCCTCGATTGCCTCCAAGCTCGCAGAAACCGTCGAGAACAACCTCGCGTTGGAGCCCTTCGCCCGGGCCTGACCCGAAGACCCCGCGGGCGCAGTCCTAGGTCTTGCGCAGGAGCATGCGGCTCACCGAGTGGTCCGCATCCTTGGTGAGAACCAGCTGGGCGCGCCCGCGCGTGGGCAGCACATTGGTGATGAGGTTGGGCTCGTTGATGCGCTTCCAGATGTCCAGGGCGGTTGCCCGGGCCTGCTCATCCGTCAGGTCGGCATAACGGTGGAAATAGGATTCCGGGTCCGCAAAAGCTCCGCCGCGCAGAGACTGGAAACGCTGGACGTACCACTCCTCGATGTACGAGGTCCGGGCGTCGACGTAGATCGAGAAATCGAAAAAGTCGCTCAGGGCAAGGCCGGCCCGGCCATCGGCTCGTGTCCTGGCCGGCGCAAGAACGTTCAGCCCCTCAACAATCAGCACATCCGGCCGCCGGACAACAATCTCCTCGCCCGGGACGATGTCGTAGGTCAGGTGGGAGTACCGCGGTGCCCGCACTTCTTCGGCACCGCTCTTGATGGCGCTGACAAAACGCAGCAGGGCACGACGGTCGTAGGACTCCGGAAAGCCCTTGCGCTGCATCAGGCCGCGCCTTTGCAGCTCGGCGTTTGGATACAGAAAACCGTCGGTGGTGATGAGCTCCACGTTTGGCGTGTCCGGCCAGCGCCGCAGCATCTCCCTCAGGACGCGTGCGGTAGTGGACTTGCCCACAGCCACGGAGCCGGCCAGCCCGATGACGAAGGGAGTCCGGGTGGTCTTCTCACCCAGGAAAGTAGTGGTGGCGCTGTGCAGGCGCCCGGCGGCTGCAACGTAGAGGTTGAGCAGGCGCGAAAGAGGAAGATAAACCTCGCGCACTTCATCAAGGTTCAGTTTCTCGCCCAAACCGCGCAGCCGCAGGATGTCATCCTGGTTCAGCGGTGACCGGATTTCGTTGGAAAGCCGGGACCACGTCTGCCGGTCGAGTTCCACAAACGGCGTAAAGCCGCTGTCCCCTCCGTTCCCGGAAGAGCTCTTGGCGGACGGGGTCTGACCTGAGTTTGATGTTCGGTCGCTCACTTTATGATTCTGCCCTGCCGCGCACCCAATCCAAAACGGAGCACCCGGCGGCGCGGTGGAGCCCCGGAACCCGGTCCCGCTTTGGCGTTGCAGGAGCAGTTGCCGGTACTCTTAGCCGTATGTGTGGAATCGTTGGATATGCAGGCCGCCGCCCCAGTGCCGCCGCCGCAGAGCAGGTCAAGAGTCATGAACACGGTGCCCTTGATGTGGTCATGGAAGGCCTGCGCCGCCTGGAGTACCGCGGCTACGATTCCGCCGGCGTGGCAGTGCTGACTGACAACGGGATCGATTCCCGCAAAAAGTCCGGCAAGCTCGCCAATCTGGTTGCTGAACTGACCGCCGCACCGCTGCCCGAGGCGACCACCGGCATCGGCCACACCCGCTGGGCAACCCATGGTGGACCCACCGACGAGAACGCACACCCGCACCTGGCCGATGAAGGCCGCCTCGCGCTGATCCACAACGGCATCATCGAAAACTTCGCGGAACTCAAAGCCGAACTGCTGGACGCCGGAGCGCAGTTCCTCTCCGAAACGGACACCGAAGTAGCCGCTGCCCTGCTGGCCTCCATCTACCGCGGGGAGGGCGGGGGAGACCTGGCTCTTTCCATGCAGCTGGCCTGCCGCCGGCTGGAAGGTGCCTTCACGCTTCTGGCTATTCACGCTGACTCGCCCGACGTCGTCGTCGCGGCGCGCCGCAACTCTCCGCTCGTCGTCGGGCTCGGCGACGGTGAAAACTTCCTGGGCTCGGATGTTTCCGGTTTCATCGACTTCACCCGCCGTGCCGTTGAGCTGGGACAGGACCAGATCGTCACCATCACCCCCGAAACGGTGGAAATCACCGATTTCTACGGCAACCCGGCCACGGGCACGGAATTCGAGGTCAACTGGGATGCCGCCGCCGCGGAAAAGGGCGGATACCCCTCCTTCATGGAGAAGGAGATCAACGATCAGCCGCAGGCGGTGGGGGACACCCTGCTGGGCCGCTCCGACGCCGAGGGCCGCTTGACCCTGGACGAGCTGCGCATCGACCCCGAAGAGCTCAAGTCCATCAACAAGATCATGGTGCTGGCCTGCGGTACCTCCGCCTATGCCGGGCAGGTGGCCAAGTACGCGATTGAGCACTGGTGCCGGATCCCCGTGGAAGTGGAGCTCAGCCACGAGTTCCGCTACCGCGATCCGATTGTGGACGGCAACACGCTGATCGTGGCGATCTCCCAGTCCGGCGAGACCATGGACACGCTGATGGCCGTCCGCTACGCCAAGGAGCAGGGCGCCAAGGTTCTGGCCATCTGCAACACCAACGGCTCCACTATCCCGCGCGAGTCCGACGCCGTGCTGTACACGCACGCCGGTCCGGAAATCGCCGTGGCCTCCACCAAGGCTTTCCTGGCGCAGATCACCGCCGCCTACCTGCTGGGCCTGTACCTTGCCCAGCTGCGCGGAGATAAGTTCCAGGGCGAAATCAAGGACCTCCTGACCGATCTTGCGAAGGTTCCCGCCAAGATCCAGCAGGTGCTGGACAACTCAGGACAAATCAAGGAACTGGCCGAGATGATGGCCGACACCAAGTCCGTGCTGTTCCTGGGCCGCCACGTTGGCTTCCCGGTGGCCATGGAAGGTGCCCTGAAGCTGAAGGAGCTGGCTTACATCCACGCCGAAGGCTTCGCCGCCGGCGAGCTCAAGCATGGTCCGATCGCCCTGATCGAAGAAGGCCAGCCGGTCTTTGTGGTGGTTCCCTCCCCGCGCGGCCGCGATTCGCTGCACGCCAAGGTGGTTTCCAACATCCAGGAGATCCGCGCCCGCGGCGCCAAGACCATCGTGATCGCAGAAGAGGGCGACGACGCAGTGAAGGCTTACGCCGAGTACGTGTTCTATGTACCGGAAACGCCCACGCTGCTGGCTCCGCTGCTGACCACAGTTCCGCTGCAGATCTTCGCCTGCGCACTGGCCACGGCCAAGGGCTTCGACGTGGATCAGCCGCGTAACCTCGCCAAGTCCGTCACGGTCGAATAATGATCGTCGGCATCGGCGTGGACGTCGTGGATGTTCCGCGCTTCGGCCGCCAGCTGGAGCGGACCCCCGGCCTGCGTGCCCGGCTGTTTGTGCCGGCCGAGCGTGAACTGAACCTGCGGTCCCTTGCGGCACGTTTCGCAGCGAAGGAAGCGGTTGCCAAGGCCCTCGGGGCACCGGCAGGCATGAACTGGCAGGACTGCCAGGTGGATCTTGACGCCGCCGGAGCCCCCGCGGTCAGCGTGCGCGGCACGGTGGCTGCCGCTGCGGAGGCCAAGGGCGTGCGGGTCTGGCACCTGTCCCTGAGCCACGACGGCGATGTTGCCACAGCAATGGTGGTTGCCGAGAGCTAGTCTGTAGGCATGATCAGTGCCTACTCCGGCACCGCTGTGCGGGCCGCTGAAAAACCCTTGCTCGAGGCCGGAAACGGTCCAGCACTGATGCAGCGGGCAGCGTACGGGCTGTACGCTGCCTGCGCCCGGGAACTGCTGGAGCGGCGCGGGTCCCTGTACGGGGCGCGCGTGACTGTGCTGGCAGGCGCCGGCAACAACGGCGGCGACGCGCTCTTCGCCGGAGCGAGGCTGGGCCGCCGCGGCGCAGCCGTTACAGCCGTCCTAACCTCGGCTGTCTCCCATCCACAGGCACTGGCCGCCTTCCGGTCCGGCGGCGGCAGGACCGTAGATCTCGCCAGCGCCGTTGAGGAGTGCACCCGGCTTTGTGCGGCGTCGGATCTGGTCATCGACGGCATCCTGGGCACCGGCGGCAAAGGCGGTTTGCGGGGTCCTGCCGCCGAGCTGGCCCGTGCATTCGCCGGTCTCACCTCCGGTAGCAACCCTTCACCGTTGATGGTCGCCTGCGACCTTCCCAGCGGCGTGGATGCCGACACCGGCCGGGCCGACGGGGTGCATCTCGCTGCGGACCTCACGGTGACCTTCGGCGCAGCCAAAACCGGTCTGATGGCCGGACCCGGGGCGGTGGCCGCAGGCCGGATCGAAATCATCGATATCGGCTTGGGACCGGTCCCGGGGCAGGCTGTCCGGCGGCTCGAAACTGCCGATCTCATCCGCCTGCTGCCGTCTCCGCGGAAAACAGATCAGAAATATTCCCGCGGCGTCCTCGGTATCGCGGCCGGCTCGGCAACTTACCCCGGCGCCGCAGTGCTGGCCACTGGAGCCGCCCTGGCCACCGGCGTCGGGATGGTCCGCTATCTTGGCCCGGAATCAGTCTGCCGGCTGATCAACACCACTCATCCGGAAGCCGTCTGCGCCACCGGAACCGTTCCCCTGGCGCATGTGCAGGCCTGGCTGGCCGGACCGGGAGCCGGAACGGATGAAGACCAGCGGCGCCGGGCACTGGAGGCCATGGCCTCCGGCCTGCCCGCGGTGATCGACGCGGACGCCATTTCCTACGTGGAGCCGGGCCTCGGTCCGCAGGTGGTTTTGACCCCGCACGCCGGGGAGCTCACAGCCCTCCTCACCCGTTTGGGGGAGACGGTCACCCGGGAGCAGATCGAAGGAGACCCTCTGCGGTACGCCCGCCGCGCTGCGGAACTCACCGGGGCCACGGTGCTGCTCAAAGGCTGGGCCACTATCACTGCGTCACCCACCGGTGAAACCTACAGTCAGGCCGAGGCCACGCCCTGGCTCGCGGCCGCCGGTTCAGGGGACACTCTGGCGGGCATCCTGGGTGCCCTGCTTGCCACCAACCGGTGTAATCGGGACTCCGCCTCGGAGCCCCCGGCGGGGTACTACGCCGAGCTGGCCGCAGCGGCAGCCAGTATCCACGGCAGGGCCGGAAACCTCGCCGCGCAGGCGGGACCGCTGGAACCATCAGCGCTCCCGGCAGCCATCCGGACCGTGTTGGGGGAGCTGGCGGCCATGCGGGAACCACCGAAACATGCCGGCCGGCGGCCGAAAAACAGGGAGTGGCAATCGGTCCCGTTTAATGCTTTGCGCAGTCTGGGGTAAAAAGTAAGTAGACATACTACTTTGCTTGTTGTCATCTGGAACTAGTCAGGAGCTCTACATGGAAGTTTGGCCGGGAGACGCCTATCCGCTGGGCGCTACCTACGACGGAAACGGCACCAACTTTGCGTTGTACAGCGAGGTGGCGGAGTCCGTCACGCTGTGCCTGTTCGACGACGACGGCGTCGAGACCTGCGTGCGCCTCACCGAGGTGGACGCCTATGTTTGGCACTGCTACCTGCCGCAGGTGATGCCCGGGCAGAAGTACGGCTACCGCGTGGACGGACCCAACGATCCGGCCCAGGGCAACCGCTGCAACCCGAACAAACTGCTGCTGGACCCCTATGCGAAGGCAGTATCAGGCGAGATCGACTGGGACCAGTCACTCTTCGGCTACAACTTCGGCGACGAGAACTCACGCAATGACGAGGACTCAGCCGCGCACATGATGATGGGCGTGGTGATCAACCCCTTCTTCGACTGGGACGGCGACCGCAAGCCCAAGATCCCGTACCACCAGTCGGTCATCTATGAAGCCCACGTCAAGGGCCTGACCGAGCGCCACCCCGATGTTCCCGAGGAACAGCGCGGTACCTATGCCGGCGTCGCGCACCCCGCGGTGATCGCGCACCTGCAGAAGCTGGGCGTCACCGCCATCGAACTGATGCCGGTGCACCAGTTCGTCAATGACTCCACGCTGCAGGAAAAGGGACTGTCGAACTACTGGGGTTACAACACCATCGGGTTCTTTGCGCCGCAGAACACCTACAGCGCCACCGGTGACGACGGCCAGCAGGTCCAGGAGTTCAAGGGCATGGTTCGTGCCCTGCACCTGGCCGGCATCGAAGTCATCCTCGACGTGGTCTACAACCACACGGCAGAGGGCAACCACATGGGCCCCACGCTGTCCTTCCGCGGCATCGACAACCAGGCGTACTACCGCCTTGTCGAAGACGACAAGCGCTACTACATGGACTACACGGGCACGGGCAACTCCCTGAACGTGGGAAACCCGCACTCGCTGCAGCTGCTCATGGATTCGCTGCGCTACTGGGTCACCGAAATGCACGTTGACGGTTTCCGCTTCGACCTTGCCTCCACCCTGGCCCGCGAGTTCTACGACGTGGACAAGCTCTCCACCTTCTTCGAACTGGTCCAGCAGGACCCGGTGGTTTCCCAGGTGAAGCTGATCGCCGAGCCCTGGGATATTGGCCCCGGCGGTTACCAGGTGGGCAACTTCCCTCCCCAGTGGACCGAGTGGAACGGCAAGTACCGCGACACCGTGCGCGATTTCTGGCGCGGCGAGCCCTCCACCTTGGGTGAGTTTGCCTCCCGCATCACCGGGTCTGCGGACCTCTACGAGTCCTCGGCCCGCCGTCCGGTGGCGTCGATCAACTTTGTCACCGCCCACGACGGCTTCACCCTGCGCGACCTCGTCTCCTACAACGAGAAGCACAACGAGGCCAACGGTGAAGACAACAACGACGGCGAGTCCCATAACCGCTCCTGGAACTGCGGAGCGGAGGGTCCCACGGATGATCCCGAGGTGCTGTCCCTGCGCGCCCGCCAGCAGCGGAACTTCCTGGCCACGCTCCTGCTGTCACAGGGCGTTCCCATGATTGCGCACGGTGATGAGCTTGGCCGCACCCAGGAGGGCAACAACAACACGTATGCCCAGGACTCGGAGCTGAGCTGGATCGACTGGGAGAACATGGACACTCCGCTGCTCGAATTCACCGCCGCGGTCAACACCCTGCGCGCCGAACACCCCACGTTCCGCCGCCGCCGCTTCTTTGATGGCAGGCCGGTGCGCCGCGGCGAAGGCGAAGCACTGCCGGACATCGTTTGGCTGGCGGAAGACGGAAGCCCCATGACCCAGGACGACTGGGACACTCCAGTGAGCCGTTCCCTGGGCGTGTTCCTGAACGGACAGGGAATTTCCGGCCGTGATGCCCGCGGAGAGCGGATCACCGATGTGAACTTCCTGCTGTACTTCAATGCCCACGACGAGGCGGTCAAGGTCACCCTCCCCTCGCGTGAGTATGCGCCGATGTGGGACGAGGTCATTGACACGGCCGGTGAATTTGCCGATTCCGGATCCATTCCGGCGGATGCCAAAATCACCATCGCAGCCAAGTCCATGGTGGTCCTGCGTGCCCACGAAGCGGAGGAAGAGCACGACCACTCCGTGGCTGCCTCCCTCGCAGCCCTGGCCGGTTCCAAGCAGCACAGCGGCGAGGCCGCCGTATGAGGACCCCGCTGTCCACCTACCGCCTGCAGATCCGGCCGTCGTTCACGCTGTTCGACGCCGCCGAGCTGGTCCCGTATTTGAAGGATCTGGGGGTCGACTGGGTTTACCTGTCACCGATCCTGACCGCCGAACCGGGTTCGGACCACGGTTACGACGTGGTTGACCCGACGGCGGTGGATCCGGCCCGCGGCGGCGCCGAAGGGCTGAAGTCCCTCTCCGCCGCCGCCCATGCCGCCGGCATGGGGGTGCTGGTGGACATTGTGCCCAACCACATGGGGGTTGCCACCCCCGCACGGAATGACTGGTGGTGGTCGCTCCTGAAGGAAGGCCGGGGTTCCCGGTACGCCGAAGCTTTCGACGTCGACTGGGACGCGGCAGGCGGAAAACTCCGCCTGCCCGTCCTGGGCGACGGCGACAACGAGCTGGAGCAGCTGAAACTGGTCAACGACGAGCTGCATTACTACGACAACCGATACCCGGTGGCGCCGGGAACGGCGTCCGACGGCGATTCGGCCGTGGACGTCCACGCCCGCCAGCACTACGAACTGGTGAACTGGCGGCGGGCAGACAATGAACTGAACTACCGCCGCTTCTTCGGCGTGAACACCCTCGCCGGAATCCGCGTGGAGGAGCCATGGGTCTTCGATGAATCCCACGCGGAGATCAAGCGCTGGTTTGATGAAGGACTCGTGGATGGTCTGCGGATCGACCATCCGGACGGGCTGGCCGACCCCAAGGGCTACCTGGCCCGGCTGCGGAAGCTGACCAACGGTGCGTACATCCTGGTGGAAAAGATCCTGGAGCCGGGGGAGACGCTGCCCCGGAACTGGGAAACGGAAGGAACCACCGGATATGACGCGCTGGCGGACATCGACCGGCTCTTCGTTGACCCGGCAGGCGAGCGCAAGCTGACTGACATGGTGCCTGTGGAACCGTACGCGGACATGATCCACGGCACCAAACGCGGCATCGCAGATCAGCTGCTGCACTCCGAAGTGCAGCGCCTGGTCCGGCTGCTGCCGTCGGACTCCGGGCTGGAACCGGAAACCGCAGCGGATGCTCTCGCGGAACTGCTGGCCTGCTTTCCGGTGTACCGCAGTTACCTCCCGGACGGGGCGGGATATTTGACCGATGCCGTCATCGCGGCCACGGTGCGCCGGCCGGATCTGGCTGCTGCCCTGACTACCCTGGGCGGGCTGCTGAATCCGCTGGGAACAGGGGAAACGGATGACGTCTCCCTTCAGGCCCTGGGCGAGCTTGCGGTGCGCTTCCAGCAGACCTCCGGCATGGTGATGGCCAAGGGCGTGGAAGACACCGCGTTCTACCGTTACTCACGCCTGACCTCGCTGAACGAGGTGGGTGCGGATCCGTCGCATTTCGCGGTGGCACCGTCGGACCTGCACAGCCGGATGCTGCACCGGCAGCTGGAGCAGCCCGCTGCCATGACCGCGCTGACGACGCATGACACCAAGCGCAGCGAAGACACCCGTGCCCGGATTTCGGTCCTTTCGGAGATTCCCGACGAGTGGAGTGAAACCTTCACCGCTCTGGAGTCCCTGGCACCCATGGGAGATGTGCCCATGGCCAACCTGCTGTGGCAGGCGATCGTCGGGGCCTGGCCGCTCAGCCGTGAGCGGGCCCATGCCTACGCTGAAAAGGCTTCGCGCGAAGCATCGAGCAGCACCACGTGGACTGCACCCAACGCTGAGTTCGAAGAGCGGATGCACGCCGCCGTTGACGCCGCCTTCGACAACCCTGAGGTCACCGCCCGGATTGAAGCGCTCGTGGAGCGGATCCTTAGTGCCGGGTATTCGAACTCCCTTTCCGCCAAGCTCCTGCAGCTGACCATGCCCGGGGTTCCGGATGTCTATCAGGGCACCGAGTTCTGGGACCGGTCACTCGTCGATCCGGACAACCGGCGCGAAGTGGATTACGCCCGGCGCCGCGCCGTTGCCGAATCCCTGGCCGGCGGCACCGTGCAGGCACCGGATCTGGACGAAGAAGCAGCCGCCAAGCTGCTCGTCACCATGCGGGCACTGCAGCTCAAGCGCGGGCGCCCGGAGCTTTTCAGCCGCTACGTCCCCGTAGCGGTGGAAGGTCCGGCTGCCGAGCATCTCTTTGCCTTCGACCGGGGCGGAGCCATTACAGCGCTCACCCGGCTGCCGCTCGGAATGGAGCGTGCCGGCGGATGGCGGAACACCGCCGTCGTGCTTGATGCGGGAATCTACCGTGACGTGCTCACGGGCCGGGTGCTCGAAAGCAGCGGCCGGCTGGAGGCCGCGGATCTGTTTGAAATCTATCCGGTGGCACTACTCGTTCGGGAGGACGGCGAATGAGGACGAATTTCGACGTATGGGCGCCCAAAGCCGGCACGATGACGCTGCTGGCCGACGGCCGCAAATTGTCCATGAGCCGCGGCGAAAACGGCTGGTGGCATGCCCAGCACGCCGAACTCACCGGGGACATTGATTACGGGTACCTGATTGATGACGCGCAGACTCCGGTTCCGGATCCCCGGTCCCGGCGCCAGCCCGAGGGCGTCCATGCGCTGTCACGCACGTTCGATCCGGACGAATACCAGTGGCATGATGCGGACTGGAAATCGCCCGGCCTGGACGGCAGCGCCATCTACGAGCTGCATATCGGTACGTTCACGCCGGAGGGGACGCTGGACGCGGCCATCGGAAAGCTCGGCTACCTGGTGGACCTGGGTGTTCGGTATGTGGAACTGCTGCCGGTGAATGCTTTCAACGGAACCCATAACTGGGGCTACGACGGCGTGCTCTGGTACGCCGTGCAGGAAACCTACGGCGGTCCCGAGGCTTACCAGCGTTTCGTTGACGCCGCGCACCAGGCTGGTCTCGGGGTCATCCAGGACGTGGTGTACAACCACCTCGGACCCAGCGGCAACTACCTTCCGATGTTCGGTCCGTACCTGACGGAAGGCAAGTCCAATACCTGGGGCGACTCGGTAAACTTGGACGGCCCGCTCTCTGACACCGTCCGGCAGTACATTGTGGACAACGTGCTGATGTGGTTCCGCGACTACCACGTGGACGGACTGCGGCTGGATGCGGTGCATGCACTGCACGACGAGCGTGCCATCCACATCCTGGAAGAGATAGCGCAGGAAACCGAAAAGTGCGCGCGCGATCTTGGCAAGCCGCTGTTCCTGATCGCCGAATCTGACCTGAACGATCCCCGGCTGATCAGTCCGCGGAACCTGAACGGCTACGGGCTGGACGGCCAGTGGTCTGACGATTTCCACCATGCCGCACATACCAACCTCACCGGGGAAAACGGGGGTTATTACGAGGATTTCGATTCCCTCGGCGCCCTGGCCAAGGTGCTGCGGGACGGGTTCTTCCATGACAGCGGTTTCTCCTCCTTCCGGGGCCGTGCCCACGGAAGGCCCATCAACAAAGACGTGATCACTGCCCGGCAGCTTGTGACCTGCATTCAAAATCACGACCAGATTGGCAACCGGGCGGCCGGGGACAGACTCAGCGCGAGCCTGGGCTATCCGCAGCTGGCGCTTGCCGCAGTGCTGAACCTGACCTCCCCGTTTACGCCGATGATCTTCATGGGCGAGGAGTTCGGTGCCTCCACGCCCTGGCAGTTCTTTACCTCCCACCCGGAGCCGGAGCTGGGCAAGGCAACGGCGGAAGGCCGCCTGCGGGAGTTTGAGCGGATGGGCTGGGACCCGGACACGGTGCCCAACCCTCAGGACCCGTCAACCTTCGCCAATTCCAAGCTGGACTGGTCCGAGGTTGAAGAGGGTGACCATGCCAAGCTGCATGCTTTATACCAGCAGCTCCTGACGCTTCGCCGTGAACGTCCCGATCTGATGGACCCGGATCTCCGCAGCGTCAGCGTGGACTTCGACGAAGTGGGCCGGTGGCTTGTCCTGCAACGGGGAGAAACCGCCGTCGTACTGAATTTCGCGGGCGATTCCCGCGAGATTCCCCTTCCGATCAGCTCTCCGCAGCTGCTGCTGCAGACGGCACCCGCGGAGCTGTATGAAGACGGTGTGCAGCTGCCCGCTTACGGCGCTGCCGTCCTCGCGGCATCGAATGGCAGGATGTAACCCATGACCTACATTGCTGCGGAAAACCGCTACGATTCCATGCCCTACCGCCGCGTCGGACGCAGCGGGCTGCAGCTGCCCGCTGTATCGCTTGGACTGTGGCACAACTTTGGCGACGATAAGAACTTCGAGACCCAGCGTGCCATCCTGCGCCGGGCGTTTGATTTGGGCGTGACCCATTTCGATCTGGCCAACAACTACGGCCCGCCCTACGGCTCGGCGGAAACCAACTTCGGACGCCATTTCAAGGACGATTTCCGCCCTTACCGGGATGAACTGGTCATCTCCTCGAAGGCGGGTTACGACATGTGGCCCGGTCCCTACGGCAACTGGGGGTCCCGCAAATACCTGCTCGCGAGCCTGGACCAGTCCCTGGAACGCATGGGCCTGGACTACGTGGACATTTTCTACAGCCACCGTCCCGATCCTGAGACGCCGCTGGAAGAGACCATGGGAGCGCTGGACACTGCCGTGCGCTCCGGTCGTGCCCTCTACGCCGGCATATCGTCCTACTCGCCGGAGAAAACCATTGAAGCTGCGCGGATTCTGCGCGACATGGGAACACCGCTGCTGATTCACCAGCCCTCCTACTCCATGCTGAACCGCTGGGTTGAGCAGGGGGATCCGAACCTGTTCGCTGCTTTGGAAGAGGTCGGGGCTGGCTCCATCGCCTTCAGCCCGCTGGCGCAGGGCCTGCTGACCAGCAAGTACCTGAACGGGGTACCCGAGGATTCCCGAGCCGCGGCCGGCAAATCGCTGGAGAAGTCCCAGCTGTCCGAGGACAACCTGCGGCGGGTGCGGGCACTGAATGACCTGGCGGAATCCCGGGGCCAGACGCTGGCCCAGATGGCTATTGCCTGGGTGCTGCGGCCGCAGTCCGGCGGCGGTGCCGTCACCTCGGCGCTGGTGGGTGCTTCCAGCGTCCGCCAGCTTGAGGACAGCCTTGCGGCAGTGAACCGCCTCGACTTCACCGCGGAGGAACTGGCCAGCATCGACGAGTACGCGGTGGACTCCAACATCAATTTGTGGGCCTCGGCCCTGGATGCCTAACAGGTGAGGCTGCAGCCGGTTCCACCGGTTGCAGCCTCACGGCCGGCCCGACCGGCGCCGGTACAGTGCGGGAAATGAAAGAATGGTCTGGTGAACGACCAACAAGTACCTCCTCCCGCTGAACGCCTCGCCCTCATAGATCTGGCCGCCGTGCGGCACAACGTCCGCCACTTTGTCCGGCTCACCAGTCCGGCCCGCGTGATGGCAATCGTCAAGGCCGATGCATACGGCCACGGCGCGGAGCAGGTGGCACGCGCGGCATTGGAAGCCGGAGCCACTTGGCTTGGTGTCGCCCACATTTCCGAAGCGCTCGCGCTGCGAAGCGCCGGCATTTCAGCTCCGATTCTGGCCTGGCTGCATACCGTGGACACGCCCTTTGCCGAGGCAGTGGCTGCCAACGTTGATCTGGGACTTTCGGGATGGGAACTGGAGTCAGTCGTGGCCGCTGCACGGGAACTGCAGATTCCGGCACGGGTGCACCTGAAGATCGATACCGGGCTTGGCCGCAACGGCTGCCCCGAGGACAAATGGGAAGCGTTCGTGGGCCGCGCCCTGGCCTATCAGGAGGAGGGGCTGCTGCGCGTCGTCGGAATCTTCTCCCACTTTTCCGTGGCAGATGAACCGGAAAGGCCGGAGACCGACCTGCAGCTGGAGAAGTTCCGCACCGCCGTGGCAGTTGCCGAAGACGCCGGAGTGGACCATGAAGTGCGGCACATTGCCAACACTCCCGCAGCACTTTCCCGCCCTGATTCCCACTTTGACATGGTGCGGGTTGGGTTGGGTATGTACGGTCTGTCGCCCTTTCCGGAGCAGTCACCCGACGAGCTGGGCCTGCGCCCGGCCATGACCCTGAAGACCACCATCGCCAACTGCAAGGAGGTCCCCGCCGGGCAGGGCGTTTCCTACGGGCTTCGTTACACCACGCAGGAGCCCACCACGTTGGCGCTGGTTCCCCTGGGCTATGCCGACGGCGTCCCCCGCGTGGGCACGGGCGGTCCTGTCTGGGTGGACGGCAATGTTTACCCGGTAGTCGGCCGGATAGCCATGGACCAAATGGTGATAGACCTTAAAGCCACCGGCATTGCAGGAACCGGCAAAGACCTCGTGGGCCGGGAAGCAGTGCTGTTCGGCGGTGTGGGAATGCCTTCCGTGGATGAATGGGCGGAGGCCTGCGGAAGCATCAACTACGAGATCATTACCAGGATCAGCTCCCGCGTTCAGCGCAAGTACACCGATTCTGAGGAGGTCGGGCTATGAGCGGAGAGTTCGCTGACACCGGCGCAGCTGAACCCGTGTGGGAAAAAGAAATCCGCACTACGGATGCCCTGCAGACACAGGCCGTGGCCGAGCAGCTGGGACACCGGCTGGCCGCAGGTGACCTCCTGCTGCTCACCGGCGAACTCGGAGCCGGTAAAACCACCTTCACCCAGGGCCTGGGCCGCGGGCTCGGTGTCCGGCCCGGAATCATCTCCCCAACCTTCGTGCTGATGCGCATCCATCCGAGCCTGGCGGACGGACCCGATCTGGTGCACGTGGATGCCTACCGGCTCGGGTCCAGCGGTGAGATCGATGACATTGACCTGGAAAACACGATGGATACCTCCGTCACCGTGGTCGAGTGGGGACGGGGCCTGGTGGAACACCTGTCGGACAGCCGGCTGGAGGTTACACTCCTGCGTCCCACCGGAGGCGGCACCGTGGGTGGGCAGGAGACAGGCCAGCCGGTGCAGGAAGCCGCCGGCCTGAGCTTCGAATACGACGATGATCCTGATGAAGAACGGGTGATCCGGTTCGCCGCCTACGGCCCGCGGTGGAAGAACAACCGCCTTTCCTGACCTGCCGGCGGGCTTCGACCGGTCCGGGAACGGAAAGTGCGGACCAAAAGGGGACGTAAAATAGGCACCGTGCTTATTCTCTCTATTGACACCTCCGCTATTGCCAGTGCGGCACTGCTGACCGGGGAAGGGGAGACCCTGGCCGCGTTCGCCACGCAGGACACCCGTTCCCACGCCGAAGTGCTGGCACCGGGTATCCGGAACCTGATGGAAACGGCGGGCGTCACCGCCGCTGACATCGACGCCGTGGTGGTGGGAGTGGGTCCCGGACCGTTTACGGGCCTCCGCTCCGGCATTGCCACAGCGCGTACCCTCGGCTTCGCGTGGCAGAAACCCGTACATGGAGTGATGAGCCTGGACGCGATTGCGGCTGACGCAGCCCTGGACGCGTGGCGGCTGGGCATTGACGAATTTGTCGTGGCCACCGATGCCCGGCGCAAGGAAGTCTACTGGGCGCATTACCGCAGCACCGGAGGGACACCCGAACTCCTGGCCGGGCCGTTCGTGAGCGATCCCGCAGAGGTGCCGGATCTGCCGGCCTACGGTGCCGGGGCCGGGTTGTACCCTGAGGTCCTGCGCGGTGTCGCTGACTTTGCCGGCACCCAGCCCACCGCGGAAGCCCTCGGCCGCACCGCCGTCGTGCGGCTGGTCCGCGGCCTTCCACTGCTGGACAGCACGCCGCTGTACCTGCGCGAATCCGATGCCAAGGTGCCAGGTCCGCGGAAGCGCGCGCTGTGACCGGCCATACCGCTGCCGGGCCCGCGAAGATCCGGACCATGACCGTTGACGATATCGCCGCCGTAGACGCACTCGAGCGGGCCCTGTTCCCCGTGGATGCGTGGCCGCTCCAAATGTTCTACGACGAGCTGAACCAAACAGATACCCGTTCCTATTACGTCGCCGTGGACAGCTGCGGCACGGTAATCGGGTACGCCGGACTGATGTGCGTGCTGCCCATAGCCGATGTGCAGACCATCGCCGTCGCGCCTGAGGCTGAAGGCGCCGGCATCGGCTCTGCACTCCTGACCACGCTCATCGAAGAGGCCAAAGCCCGCGGCGCCGACGACGTGCTGCTGGAAGTGCGGGCGGACAACCCCCGGGCCCAGCGGCTCTACCGCTGGTTCGGATTCGAGCAGATTCACCTCCGTCCGCGCTACTACCGCGACGGCGCCGACGCACTCATCATGCGGCTGGACCTTTCCACTTGGAACGGGTCCCCGCACGCAACAACGAAGGACCCGAAATGAACCGCACCGAGCCCCTGGTGCTTGGCATCGAATCATCCTGTGACGAAACCGGAGTCGGGATTGTCCGCGGCGACCAGCTGCTGACCAACACCGTTTCCTCGTCGATGGATGAGCACGTCCGTTTTGGCGGCGTGATTCCGGAGATCGCCTCCCGTGCACATCTGGACGCCTTCGTGCCCACGCTGCAGCAGGCCCTGGACGAGGCCGGAGTAACCCTGGCCGAAGTGGATGCGATCGCCGTGACCTCCGGCCCGGGACTGGCCGGAGCACTGATGGTGGGTGTCTGCGCAGCCAAGGCGCTCGCGGTTGCCACAGGTAAGCCGCTGTACGCGATCAATCACCTGGTGGCCCATGTGGGCGTGGGCGTGCTCGAAGGCGGAACCCTCCCGGAAAATCTCGGCGCCCTGCTGGTATCCGGGGGCCACACGGAGATCCTGCGCGTGAAGTCGTTGACCGGCGATGTGCAGCTGCTCGGTTCCACCATCGATGACGCTGCCGGCGAAGCCTATGACAAGGTTGCCCGCATCCTGGGGCTCGGTTATCCGGGCGGCCCTGCCATCGACAAGCTGGCCCGGCAGGGAAATCCCAAGGCCATCCGTTTTCCCCGCGGACTGACTCAGCCCAAGTACATGGGTTCTGCAGAAGAGCCCGGCCCGCACCGCTATGACTGGTCCTTCTCGGGACTCAAGACAGCAGTTGCCCGCTGCGTTGAAGCATATGAAGCTGCGGGCGAAGAGCTTCCCGTGGCCGACATTGCTGCTTCCTTCCAGGAAGCCGTGGTGGATGTCATCACCGCCAAGGCGGTCCTTGCCTGCACGGAACACGGCATCACAAATCTCCTTCTGGGTGGAGGAGTGGCGGCCAACTCCCGGCTCCGCGAGCTGACGAGGCAGCGCTGCGAGGCCAAGGGCATTTCCCTGCGCGTGCCGCCCATTTCCCTGTGCACGGACAACGGTGCAATGGTTGCTGCCCTGGGGGCCCAAGTGGTGATGGCGGGGGCCGAGCCCTCGGGCATCACTTTCGCGCCGGATCCGTCCATGCCGGTCACGAGCGTCCATCTCTAATCAGCTCGTCTAACCGGCTTCCGTAGCCAGCTTGCCAGCCTACGCCAACCACTGGCAGCCGAGGTTGGCAGACTCCCAACCGGACGGGTTTTCTTACTCGGACAGGTTTGCTTACCAGGGATACGGGCACGGGCAGGGGCGGGGCTCGGACACGGAACGTCCAGGCCAGCGTGCGGTTCCAGGCGGGGCCGGCGCTGTCGACCGGTAGACATGGCCGGTGGGTGTGCGCGTTTCGACCGTATGCGGTTGGAGGGTGCGTGGTTCGCGAGCATGGGGCTGGATCGGGGGCTCCGTGACAACTGTGGCCTTCCAGCCGGGGGCCTCTTTGGCCTGGTTGCACGCCTCGCACAGTCCCTGCAGGTTGTCCGCTGTGGTGGGTCCGGCTTCGTGGAAGGAGCGGATGTGGTCGTAGTTCCGGATCGGTGCTCCGCACCACGGCATCCGGCAGACCTGGTCGCGGACCGCAATGAACCGTGCCAGCCCGGACGGTACCAGCCGTGCCCGGGAGTCCATTCCCACGAGTTGGCCGGTGGACGGTTTCGTATAGAGCCGCCGCAGCCAGGTGTGAACGGTTTTGTCGGGTTGGATGTCCGGGCCAGGCGCGCCGGGACCGTCGTCCGGCCCGCCCCGGACGAGGTTCCGGGCGGTCTGTGCCGGGATCATGCCGTAGCCGGGCAGCACGGCCGGTTCCGCGGATCCGGCGAGCAGGGTCCGGTCCGTCATGATCAGCTGCACCTCGATCCGCACGTCTTCGGCCCGGGCCTGTCCGGTGGTGCGTTCCACGAAGGTGTCGGCCATGATCTGGCCCCTGGTCCGGGGATCCCCGGCAGCGCGCAGCCGGTCCGCTTCCCGGGTCAGCGCCGCGTAAACGCCCACTCCCTGGGCTGCCGGGAGCAGGGCGGTCACGTAGGTCATGGTGTCCGGTTCCGGACGGCAGGATACGAACCGTTCCGCGGCGGCTTTGGCGGTCCGGTTCGCTACGGAGTGCGGGTCCAGGGTGTAGGCGAGGGTTTTGATCCGGGCGATGAGCTGCCGGTCACCGAGTTGTTCCAGGGCGGAGAGGTTGCCGGCGACGAGTTCGTCCACGCGCTGCCGGTCCTCCCGGGTTAGGCACGCGGTTTCACGGACCAGGAGGGTGGCCCGCCATTCGCTGATGACCCCGGTGGTGAGGGCGTGCAGGGTGTGGGGCATTTCCCGGGTCAGGATCCGGGCCAGACCGAGCAGCCGGTTTCCGCGGTGCGGGGATTCCCTGCGGGCGAATCCGATCTGCGCGCCGACGCCCTTGCCGAGATCCTCGGCCCGGGCGCCGGCTGCGGCCTGGGTTCGGCGGGTGATGGCGTCGAACAAGGCTGTTGCGCGGGCTTGGGCGGCGGACGCGGCTGCTTTGAGTTCTTCCAGTGCCCGGATCTGATCGATCAGCGCTGCCGGTGCTGCCAGTACTTCTTGTGCTCCGGGTGCCGCCGGGACAGGGGTCTCGAAGCCCGCTGCGGCTCCCGGAAGGGATGAGGACTCCGGAAGGGATGAGGACTTTGGAGGTGAGGAGTCATCAGGCAGTACGGAACACGCCATCCCTGCCAGCACGGCCGTCCAGTGCTGGATGAGGGAAGCATCCGGGCCCGCCATGGAAGGGTCCGGATCAGCGTTCCTGCTGATCCGGACGTCACCGTGGGTTTCACGGGCCAACGTTTCCTCGTACATGTGTTCTATTTTAGTGGTTTATCCCACACCCAACACCGAGCATGATTACGGGTAAATTACTCGAATCTGGCCACCCAGGCATCACTTTACTGGTGGCATGCCCGGGTGAACGTCCAAGGCTCTGCCTGAGGTCAGGCTTCGCCGCGCAGCTGCCGGATTCCGTCTTGCACCACCGCGCGCAAATCGCCGTCGTTCTCTGCAGCAATGCGGCGCTGACGCTGGTAGCCGGCACCGCGTTCAATGATCGATGCCACGTCCGCCAGCTCGGCCGAGCAGCCGAGCTTCTCCGCTACGGGAGTAAGGCGGGGAAGGACATCCTCGAGGAGGTGGTCCGTCACCAGCTTTTCGTTGCCCGCTGCGTCAAGGATGATGATGGCGTCGAGGCCATACCGGGCCGCACGCCATTTGTTTTCCTGAACGTGCCACGGAGGCATGGTCGGGATGCTGCCGCCGTTGTCCAGAATGGTGGAGAACTCGTCCACCAAACACTGGGTCAGGGCTGCCACGGCGCCCACATCCTGCAGGGTGGCCATTCCGTCGCAGACCCGCATTTCAATGGTGCCCAAGCCCGGCACAGGTCGGATGTCCCAGCGGATCTCGCTGATCGAGTCGATCACTCCGGTGGTGAACATGTCCTGAACGTAGGACTCATACTCGGCCCAGGAGCCGAATTGGAAGGGAAGGCCGGCTGTGGGCAGCTGCTGGAACATCAGGGCACGCTGGGAGGCGTAACCGGTGTCCTCGCCGGACCAGTACGGCGAGGAAGCTGACAGCGCCTGGAAGTGCGGGAAGTAGTTGACCAGGCCGTCAAGCACCGGAAGCACTTTGTCCCGGCTGTCCAGACCCACGTGGACATGAACCCCGTAGATGAGCATCTGCTGGCCCCACCACTGCGTGCGGTCAATCAGTTTGGCGTAGCGTTCCTTGTCGGTGACCGGCTGCGAGCGCGGGGCACTGAACGGATGGGAACCGGAGCAGAACAGCTCCACGCCCATGGGATCGGTCACCCGGCGCAGTGCCTCGAGGGAACGGGTCAGGTCAGCTTTGGCGTCAGCAACGGTGTTGCACACACCGGTCACCAGCTCTACGGTGTTTTCGAGCAGTTCCTGCTTGATGTGCGGGTGCTCGTCACCTTCACTGATCCCGGGATGCGCGGCGCTGACGCCGCGCAGAACCTCGTCGGCAACGGACACCAGTTCCCCGGTGTTCCGGTCGACAAGTGCCAGCTCCCATTCAACGCCAAGGGTTGATTGTGCCGACTGGGCGAAACCGATTTCCAAACTGTCTCCTGCTGTATATGTAGCTGTTGGAGGAACTCGGTTTCCGCAGTGTTGCGGTAGAGAACCCGGATCCAATCCTAGCCGCGGGAGAGGGGTATTCCGTTCACTCACTCCTAATCCCGGACCTGCCGCACCGCCGGGATACCCCGACATAATGGGAGGATGCCCATCCTGAACAAAGACATGACCCTGTGCATCTCCCTCGCTGCCCGGCCGTCAAACATTGGTACGCGCTTCCACAATTACCTGTATGACCTGCTCGACCTGAACTATGTCTACAAGGCGTTTGCTCCCGCGGACCTGGCCCAGGCCATCATGGGCGTGCGCGGCCTGCCGATCCGGGGGTGTGCGGTGTCCATGCCGTACAAGGAGGACGTCATAGCACTCGTGGACCGCTTGGATCCGTCCGCCGAAGCCATCCATTCAGTGAATACGATAGTGAACGACGACGGCGTCCTCACCGCCTACAACACCGACTACCTGGCCATCGCCCGGCTTCTGCGGGACCACCACGTGCCGGCGTCCTGGTCTGTGTTGCTCCGGGGATCGGGAGGCATGGCCAAAGCCGTTGCCGCAGCGTTGCGGGATGCCGGTTTCACGGACGTGACAATCGTGGCCCGCAACGAGGCTGCCGGGCGGGCACTTGCCGATCTTTATGACTTCAACTGGCAGCCCGTTCAGGGTGAAAGCACCGCGGACCTGCTCCTCAACGTCACGCCGCTGGGCATGACCGGCGAGCATGAAGCCGTTCAGGCATTCACTGATCCGGCCATCGCTGCGGCACGGACAGTGTTCGACGTCGTCGCACTCCCCGCCGAAACGCCGCTCATCACTGCAGCCCGCGCCGCAGGCAAGCCCGTAATTACAGGCGCTGAAGTCATCGCCATCCAAGCCGAGGAACAGTTCGTGCTGTACACCGGGGTACGGCCCACTCCGGAGCAGGTCCGGGAGGCCAGCGAATTCTCCCGCGCGTAGGCTGCGGAACCTACGCGGCGGGCAGCGCCACCGGTTCCACCACGATTGCCACCCGGTCCTCGCCCAGGCGCGTCAGGACGAGCGTTGCTTTGTTGGGCCCTTTGCCGGAACCGGTGAGCAGTTGCTTGCGCAGTTCCTCGGGGGTCACTGACATGCCGCGCTTCTTGATGTCCAGCACGCCGATTCCACTGGCCTTGACCCAGGCCTTGAGGGCCTTGACGTTGTACGGGCGGACCTCGAGCACCTTGTAGGCGCGGGCAAACGGCGTGTGCAGCAACTCCGGGGCACCAATGTAGGCAATGTGCGGATCCAGCAGGTGCCCGCCCAGGGAACGCGCGACGTCGGCGACGAGGCCCGCGCGGATCACCGCGCCGTCGGGCTCGTACAGATAGGCGTCCACCGGGCCAATGCCCACGTCCTGGGCCCCGGCGTCGTAATCCACCGGCGAGGTGAGCTCCGCGGCACCCTCGGGGCCAATCACCAAAGCTGCGCGGCGGACGCCGTCGCGGCGCAGGGCGTTGAACCATAGGGTCGCCTCGGTAACGTCACCGTCCACTGAGACCCACTGCACTTCACAATTTGCCGGCAGGGCATCGTGCGGAATGCCCGGACCCATCTTCACGCCCACCGGCAGGCCGCGGTCGGCCAGGGACTCCACAAAGGACAGCGGCGGGGAGAAAGCTTCCGGGTCGAAGATGCGGGTGGTCCCGGAGGTGGACGTGGTCCGGCGGGCCGGATCCAGCCACACGCCGTCGAACCCGTCCAGATCGAACTCCTCGGCAGCGCCCTGAACCACCTTTGCATTGGGCCAGGGCATGAGATTGATGGTGGCGGCGGCTGCAGTAATCTCGTCAAGTTCGACGGCGGTGACCTGCCGGTCCAGGGTGGCCAGGGCCAGGGAGTCGGCGCCGATCCCGCAGCCCAGGTCCGCAACTTTGTCCAGGCCGGCCTGGACGTAGCGCTGGGCATGCAGGGCGGCCACGTTTAGCCGGGTGGCCTGTTCCAGCCCGGGCGCGGTGAACAGCATGTGCTCGGCGAACGGACCGAACTTGGTCCGTGCTTTCATCCGCAGCTTGGCCTGGGTCAGGACGGCGGCAACCACGTCGGGGGAGTGCCCGGCCTTGCGCAGGTCAGTGTTGAGCTTGAAGGATTCGGACTCCAGATACGGGCCAAGGGAGTTCAGCAGTTCCCAGCCTTCGGACGTCAGGACATGGGCAAGCGAAGTATCCGGCATGACTACCAGCCTAGTTCTTCTGCAGCCGGGCACGTTAGCTGTAGGTTGGGCGGCATGAGGAAGATCGAGGCCGAGCCGCTGTCCGTACTGCGTACACGCACCAGCTATAAGTGGCAGACCTACCCGGCAGATGTCCTGCCGCTGTTTGTGGCAGAGATGGACTATCCGTTGGCTGAACCGGTGCAGCAGGCGATTATCGGCCGGGTGCTGGCCTCGGATACCGGCTATGTCGCCGGACCGGAACCGGTGGCCGATGCGTTCGCCGGATACGCGCGGCGGACCTGGGACTGGCAGGTGGATCCCGGGGATGTCCGGACCACCACCGATGTCAGCGTGGCCATTGTCGAGTGCCTGCGCCAGACCGTCCCGGTGGACGGTTCGGTGGTGATCACGCCGCCGGTGTACCCGCCCTTCTTTGAGCTGCCGCTGGAGGCCGACGCTTCAGTGGTGGAGGTTCCCCTGCTGCTCACCGGCACAGGATGGCAGCTGGACCTTCCGGCACTGGAACGAGCGTTCGCCAGGGGCGCTGATGCCCTGCTGCTGTGCAACCCGCACAATCCGCTGGGACTGGTGCACTCTGCCGAAACCCTGGGGGCGCTCGCCGATTTGTCAGCGAAATACGGAGTCGCGGTAATCAGCGATGAAATCCATGCCCCGCTGGCCTATGACCCGCGTTCCTTTACGCCTTACCTCTCAGTCTCCGACGCGGCACGGGAATATGGCATCTGCGTCAGCGCAGCCAGCAAAGCGTGGAACATTGCCGGAACCAAATGTGCGGTCATGGTGGCCTCGAGCGAGCGCACGCGGCTGCAGCTGGATTCGATGCCCGAGGAGGTCTCGGCCCGGACCTCCATCCTGGGCCTGCATGCCTCCGTGGCAGCTTATGACGACGGCGGACCGTGGCTGACCGCGGTGCTGAACTCCCTTGCGGAGAACCGGGAACTGCTGGCCGAGCTCCTGTCTGCGTATCTGCCCGAGATTGTCTACCGTCCTCCCTCGGCCGGCTATCTCGCGTGGCTGGATTTCAGGGGCGTGGGCTGGGGTGGGGATCCAGCGGCAGTGGCCCTGGAACAGGGACGTGTTGCCCTGGAATCAGGCCTCAAGTTTGGTCGGCAGGGCACGGGGTTTGTCCGGCTGAACTTTGCCTGCTCCCCGGAGGTACTGACGGAGGCCGTGACGCGGCTGGCTGCAGTGCGGGCGGCGCCGTCGGACCTTTAGCGCCTGAACCTCAGAGTCTCAGGCGGCAGGGGCCAGGATGCTCAGCTGCTGCGGAGCCAGTAACTCCTGCTTATGCCCGGTCAGCAGGGGCAGCGCACCGGTTTCGGAACTGAGGCGAAGGTCGTTGAGAGCAGCAGGAGTAATCGTCGCCAGATGCAGGTCAAGCACTACGTTGAGGCCAGGCAAGGTGGCGTTGGCCCGCCGCGCCAGCACATACAGCACCCGGCTGTTCTGCTCTGTGACACGGCCCCTGACCACCAAACGCACCTTCCGGAGATCTATGTCGAATTGGGCGACGACGCGCAGCTTGGGCTCCATGGAAAACCTTCCTCAGTGTGCCTGACCAGTGGCCGAACACTCAACGTAGGAGAGGCCTGCGGCGCGCCGCAATGCGAACAGGAAATACTGCCGCCGCCTGAGCGCAATTAGCTCGTGGGACACCCCTGATTGGCTTGCAGCCGAAGGGAAGGGGAAGTTATCCACACCGGGTAACGCATCCGTGGACCGGGTTCGGGGAACCCCCTAGGTTGAGGGCAGGACGGAACGGACTAGGGGAGTGGGAACCATGCTGCTGGGCAATTACAGCGTAAATGCCGAGGGTTGCGAGCGTATTCTCGCGCAGGTCGAGGACGACGATGCCAGAGCGGCTTCATCGTCCACGCTGCGGACCAGGGTAACGGATGCGCAGTGGGCGTGTTCCAGCGGCTCGGGCGTGGTGGTGCGCGCTTTGGAAGAGCTTTGGTCCAATACGCTGCTGCTCCAGGCAGATGCGGCCGAGACGAGGATCGGCAATGCGGTTGCCGGGGTCCGTCAAGCAGTGAACATCATCTCCGAGGCGGACCGGGCAATGGCCGATGCAGCCGGGGCGAGCTTGGCACAGCTGCAATCAGGGATCTGCCGGGCACCTTCGCTGACCGGGACCCGCTGATGTCCGTTGACACCTCCGGACTTTTCGATTGGCCTTCCCCGGATGCCGTCGCGGGTGCCGCACCGGGGATCGGCGCCGGCGGCCGGGCCTATCTCAGGAGCGTAGAGAGGGCTGCCGCCACGTGGGTGCAGCTGAATGCGCACTATCGCGGTGACGGAGCCGAGGAAATCCAGGACGCCTTCGGGGCAGTTCTGCCCCACGCAGGCCTGCTGGCGCAAAGTGCGGAGCAGGCCACCAGCGTACTGGCCGAATTTGCGGAGGGAATCCGGGCGCTTGTGGCTCAGCGGGATGCGTTGATGGTGCAAATTGACGCAGCCAACCGCGCGGTGCTCGAGTCCACGGAACAACCGGATCCGAACACGGCATCCACGCTGCCGTCAACGGAGCTTCTGCTGCGCGCAGCAGCGGATTCAGCCGCCGTCCTGGCCCGGAATTACACCTTGTTGGAAGAAGCGACGGCGGGCAAGCTGACTGCCATCGTCCTGGGGGACCATAACCTCACTAACCTCATCACGGACCGGACAGGCACAGTGGCTACAGGGGTCGCGGGTAAACTCGCCGGCTTGCCCTCGTCACGGCAGACTGTCGTGAAAATTCCGACCCCTTCCCCCGTTTACGTCCGCTATGAAACCGAGGCTGAACGACTGCGGTACATGGCGCGCGGACGATGGGTGACCGACGGCCGCTGGGCGCTGGTGTCCGTCAACATGTTGGAACTCAGGCCCAAAGTCAGCACGGTGCTCTATGAGCACTCGCGCGGCTACAGGAATCGGGTGGATGCCAACAGAGCGAAGTGGGCGCCGGACGGGGGCGGGTTGCGCGAGCTGACTAAAACCGCTGTTGCTTTCAGAGTGGGCGGCGGAATGCTGTCAGTGGCAACGGCAGGATTTACGATCGCCGATGAGCGGCAGGATGCCTATAACGAACTCCTGCAGGCCCATCCGGACATGGACCCTGACGAGCTGAACGAGCGGGCGGACTCGGTGGGGGCGGTGAAGGGCAGCGCCAAGGTCGGAATCGATCTTGCGGCGGCCGGGACCGGCGCCTTCATCGGGAGCGCAATAGGGGGACCCGCGGGGACAGTGGCAGGTGCCGCGATCGGCATCGGTATTTCGGTTGTTACCTCCGTCGAATTCGGTTTCCTGGACAACCGCACCATCAAGGATGCAGCAGCGGACACCGCCTTGGACCTGGTGGACGGTTTCATGGAATCAAACCTGATGAAGTCTGACGCGGGCAAGGCGGCACGGGGAGCAGCGGATGCGGTTGCCGACTGCTGGAACAAGCTCTTTGGCCGATAGTCCGGGCTTCACACCAATGCAGTGCTCAGCTAGGCAAGGGACGAGACATGGAAACTGAAACGAACGACTGGGCACTCTTCGCCGTTATGTTCCCCTTCGGGCTGCTGCTCTTCGTCGGCGGATTGCTGGTCTACAAACAAATGATGGTGCCCCCGGCCCTGGATGACCGGTTCACTGGAAAGCCCTCGCTCGCCTGCACCTTCCTGGGCATGTGGCTCATGCTTCTGCCGGCTTCGAACTTCCGGGAAATAACCTCCAGCGACATCATTTTTGTTCCCTATGCCCTGCTGACGTTCGCCTGCCAGGGCATAGGGATACTCGGCTGGCTCTGGATGCCCAAGTTTATGCAACCGGCGTGGTTGAAGGAGGCTGACCGGCTCAAGGCCCGCGGCAAGGTTCGGCGTATCAGGCAGTACGTCAAAGGGAAGGACAAACGATGACTACGGCTGCCCAAGGATTCAGCTACGAGCGCCTGCATGCTTTCAACCTGCCGCGTCCGGATGGCTGGGAGCGGGTCGAGACGGAAGCCGGGGTGCTGGCAGTAGCTCATCCGCCGGTGGCGGATGGAGACTTCCGGCCCAACATGGTGTTGCGCGGGGAACCGGCAGACGGGATTTCCATTGCCCGGTTCGCGACAGCGGCACTGGCCTCAACGCTCGAAGAGTTCCAGGACGTTCGGATTCTCTCCAACGATCTCTGGAGTCCGGAGGCGTTGGGCACGGAGGCATTGGGCACGGAGGGCAGCGGCCGCAGGCAGCGGTTTGTCCACCGGGCAGGCCGTCATCCGGTCTGCGTGGACCGCTGGATCTGGATAGATGACGGGTTCGTCATGGAGGCAACCGCCAGCTACACCATTGAGCAGCACACCGGAATGAAACTCCTGTTTGAACAGATGGTCCGGGATATCCGGATCAACACCGCCGTCCGGGATATGCCCGGTAGCCAGGCCGTCCGGGAAGGCCGGCGAGACATCGATCGGATAGCCCCGCAGGAGCCCCGGCTGGACGATTATGCCTCCCGGTGCACGGGTGCCGAGTTGGAAGATTTGGGCAGCATCGCTGCAGCACAACCCTATCGGGAAGGCGGAATGCTGCTGCCGATTCCGGCCCTGGAACTGCTCGATACGCTTTTGGTGAGGGACCGGTTGGGACGGTTTCAACGGAAGGATCCGTCTGTGGCGACGCTCCAAGCCGCAGGTCTGCTTACGGCCGCAGCAAAGCTGACTCCGGCAGGGGAACAGTTCCTCCTGCCCGTCCGGAAGTTGGATGCTTCCTTCCAAGTGGAAGTATCCAACGCAGCGGGAGGCTCAGTGCTGCAGGCCTGGATCGGCGGCGGACTTGGGAAGATCACTGCCGGGCCGTCGCTGTTCCCCGCTGCGTCGGCGGCCGCGGCCTTTGGGCCCGATGATGTAGCCGCCAGCATTATGCAGGCCAACATGGTGCCTAAGCGGATTGCAGACTGGGCAGGTCTTTCTCCGGGCTGGAGCATCCCGCACGAGCCGGTGGTGCTGGGCATGGACCACTATGAGGCCCGGCTCAAGTCGGCGCGGACCCCGGCACCGAAGACTCTGGATCAAGCTGCGGGGCAGATGTGGCAGCAACCGTGGGCCGAATGGCAGATCCTGAACGAACAAACCGGCGGGTGGTTCGGCTGGGTGAACGCCGGGGTGGCCGGGCAATACCGGCTTTCACCCGCTGATGGATATCAGGAGCATGGCCGCACCGTTCGTCTCGAACCCATGTCCCCGGCCGTCGTCTGGGACATGCTGGTGCGGTTCATCCACTGCACTGTGGAAGGGATTCCGCTCCGGTTGCCCGAGGTGCCGGGATTCAACGGCTAGGCGAAGTACACGCCTATCCGGTTGCCCTCGATCTCTTCGATCCGGATATCGATTTCGTAGATATCCTTCAGGACCTCGGGCCGCATGATCATGGACGGCGGCCCCTGGTGCAGGAGCCTGCCGTTGGCCATGGCAATAATGTCGTCGGAATAGCAGGAAGCGAAATTGATGTCGTGGATAACCAGTACCACCGTCTTGCCGAGCTCGTCGGTGAGCCGGCGCAGCAGCCGCATCATTTCCACGGAGTGCTTCATGTCCAGGTTGTTCAACGGCTCATCCAACAGCAGGTAGTCGGTGTCCTGGGCCAGCACCATGGCAATAAATGCACGCTGCCGTTGACCGCCGGAGAGCTCGTCAACAAACCTGTCCGCAAGATCCGACAGGTCCAGGAAAGCCAGGGACTGCTCTATCTTCTCCCGGCACACCGACGTCGGACGCCCGCCGTTGTGCGGGTACCGTCCGAAGCCGACAAGATCGCGAACGGTCAGCCGCACGGTGAGATGGTTGTCCTGCCGCAGGATGGCCATCTTCCTGGCCAGGTCCTTACCCGGTGTTTTCACGACGTCGAGGCCGTCCACAGTCACCGTTCCCGCGTCAGCGGGCAGCAGGCGGCTGATCATGGAGAGCAGCGTGGACTTGCCGGCACCGTTGGGGCCAATGATCGAGGTAACTCCGCCTTCCTTGATATGGCAGCTCACCCCATCAACAACGGTGGTGCCGGCATATTTTTTGGTGACGCCGTTGACGGAGATCATTTGATGGAGCCTTTCAGGAGCAGGATCAAAAAGACGATCCCGCCGACGAATTCAATGACAATGCTCAGGGCTGTATCGAACGCAAACACGCGCTCAAGGACCAGTTGGCCGCCCACCAGGGCAATGATGCCCAGCAGCACTGCAATGGGGACAACAGCGGCGTGCTTGAAATGCGAACACAGCTGGTAAGCCAGGGAAGCCACCAGCAGACCGAAGAAGGTAACGGGCCCCACCAGAGCGGTGGACACCGCAACGAGCACCGAGCAAATCACCAGCACCAGCGTCACCGTGCGTTTGTGGTTGATGCCCAGGTTGATCGAGGTTTCCCGGCCCAGCGAAAGCACATCGAGTGAGTGCCGCAGGCGCCAGGCCGGAACCGTGACGATGGCTGCAGCGATCAGCGAGTAGCCGAGCAGCTTGGCATCGACGTTGTTGAAGGACGCAAAAAACAGGTCCTGCAGGATGATGAACTCGCTGGGCTCGATCAGCCGCTGCAGCAGTGAGGACACACCCCGGAACAGCGTGCCCAGCACAATGCCCACCAACAGCATCAGATGGAGGGACTTGCCGCCGCCGGTAAACAGCCACCGGTACAGCAGGAACGAGAACCCCACCATCAGGGCAACTTCCATGCCGTAACGCAGCGGATCGGACATGGCGAGGACAAGGCCGCCACCGAGGGTGAACACCAGGATGGTTTGGATCAAGACGTACAGGGCGTCGAAGCCCATAATCGAGGGCGTCAGGATCCGATTGGCGGTGACAGTTTGGAACAATACGGTGGAGACGCCGACGGCGTAGGCCACCAGGATCATCGAACCCACCTTAACGGCGCGGCGCGGAAGGACATAGCCGACGTTTCCGCGCAGATCGATGGTCATGAAGACCACCACCAGGGCGGCTGCCGCCAAGGACAGCAGGATGATCCAGAACCTGGGGGAGAGGTTGCGCACCGGACGGCGGCGCTGCACGGTAAGTGCGGAGGGAAGGGCGCTGACTGGACTGCTAGGCACGGGCGGAGGGCTTTCTCAGGAGCAGGTAAAGGAACAGGGCGCTGCCAATGGCGGAGACGATGACCCCCACCGGAATCTCGTACGGGTAACGGATGGTCCGGCCGATGATGTCGCACGCCAGGACGAAGCCGGCCCCGAAAATGGCAACCCACGGTATGGCCCGGCGGACATTGTCCCCGATCATCAGCGAGACCAGGTTGGGAACGATCAGGCCCAGGAACGGCACCGAGCCGACGCTGACAACCACGACGGCGCTGATCAGGGACACGATGATGAGGCCCAGCGTCATCACCCGGTTGTAGTTCAGGCCCAGGTTGGTGGTGAACTCCTGGCCCATGCCTGCGACGGTGAAGCGGTCAGCTGCCAAATAGCCGATCAGGGTCAGGGCTCCTACAATCCAGAGCAGTTCGTAGCGCCCGCGCAGTACGCCGGAGAAATCTCCGACCATCCAGGAATTGAGGGTCTGCAGCAGGTCGAACCGGTAGGCGAAGAACGTGGTCACGGCCGCAATAACGCCGCCAAGCATGATTCCCACGAGGGGAACGATCAGCGTGTTGCGCAGCGGAATCCGGCGCAGGACCAGCAGGAAGAGGGCGGTCCCGGCCACGGCGAAGACGGTTGCGGTGGACATTTTAAGGAACAATGAGGCCCCCGGCAGGAACACCGTTACCACCAGGATGCCCAGGGAAGCGGACTCCACTGTGCCCACTGTGGACGGCTCCACGAACTTGTTGCGGGCCATCAGCTGCATGATGAGACCGGCGACGCTCAGCGCCATCCCGGCAAGAATGATGCTCAGGGTCCGGGGAACCCGGCTGATCCAAAAGATGTCCCACGCGTGTTCGTCGCCGGAGAGCAGGCCGGGAAGCGAAACGTCGCTCACGCCGACAAACATGCTGACAACGGCAAGCACCAGGACAGCTGTTCCTCCCAGCAGAAGCTTGGTTCCGGGGCCGAGGAACCGGCGGCGGCCGGAAACAGCAGTGGCCCCGGCGGCTGCCGGGGCGGTGGGGGTTAGCGCAGTGGTCATGGTGCGTTCCGTCTCCCCCGCCGGCCGGCCCTGCTCCCGGGGGAGGGAGGAAGGCCGGCCGGCAAGGATTGGCAGGTGGGTTGGACGGTTAGGAGATGCCGTCCTGAACAGCGCTGACCATGGAGTCAACATTGTTCAGGCCGTAACCCACGAGATACCAGCTGGAGGAATCGAGCATGGTGATGCGGTCATTCTTGGCGGCCTTGGTGCCCATCACGAGTTCGTTGTCCAGTACAGCGGAGGCAACTTCACCCGCATTGCCCACCGCGACGTCGCGGTCGATGACAAACAGGTTGTCCGGGTTGATCTCGGCAACGTATTCGAAGGACACGGATTCGCCGTGCTGTGCTTCGGACTTGATGTCGGCAGCAGTGGAAACCCCGAGGACGTCATGGATCAGGCCGAAGCGTGAACCTTCGCCGTAAGCGGTCATTTCACCGCCGCTGGTCATGATGATGAGGCCGTTGCCGGCGTCGGCGGCGGTTGCCTTGGTGTCCTCCACCTTGGTCTCGAGTGCAGCGAGCTTCTCTTCAACTTCGGCTTCCTTGCCGAAGATGTCACCGATGATCTCGGTGTTGGAGATGAAGGAATTCCACGGATCCGCAGCGTCGGTGCTGAGGTTGATCGTGGGGGCGATCTTGGAGAATTCTTCGTAGGAGTCAGCGGTGCGGCCGGACATGATGATCAGGTCCGGGGCGCCGGCGCTGATGGCCTCGAAGTCGGGCTCCTTCATGCTGCCGATCTTGGTGTAGTCATCGGAGCCGTACTTGGAGAGGCTTTCGGGGAAGTTTGCGGCGGGAACGCCGTCAACCTCGATACCCAGGGCATCCAGGGTGTCCAATGCGCCGAGGTCGAACGTGTAGACAGTCTCCGGGTTCACCGGAACTTCGGTGGTGCCCTGGGTGTGTTCAACGGTAACCATGGTGGGCTCGGACGCATCGGCGGTGGCGTCCGCGTTGGCCGAAGTGTCTGATCCGCAGGCGCTCAGGGCCAGGAGGGAGGCGAGGGCGGTCCCGGCGACAAAGCGGGACTTGAGGGTTTTCTTCACGTCAGGGGGCTCCAGCTGTTCGGGTCTATCGTCCGGCCCGGCGGGGGAGGCCCGCCAATAGGACACAGATGTTTGCGTATTTAGGACATATAAATGTTTGCTAATTTTGCGCGCCTTTGAAAACTACAGGGTTAGGTGAGGCTAAGCAACTTTTATGTCCCGGTGAGCGGGCTTTGGTTACGGGGCGTCATGACGCGGCAAAGTAAATTGGCACTCACCTTGACCGAGTGCCAGCCCTTGCATAAAGTCGGAGTTAGCACTCTCCCTGTGAGGGTGCTAATTCCTGAGGGAAGCGCCAACCGGCACCGCGACGACGGCCAGCGCCCACCGACGGTCCCTATCCGTTAGTAACTACGCAAAGGAGAGCCCGAGTGTCGGTCTCTATTAAGCCCCTTGAGGATCGCATTGTTGTCCGCCCCCTCGAAGCCGAGCAGACCACTGCTTCCGGCCTCGTCATTCCGGACACTGCAAAGGAAAAGCCCCAGGAGGGCGAAGTTGTTGCAGTAGGCCCCGGCCGCGTTGACGACAACGGCAACCGCGTTCCCGTGGATGTTTCCGAGGGTGACGTTGTCATCTACTCCAAGTACGGCGGAACCGAAGTCAAGCACGGCGGCTCCGAATACCTGGTGCTGTCCGCCCGCGACGTACTGGCCATCGTCGTTAAGTAGTTGAAAAAGGGAGACCCCGGCCAATCTGGCCGGGGTTTTCTGATGCAGGTGCAGATGTAGCTGTCGGAAAGGACACACACATGGCAAAGCAATTGGAGTTCAACGACTCCGCCCGCCGCTCGCTGGAGGCCGGCGTCGACAAGCTGGCCAACGCCGTCAAGGTGACCCTCGGCCCGCGCGGCCGCAACGTAGTGCTCGCCAAGACCTGGGGCGCTCCCACCATCACGAACGACGGCGTGACCATCGCCCGTGAAATCGAGTTGGATGATCCGTACGAGAACCTCGGCGCCCAGCTGGCCAAGGAAGTTGCCACCAAGACCAACGATGTTGCCGGTGACGGCACCACCACTGCCACGGTGCTGGCTCAGGCCCTGGTCAAGGAAGGCCTGCGCAACGTTGCTGCAGGCGCCGCTCCGGGCCAGCTGAAGCGCGGCATGGAGACGGCCGTGGAAGCGGTAGCTGCACGGCTGCTGGAAAACGCCAAGGAAGTTGAAGGCAACCAGGTTGCCCACGTAGCTGCCATCTCCGCCCAGAGCATGGAGATCGGCGAACTGCTGGCCAAGGCCTTTGACACCGTCGGCAAGGACGGCGTCATTACGATCGAGGAATCCTCCTCGACGCAGACCGAACTGGTCATCACCGAGGGCATGCAGTTCGACAAGGGCTACCTGTCCCCGTACTTCGTCACTGATCCGGAGCGCCAGGAAGCCGTCCTCGAAGACGCGCTGATCCTGATCAACTCCGGCAAGATCTCCTCGGTTGCCGAGTTCCTGCCCCTGCTTGAAAAGGCACTGCAGACCTCCAAGCCGCTGTTCATCATTGCCGAGGACATTGAAGGCGAAGCCCTGTCCACCCTGGTGGTCAACAAGATCCGCGGCACCCTGAACGTGGTTGCCGTCAAGGCACCCGGTTTCGGTGACCGCCGCAAGGCCATGATGCAGGACATCGCCACCCTCACCGGTGCGCAGGTTGTCTCCCCGGACCTGGGCCTGAAGCTGGACCAGGTTGGCCTTGAGGTGCTGGGCTCCGCCCGCCGCATCACGGTTACCAAGGACAGCACCACGATTGTCGACGGAACCGGCTCCGAATCCGACGTCGCTGACCGCGTGGCTCAGATCCGTGCCGAGATCGAGCGCACGGACTCCGACTGGGACCGCGAGAAGCTGCAGGAACGCCTGGCCAAGCTCTCCGGCGGCATTGGCGTCATCAAGGTTGGCGCAGCCACCGAGGTGGAACTCAAGGAAAAGAAGCACCGCATCGAAGACGCCGTGTCCTCGACGCGTGCGGCCCTTGAAGAGGGCATCGTGGCCGGCGGCGGTTCCGCGCTGGTCCACGCTGCCAAGGCCCTGGACACCGACGCGGAGGTGCTGAAGCTGGAAGGCGACGCCGCCACCGCCGTCGGTCTGGTGCGCCGCGCACTGGCACAGCCGCTGCGCTGGATCGCCGAGAACGCGGGCGCCGAGGGCATGGTTGTTGTCGCCAAGGTCACTGACCTCGAGGTCAACAACGGCTTCAACGCCGCGACGGGTGAATACGAGAACCTGATCGAGGCCGGCATCATTGACCCGGTCAAGGTCACCCGTTCGGCGCTGCGCAACGCCGCATCCATCGCCGCTCTCGTCCTCACCACCGAGGCACTTGTGGTGGAGAAGCCGGCCGATGACGAAGAAGATCACGGCCACCAGCACTAGGTGACACAGGGGCCCCGGCGCTGCAGCAGCATTTTGCTGCGGCGCCGGGGCCTTTTGCTTGCCCGGCTGTGAGTGATGCCACCAGTAAGGATTTGGAATAGGGACCGGCGGTCTTTCGTTTTAGGATGTAAGGAAGCCAGCCGGTCCCGTTTCCGGCGTTTTCCCCATCCCTCCGGTCCTTCCGCGAAAGAGGCGCAGTTTTGAGCCAGCAGTCCACAGAGCATGACCCGTTCGGCTTCATCGGCCTGACGTACGACGACGTCCTGCTGCTGCCCGGCCCCACGGACGTCATTCCGTCCGAGGCGGACACCTCCTCACGCCTGTCCAAGCGGATCACCGTCCAGACACCGCTGCTTTCGGCCGCGATGGACACGGTGACCGAATCCCGCATGGCAATCGCCATGGCACGCCAGGGCGGACTCGGTGTCATCCACCGCAACCTGTCCATCGCAGACCAGGCCGAGCACGTGGACCGCGTCAAGCGCAGCGAATCAGGCATGATTACCAACCCGGTGACGATCTCCCCGGACGCCACCCTGCAGGAACTGGATGACCTGTGCGCCCACTTCCGTGTCTCCGGCCTGCCCGTTGTGGATGCGGACGACAAGCTGCTGGGCATCGTGACCAACCGCGACACCCGTTTCATCCCGCGTGCCGACTACCCCGGCCGCAAGGTTCATGAAGTCATGACCCGCATGCCGCTGATCACCGGCCGCGTGGGTATCAGCGCCGAAGAAACCGTGGAACTGCTGGGCAAGCACCGCATCGAGAAGCTGCCGCTGGTCGACGACGACGGCCGCCTGCAGGGCCTGATCACGGTCAAGGACTTCGACAAGGCCGAGCAGTACCCGCTGGCCACCAAGGACGAGGAAGGCCGGCTGCGTGTCGGCGCCGCGATCGGTTTCTTCGGTGACGGCTATGAGCGTGCCATGACACTCGTTGACGCCGGCGTGGATATCCTCGTCGTGGACACCGCCAACGGCCACAGTGCAGGCGTGCTGGACATGATTGCCCGCCTGAAGAAGGATCCGGCGGTGGCGCACGTGGACATCATTGGCGGCCAGGCAGCCACCCGCGAAGGCGCCCAGGCGCTGATCGACGCCGGCGCCGACGCCATCAAGGTGGGCGTGGGTCCCGGATCCATCTGCACCACCCGCGTGGTGGCCGGAGTGGGCGTTCCTCAGATCACCGCCATCTACGAAGCTGCCAAAGCCGCCATCCCGGCAGGCGTGCCCGTGATCGCCGACGGCGGCCTCCAGTACTCCGGCGATATCGGCAAGGCCATCGTTGCCGGCGCAGACACCGTCATGCTGGGCGGCCTGCTGGCCGGTTCCGCCGAAAGCCCGGGGGACCTGGTCTTCGTCAACGGCAAGCAGTTCAAGTCCTACCGCGGCATGGGTTCACTCGGTGCCATGCAGAGCCGCGGCAAGAACACGTCCTACTCCAAGGACCGCTACTTCCAGGCCGATGTCCCCAGTGACGAAAAGCTGATCCCCGAGGGCATTGAAGGCCAGGTTCCCTACCGGGGTCCGTTGTCCGCCGTCGCTCACCAGCTGGTGGGCGGCCTGCGCCAGACCATGTTCTATACCGGTGCACGCACCATCGAAGAGCTGAAGCAGAAGGGCAAGTTTGTCCGGATCACCCCGGCCGGCCTCAAGGAATCCCACCCGCACGACATCATGATGACGGCGGAGGCGCCGAACTACGGCACCCGCCGCTAACTTCGGAACCGACGGCAGCAGCCGCATCCATCCTCCAAATGACGGGGAAGGATGCGGTTGCTGCTGCTTTAAGGCCCGGCTTCCAAAGCTGGGATAACCTAGAGGCGTGAGCAATGAGATAGAAATTGGCCGTGGCAAGCGTGGGCGCCGAGCCTACTCCCTCGATGATGTGGCAATTGTGCCGTCCCGGCGGACGCGGGACCCGCAGGATGTTTCAATCAACTGGCAGATAGATGCCTACCAGTTTGAAATGCCGGTCATGGGAGCCCCCATGGACTCGGTGATGTCCCCGGCCACCGCTATTACGATGGGCCGCCTGGGCGGATTGGGCGTGCTGAACCTTGAAGGGCTGTGGACCCGCTACGAGGACCCCCAGCCGCTGCTGGACGAGATCGCGGTCCTCAGCGAAGATAACTTCAATCCCGCGGCCACCCGCCGGCTGCAGGAAATCTATGAAGCACCCATCCAGGCGGAGCTGATCACCTCCCGCCTGGCCGAGGTGCGCGACGCCGGTGTGACCGTTGCCGGCTCCCTGACCCCGCAGCGCACCCAGGAGTTCTATAAGACCGTCCTGGCCGCCGGCGTGGACATCTTCGTCATCCGCGGCACCACCGTCTCCGCCGAGCACGTCTCCAAGACCGTTGAGCCGCTGAACCTCAAGCAGTTCATCTACGAACTGGACGTTCCCGTCATTGTGGGCGGCGCGGCCGGCTACACCCCGGCCCTGCACCTGATGCGCACCGGAGCCGCCGGCGTCCTGGTCGGCTTCGGCGGGGGAGCGACCACCACCACCCGCCGGGCACTGGGCATCCATGCCCCCATGGCAACCGCGATCGCGGACATCGCCGAGGCGCGCCGCGATTACATGGACGAGTCAGGCGGACGCTACGTCCACGTGATCGCCGACGGCGGAATGGGCACCAGCGGTGACATCGTCAAGGCAATCGCCATGGGCGCGGACGCCGTGATGCTCGGATCGGCTCTGGCCCGGGCGGAAGAAGCTCCCGGACAGGGATGGCACTGGGGCCAGGAAGCCCACCACAGCGAACTTCCCCGCGGCGACAGGGTCCGGCTGGACACCGTCGGCCCGCTGCAGGAAGTTCTCTGGGGCCCGTCGCACCACACCAACGGCACGTCCAACCTGATGGGTGCCCTGCGTCGTGCCATGGCCACCACGGGTTACTCCGATGTGAAAGCCTTCCAGCGCATTGAGGTGCTGGTCGCGCCCTACCTATCCGCCATGTAGTTCCCTACAGTGGCTGCAAAGACCACTGCGCCGCCAGCGCGTCCCAGAGAGGAAATCTTGACCATGAGCAAAGATGCACTCAGTCCGGAATACCGGGAGGACGCCCTGGCGGCGCTGCGTTCCACGGCGGAGCCCGGCCAGCAACTGGACATCCTGATTGTTGGCGGCGGCGTGGTGGGTGCCGGTGCCGCCCTGGACGCAGTCACCCGCGGACTCAAAGTGGGCATGGTGGAGGCCCGGGACTGGGCGTCGGGCACGTCGTCGCGTTCCTCCAAGCTCATTCACGGCGGTCTGCGCTATCTGGAGATGCTGGATTTTGCCCTCGTAGCCGAGGCGCTGAAGGAACGCGGCCTGCTGATTCAGCGGATTGCCCCGCACCTGGTCAAGCCCGTACCGTTCCTCTACCCGCTGACACACCGGTTCTATGAGCGGCCCTACGTTGGCGCCGGCATCATGCTGTACGACACCATGGGCCTGACGTCCGGTAATTCCCGCGGGGTGCCGATGCACAAGCACCTCAGCAAAAAAGCCACGCTCCGGGCTGCGCCCAGCCTGAAGGATGACGCCATGGTTGGCTCCATCCGCTACTACGACGCCCAGGTGGACGACGCCCGGTACGTTGCCAACATGGTCCGCACCTCAGCGCACTACGGCGCCACCGTGGCCAACCGGGTGTCCGTGGTGGACTTCCTTCGCGAGGGTGAGCGTGTAGTTGGTGCCCGGGTCAAGGACTCCGAGACCGGCCGGGAATTCGATGTGTTCGCCCGCCAAGTGGTCAATGCCACCGGCGTGTGGACCGACGAAACCCAGGCCATGGTGACGGACCGGGGACAGCTGAAAGTCCGGGCGTCCAAGGGTGTGCACCTGGTGGTTCCCCGCGACCGGATCCAGTCCACGGTGGGCATGATCCTGCGCACGGAAAAATCCGTGCTGTTCGTGATCCCGTGGGGCCGGCACTGGATTGTGGGCACCACGGACACCGACTGGAATCTGGACAAGGCACATCCCGCAGCAACCTCGGCGGACATCGACTACTTGCTGGAGCATGTGAACAGCGTGCTGAAAACTCCGCTGACGCGCGAGGACGTTGAAGGCGTCTACGCCGGCCTGCGGCCGCTGCTTGCCGGCGAGAATGATTCCACGGCCAAACTCTCCCGCGAACATGTGGTGGCCCACCCCGTGCCGGGGCTGGTGGTTGTTGCCGGCGGCAAATGGACCACCTACCGGGTCATGGCGAAGGATGCCGTGGATGAGGCCGCCCGCGCGCTGGATGGGAAGGTTCCGGAAAGCTGCACCTCCACCATCCCGCTGCTGGGTGCGGTGGGCTATAAGGCTGCCTGGAATCTCCGGCACCGCACTGCGGAGCACTATGGAGTCCATGTGGTCCGGGTGGAGCATCTGCTCAACCGTTACGGATCCCTGGCCAACGAGGTGCTGGAACTGATCCGTGCCAATCCTGAGCTGGGGGAGCCCCTGCCCGGAGCGGACGATTACCTGCGCGCCGAAGTGGTGTATGCCGCCACGTCCGAGGGTGCCCGGCATGTGGAGGATGTCCTGGCCCGGCGCACCCGCATCTCCATCGAGTCGTGGGACCGGGGAGTCTCCGCTGCCCCGGTTGTGGCCGAACTCATGGCGCCCATCCTGAACTGGAGTCCGGAACGGGTGGAGCAGGAAGTGGCCCACTATGAGGCGCGGGTGGAAGCCGAGCGGCTCAGCCAGGAACAGCCCGATGATGTTTCGGCCGACGCAGCACGGTTGAAGGCCCACGACATCGCTCCGCTGGCCTGAACCGGAACCGACGGAAGTGGAACCTGAACTCTCCCTGAATGAAAAGGGCGCGGTCCTGACGGTCCCTGAAATGGTCATCCTGCAGATGGAAGCGGCCGACCGCTCGGATGCGGCGGCCCAGCTTGCCCGGCGGATGTACGACCAGGGACGGATCCGTAATTTGGAGGTGTTCCTGGAGCAGGTCAATGCCCGGGAACACCAAATGGCCACGGGGCTGCCCGGCGGCATCGGCATGCCTCACGCGCGCAGCGAGGAAGTGGTGCAGACCTCTATTGCCGTGGGGATCACCCGCTACGGGCACAGCATTGATTTTGGTGCGTCGGACGGGCCGGCCACCGTGATTCTGCTGATAGCCACGCCTGCCAAAGCCTTCTCTGAACACTTGGAAGTCCTGGCCACCATCGCGCGGTCGCTGTTCCGCCCGGCCTTCCGGGATTCGCTCCGCCGGGCCAACGACGCCGAAGTCATTTCCGAACTGATTAACTCCTCGCTGGTGTTTTTTGACCATTGACGGCGCCTGCTGATGCCGCGGGTGCCGGAGCAGCGCACAGCAGGCATTGGGTTTTCTACACGGGTACGAAGTACGGTTAAGGGGTGCTGAAAACTGCCCTGCAACCCCGCTGGATCGCCGCCCTTCTCTTTGCGCTTGCGATTTCGACGGTCTTCGTGCTCCTGAGCCAGTGGCAGTTTTCGACCGCCGAGAGCGAGCTGCCGCCCGCCGCAGGCGAAACCGAAAACGTCCGTCCCCTCACCGAGGTGTTCACGCCGGGTGTGGAACTGATGGGCACCCAGGCGGACCAGATGGTCTCCATGAACGGTTCCTTCCGTGGTGAGGACACCGTACTGATCGACCAGCGGCTGTACGACGGCGACCGCGGATACTGGGTGGTCACCGCATTCGCCGTCGAGGGAGCCCCGGACGGCGCCGTCATGCCGGTGGTCCGCGGCTGGGTTGCCGAGCCCGGCGATGCCGAACCCGCCCCGTCCGGGGACGCCGCCGTCGTCGGCCGCCTGCTGCCGCCCGAAGGACCCATCGCAAAGGCACCTGAAGAGGAAGGGGTCCTGCCCAGCCTCTCCAGCGCCGAACTGATCAATGTCTGGGACACCCCGGGGTATGCGGCGTTCGTCACTGCTAACGAGATCACGGTGGACGGTGAGGCTCCGGAAACGGGAGACATGCGCGTAGTCGACGTGGATGCGCAGCCCCAGGAAACCTCAGTGAACTGGATGAACATCTTCTACGCCATCGAGTGGGTGGTCTTCGCCGGGTTCTCCGTCTTCCTGTGGTGGCGCCTCGTGGCGGATGCCCACCAGCGTTCCCTCGAGGACGATGACGATTATTACGACGAAGACGACGACGACGACGAAGACGACGAGGGCCCCGTCCCGGGGCGTCCGGCACCGACCAGTGAGGTACAGAAGTGAGCGATCCAGTACAGGCCCCCGCCGGGGCACCCGCAGCAGGCAAGAAACCCCGCCGGAAAAAGCGCCGTTTTGGCGGCACCCACGCCCAGATCCGTTCGGCCCTGACCTTTTACAAGGTGTCTTCCTACGTCACCGGTGTGTTTCTTCTCCTGCTGTGCGTTGAGATGATCCTCAAATACGGGCTGAAGATCGAGGAGATGACCGTTGGCCCGCTGAACCTTTTCACGGGTGTGCTGATTGCCCACGGCTGGTTGTACGTGGTCTACCTGCTGGCTGACTTCCGCCTGTGGCAGCTGATGCGCTGGCCGTTCTCGAAGTTCATCCTGATTGCCCTGGGCGGTGTGGTGCCCTTCCTGTCCTTCATTGTGGAGGGCCGTACGCACAAACAGGTCCTTGCGGAACTCGCTGCACATCCGGAAGCGGCCAAGCGCTACTGAGGCACCGGCCCCCACGCGGATGTGCGGCGCGGATGCTCCGGCGACTATCCTTGAAGCGTGACTAATTCCGCGACCCCTCCCATAGAAGAGCGCCCTGTCCTAGTTGTGGACTTCGGCGCCCAGTACGCCCAGCTCATTGCCCGCCGGGTACGCGATGCAGATGTCTATTCCGAGGTGGTGCCCCACACCTGGACCACGGAACAGATCCTGGCGAAGAACCCGGCCGCGATCATCCTTTCCGGCGGCCCTTCCAGCGTTTACGCCGAAGGCGCCCCCGCAGTCAGCGAAGGCCTGTTTGAGGCAGGTGTTCCGGTCCTGGGCATCTGCTACGGCTTCCAGGCCATGGCCAACGCCCTGGGCGGCAAGGTCGCCAAAACCGGCCTGCGCGAATACGGCTCCACCGACGCCACCGCCGTCGGAGGCCCGCGCTCCATCCTTGAGGGCACGCCGGAACAGCAGAACACGTGGATGAGCCACGGTGACAGCGTCCAGGAAGCTCCGCCCGGATTCGACGTGCTGGCCACCACGGCCGGTGCCCCCGTTGCGGCTTTCGCCAACGAAGAGAAGCAGCTCTACGGCGTCCAGTGGCACCCGGAGGTGAAGCACTCCGCGCACGGCCAGTCCGTCCTGGAGAACTTCCTGTTCAAGGGCGCACGCCTGGACCGCAGCTGGACCACGGGCAACATTGTGGAAGAGCAGGTCGAACGCATCCGCGAGCAGGTGGGCAGCTCCCGCGTGATCTGCGGGCTCTCCGGCGGCGTCGACTCCGCAGTTGCCGCAGCACTGGTGCAGCGTGCCGTCGGCGACCAGCTGACCTGCGTGTTCGTGGACCACGGCCTGCTGCGCGAAGGTGAAGCCGAGCAGGTGGAGCGCGACTTCGTGGCATCCACCGGCGTCAACCTCTACGTCGCCAATGAGCAGAAGCGCTTCCTCGAAGCCCTCGCCGGTGTCACGGATCCGGAAACCAAACGCAAGATCATCGGCCGCGAGTTCATCCGCGCGTTCGAAGAAGCTGAGCGCGCCATCATGGCCGAGGCAGCTGCTGCCGGTGAACCCATCCGCTTCCTCGTTCAGGGCACCCTGTACCCGGACGTCGTCGAATCCGGCGGCGGCGAGGGTGCAGCCAATATCAAGAGCCACCACAACGTGGGCGGGCTGCCCGAGGACCTGAAGTTCGAGCTGGTGGAACCGCTGCGCGCCCTGTTCAAGGACGAGGTCCGCGCCGTGGGCCGCGAGCTGGGCCTGCCGGCTGAAATCGTCGGACGCCAGCCGTTCCCCGGCCCCGGCCTGGGTATCCGCATCATCGGCGAGGTCAACCAGGAACGCCTGGACCTGCTCCGCCGCGCAGACGCCATTGCCCGTGCCGAGCTCACCGCAGCCGGCCTGGACAACGAAGTGTGGCAGATGCCGGTTGTCCTGCTGGCCGATGTGCGCAGCGTGGGCGTCCAGGGCGACGGCCGCACCTACGGACATCCGATCGTCCTGCGGCCGGTTTCCAGCGAAGACGCAATGACCGCTGACTGGTCACGCCTGCCGTATGACCTGCTGGCACGCATCTCCAACCGCATTACCAATGAAGTCGACGGGATCAACCGCGTGGTGCTGGACGTAACGTCCAAGCCGCCGGGAACCATCGAGTGGGAGTAGATTGACCGCGGGGGACAGCCGAACAGGCTGTCCCCCGCGTTGCTATGTCGGGTAAACCCGGCAGGAAGCGATAGTTTGGAAGGTATGCCAATTTGGTCAAGAACGTCGCGCGGAAGTGCAGAAAAGAGGGCACCAGTGTCTGAGCAGAATCCCGGGGACAACGCCTCGGACTTCCTGCTGCCGTGGCTGGGACAACTGGGACAGCATGCCGGATCGGACACGTTGCTTCACTTCACCCCGTCACCCTCCAACAGCATCGACCTGACCCATGCGCACCCGTCCGGGCTGGCCCAGCTGCTGGCGGGACGCCGCACGCGCCTGTCCACGCTGCTGCGCGACTCAGAGCAGTACGGTGCCGCAATGAAGGCCGGGCGCCTGCTGCGAGCGAAAATCTACGAGCTCGGCACGGACCGCGGCATCGACGTCGGCTACCTGGCCGCCGGCACCGCCTCCTGGCGCTACGCTGACGACGAGGCCGTCCGCCCCGAGTCGCTCACCGCTCCGGTCCTGCTGACCCCGGTCTCGCTGACCGTGCACCCCTCACAGGACGACTATGAGCTGCAGCTCACCGACAAGGCAGCCCTGAACCCCGCTTTTGTCCGCCACCTGCAGCATGAACAGGGCCTGGACATCGACGTCGAGGCACTGGCGCGTCTTGCCTACGGCACCGCGAGGTTTGATCCGCATCCGGTCCTGGAAAAACTGCGGGCCGTCACGGAGGGGGTCCGCGGCATCAACATTGAACACCGCCTCCTGGTCTCCACCTTCGCTGATCTGTCGGATCTGGCTGAAGACAGCGCCCTGGACCCCGCCCACCCCATCCTGCGGGCCCTGATGGACTCCGCACGCGGCACGGGCAGCGCCGCCCCGGAGGCCAAGGATCCCGCACTTCCGCCGTTGGATGACCGGCTACCGGCCGATGAGCTGCTGGTACTGGATGCCGACCATGAGCAGCAGGACGTCCTGGACCTGATCCTGGACGGCCAGTCACTGGTGGTCTCCGCGCCTCCCGGAACCGGACAGACGCAAACTGCCCTCAATGCCGCGGCTGCGCTGGTCCATGCCGGGAAGTCCGTGCTCGTGGTGGCCGAACGCCGCGGCACGCTGAATCAGTTTGTCTCCGCGCTGGATTCCCTGCACCTGGGATCCGCCGTGCTCCAAATCAACGCCGGCCTGACTGAGCAGCAGTTGAAGGATCAGTTGATTCGGGCCATCGTCCGCAACGAAAAGGCTGCGGACCCGGATCTGGAAAGCCTGCACAAGGTTCTGGTCTCCAACCGGCACCAGCTGCGCGACCACGTGAAGTCACTGCACAACGTTCGCCGGCGCTGGGGCTGCTCGCCCTACCAGGCCATGCAGTCCCTGGCGGAACTCACGTCCATGAGCCCTGCCCCGGCCACCACTGTCCGGCTCAAGCGCAGTGTCCTGGACAGCATCACGGACCGGACCGAGCTGACCGGAAGACTGCGCCGGGCCGCGGAACTGGGCAGCTTCAGCCGTGCCGCCACCACCAGCCCCTGGTTTGGCGCCAAGCTGCTTAACCGCAAGGAAACGGAAGAGGCGTACGAGCTCACCCAAAGCCTGGCCCGGGACCTGCCTGAACTGCGCGCACAGGTGCAGTCTGTTGCCGAACATTCGCAGATCCGCCTTGGTGAAACCTTTGCACAGTGGGGCGAGCAGCTGGAGCTGCTGGTCGCGGTGCGTGAAAGCCTGGACAAGTTCACCCCGGACATCTTCGACCGTCCGGTCAGTGACCTGATTTCCGCCACGGCGTCCTCGTCCTGGCGGCGTGAACGTGCCGTGGACATGAGCTCCATGACTCGGTCCCGCCTGCGGCGGGTCGCCAAGGAGTACATCCGGCCCGGGGTGCACATTTCAGACCTGCACTCCTCACTGGTTGAGGTCCAGCAGCAGCGCGCCGTGTGGGGCCGCTACGCCACTACGCAGCGCCACCCCTCGGTGCCCACCGGGCTGGCAGACATCAACCGGTCCTACATCACCGTCAAGGAACAACTGGACACCCTCACGGGCATTCTCGACGGGACACCGGCCAAGCCGAACCTCGCCGAGCTGACGCTGGATGAGCTGGAGAAGCAGCTCGATGCGCTGGCCGGGGACCGGGAGACGCTGGAAACCCTGCCCGAACGCACCCTCCTGCTGGACGAAATGCGCGGCCAGGGTCTGGGCGAGCTGCTGGATGACCTCGAAGCCCGTGAAGTCCAGCCGCGGCAGGTTGGCTATGAGCTTGAGCTTGCCTGGTGGCAGTCGGCTCTTGAAGCGATGATCAGCGGCGATGATTATTTGGCTATGTCCGACGGCGACAGCCTGCGCCGGCTTGAAGCCGAATACCGTCTGGCGGACAACGCGCACATTGCCTCCGGCAGTGCCCGGGTGCGGTTTGCCCTCGCGGACAGGTGGCGCCGTGGAGTGAAGGCTGCGCCCTCCGAAGCAGCCGCTCTGCGCGACGCCATCAAGAACGGTCCGCTCACCCTGCCGGACCTGTGCGCTCAGTCAACCGAGCTGGTTTCCGCACTGCTGCCGGTCTGGGCCGCCAGTCCGCTGGTCCTGCCCATGGTGCTGCCCGGCACCAGGTCCTTTGACGCCGTCATTGTCCTCGACGCCGAATCCACCTCCCTGCAGTCCGCGGTTCCCGCCCTGGCACGGGCAGCCCAGGTCATCGCTTTCGGCGACGGGGAGCTTGGCGGTCCGAGGCCGTTCACGATTGGCGTTGAACCCTCCCGGCCGGCGGGGGAGCCGCATGACCTCGTCAGTGTTTTCGAAGCCCTGACCGCCGTCCTGCCGACCCGGACGCTGTCCACCGTGTACCGCGGCACTGACCGTGCACTCATGAACCAGCTGAGCCGCAGTTTCTATGACGGCCGCCTCACCATGGTTCCGCGCGGCGCCGAGGTTTCTTCCGGTGAACGTCCGCTCACCGTCGAATACCTGGCGGACGGCACGGGCATGCCCAGCGCCGACCACGAGGGCGTCGAAAGCGTCGCCGCCGAGGTCAACCGCGTTGTTGACCTGGTCTTCGAGCACATCCGCCGCCGCCCGCACCAGTCCCTGGCAGTTGTCACGGCCAGCCCGCGGCACGCCGTGCGTGTTGCCGAGGCAATCCGGGTGCAGATGGCCAATTTCCCCTGGGCCTCCGACTTCTTCACTCCGGGCAAGGAATCCTTCCGGGTGGTCCCCGTGGACCGCGCGGCCGGACTGGTACGCGACAGCGTGATTTTCTCGCTCGGGTTCGGACGCACTCCCCACGGCCGTGCACTGCACACCTTCGGGCCGCTGTCCGCGTCCGACGGGCGGGGAAAGTTCCTCACCGCCATGACCCGTGCCCGCAGCAGGCTGCATGTCCTGACCTGTTTCCGGCCGGAGGACCTGGACAAGTCCCGCCTCGGGTATGGTGCCCTCGATTTCTACGACCTCATCAAACGGGAACTGGACCAGTCGGTGCCTTCCGCCGCCCAGCGCAGCGAAGCTGCGGAAACGGGTTCGGCACCCCGCGGAGCCGAGAACATCGCAGGCGGGATCATGGAGGAGGATCCGCTGGTGGCTGACCTCGTCAACCGGCTGCGGGCCCGCGGTGCCAAAGTGTGGGACCACTATCAGGGAGCCATCGATATTGTGGCTACCGTTGACGGCAGCAACGCCGACGGTGAACCCGCCGTGCCGATGGCCATCGAGTCCGACGGCACCGAGCGGTACCGGACAATGAGCGTGCGTGAGCGCAGCCGGCTGCGGCCCCAGCTGCTGGAACGTCTGGGGTGGCGCTATATGCCGCTGTGGACCATTGAGGTTTTCAGCGATCCGTCAGCCTGCGCGGATCTGGTGGGACGATACCTCAACCTGCCCGCACCCAGGGAAGGTGAAGGAAAGCCGGTCCAGTCCGTGGGGACTTCCGTCAGCGGGTCGCTTGCCCGCCGCGGCAGCATCCCTTCAAAGCCGCACGGCAGCAGCCGGATCAGGGAACGCGGCACGGTGGCACCCAAGCCCGAGACTGATCCTGATGCATCAAACCGGGAGGCGCGGCGGCCGTGACGCCCCGGAAGCCACACCGCCGCGCGAGCGGGGGCACCGTCCCCCGCCCGCTGCCGGCACGGAAGGAAGAAGCCCCGCCTGAACTCAAGGCCAAGGCCGCGGAGGACGATCCCCGGGTGTGGGGCGATGAGCCCGAGGACCGGGACACCTGGCTGCTCGAGCAGCGGCCGCCGCACTGGGACTGACACTGCCGTCGCCGGGACTGCCACTGCCGTCGCGGGGAAAAGTTCAGCCCCCGGTAAGGATCAGGTGAACCAGACCGGACCCCGAGGCGGAGGCAAGGGCGGCAGCCTGGTCCGGTGCGGCCGCCAGTACCACCATGGCATCGGTTTCGGCGGAATCCGGCCACGCGGAAGCACCGTCGGCAGCCGTCCACAGGATGGGTGCTCCGGCGGCGAGAAGCACCGGGCTGTCCGGATGCTGCATGCCGTCGGAGCCTGCGAGGACCACGTCCACCAGCTGTCCAGGGGCCAACAGTGCAACCATGGCAGGATCGGCGGGGCGGATCGCCACCGCCACGGAACCGGGCGGGGCGCCGGTCAGGAGTCCGGTACCCACCAGCGATGTCTGCAGCACCGGGCTGCCCTGCTTCAGGGGAGTGGCCAGCCGCCGGCCGGCAGCTTGGCCGGGGGCAGCGAATGAGCCCGGGGGCATTGTTGCTGCCGGAACCGTCACCGTCCGGAGGTCCCGTGAAGTGAGAACGGCTCCGGCCGGCAGGTCCGAGGCCGAGACGACAAGTGGATTTTCACCGGCAGCAGGAGGCAACAGCGCTTGGACGGCTGTGCCCGCGGCGGCGCAGCACAAGAGTGCCGCGAGCAGGCGCCTGCGGCGGAGCAGGAATCTTTTCAACCGCAGGCGAAGGGCGGAGGCGAAACGGGGACGTGATGCGGGGTAAGGACTCACGCACCGAACCTAGGCCCGGTCAACCGGGCAGGAACGCATCGTTCGGGCAGTTGAGGATATTTCTTCCCCGAATGTCCCCGTATGCCCGCTGGGGAGGAGCGTCGTGCGGCTAAGCGGCGGAAGAGCCCTTGCCTGAGGAGGAGGCGGAGGATCCTGCGGACGCGGAAGAAGTTGCCGGTGCCGGTGACGAGGCGGCTGTAGAGGCAGTGGACGAAGCACTGTCAGTCTTGGCCGGTGCTGCCGGAAGGGTGCTCTTGGCATCGCGGGAATCAGTGCGGTAAAAACCCGACCCCTTGAACACCACCCCTACACTGTTGAACTTCTTCCTCAGGTTGCCGCTGCACTCGGGGCAAACCGTCAGGGTGTCATCGGTGAAGGACTGCTGGATATCGAACGTGTGGCTGCAGTCCTTGCAGGCATAGGCATACGTAGGCACTGTTACTTACTCCTCCTGAAAACCAAGATGTCAGGACCCCGGTCCGGCTGATTCACTGACTACTGTCAGGCCCGGCTGGCACTCGGTGCCCTTGAGTGCTAACTATACACCGGCCTAAGCGGCAGATTCGTCCACTGTGAGGGGGTCAGCACCGCGTTCACCGGCTGGTCCAGGGCATCGGATGCCCAGGACCCTGCAGAGACAAATTCCTGGTCATAGACCACGCCAACCGCCGGGGCGGCGTTACCCATGGCCCTGAAACCGGACAGGAACCGGTCGTAGTAGCCGCCGCCCTTGCCCATGCGCATCCCTTCGGCATCAACGGCCAGGGCTGGAACCAGGAGCAGCTCGAGGTTTGGGAGGTCCTGCACCGACAGTCTGGGCCCGGCAGGTTCGGGAACGGACGGGAACAACCCGGGTACGAGGGATGATTCGGGTGTCCAGCGGCACCAGGAAAGCTGGCGGTCAGGCTCGCAGACCGGAACGACGACGTCGTATCCCTCCGCGTGCAGTCCTGCCAGCAGCGGACCTGTGTCAGGTTCACGTCCGGCGGACAGGTACGCGGCCACCGTGGCAGCGGGGGACACCAAACGCGGAATGACGGTGAAAGCACGGGCTGCCAGCGCACGGCCGGCACCCAGCGCATTGGCGGAGGGCAGCTCCCGCCGGCGCCGTCGATATTCGTTCCGGGCCTGGTCCTTGGGGGCAGCAGAGTGAGGCATCCGACCATTGTCCCAACCGCGGCGGGAAAATGGCGCGTATTTGGTGGAATGGGGTCCCGCTTATGTACTCTTACGGACATGACTTCACGTGCCACCGTAACCAAAGCCGTAATTCCCGCAGCCGGGCTGGGTACCCGTTTCCTGCCGGCAACCAAAGCCATGCCGAAGGAAATGCTGCCGGTAGTGGATAAGCCCGCCATTCAATATGTGGTGGAGGAGGCCGTCAATTCCGGTATGTCTGACATCCTGATGATTACCGGCCGCAACAAACGATCCCTCGAAGACCACTTTGACCGCGTCCCTTTTATCGAAAAGACGCTTGAGGATAAGGGTGATCTCGAAAAGCTCGCACTGGTGCGGGCGGCTTCTGAACTCGGCGAAATCCACTACCTGCGCCAGGGTGACCCCAAGGGTCTGGGACACGCCGTGCTGCGGGCCAAGCTTCACGTCGGCGATGAGCCGTTCGCTGTGCTCCTCGGTGATGATCTGATTGACGCCCGTGACGAACTCCTGACCCAGATGGTCGAGGTCCAGGCAAAGACCGGCGGTTCGGTTATTGCCCTCATCGAGGTTGAGCCGGAGCAGATCAGCGCCTACGGCTGCGCCGACATCTCCGTGGTCGAAGGCGAAGACTACGTCCGTGTGAACAAGCTGGTGGAAAAGCCGGATGTTGCTGACGCTCCGTCCAACCTTGCCGTCATCGGCAGGTATGTCCTGCACCCGGCGGTGTTTGATGTGCTGGAGGAAACCGGCCCCGGACGCGGCGGAGAAATCCAGCTGACCGATGCCCTGCAGACCCTGGCCGCACGGGAAGAGGGTGAAGGCGCCGGCGTGTACGGCGTCGTGTTCCGCGGCCGCCGGTATGACACCGGCGACAAGCTGAGCTACCTGAAAGCCGTAGTGACGCTGGCCTCCGAGCGCGAGGACCTCGGTCCGGACCTGCGCGAGTGGCTCAGGGACTTCACCGGTACGCTCGAAAGCTGATGTCGTGTGGGGGTCGGCCATCTGGCCGGTGACGCTGGAATGCGGCGACCTGGGGCTGCGCCCCATCCGCTACCGCGACCGGCGCGAGTGGACGGACCTCCGCATCCGCAATGCCCAATGGATGGCGCCCTGGGAAGCAAGCAATCCGCTTCCCGGCGGCGACCTTCCGTCCTATGCGGCTATGGTGCGCAGCCTGAACCAGCAGGCGCGCCAGGAATCAGCACTCCCATTCCTCATCACTGAACGCGAGGGGCTGCGGTCTGCGCCGGCGATTGCGGGGCAGCTGACCGTGTCCACCATTGTCTGGGGATCAGCCCGCATGGCCACCCTGGGGTACTGGGTGGACGAAGCGAGGGCCGGCCGGGGAATCGCGCCGACAGCGGTTGCTCTGGCTACGGATCACTGCTTTGGTGCCCTTGGACTTCACCGGATGGAAATCAACATCAAACCGGAGAATGCCGCCAGCCTTCGCGTTGTCGAAAAGCTGGGGTTTCGTGATGAAGGGCTGCGGAAACGATATTTGCACATTGCCGGTCAATGGGCTGATCACCGCAGCTTTGCCCTCACTACTGAAGATGTTCCGGAGGGTTTGCTGACCCGCTGGCTGGCCAGGACATGACAGCAGGGCATCCTTTTTTGGCACTGAACTCCGACACACCGACACGAATGCGCAGTCACCTGTGCATTAGCTCATAACGTCGTAGTTGTGGACTTCCCTCTTAACAGCTCCCTGATCCTGGCCGTCACCGTTGGTCTCTGGCTGCTGTGGGTTGCCCCCTATATATTCCGCCTGTCAGGCACCGCCCTGGTGCCCGCAGCCCACCGGCCGGCGGTCCGCCCGGCTCCCTCCTCAACAGCCATCCGCTCTTCCATCTCCGCTGATGGACTGTCCCAGCAGGGAAACACCACTATGTACAACGAGTCCACCTCGCACAACGAGTCCGCCGCCAGCCTTGGAAACCATGCTCCCCGGACACCGTCCCCGGGCGCGCCGCGCGGGCACCAGGGCTCGCAGCCGGTTTTCCGCGTCCGTTACGGCCGCACCGCACTGGCCCTGATGGGTGCACTGGCCCTGGCCGCAGTTGTCCTTGGACTCCCGCTGGCCGCTTTCGGTGCTGCCTCGTGGTGGATGCCCTTGATCGGAGTTGTCCTGGCCGGGGCCGCAGTTGCCTCGCTTCGTGCCCTCGCGGTACGGGACCGCCGCCGGCGCGTCGACGCAGCCTTTCGGGCTGCCATGAGCGCCGGGAGCCGGCACAAGCCGGTGTCAGCACCGGAGCCGGCGTACGAGGCGAACGAGCCGCAGGAAGTTTCCCCGGAGCCCGTAAGGCCGCAACGTGAAACTGTCCTGTTTGACGCTGAAAGCAGCCCGGAAGCCAGCAGCGGGTCCGCCGCGACCGGAGCTCCGGGTCAGGCCACAGTCACCACGGCGCCCGGTTCTTCCGACCGCCCGCTCACAGCAGCGGAACTGCGCAGTGCAGCCCTCGATTTTGCTGCCGCCTCAACCCCGCAGGGCCCTGCCGGACCGCCGAAAACCTCCACCACCCCGTGGGAACCGGTTGCAGTGCCCAAGCCGATTTATGTGGAAGCACCCGTGGCCCAGCGCCCGGCACCGGAACCGCTTGTTCCGCCGCAGACCCCCAAGCCTGCCGGCCGCACTTCCCTCCGCGCCGGGGTTACCCCCGCGGTTACAGAGTCCTCGGACTCCGCCGGAGCCGAGGCCGCTCCCGGAACCGGCAAGATCAATCTCGACGATGTGCTCCAGCGCCGCCGCGCTTAAGAAATCCCGTTTGGAAGGTCCGGGCATGTCCGGACCGCTGACGGCTGCGGTGCGACCGCTGGGGTTGGTGCCCCTGTCCTGGAGCCACCTGCGCACCCACCACCGTCCGGGTGCAGGAATCAGTGCCCTGTACCGGGTCGAAGCAGTACCCCGCCGCGGTTCAGCCGACAGCGGCCGCCAACCCGTACAACTGCAGGTGGGTGCAACCACCGCTGCGCTGACCCCGGAGCAAAGCCGCCGGACCGTGCGGGGCTCTGCGGACGGTACGGCAGTGAGACTCTGGGTGCATCCCCGGGACCCTGTCCTGTCGGGTTTGGCCTGGGCCACCAGCCCCGGTGCCGTGGCCCGGGACCTCTTTGGCGCCGGAACGGACGGCGCCCGGGCGTCCCTGACCCTGGCGGCTTACCGGCCGCTGCGACGCGCAGTCATCCGCGGCACCTTCGAAGGTGCCACGGCCTACCTCAAAGTTCTGCAGCCGGGACTGGCTCCCGGGCTTCGCCGCCGGCTGGAAGCTGCGGCCGGTGCGGGACTTCCCGTGCCTGCGCTGCTGGAGATCCCCGCCGGAGCCGTTCCGGAGCCGGACAGTGTCCTGGCCCTGCGGGCACTTCCAGGCCGTTCCCTGCATCAGCACCTCCATGTGTCCCCGGATGACGTTGACCCGCAGTCGCTGCTCGATCTCCTGGCGGGACTGCCGCGGGAGGCACTGGCTTTTCCCCGCAGACCGGCGTGGGCCGAACGCGTTGTGGACTACGCCGCGGGAGCCGCCGTCGCGTTCCCGCAGGAGGCGGAACGGATTACCCGTTGTGCCCGCGAAATCGACGCTGCGGTCCGCGCTGCCGATCCGGGTCCGCTGGTGACCGCGCACGGTGACTTTCACGGCGGCAACCTCCTCGTAGACAACCCCGGCCGGGCCCGGTGGGAGATCAGCGGAATGCTTGACGTGGACGTCCTCGGCCCCGGACACCTGGTGGATGATCTTGCTTGTTTTACGGGGCACCTGTTTGTTTTCGCGGCGGTAAACCCGCGGAGCCCGGGTCTGAGGGCCTCCGCGGACCGCTTTGCAGGCGCTTTCGCGGCCGAAACGGATCCCGCCGCTCTCTACTCCCGGGCGGCCGCCGTGGCACTGACCCTCGTGGCCGGTGCGGCGGGGCGGGGCACGGAGGCAGCGGACCGAACGCTGGCCGCAGCACAGGAGCTCCTGGTCCGTTCCCGGGAACATTCCTGACCGCACCGAAAGCGCTCCGCAAGTGCCGCTCGGCGCTCCAGGAAAGTAGGGTGGACAAATGGACACTATCCGCGGGGCACAAGGAAGCGGTTCCGGCCAGATCGTCATTGGCCTGGACATCGGCGGAACCAAAACCCACGGGCTGCTCCTCGTTGACGGGGTTCCCGCAGGGGAAGCAGTAAGCGGCAGCGCCAATGTCCAGAACGTTACCCCGGCGCAGGCTGCCGCCAACCTCGCCGAGATCTTTACCGCTTTGGGCCCCGTTCCGGCGAACCGCGTTATCGCCGGTTCCGGCGGCATTGACACCGCCGACGACGCCGACGCGCTCCGTGCGTTGATCAGCCCCCACGTTCCAGGCGCGGCGGTGGACGTCATCCATGACACCCGCCTGATCCTGGCGGCCGGACAGACGCCGGCCGGCATCGCCCTGATTGCCGGGACCGGATCCGTGGCATGGGGGCTCAACCCGGCCGGGGAAGAGGCCCGCTGCGGAGGCTGGGGTTACCTTCTGGGCGATGAGGGCAGCGCTTATTGGATGGCGCGTGAAGCCGTCCGGCATACCCTGCGCCGCTTCAACCTTCGCCAGCAGCCGGATGAGTTGTCCGCCGCGCTGCTGACCGCCTGCTCAGTGACCGATCCCGAGCAACTCATCGCCCTGTTTCACGACACCGGCACGGGACGCCGGTACTGGGCCTCGAAAGCCTCAGTGGTCTTTGATGCCGCAACACAGGGCAGCGCCGCGGGCAGCGAAATTGTGGCGGCAGGGGCGCGTCATCTGGCGGGGCTGGCGGCGGATACTGCCCGGCTGCTGGACAATAGCGGCCCCGTGGTGGTTGGCGGTGGCCTGGGCATGTATCAGCCGCTGCTCCGGGACCGGCTGCGTCAGGACCTGGAACGCGCCGGGCTGACCGGCATCCGGTTCCTGGAACAGGACCCGGTGCACGGTGTCCGGTATTTGGCCGCGCAGGACGTTCAGCGTGGCTGAAAGTTTCGACACCCGGGTGGGCGCATACGCCGTCATCATCCGAAACGGCAGCATCCTGCTCTCGCACTGGCGTGACCACGGCTACTCCAGCTGGACCCTGCCCGGGGGAGGACTCGAGGTGCGCGAAGACGCGACCGCCGCCGTCGTGCGGGAAGTCCGCGAAGAGACCGGCTATTTTGTGGAACCGGAGGAGCTGCTGGGGGTGGACAGCATCTTCATCGAACCCGAGCACCGCTTTCCCGGCGAAAACCGGAACCTGCTCCACGCACTGCGGATCGTCTACCGTGCCCGTGTCCTGTCAGGGACGCTAACCCATGAGCTGGACGGCAGCACCGACGAGGCGGCCTGGGTGCCGCTGGACCGGGTTCCGGAGCTGGGACCGGCGCCCCTGGTGCAGGTGGGGCTGAAGATGGCAGCCATCCGCCCGGCTGTCCGTTCCGAATGATCTGCTGGACTACATCCACCGGGTGTCCTACCGTAAACACACGTCAGGACGGCCCGTCTGCGGACCCCCCGCAGCCAGAGGCGGGACTCCCGCACAAAAAACGGAAGGTTTCCCCATGACCCTGCCGGACTCCGCCCCGCGGGCCGTCGAACCGATGATCACCTTCCGCGGTGTCACCAAGTCCTTCGCCGGCTCGGCCTCGCCCGCCGTAGAGAACCTGAGCATGGACATTAACCGCGGTGCCGTCACCGTCTTTGTTGGACCCTCGGGCTGCGGAAAGACAACATCCCTGCGAATGATCAACCGCATGGTGGAACCCACGTCCGGAACCATCACAGTGGACGGCGCCGACGTCAGCGGGGTCAAAGCTCCCCAGCTCAGGCGGTCCATGGGATACGTTATGCAGTCCGCCGGCCTGATGCCGCACCGCACCGTACTGGACAACGTGGCAACCGTTCCGCGCCTCAACGGACAGTCCCGGACCAGCGCCCGTGCCCGTGCCGCAGAACTGCTCGACGTCGTCGGGCTGGCCTCTGCAATGGGCGGACGGTACCCGGCCCAGCTTTCGGGTGGACAGCAGCAGCGGGTCGGCGTGGCGCGGGCGCTTGCCGCAGATCCGCCCGTACTGCTCATGGATGAGCCGTTCAGCGCCGTGGATCCGGTGGTGCGTGCCGAATTGCAGCAGGAACTGCTGCGCCTGCAGCGGGACCTGGCCAAAACCATTGTTTTTGTCACGCACGACATTGATGAAGCAACAATCCTGGGAGACAAGGTCGCGGTTTTCGGCGCGGGCGGACGGCTGGCCCAGTACGCGGCACCCGAAGAAATTCTGCGGGCCCCGGTGGATGACTTTGTGGCGGGGTTCGTGGGGCGGGACCGCGGGTTCCGGCATCTGTCCTTCCAAGCGGGAAACGGTGTGCCGCTGCATCCGGTGCAGCTCCTGACACCCGCCGAACTGGCGAATCCTGCGGTGGCTGTGGAGGAGGACTGGGCGCTCGCAGTCGACGACGGCGGGCGGCCGCTGGGCTGGGTGCCGGCGTCCCGCCGGGCGTCGGTCACTGCCGCGGATCAGCTGGTCCCGGGAGGATCGCTGTACCGCGAGGGGGAAACCCTGCGGCAGGCACTCGACGCCGCACTGTCTTCCCCCGCGGGGCTGGGCGTAGCGGTGGACCCGGAAAACCGCGTAACGGGAACCATTAGGGCCGCCGAGGTGCTGGAACTCATCGAGCAAGCCAGGCTGCAGCGGAGCGCGGGCTGACATGGAATGGTTCCTCGCCCACACCGACCAGGTGTTCCGGCTGACCGGACTGCACCTGTACCAGTCCATCGTGCCGCTGGTGCTGGGCATCCTCATCGCGGTGCCGCTGGCAGCCCTGGTCCGCAACAGCAACCGCATCCGCGGCACCATTCTTGCCGCCGGATCGCTGCTCTACACGATTCCGTCCCTGGCGCTTTTCGTGACGCTGCCCGCCATCCTCGGAACCCGCATCCTGGACATCAGCAACATCATCATCGCACTGACCATCTACGCCGTCGCGCTGATGCTGCGCGTAGCCGTTGACGCCTTCGACTCAGTGGACGACGGCGTCCGGCAAGCCGCCGTCGCCATGGGGTACCGGCCGCTGCGCCGGTTCCTCACAGTGGACCTGCCGCTGTCCGTTCCGGTCCTGATTGCCGGGCTGCGGGTGGTGTCGGTCAGCAACATTTCGATGGTCAGCGTTGGTGCCCTCATCGGAGTAGAAAACCTGGGCTTCTTCTTCCGGGACGGGCTGCGCCGCTACTTCATCACCGAGATTGTGGTGGGCATTGTCGCCACGCTGGTCCTGGCCTTCCTGATGGACCTGGTGTTCGTGCTGCTGCAGCGTGCGCTGACGCCCTGGCTGCGCGCCGGCCGGGTTCCCGGAGCCTCAGCAGGCATGTTCGGGTTGCGCAGGCGCAGGGGCGCCGGCACTGCCGGCGTCCCCGGGCCCGGAGACCAGGCTGCCCCCGGCACCCCGGCAGCGGCGCCCGACGTCGCACTGAAGGGGGCGTAATCCGGTGGCCGTGACGATTCCCCGCACCGAGTACACCTCCACCAATGCCCTGGGGCAGGGCTGGGAATGGCTGACGGATCCCGCAAACTGGACCGGAGCCGCCGGGATTCCCGTGCGCACCCTGGAGCACCTGCAGTACACCGGACTGACTCTGCTGATTGCCCTGGCCATCTCCGTGCCGATAGGTTTGTTCATCGGACACACCGGCCGCGGCCAGATGGCCGTCGTGACCATCTCCGGATTGCTGCGCGCCCTGCCAACCCTGGGCATGCTGACCCTCTTTGTCCTCCTGGCCGGCCTGGGCCTCATGCCGCCCATCTGGGCCCTGGTCCTGCTGGCCGTACCCCCGCTGCTGGCCGGCACCTATTCGGGGATTGCTGCCGTGGACCGCAGCATCGTGGACTCGGCCCGCAGCATGGGCATGACGGAACTGCAGATCCTGTTCCGGGTCGAAATCCCCAACGGGCTGAAGGTCCTGTTCGGCGGACTGCGGGGCGCCACACTGCAGGTCGTGGCGACCGCTGCCGTGGTTGCAACCATCAACCTGGGAGGACTCGGGCGGTACCTCATCGACGGACTGGCCGTTGGCGACTACGGCAGGGTCTTCGGCGGCGCGGTCATCATCGCCTTGCTGGCGCTTGCAGTGGATGCCGTGATTGCGTTGGCCGCACGTCTTTCGATTTCACCCGGGCTGCAGAAGGGCCGCGTCGCCGCGGCCGGTACAGCAGCTCCGACCGCACCTACACCCACCGGCGGCGGATTTTCCGCTGCCGGCTCACAAGGAGGAAAACAATGACGCAGCACAAGCGCCGGATTGCCCGGCCCAAGGGACTGACCGTTCTGGCCGGAGGCATCACCCTGGCCCTCGGGCTGGCCGGCTGCAGCGGCGGCGGAGGTGACCCGCTGGCCTCGGAATCGCCGTCGGAAAGCGCTGCGTCCGGGGCTGCCGAAACAATCGTGGTGGGATCGGCGGACTTCCCCGAATCCAGCACCCTGGCGGAGATCTATGCCGGTGCGCTGAACGGGGCCGGCATTCCCGCAGAGACCAAGCTCGGCATCGGTTCACGCGAGGTCTACCTCCCCGCACTGGAGGACGGCTCCATTGACCTGATCCCCGAATACACCGGCGCGCTGCTGGTGGGAGTGGACCCGGACACTGAACTCGTGGACGCCGGGGAGATCATTGATGCCCTGCCCGGCGCCCTGCCCGAGGGCCTGGTCATCCTCGAGCCGTCCGATGCCGAGAACAAGGATGCCATGGTGGTCACCAAGGCCACAGCGGAGAAGTATCAGCTGGAGAGCATCGAGGACCTGGCCAAGGTCTGTGACCAGCTGACGCTGGCTGCACCGGCGGAATTCGCGGAACGGGTCCAGGGCCTGATCGGGTTGAAGGACAAGTACGGCTGCGAGTTCAAGGAATTCACGCCGATCGGTGACAGCGGCGGGCCGCTTACCGTGGATGCCCTGCTCAAGGATGACGTGCAGGTTGCGGACATTTACACCACCACCCCGGCCATTGTGGAAAATGACCTGGTGGTGCTGGAGGACCCGAAGCAGAACTGGCCCGCCCAGCAGGTGGTTCCGCTGGCCTCCTCGCAGGCCGTGAATGACCAGGCTGCAGAGGTGCTGAACAAAGTGTCTGCGGAACTGACCACCGAGGACCTGATCGACCTGAACCAGGCCGTCAGCGGAGACCAGAAGATGGATCCCAGTGAAGCAGCCCGGATGTGGCTGGAGGAAAAGGGCTTCGCCTAAAGTTCACTCGTGACAGGGACCCCTTTCCGCTTCACATGTGCGGGGAGGGGTCCCTGCCTGTGGCACCATGTTTTCATGGCCGAATTCAAGCAGTCCCACAAGCTCCACAACGTTCTCTATGACATCCGTGGGCCGCTGCTGGAGCATGCACAGCGCATGGAAGCAGCCGGTCAGCGGATTCTGAAGCTGAATATCGGCAACCCCGCGCCCTTTGGTTTCGAGGCGCCGGAAGCGATCTTGGTGGACATGATGCGCCATCTTCCCAAGGCCCAGGGCTACAGCGATTCCCGCGGCATTTTCTCCGCCCGCACCGCCGTCGTCCAGTACTACCAAAGCCGCGGCATCCAGAACATTGACGTCGATGACGTCTACCTCGGCAACGGGGTCAGCGAACTGATTACGCTTTCGCTCCAGGCGCTGCTGAACAACGGCGATGAGATCCTGGTGCCTGCTCCGGACTATCCGCTGTGGACCGCCTCCGTCTCACTTGCCGGCGGCACCGCTGTGCACTACCTGTGCGACGAAAACGAGCACTGGTGGCCGGACGTCGAGGACCTTGAGTCCAAAATCACCGACCGCACCAAGGGGATTGTGCTCATCAACCCCAACAACCCCACCGGGGCGGTCTATCCGGAGCACATCGTCAAGGCGATCGTGGACCTGGCCCGCAAGCACGGGCTGATCATCTTCTCGGACGAAATCTACGAAAAGATCTTGTACGACGACGCCGTGCACGTGAACTCAGCCACCATCACCGGCGAAGACGTCCTGTGCCTGACCTTCAGCGGCCTGTCCAAGGCCTACCGGATTGCCGGCTACCGCAGCGGCTGGATGGCCATCTCCGGACCGAAACATGAGGCCCAGGACTACATCGAGGGCATCAACCTCCTCGCCAACATGCGCCTGTGCGCCAACGTTCCCGCGCAGCACGCCATCCAGACCGCACTGGGCGGCTACCAGAGCATCAATGACCTGATCCTGCCCGGCGGCAGGCTCAAGGCGCAGCGCGATCTGGCCCACAAAATGCTCAACGACATTCCCGGCGTGAGCTGCGAGCTGTCCATGGGGGCCCTGTACCTGTTCCCGAAGCTGGACCCCGAGGTCTATCCGATCGCCAGCGACGAGCAGTTTGCGCTGGACCTGCTCAAGCAGCAAAAGATCCTGATCTCCGTGGGCACGGCCTTCAACTGGGTGCGGCCGGACCATTTCCGGATGGTGACCCTGCCCAACGTGGATGACATTGAGGACGCCATGATCCGGCTCGCCGAGTTCCTGAGCACCTACAAGCAGTAGGCCTGTTCGGGGCAGGCCTACTCGGCTGAGCCTATTCCGCTGAGCCTACTCGCCTGCGGCTGCCTCGCGGGCGGCATCGAGGCGGCGGCGGGCACCTTCCAGCCAGGACTCGCAACGGGTGGCAAGCTGCTCGCCGCGCTCCCACAGAGCCAGAGATTCCTCCAGGGAGGCGCCTCCGGTTTCCAGCCTGCCGACCACAGAAACCAGTTCGTCCCGGGCCTGCTCATAGCTCATGGCTTCAATGTCTGCCGGGATGGTTGATGCTTCGTTTGCTGCGGGGTTCATTTTCGGGTCTTCTTTCGGTTGGAGCTGTTGATTCTGCATGTTCATGCGCCGGGCTTTTCTTCAGCCGGCGCTGCTGCCGTAGCGGCCAGTTCGCCCACGGCAACCCGGATGCGCAGGCGTGCGTCGCCGGGAACGGCCGCTGCCTCCCGGACCACGGAGCCGTCGGCCAACTGCACGACGGCGTAGCCGCGGTCCAGCGTGTTCTGGGGTGAGAGGGCGCGCACCTGCGCCCGCAGGTACGCGATCCGGTCGGTGTCCCGCCGCACTTCGGAGGTGATGCAGGACAGGGCGCGCTCGCGCAGGCGGGACACGTCCTGCTGGCGCAGGTCCACCATGGTTTCCGGAGCGGCCAGCACGGGACGGGACCTGATGTGGTTCAGCCGTTCCATCTCCCGGCCGACCGTCAGGTCCACGATGCGTCTCAGCTGGGCCCGGGCTGCACCAATGCGCTGCAGCTCCTCACCGACGTCCGGAACAATCCGCTTGGCAGCATCGGTGGGCGTGGAGGCCCGGAGGTCTGCGACCTCGTCCAGCAGCGGCCGGTCCGCTTCATGGCCGATCGCGCTGACCACAGGCGTCTGCGCGGCGGACACGGCCCGGACCAGGTCCTCGTGGCTGAACGGCAGCAGGTCCTCCAGGGACCCGCCGCCGCGGGCAATCACAATGACGTCCACTTCCGGCATGGCATCGAGCTGGGCCAGCGCCCGGGTCACCTCCGCCACGGCGTTGACGCCCTGCACAGCTACTTCGCGCACTTCGAAGACCACAGCAGGCCAGCGCAGGGACGCGTTGCGGATGACGTCCTTCATGGCATCGGAGTTGCGTCCGGTAATCAGTCCGATCCGGTTCGGCAGCAGCGGCAGCGGCAGCTTCCGGTCCTCCCGGAACAGCCCTTCGGCGGCCAGCGCCTGGCGCAGGCGTTCGATCCGGGCCAGGAGATCACCGATGCCAACCGGGCGGATGTCCCTGGTCTGCATGGAAAGCCGTCCGGTTTTGACCCAGAAATCGGGCTTGACCTGGGCCACCACCCGGGCGCCGCGTTCCAGCGGCAGCTCCAGCCGGTTCATGACCGTGCTCCACACTGTCAGGGACAGCGAAATCTCCGCATCGACGTCGCGCAGCGTGATGTAGGAGGCATTGGCCCGTTTGTTCAGCTCGATAATCTGCCCCTCCACCCAGGTGGCAGGGGCGCGGTCGATGTAGCTTTTCAGGTTCCTCGACAGCAGCTGCAGCGGCCACGGATTCTCGGGACTGGTTTCCGCGGCGGTCTTCGGGAGGCTCGTCGCAGCGGCGGACTCATCGGGTTCGGTGCGCTCTATGGGGTCTTGCATAAGTTAATGTCTATCAGGTGCCGCCCACAACGCGGGTTCCGCAACCAGAGTGAGGAAACACCCGATGCGAACATTCGGCTCGGCCATCTTGGGTTTTGCCGCCGTCCTGCTGGCAGTTGCCGCCCTGTGTTCGGCCTGGCTGGCCGAAAACGTGGTGTCAGAAGACGGATTTGTTGCCCTGGGCCAGCCGCTGGGCACCAACGAGGCCTTCCAACAGGACCTCGCCGAGGAGCTGGGGGCACAGGTGACGGACAGCGTCCAGCTGCCCGACGCCCTCGCCTCCTTTGTGCAGCCGCTGATCACCAGCGCGGTGCAGGGAGTGCAGTCGCTGCCCGGCTATCCGCAGGCCTGGGACGAGACGCTGCAGCGCTCGCACGCCCAAACGTTCGACGGCGGCGGCGGAGTCACGCTGGATGTCGCCCCGGTGGTGGGCCTGGTGACGGACGAGCTCGGCAGGGCCGCCGGGACGGATGTGCAGGCACCGGAACAGTCGCTGCTGCAGCTGGGCGGGGCGGATCAGCGCTCGGACATCGAGTTCGCAGCCAACGCTGCCAAAGCGTGGCCTTTTCTGGCTCTGGGCTCGGGCATAGCAGCGGTGCTGGCTCTGCTGGTGGCTCGGAGCAGGGGAGGGGCACTGGCCTGGATGGGAGGAGGAGCACTGCTGGCCGGGGGAGCGCTGTGGTTTGCCGCCGGTTCCCTGCCCGCACTTGCCAGCCGTCCTGCCTACAGCAGCGCCCTGGCGGAGACTTTTGCCGCCGCGTTCGCCGCGGAAGCAGGACCCAGCCTGCAGGCATGGACGCTTCCCTTCATGGTGGGTGCGGCTGTGCTGCTGGTGCTGGGACTGCTGGTGCGTGCCATCGGCGGTTCCGGGCGGCGCTGAGTGCCCTGATCCGGGAGCAGTGCGCCGACAGCGGACGGAACGCCGTCGCGCGCGTTCGGTGCCGGTCCACCCGATAGCATGGAGGCATGACCAGCACTGCCGTTTCCGTGCCTATGCCCACCGTTCCGCGCAGGCGCCGCAGCCCGCAGGAGGTATCCGCCGCCGCTCCCGTCTCCGGCGCCCGCCGCGTCCTGCTGGCCGCACCGCGCGGCTACTGCGCCGGCGTCGACCGCGCAGTGATTGCCGTGGAGAAGGCGCTGGAAGCCTATGGCCCGCCCGTCTACGTCCGCAAGCAGATTGTGCACAACCTCCACGTGGTCCAGACGCTGGAGGAGAAGGGCGCCATCTTCGTCGATGAAACCGACGAGGTCCCGGAAGGCGCCCGCCTGATCTTCTCCGCACACGGCGTCTCGCCCGCCGTCGTACAGTCCGCAAAGGACCGGAACCTGCAGACCATCGACGCCACCTGCCCGCTGGTGACCAAGGTCCACAAGGAAGCGGTGCGTTTTGCGCGCGACGACTTTGACATCCTGCTGATTGGACACGCCGGCCACGAGGAAGTTGAAGGCACCTACGGCGAGGCACCCGAGCACACGCAGATCGTCAACGGTCCCGAAGACGTGGACAAGGTTGTGGTCCGGGACCCGAACAAGGTGATCTGGCTGTCCCAGACCACCCTGAGCGTGGATGAAGCCATGCACACGGTGAACCTGCTGCGCGAGCGGTTCCCCACGCTGCAGGATCCGCCCAGCGACGACATTTGCTACGCCACCTCCAACCGGCAGGCTGCGATCAAGAAGATCGCTCCCGAAGCGGATCTGGTGTTGGTGGTCGGATCTGCGAACTCCTCCAACTCCGTGCGGCTGGTGGAAGTTGCGCTGGAATACGGCGCCAAGGCCTCGCACCGCGTGGACTTCGCCAACGAGATTGATGAGACCTGGTTCGAGGGCGTTGCCACTGTTGGTGTGACCTCCGGCGCTTCCGTGCCGGAAAACCTGGTCCAGGACGTCCTGCACCTGCTGGCCGAGTACGGTTACGGCGACGTAGAGGAAGTGGTCACTGCGCAGGAAGACATCATTTTCTCCCTGCCCAAGGAGATCCGTGCCACGCTGAAGGCGATGGGGGATACCTCACGCGGTCTGGGCGGGCGGCGCGCCGGAGCCTGACGGGCACCGGTATGATGGCAACGTGGCTCTTACTATTGGCATCGTCGGCCTGCCCAACGTCGGCAAATCAACCCTGTTCAATGCGCTGACCCGCAACAACGTTCTGGCGGCGAACTATCCGTTCGCGACCATCGAACCGAATGTCGGCGTCGTGTCCCTTCCGGATCCGCGCCTGGCCAAGCTGGCCGAGATTCACGGTTCCGTGCGCATCCTTCCGGCAACCGTCTCCTTTGTGGACATTGCCGGCATCGTGAAGGGCGCGTCGGAAGGTGAAGGGCTGGGCAACCAGTTCCTCGCCAACATCCGTGAAGCCGAGGCTATCGCCCAGGTCATCCGCGTGTTCGATGACCCCGATGTCATCCACGTGGACGGCAAGGTGGATCCGCGCTCTGACATGGAGACCATCAACACCGAGCTGATCCTGGCCGACCTGCAGACGCTGGAAAAGGCGATTCCGCGGGTCGAGAAGGAAGTCAAGATCAAGAAGCGCGAGCCCGCGCAGCTGGCTGCCATGCAGGCCGCGCAGGCCGTGCTGGAGCGCGGCGACACCATCTTCTCCTCCGTGGCGAAGGACAAGCTGGAGATGGAGCACCTGCGTGAGCTGAGCCTGCTCACCGCCAAGCCGTTCATCTACGTGTTCAACGTTGACGACGCCGTGCTGGGCAACCCGGAGCGCCAGGAGGAACTGCGCGCTTTGGTGGCCCCGGCGGACGCCATCTTCCTTGACGCCAAGCTCGAAGCCGATCTGGTGGAGCTGGACGAGGAAGAAGCCCGCGAAATGCTGGAGATGAGCGGCCAGGAAGAGTCCGGCCTGGACAAGCTGGCCCGTGTCGGCTTCCACACCCTGGGCCTGCAGACCTACCTGACGGCCGGTCCCAAGGAAACCCGTGCATGGACCATCCGCAAGGGTGACACCGCACCGCAGGCTGCCGGCGTCATCCACACCGACTTCCAGCGCGGCTTCATCAAGGCCGAGGTTGTGTCCTTCGATGATCTGGTGGAGGCCGGTTCCATGGCCGAAGCCAAGTCACGCGGCAAGGTCCGCATCGAAGGCAAGGAATACGTCATGGCCGACGGCGACGTGGTGGAGTTCCGCTTCAACGTCTAGGTTCTTCGCCGGAATCAAGGGAAATGCCGCCCTCCGTTAAGTTTCGGGGGCGGCATTTTCTTATGTATTAGCGGAAAAGAGCACAGGGCTGCCACGCCCCGATCCGAGGGTTCATAGGTGGCACATAGAGGCATGCCAGACTGGCCCGAAGTGGATACAACGTACGGTTCGGGTCGCTGAGAGGAAGGGAAGCCCCGTCTGAAACAGCCCCTTTCCCTGCGTGGGGAGAGGGGCTGTTTCTGCGGTGCTGGACGTACGCCTTAGTGCCCGACGGTGAACCTCTGTCGCGGATGTGCGTGGTTCTCGATCTCGTCGACAAAGGCAAGCGCGAAGTCGGTACCGGAAATTTCCGAGGAGCCGTCATCTTTGGTCACCAGGATCTCGCCGCCCGTCCGGTAGGCGCCGGTGCTCTCGCCCGGAGCGAAGACACCGAAGAGCGCTGCCGGGCTGACATAGAACCAGTCGAGGTCCTCGGGTGCCTGCCGCAGCGCCTCGAGAACTTCGGCGTGCGCCAGAGCTTCGGGCTTCCAGTCATCGAGGAAGTCCGGTGTGTCGACCAGCCGCGGACCACCTTCCGCGACCAGCGACGAGCCTGCCCCGCCAACGAAGGCGAGGCGCGCGCCGCTGCTGCGCACGGCTTCGATCAGCTGCGGCATGTACGTGGCAAGCGGAGCGCCGTCGACGTCGGCTCCGTGCACCGCCACAACGAGGACATCCGCGTCAGCGGCCGCCGCGGTGAGCACTTCCGGGGAAGCCAGAGATCCGGTGCGGTAGCCCACCCCGTCCAGAGGCTCCTCCGGTGCGTTGCGGGTGTAGGAGATCACCTGATGCCCGCGGGAAGCCGCCTCGCGGGCGATGTATCCGCCGGCGTAGCCGGTTCCGCCGAAGATCACTACTCGTGCCATGTGCGTTCTCTCCTTGCAGTAGGAGCCGGCAATTCCCCGGCGAAGATGCAACCAGCTGCCGAGTCCACGTATTCCCTCCCCACTCGGGGCAGGGTTATCCTGATGCCGGTGGCCCTGCCACCGAGGGCGCTTCCACGTGAAGACCACGTGAATCATCGCGGAGAGGACTGGCTCCCCAGGACACGTCCCGATGGAGTGCGGCGCACTGATGCGCCAGCTTCATTGCACCGATGCCGCGGCATCGGCTGTCGAAAGGACGCGAGATGTCATCGAAAGACGAAAAGAACCTGGGCCAGGTCGTGGACAAGATTGCGGGCATGGATGAGCCGCAGCGGGGGCTGATGCAGCGGGTGCATGACGTCATCATGGACGCGGCTCCGGGCCTGAAACCGCGTATCTGGTACGGCATGCCCGCGTACGCCAGGTCTGCAGGCTCCCCAGCGCTGCTGACCCTGCGCAACGATGAACGCCTGAATCTGTCGGTCACCGAGAAGGCGCCGTTCCGCCCCACCGGCGGGCCGGACGGCACGCTTATGCCTGCCGCCTGGTACTTCGAAACCATCGACGCCGATACGGAGAAGCGCGTCGCGGAGATCGTCCGCTCGGTTCTCGACTGAGCCCGGCTCCCGCCCTTCGCCGGCAGAACACGGGACCGGCGTCGGCGGAGGGTGGGACCACACCACAGACACACATATGGCAGGCTGGCAGCCATGAGTCTCTCAACTCCTACCCTGGACACCGCGCGCCTGGTCCTGCGACCTTTCGTTGATACGGACGCGGACAGTCTCTTCGCACTGCAGAGCAACGCAGAAGTCCTGCGCTACTGGGACAGTCCGCCGTGGTCCAGTCCTTCGCAGGCCACGCACTTCCTTAACGGCTGCCGGAAGATGGCGGAGGAAGGCACCGGAGCGCGGCTGGCGATTACCAGGAAGACAGACGGGCTCTTCCTGGGCTGGTGCACCTTCAACAGCTGGAACCCCGCCTTCCGGAGTGCTTCCCTCGGCTACTGTCTGGCGAAAGAGGCCTGGGGGAGCGGCTACGCCGCTGAATCAGGACGCGCCGTGCTGCAGTGGGCCTTCGATACCCTGGACCTGAACCGGGTCCAGGGCGAAACGGACACACGCAACATCGCCTCCGCCCGGGTCCTGGAGAAGCTCGGCTTCCTGCGCGAGGGCGAACTGCGCGAGGACTGCATCGTCGACGGCGAGGTCTCCGATTCCTGGATATACGGCCTTCTGCGCCGCGATTGGACCGGCTGATTCCGCAAACGGTTGCGGGGGAGGGCCTGAGACCTAGAATCGCTCCATGGGCCTCCTGACTTTCAGCATCAACGTCACCCTGGACGGTTGTATCGACCACCAGGAGGGCATCGTCGACGACGAGACGCACACCCATTACACCCGGCTCCTGAACGAGTCCGGCGCCATGCTCTGGGGGCGCACCACGTACGAAATGATGGAGAGCTACTGGCCGGCGGTCGCCCGCGGGGAGGTCGAAGCGCCGGCAGCGGTGCGCGACTGGGCCCGCACGCTGGAGGCCAAACCGAAGTACGTCGTGTCCTCAACCCGCAGCGACTTCCCGTGGAACAACAGCCACCGGATCGAAGGCGACCTTCGCACCGCAGTGCAGGACCTCAAGGACCGGACCCCGGAGGGGGTGCTCCTCGGCAGCAGCAGGCTTGCGGCGGGACTTGACCGGCTGGACCTGATTGATGAATACAGGTTCCTGGTGCACCCCATGATCACCGGCCACGGTCCCACGCTCTACGAGGGACTTCTCGACAGCACACGCCGCCTCGAGCTGATCTCGGCGGAACCGATGAGCAACGGTGCAGTTTCCATGAACTACCGGCGGGCTGACTGAGACCCACAGCGCTGATGCTGCGCTTCCGTCCAGACGGCGATGCAGCCCCTGCTAGCCTCGCTTCATGCGCAAAACGCCGGGACGAACCCCCAAGACCGCTGCAGGGGAGCGCGTACTGATCCTGTCCGCAGGTGTGGGCGCCGGGCACAACAGTGCCGCAGCAGCGGTGCAGCAGGCGTGCGCCGCGCGTGCCGACGTCGCCGAGGTCCAGGTTCTGGACGTGCTACAGGTCAGCAGCGTGCTCTACCGGGCACTGCTGAACAAGGGCTACTTCGTCCTGGTCGAGGGCTTGCCGTGGCTGATTGACTGGGGCTACGACATCAGTGACCGTCCCTTCCGGCGCCGGGGCCCCATAGACCCCTGGACACGGATGAACTCCGTTCCGGTCATTGATGCCATTAAGCGGTTCCGGCCGACCGCGATCGTGTGCACGCATTTCCTGCCCGCCCAGCTGCTGGCGTCGCTGCTCCTTCGCGGCGTGACCAACGCGAGGACCGCCGTCGTCACGACGGACTATGACTTCCAGGGGCTGTCCCTTACCGGCGCGTTCCATGCGCTTTCCCTGGCCCGGGAGGAGGGGAGGGTGGAACTGATGGCACTTGGCCTGCCTTCCGATCGGGTTGCGGCTCCGGGGATTCCCATCGCCGCACAGCTGGAGGCCGCGCCCTCCCGCGATGCAACCGAGCCCCCGATGCTGCTGATCTCTGCGGGCGCGACCGGCGGTGACTACGCCGTTTCGGTCGTGCGGCAGACGCTGCACATGCGCTCGCCCTTCACGGCAACGGTAGTGTGCGGACGCAACGATGCGCTGCGGCAGCGTATCGAGCAGCTGGTGGCACCCGCCGGAGACCGCTACCGCGTGCTCGGCTTCACAACGGAGATGCCGCAACTGCTGCGCCGCGCCGATCTGTTTGTGGGCAAGCCTGGCGGGTTGTCAGTGTCGGAGTGCATGGCTGCCGGCCTGCCCATGGTGATGGTGAACCCCATTCCGGGGCAGGAGGTCCGCAACGGCGACTACCTGTTGGAACAGGGGGCGGCGGTCCGCTGCAACACTTCAGCGACAATCGGCTGGAAGATCGACGAGGTGCTGCGCGAGCCAGGCCGCCTGCAGCAGATGCAGGCTGCGGCGCAAAGGACAGGCCGACCTGAAGCTGCGGCAGATGTGCTTTCCCGACTGCTGGACGGGCCGTCCCGTCCGCTGGTGATAACCCGCGCAGCGCAGAAGACAATCCTCTCCGCCAGTGAGGAGCGCGTAGTCGCGACGGATCTGACCGGACCATCCGCTCTGGTCCGGTTGATCGACTCGGCTACGGGCAACACTGTCGCTCTGCTGCAGGCCGCGGAGCTGGAGGATTTGCAAAAGCGGTACGGGACCCCGGACGGGAGCCTGGTGCTGCGGCGCAGCCAAGCGTTCAGGCCGCTCAGGTGGGAGGAGCGGCGGCTGCTCCGCGCCATCCTGCGTCAGGATGACACGCTGGCTGTCCGCGTCCAGAGATCCCGTCCTCATCGGCCGGTTCCGCAGGGTGCCGCAATCGGACCGCGTCCGCCCAGCTGACCGGGCTGTGCTGGCCGGCGAGCAGGGCCCAGTCCCCGGCGCGGGGGGACCAGCGCCGGGTGGCAGGATCGCGCTGCAGCGTAGGCCCGGCATCCAGGGCGACCCGCACCGTTGTCTCGGTGCCGGGCTGCAGCGTCACCTTACGAAAGCCCAGGAGCTGAGCCACCGGCCTGGGAACCGATACATCCGCAGCATAGACCTGAACAACAGTGGACCCCCGGCGATCTCCGGTGTTCGTGACGAGCACGTCCGCGGTGCCGCCAGTGTCGTCGAAACTGTGGCTGAGAAGACGGTGCTCGAACGTCGTATAGCTCAAGCCGAACCCAAACGGGAACGCCGGTGCGTGTCCGTCGCCGTCGAGCCGGCGTTGACCCCACTTGTCGTCGTAGACGACGGACTTCGCCATGCGGTCAAACGGCGGCAGATGCGCGGCGTCCGTTGGCAGCACAAACGGGAGCCGCCCGCCGGGCTCCGCATCACCGGTCAGCACGCTCGCGAGCCCGCGTCCGCCCTCCATGCCTCCGTACCAGGCGAGGACAAGCGCGGGCACCTGGTCCCGCCATTCCTCCGTGAGGATCGCGCTGCCGCCGATGAGTACGACGACGGTCCGCGGGTTCGCAGCCACGACGGTGCGGATGAGGCGCACATCGGAAGGGCGCAGGTTGAGTGAGCTGCGGTCGCCGCCTCGGACGAAACGCGAGGCCAGGTGCGCGAGACCGGTGACGACCCGACTGAGGGCACCCGAGCCAAAGGCCGGACCGAGCACGCCCACGTTAACGCCTCCGGTGACAACGGACTCGCCCTCGTCGTGCTGGTCCAGACCGACGACGACGATCGCTGTGTCCGCGGCGGCTGCCAGCGCGGCCGCGGCGCGTTCGTTCCGTCCTGAGGCGGTCGTGATGCGCACCCGGGGGAGCGCCTCACGAAGCCCCTGCAGCGCCGAAGCCGCGGAGGGAGGCCGGACTCGTGATGAGCCGTGATCGCCAAGGTTTGCCCGGGCTGCGAGTCGTCCGATCACCGCGACGTGGCGGGTTGTGGGAGACAGCGGCAGGAGCGGCTCCGCGCCGCAGGTTTCATTCTTCAGCAGGACAATGGATTCTTCGGCGACCCGGCGGGCAAGCGCCCGGTGCACCGGGGAAGCGATCAGGTCCGCGCTTGGCTCCGCCGTCTCCCGTGTTGCGGCGTGCAGCACGCTGGTGCGCAGGATGCGGCGCGCGGACTGGACTACAGTCGCGCGCGCCAGTTGACCGCTCCGCAGCGCTGCAGGCAAAGTACGGGCGCGGAGCAGCCGCAGCGGCATCTCCACATCCATCCCCGCCTGGAGACTGGTGACGGCGTCGTGGGTGCCGAACACCCAGTCGCTCGTCACGAATCCCCGGAAGCCCCACTCATCCCGCAGCACGTCGGTGAGCAGCGCGTGATTGACATCCATGTACTCGCCCCGCACCCGGTTGTAGGCACTCATCACGGAGTCGGCGCCGGCTTCCACAACGGCCTTGAAATGCGGCAGGTACACCTCGTGTAGGGCATGCTCGTCGACTGACACATCGACTTCGAAGCGCTCGTCCTCCATCGAGTTCAGCGCGAAGTGCTTCACGCACGCCATCGCGTGCACGCGCACACCCCGGGTCATCGCCGACCCCATCCTGGCGGTGAGCACCGGATCCTCCCCGTAACACTCCTGCGCCCGGCCCCACGCGGGGTGGCGAAGCAGGTTCACACAGACGGAGGCGGAGTAGTTTGCTCCCCGCGCCCTGGTCTCCAGGCCCACCGCGAGCCCGACCCGTTCCTCCAGCGCCGGATCCCAGGTTGCGGCCCGCGCCATGGTCACGGGGAAGGCCGTGGAGGAGCCGATGACGACGCCGCGGCCGCCGTCGCTGAACCGGACTCCCGGGATGCCCAGCCGCGGGACCGCCCCGGCCACGAACGGCCGCCGGCGCAGCAGCATCGGGATGAGCGGGAGCAGCAGCCCGGGGGAGTCGCCGTCGAGCAGCCCGAGAAGCTCCGGCTCCGTCATCTGGCCGATGAGCTGCTCCGCTGCCTCGTCCGGATCGAGCGCGCCCTCCCGGACCGCGCCGACTGCCTCACCGTACGCGCCGGCCTCCGGAGTGATGTTCATGCACTGCATTCTCCACCCTGTGCCTGCGCGGCGCGGATTAGCCGCTCCACCCGGACCTGCACCCGGGTGATCAGGCGCCGGCCGTGGGTTAGGCCTGTTGGCCTCGGCTCCAGAGAAGATACGCCTCGGCCAGCTGGTCCGGCACAGCCGGTGCTGCTCCACGGATGGGGGAGACCTGCGGACGGGTGATCGTCGCGACCGCAACTATTACGTCCAGGGCAGAGAGGGACTCCCGCACTGCACCGCGCCGCTTGAGCTCTGCGAGCAGATCGCTGAGGGCATCTACTGCGGGCTGCTGAACCTGCGCCAGAGGTGTGGCTTCCAAATCCTGGACGGCCCCGGCCTGCAGCGCGAGCCCGTCCGTTAGCGCACCGAGTTCCATTGCCGTGAGGCTGGACAGCAGGTCCTTCCATGCCGCAGCCGGATCAGTGCTCAGCGTGCTCCGGGTCTGATCCACAGCGTGGATGATCTGTTCCACAATGTCCTGGACCACGGCGTGGACAAGGTCCCCGCGGGAGGGGAAGTTCCGGTACAGGGTGGCAATCCCAACGCCGCTTGCGGCGGCTACAGCCTCTAGTGCAACATCGCCGCCCCGCTCGGCAAACAGGTGCCTTGCATGGGTGATGATCGCCTCTCTTCGCTGCGCAGCATCAGCTCTCATCCGCACTCCCTTCAAATTGACCTTCAGTCTAAACCGGAGGAACATCATCCGTAGAAGCGGAGGAAGTTCCTCCGAAAAGAAGAAGGATCATGACAACTCAAACGCCGTCATCCGGCTCCCATCGAAAGCACGCGGCCGTTTGGGCCGGTTTAACCACCGGGCTTTCCGTCATCCTGCTGGCCCTCCTGATGCTGTTCATCTCGCCCTCGCTCCATTCCGGACCCCGTGATTTGGGTCTGGGTGTGGTGGGGCCGCAGGACCGGGCAGCGTCGGTCGCAGAAACCCTGGAGGACCAGTCACCGGGGGCCTTTGCCGTGCAGTCCTATGAGAGCACCGAGGACCTGGAGCAGGGAATCCGTAAGCGGGAGATCGTTGGCGGATTCGACTTCACCGATCCGGATATGACCGTCTATGTGGCCAGCGCCGGCTCAACGGCCGTTTCCGGCACGGTCAGCAATGTTGGGGCCACGATGGCGGGCAGCATGGGACAGACCGCCGAGATCGTGGACGTGGTTCCGCTTCCCCCGGGCGACCCGACCGGCGTCGGCATCGGAGGCCTGGCTTTTCCGCTGGTGTTCGGCGGCATTGTGCCGGCCGTGGCGTTCCGTTCCATGCTGTCCGGCCAGCGCTGGTGGATCTTCGCCGGCCTCACCGGTTTTTCGGTGGCGGGCGGGTTCGTGGTCGCGGCCGTATTGAAGTACCTCTTTGGCAGCATCGAGGGTCCCCTGGTTCCGGTTGCGGCAGGCGTTGCCCTCGGCATCGCAGCACTGGCCCTGCCCCTGGCCGGCCTCAATGAGTGTTTTGGCACCAAAGGGTTCACCATTGCGGCCATGTCCATGATGTTTGTGGGCAACCCCTTCGCCGGCATCTCGACGAGCGCCCAGTGGCTGCCCGCCGGGGTGGCCATGATCGGCCAGCTCCTGCCGCCCGGCGCTGCCGGCACCCTGGTCCGTTCCGTGGCGTACTTCGACGGCGCCGGTGGGGGCGCTGCGGCCCTGACCCTGGGCGTGTGGGTGTTGGCGGGGATCGTGCTGTGGTTTAGCGGTCCGCGCATCTCGGCTGCCAGGACCCGGAAAGAGGCAATACCCGCGACGGTCTAGGCACTGGTGAACCACAGGCGCCGGTTCGGACCGTCCGTGCAGGGCACCCGTGCGTGCGCCGGACTGTGTCGCTGACAAATGGCCGACAGATGTCTTGGTAGACAGGACTCATGGGTGGCACTGGCGTAAAGCAGACCAATGGCAACTGGATTGCAGTCCGGGACGAGCCTGTGCCCGGCGACGTCGCCCGGCTGCTGGCAACGGTCCCCGAGTGGTTTGGACAACCGGACTCGAATGCCGAGTACATCGACGCTGCTCGGACAAAGGAGACGTGGACCGTGTGTGACCCTGACGGCTGCGTCGTCGGGGTCACTCTCATTGACCGGCACTTTCCTCACGTCGCGGAAATACATCTCACGGTGGTCGACCGCGCCGTTCACGGGTCTGGGGTCGGAACCGCAATGCTCGCGGCCGTCGAGGCAGATGCCGTCGCCCGGGGTGTCCGCCTGCTGGAGGTCAAGACCCTCGGCCCCTCCCATCCGGATGTCGGGTACGCGCTGACCCGGCGCTTCTACGAGAAGTCGGGATTCCTTGCCCTGGAGGAGACGGACCTCTGGGGTGCGGAAACGCCATGCCTGATTATGGTGAAGCCGTTGACTCAGAGCGTGACGGGCGCCGGAACGCCGGACATCGCATGACCGGCCATCCGCACCTGCGTTCCGTGCGGAAGGCCGTCGGCTATGTTGTCCATGAGGGGCGGCTGCTGGTTTTCACTCACAATCACGTGCCGATCGAGGCCGCAGGAGTGCAAGTCCCCGCCGGAACGATCGAACCAGGCGAGACACCCGAGGAAGCTGTGATTCGCGAGGTACGCGAAGAGACAGGGATGCAAACGCGCGTCGTCCGTGCGCTCGGTGTGGACCACTATGACGTGTGGCCCTCGAAACCGGAGATTCATGAACGGCACTTCTTCCAGCTCGAGCTTCTCGACGACACGCCGCCACGTGAGCGCTGGATTGCTGGGGAAGAGCACCCGTCACACGGCGGTGCAGCTCAAACTTGGACGTGCTGGTGGGCGCCCCTGGAGAACGCTCATGTTCTCTGTGCGGGTTTCGGCGCCAGGCTGGGGGAGCTGCAGCCGAAATAGCTAGCTGCTCACCCCAAGGGCCTTGCCCACGCTCGAATCGTCAGTAAGCAACCCGAGCATGCAGGCGGCCAGGTCACGGCGGGGGATTGACCCACCCAGCCGGCCGCCGTCGCCCGTTGTCAGCGCCTTCCAGGTGCCGGTCGGCTCCTTGTCCGTAAGGCCGGTGGGACGGACGATCGTCCATTCCAGGCCGGAACTCTGCACGGCAGCCTCCTGCTTGTTGTGATCCGCCAGGGCCTTGGCGAGCACTGCCTGCATGACGAGCCGCAGCGGTGCGGGCATCTGCGAGCCGGAATCTCCGGCACCCAGCGAGGACTGCACCAGGAGCCGGTGCACGCCGGCTTTCTGCATCGCACCGATGACGCTTTCGGTGACAGTCGCACGCTGCCGGGAAACACCCTTGGCGCCGCCCACGGTGACAACGACGGCGTCGGCTCCCGCCACCGCCCGCGCTGCTACGGCGGGGTCGGTCGCATCGCCGCTGACCGCGTGTACGCCTGCGGGTGCGTTGCCGCTGCGGGAGACGACCGTAACCTCGTGGCCTGCTGCCTGCGCGAGCGCGGCGAGCTGTGCTCCGGTGCCTTTTGAGCCGCCGACAATGGTGATCTTCACAGGGTCCTCTTATTCGTTGTGACGTGCTCTTAGAGCCTGAAACTATCTTATCGGCGCCTCGGCCGACTACGCCTGACTCGAGCATCGGCTCACCTGGCTGATGCTCGTGGGAACAGGGCGCCGTGTGTCATCATCACAGGGTGTGCGATCAACGCCATAACGTCCCGGGGAGCAACTATGCGTTTTGACCGCCTGACCAAACTCATCGCTGCGTGTGCCGCAGGGGCCCTGGTCCTGGGTGCCTGCACCGCTGAGCCGGATGCCGTCGAGGAGGTGCCCGGCACCTCGCCGACTCCGGGAGGTGAGATCTCCGTGGCGGAGACCAGTGCCTTCAGCTCCTTCAATCCGCAAACTGCGGACGGGAACACGGACATCAACAACCGCATTGCCTATGCCACCCACTCGGGCTTCAACTATGTGGACAACAACCTGGACGTTGTTCCGCTGGAGGATTTCGGCACCTACGAAAGAATCTCCGAGGATCCGCTGACGGTGAAGTACACGGTCAATGAGGGGGTGGCCTGGTCCGACGGAGCTCCGGTGGGTGCGGATGACATGATGCTCGCCTGGGCCGCAGCATCCGGGCGGTTCGATGACGAGCTCACGGCCAGCAACGGCACTGTTCTCTCAGGAACGCGCTATTTCGACTACGCGGGGTCCACTGAGGCCCTGGCCCTGACCGGCCTTCCGGAGATCGGTGATGACAACCGATCCATCACCCTGACCTATTCGCAGCCGTACGCGGACTGGGAGACAGCGTTCGGATCACTGGCCGACGACGGCGGGATAGGCGTCCCGGCGCACGTCGTCGCCCAGGGTGCAGGGCTGGCGGACGAAAAAGAGCTGACCCGGTTGATCCGGAACACCCCCGCAGGCGATGCCCTGGATCCTGCTCCGGTCAACCCGGAACTGCGGGCTGTCGCAGACTACTGGAACACAGCCTTCACCACCGACGGACTTCCGGAGGACCCGGGGCTTTATCTTTCCAGCGGCCCTTACATTGTCCAGAGCATCGAACCGGGGACGTCCCTGACGCTGGTGCGCAACGACGATTACCGGTGGGGTCCCCAGCCGGAGCTGGATCGGATCACGGTGCGGTTCCTCCAGGACTCTTCCGGCCAGGCGGCAGCCCTGAAAGACGGCACCGTGGACATCATCTCTCCGCCGGCGGACAGCGGCACGCTGACTGAACTCGAGTCGATGGGCAACATCAACCTGCACCGGGGCAACCAGCTTGCCTATGACCATCTGGACCTGAAGTTCGACGGCGTCTTCGCAGACAAGACTGTCCGCGAAGCCTTTCTTCATACCGTGCCGCGCCAAGCCATCGTGGAGGCAACCGTGCAGCCGCTGCAGCCCGAGGCGAAGCCGTTGGACTCCGAAGTGTTCCTCACCGACCAGTCCGCCTATGAAGAGGCAGCCGCAACAAACGGCTCCCGGGAGTTCGCCGCGGTGGATCTGGACCGTGCACGAGACTTGCTCGACGGCGACACACCCCAGGTGCGCATCCTTTACAACCGTGACAACACCAACCGTGCGGCTGCGTTCAAGCTGATTCAAGAGTCAGCGTCAGAAGCCGGGTTCACCGTGGTCGACGGCGGACTTTCCGCTTCTGACTGGGCGGAACAACTGGGAACGGACAGCCATGACGCTGCGATCTTTGGCTGGACTGCCTCCGGGGTCGGGGTGTCCGGCGTGCCTCAGGTCTTCCGGACCGGCTCGGCCTCCAACTTCAACGGTTTTTCCAGTCCCGCAGCGGATGCGCTGATGGACGAACTCGTGACGGAGACTGATGCCCAGCGCCGGGATGACCTTCAGACCCGGATAGACCGGCTCATCTGGGACGCGCGCTACGGACTGCCCCTCTATCAGGTGCCGGGGCTGCAAGCTTCAGCGGACACCATCGAGCATGTCGAATACATGCCCAACCAGACCGGACTGTGGTGGAACTTCTGGGAGTGGTCCGTAGCCCGGTAGTGACGTTGGTCATGGCATGCCCCCGGGGCCGTAGGCATAATGGCAGGTCGGAGGGCAAAAGGACACCATTGTGTCGTAACACGTCAGGGGTATGCCAAATCGTTATCTCGACATGTCTTTCTATATAATTCCAGACGAGGGGCACCTTTTTGCCTTGCTATGGGCCGCCGGAGGCGTCCCGGGAGTCAATCACGGCTCCCCGTGGTGAGTACGGTGTACTCCAAAGCAATATGCTTTTGACCTTGTGAGTCGGCTCACTGTCTGCGAGCCGCAATGCCGACGCAACACGTTGGCACCCATAGACAACATAGGAGGCGGAATGCGCTTCACACGCACTTCCAAAATGCTGAGCGTCGCGGCCGTGGCCGTTCTGGCGCTGAGCGCCTGCGGCGGGGGAGATGGTTCCTCGGAATCCGGCGCAGAAGGTGACACCAGCCGTGTCATCATTGCCGACGGCTCAGAGCCCCAGAACCCGTTGATCCCCACGAACACCAATGAGGTGGGCGGCGGGGCGGTACTGGACCTGCTTTTTGCCGGCCTGATCAGCTACGACGCTGACGGCAAGCCGCAGAATGAAATGGCCGAGTCGATCGAGACCGAAGACGCGCAGAACTACACCATCAAGCTGAAGGAAGGCAAAACCTTCAGCAACGGTGCGCCGGTAACTGCTTCGTCCTTCGTGGATGCCTGGAACTATGGCGCCGCGGCTAAGAACGCCCAGCTCTCCAGCTACTTCTTCGAGAGCATCGAGGGATACGACGAAGCCAGCGCCGAAGGCTCGGAAGTTGACACCATGTCCGGGCTGAAGGTCATCGACGACACCACGTTCGAGGTCACGCTGAAGCAGCCTGAGTCCGACTGGCCGCTGCGCCTGGGCTACAGCGCGTTCTACCCGATGATCCCCGAAGCCCTTGCCGACCCGAAGACCTACGGTGAGAACCCCGTGGGCAACGGTCCGTACAAGTTCGACGGAGAAGGCGCCTGGGAGCACAACCAGGAGATCAACCTGGTCCCGAACGAGTCCTACGAAGGACCTCAGAAAGCCCAGAACGCCGGTATTACGTTCAAGATCTACCAGAACGACACCACGGCCTACCAGGACCTGATTTCCAACAACCTGGACGTCCTGAAGACCATTCCGACGTCAGACGTCAAGAACTTCAAGAATGACCTCGGCGAGGAACGCTCCATCGAGTCCCCGTACGCGGGCAACCAGACCATCGCCATCCCCTACTACCTGGAGAACTGGAGCGGTGAAGCCGGCAAGCTGCGCCGCCAGGCTCTCTCCATGGCGATCGACCGCGAAGAAATCACCTCGGTGATCTTCAGCAACGGCCGCACCCCGGCGGAAGACTTCACAGCACCCGTGCTGGATGGCTACTCCGCGGACCTGCCCGGCAGTGAAAACCTGGAGTTCAACCCGGAAAAGGCCAAGGAACTCTGGGAAGAAGCCGAGAAGATCTCGCCGTACGACGAGTCCCAGCCCCTGACCATCGCGTACAACGCGGACAAGGGCGACCACAAGACCTGGGTTGAAGCCGTAGTCAACGGTCTCAAGAACAACCTCGGCATCGAGGTCACCGGCAAGCCGTACGCGACGTTCAAGGAAGTCCGCACCGAAGCCAGCGACGCTGTCCTCACCGGAGCCATCCGCTCCGGCTGGCAGGCAGACTACCCGTCGCTGTACAACTTCCTCGGCCCGATCTACGCCACCGGAGCCGGCTCCAACGACGCACGTTACGAGAACCCCGAGTTTGACGCTCTGCTGAGCGAGGGTCTCTCGGCATCCACCGTTGAAGAAGGCAACGAGAAGATGAACGAGGCGCAGGAAATGCTCCTCGAAGATCTTCCCGCCATCCCCCTGTGGTACCAGGTTGCCCAGGGCGGCTGGAGCACCAACGTGACCAACGTTGAGTTCGGCTGGAACGGCGTACCCCTGTACTACGCCATCACCGGCAAGTAATTCCTCACAGCTCGGGGGCCCGGCCGCACACCGCTGCCGGGCCCTTGGGCCGCTCCAATGTAAAGGTGCTCTTAACATGAGTTTCACCAACCAGCGCCCCCGTGTGCGCACTGTGCCAGAGGCAAACATCTGATGGCCGGATACGTTCTTCGGCGCTTCCTGCAGTTAATCCCCGTTTTCCTGGGTGCAACACTGCTTCTCTACTTCCTGGTCTTCAGCCTTCCCGGCGACGCGACGGCCGCTATCTGCGGCGATAAGGGCTGCACCCCCGCCGTCGAAGCATCACTGCGTGCCCAGTACAACCTGGACCAGCCGTTCTGGATGCAGTACCTCCTGTACCTCAAGGGAGTGCTGACCTTCGACCTGGGAACAAACTTCGCCGGCCGCGAGATCTCCACCATCATCGCTGAGGTCTTCCCGACCACCGCAAAGCTGGCCGTCATGGCCCTCGTCTTCGAAGCCGTCTTCGGCATCGTCTTCGGCCTCTTCGCCGGCCTGCGCAAGGGCAAGATCTTCGACTCCACGGTTCTCGTGGTGTCCCTGGTGGTCATCTCCGTCCCGATCTTCGTGCTCGGCTTCCTGATGCAGTTCGTCTTTGGCGTCAAACTCGCCTGGACCAACCCCACCGTGAGCGGTGACGCGTCCTTCACCGAGTTGCTGCTGCCTGCCATTGTGCTGGGCCTGGTTTCCTTCGCCTATGTGCTGCGTCTTACCCGCACGAGCGTGATTGAGAACGCCAACGCTGACTATGTCCGCACCGCAACGGCCAAGGGCCTGAGCCGTCCGCGCGTCGTCACGGTGCACATTCTCCGCAACTCCATGATTCCGGTTGCCACTTTCCTGGGTGCCGACCTGGGTGCCCTGATGGGCGGCGCGATCGTGACCGAAGGGATCTTCAACGTCAACGGCGTCGGCAACACTTTGTACCGTGCCGTGCTCAATGGTGAAGCTCCGGTGGTCGTCTCCATCGTCACCGTGCTGATCCTGATTTTTTGCCTCGCCAACCTGTTGGTAGATCTTCTGTACGCGTGGCTGGACCCGAGGATTCGATATGCCTGAGAATGACAAAGCACTGACCCCCGCATCACGCGGCAAGGTCTCTCCCTACCCGATCGAGCATTTTGTAGCGGACGTGGAGGAGACTCCGGTCCAGCCCGTTGACAGCTCGACCGCAGACGGCGCGCCCCGCAGCATCTGGGGCGAAGCCTGGCGCAGCCTGCGCAAGCAGCCCCTGTTCATCATCAGCGCCCTGCTGCTTCTGGCCGTAATTGTCGTGGCACTGTTCCCCGGCATCTTCACCAGCGAACAGCCCAACGACAACTGCCTGCTGGCCAATTCAGACGGCGGTCCGATTGCGGGCCACCCGCTCGGCTTTACCCAGCAGGGCTGCGATGTTTTGGCCCGAGTGGTCTATGGAACACGCTCATCGCTGATGGTCGGCCTGCTGGCCACCCTCGGCGTGGTTGTTGTCGGCGGCGTCATTGGCGCCCTTGCCGGTTTCTTCGGCGGCTGGGTCGATGCCATCCTGGCCCGCGTCAGCGACATCTTCTTTGCGCTGCCGATGATCCTTGGCGCCATTGTTGTGGTGCAGCTTCCGTTCTTCCGGGAGAACCGCAACGTATGGACCATCGTCCTGATCCTGGTCACGTTCGGCTGGCCGCAGGTTGCCCGCATTACGCGCGGCGCCGTGCTTGAGATACGCAACGCGGACTTCGTCACGGCAGCCCAGTCGCTGGGCGTCTCACGGATGTCCGCGCTGATCAAGCACGTCATTCCGAATGCGATGGCACCGGTCATCGTCATCGCAACCATTTCGCTGGGCACCTTCATCGTGGCCGAGTCAACACTGTCCTTCCTGGGCATTGGCCTGCCGCCGGACGTCATGTCCTGGGGCAACGATATTTTCTCCGCGAAGCCCTCCCTGCGCACCAATCCGATGGCCCTGTTCTGGCCGGCACTTGCACTGTCGCTGACCGTGCTGTCCTTCATCATGCTCGGTGATGCCCTGCGGGACGCGCTCGACCCCAAGTCGCGTAAGCGATGACTAAGGATGGAACCATGTCCACGCATTCCATGGACCAGTCGCAGCCCCTGAACGGGTTGCCCAAGCCGCTGCTCGAAGTGCGGGACCTCGCCATTACGTTCAAGACAAACAACGGCGACGTCCCGGCTGTGCGCAACGCCCACCTGACGATCATGCCCGGAGAAACGGTCGCGATCGTGGGGGAGTCCGGTTCCGGAAAGTCGACGACGGCGCTGGCCGCCATCGGTCTTCTGCCCGCCAACGGTGCAGTCTCCGGAGGCAGCATCATCTTTGACGGTGAAGACATCACCCATGCGAGCGAAAAGCGCATCGTTGAGCTGCGCGGTTCCTCCATTGGCATGGTTCCGCAGGATCCGATGTCCAACCTGAACCCCGTGTGGAAGATCGGCTTCCAGGTCAAGGAGACGCTGAAGGCCAACGGACTGCCGCACACCGCGAAGGATATTGCTCAGGTGCTCAGCGAGGCCGGACTGCCGGACGCCGCGGAGCGGGCCAACCAGTACCCGCACGAGTTCTCCGGCGGCATGCGCCAGCGTGCGCTGATTGCCATTGGGCTGTCCTGCCGGCCGCGGCTGCTCATCGCCGATGAGCCGACGTCGGCCCTGGACGTCACGGTGCAGCGCCAGATCCTGGACCATCTGGACCGCATGACCGACGAGCTTGGCACTGCAGTCCTGCTTATTACCCATGACCTCGGCCTTGCAGCCGAGCGCGCCCACAAGGTTGTCGTGATGTACAAGGGGCAGGTGGTGGAATCCGGTCCCGCACTGGAAATCCTCACCAACCCGCAGCACCCGTACACCCGCAAGCTCGTGGAATCCGCGCCCTCGCTCGCCTCGCGGAGGATTGAGACGGCCAAATCACTGGGCCTGGATGACTCGGCGGAACTCCTCGCGGCACATCCCGACGGAGTCAAGACCGAGAACGTCATTGAGGTGAAGCAGCTCTCCAAGGTGTTCAAGCTGCGCGGGGCGCTGGGCAAGTCCACCGACTTCAAAGCCGTCGACGACGTGTCCTTTACGATTCCGCGCGGCACCACCACCGCCGTCGTCGGCGAATCCGGCTCCGGCAAATCCACGGTGGCGCGGATGGTCCTGGGGCTGGAAAAGGCAACGGAGGGGCAGATCCTGTTCGACGGAGTGGACATCACCACTCTGAACCGCAAGAGGATGTTCGATTTCCGGCGCCGTGTGCAGCCCATCTTCCAGGACCCGTACGGTTCGCTGGACCCGATGTACAACATCTTCCGGACCATCGAGGAACCGCTCCGCGTTCACGGCATCGGTAATTCCAAGAGCCGCGAGAAGAAGGTCCGGGAGCTGCTGGACCAGGTCTCGCTGCCGGCATCGATGATGCGGCGCTACCCGAACGAGCTGTCGGGCGGACAGCGTCAGCGCGTGGCCATTGCCCGCGCACTGGCGCTGGACCCGGAAGTGGTCATTTGTGATGAGGCTGTTTCGGCCCTGGACGTCCTGGTCCAGGCGCAGATCCTGAACCTGCTGGCCGATCTTCAGTCCGAACTGGGGCTGAGCTACCTGTTCATCACCCATGACCTGGCCGTGGTCCGCCAGATCGCGGACGAGGTGTGCGTGATGCAGAAGGGCCGGATCGTCGAAACCGGGTCCACGGACGATGTCTTCGACAATCCGCAGCAGGAATACACGAAGGCGCTCCTGGCGGCCATCCCGGGTGCCGGGCTGATGCTTCCTCCGGAAGTTGCCTAGGGTATTTCCCGATACCGGCGGAAGGCAGGCTGCCCGCGGGCGGCCTGCCTTCCGTGCGTCAGGATCCCCGCAGCGGCGGGGACAAATCGGGTCCATTAGGGAACTTATGGTCTTCGGACTAGAATATTAGCGTGCCCGCTGACGGCGGCGCCTTCGGTACATTCTTACGGAGCATACGTGCAGAGCGGGATTCGTACAGAACGGCCGGATTAGCCCGGTCACACGACTGGGCTACTGTGCACCACCTTCGAACTTATCTCCTATGAATTGAGTCCTCACGCATGTCAGAAACCAACACGGCTGTAAATACCGCAGTACGAAGCGATCTCCGCAACGTTGCGATTGTGGCCCACGTTGACCACGGTAAGACGACTCTCGTCGACGCCATGCTGAAGCAGACGAACTCGTTTGCCGCCCACGGAAACGTGGAAGAACGCGTGATGGACTCCGGTGACCTGGAGCGCGAAAAGGGCATCACCATCCTGGCCAAGAACACCACAGTGTTCTACAACGGCCCGGCTGCCAAGGGTGAAACCATCACCATCAACGTGATCGACACCCCCGGCCACGCCGACTTCGGTGGCGAGGTGGAGCGCGGCCTGTCCATGGTGGACGGCGTTGTGCTGCTCGTTGACGCTTCCGAGGGCCCGCTGCCGCAGACCCGTTTCGTGCTGCGCAAGGCGCTGGCCGCCAAGCTGCCCGTCATCCTCCTGGTCAACAAGACCGACCGTCCCGACTCCCGCATCGACGAGGTCGTCAGCGAAGCCATGGACCTGCTCCTGGGCCTTGCTTCCGACCTTCAGGACGAAGTTCCGGACCTGGACCTGGACCTCGTCCTAAACGTGCCCGTTGTCTATGCTGCAGCCCGCGTGGGCGCAGCTTCCCTGGAACAGCCGGCCGACGGCGAAGCTCCCGCCAACGACAACCTGGAACCGCTGTTCCAGACCATCATCGATCACATCCCGGCTCCCACGTACGATCCCGAGGGCGTCCTCCAGGCTCACGTCACCAACCTTGACGCATCCCCGTTCCTGGGCCGCCTGGCACTGCTGCGCATCTTCAACGGCACCCTCCGCAAGGGCCAGACCGTTGCGTGGGCCCGCGCCGACGGCACCATGAAGACCGTTAAGATCACCGAGCTCCTGGCCACCAAGGCCCTGGACCGCGTACCGACCGAATCCGCCGGTCCGGGTGAAATTGTTGCCGTTGCCGGTATCGAGGACATCACCATCGGTGAAACCCTGACCGACGTTGACAACCCCAAGCCGCTGCCGCTGATCACCGTTGACGATCCGGCCATCTCCATGACCATCGGTATCAACACGTCGCCGCTGGCCGGCCGGGTCAAGGGTGCGAAGGTCACCGCCCGCCAGGTCAAGGACCGCCTCGACAAGGAACTGATCGGTAACGTTTCGCTGAAGGTCCTTCCGACCGAGCGTCCGGATGCCTGGGAAGTCCAGGGCCGCGGCGAGCTCGCCCTGGCCATCCTCGTGGAGCAGATGCGCCGCGAAGGCTTCGAACTGACCGTCGGCAAGCCGCAGGTTGTTACCAAGATCATTGACGGCAAGGTCAACGAGCCGATGGAGCACATGACCATCGACGTACCCGAGGAATACCTCGGAGCCGTCACGCAGCTGATGGCCGCCCGTAAGGGCCGCATGGTCAATATGGCCAACCACGGCACCGGCTGGGTTCGCATGGAATTCATCGTTCCCGCCCGTGGCCTGATCGGCTTCCGCACCCGCTTCCTGACGGAAACCCACGGTGCCGGTATCTCCGCTTCCATCGCCGAGGGCTACGAGCCCTGGGCCGGTCCGATCGAGTACCGCACCAACGGTTCCCTGATTGCGGACCGCTCCGGCGTCGTCACGCCGTTCGCGATGATCAAGCTGCAGGAACGCGGCTCCTTCTTCGTGGAGCCCACCTCCGAGGTCTACGAGGGCATGATCGTTGGTGAGAACTCACGCGCCGATGACATGGACGTGAACATCACCAAGGAAAAGCAGCTCACCAACATGCGCGCCGCTTCCTCGGACACCTTCGAGAACCTGACCCCGCCGCGCAAGCTGACGCTGGAAGAGTCCCTCGAATTCGCCCGCGAAGACGAGTGCGTTGAGGTTACTCCGGAGTCCATCCGCATCCGCAAGCTGGTCCTGGGTGCCTCCGAGCGTGCCAAGGTCACCCGCGCACGCGCCAAGAGCTAATCCCATTAGTTCGGCAACAGTGCCGCTGAGCCGGGCCCCGCGTTGGCGGGGCCCGCTGGCAGCTGTGCTTGGCGGTCTGCTGGCCTCCGTGCTGGGAACCGGGCTGCACGCCCAGATCCTCTACATCGGAGACACTCCGCTTCCCCTGGGGGCGGCGGCTGCCTTAGTGCTTAGCTGTGCGGCCACGGTGTTTGCCGGGCTTTGGGCCGGTGCGGCGCTGTGGAGCGCGGCAGCGGGGCTGCTGGCCTACGTGGTGCTGGGCCTGTTCACCCTTGACCTCTGGGACACTCCGCTGATCATCACCGGAACCATTCTGGAGGAGCAGCCGGGGATTGTCCTGGCCGGACGGATTTGGCTGTTCGGGCAGGCACTGGCGACCATTGCCGCCCTGCTGATCACCTCGCGTGTGCTGGCCAAGGCCCGCCGCGCCGGGGCGCAGCAGGAAGATTAGAAAACCAAAGGAAGGCCGCCGCGGGACACCGCGGCGGCCTTCCTTCGTTTAAGCGGCCTCAGCGGGTCACAGGCTCGGCGGTCAGCGCCGCGGTGCACGGCGCTCCGGCGGCGGAGGTACCTGCTTGGCTGCCGTAATGAGTGCACAGGGAACCGTGACGTTTTCCCGCCGGCCCGCCACCGTAACGGACTCCTCCGTGGCCTCCAGCAAATAGCCCAGCACATCCGTGAAACCGCCGTCTATGCGGTAACGGACCACCACGCGGGCGCCGTCGGGAAGGGACCGGAGGACGGCCGCAGGGCTCGAAACGTTCACCGTTCAATGGTACGCGGGCAGGGTCCGGCTGGGAGATAATGGTTCGGGCTACTAACGTGGAACCAACACTTCGTGGATTTTTCCCGTCCGGGACGGTCCGCAGATCAGGAAGGCAAGGGACGTGACGTACGTAATTGCGCAGCCATGCGTAGATGTAAAAGACAAGGCATGCATCGAGGAATGCCCGGTGGATTGCATCTATGAAGGTGAACGCTCCCTCTACATCCACCCCGACGAGTGCGTGGACTGCGGTGCCTGCGAGCCGGTCTGCCCCGTTGAGGCCATTTACTACGAGGACGACACTCCCGAGGAATGGGCCGATTACTACAAGGCCAATGTTGAGTTCTTCGATGACCTGGGCTCCCCGGGCGGAGCTGCCAAGATCGGCAACACGCACAAGGACCACCCGATCATCGCCGTGCTGCCTCCGCAGAACCAAGAGGCATGAGCTCCGTTCCGTCCCGCACCTTTGGGCTGAATCTGCCGGAGTACCCGTGGGAAGCCATGGCTCCTTACGTGCAACTGGCCTCACAGCACCCTGACGGGGCGGTGAACCTGTCCATCGGAACCCCGGTTGATCCCACTCCAACGCTCGTTCGTGAAGCCCTGGCAGCGGCCGCTGATGCGCCCGGTTACCCCACCACCCACGGCACGCAGTCCCTCCGCGAAGCGATAGCTGCCTGGTACGCACGGCGCCGCGGAGTTCCGAACCTGAATCCGCAGGACATTATGCCCACGGTCGGTTCCAAAGAACTGGTGGCCTGGCTGCCGCTGCTGCTGGGACTGGGCGAGGGCGACGTCGTCGTCCGCCCCACGGTTGCCTACCCCACCTATGACATGGGTGCTGTCCTGGCCGGCGCCACCGCGGTGGCCGCCGATGATCTGGAGGAGCTCGACGAAGAGGTCCGTGCCCGGGTGCGCCTGGTCTGGGTCAACTCGCCCGGCAATCCCACCGGAATTGTCCGCTCAGCGGCCTCACTGCGCTCAGTGGTGGAATCCTCGAGAGCCCTCGGAGCGGTGGTTGCCTCTGACGAGTGCTACGCGGAGCTGGGCTGGGGCTCCTGGGATCCCTCGCGTGGAGGGTCTCCGGTGCCGAGCATCCTGGATCCCGCCGTCAGCGGGGGCAGCAATGAGCTGCTGCTCTCCGTCTACTCGTTGAGTAAGCAGTCGAACATGGCCGGTTACCGTGCCGCTTTCGTGGCCGGTGACGGAGCCATCATGGCCAACCTGGTCAACAGCCGCAAACACGCCGGCATGATCGTGCCCGCCCCCGTGCAGGCCGCCATGGAGGCAGCGCTGGGGGATGACACCCACGTGGCAATGCAGAAGGACCTGTACCGGAAGCGGAGAGAACTCCTGGTTCCCGCCTTGGAAGCTTTTGGGCTGCAGATCCATCATTCCGAGGCTGGGCTGTACCTGTGGGCAACCGCGGGCGAGGACACCTGGACGACAGTGGAGCGGCTGGCGAAGCTGGGCATTGTGTCAGGACCGGGCGGCATTTACGGAAGCGCCGGTGACGGCTTTGTCCGGATTGCGCTGACCGGTTCGGATGAGCGCGTGGCAGCCGCCGCCCGGCGTCTGACCGCTGCCGGCGGATAAACCCTTCGCGGAAAACCCGGGGCCGGGCGGGTTATATGTTTCGCTTAGACAACAACCCGGCCGCCGATTAGTCCTAAAGCCCGGCTAAAGTGTAGCGTTTTGCGTAAATAGATCTAGCGGAATTGACCCTATGGGTGGCCCGGAACCAGCGGGGCCCATAGCTCTGGTTTCTTCAAACTCCTGAAGGAGACTTAATGACTGAGCGTCCCAGTGCACAGCTGCGCTATGGGGAAAACACCGAAGACAGCCTTGAGCTTCCCCGCGTTGACGCGGTGGAAGGCAATGGCGGCTTTGATGTCTCCAAACTGCTGAAACAGACCGGAACCGTCACCTTTGACCCGGGCTTCATGAACACCGCATCCACGAAGTCCGCCATTACCTACATTGACGGTGACGCCGGAATTCTGCGGTACCGCGGCTACCCGATTGAGCAGCTGGCCAAGCAATCAAGCTTTCTGGAGACGTCTTACCTCCTGATCTACGGAGAACTCCCCACCCCGGCCCAGCTGGAAGACTTTGATCAGCGGATCCGCCGGCACACGCTGCTGCACGAAGACCTCAAGAGCTTCTTCGGCGGTTTCCCGCGCGATGCCCACCCGATGCCGGTGCTGTCCTCGGCCGTAAGCGCCCTGTCGACCTTCTACCAGGACTCCCTGGACCCGTCTGACGAGGAGCAGGTGGAACTCTCCACCATCCGCCTGATGGCCAAGCTTCCGGTCATCGCTGCCTACGCGCACAAGAAGAGCCTCGGCCAGCCGATGCTCTACCCGGACAACTCCATGAACCTCGTGGAAAACTTCATGCGCCTGAGCTTCGGTCTTCCGGCCGAGCCGTACGAGATTGATCCGGACCTGGTCAAGGCACTGGATCAGCTGCTGGTCCTGCACGCTGATCACGAGCAGAACTGCTCCACCTCCACTGTCCGTCTGGTCGGCAGCGCCGGTGCCAACATGTTCACCTCCGTTTCCGCCGGGATCAGCGCCCTGTCCGGACCGCTGCACGGCGGCGCCAACGAGGCCGTGCTGAACATGCTCCGTGAGATCAAGTCCACGGGCATGGCTCCGGAAACCTTCATGGAGAAGGTCAAGAACAAAGAAGACGGCGTGAAGCTCATGGGCTTCGGACACCGCGTCTACAAGAACTACGATCCGCGCGCGAAGATCGTCAAGGCCACGGCCCACGACATCCTGGCCAAGCTCGGCGGCAACGACGAGCTGCTGGACATCGCCATGCGCCTCGAAGAGAAGGCCCTGGCGGACGATTACTTCATCGAACGCAAGCTGTACCCGAACGTGGACTTCTACACCGGCCTGATCTACAAGGCCATGGGCTTCCCGGAGAAGATGTTCACGGTACTGTTCGCCATCGGCCGCCTGCCGGGCTGGATCGCCCAGTGGCGTGAAATGATGCTGGATCCGCAGACGAAGATTGGCCGTCCGCGCCAGCTTTACACCGGCTCCCTGGAGCGCAACTACCCCGTACGCTAAGCGTCAAAGCCTGCGGCAGGACAGTAACGGCAAAGGCCCCCGGAATCCGTTCAGGATTCCGGGGGCCTTTTTGCGTTTCGCCCGGCAGGGCCGGCGGGTCAGGATGCGGCGTAGCCCTGGGGATTGTTCTTCTGCCAGCGCCAGTGGTCCTCGCACATGGCATCCAGCGTGCGCTGCGCGGACCAGCCGAGGTCTGCCAGGGCTGCTGAGGGATCCGCGTAGCTGACGGCGGCATCTCCGGGACGGCGGGGAGCAATCTCATACGGGATGTCCCTGCCCGCGGCCTTGGAGAAGGCGGCCAGCACCTGGAGGACCGAGGAACCGTTGCCGGTGCCCAGGTTCCAGCGGTGCACGCCGGGCTTTACGGTGATGTATTCCAGTGCGGCGAGATGTCCGGCGGCCAGGTCCACCACATGGATGTAGTCCCGCACGCCGGTGCCGTCCTCCGTGGGGTAGTCATCGCCGAACACCATGACCTTCTCCCGGCGGCCCACAGCCACCTGCGCAACGAACGGCAGCAGGTTGTTGGGCACGCCTGTGGGATCTTCACCGATCCGGCCGGACTCGTGGGCGCCGGCGGGGTTGAAGTAGCGCAGCAGCGCAATATTCCAGCGCTCGTCGGCAGCGCCCAGATCCGCCAGGATGTCTTCAATCTGCTCCTTGGTGCGGCCGTAGGGATTCACCGCGTCCATGGGCATCTTCTCGGTCAGCGGAACTTCTTCGCTGGCGCCGTACACCGTGGCCGAGGAGCTGAAGACAAGGGTGCGGACGTTGTGCTTGTCCATCATCCGCAGCAGGTTCAGGGTGCCGCCCACATTGTTGTGGTAGTAGTACAGCGGCTTCGCGACGGATTCGCCGACGGCCTTCAGGCCGGCAAAGTGGATGACGGCGTCGATCCCGTGCTCTGCGAATACGCCGTCAACAGCGCCCTCGTCCAGCAGATCCGCGTGCACGAAGACCGCGCTGCGTCCGGCCAGCTCCTGAACCCGCTTCAGGGATTCCTCGCTCGAGTTGGCCAAATTGTCCAGGACCACTACGTCGTGGCCCGCTTCCAGCAGTGCCAGTGTCGTGTGGGAGCCGATGTATCCCGTGCCTCCGGTAACTAGTATTCGCATGGTTCCAGACTAGTGGATCCCGTCGCGGGCACCGGTTTAGGACTGTTCAGCGGCCCGATGGACCGTAAGGACCACGGCGTTGTCCGGGGCGGGCGCGGGATCCCAGGAGCCGGTTGCACGCGTCCACCGCAGTTCGTCGAAGGCAACGGAGTCCAGCGACAGGGCTTCGGCGTTGGCAACCGCCCACTGAGCCAGGGACCAGCCGTAGGTTCCGCTGCCGGCAACCGTAATGCGGTCTCCTTCGACGGTTGCCTCCACCGGCCCGTACACGATGGTCATTGCCGTCAGGACGGCTTCCGGGTTGCCGGAGGACGACGGCGGAGCCAGGGTGCAGGTCAGCGCTGCGGGGGAGTGCCCGGTCAGGGCGGAAGCGAAGGCCTTGGCCTCGGCTTCGTGATCGGCGTAGGCGTCAGGGAAAGCGCTGCGCTGGACCGTCTGTGCCGCCACCGTCAGCGGGAGGTCCGCGTAATTCGGAACCTTTTCCAGCGCGTCGTAGAAGGCATTTGCCGCATACACCGGCTCCATCACCTGCTCTTCGCTGCCCCATCCCTGGGACGGTCGCTGCTGAAACAAACCGCGGGAGTCCGGTCCGGCGTCGTCCCCGTAATCGAGGTTCCGCAGCCCGGATTCCTGGATGGCTGTGGCCACGGCAATGGAGGCGGCGCGCGCCGGCATGCCCCGCCGAACGGAGATCCCGGAGATCAGGGCCGCCGTCGACGTCCGGGCGGGCGTCAGATGGTAGGCCACACCGTCCGCTGTGGCCGTGCAGGCTGCGGGTTCCGGCCTCTTGTCTTCCGGATCCCGCAGGACGGAGACCGCGTACACGGTGACTGCTGCCAGGAAGAGCACCACCAGCAGCAGCACCGGAACAAATCCGGTGCTGCGCCGGCGGCTGGGGTCGGAGGCCAAGGGGCGAACGTGCTAGTTGGCGTGCAGGGCGTCGTTGAGTTCCACACTCGCGCCGCTGCGGGCGAGGGCCTCCACCGCACCGGTGGTGGAATTACGGCGGAAGAGCAGATTGGGCACGCCGGAGAGCTCCACCGCCTTGACGATCTGCGGCTCCTCACCGGGAATCAGCACGGCCACCCGGGTGCCGGCGGTGATGTACAGGCCGGCTTCCACGACGGATTCATTGCCGATGCTGATGCCGACGCCGGAGTTGGCGCCCAGCAGCACACGCTCGCCAAGGGTGATTTTTTCCCGTCCGCCGCCGGAGAGGGTGCCCATGATGGAGGCGCCGCCGCCCACATCGGTGCCGTTGCCCACCACCACGCCCGCGGAGATGCGGCCTTCCACCATGGAGACGCCCAGTGTTCCGGCGTTGAAGTTCACGAAGCCTTCGTGCATGACCGTGGTGCCTTCGGCCAGGTGCGCACCCAGCCGGACCCGGCCGGCGTCGGCGATCCGCACACCGGAGGGAACCACGTAGTCCGTCATCCGGGGGAACTTGTCCACGCCGTACACAGTGACCGGGCCGCGGGCCCGCAGCCGCAGGCGGACCGTCTCAAAGCCTTCGACCGCGCACGGCCCGAAGTTGGTCCAGACAACGTTGGGCAGCTTGCCGAAGATGCCGTCCAGGTTCAGCGTGTTGGGCGCGGCAAGGCGGGTGGAGAGCAGATGCAGGCGCAGGTAGGCATCGGCGGTATCCGCCGGCGCCGCGTCGAGGTCAATCTCGGTGCGCAGGACCTCGCCGTGCGTGCCGCGCTCGGAATCGGTCATGGCGGCGGCTGCGGCTTCCAGCTCTGCAGCAAGGGAATTGGCGTCAGCCGAAGCGGCCGCGTCCCGGGCTTCGAGCACGGGCCGGGGGTACCAGACATCCAGCACTGTGCCGTCGTCGGTGATCGTGGCCAGGCCGAGGCCGGAGGCGATGCGGGCAGTGGGGGAGGAGGAGCTTGAAGTCATGGATTCAAGTCTACCGATTGGTGTCCGCCGGACGCGGGCGCAGGGGTTGCTTCCGGCACCCAGGCATGGGATCGGTAGGGTGGAGACATGACTCAAACGCCATCCCGCACCCTGGACCTGACCCGCGACGTTGCCCTGCTGACCGCAGACCTGATGGACATTGAAAGCGTGTCCGGCAATGAGACGGAGCTGGCCAACGCCGTGGAGGCTGCGCTGCGCACCCTGGCGCACCTGGAAGTGGTGCGCGACGGCGACTCCATCATGGCGCGCACGTCGCTGGGCCGCGCCGAACGGGTGATCCTCGCCGGGCACCTGGACACCGTTCCGCTGCCCACTGTCCCGGGCTCGCGCGGAACCGTTCCCTCCTCCTGGGACGGCGAGGTGCTGTACGGCCGCGGAGCCACGGATATGAAAGGCGGGGTGGCCGTTCAGCTGGCGCTGGCCACAGAGCTGGCCAACCCGACACGGGACGTAACGTTCATCTTTTATGACCATGAAGAAGTGGAAGCGTCGCTGTCCGGTCTGGGCCGGCTCCAGGAGAGCTTCCCGGACTGGCTGGAAGCAGACTTCGCCGTACTGCTGGAGCCCACCAACGGCACGGTGGAGGGCGGCTGCAACGGCACCATGCGCTTCCATGCCACCACCACCGGCCGGGCCGCGCATTCCGCCCGTGCCTGGATGGGGGAGAACGCCATCCACGCAGCAGCGGAAATCCTGACCCGGCTGCGGGACCATGAACCTGCCACCGTCTCCGTGGAGGGGCTGGAGTACCGGGAATCGCTGAACGCCGTCAAGATCTGGGGCGGAACCGCCGGGAACGTCATTCCGGATGCAGCCACCGTGGAAATCAACTACCGCTTTGCCCCGGACAAATCGGTGGAACAGGCCGAGGCCTACGTCCGTAACCTGCTGTCCGGCATCGATCTGGTCCGCACGGATGCCGCCGCCGGTGCCAGGCCGGGACTGGACCGGACTGCCGCGGCGAGTTTTGTCGCCGTCGTCGGGCAGGAACCCAAACCCAAGTACGGCTGGACCGACGTTGCCCGGTTCAGCGCCCTGGGCATCCCGGCCGTGAACTTCGGTCCCGGGGACGCCCTGCTGGCGCATACGGACAACGAGCACGTTGAGGCGGCGGCTGTGCGGGCCTGCCTGGCCGCGCTGCGGACCTGGCTGAGCTGAGGCTGCGCCGAGCATACAGAGGCACAGCATAAAGAAGGGGAGGACCGGCGGTGCCGATCCTCCCCTTCTTTATGCCGGTTCCGGCAGCTACTTGGCCGGAGCCGGAGCCTCAATGCCTTCGGGCTCGATGGTGTCCTCGATCTTCAGCACCTTGCCGGCACGCGCGCCCAGACGGCGTGAAAGACGCTGGGCGGCGAAGGTCAGCAGCCAGTTCAGGAGGATGAAGATCGCCGCGGTGACCAGCAGTGCCGGCAGGATGTTGCCTTCGCCGCTGGCCAGGCGACGCGCGTACTCAAGCAGTTCCGTGTAACCGATGAAGGTACCCAGCGCTGAGTCCTTCAGGATGACCACAAACTGGCTTAGCAGCGCCGGCAGCATGGCAACCAGGGCCTGCGGCATCTCGATGCTGCGCAGCGACTGGCCCGGGGTCAGCCCGATGGCAAGGCCTGCCTCGCGCTGGCCCTTCGGCAGGCCAAAGACACCGGAGCGTACCAGTTCGGCGATGACCGAACCGTTGTACAGGGTCAGGGCAATCACCACGGCCCAAAACGGAACCTGTGCCGAGTCCACCGGGGTGGACTTGGAGAGGAACTGGTAGAAAAACACCATCATCAGCAGCACGGGAACGGCTCGGAAGAATTCCACCACAATGCCGCAGACCCACCTGATGGGTTTGAAGGGTGAAAGCCGGCCGATACCGAAGAGCAGGCCGAAAGCGATGGACGCCACCACTGCTACGGCGGCAGCCTTGAGGGTGGAGAGCAGACCGGGCAGGAGATAGTACTGCCAGGTGCTCCATTCCAGGAACGGCGTCCACTTGGCGGCCTCGAACTGGCCCTTCTCCGCCAGGCCGGAGACAGCGAACCAGAGCAGTGCCGCCACCAGCAGGACACCCAGGATGTTTGCGATTCGAATGTTGCGCCGGGCCTTGGGACCCGGGGCGTCAAACAGGACGTTCTGTGTCATCGTGCCACCGCCAGTTTCTTCGAAGCCCAGGTGGTAAGCAGGCCGATGGGGATAACGATGATGACGTAGCCAATGGCAAAGGTCAGGAAGATCTGTGTCATCAGGTTGGGATAGAACTCGATCATGGTCTTCATCGTGCTGGAGGTTTCCACTGCAACACCGGCTGTGGCGGCGACGGTGGTGTTTTTCACCAGGGCGATCAGCACGTTGCCGATCGGCGCGATGGCGCCCCGGAAGGCCTGCGGCATGATGATGATCCGCGCCGCCGCAAAGAACCCCAGACCGATGGCACGGGCAGCTTCGGCCTGTCCCAGCGGAACGGTATTGACGCCGCTGCGGATGGCTTCACAGAAGAAGGCTGCGTGGTACACGGTGAGTGAGAGTACAGCCAGACGGAAGAAGTTGGTGTTGAAGTCCGAAGACAGGCTGACGTTCAGCTGTGACCAGAGTGCCAGTGAACCGAACACCATGATGATGGTCAGCGGAGTGTTCCGGAAGATATTCACGTAGGCGGCACCGAACCACTGCAGGCTGGGGATCGGCGAGATCCGCATCAGCGCCAGGACGGTGCCGAGTATCAGCGACCAGAGAGCCGCCCAGAACGCGAGCTGGATGTTGACCCAGAAAGCGCCGACGACGTCGTACTGCTCGAAGAGGGCAGTAAAACCCTCCATGTTTCACCTCTTTATGGTGGACGAAGCCCGGGCCGGGAAAGCTGAAGGCTCTCCCGGCGCCGGGGTGGAACGAAACGGTGCCGCGGCACCGGGGTGGCGGTTAGGCGCAGGCGTCTGTCTCCGGCGGGTTCAGCGCGGCGTTGAAGGTGTAGTCGACGCCCTCGGTGTTCTTCTTGATGGCTTCTTCCCAGGCACCCTCTTCGACCATCTTGGTGATCGCGGTGTTGATGTCCTCGCACTTGACGAGTCCGTCTTCCTTCGGAAGGCCCACACCGTAGCGCTCCTCCGAGAAGGTGTTTCCGATGACCTTGAACTTGCCCTTGTTGGCGTCCGTGGACGCCAGGCCGGCGAGGATGATGTCGTCAGTGGTGACGGCATCAATGGAGCCGCCCTGCATGGCGGTCACGCACTCGGCGTAGCTGGGCTGCTCCAGCAGGTTCACGCCGGCGGCGTAGTTGTCCTTGATTTTCTGGGCGGAGGTGGAGCTGGAGACTGAGCACAGGTTCTTGCCGTCGAGCTCGTCGGGGCCGCCGATTTCGCTGTCGGTGGGAACCAGCAGGTCCTGGCCGGCAACGAAGTAGGGGCCGGCAAAGGCGATCTTTTCCTTGCGGGTATCCGTGATGGAGTAGCTCGCCAGGATCATGTCCACCTGGTCATTTTCGAGCATGTTTTCGCGCTGCGGGGAAGGCGTGGAGATGAACTCAATCTGGTCCTCGGGGTAGCCGAGCTCATTGGCCACGTACTTGGCGACGTCAACGTCGAAGCCCGTGTAGTCGTTACCGTCCTTGAAGCCGACGCCGGGCTGGTCAAACTTGATACCGATGCGGATCTTCTCTCCGGCACCTTCGGTGCTGCCGGAATCGGAGCCGGAATCCCCGCCGCAGGCGGACAGGGTCAGGGCAGCCACGGCAGCCATGGCTGCTGCGGCGTAACGGGTCTTGCGCATGATTTCTCCTTGCATTGCGGTGCTCCGGTGGACGGGGCACCTAGCCTCATAAGGATTTCCCCCAACTGGTGAAACCCCGGTACTGCGGTACTGCCGGTACTGCTGTGGACGGTCTAGTGCGAAAGGATCTTGCCGAGGAAGTCCTTGGCCCGGTCGCTCTTGGGGTTGGTGAAGAACTCTTCGGGGGTGGCTTCTTCGACAATCTGTCCGTCAGCCATGAAGATGACGCGGTCAGCCGCCTTGCGGGCGAATCCCATTTCGTGGGTCACCACGATCATGGTCATGCCCTCCTTGGCCAGGCTGACCATGGTGTCCAGCACCTCGTTGATCATTTCGGGATCGAGGGCCGAGGTGGGCTCGTCGAAGAGCATGACCTTGGGCTTCATGGCCAGGGCCCGGGCAATGGCCACGCGCTGCTGCTGGCCTCCGGAAAGCTGCGCCGGCAGTTTGTTGGCCTGGTTGGCAACGCCCACCCGCTCCAGCAGTTCCATCGAGAGTGCCTTTGCCTCGGCACTCTTCATGCCTTTGACCTTGACCGGGCCAAGGGACACGTTGTCGAGGATTGTCTTGTGGGCAAACAGGTTGAAGGACTGGAACACCATGCCGACGTCGGCGCGGAGTTTTGCCAGTGCCTTTCCTTCGGCGGGCAGCACCTTGCCGTCGATGGCAATCTCGCCGTCGTCAATCGTCTCCAGCCGGTTGATGGCACGGCAGAGCGTCGATTTTCCGGAACCGGAGGGCCCGATCACTACGACCACTTCACCGCGGGCCACATTGAGGTTGATGTTCTGCAGAACATGCAGCTCGCCAAAGTGCTTGTTGACGTTCTTGAGTGAGACAAGAGGTGCGGCGGAATCAGGCGTTGCGCCTTCGGTTGTGTCACGGGTCATAAGAAGAAGATAGCCAACGAATGTGTCCGAAATGTGTCAGAGTCCACAAAACGCCGATAATCGTGACGCAAGAGCAACCAAACGTACCGGGGGAGTCATGTGAGGGCCGGAACACACATGTGGCTACCCTTGAATTATGGAATTCAGCGACAAGAGCTCCCGGGGCCGGGATAACAGCCCCCGCAAACGCGGACCGGTGGAACTGCGCAGGGCGCAGGCCCGTGCGCCGCAGTCGGACCAGTACCTGCTCGACTCTTCGGACCAGACGCACTTCACGCACACGGATCCGTGGCGGGTGCTGCGCATCCAGAGCGAATTTGTGGAGGGTTTCGGCAGCCTTTCGGAGCTTGGGCCGGCTGTCAGCGTCTTTGGTTCCGCCCGCAGCATGCCGGGGTCTGCGTATTACAAGCTCGGCGAGGAAGTGGGGCGGCTGCTCGCGGCAGAGGGGCTGGCCGTCATCACGGGCGGCGGCCCGGGGTCGATGGAGGCGGCGAACAAGGGCGCGGTTGAGGCGGACGGCCTGTCTGTTGGCCTGGGCATTGAGCTTCCCTTCGAAACCGGTCTGAACGACTGGGTGGATCTGGGAATCAACTTCCGGTATTTCTTCGTGCGGAAGACCATGTTCGTAAAGTACGCGCAGGGGTTCATCGTCCTGCCGGGCGGCTTCGGAACCATGGACGAGCTCTTCGAAGCCATGACACTGGTCCAGACGCAGAAGGTGACGTCCTTCCCGATTGTCCTGATCGGCACGGACTTCTGGGGTCCCCTGATGGACTGGGTCAAGGGCACGCTGCTGGCCGAGGGGATGATCTCCGAGAAGGACCTCGCCTTGATCCATATCGTGGATGATCCGGCGGAAGCCGTGGAACTGATGATTACCGACAGCGCCGGACACGTCTCGCCCTAACGGACCGGCTTCCGGTGGGGGAGCACGGAGTGCTCTCTGGCACGATGGTCCTGTGACAACCTTCCTAATTTTCGTGGCCGTTCTCGCAGCAGGTGCAGTGGCGCTTGCCGCTACCGGGCTTCCGACTTTCCGCAGACCCGGGACGGCGCCCGGGGAGCCCGCATCGGCGGGGGATCCCGGCTTGGCGGAACCGGATCCAAGGCTGCCTCCGGTCCTCCTGCCGGAGGACGTGCAGCCTGCTGACCTTGGGCGGCTGAGATTTTCGGTGGCGTTCCGGGGTTACCGGATGGACCAGGTGGACGCTGTCCTGGCGCGTCTGGAAGAGGCGCTGGCGGAAAGGGACGCCGCTCTGGCTGCCGTGCAGGCTCCTGGAAAGGTTCCGCCGCGGCCGCGGAACGACGCGCGGCAGGAACCGGGGATGCCGTCATGAGCACTGTGGCAGGTTCCGACGGGCTTTTGCGCTGCCCCTGGGCCGTCAGCAGCCCCGACTATCAGCAGTACCACGACGAGGAATGGGGCCGCCCGGTCACCGGCGAGGCAGCCCTTTTTGAGCGCCTGAGCCTGGAGGCGTTCCAATCGGGATTGAGCTGGATCACGATCCTGCGTAAGCGGCCAGCGTTCCGCCGTGCCTTTGCAGGCTTCGATCCTGCGGCCGTGGCACGGTTTACGGACGAGGATCGGACACGGCTGATGAATGATGCGGGAATAGTCCGTAACCGGGCAAAGATCGACGCCGTCATCGCCAACGCCCGGGCACTCCTGGACCTGCCGGCAGGGGAGAGCCTGGAAACGCTGCTTGAGGCACACCGCCCTGACCCGCAGCGGCCCGCACCACAGACCATTTCCGACGTTCCGGCTATCACCGAGGAGTCCGCTGCGCTGGCAAAGGCCCTGAAAAAGCGCGGTTTCCGCTTCGTGGGACCCACCACTGCCTACGCGATGCTGCAGGCCACCGGGTATGTCAATGACCATCTGGCAAGCTGCTGGGTCCGCAATGGCGGATAGCGCGGCCCGGCAGGGGGACACCCGTCCGGCGTCGGCCGCCAACACCGCGCTGGTGCGGGCATCAGCGCGCCTGGCCGCGGCCTTCAGCCGCTGGCCCTGGTACATCAAGGTCCTGGCCGTCTGGGCGGCGGCGCGCTTGTTTTCGTTCACGGTGTTCGTTGCCGTAGCGGCGCAGCAGGGACTGAACCCGTGGGGATGGGAGGGAACGCCCTCGTACCTGCAGTTCATTGGTGCCTGGGACAGCGAGTGGTACCAGCGCATTTTCGCCGGCGGCTACCCGTCCGAAATCCCCCGTGATGAAACGGGCCGGGCGCAGGAGAACCAGTGGGCGTTCTACGCTCTCTTTCCGGGACTGGTCCGGGCGCTCGCAGCCGTCACCGGGCTGGGCTGGGAAGTCCTCGCACCCATAGTGGCCACCGCCGCCGGATTCGGCGCCGCTCTGATGGTGTACCGGCTTTTCGCGCTGCGGGCTTCGTCCGGCACCGCCCTCTGGGGTGTGGTGTTTGTGGCGGTCAACCCGGTATCCCCGATCCTGCAGGTTCCCTATGCGGAGTCGCTGAACCTGCTGCTGCTGGCGGCATCGCTGTACCTGCTGATCACCCGCCGCTACCTGTCCGCCGTGCCGGTGGTTCTGGTGATGTGCCTGTCCCGGCCGGTGGGTGTCGCTTTTGCCCTGATGATGGGGATCCTGTTTGTGCGCCGCTGGATACTGCGCCGGAAGGAAGCCTTCCCGCCGGCCGAGGCATGGCGGATGGTGGTCTTGGGAATGGCCTCCGGAGCCGGCGCCCTCGCCTGGCCCGCGCTGGCGTGGTGGTACACCGGGGAAGCGGGTGCCTACACGGACACGGAAACGGCCTGGCGGGGAGACACCCTGCTGGTTTTCAAACCGTGGTTTGTCGAGGCGGAGCGGCTCTTTGGGCCGGTCATGGGGCCGGTGGCGCTGATCGCCCTGGTGGCTCTCACCGTCCTGTGCCTCAATTCCGAGCCTGTGCGCCGGCTCGGCGTGGAAATGCAGGTGTGGTGTGCCGCCTATGTGTTGTACCTGCTGGCCTTCCTGAATCCGCTGACCAGTACGTTCCGGTTGTTGCTGCCGCTGTTCCCGCTGGGGCTGGCCCTGGCGTCCCTGAGCAGTTCCCGGGCCTACCGGACCGCGGTCGCAATGGCCTTCCTGGTGCTGCAGATTGTCTGGGTGGCGTGGCTCTGGCGCTGGACTCCGCTTCCGGGCGGAGGGGATTATCCCCCCTAGGATTGTGGCGCGGAACACAAGAAATTTCGTTTGGATGATGTTTGTGCGGAATAATGAAGGCAATTGCCGCCGGAGCAGGTCTTAGGCCGTGCGACAGAGGTTACATGTGTGACTGGGGGGTAGCCCGCAGCGCACTGTGAAAGGGGAACTGGAACATGGCAGCGATGAAACCGCGTACGGGTGACGGACCTATGGAAATCACCAAGGAGGGGCGAAGCCTCATCCTGCGGGTGCCGATCGACGGCGGCGGACGGCTCGTCGTCGAACTCAATGCTGAGGAAGCCGGCAAGCTCAAGGATTGCCTGCTGGGCGCCACGAGCTAGGAAGCGAAACCAATGCAGCGACTCCCCAAAGGATCCTCACCAGCCACCTCTTCCGCCGGGGAGGCTCCGGGGACCGATTTGTCTGGCATTGCCATGACGGCGGTGACAGCGGTGGATCAGCTGCTGACCGGTGCCGGTGCCCCCACCGCCGGCACCGGGCTGCGGCCCACCCCTGAGGAAGAAGTTGATGTCCTGGCCGTTGCCATGGCCGCAGCTCCTGAATCCTCGTCGCGGGAGGACTCCGAGGAGTCGCTGCATCCCACGCCGCAGCCCCGGCGGGGCGCCGTGGAAACAGCCCTCTGGTACGGCGTGGACGTGGCTGCCCGCGCGGCCGCGGCCGGCGTTACCGGCAAAGCCGGTGAAACACTGCTGGTGGAACCGCCGTCGGACAGGGCCGCTGACCTGCCGGCCAAACTGATTTTTGTAGGCGTCGGCGATGAATCCGTCCAAAACCTGCGCCGTGCCGGAGCAGCACTGGCCCGAGCCACCAAAGGTGCGCGCCGGATACGCGCTGCGGTGGTTGACGGACTCGGTCCCGCCGCGCAGCAGGCCTTTCTTGAAGGCTTCCTGCTGGGCGGATACCAGGCACCCCGCCAGGGAAAAACGCCCGCCGGCCCTGTCATGGCCCGCGCCATGGAAGTCACCGGGCTGGATTCAGATGCGCATCGCCAGGCGCAGATCACCGCCCGGGCTGTGTGGCTGGCCAGGGATCTCACCAACCTTCCGCCCGACGTGGCAACCCCCGCCTGGATGGCGGCACAAAGCCGTGCCGTTGCGAAGCGTGCGGGCCTGGAGATCACTGTCCTGGAGGAGACCGAACTCCTGCGGCAGGGATTCGGCGGCCTGACTGCGGTTGGATCCGGTTCTGCGAATCCGCCGCGCCTGGTGCAGGTTACTTACCAGCCCTCCGCCGAGACCGCGGAACACGTTGTCTTGGTTGGCAAGGGGATCACTTTTGATTCCGGCGGCATCTCGCTGAAGCCCCGTGACGCCATGATGTCCATGAAGATGGACATGGCCGGCGCAGCCGTGGTGCTGGCTGCTGTGGAGGCCGCTGCCGAACTGGAGCTGCCGCACCGCGTTACGGGCATCCTGGCCCTGGCGGAGAACGCCATCGGCGCTTCCGCTTACCGGCCCGGTGACGTTGTCACCACTTACGGCGGCACGACTGTGGAGATCGGGAACACGGACGCCGAGGGCAGGATGGTCCTTGCCGACGCGCTGGCCTATGCAGCCGCGGGCCTCGCCCCGGACGTTTTGGTGGATATTGCCACCCTGACGGGAGCTGCAGCCCTGGGCCTGGGCCAGCAGTACGGTGCAGTGTTCTCCAATACTGAGCTTCTGCTGGATGCATTGGAGGAAGCGGGGGAGGCTTCGGGGGACCGCGTCTGGCCGCTGCCCCTTGTCCATGAATATGACTACGCTCTTGACTCGGTGACAGCCGACGTGGCGCATGTGGCTCCGCCGGCGCTCAAGTTCGGTGCGGGGGCAATTGTGGCCGCCCTTTTCCTCGAAAAGTTCGTTGACGGTGTTCCCTGGGCGCACCTGGACATTGCCGGGCCGATGAGCGCTCGTGCGGACAGGCATGAGATCGCCAAGGGTGCCACCGGATTCGGAGCCAGGCTGCTGATCAGTTTCCTTCGGAACCTGCCCGGCCTCCGGCCCTGATCGCCGCCGCTGGGGTGTCCCGGACCGCTAGCTGGTCTTGACCGCCAGCAGCAGGCCGTCACCGGTGGGCAGCAGTGACGAAACAAGAGCGTCATTGTCCCGGATCGCTTTTCCGACTTTCCGCATGGTGTTGGTGGTCTCTTCGCGGATGGCCGGATCGGAGACTTTCCCGTGGTCCAGGGCATCATTGACCACCAGCAGTCCGCCGCGCTTGAGCAGGCGGACGGCCTGCGTCACGTAGAGCGGAAAAGACGGCTTGTCGGCGTCGATGAAAACCATGTCGTAGGCTCCGTCGGTGAGCCGGGGAAGGACCTCAGCGGCACGGCCCGAGATGGTGCGGGTCCGGTTACCGGCCACGCCGGCTTCGCGGTAGGCCTCACGCGCCGCCCGAAGATGGTCGACGTCGGAATCAATGGTGGTCAAGACGGACTGGCGTCCCAGACCCCGCAGCAGGCAGACACCGGAGACCCCGGCACCGGTGCCCACTTCCACCACAGTCTGGGCCTTGGACGCTGCGGCGAGAACCGTCAGGGCAGCGCCGACGCCGGTTGAGACGGGCGAAACTCCCAGTTCGTAGGAGCGCTCCCGCGCGCGCAGCAGGACCTCGTCCTCGAAGGGCAGCCCCTCCGTGTAGGACCAGCTGGTCTGCTTGTCGGCGCTCATTCGTGTCACTTTCGTTTGTTGGGGAACCATGCTCAGTCAAGCTTAAGGCCCGGCGGCGGCCGGATTGGCTTTGCGGGACGCGGGCCGCGGCAGCCGGTAAAACACCGCTCTTGTGTGCGCACGGCAAGAGTGCTAACAGCGAATTCCCAGACTGATGCGTCAACATAATTATGCAGGACGCTAACAAGGGCTTCGTTTGGCCGCGGGCCGGATGACATTACTTCACGGGAAGGAGGGCAGCCATGTCCACGACCTCGGCAACCGGCGGACCGGCTGACTCCGAGTGGGTGCGGCCCACCTGGGAAGAAGTAGTGCAGGCGCACTCAGCCAAAGTGTACCGGCTGGCCTACCGCCTGACCGGCAATCGGCACGACGCCGAAGACCTCACACAAGAGGTGTTTGTCCGTGTCTTCCGCTCCCTGGAGAATTTCCAGCCCGGAACCCTGGACGGGTGGCTGCACCGCATCACCACAAACCTCTTCCTGGACCAGGCGCGGCGCAAGAGCCGTATTCGGTTTGACGGCATGACCGAAGAGGCTGAGAGCCGGCTCCCCAGCAACGGACCTGGACCCGAGCGGAGCTTTGAGTTCAATAACCTGGACGTGGATATTGCCCGGGCGCTGGATGAACTTCCGCCCGACTTCAGGGCTGCCGTAGTCCTGTGCGACCTTGAGGGCCTGTCCTATGACGAAGTGGCCCGGGCCCTGGGCGTCAAGCTTGGAACGGTCCGCTCCCGGATTCACCGCGGCCGAACCATGCTGAAAGAGAAACTGGCGCACCGCGATCCCCAGGTCCGTCCCCAAACCGGACCGCGGCTCAAGCTGCCGCGCGTGGCAGGCGCCAACTGATTTCATGCGACACCCCAAACGCCTTTTGCAGGAATACCTGGACGGTCAGGCCAGCCCGGCCCGTGCCGCTGTACTGCAGGCACACCTTTCGCGGTGTGCCCGTTGTCGTTCAGAAGCAGCCAGGGAACGCCGGCTGCGGGCACGCCTGAAATCATTTGCGGTTCCTGAACCGGGTCCTGAGCTGCGCGAACGCATCGAACGCACGGCACGTCCAGCAGATGACGGGATACCGGCGGATTATGCACGTCCTCCCGGACCAAGCCGGAACCGCCGACGACGCTTCGCATCTGCCACAGGAGTAGTGGCCGCCGCCGTCGGGCTGGTCCTTTCCACCGCCTACCTGCTGGGAGGCTGGGCCCAGCCTCCTGTAACGCAGCAGGCAGCGCCGGGGCTGGCCGATGTGTGGACCGACGTAACCGGAGGAGGCCGGGATGATCAGCTGGCTCCTGAACAGCTCGCGGAACTGCGGTCCCGCGGGTGGGCCTGCCCGGAGCTCGCATCGGCGGGAATGGCCGTTGCAGGGGCCCGGGCTGCGCTGGTTGACGGAGAACCGGCGGTCATCATGACCCTGGAGGGCAAGGGGGACAGCGTGACCGTGTATGAGACCCACCCTGCTTCCTGGTCCGAAGAGACCGTGGTGGACGGCGTCAGCGGGAAACCGGTCACGGAGGAAGGTTTCATCCTGCAGGAAGAGCGTCCCGGACGCCCGCAGATATGGATTCATCCCCAGCGTCCCCATCGCGCTGTTGTGGCCTCCAAGCGGGTTACCTACACCGTGGACGTGTCTTCGTCCGGGACCGTTCTGAACGAAGCTGTCAGCGAGATTTCCCTCACCGAGTCATCGAGGCTGGCGCTTCATGCCCGGGAGAAGGCCCATGGGGTGTGGGACCGCATCAAGAGCGGCTTTACCATCATGACGGGCTCCGGGGGACAGGATTGACCGGACCGCAGGAAAACCGTCAGTCCGGAGCCGGAGCCGGAACTGGCTTGCGGTGCAGCAGGAAAGGTAGTCTTCACAGGTGATCGGAATCAACGGCTATGAGCTGCTCGTCCTGGCGATCCTTGCCGTAGCGGTGCTGGGTCCCGAAAGGCTGCCGGAATACGCCTCCCAGCTTGCCCGTTTGGTCCGTGAAGTACGGCGGATGGCCACTGGTGCCCGGGAACAGCTCCGGGAAGAGGTTGGCCCCGAAATTGACGAGGTTGACTGGCGCAAACTTGATCCGCGGCAGTATGACCCGCGCCGGATCATCAAGGAAGCACTTCTGGATGATTTCGAAGACGCCGTCAAGCCCGTCAGAGCGCGGCCCGCGCCTGCTGCACCGCAGGCAACCGCAGGTGCCCCCGGACGCGCCGCTGCACCCAGCGGAGCTCCGGCTGTGAAGCCGCTCATGCGGCTGCAGGACGGGGACCGGGCGCCCTTTGACACCGAAGCCACCTAAACACGCTGAGAAGCCAAAGCGGCGGAACAGGACCTCCTAGCGCGGTGTAACACCGAGCTTCAAGCCCGAGAGTCCCCGGGGACGCCTGGCCAGGGCCCCGGCTATGCGGCGAAGCTCAGCGCCCGCCGAACCTTCCACCAGGGCTGATTCCGAGAGCACCACGGGTGCACCGGAATCTCCGCCGGTCCGCAGATCAACATCGAGCGGGATGCTTCCCAGCAGCGCAATGTCCTTGCCCAGTGCTTCGCTGAGCCGTTTGGCGACGATGTCTCCGCCGCCGGAGCCGAACAGCTCCATCCGTTCTCCGGTGGGCAGCTGCAGCCAGGACATGTTCTCGATAACACCTGCGACGCTCTGACCGGTTTGGGAAGCCACTGTTCCCGCCCGTTCCGCCACATCTGCCGCCGCCGCCTGGGGCGTGGTCACCACCAGGATTTCCGACTGCGGCAGGAGCTGCGCCACGGAAATAGCGATGTCGCCGGTGCCCGGCGGCAGGTCCAGGAACAGGACGTCAAGGTCGCCGAAATACACGTCGGTCAGGAACTGCTCCAGAGCGCGGTGGAGCATGGGTCCGCGCCAGGCCACCGGAGCGTTGCCGGCAACGAACATGCCAATGGAAATCGTCTTGATGCCGTAGGCCACGGGCGGAAGGATCATTTCATCCACGCGGGTGGGCGGCTGGGTGATGCCCAGCAGCCCGGGGATGGAGAAGCCATGAACATCAGCGTCCACGATCGCCACGCGCAGTCCGGAGGCGGCCATGGCCGCGGCAAGGTTCACGGTGACACTGGATTTTCCCACCCCGCCTTTCCCGCTGGCCACCGCGTACACGCGGGTCAGGGAACCGGGCCGGTTGAAGGGAATGTCCTTGGCTCCGCCGGGACCGCGCAGTTTTTCCTTAAGCGCTGTCCGCTGCTCCGCGGTCATGACGCCAAGGTCAACACGGACCCCGGTGATGCCCTCAACGCTGCCCAGGACGCGTTCGACGTCGGCGGTAATGGTTTCATGCAGGGGGCACCCGGAGATGGTGAGCAGGACGCCCACGGAGGCGACGCCGTCGTCGTCCACGGACACCCCGCTGACCATTCCCAGCTCAGTGATGGGGCGCCGGAGCTCCGGGTCCAGGACCGCGTCAAGCGCAGCCAGCGCACGGTCGGCTGTGTGTTGCAGTGGTGCCACGCTCTAGTTTTCCCTCCCGCCCGGATTGAGTTTGGGCATGTGTTCCGTGGCCGCTGAGGATCCCGAAGAATCAGGACGACGGCGCTGGCTGCGCTTTGCGGGGGCGTCCTCGGATGATTCGCTGTTGTTGGCTTCGAGCAGTTCCTCGAGGAGGCTTCTTAGCTCCGACCGTACGTAGTCGCGGGTGGCGACTTCGCGCAGGGCGATCCGCAGCTCGGCGATCTCCCGGGTCAGGTACTCCGTGTCCATCAGGTTTCGCTCAGCGCGTTCGCGGTCCTGGCGCACCGACACACGGTCCCGGTCATCCTGGCGGTTCTGTGCCAGCAGGAGCAGCGGGGCGGCGTAGGAAGCCTGCAGCGAAAGCATGAGGGTCAGCAGCGTAAAGCCCAGCGCAATGTCGTCGAAGCGCAGGGGCTCCGGTCCCCAGGTGTTCCAAATCAACCAGACGGCACAGAACACCGTCATGTAGAGCAGGAACTGCGGGGTGCCCATGAAGCGGGCAAAGTTCTCGGTGGCGTGGCCAAAGGCATCCGGGTTCGGAGACAAGCGCGGAAGCCAGCGTGCACGGGCGGTCCGGGGCGTATCCAGGCCGCTGGTCTGCGACTTTACTTTTTCAGCCATGGGTCCTTCCCTGCTTCACATCGGTTGGTGCGTCGTCGGAGGCACGCCAGTCGTCCGGAAGCAGGTGGTCCAGGACGTCATCCACGGTCACCGCCCCCACCAGACGGCCGGCGTCATTGACGACAGGCAATGAATTGAGGTTGTAGGTGGCGAGCATCCGGGACACTTCGCTGATGCTCGCGTAGTCCCGGACCGGCTCCAAGTCCGTATCAAGGATATTCCCCAGTGCCTCCGGGGGAGCCGAACGCAGCAGCTGCTGGATGTGCACCACGCCGAGGTACCGTCCGGTGGGTGTTTCCAGCGGAGGGCGGCACACGTAAATCGAGGAAGCCAGGGCCGGAGTCAGCTCCTCGCGGCGCACATGGGCCAGCGCTTCGGCAACCGTAGCCTCCGGCGGCAGGATGACGGGAACCGGGGTCATCAGGGAACCGGCGGTGTCTTCCTCGTAGTTCAGCAGCCGCCGCACATCGCGGGCGTCCTCGGGTTCCATCAGCTGCAGGAGCTCTTCCTTCTGGTCCTCCGGAAGTTCGTTGAGCAGGTCAGCGGCGTCGTCGGGGTCCATTTCCTCCAGGACGTCGGCAGCGCGCTCCACATCCAGGGACTGCAGGATCTGGACCTGGTCGTCGTCAGGAAGTTCCTGCAGGACATCCGCAAGGCGCTCGTCCTGGAGTTCGCTGGCGACTTCAATCCGGCGCTTGCCGGTCATCTCATGCAGGGCATCGGCGAAGTCGGCAGCCTTCAGGTCATCATTCTGGGCCACGAAGGAGGTGGCGGCCTGGGGGCCGGAGGTGTCCCAGTGGATGATGTCCTTCCAGTCCACGATCATCTGTTCACCGCGCCTGCGCAGGGGGCGCAGGCGGGATTCCGGACCGCTGCGGCGGACGAAGAGGTTGGACACGTGCCAGTCGCCGGCACGGTTCTGCTCAATGGCAATGTCTTCAATGGTGGCTTCGCCGCTGCCGTCCCGCAGCGTGACCTTGCGGTCGAAGAGCTCTCCCACCACCAGCATCTCCGCGCCGCGCTGTTCGAAACGGCGCAGGTTGACCAGCCCGGTGCAGATGATCTGGCTTGGATCCATGGAGGTGATGCGGGTAAGCGGCACAAAGACGCGTTTCTTGCCCGGCACCTCCACCACAATGCCTACGGCCTGCGGAGGACGCCCGGGCCCGCGGTCCAGCACGACGGCGTCGCGAAGGCGGCCCAGACGGTCACCCAGGGGGTCGAATACGTCGAGGCCGAGCAGGCGTGCGATGAAGACGCGGGTAGGATTTTTGCTCACATTCTTAGGCTACGGGGTGCCCGGCGCTTCCGCCGTATCGGCGGCTCTGCCGCAGCACCGGCCGGGGAGGAATGCACGGCCGGTCCCGGCACCGCCGTGGGATGAAGTTCACTTCGAGCGATACGGCCCCCATGGGAGCGGTATGTGGGACAGAATGGAGGGATGTCTACCCTTTTCGGTTCAAAGCCGCCACGTGATGAAGGCCGCGCCCTGCCCCAGGGCGAAACGGTGGGCCGCTACACCGCCTACCTGGATGCCCAGAAGGCGGTGGACTATCTGGCAGACAGCAAGTTTCCGGTGCAGATGGTCTCCATTATCGGCAGCGAACTGAAGTCGGTGGAACGGGTGACCGGCAGGTTGTCCTACCCCAGGGTTGCGCTGTCTTCGATGGCTACCGGTGCCTGGTTCGGGTTGTTCGTTGGATTGGCGCTGATGCTCTTTGCCGGCGGGGAAAGCTATGTTTCCCTGATCCCGTCCATGGCTCTTGGTGCAGTGTTCTGGCTGCTGTTCGGTGTGCTCGCCTACGCTCTCCAGCGGGGCCGGCGGGACTTCACCTCCACAAGCCAGGTCATTGCCACGAGTTACGACGTGATCGTGGCACCACAGGCCGCCAATGACGCCCGCCGCCTGCTGCAGCAGCTGCCGATGATCGGCCAGCACGGCCACCCCCAGCCTCCGCAGTACCGTCCGCCGTACACCGGCCCCCAGGGGCCCCATGGGCAGCAGGGCGGGCCCGGAGCGGCTCCGGAGCGGCCGGCCGGATGGGCTAACCCGTACGGGGCGGCAACCGGCGGGCAGCCATCCCAGCCGAACCAGCCAACCCAGCCGGCGGACGCCGGGCAGGAAGGGCAGGCGCCGGGCAGGGAACAGGCCCCCACGGGAACCGTCCCCCGGGGGCAGTTCCCGGATCTTCCCGACGGCCGTCCGCAGTACGGAGTGCGGCTTCCCTCCGCCCCGGCGGCAGCCCCGCCCGCCGCGACGCACAGCGGCGAAGAGAAGGAGCACGGCGAAGGAGAAGGCGGGGTTCCCCGCCAGCAGGCATAAAGACTAAACAGCGGAAGGCTCCGCACCCTAGGGTGCGGAGCCTTCCGCTGTTTAGTCGTCTGTCAGGACACCGTCAGTTACTCGGCGAGTCCGGCCATCCAGTCTTCTACGTCTTCCGGATTGCGCGGCAGAGCGGCGCTGAGGTTCACCGGACCGTCGGCGGTGATGAGGATGTCATCCTCAATGCGCACACCGATGCCCCGGTATTCCTCGGGAACGGAGAGGTCCTCGTTCTTGAAGTACAGGCCCGGTTCGATGGTGAACACCATTCCCTCGGTGATGATGCCGTCCAGGTAAAGCTCCTTGCGGGCCTGGGCGCAGTCGTGAACGTCGAGACCGAGGTGGTGGCTGGTGCCGTGCGGCATCCACCGGCGGTGCTGCTGGCCGTTGTCCGAGAGGGCTTCCTCCAGGGAGACCGGCAGGAGGCCCCAGTCGGCCAGCCGCTCGGCCAGAACCTTGACGGCAGCCTGGTGCACGTCGCGGAACTTGGCGCCGGGCTTGGCGGCGGCAAAGCCTGCGTCGGCGGCATCGAGGACGGCCTGGTAGATCTTGCGCTGCACCTCTGAGTAGGTGCCGTTGACCGGAACGGTGCGCGTGATATCGGCGGTGTAGAGGCTGTCGGCTTCCACTCCGGCGTCGAGGAGCAGGAGCTCGCCGGCGTTGACGGTGCCGTTGTTGCGGATCCAGTGCAGGACGGTGGCGTTGTTGCCGGCCGCGGCAATGGTGTCATAACCGAGGTCGTTGCCCTCTTCACGGGCTCGGGCGAAGAATGCGCCCTCCACTACCCGCTCGCCCCGGGGGTGGGAAATTGCGCGGGGAAGGGCCTTGATGACCTCGGTGAAACCGTTGACCGTCGCCGCAACGGCGGCTTCCATCTGCTGCACCTCCCACGCGTCCTTGATCAGGCGCAGTTCGGACAGGGCCTCGGTGAGCTCGCCGTCCAGGGAGTCAAGGGCGCTGAGGTCAACGTTTTCCGGGTCCATGGCGGTGTTGTAGCGGACGGTGTCCACCAGCGCATCCACCATTTCGTCCACCTTGCGCAGCAGCCGGACGGAGACGCCGCCGAACTGCGGATCGCCGACGTTGGAGGTGATGGCCGTTTCGGCCTCGTCCAGGTGGCGGGTGGGCAGGTCCAGCAGGGCGCTGACCTGTTCCAGGCCCAGGCGCGAACCGATCCAAAAAGCGCCGTAGCGGGCGTTGGAGTAGAACTCTTCGCTGTCGGTGCCGGCCAGCGGACGGAAGTAAAGGACGGCAGTGTGGTTCCCGCCGTCGTCGCCGGTTCCCGGTTCAACCGGCTCCATGATGAGGATGGCGTCCGGCTCCCGGTCCAGGCCAAGACCGGTCAGGTGCGCAAAACCGGAGTGCGGCCGGAAACGGTAGTCGGTGTCATTGGACCGGACTTTGAGCGGGCCGGCGGGGATGACGAGGCGCTCACCCGGGAACCGCTCGGACAGGGCACGACGGCGCTTGGCGGCGTAGGGGGCAACTTCTGCGCGCGCGGGAAGCTCGGCGTCGTCCTCGGCCCATCCCGTGGCCATGAAGGCCTTGTAAGCCTCGTTGGACGGTTTCTGGGAGCGGTTGTTTACGCGGTCATCCAAGGGCTGCCCTTCGGACAACTCCCCGAGACCCGACGTGTCGGCGGTGGTCATTGGATTCGCATCAGTAGTCACCCCTCCATGGTCTCACTGTGCGGACGGGGCGGCCAAACATGCGCAGAAGCTTCCTGCGGCAGCGTGCAATCCCGCAGGGGCCTGAAGCAAGTACATTGATGGGGTGAGAATCGACCTGCACACGCACTCCACAGTCTCCGACGGAACGCAGCCGCCGGCGGAGGTGATGCGTTCGGCTAAAGAGGCAGGGCTGGACGCGGTGGCCCTGACCGACCATGACTCCACCTCCGGGTGGGCAGAGGCAATGCAGGCCGCCCGTGAGGAAGGCCTGATCCTGGTGCCCGGGATGGAAGTTTCCTGCCGGAGCAGCGAAGGGATCAGCGTTCACGTGCTGTCCTACCTGCATGATCCGGCGAACCCGGAACTGTTGGCGGAAATCGCCAGGTCCAGGACCGCACGGGTGTCACGGGCGGAAATGATGGTCCAGCGGCTGGCGGAAGACTTCCCCATCGACTGGGACCTGGTGCAGCGCCATGTTGCTCCGGGGGCGACCATCGGGCGGCCGCACATCGCTGATGCGCTCGTGGCCGCCGGAGTGGTGCCCAACCGCTCGGCTGCCTTCTCCGGCATCCTTACGGCACGCTCGCGCTACTTTGTGGCCCATTATGCGCCGGACCCGGCCCGCGCCGTCGAGCTGATCCGCGCGGCCGGGGGAGTGCCCGTGTTTGCCCACCCGGTGGCGTCCTCCCGCGGACGCGTGGTGGGTGAAGAGACTTTCCGCGAAATGATCGACGCCGGGCTGCTGGGTGTTGAAGCGGATCACCGCGACAATCCGGAGGAAGGCCGGGCGTGGCTGCGCCGCCTGGCAGCGGAGCATTCGCTGCTGGTCACCGGGTCCAGCGACTACCACGGGACCGGCAAACCCAACCTGCTCGGGGAATTCACCACGGACCCGGAGGTGCTGGACAAGATAGAGTCCCTGGCAACCGGGACCGCCGTCGTCCGGCCGTAGGATCAGGCGCTGGCCACGGACTGAACCGCGTCACTGGAAACAATGTCGGCCGCATGCCCAAGCCGCTTGGACATCACTTCAATGGCCTGTGGATTGGCATCCACACAGACAAACTTCCGGTTCAGCTTGGCGGCTACCGCGCCCAGCGTGCCGGAACCGGCAAAGAAGTCCAGGACCCAGTCGCCCTCACGGCTGCTGGCGGCCACGGTGCGCCGCAGCAAACCCTCGGGCTTTTGGGTGGGGTAGCCGGTTTTTTCCTTGCCGGTGGGGGACACGATGGTGTGCCACCAGACGTCGGTGGGCAGCTTGCCCAGCGCCACCTTTTCGGGAGTGACCAAACCCGGCGCCATGTACGGCTCGCGGTCCACCTCGGCATTGTCGAAGTGGTACGCCGCGGGATTCTTGACGTACACGAGGATGTTGTCGTGTTTGGCCGGCCACCGGTTCTTGGCCCGTCCGCCGTAGTCATAGGCCCAGATGATCTCGTTAAGGAAGCAGTCCCTGCCGAAAAGGGCGTCCAGCATGACCTTGGCGTAATGCACCTCGCGGTAGTCCAGATGCACGTACAGGGTGCCGTCGTCGGCCAGGAGGCGCCAGGCTTCGGCCAAACGTGGTTCCAGGAACGCCCAGTAGTCCTCGAAGGCGTCGTCATAGCTGGAGAGCAGGCCCTTGACCGTGCTGTAGCTGCGGCCTTTGAAACCGACGCGGTCGCCGCTGCCGTCGGTGCTGCGGACCATGGTGGTTTGCTGCCGCCGCTGGGACCGGCCGGTGTTGAAGGGCGGGTCCACGTAAATCATGGTGAAGGCGCCGTCCGGCAGGGTCGGCAGGAACACTGCGTTATCTGCGTGTACCACCAGCGACCTGCCGGACGGTGACCAAAGGGGAGTGCTCATAAAAAGGAGTGCTGCCCGGTTATTCGGCTGCGGGTGCGGGGTTGCCGACCACTTCGCCGTTGCGGCGGCGCGTACGGGTGCGGCTGCGGCGGGGCCGCTGCGCAGCAGTGTCAGCGGATGCCGACGGCGCTTCGGCAGCGCGCACCGGGGCAGCCTGCGGGTCGCCGGAACGCCGGGACTCTTCACGCTTGTCGGAACGTCCGCGGTCGCCGCCGCTGAGGGGCCGGTCGCCGCGGGTGCCGCCCGTACGGGTCCGGTCACGGCCGCGGGAGGCGTCACGGGCGCCGTCACGGGACGGAGCGGAACCGTTCTTCTTGCCGGTTTCGCCGAGGTCCTCGATCTTTTCGGCATCAATGCCTGCATGGGTGCGCTTGTTGCGCGGCAGGCGTCCCTTGGTGCCTTCGGGGATATCGAGGTCCGTGTAAAGGTGCGGTGAGGAGGAGTAGGTTTCCACCGGCTCCGCCTGGTCCAGGCCCAGGGCCTTGTTGATGAGGCCCCACCGGGGGACATCGTCCCAGTCCACGAACGTCACCGCGGTGCCCTTGTTGCCGGCACGGCCGGTGCGGCCAACGCGGTGCAGGTAGGTCTTTTCGTCTTCGGGGCACTGGTAGTTGATCACGTGGGTGACGTCGTCGACGTCGATGCCGCGGGCGGCGACGTCGGTGGCTACCAGTACGTCAACTTTTTCATTGCGGAAGGCGCGCATGGCCTGTTCGCGTGCGCCCTGGCCCAGATCGCCGTGCATGGCGGCAACGGCAAACCCGCGGTCCGCCAGTTCCTCGGACAGCTTGGCGGCCGTGCGCTTGGTCTTGGTGAAAATGATGGTGCGTCCGCGGTCCTTGGCCTGCAGGATGCGGGACACCACTTCGCTCTTATCGAGGTTGTGGGCACGGTAGACAACCTGGCGGATGTCCTTCTTGGTCATGCCCTCGTCGTCAGGATCCGATGCCCGGATGTGGGTGGGCTTGGTCATGTAGCGGCGGGCCATGGCGACGACGGCGCCGGGCATGGTGGCCGAGAACAGCAGCGTCTGGCGCACTGCGGGCGTGGCGGCCATCAGGGTTTCCACATCCGGCAGGAAGCCAAGGTCCAGCATCTCGTCGGCCTCGTCGAGAACGACAATCCGGACGTTCTTCAGCGAGAGGTGCTTCTTGTTGTAAAGGTCGATCAGGCGTCCGGGGGTGCCCACCACGATCTCAACGCCGGCCGCCAGGGCCTCCGTCTGCGGCTCGTAGGCGCGGCCGCCGTAAATCGTGACGATCCGTGCACCGCGGCGCTTAGCAGCGGCGGACAGGTCGCCGGCAACCTGAACGGCAAGTTCGCGGGTGGGAACCACAATGAGGGCCTGCGGGGCGCCGGGCACGGCCAGGGAGGCGTAGGCCTCGTCGTCGGGCGCAATGACACGCTGGATGGCAGGAATGCCGAATCCCAGTGTCTTGCCGGTACCGGTCTTGGCCTGGCCAATGATGTCATGGCCGCCCAGCGCCACCGGCAGGGTCATCGACTGGATCGGGAAGGGATGGGTGATCCCCGCTTCGGAGAGGGATTCCACAATGTCGGAGCGGACGCCAAAATCCGCGAAGGTCAGTTCCGGGATTACGGCCGCTGGCTGCGTCGTGGCCAGGGTTTCAGCCACGTTCAAAGCTTCATTGCTGTCATCGGCGGTGAGGTGACGGGTGTCGTCCACCTGGGAAAGTTCAGTGTTCAATTAAGTACCGTTCAGTTAGGCATCGCGGCGCCAGGCTCGACGAGTGGCTGCAAGAGTCCACACCGGAGCGGATGGCGGGCGCATGATGCGTCCAGCGGAAGCCGATCGCGGGCTAACAACTGCAGGTCCGCCGCGGTGCATCGGGCACGGGCGACGGCCAAAAATTTCAAGATCGCGTAGGTATTGCGGGTCTGGCTAAGGTCTATCAGACGACCGGGCATCCTTTTACTACCAACCAGTCTACCCGGTGGGTGCCAGCCGCCATGCATTGGCGGGGCGCGGCGCGCAGACGACTGTCCGTTGCCGGCGGTACGCTGGGGTCCATGACAAACGGGACCCGCACTGAACCAGACTCCGCCTACGGCCCGGGATCCTCAGATGATGGAGACATTTACCGCCGCTTCCTTGCGGACCTCTTCGGCGTCATGGCGTATGGAGAGCTTTCAGCGTTTGAACGAATGTCCTCCGATGCACGTTTTTCACCCACCCTGCATGACCGCACGGTCCTGGGGCGGCTGGCCGTGCGCGAATACGAACACTTTGAGTGCGTCACGGAGCACCTGGTGAAGCTGGGCCTTGATCCGGAGGCGGCCATGCGCCCCTTCCAGCCCTCAGTGGACGCCTTCCATGACCGGACCCGGCCCGCGGACTGGTTTGAGTCCCTGATGAAGTTCTACGTCACGGATGCCATTTCAGATGATTTCTATCAGTCGGTTGCCGCACGGCTGGATCCCGCCACGGCAGAACTGGTTCTTGGGCTGAAGGAAGAAGCGGAGCCCGCGGGAGAAGTCCTTGAAGCCAGGCTGCAGCAGGCACTAGCCGATGATCCCCGGCTCGCGTCCCGCCTGGCCCTGTGGGGGAGGCGGCTGGTTGGTGAAGCGCTGACCCAGGCACAGCGCGTGGTGCTTGAGCGTGCGGTTGGAGGCGGGCATCTGCAGGGACCAGCACAGGGAGTGTATGGGGATGAGCTCAAAACTCTGTTCGCCGAACTGACCCGCAACCACTCCCGGCGGATGAGCCGGCTGGGTCTTACCGCCTGACAGGGACTCCCGCAGCCGCTGCCGCAAAACAGCCGGCAGCCGCGGGTGATCGACAGGCGCGCTACAACGCATTGGGGGAGCATCATGAGCAGATCTGTGGCTAAACGCGGCCTTTTGCTGGCCTGCGCCGCGGCGCTCGCCGTCTTGGCCGGGGCAACGGACACCTCCGGCCTGCAGCAGCAGACGCAACCGCGCATCTCGCTGCTGGCCGGGTATCTGCAGGAAAAGAACAGCGCCGAACCGGCCGGGGGACTGCCGCAGACGGCATGGAAAGACATCAGGGCGTTCCAGCTGCTGCGGGCAGCAGAAGGACATCCCCTGGAGCCATCCGTATCCGGCTTGTCCTGTCCGGAACCGGCCGTATGCCGCAGGCAGTTTGGCGACGAAGTGGTTTTCTGGACGGCCGGAAACGGAGCGTTGGCGCTTCACAAATCAGTGGATGTCCTCAGCACACGGGGCGATTTTTCCTCATTGGGCAAACCGCTGATCTCCGAGTACGCCCAGGGAACCGTTTACCGTACGGATTTTGAGAACGGTTCGCTGATCCGCGTCCCCGAATTGGGCCGGGTGATGACCTGGGATCCTGACATTGCCGGTTCCGCAGTCGTCATCGGAGACTCACAGGCAGGACCGGGCACCTGGGTGGATCAGGGGTTGGCCGAGCTGGGCTACCGGACTGTGCTCCGCGGCGCCGGAGGGACAGGCTACGTCCAGGGCAACGGCACTATTGGCAACTACTACACAGCCCTGACACGGCAGCAGTGGGTCTTGCCTTGGGGAACCCCAAAGCTCGTTGTCCTGGAAGGCGGAGGAAATGATGCCTCTAACGCTTCGGACACAGAGATTGCCGAAGCGGCGCAGAACATGATCCGGGAAGCCCGGCGCACTTACCCTCAGTCCCGGCTGGTCATGGTGGGCGTCATTTCCTCCGGCCTGGATTCGGCGGGAAGCAGGCGCACGGCGGTTGACACCCTGCTGGCCGGGGTGGCCCGGAGCCAGGGGGTGGAGTTCCTTAGTGTGGGGGACTGGTGGACGCGATTCTCGCTGGGGGAGTACCGGGAGCGTGACGGCCGCCATTTCACGGAGGCGGGGCACCGGGCCGCAGGACACATCCTGGCCCGCGAGCTGGGCGCCCTCCTGTCCTCCGGTTAGCCTCGGGCCGTCAGAACCGCAGCACCCTTTCCAGCTCTGCCGCATCCCGGGCCTCGCGCCCGGGACCTGTGACAACCGCAGCAATGACAGCAGCGGCGGCCCCGGCAACCGGCGGCAGGACCCAAGTAAGCCAAAAGAGGTCAGGATCGGAGCCGACACCGCCCAGCTGGAGGCCCACCCACAGGACCATGGCTGCCGCCAGCGACAAGCCCGGCAGCAGGAAAAGACCGTACCGGGTCCGGCGCCGGTCCGCGCCCCGGACGATGAAGCCGGCCGCCAGCGCGGCCAGGGCGGCAACAATCAGGCTGATCACCGTCCGGCTTGCCGGAACCTAGAGGGCGCCGAAGCCGACGCGGCGAACCTCTTCGGCGCCGATTTCCACATAGCCGATGACGCCGGCGGGAACCATGATGAGCCTGCCCTTGTCATCCTTCAGACGCAGTTCCTTCTGGTTGCTCAGGGCTTCGGCTACGACGTCAGCAACGGCGTCAGCGTTCTGGCTCGATTCAAAGACAATTTCGCGGCCAACATTCTGAATGCCGATTTTTACTTCCACCGTGGTGCCTCCTGTATTAATGAAACATATCCGCTTCGAAATCTACTCTAAATCTCCTTGGGGAACCGGCTGATTCCGCGCCAAGCTAAACGGTAGACAAGCTCGGACGCCGCATCGATGTCCAAGTCCCCATCTGTCTCCAGCCAGTAACGGGCACTGACCTGGGCCATTCCGGCCAGAGCCCGGCCCAGCAGCGTGGCCTCCACGTGTGAAAGCTTGGTGTCCTCGGCGATGACGCCGGCAATATTGGACGCGAACCGGGCGTTGAATTCCTCGATGCGTGAGCTGACTTCCGCGTCATTAGTCATGTCGGATTCAAAAACCAGCCGGTGGCCCTGGCTGTCCTGCGCCACGAAGCGGAAATAGGCGCGCATCGTTTCCCGGACGCGCAGCTTGTTGTCGCTGGTGGAGTTCAGGGCGCTGGTGAGGAATTCTGTCAGGGTGCCCAGATGGTCCTCGAGCAGCGCCAGATAGAGCTCCCGCTTGCCCGGAAAATGCTGGTAGAGAACGGGTTTGCTGACCCGGGCCGCTTCGGCGATGTCATCCATGGCCGCTCCGTGGAAACCGTTGCTGACAAAAACTTCCTGCGCGGCGTTCAGCAGTTGGCGCCGCCGTTCCTCCCGGGGGAGCCGGGTCGGCTTGCCGGTTTGCTGGTTGCTCACGTGTACGGACCTCTCAACGGCACCAGGCCAAGGTGCCCGGTCAACGGCCTTCAGTTTACCCGCGGGTAATACATCCGGCAGGTTCCGCAGCACGTTTGGGTACTAGATTGGGATCCATGATTGAGCCAAACGCCGCACTGCCGCCGCTGGTTGAGCCTGCGGCAGCGCTGACCCACGAGGAAACCCGGCGCTATTCCCGGCACCTGATTATTCCCGAATTCGGGATGGTTGCCCAGCAACGGCTGAAGAACGCCCGTGTCCTGGTCATCGGGGCAGGCGGCCTGGGCTCCCCGGCCCTGCTGTACCTTGCCGCCGCCGGCGTGGGAACGCTGGGAATCGTTGACGACGACACTGTGGATGAGTCCAACCTGCAGCGCCAGGTCATTCACGGTGTGTCGGATATCGGCAGCTCCAAAGCCGAGTCTGCGCGGCGGAGCATCCACGAACTGAACCCCCTGGTTACGGTCCAGCTGCACCCGGTCCGCCTGGAAGCGGCCAATGTGCTGGAGATCTTTGCCGGATATGACCTGATCCTGGACGGCACCGACAACTTTGCCACCCGCTACCTCGTCAATGACGCTGCGGAAATCCTGGGCAAGCCGTATGTCTGGGGATCAATCCTCCGGTTCGACGGCCAGGTCAGCGTGTTCTGGGGGCGGCACGGACCGACGTACCGCGACCTATACCCGCAGGCACCGCCGGCCGGCTCCGTCCCCTCCTGCGCAGAAGGCGGAGTTCTGGGAGTGCTGTGCGCGCAGATCGGATCCGTCATGGTCAACGAGGCCGTGAAATTGATTACCGGTACCGGTGTGACGCTTCTGGGACGGGTCCTGGTGCTCAATGCGCTGGACATGTCCTGGCGGGAGATTCGGGTGCGCAAGGATCCGGCTGCCGAACAGGTCACCGAACTGGAGGAGGATTATGAGGCCTTTTGCGGATTGCCGGTCCGTGCCGGCGTGGACGGGCGCCAGGAACCGGCCGTCGACGTCCGTGAACTGCAGCGGCTGCTGGCCGCCCGCGCGGCAGGGGAGCGCGATTTTGATCTGATCGATGTTCGGGAGCCCGGCGAGCACGCCATTGTCAGTATTGACGGCGCTCAGCTGATGCCCCGTGCCGGCATCCTGTCGGGGGAGAGCCTTCCGGCGCGCGGCAGGGAGCTCTACGTGCACTGCAAGTCCGGGGGACGGTCAGCGGAAGTGGCCGCTTTCCTCAGGACGCAGGGTTATGACCGGGTGTTCAACGTGGACGGCGGCATCCTGGCATGGGTGCGGGAGATTGAACCGGCTAAGGTCCTGTACTGAGTTTTACTGCCTAGCGATGGGTTTTACTGCCTAGGCGATGGGTTTTACTGCTCAGGCGGAGGCTGCGGTGTCAGCGCCGTCTTCGGAATTGTCCGCTTCGGTACTGCCATGATGGCCGGGGCCGTGCGGGGCGGCCGGGCGCCGGCGTTCCACGGGCTGATCCAGGGTGATGCCGAACAGGGCTTCGAGACCCTTGATGTAATCATCCTGCTGGCCGCTGGCTGCAAGCTCGCGCGCCCGCACAGTGGGAACATGCAGGAGCTGCTTTACCATGCGGCGCATGGCGAACTCCACTTCCTCCGCAGCTCCGGTGCAGCCGTGCTGGGCACGAACCTTTTCGAGCTCGGAGTCAAGGACGTTGAGGGTGTGCCGGCGCAGGGCCACAATGGCGGAGTCCATTTGACGGCTCAGCTGGAGTTCAGAGAACGCCTTCGCGGCGTCGGCCACGATGCTGCTGGCCTGCTTCAATGACTCCACCTGCTCTGCCGGAGCCGCCAGACGCACCGATTCCAAGGTGATCAGCTCCACGCCGTCCACCTCGCGGACGTCCGGATCAAAGTCATGGGTCAGGGCCAGGTCAATGATGATCAGCGGTTTGTTGCTGGACTTGCGAACACGCCTGATGTCCCCGGCGCTGACCTGGCTTTCGCTCCCGCTGCAGCCAATGACCACGTCCGCCGCGGCCAGGGCATCCGGCAGCGACTCGCGGGTCAGCGGTGTTCCGCCGCGCGATGCAGTGAATGACTCGGCCCGTCCGGACGAGGAATACACGCTGATGCGGGTGCAGCCGCGTTCCTTGAGCAGCGCCATGGTGGCTCCGGCATAGGCGCCGGTGCCAAAGACAACAACGTCCTTGGCGGACCAGTCCGTGTCCAGTGAGAGATCGGTGGCCAGTTCCAGCGCCACGGAGACAATGGAAAGCCCTCGTTTACCGAGGGCTGTCAGTGCTCCAACATCTTTGGCTGTCCGGGAAGCTGTCTGGAAAAGGCGGGTTAGTCCTCCGCTGGCCGTACCCTTTTCCTGCGCTTCGATCAGGGCCCGGCGAACCTGCCCCGCAATTTCACGCTCGCCCACGACGGCTGAATCCAGGCCCGCGCCGACGGCGAACAGGTGCTTGGCCACGGATTCGCCGGTATTGGTGTCCAGGGACCGGGAGACCAGGTCCTTGGACAGGCCGGAGTGCCGGCTGATTTCTGCGACGACGGCGGAACGGGCTGCTTCAATGTCCGCCTCCGACTTGGCCTCGCAGTAAACCTCAAACCGGTTGCAGGTGGCCAGGACCACGGATCCGGTCACCGCCGATCCGGTTTCGAGCAGGGAGGAGGAGACCTGGGAGGCGCCGGCGCTGAGGCGGGCAACGGTTTCCAAGTCAACATCGGAGTGCGTCGCAATTAAGGAAAGTAGAACCACAGTGCCTCAATAGTAGCCACCGTCTCTGGGCGAACCCCAATAGGGCGCCCTTACCTGAACCGTTTCGGCATGTGTTTCCCCTCACCTGTCCGGCCTATGCAGGGCATCAGAGCGGCCCGGTTATCCATCGGGGAGGATTTTGGAGAGAATCAGGGTATGACTCTTAGCGCCTCTCATCCACTCATGGATGGCCGCACGGCCGACTCCCCCCTGATTACCGCCTACCGGGGCGGAACTCCCTCCCGCCGGCCGGTCTGGTTCATGCGCCAGGCCGGAAGGTCGCTTCCGGAATACCGCAAGCTGCGGGAGGGAATTGCGATGCTGGATTCCTGCCTGGACCCCGCGCTGGCCTCCGAAATCACGCTGCAGCCCGTCCGCCGGCACGACGTTGACGCCGGCATCTTCTTCTCGGACATCGTCATCCCGCTCAAGCTGGCCGGTGTCGATGTCGACATCGTTCCCGGCGTCGGACCCGTCCTGGGCACACCGGTGCGCACCGCAGCGGATGTTGCCGCACTGCCGGTCCTGACCGAAGAGGCGCTGGAGCCGATCCGTGAAGCAGTCCGCCTCACGGTGGCGGAACTCGGCAAGACTCCGCTGATCGGTTTCGCCGGCGCCCCGTTTACGCTGGCCGCCTACATGGTGGAGGGCAAGCCCTCCCGAGACCATCTTGGGCCGCGGACCATGATGCATGCTGATCCGGACGCCTGGCGTGCACTCACGGAGTGGGCCGCGGATGCCTCGGGAATGTTCCTGCGCGCCCAGCTCGAAGCAGGTGCAAGCGCCGGACAGCTCTTTGACTCCTGGGCCGGTTCACTTGGACTCGCCGACTACACCCGCCGTGTGGCGCCGGCATCGACCCGCGCCCTGGACCATGTCCGGGATCTTGGTGCGCCGCTGGTGCATTTCGGCACCGGCACCTCCGAGCTGCTGGGCGCCATGCGCGACGTTGGCGTCGATGTGGTGGGAGTGGACTACCGGTTGCCGCTGGACGAGGCCAACCGCCGCCTCGGCGGAGCGACGCCCCTGCAGGGAAACATTGACCCCGCCCTGCTGAACGCCCCGTGGCCGGTGCTGGAAGCGCATGTGCGCGAGGTCCTGGCCGCCGGAGCCGCTGCGCCGGGCCATGTAGTGAACCTGGGCCACGGCGTGCCCCCCGAAACGGACCCGGACGTCCTGACGCGGGTGGTACAGCTCATCCATTCGGTGGAGCCGTAACCATGCCGCACCGTCCGGTTCTTCCTCATTTGCCCGCTGCCCTGTCCCATTTCCCGACCGCACGGAAAGCCGTTCCCGACGCTGTTCCGGCAGTGCCCGGAACTGCCCCGAGAACTGCAGTGGTGGTGGGCGGCGGCATCTCCGGCCTGATCGCCGCCCGGGACCTGGCCCGCAGCGGCATATCCGTAACCCTGCTCGAGGCGGGAACCGAGCTTGGCGGCTGTGTTGGCGCACATTCCGTTGCGGGATTGACGCTGGACAGCGGCGCCGAATCCTTCGCTACGCGGTCCCGTGCCGTGCCCGAGCTGATTGAGGAACTGGGGCTGGGTGACGCCGTCGTCCAGCCCAACCGGGGCGGCGCCTGGCTGCAGTTGGCCGGCGAGGACACCGCTGCGGCCGCCCAGCGGATGCCGCAGAGCGGTCTGCTCGGCATTCCCGCGGATCCGCGCGCACCCGAAATTGTCCAGGCGATCGGACGCACGGGTTCCGCGAGGGCGGCACTGGACAAGGTGCTGCCCGTGGGTAGCCTGGCCCGCCGGGAAACTGTGAGCCTGGGCGAAGTGGTCCGCGCCCGCATGGGCGACGCGGTGCTGCGCCGCCTCGTTGCTCCGGTGGTGGGAGGCGTGTACTCCTCGGATCCGGATGTGCTGGACGTGGATTCAGTGGCTCCGGGACTCCGCACTGCCCTCGCCAAGCACGGGTCCCTGGCCGGGGCGGTGGCTTCCATGCGGGCCTCAGCACCTGCCGGATCCGCCGTCGCCGGGCTGGCCGGAGGAATGGGAATGCTCACCCGTGCCCTTGAGAAGGACCTGCGTGCGCTGGGCGTAAATGTCCGCACCGGAGCGGCCGTCACGGCCGTGGGGCACAGCGGCAGCGGCTGGACGGTCTCGGTCGCCGGAGACCAGGCGCCCGAGGCGGAAACAATCGCCGCAGACAGTTTGGTTATGGCAACGGACGGTCCCTGCGCTGCGGACCTGCTGGCAGGCACCGTTCCGGAACTTGCAGCCGCCCGCCCGGGCCCCGGCCCCGGCGTCGCCCTCGTCACCCTCGTAGTGGACCAGCCGGATCTGGATGCCCACCCGCGCGGCACCGGAGTGCTCGTTGCGGCGGACGTTGATGCCGTTGACGCCAAGGCACTGACTCACGCCACTGCAAAGTGGCAGTGGCTTGCCGACTCCACCGGACCCGGAACGCACGTGCTGCGGCTCTCCTACGGGCGGGCCCTGAGTGCTGCCGATGCCGCTGCCGCAGCACGGCCAAGTCCGGTGGAGCGCGACGACGAGGATCTTTTTGCCCAGGCCCTGGCTGACGCCTCAGTGCTCCTCCAGGTTCCGCTGGGGGTTGACGACGTGGTGGGCTGGGACGTGGTGCGGTGGGTCGGTGCCCTGCCTTCGGCCGCCGTCGGGCACCGCGACCGGGTCACGGCGGTCCGCGCCGCCGTGGAGAAGGTTGCCGGCCTGGAAGTGGTGGGGGCCTGGCTGGCCGGCACCGGTCTGGCTGCCGTCACCGCCGATACGCGCACCCGGATTGCCGGACTGGTGGAACAACTGGACCGGCAGTGATCTTGACCACTTTCTACAAGAAGTAGAAGTGGAGTATTTCGCCTAAGCCTGCCCGGAAGGGCAGACTGTTAATCATGAGTGAGCCCATGGGTCAGAGCACCGCAGAAACAGCCGCCACCGAAGAACAGTTCTTTACCCTCTGGACCGTTTTCAAGCGGTCCGCGACGGGTGGGGCATCAGGTGCAGCTGCCGATTCCGAGGAAAACGTCAAAGCCTTCGAGGCATTGACCGAGAAACTGTCAGAGCGCCATGTCACCCTTCGCGGGCTGTATGACGTCTCGGCCATGCGGGCCGATGCCGACGTCATGGTGTGGCTGCACGGCGGCCGCGCCGAAGACCTGCAGTCAGCCGTCCGCGACATCCGCCGCTCCGGCCTCTTCGGCGGAACCGAAATTGCCTGGTCTGCCATGGGTGTGCACCGCGATGCGGAGTTCTCCAAGAATCACTGGCCGTCCTACGCCCGGGGAATTGATCCCGAAGCCTGGATCTGTGTCTACCCGTTTGTCCGCTCGTACGAGTGGTACCTGCTGCCGGCCGAGGAGCGCGGCAAGATGCTGCGCGACCACGGCATGCTGGGACGCGAATTCCCGCAGGTCCTGGCCAACACTGTTGCCTCCTTTGCCCTCGGTGACTGGGAATGGATCCTGGGGCTGGAAGCTCCCAACCTGGTTGACCTGGTGGACATGATGCGTCACCTGCGCTCCACCGAAGCCCGTAACCACGTCCGCGAAGAAATTCCCTTCTATACCGGCCGGCGCATCGACGCCGCGGAAGTTGCCGAGGTACTGAAATGACAACTGAGCCCTCCAGCGAGTCCGCAGCCTTCAACCCGCTTGACGGCGTTGACGAGAACGGACGCATGGCCCCCAAGCATTACGACGCGATCCTGCTGGCCTCCTTTGGTGGCCCCGAAGGACAGGAAGACGTCATTCCGTTCCTGCGGAACGTCACCCGCGGCCGGGGGATCCCTGATGAGCGGTTGGAGGAAGTGGCCACCCACTACCGCGCCAACGGCGGCATCAGCCCCATCAATGAGCAGAACCGTGCGCTGAAGGCAGCCCTTGAGGCTGAGCTGAAGCGCCGCGGCATTGACACCCCGGTGTTGTGGGGAAACCGGAACTGGGCTCCCTACATCAAGGACGTGCTGCAGGAAGCCTATGACACTGGTTACCGCCGGCTGCTGATGGTCACCACCAGCGTGTACTCCTCCTACTCAAGCTGCCGCCAGTACCGCGAGGACCTGGGCATGAACCTGCTGGCGACCGGGTTGGACAAAAAGCTGCAGGTGGACAAGGTCCGCCAGTACTTTGACCACCCCGGGTTTGTGGAGCCGTTTGTGGAAGGTGTCCGCGATTCCCTCGCCCAGGTCCGCGAACAGCTGGCCGCCGAGGGCAAGACGGACGGGAAGATTGAGATCCTGTTCTCCACGCACTCCATCCCCACTGCCGACGCCGAAGCGTCCGGCCCGCGCGACCGCGAGTTCGAGGAAGGCAGCGCCTACGTGGCGCAGCACCTCGCCAACGCCCGTGCCATCATCGACCGCATCCCGGAAGCCGCCGGGCTCGACTGGCAGCTTGTCTACCAGTCCCGTTCCGGATCCCCGCACACACCGTGGCTGGAACCGGACATCAATGACGCCATTGCGGAACTGCCTGCCAAGGGCGTTCAGGGCGTCGTCATTGTGCCGCTGGGTTTTGTCAGCGACCACATGGAAGTCCTCTGGGACCTGGATACCGAAGCCATGGACACCTGCAAGGAACTGGGCCTGGCAGCCCACCGCACGCCCACGCCCGGCATCCATGACACCTTCGTCGCCGGCCTGGTGGATCTGCTCTGCGAGCGCACCGTCGAGAACAACATTGCCGACCGTCCCGCCGTGACACCGCTGGGCCCCTGGTACGACGTCTGCCGCCCCGGCTGCTGCGCGAACCTGCGCGGCGAAAAGCCGACGATCGCAGGCGCCGATTCCACGGTAGGGATCCAGTAGTGGCGCATTCGCCTGTGCTGATCGGAACCCGGGGCAGCGCCCTGGCCGTCACCCAGACCACCACAGTGGCCAACGCGCTCTCCGAACTGGGCGGTTTCGACGTCGAACTGGTCCGGGTGCGGACCGAGGGCGACATCAACCGGGCCGCCCTGTCCCAGATTGGCGGCACCGGTGTCTTCGTTGCCGCACTGCGGGACTCGCTGCTGCGCGGAGACTGCGACGTAGCCGTCCACTCCCTCAAGGACCTGCCCACCGGAGCAGCGGAGGGACTGACCATCGGCGCCATCCCGGGCCGGGTGGACGTCCGTGACGCGCTTTGCGCCCGCGACGGCCTGACCCTGGCGCAGTTGCCGGAAGGCGCCCGCGTGGGTACCGGCTCTCCGCGGCGGGCCGCACAGCTGCGAGCCATACGTCCGGACCTGGACGTGGTGGACATCCGCGGCAACGTGGACACCCGCCTGGGCCGTGTGGCCGGTCTGGTGGAAGGCGCTCCCGGCGACCTCGACGCCGTCGTGCTGGCGGCCGCAGGTTTGGCGCGCCTGGGCCGGCTGGAGATGGTCTCGGAATTCCTGGACCCCTCCGTCATGCTGCCGGCTCCCGGGCAGGGGGCCCTGGCAGTCGAATGCCGGACCGTGGACGCCGCCGAAGGACCGCTGAGCCGGGCACTGGCTGCCTATGACAACAACGCCGCCCGTTTGACCGTTACCGCGGAACGTGCGCTGCTGAACCGGCTGGAAGCCGGCTGCACCGCACCCATTGGTGCCTTGGCCACTGTGACTGAGGTTCGCCTGCATCTGGAGGCCGTGGTCTGCAGCGACGACGGCGTTAAGGTGATGCGGCGTTCCGCGGCTACGGCGGAGCTGGACGAAGACGGCGCCCGTGCCCTGGGCGTCCGCCTGGCCGAGGATCTGCTTGCCGCCGGTGCCGCGTCCCTGACGGACCTGGCGGTCAGCTAGTGCTGCCTTCCGGAAACAGCTGAGATGAGCGGGGCTAAACTCCGGGAACTGGCGGGGCTGAACGTGGTCCTGCCGCGCAGCCCGGACCGGGCCGCGGCAATGACCGCCGAACTGGAATCCCGCGGTGCTGCCGTGGCGCTCCTGCCGCTGATTGATTTCCAGTTTCCCGCTGACACCAGTGAGCTGGACTCGGCGCTCGTGTCCCTGCGCTCCGGACGGTTTGCCTGGGTGATCTTCACCAGCGTGACCACCGTGCGCGCCATGGTGCGCCGCTGCGCCGCCCTGGGGGTGGCGGCGGCGGCCGCCGTGCCTGCCGGAACCCGGATCGCCGCCGTCGGTACCGGAACCCGCAGGGCGCTGGAGGACACCGGTCTGGCCGTGGACCTGATGCCCGAGGGGGATCATTCCGCCCGCGGGCTGGCTGAAACCTGGCCGCATCCCCAGGATTCGGATCCCGAGGGCGGGGCACTGCGCATCCTGCTGCCGCAGGCGGACCTGGCCGATCCGGCGCTCCGCGACAACCTCACATCGCTGGGCTGGGACGTCCGCGCCGTCACGGCCTACTGCACCGTGGACTACCCCGCCCAGGGAGTCCGCTTTACGCCCGCAGCCGACACCGGCGCTGACGGAACGGCTCCGCTGATCACCGCCCAGGACTTCCTCGGCGCCGCACCGGCCGGTCCGCGCGCCGTCGTGCTGACCTCGCCCAGCATCGTTCGCCGCTTCCTGCGGTTGTGCGCACCCGTTCCGCGGGGCACACTGCTGGTTGCCATAGGAGACAGCACGGCTGCCCAAATGGTTGAGCTGGGCTGCCCGCCGGATGCTGTGGCAAGCCAACCCACGCCCGAGGGAATAGCGCAGGCCCTCGTTATCGCTACGTCTACGGGTCCTACAAACTAGTTCCCCGTCATTACCGGAAGGCAGATTTATCCATGAGCTTCCCCCAGCACCGTCCCCGCCGGCTGCGCACCACACCTGCCATGAGGCGGCTGACCGCCGAATACCGGCTGGATCCGGCCGAACTGATCCTCCCCGCCTTTGTCCGCGAGGGCATCACCGAGCCCAATCCGCTCACCTCCATGCCCGGCGTCGTCCAGCACACCATGGATTCCCTGAAGAAGGCCGCCGCGGAAGCGGTTGAGCTTGGGGTGGGCGGCATCATGCTCTTCGGCATCCCCGCCGAGCGCGACGCCGTCGGCAGCGCCGGGACCGATCCGAACGGTATCCTCAACCGCGGCATAGCCGCCGTCCGCCAGGAAGTGGGCGATGACCTCGTCATCATGAGCGACGTCTGCCTGGACGAATTCACCGACCACGGGCACTGCGGCGTCCTGGACGAAAACGGTGTCGTGGACAATGACAGCACTCTGGAAATCTACGGCCGGATGGCTGTGGAGCAGGCCCGCGCCGGCGCCCACGTACTGGGCCCGTCCGGCATGATGGACGGGCAGATCGCCGTGATCCGCCATGCACTGGACACCGCCGGCTACCAGGACGTGTCCCTGTTCGCCTACGCCGCGAAGTATGCCTCGGCGTTCTACGGACCCTTCCGCGAAGCCGTTGATTCCCAGCTCAAGGGCGACCGCAGGACCTACCAGATGGAAGCGGCCAACCGCCGCGAAGCCCTGCTGGAGGTCGAGCTGGACCTTGAAGAAGGTGCGGACATGGTCATGGTCAAGCCGGCCATGAGCTACCTCGACGTGCTGGCCGACGTGGCCGCCATGTCTCCGGTCCCGGTGGGCGCTTACCAGATCTCCGGCGAGTACGCGATGATTGAAGCTGCCGCCGCCAACGGCTGGATTGACCGCCGCCGGGCCATCGAAGAGTCCGTGCTGGGCATCAAGCGGGCCGGCGCAAACATGATTCTCACCTACTGGGCCACCGAGCTGGCGGCCTGGCTGAAGGAAAGCAAGTAATGTCCTCACCTGTCTCACCGTCGTCCAACGAAGAACTCTTTGACCGTGCCCGGGCCCTGATGCCCGGCGGCGTGAACTCCCCGGTCCGGGCCTTCGGCTCCGTGGGCGGCACGCCCAAGTTCATGGTCTCCGCCAGAGGCCCGTACATCACGGACTCCGAGGGCCGCGAGTATGTGGACCTCGTCTGCTCGTGGGGGCCTGCCCTGGTGGGCCACTCCCACCCGGACGTGCTGGCCGCGGTGCACGCCGCCGTCGACAACGGACTGTCCTTTGGAGCGTCCACCCCCGCCGAAGCCGAACTGGCGCAGCTGGTGATGGACCGCGTGCCGGGCGTGAAGCGCCTGCGCATGGTCTCCACCGGCACCGAAGCCACCATGACCGCCATCCGGCTGGCCCGCGGCTATACCGGCCGCAACCTGGTCATCAAGTTCGCCGGCTGCTACCACGGCCACCTGGACGGGCTGCTGGCCTCTGCCGGTTCCGGCCTGGCCACCCTGGCCCTGCCCGGGTCCGCCGGCGTCACCGAAGCCACCGCCGCTGAAACGCTGGTGCTGCCGTACAACGATGTGGATGCTGTCGAAAAGGCCTTCGTTGAGCACGGCGCGAACATTGCCGCCGTCATCACCGAGGCAGCGCCCGCGAACATGGGCGTGGTGACCCCGGAGCCGGGATTCAACGCCGCCCTATCCCGCATCACCGCAGAAAACGGCGCCCTGCTGATCCTGGACGAGGTCCTCACCGGGTTCCGTACCGGACCGGCCGGCTACTGGGGCCTGACCGGCGCGAAAGAAGGCTGGACGCCGGACCTGTTCACCTTCGGCAAGGTCATTGGCGGCGGGATGCCCGTGGCCGCGCTCGGCGGCCGCGCCGACGTGATGGACTATCTGGCCCCGCTGGGCCCGGTCTACCAGGCCGGCACCCTGTCGGGTAACCCCATCGCCATGGCCGCCGGTGTCGCCACGCTGAAGGCTGCCACCGCAGAGGTCTATGCCACTGTGGACGCCCGCAGCGCCGAGCTCTCCGCCGCGGTTTCCGCTGCGCTGACCGACGCCGGCGTGGACCACAGCATCCAGCGCGCCGGAAACCTGTTCAGCGTTGCCTTCGGCACCTCGGACACCGGCGTGCATAACTACGAGCAGGCCCAGGCGCAGGAGTCCTTCCGGTATAAGCCGTTCTTCCACTCGATGCTCGACGCCGGGGTGTACCTGCCGCCGTCGGTCTTCGAGGCCTGGTTCCTGTCCGGCGCGCACGACGACGCCGCCATGGAGCGCATCTACGCTGCGCTTCCGGCGGCCGCCAAGGCTGCGGCTGACGCACAGCCGTAACGGCCCGAGCCACGAAAAACCCCGCCTCTTCCTTTCGGGAGGGGCGGGGTTTTTCGTTGTTCAGCGGACGGCAGTCAGTGCCTAGAAAGCAGCAGTGACGTCACCGTTGGGCCAGGTCTCCTCGATGAAGGAAGAGACCTCGGGGGAGTGGAGCAGCTCTTCGAGCTTGTCGATGCGGGCGTCCTTGTTGCCGGTCTTCCAGGCCAGGAAGTTGGCGTACGGGTTCTCCTCCACGGATTCCACCAGCAGGGCGTCGTCGGTGCTCAGCCCGGCGGCCAGGATGTAGTTGCCGTTCAGAATGGCCAGGTCCACAGTGGGATCGCTGAGGTCATTGACCAGCAGCTCCGGCTGGTTCTCCACGAAGTCCAGTCCCTTGGGGTTCTGCTCGTCCGTCAGGGCCAGCACGGAAGCGTCGTCTTCAATGTTCTCCAGCAGGCCTGCTTCTTCCAGCAGCGTCAGCGCGCGGGCCTGGTTCGAAGGGTCGTTGGTGATGGCCACGCGGGCACCGTCGCCGACGGCGGAGATGTCCTCATGCTTTTCGGAGAAGACGGCGTACGGCTCCACATGGACGCCGGCGCCGTGCTCAAAGTCGTAGCCCTGGGACTCGACCTGGGACTCGAAGTACGGCAGGTGCTGGTAGTAGTTCGCATCCAGCGAGCCGTCATCCAGGGCGATGTTCGGAGTGACGTAGTCGTCGAATTCCTTGATTTCCAGCTCGAGGCCGGCATCGGCCGCCAGATTGTCGGCGACGTACTGCAGGATCTGCGCGTGCGGCAGCGGGCTGGCACCCACCGTCAGGGTTACCGGGTTCGCCGGATCCAGACTGTCAACGGATTCGCTGGAGGCGTCGGAGCCTCCGCAGGCGGACAGTGCCAGGGCAGCGGCCACACCGGTGGCAACGAGAGTCAGTGATTTACGCATCGGGTGCGTTCCTTTCAGGGAACCCGGGAAGGAAGACATCCAACCCGGACAGTGGGCAGCTAGCGGCTACTGGCTGCAGATTCCGGTCCGGACCGCGGCCGGGAAGGCAGCGGACGGCGGGAAAAACTTCAATGATCAGCGGCGGATGTCCGCTGTGTCGGGGACACTGTGGCCGGGGACGTGATCCGAGCCGGCGGGCGGCGCAACAACGCTGACGTCGAGGGCAGCGGCACCGGGGGCGCCGGCGGAAGCGGTCCGGCGGCGGCGCCTGGCACCGCCGTCGGCCGAGCGGTGGTCCACACGGCGGGCCACCATGTCGCCGGCAATCTGGATGACCTGGACAATGGCCACGATCACGATGATGGTGACGATCATGACGCCGCTGTCGAAGCGCTGGACACCGTAGTTGTAGGCCAGCCGCCCCAGCCCGCCGCCGCCCACGATGCCGGCCATGGCGGAGTAGCCCACCAGGGTGACCATCGTGGTGGTCAGCGCGGCAACCAGTCCGGGCATCGCTTCCGGAAGCAGGACCTTGGAGACGATCTGCATCTTGGTGGACCCCATCACCAGGGCGGCATCAATTTTGCCGCCTGACACATCACGCAGCGCGGTTTCCACCAGCCGGGCGAAGAAGGGGATGGTGCCGATGCTCAGGGCCACGCAGGCTGCGATCGGTCCGATGGAGGTGCCGGTGATGATGCGGGCCAGCGGGATCAGCGTCACCATCAGGATGGCGAACGGAATGGAACGGGTGATGTTCACGATGACGCCGCTGACAATCCGGTTGGTGACGGGCAGCGGGCGCAAGCCTCCGGGTGCACTGGTGTGCAGGAAAATACCCAGAGGAAGGCCGATGAGCAGCGTGACAAGGCCGGAGATGCCCACCATCTGCAGGGTTTCCAGGATGGATTCCGGCAACGCCTTGGTGATTCCGGGATTGTCCAAAAGTTCGGTCAGGAAATTCATGCGGCCACCTCCACGGCAACGCCCTGGTCGGCAAGATAGTTGGTTACGGCGCTCATGTCCGTGTGGACGTCGAGCTGGATGCGCAGTCGTCCGAAGCGCCTGCCCGCCAGGGTTTCAACGCTTCCGGCAAGGACGTTCACATCAGTGTCGAAGCGGCGGGTCAATGCCGAGAGCACCGGTTCCGTGGCGTTGCCGCCCGTGAGCAGCAGCTCCAGGACCGGTCCGGTGGGATCCCCGGGCAAAAGTGGAGTGGCGGGCAGCGGGATGAGTGCCTTGGCCAGCCGGCCGCCGAGGTTGGAAGCGACCTCGTTCAGAGGTCCGTGCTCGGCAACCCGGCCAGCTTCGAGCAGGGAGACGGAATCGCAGATGCGTTTCACGACGTTCATTTCATGGGTGATGATCAGAACCGTCAGTCCCAGCCGGTGCGAGAGGTCCGAGATCAGGTCCAGGATGTCATCGGTGGTGCCGGGGTCCAGGGCCGAGGTGGGCTCGTCGCACAGCAGGATGTCCGGATCGGAGGCGAGGGCGCGGGCGATGCCAACGCGCTGTTTCTGGCCGCCGGACAGTTGTGCGGGATAAGCACCGGCGAAGCTTTCCAGTCCCACCAGGCGCAGGAGGTCGGAGACCTTGTCCTGGATGACCTGCTTCTTGGCACCGGCCAGCTCCAGGGGATGCGCAATGTTCGCGGCAGCCGTGCGGGAATCCATGAGGTTGGCGTGCTGGAAAACCATGCCGATGCGACGCCGGGCGGTTCGGATTTCGGAGTCCTTGACTGCGGTCAGTTCCCGCCCGTCAATGGTGACCGAGCCCGACGTCGGACGGTCCAGCAGGGTGAGGCATCTCACCAGCGTGGACTTGCCGGCACCGGAATGCCCGATGATCCCGTGGATGGATCCCTTGGGCACGCTCAGGCTGACGCCGTCGAGCGCCGTGACGTCTCGATCGCCCTGGCGGTAGACCTTGCGCAGGTCGGTAACTGTGATCATTGATCCTCGTGGTCTGTGTATGGGTGCTGGTCAGCGGGCGGTTGCCGGGCGCGGAAAATACCGGGCACGTCTGGGTGCAGGCCAACCGGGTGGTGTCTGCCAATCACGTGGCACAAGACGCCGGATCCCTGCGAGATGCCCTGCCACGGGGTCTCCGGGTCGCGCCTGGGGCGCCATCAGCGCCTAACACAGCTGTCAGTATCTCACGCAGGGGGCTGCTGACTCGATTCGGGCGGACTATGTGAAGCATGCTTCCAATATGTTTCCTACCGTGACGCGATGTTGCTTCCGGACACATGGCTGTCCGGGAAGGCAGTCAGTTAGTTGCGCGCGGGCCAGGTGCCGTCCACTACGGCGGATGGATCCCTGCGCCGCAGGTACTCCTGGAAGCTGGCTGCCTGTTCACGGGCCCAGCCGACCTGTGCCTCATGCAGCAGCGTGGCTTCACGGTGCAGGACGGGGAATTTGCCGGCCATGGCCCGGGCAACCCCGATCGTGGCCATGACATCCGCGGCTGAAGTGTGCGCGTTCTCGAAGCCGACGCCGTAGTGTTCCGTCAGCGCCGTCAACGTCCGCTTTCCGCGGCGGTAACGGTCCACCTGCTTGTCCAGGATGTAGGGATCGATGACGGGGGCAGGGGCCGGCGGCGTCAGCCCGAACCGTTCACATTCCCGGTTCAGGACGGTGAAGTCATAGGAGGCATTGAACGCCAGGACCGGGATGCCCGCTGCGAAGAGGCTTCCCAGCACGCCGGCAATTTCAGCCGTCACCGCGGCTGCGGGCTGACCCTGTGCACGGGCGTGTTCGGTGCTGATGCCGTGGATGGCGGCAGCCTCGGCGGGAATGTCCTCCTCCACGGCGGCGAGCCACTCATGGTGCTTCAGGACTTCCCCCTGACCGTTGACCAGAATGATGGAAGCGGTGACGATGCGTGCGGTCTGCGGGTCGCGGCCGGTGGTCTCAAGATCAAAGGCCGCGTGGGGGAGTTCATGCCAGCTGTTCATGAAATAAACGTACCGTTGGGCACTGACAATCCAAGATTCCGGTACGGCGGGCGCTCGGCTTACGCTGGTCATATGCGCAATGACTACGTCGAAGCCGTGCGCTCGGTGGTTGAGCTGATACCGCCCGCGCATGTCCTCTCCTACGGGGATGTGGCCGAAATCCTCAGCCACGGCGGTCCGCGCCAGGTGGGTGCCGTCCTGTCCCGTCACGGAGCCGGCCTGCCCTGGTGGCGCGTGATCCGCGCCGGCGGTGAACCTCCCCGGTGCCACGGCCTGCGCGCCTGGGAGCATTACGCGGCCGAAGGTACCCCCGTGACGGGGACCCCGGACGACGACGGCGGCGGCTACCGGGTGCGGATCGGCGCAGCACGGTGGTTCCCTTCGGAAACGGATTGGGCCGTCTTCGAGGTCCTGCGCGCCGGGCTGGGCGGCATCGGGCCGGAAGTGTCGGCGGGACGTGATGAAGTAGAGGCATGAGCGTAAAACTGCATTTGGTGGGTCCCTCCGCGGCAACCGCACAGGCCCCGGAACTGACCCCGGACCAGCAGGCGGTCGTGGACCTGCCCGCCGGCAGCGGACCCGTCCTGGTGCTGGGCGCTCCCGGCACCGGCAAGTCCACGGTTCTGGTGGAAGCGGCCGTTGCCCGGATCAGCCGCGGACTCGATCCCGCGGGACTGCTCCTGCTGGCGCCCACCCGCCTGGCCGCCGCGGCGCTGCGCGATGCGCTGTCCGCGAGGCTGCAGGGCACCCTGAGCACGTCTCCGGCCCGCACCTGGGCTTCCTACGCCTTTGACCTGATTCGGCGGGCCAAAGCCGAAGGCCGGTTGCCCTACATCACGCGGGCACCCAAGCTGCTGTCGGGCGCCGAACAGGACGTCATCATCAAGGAACTGCTGGAGGGGCACGGCCAGCAGGGGATCCCCGCCCTGCCGTGGCCTGAGTCCCTGGACCTGGCCCTGCCGACGCGGGGCTTTCGGCAAGAGATCCGGCAGCTGTTTGACCGCATCATCGAGTACGGCATCTCCTCGGAGCGGGTGGCGGATCTGGGCCGCCGGCACAACCGGCCGGACTGGGTGGCCGCGGCTGCCCTGTATGCGGAGTACCGTGACGTCCTGGATATCCGGATGCCGGAGGCCTTTGACCCGGCGGGCATCATCACCAGCGCGCTGCAGATCCTGGAGAGTGATCCCGAGTTCCTGGCTGCCGAACGGGCCCGCTTCCAGCTCATCCTCGTGGACGACCTGCAGGAAGCAAACCCGGCCATCCACGCCCTGCTGGGACTGCTCGCCGGAGGCGGGGACGCCGTGGTCACCGCGTGCCCCGACACCGTTGTGCAGGGCTTCCGCGGAGCCCGCCCCGACCTGCTGGGTCAACTCTCCGACACCTTGGGCGAAGGGCTGCAGACGTTTGTGCTGTCCGGACAGCACCGGCTTACCGGTTCCATTGCCACAGCCTGGCTCCGGACGGCATCGCGCATTTCGGTGGTTGGGCAGCTGCCCCGTTACCGGGCTGCTGTTCTTCCCGCCGCTGATCTTCCCGTTACCGGGCCGGAGGAACCGGCAGAGGGTGCAGTTTCGGACGAGGTACCGGCTGACGCGTTGGTTTCCGGCCGGGCTGAGGCGCACGTCGTCGATTCGCCCATGCATGAACTGCGCTACATAGCCCAGCGCATCCTCCAGGCACAGCTGCTGGACGGGCGCAGGCTCGAAGACATGGCCGTGATCGTCCGCACCGGCGGCCAGCTGGCCCGGATCCAGCGTTACCTCAGCGGCCAGGGCATCGACGTCAAAGTGCCCGTTGCGGAAAAGGCGGTGCGGGATGAAGCCGCGGTGCGGCCGCTGCTGGACGCTTTCGCCGTCGTCCTGAATCCGGACCTGCTGACGCCAGAATCTGCCGTTGCCCTGCTGACCTCGCGGATCGGCGGCGCCAGCTCGATTGAACTGCGCCGGCTGCGCCAGGCACTGCGGCGGGAAGAAGTCCGCAGCGGAGGCGGACGCACCAGCGATGTCCTGCTGGTGGAGGCGCTGCTGGACCCGCTGTCGCCCAGCGGCCTGGCGCTCGCAGGATTGTCGTGGGAAGCACGGGCAGCCCAGCGGCTGGCCGGCATGCTGCGTGCCGGGCGCACCGCAGCGGATCAGCCCGGTGCCACAGCTGAAACAGTGCTCTGGGCCCTGTGGTCAGCCTCGGGGTGGTCCAAAAAATGGGCTGAAGCGGCGCTCTCCGGAGGGGCCTCCGGGGCACGGGCCGACCGGGACCTGGATGCCATCATGGCGCTGTTCCAGACCGCTGAACGCTACGTTGACCAGTTGCCGGGCTCCACGCCGGCCCAGTTTCTCGACTACCTGACCAGCTCCGAACTGCCGATGGATACCCTGGCCGCCCGTGCCCAGCGCCGCGATGCCGTGGAACTGCTGACACCGGCCAGCGCTGCGGGGCGGGAATGGCCCATGGTCATTGTTGCCGGTGTGCAGGACGGAGTCTGGCCCAATCTCCGGCTCCGCGGAGAGTTGCTGGGCAGCGGAGACCTGGTGGCGGCCATTGAGCACGGTGACGGCTTTGCCAGGCACCGCAGCCCGCAAACGCTGATGCACGCCACCCGGCACGATGAGCTGCGCAGCTTTTCCACCGCCGTCTCGCGTGCCCGCGATCTGCTGATCTGCACAGCGGTGTCCTCGGATGATGAACAGCCCTCCCCGTTCCTGGACCTGGTGGAACCGTTGCCTGCCGAAGCGATGAAACGGGAACGCACCGAGGTTCTGCGTCCGCTCACCCTGCGCTCCCTGGTGGCGGAGCTGCGGGCCCATGCGCAGCAGCGGGAGGAAAAGCCGGAACTCGCCCGTGAGGCAGTCCATCATCTGGGCACCATGCTCAGCCACCCCGTGCGCGTGCCCGGTGCTGCGCCGTCCGAGTGGTGGGGGCTGGCGCCCCTGTCCACGGACGCTCCGGTGATCCCCGAGGAAACTCCTATTCCGGTTTCGCCGTCCAAGGTTGACGCTGTGCTGAAATCCCCGCTGAGCTGGTTTGTTTCCGCTGCGGGCGGGGAGCAGGCCACGGACTTCGCCCGTTCCCTGGGCACCCTGGTGCATCAAATCGCGCAGGACCTGCCGGACGCCTCAGGCAGCGAATACGTGGCGGAACTCCAGCGGCGCTGGCCGGCCCTGGGCATGAAGGACAACTGGGAAGGCAAAGTGGACTTCAAGCGCGCCGAAACCATGGTGCGCAAACTCGCCGAGTACGTCATCAAGATGCGGCAGCAAGGCCGCTCCCTGGTGGATGTGGAACGGGACTTCGCCGCGGAAATCCCGGTGGAAATCCGCGGACAGGAACGGACCGCCCTGCTGCGCGGGCAGATCGACAGGCTGGAGATCGACGCTGAGGGCAGGCTGTTCATCGTTGACCTCAAAACGGGAAAGTCTGCCCCCAAGAAGGACGAACTCGAAGGACACCCGCAGCTTGCGGCCTATCAGGAAGCCGTCCGGGAAGGTGCCGTTGCCCGGGAAAAGCCTGAGGAAGGGGACGCCCCCGCGGCGAAGCCTGCTGCGCCGTCGTCCCTGCCCGGCGGGGCGGCACTGGTTCAGCTGGGCACCACCAACAAGGGAGTGTCCGTGCAGGAGCAGGAACCGCTGGACCCCGAAGACACCCGGGCGCAGGACATGATCCGGACGGCGGCTGCGCTGATGTCCGATTCCACCTTTGACACCGTGCATGACCCCACACGCAGCGGATTCGGCGGCCACGGCTGCCGTCTTCCCGAAATCTGTCCGCTCTGCCCCGAAGGAAAGCAGGTCACCGAATGAGTGCCTCCCTGAGTGAAACCCTGCCTCCCGAGGTTCCCGGCAGCCCCCGGTATTCGGCCCGTGAGCTGGCTGAAATGCTGCACACCGATCCGAAAAATCCGGTGCAGTACCCCACCGATGACCAGATCGGCATCATCGAAGCGCCCCTGGAACCACTGCTCGTCATTGCCGGTGCCGGCTCGGGCAAGACCAAAACCATGGCTGACCGGGTGGTGTGGCTGGTGGCGAACCAGCTGGTGCGCCCGGAACAGATCCTGGGCGTGACGTTTACGCGCAAGGCGGCGGGAGAGCTGGAAACCCGGATCCGGCAGCGTCTGGACCTGCTCCACCGGGTCCGCTCGGCCGGCACCGCGGACCCGGACCTCATTCCGCCGGGAACCGACCCCGACGAAAGCGCCGACGCCAGGCTGGATCCCACCGTCTCCACCTACCATTCCTACGCAAACGGAATCGTCAACGACTACGGCCTGCGCCTGGGCGTGGAACGGGATTCCGTGATGCTCGGCGGAGCCCAGTCCTGGCAGCTGGCCACCGAAGTGGTGGAGGCCTACACCGGAGAGTTTGAACATTTCACGGCCGCCAAGTCCACCCTGGTCAACGGCGTGCTGCAGATGGCCGGCGAATGCGCCGAACATCTGCAGACCCCCGGTGACGTCCGGGAGCACCTGGCCGCCCATCTCGCCGTCGTTTCCGGGCTGCCCTACCAGGCTGGAAAAACCAAGGCTGCAACCGCGGCGGTGCAAAAGCTGATGGACCGGCTGCGCACCCGCATCTCCGTCACGGAGCTGGTGGAGAACTACCGCAGGGCCAAGTCCGAGCGCCGGCAGCTGGACTTCGGCGACTTGGTGGAACTGGCAGCCAGGATCGCCGCCACCATCCCCGAGGCCGTTGAAATGGAGCGGGCAAAGTACAAGGTGGTCCTCCTTGATGAATTCCAGGACACCTCCCACGCCCAAATGGTGCTGTTTTCCCAACTGTTCGGCGACGGCCGTGCCGTGACAGCCGTGGGAGATCCGCATCAGTCCATCTACGGTTTCCGCGGCGCATCCGCCGGTCAGCTGGGTACATTCCGGGACCAGTTCCCGCTGTTCCTGCCCGACGGTTCCCGCGCATTGGCGCCGGTGGCCAATCTCTCCGTGGCCTGGCGGAACTCGACCTCCATCCTGGCCACCGCCAACGCCGTATCGGCGCCCCTGAACACCACCGCACCCTGGCTGAAACATCAGCGGCTGCCGCACGTTCCCGAGCTGCAGGCCAAGCCGCGGGCACCGTTGGGCGAGGTCTATCTCGGTCGTTACCTGGCGGACGTCTCTGTACCCGGCGCCACAGAAGCCGAAGACATCACGGGGGAAGCCGACGCCGTGGCCGAACAGGTGCTGCGCCACCGGCGGCGACGGTTCGAGACGGACGACGCAGGCAAGGACCTGCAACCCACCGTGGCTGTCCTGTGCCGCGGGCGCAAACAGTTCGGTCCTATCCGGGAGGCACTCGAAGCGCGCGGGATTCCGGTGCAAATCGTGGGCCTTGGCGGCCTGCTGTCCACTCCTGAAGTGGTGGATCTTCTGGCCGTCCTGCGTGTCCTGGGGGACCCCGGACGCTCGGATTCAATGCTGCGGATCCTGGCCGGAGCCCGCTGGCGGATTGGTCCCGCAGACCTGATGGCACTGGCCGACTGGTCGCGGCACCTCGTCCGGGTCCGGGAGCGCGCTATGTCCGTGGCCGATGCAGCGGACGTCCACCGTCCCGATGAGGCGCCGGACGGCACCGAAACCGTGGTTGAAGCGGACATGGCGGAAGCCGGTTCCCTGGTGGAAGCCGTTGATGCGCTTCCGCGCCCGGATTGGGTATCCAACGCCGGCCGGTCCATTTCCGCGGAAGGGCTGCGCCGGCTAACCCTGCTGCGCGATGAACTGCGGGACCTGCGCAGTTATGTCGGCGAAGACCTCACCACTCTGATCGGCGAGGTTGAGCGCCGGATCCTGCTGGACATCGAAGTGGCAGCCAAGCCCGGCGTCACCATTCACGAGTCGCGGCGGAACCTGGATGCCTTCGTGGACGCCGCAGCCACCTTCAGTGCGTCGAGCGACAGGGTGGACCTCATGGCCTTCCTGGCGTGGCTGGAGGCTGCCAACGAGGAAGAAAACGGACTGCCTGTCACGCAGCTCGAAGCCAGCCGCGACGCCGTGCAGCTGCTGACCGTCCATGCTTCCAAGGGACTGGAATGGGACGTTGTGGTGGTTCCGGGACTGAACGAGGGCCAGTTCCCCAATGACCGTGATTCGCGCTGGAGCAGCGGGGAAGGCGCCATTCCCTGGCCCCTGCGGGGGGACGCCCCCGATCTTCCGCAGTGGGACTGGGAGCAGGAGGATCAGAAGGGCTGGGTGGACAGCGAGAAAGCCTTCAGCGAAGACGCGCGCGGACACGCCGAGCGTGAAGAACGCCGTCTGGCCTACGTTGCCTTTACCCGGGCCAAATATGTGCTGATCTGCACCTCCAGTGCGTGGGGAGGCGGGCGGTCCAAACCGACGGCGGTCTCCCGCTATCTCCAGGACCTGTACGACCTCGGAAAGGCCGGAGCCCCCGGATTCCATCTCCTGTCATGGGTGGACGAGGGGAACGAAGGGACCTCCAACCCGGCCAATGCCGACGTCCAGCGGCGGAGCTGGCCCGTCGATCCGCTGGGGGAGCGGCGCGCAGATATGCAGGCTGCTGCCGCGGCAGTCCTCGGCGCAGCGGCCCGGCAGTCGGGACGGGTGGGGCAATCGGAGATCGACATCCTCACCGGGGCGGATGCCCTTCCGGAGGAGGAACCCCGGGAGTCGTCCGGCAGCGTGTTTGAACCCACTCGATGGGCAAAAGAGGTGGAGCTCGTCCTGGCCCGGCACCGCCCGGCCGACCAAGTGGTGGAAGTTGAACTGCCCGCCCACATCTCCGCCTCCCTGCTGGTGGATCTGAAAGACGATCCCGAGGAAGTTACCCGGCAGCTGCGGCGTCCCGTGCCGCGGGAGCCGGGCATGGCGGCGCGCAAGGGAACGGCGTTCCATGCCTGGGTTGAGGAGTTCTTCGGGACCAGCGGCATGCTGGACATCGACGAGCACCCCGGCGCAGCCGACGCCTACGTGGACGAGGCTTATCAGCTCGAAGACATGATAGCCACGTTCGAGGCCTCGCCCTGGGCCCGGCGCACTCCCGCCTTCATTGAGGTGCCGGTGGAAACACGGGTGGACACGGTGGTGGTGCGCGGACGCATCGACGCCGTCTTCCAGGATGCCGACGGAACCTGGGACCTTATCGACTGGAAAACCGGAGCGCCGCCGTCCAAGGACAAGCTGGACATCCGCTCGGTCCAGTTGGCGGTGTACCGGCTGGCGTGGGCGCGGCTGAAGCATGTGCCGCTGGAGAAGGTCAACGCCGCGTTCTATTACGTGGCAGCCGACAAGCTGATTCGTCCCTTCAACCTGCTGGGGGAGAAGGAACTCGAGGACATCATCCGATCGGCAAATTCTTCGGACCGGAACTGATCCCGGACAACCGAAGTGCCGCCGCCCCGGTGAAGGGACGGCGGCACTTCTGTTACTTAGTCGCCGTGTTTTGCCGGCGCCAAAAGCCTGCCTACGGCGTGGCCCGGCGAAGGGTTCCATATGAGCCCGCCGCCAGCACGACGCCGCCCAGGAGGAGCCAACCAGTCAGCGCGAGAGGCGTCAGCTGGACAAACCAGGCTCCCACCGCTGCCCAGGAGTCCGTCCAGGTGGCCGATGCCACGGCCCCCAGAAGAATTACGGCGAACCCTATAAGGGCGACCAGCAGGCCCGTGGTGCGCCACCGCTTGTAGACCGTGGCAAACCAGAAGCCGAACATAAACAGCAGCGTCGACAGTGCGAAGTAGAGCAGGATCTGCGTGTACCAGGCGGACTGCACTATCCAGGGAATCGCGAAGATGGCACCGTTCACGCCCCAACCGTTCGTCGCTTTCTCCACCAGGCCGAGGAGCCAGTAGATCACACCGAGTCCGAGGGCCATGACGGCGAACAGGCCCAGGGTTCCAATGTAGAAGGAACGCCTGCTGACGCTCATGGCCTGCGAGAACGGGAAGGTGAGGGTCAGAGCCTGCACACCGATGCCGAGAAAGTACCACATGACGGACTGGCCGGAGAGGGCCATCCTGGTGCCGCCGGTGTCCGGTATAACCGCCAGAATCGCCACTGCGATCAGCGTGGAGGAGACGAGGATGATCGCCGGGATGCCGAAGTAAATCCATTTGTTGAGCAGCTGCATGCGAGCTACTGCCAGCGGCCGGTTCATCGCAGCACCTCCAGATCCTTGTTGTAGGTTTCGTCCGAAGAACCGGAGTTTTCATTCGCTTTGAGGGTGCGCCGGACAATCAGCTGCTGCAGTGAGACCGGTGCAAGTTCCAGCCCCAGCGTCCGCGCAAGCTCACGGTCGTCCGCGGTCAGCGTGCTGTCCACCGTCACCGAGGAAAGTGCCCCGAGCGCATCCCTGTGCAGAACGGGGCGTTCACCTACAAACCGTTCCACCGCGGCGGCGGAACCGGCGACGGCGAAGGCCGAACCCGTGACGGCATCCACTTCGTCATCCATAATGATGCGGCCGTGGTCGATCACGATCACATGTTCGAGCAGGTTTGCCACTTCGTCGATGAGGTGGGATGAAAGGATGATGGTCCGGGGATGATCGGCGAAGTCAGTCAGCAACCTGTCGTAGAAGAGTTGGCGTGCCACGGCGTCCAAACCCAGATAAGGCTCGTCAAAGAAAGTCAGTTCGGCGCGGGAGGCCAGGCCGATGATGACTCCTACGGCCGAGAGCTGTCCGCGTGAGAGCTTTTTGATCCGGTGCTTCTTCGGAGCGGGCAGCTGGAAGTCAGCCAACAACACCTCCGCCAGGTCTTTGTCCCAGTTGGGGAAGAAGAGTGCCGCTGCGTCGAGGGCGTTGCGGATGGTGAAGTCCTCGGGGTATTTCTGCGACTCACGGACAAAGCACATTCGGGACAGGACGGATTCATTCTCGAACGGGTGTGCACCAAAGATCCGGACGTCCCCGGAGCTGGCGAACGCCTGTGCGGTGAGGATGGACATCAACGTGGTTTTTCCGGCGCCGTTGCGGCCCAGCAGGCCGTAAATGCGGTTGGCCGGCAGTGAAAGGGTCACGTTGTCCAATGCCGTCTCGTCTCCGTAACGGCGGGTGAGGTTGCGGGTTTCTACGACGTTCATGGTGCCGGGGTCCCTTCGTGTTCGGCGGCACTGCGCTGGATGAGTTCGGATAGCTCGTCAATGCCGATGCCCAGCTTTCGCGCTTCGTCGGCGACGGGTTGGATGTACTGGCGGTAGAACTGTTCACGTCGCTTGGCCAAGACGACGGCGCGGGATCCGGAGGCAACAAACATTCCGATGCCCCGCCGTTTGTACAGGAGGCCCTCGTCGACCAGCAGATTGACGCCTTTGGCAGCGGTTGCCGGATTGATGCGGTAAAAGGCAGCGAATTCGTTGGTGGAGGGAACCTGGGCTTCCTCCGCAAGGACACCGTCCAATATGTCGGCCTCGATGCGCTCGGCTATCTGCACAAAGATGGGACGGCTTTCATCGAAAACGTTCACGGATGCGGCCTGAGGGTCATGCCTGCCTCGGTTTCACAGAGTGCGATCAGAAAGCGCCTGATCTGGTTGCTTGGTTAGTTGGTGGTGTAACTAACCATAGAACCAGAATAGCTCAGTGGCAAGGGCTTAAGTGGCAGAATCCGGGCAGCAGAAAACCAGGAGGGTCGCAGAGAGCCCTCCTGGCGTGGGGTATCAAGGGGTGCCGTGGGGTATCAAAAGGGCCAGCGGATGCCGGACCGGGTTTGGCGCGCGCCAGGGGAAGGCAGATGCGGCCGCCTGTACCTACTTCTTCTTTATCGGTCCAAACTTCTTTTTCGCGGGACCGGAATTCTGCTGCTTTCCGTGTGAATCATCAGCTGCGGCCGGCTTTGCCGCTTCGGAACGTGCGGCGGAGGATGAATCCTCGTTCCGTGTTTTTCCGGACTCTGCCTCAGGCCCGCTGCTTGCGTCGAGGACGGTGACCTTCGACGAGGAGGTTTCTGATGCGGAAGCACCTGTTGAAGGAGCACCGCTTGAAGAGGCGCCCTGCGGAACGGCAACCGCGGAAATGGCACCAGTGGCCGCCGCCGGGGGATTGCCTGAATCCTGTGCGCCGTCTGTTGCGGATTTAGCAGGCACAGTCTCGATGGGCATGACCGTGACGCGTGAAGAGCCTGCGCTCACCGTACCGCTGACCGTGGGACCCTTGGCCGGAGCCGGATGGGAAGCGGGAAGCACAACTGCAGGTGCGGCGGCCTGGCTGGCTGCCGCGGCATCGGCTGCCGCGGCTTTTTCCGCAGCAGCGGCCCTGTAGGCTGCGGCACTTTCCGCCGCACGGGCTTCGGCGTCGTCCTGCTCGGCCTTTTCCGCTGCTTCCTGCTCCAGAATGTCCGCTTCAAGGGTAGCGAGCATTTCCTCGGCCTCGGCAACCATTCCCGGGTTCTCGGCTGCCACGCCCCGTACCAGCCACTGTGCGAGTGCGAACTCCGCGGAGAGAGCTGCCCGGCGGATCAGATGAGGATCAGGCGCTTCCGGACGTGCGGCGTTGTAAGCAGCATGCACGGCGTCGGTAAAGGTGGGATCGTTGGCGGCGATCAGCCAGGCAAAGTCGTCCGCCGGGTCGCCGATGCGAAGGTCCGTCCAGCCCGTGACGGCACTGATGCGGCCGTTGGAAACCAGCAGGTTGTCTTCGTGCAGGTCACCGTGAACCACTGAAGGGTTGAAGCGCCACAGGGTGACGTCCTCAAGGGCGTGTTCCCAGCGGCGCAGCAGCACCGGGGGGATTTTGCCCGTGGTGGCGGCCTGGTCCAGTTCGTTGAGTTTGCGCTGCCGGAACTCGTTTGCCGAATAGCTGGGCAGATCGGCGTCATTCACCAGGTCATGCGGCAGGCTATGGATGGCGGCCATGGCACGCCCCACCTCGCGGGGCAGCGGCCCGCCTTCGGCTACGAGTGAATCAATGTCCCGGGTGGAACCGGGCAGATGCGAGTAGACAAAAGTGCAGAGGTCACCCTGCCGTACGGTGCCGGCCACATAGGGCAGGGCAAACGGGAGCTCTGCCCGTACCGCCGGCACGAAGGCCCGCAGTACCAGGAGCTCTGTTTCCAGCCGCATGCTGGCATCGATGTGCTTGGGCGAACGTACCCGCCACTGCTTTCCGGCTTCGTCGACAAGGACGGCGGAGTCGAAGTCCGCGGCGTCGTCGGGGGAGCCTGCGACGCCGGTGGGGGCCAGCCCGGGGACGGCGGCGCTGGCCATTGCTGCCAATTCCATGGGGGTGCGTTTCACATCTTCAACCGTAGAGGCAGATGTGGTGCGAATAACCATAGGCTCACGGCGAGTCGCCGGATGGGTGAGCAATAACTCAGCCGGGCGGGTAGTCCGGGGGCGAACTACAGGTTGGGGGGTGCAAGTCAGTACGGTAGGAACATGAGCAGCTCAGCACCGGTAGCAGTTGTACCCCCTTTAGGATTATTGCCGCTGGCCCGCACAGCAGTGGACCGCGGTTCGGACCGCCGTGTCGCCGCGGACCTCTTTGAAAAGATCCGCACAAATCCCGCCACCCGCGTCATGTACATGGCCGGGGGTAAGGCCCTGATCAACAGCACCGAGGTGGTGCTCGCCCCGGTCGCGGAGACCGGATTCGGAGACGTGCCCATCTACCTTGGCCGCACCCTGGCGGACGCGCAGGAACCGGCAGGCACCGACGTCGTACTGGTGACTTTAACTCAGGAAGATCAGCTGCTGGAGATCGACGGCGCCCGCTGGGCATCGCTGCGCGAAGTCGCCGTCCTCCTGGGCGAGCTGGACGCCGCCCTTTTTGTGGAGGCAGCTGCCGTCTCCAACTGGCATGCCGCCCACACTCACTGCCCGCGCTGCGGTGCCGCCACCGTTCCCGAGCAGGGCGGCTGGGTCCGCCGCTGCCCGCAGGACAACAGCCAGCATTTCCCCCGCACGGATCCGGCGATCATCGTGGCCATCACCGACCCGCAGGACCGCATCCTGCTCGGCTCGGCTGCCGCATGGAAGGGCAACCGCTACTCCACATTGGCCGGGTTCGTGGAGCCGGGAGAGTCCCTGGAAGCGGCCGTCATCCGTGAGGTGGCCGAAGAGTCCGGGCTGACCGTCCACTCTCCGCAGTATTTGGGCTCACAGCCCTGGCCCTTCCCCTGCTCCCTGATGCTGGGTTTCACCGCCCGCACCGAGGACACCGCCACGACACCCGACGGCGTTGAGATTTCAGACGTGCGCTGGTTCACCAGGGAAGAACTGGGAGAGGCAGTAGCCAGCGGTGAAATTACGATTGCCAGCGGGATCTCCATTGCACGGAATCTGATTGAACGCTGGTACGGAGGACCGATCACAGAACCCGAGGTCGAGGCGCAGGCATGAGCGGCGACTCCGTTGAAGCCCGAATCCTCGCCGGACTGGATGATGAACAGCGTGAAGTGGCCACCTCCCTGACCGGCCCGCTGTGTGTCCTCGCGGGTGCCGGTACCGGTAAGACCCGCGCCATTACCCACCGCATGGCTTACGGGGTGCACACCGGCGTGTACAAGCCCCAGCGGGTACTGGCCGTGACGTTCACCGCCCGCGCAGCGGCTGAAATGCGTACCCGCCTGCGGGACCTGGGCGCCGGCGGAGTGCAGGCCAAGACCTTCCACGCCGCTGCCCTGAAGCAGCTGCAGTACTTCTGGCCGCAGACCGTCGGCGGCCAGCTCCCGGACCTGCTCAGCCACAAGGCCCAGTTCATTGCCGAAGCCGCCCGGCGCCTGAGGCTCTCCACCGACCGCGCCGCCATCCGGGACGTCGCCGCCGAGATCGAATGGGCCAAGGTGTCCATGCTGACGCCGGAAAGCTATGTGTCCGCTGCCAAGGGACGCGATGCTCCGGCAGGTTTTGACCTCATCACCATTTCCCGCATCTTCCAGGCCTATGAAGACGTCAAGGTGGACCGCAACGTCATCGACTTCGAGGACGTCCTGCTGATCACTGTGGGCATTCTGCAGGAGGACGAACGCGTGGCCGCCACGGTGCGGGACCAGTACCGCCACTTCGTGGTGGACGAGTACCAGGATGTGTCCCCGCTCCAGCAGCGGCTCCTGGACCTGTGGCTGGGCGGGCGTGACGAACTGTGCGTGGTGGGCGACTCCAGCCAGACCATCTACTCGTTCACCGGCGCCACTTCCAAGCACCTGCTGGGTTTCCCGTCTCGGTTCCCCAACGCTCCCATCGTCAAACTGGTGCGGGACTACCGCTCCACGCCCCAAGTGGTGGGACTGGCCAACCGGATCCTTGCCGCCCGCACGGCGGAGGGGGAGCGCTCGCGGTTCGCTCCGCCGTGGCCCAAGCCGCTGGAGCTGATTGCCCAGCGTCCGGCCGGTCCCGAGCCGACCTTTACGGAATGCGCCGACGACGACGCCGAAGCCGCCTCGGTGGCCGAACGTATCAAGGCGCTGATCAAGGACGGCGTGAAGCCTGCGGAAATCGCCATCCTTTTCCGCACCAACGGTCAGTCCCAGGCCTACGAGCAGGCGCTGGCCACCGCCGGCATCGGCTACCAGCTGCGCGGCGGGGAGCGGTTCTTCGCACGGCGCGAAGTGCGCGATGCCATGCTCCAGCTGCGGGCAGCCTCGCGTTCAGTGGGCAACGAGCCGGTGCCCCAGCTGGTCCGGGACATCCTGGTGTCCCTGGGCTACAGTCCTGAGGCTCCGGCCGGCGGCGGCGCCGTGCGGGAAAAGTGGGAGTCGCTGGCAGCCCTGGTGGCACTGGCTGATGAACTGCACGCCAACCGCACTCAGGATCCCGACGCAATCTTCACGCTGATGGACTTTGTTGCAGAGCTTGACGAGCGTGCAGCCGCGCAGCATGCCCCCACGGTCCAAGGCGTTACGCTGGCCTCGCTGCACTCCGCCAAGGGCCTGGAATGGGATGCGGTGTTCCTGGTGGGGCTCAGTGAAGGGCTGATGCCAATCTCCTTCGCGGACACCCCCGAGGCAGTGGATGAAGAGCGGCGGCTGCTCTATGTGGGCATCACCCGTGCCCGGGAACACCTGCATCTTTCCTGGTCCACTGCCCGCACCCCAGGCGGCCGTGCCAACCGCAAGCCGTCCCGGTTCCTGGACGGCCTGCGGCCGCAGACAACCCGCGACCTGCAGCGCACTGTTACGCCCAAGGCCCCGGCACGGCGCAAATCCAGCGGCCCGGCCAAGTGCCGCGTTTGCGGAACCCTGCTCACCACCGGAGCCGAGCGGAAGGTGGGCCGCTGCGGCGAATGCCCGGTGACCTATGAAGAGAGCACCTTTGATGCCCTGCGGGAATGGCGCCGTGAAGCAGCGTCCGAGGCCGGGATCCCTGCCTTTGTGGTCTTTACGGACGCCACGCTGGTGGCCATTGCCGAGGACCGCCCGCCGTCGCTGAACCGGCTGGCAACCCTGCCCGGTGTCGGACCGTCCAAGCTGGAACGCTACGGGGAGGCCGTGCTGCGGGTGCTGGCCGACAACTAGCGGCACGTCGGCGTCAGGTCACACGGTGCAGCCCTCGACTGCGCGGTTTCACCGGGTTTACTGCCGTCTTCCAGCGGATGCCCGCCCGCCTGGGCGGGCGACGCCTGCTTCCGCTGGCTGGAGCGGGCATTGCCTATGCCCGCGGGTCAGGGGCTTACGGATACTCGTGGTCGTAGATCTTCGTGGTGCTTTGGCCTGCGCCGGGTCCCGTGCGACGGGCCCATTCCCCGCACAGCGCGCTGTACCACTCGAGCGCGAAGGCAGATGGATGATCGGAATTCAACTGGTGGAAAACCCGGTCCGTCAGGGCCTGCAGAGTGCGCTGGGGAAGGGCTGCCAGAGCCTCGGTGTCCAGCGGATCCGTCGGAAGGTCCATCCACGACAGCGCAGAGCGACGTTGGGTGGGGAAAGGCTCCTGGTTCCCCTGGTGCCACCGCGGGGCCGTCTTCGGTGCTGGGCATTGGGGCAGAAGGTCCGGGCACTTGACCACGAGTTCGGACTTGCCGAAGCCGGTGCCGCTGCGCAGAAGGGCAACAGCTTCCCGTTCGATGTGCCGTGCCCGTGTCAGGTCAACCGTGATCCGGTTTCCGTGGAGAAGGGCAGCGGCTTTCTGAACGATGGGAGGCAGGGCCTGGCAGCTTTCGGCCGTCAGGCAGCCCGATACTTGCAGTACCGCCTCGGCGGGGTCGGCATCAAGCTGGACGAGGACATGCAGTTTATGTTCCACGGGTCTCCAAAAGAAGAGTTCCTGGGCGCACTGCTGAGCCTCTGTTTTAAGCGTAGGAGGCCGACCTTGGCGGGAGCAAATCGGGAGGACCGGGCGGCCGTGTCAGAAATCGAAGTGCGTCCGCGGCGCTCTTTCGCCCACTGAGGCCACCAAAAGTGCCGCCAGGTCCCGGAGCTTTATGTTGCGGCGGCTGCAGGCGGACCGCAGGATGGTGAAGGCTTCGTCCTGGCCGCAGCGGTTCTGTCCCATCACAATTCCCATGGCCAGATCGATGGTGGTGCGGGACTCCATGGCCGCCCTCAGGTCCGAGGACTGCTCCTCCCTCGATGCCAGGCGTGCGGCGATGCGGAGCGGCTTGAGGATCCGGCGGGCGTACGCCTCGGCGCGGGAAACGGCACCGGCATCGAACCGGTTTGGCCGGGCCGAGTACAGCGTGAGCCCGGCACGTCCTTCGGTGTCGAGATTCAGGGGAACGAAGATCAGGGAGCGCACGCCAAGCTGCTGCCCGACGTCGGCGTAGGCACCGCCGGCGGGGTCGCTTTGAAGGTCGGATATGTGCACAGTGGCCTCTTCGTTCACGGCCGCTTTCGCCGGTCCCCGGCGAAAGGCGTACTCCAGCTTTTCAACGGACGGGGGTGGCTCGCTGCTGAACCCCATGCAGACAGGCTTGCGGTCCCGGAGCAGGGCTATGGCGGTGAGTACCGGGTCGGTGTCCGTCGAGAAGGTCTCTGACGTGAGGACGGCCAGCCGCTGCAGGAATTCCGGGACGGCGCAGCTTGAGAGAATGACGTCTTCCAACCGGTCCAGCAAGAAGCTGTCCAGGGTGTCGGGCGTTCCGGCATGGCTCTCGAGTGCATGCCTAACCTCTGGATGGATCCCCTGCATCTGTTTCATTTGGTGGTCCTCTCCACCCCTGCTGCCGTTACTAAGTGTGTTTGTTAGCTGCGTGCCGGTTCAGATGCCAGTCACGGGCCCGGCCCGGTGTCGGCATCAGAGGCGCAACTGTCGGGCCTGACGGAGGCGAATAGTGTTTTTCGCAGGCAGGAACTTCAGTTCAAGGCAACGCCGGATAAGTCGGATGCCGTCTACGCACGCAAGCTACAGGAAGTGCTCGGCGGACAGTACGTTGAAATTACCGTAGCAATGCAGCACGGCTTCCAGTCCTGGATTCGCACCTGCCCGGCAAGTACCGACATCTATTTTACGGGATTGCGGCTGAGGAGACAGGGCCTGTGGAGATGCTCGCCATCATGATCGCCCAGCTGCTCGAAAAGGCTCTCCTCGGTATTACCGACGATGCCGTCGATGGACAGCAACGACGTCGAAAAAGCGCTAGGACGCCTGCGCCGGAGTGTTTTTCCGTTGCAGTCGGCAGCCGCACTCCGGGTGGAACGCAAGTTTTTTCAGGCCGGCATATCCGTCGGCCGCCCGCAGCGAAAGCACAGCGGACCAAGTGACCGGTTGCACCACGCCGTCCAGAAAGGACAGCACCTGGGCGGCAGCGGTACCGGCGGCAGAGACGGCTCCGGCTGTTTCCTCGCCGGCGGGCCGGGCCTCCACCTGCTGCCGCCCCAAGGCCTCCGATGCGTCGTGCCACGTGCTGTCGCCGTCGATGAGCTGCAGCTCGAGACATTCCAGGCAGGGTGTCAGCCCCGGAACCACCAGCGGCCCCACGTCTATGCCCGCCTCATGGACAGTCACGCTCAGGAGGGGATGTTCCCGCGTTGGCAGGCCCGTCTGGCGTCCGGCAATGGGTGGGCCGCCGACCACGACCGCCAGGTCCAGGTTCCCTGCCCGCAGACTTTGCTCCGGGCCGGTGGTGGGAAGAACCTGCACGGTGGGATCCAACCGGTAAATGTGCCGTTTCACTGCCTGCGCACGTCCCATTCCCAGGTCAGTGAGGGGATAGGCAGCGCCCACATCGGAGGGCAGCACCACTCCGGGGTCGCTCAGGACCAGGGTGCCGACGCCGGCGCCGGCCAGAGTGCGGGCAAGAAGGGCTCCGGTGCGGCTTAATCCGCTGACCTCCACCACTGCACGGGCACGGGAACGGGCACATGCGTCTGCATTCATCCGATACGACGCCGACAAATGGTCCAGATCCCCGGCCAGCCGTTCGAGGCGCAGCGCCGGAACAGCCTGCCCGGGCGGCTCCGCCGTATCGGCACACGACACAAGTACGGGGGAGAGGGCGGAGATCAGGGCGCGGGCACGCTGTGCCGGGACGGAGCACTGCCGGGCGGCTGCAGTCTCCGCACCGTCCGTGACTCCGGCGCGGAGAACCGCCAAAAACTCCACATCGCCCGCCTGCAGCCCGCGGACCACGAGAGCATCCGGCCCCAGCCCGAATTGGCGGGCTGTCAGCGAGAGCGCCAGGACATGAATTCCGGGGTTGATCCGCATGGAAACCTCCAAATGGGACATCCGCTCGGCAGCAGGCGGGAAGGGCCTGCTGAGCCATCTTGGCATGCGGCTGGAAAGAGGGGAGCGGTTATCCACAGGTGCGCTGGCACACCGCTGCCTCGCCTAGGGTTAAGACATGCCTTCAGGAGATTTACCCCGCTCAGCACAACGCCGGCTCCGCTCCGGCGGGACAGCAGTGCCGTCGGTAACCAGCACCGGCATCCCCATTGAAGTGCGGCGCTCAGCCAAGCGCAGGCGTACGGTGAACGCCGCCTTCCGGGACGGAAAAGCGGTCATTTCGATCCCCGGCCACTTCACCACGGCGCAGGAAGCGGAGTGGGTCCAGCGCATGGTGATGCGCCTTGAGCAGCGCACGGCTCCGGCACAGCTGCCCGATCCGCAGGACCGTGCCAATGAGCTTGCCGAGCGTGCGGCCCAATTGTCACAGCGGTATCTGGGCGGGGCTGCCCGGCCGGTGTCGGTGCGGTGGGTCAGCAACCAGAACTCGCGCTGGGGGTCAGCCACCCCGGCACGGGGAACCATTCGGCTTTCCGACAAGCTGCGGGGAATGCCCGGGTGGGTGGTGGATTATGTACTGCTGCACGAATTGGCACATCTGATTGAGGCTTCACACTCTCCGGCTTTCTGGCGCCTGCTGGAGTCCTACCCGCAAACCGAAACAGCCAAGGCCTACCTCCAGGGGGCGGCCTTTGCCTCCGCGCGGGGGCTGGACGGTGCCATGCAGGAGGACCAGGGCGCCGAAGAGCCGGGCGACTAGCTTTCGCCTGCCGCCCGGCTCTTCAATCGTGCCCGTCGGGGCCGGTCAGGGCTTGGGTGCTTCGCCCTCGTCCGAACCGTTTCCTTCTTCACCGTTTCCCGGTCCCTCGTCCGCGCCGTCTTCCGGTGTTTCATCCGAGCCGGCGGGATCTTCTGCTGGCGTGTCAAAACCGCCGTCGAGCAGGCGCTGCAAAGCGGCGTCCACGTCGGAATCCGAGGCCTCGAGCAGCTCACGGCGCTTGCTGAAGCCCTGCGGGTCATCCAGGTCCTTGGACGTGGGAATGAGATCCGGGTGTTCCCAGACAGCGTCGCGGCCTTCGATGCCGCGCTCTTCACGCAGCTGGGACCATAGGGCGGCGGCGTCACGAAGACGGCGCGGCCGCAGTTCAAGGCCGACGAGCGAGGAGAAGGTGTGCTCTGCCGGACCGCCGCTGGCACGGCGCCGCCGGATCATCTCACGCAGGGCACCGGCGGAGGGCAGATTGACCGTGGCGGCTGCGGTGACCTCGTCAACCCAGCCTTCCACCAGTGCCAGTGCCGTTTCCAGGCGTTCCAGTGCCGCTGCCTGCGCAGGCGTCTGCTCGGGTTGGAAGACTCCGCCGGAGAGGGCTTCCTGGATGGACTCCGGGTTGGACGGATCCAGGTCCCGGGCCACTTCCTCAATCTTGGACATGTCGATGTGGATGCCGCGGGCATAACTTTCGATGGCACCGAAGAGGTGGGCACCCAGCCAAGGAGCGTGGGTGAAAAGCCGGGCGTGTGCCGCTTCGCGGACCGCCAAATACAACCGGATTTCGGTCTCGGGAACGTCCAGGCCCTCACCGAATTTGGTCACGTTGGCCGGCAGCAGCGCCATGGTTCCGGCAGCCAGCGGAAGACCGATATCGGTGGAGCTGACAACCTCCTTGGAAAGCGCGCCAACGGCTTGGCCAAGCTGGATTCCGAACATGGCCCCGCCCATATTGGCGAGCATCGAGGAGGCCCCACCCATCATGACCTTCATTTCCTCGGGCATTTGAGTGGTGATGGCGTTGGAGAGGGCCTGCGAAATGCTGACCGCCACCGGCTCCGTCAGTCGCTTCCAGGAGTCCATGGTGGCTTCTACCCACTCGGCCCGGCTCCAGGCCTGTCCCAGTGTGGATGTGGAAGCGAAATCCGTCACCGGATCCAGCCAAAGCTGGGCGAGGTGCAGAGCTTCGTCGACTTCGCGGCGCTGCGCAGCTGACACGGAGGGATCGCTGTCTGCCGCAGCAACACGGCGGGCGTTGTCCTTGGCGAGCTGCCAGTTGACGGGGCCGTCGGACGGAGCGCTGAACATTGCCTGGACCTGCTGAAAGATCATGGCCATGGCATTGGGGTCAGAGGGAAGCCCGGCTGCCTTTGCCAGTTCGGACGGATCCATGCCGCCGGCGCCCGCGCCGCCGAAGAGCTTGGCAAGCATCTCGGAAAGCGGATCCTGGGGCGTATCCCCGGAGTCGGAAGGGTTGGAGCTCATGGATACCACCGGTCCTGTGGAAGATTGAAGTGCATTGCAAGGTGCAGAATGTCAGCCGGCCAGCGGCCGGCAACTGCCCCGAACCATGGACCGCCGAACAGCGACCATGGTTTCCTTACGTTACCGGCATGCCCGTATGCCTGTCCCGCGTTCTCCCGATTCGTTCGCTGTTGGCAAAGCGCCCAGGCGTGAATGCCGGCAGGGCAGAGCACGCGGGCGTAGGCTGGGTGGCAGTCTTCGCCGTTTCAGCCTCTGTGGGTTGCCTCGGGTTCCCGCCTCAGCAGAAAAGGGTTGGCCACTTGCGCCCCTCAGATACTCCGCACGACCCCGCTGCCGGCGGGCATGACCCGGCGGCCTGGAACGGCCCCGTGCCGCCGCCGTCCCGTCCCGCCGCCCACCACAGGGACCCGCGGTCACGCGCGCTGGTGATCTCGGGGGCGCTCACCCTGGCTCTGGGCGCCGTTGCCGTGTTCCTTCCGGCACCCTATGTGGTGGAATCGCCCGGCCCCACTTTCAACACCGTCGGAACCGTGAAGACGGGGAACGGGGAAGACTCGCCCCTCATCGAGATCGACGGTGCCACCACTTACCCCACGCAGGGCGAGCTGGACCTCACCACGGTCTATGTTGCCGGTGGTCCGGGCAGCGCCATGAGCTTTCTGGAAGCCGTCGGAGCCTGGTTGAGCCCGGAAGACTCCGTGGTTCCCGAGGAGTTTGTCTACCCCCGCGGAACCACCGGCGAGGAGGTTGATGAGCAGAATGCAGCAGCCATGACCTCGTCCCAGGAGGCAGCCGTTGCTGCGGCACTGCGCGAACTGGACATCGCCTTCACCGAGGAGCTCGCCGTGGCGGATCTCGTGGAGGACTCGCCAGCCGCCGGCGTGCTGCAGGCTGGAGACACCCTCATCAGGGTGGACGGCACGGATATCGACGGGATCGACACCCTCCGCACCAAACTGCAGGAAAGCGGCGGCGATCCGGTGGACGTCACCTACCGGCGCGACGGGGAGGAGCAGGCAGCAGCGCTTACCCCCGTTCCCGGTGACGCCGGTTCCTATCAGCTCGGCATTTACCTCGCAACGAGTTTCGAGTTCCCCTTCGACGTCAGCATCGCCCTGGACAACGTGGGCGGCCCGTCTGCCGGCATGATGTTTGCCCTGGGCATCATTGACCGGCTGACCCCCGAAGAGCTGACGGGAGGGAAGCACTTTGCCGGAACCGGAACCATTGACTCGGCTGGAAAGGTCGGCGCCATTGGCGGAATTGCCCAGAAGATGGAGGGCGCGTCCGACGCCGGCGCGCAGTTCTTCCTCGCACCGGACGACAACTGTGGTGAAGTGGTGGGAAACATCCCGGACGGGCTGGCCGTGGTCCGGGTGGCCACGCTGGATGAGGCCCGCAGTGCCGTCGAGGATCTGGCCGCCGGGGCAGACCCGGACGGTCTGGCACAGTGCTCGGCGGACTAGGGACGGACAGGAAAAGGCAGCAATATAGCTGCCAAACGGCGCCGGATGTTCCGGGCGGCCCATCACGATCTTGAAAAGGTTCTTGCCGATAGGCCCGGCAGGTGGCCCGCCGCAATGAAGACAAGGCAGAATGAGAAAGCACGGCAACTTGCAAAGGGGACGAAAAAATGTCCTGTAATACCCGTTGCAGGCGCCGTGGACCGACGCACCGAACGATGAGGTAACAGTGACTTCCGGACCTAATGGCCCATTTTCCCGACCCAGCCCCAGCGCGGGCGCCCGCCCCGGCAAGCGGCGCGGACCGAGCCCGCTGATTGCCACACTGATTGTTGTGGCGATCCTCGTAATTGGATTCGTCTACTTCTCCCAGGTCTACGCGGACGTCCTCTGGTACAACCAGTTGGGCTACCTCGAAGTCTTCGTCAAGGAAAACCTGACGCGAATCGCGATGTTCCTCAGTGCCTTCATCGTGATGGCCGCGTGTGTCTTCCTGAGCATCAGGGCCGCGTACGCGTCACGGCCTGTCTATGCTCCGGACAGCGCACTGCAGGACAACCTGAACCGCTACCAGGCCCAGCTTGAGCCCGTCCGCAAGCTTCTGATGATCGGCATCCCCGTCGTCGTCGGCGGGTTCGCCGGCACCGCCGCCATGTCCATGTGGCAGCAGGCGCTTCTGTTCTTCAACAGCCGCAACTTTGGCCAGCAGGATCCCGAGTTCGGCCTGGACTTCAGCTTCTACCTCACACAGCTGCCGTTCATCGGCTTCATTGTTGGCTTCCTCATCAGCGTCGTAGTCATCTCGGGCATCGCCGGACTCCTGACCCACTACCTTTACGGCGGCATCCGCCTGGAGGAAAAGGGCATCTTCACCTCCCGCCAGGCACGAATCCACATCGCCGTCATTGCGGCCAGCTTCCTGCTCCTGCAGGCCGCCAACTTCTGGCTGGACCGCTATGACACCCTGCTGAGCACCTCGGGAACCTGGACCGGTGCCCTGTACACCGACGTCGAAGCCGTCATCCCCACCAAGACCATCCTCACCGTTGCCTCGGTAATCGTGGCGCTGCTCTTCATCGTGTCTGCGGTCATCGGCCGGTGGCGCCTGCCGATCATCGGTACGGCCATGCTCATCATCACGGCCATCGTGGCCGGCGGCGTATACCCGTGGATTGTGCAGCAGTACCAGGTAAAGCCCTCCGAGCTGAGCAAGGAAGCGCCGTACATCCAGCGCAACATTGACCTCACGCGTGAGGCCTACGGCCTGGATGAAACCGAAGTCATTGACTACAAGGCCACGGTTGAAGCAAATGCCGGCGCGCTGGCCGCTGATTCAGGTACCACCTCCAACATCCGCCTGCTGGACCCGAACGTCGTGTCCCCGGCTTTCTCGCAGCTGCAGCAGTTCCGTCAGTACTACCAGTTCCCGGAAACACTGAACGTGGACCGCTACGACATCGACGGCGAAACCCAGGACACGGTGATTGCAGTCCGTGAACTGAACATCGACGGCGTTCCCGACGGCTGGGTCAACGAACACATTCTCTACACGCACGGCTACGGCGTCGTCGCGGCCCGCGGATCAACGGTCCAGGCCGACGGCAAGCCCAGCTTCATGGAATCCGGCATCCCCTCCAGCGGCGTGCTGGGGGACTACGAACCCCGGATCTACTTCGGCGAATCCTCACCCGACTACTCGGTGGTCGGTGCACCCGAGGGTTCGGCACCGCAGGAAATCGACCGCCCGCAGACGGGCGACTCGGACAACGAGTCCCAGACAACGTTCGACGGCGACGGCGGACCCAGCGTGGGCAATCTGTTCAACCAGCTGGTCTACGCCATCAAGTTCCAGTCCACCGAAATGCTGCTCTCGGACGCCATCAACCCCGAGTCCCAGATCCTCTACGACCGCGATCCCCGCGAACGCGTCGAAAAGGTTGCTCCCTACCTGACGGTGGACGGCAACGCCTACCCGGCGATCGTCGACGGCCGGGTCCAATGGATTGTGGACGGCTACACCACCAGCAAGTACTTCCCCTACTCCACCCAGCAGGAACTGCAGGCGGCCACCACTGACTCCCTCACCACGGGTGCCGCAGCCCTTCCGGCGGACAAGGTGAACTACATCCGCAACGCGGTCAAGGCCACCGTTGATGCCTACGACGGTTCCGTCACCCTGTACGCCTGGGACGACCAGGATCCGCTGCTGCAGTCCTGGCAGGCAGTCTTCCCGTCCACGCTTAAGCCGTACAGCGAGATGTCCGCAGAGCTGATGTCGCACGTGCGCTACCCGGAGGACCAGTTCAAGGTCCAGCGTGAGCTGATGGGCAAGTACCACGTCACCAACGCGGACTCGTTCTTCAAGAACGACGACGCCTGGTCCGTGCCGAACGATCCCACTGTGGCCAACGCCGAGGTGAAGCAGCCTCCGTACTACCTGTCCCTGCAGATGCCGGGCCAGGATGACACAGCGTTCTCCCTGACCACTCCGTTTATTCCGTTTGTCTCGCCCAACGGCGAAGCCCGCAACGTGCTGTACGGCTTCCTGTCAGCCGAAGCTGATGCCGGAACGGGCGAGGCGGGCGTCAAGAGTGAGGACTACGGAAAGCTGCGGCTGCTGTCGCTGCCCACCGACACCGTGGTCCCCGGTCCCGGCCAGGCCCAGAACCGGTTCAACTCGGACCCGACGGTTTCCAACGCGCTGAACCTGCTGCGCCAGGGTGCTTCCGAGGTCATCAACGGCAACCTGCTCTCCCTGCCTGTGGGCGGCGGCATGCTCTACGTGCAGCCCGTCTACGTGCAGTCTTCAGGTGACGCGTCCTACCCGACGCTGCAGCGCGTGCTCGTGAACTTCGGCGAGACGGTCGGCTTCGCTCCCACACTGGATGAAGCGCTGAACCAGGTCTTCGGCGGTGACTCCGGTGCCATTACCGGTGACTCCGAGAATGTTGGCCAGACCCCGGACACCGAGACCGGCGAGGTGCCGGGCGACACGACGGCAGCTGCTGACCTGGCCGCTGCCCTGGCTGATGCCGGAGCCGCCATCCAGGAAGGCCAGGCGGCACTGGCTGACAACGACTTCGCTGCCTACGGTGCGGCGCAGGACAAGCTCAACACAGCAATCCAGCGCGCCATCTCCGCACAGGAGACCATGGACGCTGCCGCCGGGGAAACCGACGGTGGAGAAACCGGTGCCACGGAGGGTGCGACTCCCGCGCCCACCGAGGGTAACTAACGCGCTGAGGCTGCGCCCGGCTGCCAATTTGCAGCCGGGCCCCGCGGCGGGTAGAGTTAACTATCACGCCGCGGGGTGGAGCAGTTCGGTAGCTCGCTGGGCTCATAACCCAGAGGTCGCAAGTTCAAATCTTGCCCCCGCAACCAAGTAAGACAGAAACACCAGAGAATCCCGGTTGGCAGAAATGCCAGCCGGGATTCTCTGCGTTCCGGGAACTGCCCCTGTTCCCCGGCAGAACGGTGTGCAGATTCTTGCAGGGTTCCTTACTGCCGGCGCTGACCACGGCCGTGCTGATGTTAACTGCCATGGGCACCCTGGGCCTGGTGTTCGTTCTCCTGTGGTCCTGCTGCCGCTGGGCCTGCGCCAGCGCGCGCTTCTCCGCCGGGGTGTGGCTTAGCCCCGGTAAACGGAGACGGGCGGCACTCCCGCAGGGGAGTGCCGCCCGTAGGCCGGCAGCGCCGCGAGCAGCGGCGCTTAGTGCTTTCTTAGTTCTGGCCGATGGCGGACTGTCCGGAGCCGGAGCTCTTCAGTGCGGCCAGGCGGGCCTCAACCTCGGTCTGCTCGCCCAGGTCTTCAAGGCTCTCAAACTGTGCATCCAGGCTGGACGCAGCGAGCTCGTTTGCACCGCGGACGCGGGCTTCTTCGCGGCGGATCTTCTCTTCGAAGCGGCCAACCTCCGAGGTCGAGTCCATGACGTCGATGCTCTTCATGGCTTCGTGCATCTGGGTCTGCGCGTGCGCGTTGCGGGCACGGGCGATCAGCTCGTCCCGCTTGCTCTGCAGCTGGTTAAGCTTGCCCTTCATCTGGTCCAGGCCGGTCTTGAGCCGCTCCACAATCTCTTCCTGCGAAGCGATCGTGGGTTCTGCACCCTTGGCCTCGTTCTCCGACGCCATCTGGCGCTGAATTGCCACCTTGGCCAGGTTGTCGAACTTCTGCGCGTCGGCAGTGTTGCCCGCGGCGCGGAACTCGTCAGCCTTCCGGGAGGCAGCAAGGGCCTTGTTGCCCCAGTTGCGGGCATTCTGGATGTCCTCGTTGTAATCATCCTGAAGCATGCGCAGGTTGCCGATGGTCTGGGCAACGGCGCTCTCAGCCTCGGCGATATTGTTGCTGTAGTCCCGAACCATCTGGTCCAGCATCTTCTGCGGATCTTCGGCCTGGTCCAGGATGGCGTTGATGTTGGCTTTGGCCAGCTGGGTGATGCGTCCAAAGATTGACTGCTTTACCACGGTGTCTGCCTTTCGGTTTGTGGAACTGAATCTGCTGAAAAAACTGATGGTGCACCTTCACTGATGTTGCGTCCTGCTGTGACCGGCTGTGCTTACAGCCCGAACCTAGAAGCTCCCGCCTGCGCCGTCGAAGCCTCCACCGCCTCCACCGCCGCCGAAACCGCCGAAACCGCCGCCGCCCCAGCCACCTCCGCCGCCGAAGCCTCCGCCTCCGCCGCGCAGGATGGAATCGATCAGGATACCGCCCAGGATCGCACCGCCCAGGCCTGAGCCGCCGCCGCGGCCGCCGTACATTCCGCCGCCGCCGCCGAAGCCGCCTCCGAATCCGTCGACATCCTGCTGGGCCATCTCAGCTGCCTGCGCGGCCAGCGCGTTGGCCTGCTGGGCGTAAGCGAGGGCGCTGACCGGGTCCGAGGACTGCAGGGCTATGGCCTGCTGCAGGTTCCGCTCAGCCTCGGCCAGCCGGGTGCGGGCCTCACTGCCGACACCGCCGCGCCTGGCGCGGATGTAGTCGGAGGTGCCAGAAATCTGTGCCTGGGCTGACATCACAGCGTGCTGCAGCGCATCCCGTGCGCGGCGTTCCTGTTCCTGCCGGTCCCGGATGCCTTCCAGCGCATTGTCGAGCTGGGAGTTGGCCGTCTCCAGCCGACGGAGCAGATCCACGGGATTGTTCCGGTCCGAAGACTCGCGCTCTATTGCGGCCAACGCCGCTTCCACACCTGCCATCGGTCCAGCCAGTCCGGCGTTGGCGCCGTTGGCTGCAAAGGCCCGGGCCTGGGCAAGGTCCTGTCGGGCATCCGCGACCGCACGCTGCAGTTCATTGCGCGCTGCGTCGAGTTCGTGTCCGGTCTTCTCGATGGCATCCAGCAGGACGTTGGCCTGGTGCACGCTTTCCTCGGCGGCACGGACGGCGACGACGGCGGAGGCGGTGTCTCCTTCGTCGAGCTTGGCCTGGGCTGTTTCTTCGGCATTGTCGACAAACTCAAGCCGCTGGCGTGCCTGTTCAATGTTGTCCGCGATCTGGGCCAGGGCGGAATCGGCATAACGCTGGCGGAGCCCGGTGAGGGAAGCCTCTGCAGCGGCCAGACGCCCGCCCGCAGACTGTGCGCTGGTCCGGGCCGCACCCAGAGCCGCAGGTGCGTTCTTTTCGAGTTCACGCAGCGCGTCGAAGTCTTCCTTGTGCGCCTGGAGCGACTCGTTGACCGCTTCACAGCGGCGGATGATGTCCTTAAGCCAGGTCCGCTGCTGGGCTTCCGTATCCGGAATATGGTCATCCAGCTGCTGCTGCATCTTGAAGGACTCACTCATGTGGTTCTTCGCCGCTGCCAGATCGTCAGTGAATGTCTTGACGGCGTCGTCTCCGTAGGAGGCCATCGCGAAGGCGAGTTCCTGTTCGCTGGACTTGATGGCGTCGTCCGCGGCCACCAGAAGGCTGCCGGCACGCTTGCGCAGGTCTTCCACGCTCATTTCATCCAGCGGGTCCACGGGCTCCCGGGGGCCCGAAGCATCCGGTCCGGCTGCAATCGCGCCCTTGCGGCGGCTGCGGACAAACAGGAAGGCCGCGCCGCCGCCCAGCAGAATAATCCCGCCAATGAGGACGACCGGAGCAAGGCTGGCGCCGGAAGATGAAGACGCGCCGCTGGAAGAACCTGTGCGGCCGGACTCAAGTGCATCGGCAGCGCTGACCGCTGCAGAGGCCCAATCCGCTGAAGTAATGGTCTGCTTGCCGAACAGCTCATCCGTGGCCGCGTCATAGACGGCGTTGCCCTGCTCTTCGGTCAGTTCAGTATTTGCGGGAGCGGAAACCTGAAGCTCCCTGCTCTCTGTGGCAACACTGAGCAGCACTTCGCGCTGTCCCATGTTTTCGTTCTCGACCACCTGTTGTCCCCAGGCAGCGGGATCGGAGGGGTTCGTGAACTCGTCCACGTAGACCACATAGAGGGTGTACCGGCTGTCCTCCCGCACCTCCATGATGGCGGTGCTGACCTCGCCGGCATCTGAGCCCAGGACGCCGGCATCGTCGACCAGGAACTGCCCGGGCGGAATGGTCACCGGAGGGACCGCGGAAGCGGCTGCAGCCGGAACCAGAAGCGCCGAGACACTCAAACCGAGCACGGCAGCTAGCCGCATGGTCTTCAACCGCATAAATTTGTCCTCAGGATCGTGTGGTGCGTGGCAACTGTGCTTCGTTCCGCCGGAACCGGTCCCTCCGCGGGGGAAGGCCGGTTCCTGGTTTGATTCTATTGTTCGCCAACATACCGAGTCCACCATGGAGAAGGCTGGATGTCTTTCGGCAAGCTTTCAGGAACTGTTCAGGAACCTCCATCAATCGTCACAGAAAGTACTGTCATAGTTGAGGAAGCCTCACACTTCCACGGGCACATTGATTTGGAAAGGACAGCACATGTCTGAGCAATACGGGGGCACCGACGGTCCGCAGCGTCCGATTCCTCCCCGTCCGCCTGCCCCGCCTGCTTCTTCCGAGGGTGCAGCGGCGGGTGAGGCAAACGAGGGTCAGACCCAGCAGTTCCCCGATGCTGCGGCCCGGCATGCTCAGCCACAGGAGCCCCAGCAGCCGCCTGCCCATGCGCCGTCGGCGTCCGGCAGCAGCAGTTACGGCGGCAGCTTTGGCGCCACCGGTAACGGCGGCGGAGGGTCAACCGGCGGTTATCCGACAGGCGGCTACGGGCAGGATCCCTACGGGTCCGGTCACCAGCCGGCGCAGGAGCGTTCGCCGCGTAAGTTCGGAGCCGGCACCCTGATCACGGGCATGGTGCTGGCCGGTCTGCTGGGCGGCGGCGTTGCAGTGGGCGCCGACGCACTGATGGACAACGATTCCTCTCCGCAAAGCACAGGCCAGGCACAGACTGTTGTGGTCAACAACGATGACAGCGTCAACGCGGTGACTGCGGCCGCCGTGAAAGCCTCGCCGAGCGTTGTCACCATCGATGTCTCCGCCAGCGGCAGTTCCGGCACTGGTTCCGGGATCATCCTGGACGATGAGGGACACATCCTGACCAACACGCACGTAGTCACTCTGGGAGGGACCGCTGCATCCCCGTCCGTCGAAGTTCAGACTCATGACGGCCGTGTCTTCTCCGCCACAGTGGTGGGAACCGACCCCGTCTCCGATTTGGCTGTCATCAAAGTGGATGCGTCCGACCTGACCCCGGCCAGCCTGGGCGACTCAAACGATCTGAATGTGGGGGACACCGTCATTGCCATCGGGGCTCCACTGGGACTGGCGGGCACGGTAACGGACGGCATCGTGTCAACGCTGAACCGGACCATCAGCGTTCAGTCTTCCGCGGCCCCGGAATCCCCAGCGGACGGCGGAACGGGCGAGGAAAATGACGGCAACGGGTTCCGTTTCGCTCCGCCGGACGGGTCCAGCCAAAGCCAAAGTACGGCTCAAGGCTCCATCTATCTGGACGTCATCCAGACGGACGCGGCGATCAACCACGGAAACTCCGGCGGCGCACTGGTAAACACGGAGGGCGACGTCATCGGCGTCAACGTGGCCATTGCGTCCGCCAGCGAGGACAGCGGAAGCATCGGCGTCGGTTTCGCAGTGCCGATGAGCTACGCGGAACGGGTGGCCAATGAGATCATCGACAACGGCTCCGCGACCCACGGCTTCCTGGGTGTATCTGTCACTCCGGCGGTGGCCTCCAGCTCCTCGGCCTTTACCGTGGGCGCCGAGGTGGCCGAGAACCCGGCCAGCGGAACCCCGGCAGCCCGGGCAGGACTCAAAAAGGGTGACGTCATTACGGCAGTAAACGGAATCCCGATCACCGATGCGCAGTCCCTGACCGCCGCCATCCGGATGCAGGCAGCAGACACAAAGGTCACCATCGATTACACCAGCGGCGGCCGCACCGACAGCACGGACGTGACGCTGGGCAACTCCGCAGATCAGTAACTCCATGCACTACGGACCCGCTCTTCTTCGGGAAGGGCGGGTCCGCCCGTGTTCGGGGCCGGGCACGGGGCTGCCTCCCGGTGTGATTAGCTTAAGTTTGCCGCCCCGGCGGCTGGTCCCGGACCCGGCGAAGCCGAGTCCGGAAGGATCTCACACGCAGAAAGGTTCCGCATGCAGGAATCAGCCGACAGGCCGCTAAATATTGTTGTCCTGGTAAAGCACGTGCCCGATGCCCAGTTTGACCGGCACCTTTCCGGTCCCGCTCACACGCTCGACCGTTCCGAGAGCATCCTCTCCGAGCTGGACGAGTACGCCCTTGAAGCGGCGCTGCAACTGGCCGAGGCGCGCGGGGGCCAGGCGGCCGGGAACATGGTGACTGCACTGACCATGGGTCCGGATGCCGCGGTCAACGCGGTGAAGAAGTCCCTGCAGATGGGTGCCTACCAGGGTGTTCACGTGAACGACGCCGCTCTGGCCGGGTCCGATGCCGCGGCAACTTCGCTGGTGCTCGCCGCTGCAGTGCAGCACGCCGCCGGCGCGCCGGGTGCCCCGGCAATGCCGGATCTGGTGCTGACGGGAATGGCGTCCACGGACGGAGAGACGTCCCTGGTTCCGGCGCAGCTGGCGGAGCGACTCCGGCTGGCCCAAATCACCTTTGCCTCCGAGATTGAGGTGCGCGATGTTGACGGCGCTCCCGCGGTCCGTGCCCGCAGGGACGGCGATTCCTTCTCGGAGACGCTCGAAGCACCGTTGCCGGCACTGGTTTCGGTCACTGATCAGGCCAACGAACCCCGCTACCCCAATTTCAAGGGCATCATGGCCGCCAAGAAAAAGACCATCACGGTTCTTTCCCTGCAGGATTTGGGCATCGACCCGGAGCAAACAGGGTTGGCCGGGTCCTGGACCTCCGTGGCCGCCTCCGCGCCCCGGCCGCCGCGTTCAGCCGGAACCATCATTACCGACGACGGCAGCGCCGGGGTTGCACTGGTGGACTTCCTGGCCGCTTCCAAACTGATCTGACAATCCTTTCACCGGCGTCGCCCCGGCTGCGCCCGAAGCACTAAGGAGAGCCCACCATGGCCTCTGTCCTCGTCTTTATCGATGTACCGGGCCTGCCGCTGCCGCGGGCGAGCCGCGAATTGCTGACCATTGCCCGCGGGCTGGGGGAGCCTGCGGTGGCCAGCCCCCGTGCCCTCAGCGATGAGGCGCTGCAGGCTCTGGGGGACTACGGCGTCGCAGCCGTCTACGAACCCGCAGAGGAACTGCCGGACGTCCTGATCGCTGCCAAGGCCGCCTTCCTGGCCGAAGCCGCGCAAAGCGCAGGCGCTGCAGGGGTGCTGCTGGGGAATTCCTTCGAGGACCGCGAGGTAGCGGCCCGTGCAGGCATAAAACTGGGTTCCGGAGTCATTACGGACGCCGTGGCCGTTGCTCCGGACTTTTCAGTGACGAAATCGGTGCTGGCCGGGTCCTACACCTCCACCTGCCGGGTACAGGCCGGAATTCCCGTCATCACGGTGAAAGCCAACAGCGTTGAGCCGGTTCCGGCGCAGGCTCCCGCGGCTCCGGAACGCCGCCGGGTTGCCGTCCCCGACGCCGGTCCCGCTGCACGGGTCACGGGCCGCACCGAGAAACGGGTCAGCGGACGTCCCGAACTCTCCGAAGCCAGGGTCATTGTGGCGGGCGGACGTGGAATGGACGGTGACTTCACGCCGGTGGAAAACCTCGCGGACGCACTGGGCGGTGCCGTGGGCGCCTCGCGTGCAGCCACCGACGCCGGCTGGATTGAACACTCCGCCCAGGTGGGCCAGACCGGGAAGACAGTCTCTCCGCAGCTCTACATCTCGGCAGGCATCTCCGGTGCCATTCAGCAGAAAGCCGGAATGCAGACGGCAAAGGTCATTGTGGCGGTCAACAAGGACGCCGATGCACCCGTGTTTGAAATTGCGGACTTCGGAATCGTTGGGGACGTGTTCTCAGTCCTGCCGCAGGCCACCGAGGAAATCAAGAAGCGCAGGTCCTGATTCCATGACTCAGGCACAGGAACAAGAGGTTCCCCGGGTGCAGCGTGTGCTGGCCTTCGCCGCCCATCCGGACGACATCGACTTCGGTGCCGCCGGAACCGTGGCGGGCTGGACCGCGGCAGGCGCCGAGGTCACGTACTGCATCATGACCGCCGGTGACGCCGGCGGTTTCGAGCCCGGAGACCGAAACAAAGTAACGGAGCTGCGCAGCAGCGAACAGCAGGCAGCCGCCAAGCTCGCAGGTGTGCGGGACATCCGATTCCTGGGTGAACGCGACGGCTTCCTGGCGGTAACCCCCGAAGTGGTGGAGCAGGTTGTCGCGCTGATCCGCGAAGTCCGGCCCGACGTCGTGCTTTCCATGCATCCCGAACGCAACTGGGACCGCATCCAGGCCAGCCATCCAGACCATCTGGCCTGCGGCGAGATCGTTACCCGGGCGGTATATCCGGCGGCTGAGAATCCGTTTGCCTTCCCGCGGCTGGCGGAACAGGGCCTGGAAGCATTCAAGGTCCCGTGGCTATGGTTTTACGGTGCTCCGCGGGAACGGGAAAACCATGCCGTGGATATCAGCGGGCTGGTTGAAACGAAACTGGCAGCGATCCGGGTACATGCCAGCCAGCATCCGGACATTGGCAGGATGGAAGCTGCGGTGAAGTCCATGCTTCGTGATAACGCTCGCCGTTTTGGGCTCCCCGACGGTGCCAGTGCCGAAGTTTTCCATGTGGTGGGAGTCAACACCGAGCAGACCATCGCCGGGTTCTGACGTCTGCGCCGGCTCCCTCCTGCCGACCGCAGCCGTCCTTGTGCTGTACCGGTGGAAGGGGTCCTTGATCCGTTACAGGTTTGCCTCGGCCCAGGCACCGATGGCCTCAGCCAGGTAGGCGGCAAGCTCCGGGTTAATGGCTCGGGCCTCCTGCAGAAGTTCCTGCTGCCGGTCCCTGCCGGCAAGGGGTCTCAGGCCGCGAAGGGGATGACCAACAGGATGGGCGGTGTGGGAGTCGGCGAACCGCCGTCGGGCTCCACCGTCAACGCCACCGCACTGTAGGGATCAATGTCCGTTAGCTCCGTGGCCTTGGTTCCGGAGACTTCCTCGCCTGTCATGACACCCACCGACACCGGATCGGATCCGTCGGCCGGGACGCGCCACATCTGGTAGACCGATCCTTCAGGCGGGGCCGGGACACCGCTGAGTGTGACGACGGCGGCGTCCTCGCCCTTGGAAGTGGCCACTTCCGCGGTGCCTCCGGTGGGTAGGTCAATGGTGCGCTGCTGCACGTCGGAAGCTTGCAGCACTTCCTCACTCACCGAATCGGGTTGTCCGAGGTTGCTGACGGTCACGCCTCCCACAATGATTGCGGCGGCTGCGGCGCCGGCAAGGATCCAGCGGCCGGCGCGGCCCAGGGGTGAGCGGCGGCTGCGGCGGGCGGCAAGCTCGTCGCCGGGATCCGGAGCGGGAGCGGAATCCTCCTGCTCCGGCAACCGGGCCATGATCCGTTGCAAAAGGTCTTCGGGCGGAGCGGCTTCGGCCCGGTAGCCGCCGGCCAGTGCTTCGCGCGTGGCCCAGACACGCTGGAGGAAGGACCGGCGGACGCCCGGGTCTGCCTGTTCCAGGGCGGCATCCACTGCCTGCCGGTCGTCGTCGGGCAGGGCGTTCAGGGCGTAAACCTCAGCCCATTCCAGCAGCCGGCCGTCGGCCAAGTCTGTGTAGAGGGCATCTGAGGAGGCATCAAAGCTGTTTTCAGGCATTTGCGGGCACCCCCAGACATTTCTTCAGTCGTATGAGTCCGTCGCGGATCCGCGACTTGATGGTTGGCACTGCGGCATTCAGTTTTTCCGCGACCTCGCGGTAGGTGAATCCGCCGTAGTAGGCGAGGCGAACCGATTCCCGCTGGGTGTCGGTCAATGACTCCAGGCACTCCACCACCGCTTCGGCATCGAGTCGCTGAGCGACGGTGTCCGCCACATTGTCATAGTCCGGTTCCTGCATGGCGGCGCCGAAGCGGGCCTCCCGGTTGGCGGAACTCTGTTCGGAACGGACCCGGTCAACGGCGCGGCGGTGGGCAAGCGTCAGCAGCCAGGCCAGGGGCGAACCGACTGCGGGATCGAAGCGGGAGGCGCTGGTCCACACCTGCAGGTAGACCTCCTGCGTGGTGTCCTCGCTGAGCTCGGCATCAATGAGCACCCGGCGGGCCAACCCGTAGACACGACGTGATGTCAGTGCGTAGAAGCGCTCGAAATCGCCACGGCTGCCGCCGGCAATCCCCGCCAGCAGTGACTCCAGCGAAGGCTGGGGGACGGGCGGTTGCCCGTGGTTCTGCGCGGCTTCGGCGGCGCGCTCCGGAATGGAGGCCTGCGCGGCGGAGGGCCGTCCCTGGTTCGGCTTGTCCATAGGCTTCCAGCATAGGGGGAAACCCGTGGCTGCGGCTCCCTGAGTTTCCATGCCCCCTATTCGTTGCCGGAGCCGGAATGGATGGGGCGGTCTCCCTGCGGCAGTTCCCGAAGGATTCTAGGGAAGGCGGGCGGAGGCGATCAGTGTATCGGCATTCAGGTTGTACTCCTCACCCAACTGTGCCAGGAAGGCGGTCTTCACCCTTGCCGCCGCTTCCTCGTCCTCCGGCAGAAGGAAGCGCAGTCCGCTGCCCATCACCAGCGACCAGGCCAGGGACTGGTTGAGCTGGACCTGCGCCGGAGTGGAGAGAACCTTGATGTCCTGGAGTCCGAAACCCTCGAGCCAAGCGGTAAGTTTCTCCGGCGTGTTCAGGCGTTCAGTGTTGTCCCGTGCCCCGGAAATCAGCCCCGTCAGCTCGGGCCGCTCGCGCCGGCATTCCTGCACCAAAAGATCAGTAAACGGGCTCAGGGCACCTTCGGCCCACGTGCTCAGGGCCAGCATGCCGCCCGGACGCAGGTTCGAGACCAGGTGTGCTGCTCCCTTGTCCATGTCCGGAAGGAAGAAGATCGAGTAGGCGGACAGCACGACGTCGTACGGCTCATCTCCGGTCCACGCACCGGCGTCGCCCAGATGCAGGACAACATTCTCGAGGGACAGGGTGCTGGCTTTCGCCTGGGCCAGGGCCAGCATCTGTGCCGAAAGATCGACGCCGTCCACCCGCCCGCCCGGGCCGGCGTACTGTGCCGCGGGGATGGTGGTTGCTCCGGTGCCGCAGCCTGCATCCAGGATGCTGTGGCCAACCTCAATCTCGGCAGCTGCCACCAGGGCGTTGCCCATCGGGTTCCAGAGCGAAGGTGCCAGGCGCTCAAAGTCGGCGGCGCCGTCGTCGAACGCGGCGCCAATCGTGATCTCGGGCATGGGAGTCCTTAGAGCTGGGCACCTGCGAAGCCGTGTTGGCGCCAGGCTTCGTAGACGGCGATGGAGGCGGAGTTGGCAAGGTTCAGGGAGCGCAGAGACGGCAGCATGGGCAGGCGGACGCGCGCGGTAACGTGCGGGTCCTGCTTTACCTCTTCGGGCAGTCCCACGGATTCGCGGCCAAACATCAGCACATCGCCGGGCTGATAGGCGATGTCCGTGTAGGACGTGTCACCGTCGGAGGTGAAGGCATAGACCCGTTCCGGAGCAAGGGCTTTCCACGCGGCCTCCAGGGTGGGATGCACGTGGAGGACGGCCAGGTCATGATAGTCCAGCCCCGCGCGGCGCAGCTTGGAATCCTCCAGCTCAAAGCCCAGGGGCTCAACGAGGTGGAGTTCGGCCCCGGTAATGGCGGCCAGGCGGATTGCATTGCCGGTATTGCCGGGGATTTCAGGGGTGTGGAAGAGGATGCGGAACACAACCCCATCCTAAGCCCGGCAGCTATCGGACCGTTGCATCGAGGAGTCCGCCAAGCACGGGGAGCTGCACCACGTTGGCCTGCGGTCCTTCGCTAAAGAACCGCTTGAGTTCGCGCTGGAGGGTTCCGGCATTGGCGACGTGAACCATGGCGGGGGCGCTGCGGCTCAGCGACGGCGGATAGTCGATCACGGGTTCAAAGGGATTGCCGTTGGGGCTGTGCAGCACCACCCAGCCGCTGACGTTGCACTCCGGGAAGCGGTCCTGGAAGGTGCGCACGGCATCCGGAAGCCGGCCAATGGACACCTCCCTGCCGCGGTAGCGCAGGTGCCGGCCGTCCCAGCTGTAATTGCCGGGAGAAGCAACCTGGGATTCAAGGACGGCCATCCGGTAGCCGCCCAGGAGCACATGGCCCACGTTGAGGTTGCCGCCGCGGGGAGAGCGGTCCGGCAGGTGCAGGCCGTTGACCAGCCGTCCTGCCGGATAATCCGGCAGCAGGGTGCGTTCAAGCAGGCGAATGGTGAGGACCTCGCCGTCGTACCGGGCGCCCGCACCGGAGCCCAGGCGCGCCATGAACCCGGGCTTGCGGGGGGATCCGTGGACCTGCTGTCCGGCCAGCGCCAGCGGCAGCACCGGCGGGGAACCGGGGGAGAAGTCCGGGACGAAGCGGGGGGTCTTGGCCAGGACCTCGTCGGGGGAAGGTGATCCGCCGCGGGTGTAGCCGGTGCGGGCGGAGGACGCCGGTTTGGAGGCGGCTCCGGGCCGCCCGCCGGAGCCGCGGCCCAGGCTCAGGTCATACGCCGCCTTTTGCTCCGGGTTGGACAGCACCTCGTACGCCTCGGCGATGACATGGAACGTTTCGGCGCTGCCTCCGTGATCCGGGTGGGTGGCGCGTGCGGCTTTGCGGTAGGCCGTCTTGATCTGGTCCGTTGTGGCCGAGGGGGCAAGACCCAAAACCTCATACAGCGTCTTGGGCGACGGGCTCACAGCGGATCCTCTCATTGGGCCGGAAGACCCGGCAGGCACAGCGCGCGGATGGCGCCGCAGGTTTCACAGCGGTTGCATTCTCTCAGGTTGGCAGCGTCAGGGGCCAAACCTGCAGCCATAAGGCTGCACCAGCTATAACGCTGGAACGGTGAACTATGTTTCCCGGAGGGACGAAGCAACTCTGCGGACAGAGTGATAACTCGCCGCGGCAGCGGGGATGACCCGTGGGCGGTCCGGATCGGTGTTGTCCACGACCACCGTGGCCCGGCCCGCTGGATCCGTGTCAGCGAAGTAGAGCCGCTGGCCGTCCACATACCGGTGCATGGCCGGATCATTCGGATCCGTCGGTGTTCCGTCGCGCTGAGCCATCCGAGCCGCGGTCACGGGAAACGGCACGTCGAGGAACACCGAGAAATCCCACTCCGCCGCCAGTTCGCGGCGGTGCAGGAAGAGCCCGTCCACCAGCACGACGGCGTTGGCGGGGGCGGGCAGCTCGGGCGGAGACAGGACGGCGTCGGTGACGAGGCTGTGCCCGGCGGGCCGGTAGCTCCCGCCGCCTCCCGGCTTCAGCGGGTCGAGGACGTAGGCCCGAAACTGTTCCACGTTGTAGGAATCGTGGCGAAAGCCGGCTGCCGAACGTCGGCCGCGCCGGTACCGAATGCTCTGGCGGTGATGAAAGTCATCCAGTGACACCCGGATCACCGGCCGTGGGTTCACGGCACCGGCCAGTTCGGCAGCCAGGGCGTCTGCGAAGGTTGTTTTCCCGGAGCCGTCAACGCCGTCCACCGCCGCGAATACCCGGCAGCCGGGGGACCTGCCGGACAAGGCTGCCGCCAGGTTCTGCAGGAGCACAGCCCGGCGGACAGGCACAGGGCAAACCGGGAGCGCCGGCGGGGGAGGCGGAGTGGTCACAGAGGCATTGTGTCAGTTCCAATCGGCATCGGTTGCGATCCCCGTTAGAATGATCAGGTGCCCGTGTACCTAGATCACGCGGCGACCACGCCTATCTCGGCCTCGGCCCTCGCCGCACTCACGTCAGAACTTAGCCGCAGCGGCAATCCGTCCTCGCTGCACGGCTCCGGCCGCCGCGCCCGGATGGTGGTGGAGGAATCGCGCGAAGCGCTCGCCGCCGCCGCAGGCTGCCACCCCTCGGAGATCATCTTCACCTCCGGCGGAACCGAGGCGGACAATTTGGCCGTCAAGGGGCTGTACTGGTCCCGGCGCGATGCCGACCCGCGCCGCACCCGGATCCTCTGTTCCCCGATTGAGCACCATGCAGTCCTGGACACCGTCCAGTGGCTGGAAAAGCATGAGGGTGCCACGGTGGTATGGCTGCCGGTGGATCAGGACGGCGTGGTCTCCGAGGAAGCCATCCGGGCCGAGCTTGCCGCCCATGCGGACACCACTGCCCTGCTGACCGTCATGTGGGCCAACAATGAAGTGGGCACGGTCCAGGACATTCCCGCTCTCACTGCGCTGGCGCACGAGTACGGGGTGCCGGTGCACACCGACGCCGTGCAGGCGTTCGGTGCACTGCCGGTGGACTTCCGGGCGGCCGGTGTGGACACCATGGCCATCAGCGGTCACAAGATCGGCGGACCGGTGGGGGTCGGGGCGCTCGTCGTTGGACGGGCCGTGAAACTCACGCCGGTGATGCACGGCGGCGGCCAGGAGCGGGATATCCGCTCCGGAACCCTGGACACCCCCGGAATTGCGGCCTTCGCCGCTGCAGCCCGTGAAGCCACGGAAAACCTTCCCGCTGAGTCCGCCCGCCTGCGGAACCTGAGGGACACGCTGATCGCCGGGGTGGAGCGCGAAATTCCGGACGCGGTGCTTCGGGGCGCACAAGAGGATCACAACGGGGATACCGACCAGCAAGGCAGGCCACGCCGGCTGCCGGGCAACGCCCACTTCACATTTCCGGGCTGCGAAGGCGATTCGCTGCTGTTCCTCCTGGATCTGGCCGGGGTGGAATCCTCCACCGGCTCGGCGTGCACGGCGGGAGTTCCCCGGCCCTCACACGTTTTGCTGGCCATGGGACTGAGTGAGACCGAGGCCCGCGGTGCGCAGCGTTTCAGCCTCGGGCATACAACAACGGCCGCAGACGTTGACACCTTGTTGAACGCACTTCCCGAAGCCTATGAGCGGGCCAAAAAGGCCGGTATGGCTTCCCACGTCAGCAGCATCCAAACAGCAGGAACAGGTTTTACTTCATGAAGGTTTTGGCAGCAATGAGCGGCGGAGTGGACTCCGCCGTAGCCGCAGCACGAGCAGTGGAAGCCGGGCACGACGTCGTCGGCGTCCACCTGGCGCTGTCCCGCATGCCGGGCACCCTGCGCACCGGCAGCCGGGGCTGCTGCACCATCGAGGACTCGCGCGACGCCTGGCGGGCCTGCGACATCCTGGGCATCCCGTACTACGTGTGGGACTTCTCCGAGCGGTTCAAGGAAGACGTGGTGGATGACTTCGTCGCGGAGTACGCCGCCGGCCGCACCCCCAACCCCTGCATGCGCTGCAACGAGCGGATCAAATTCGCCGCCCTCTTGGAAAAGGCACTCGCCCTGGGCTTCGACGCCGTCTGCACCGGCCACTACGCCAAGGTGATCACCGACGCCGACGGGAATCCGGAGCTGCACCGCGCCGCGGACTGGGCCAAGGACCAGTCCTACGTGCTGGGCGTGCTAACGCACGAACAGCTCAAGCACTCCATGTTCCCGCTGGCCGAAACCCCGTCCAAGGCCGAGGTCCGGGCTGAAGCCGAACGGCGGGGCCTGTCCGTGGCCAACAAGCCGGACAGCCACGACATCTGCTTCATCCCCGACGGCGACACCCGCGGCTGGCTCGAAGAGCGCATCGACATGACGGAGGGCGACATTGTCGATTCCTCCGGCGAGAAGATCGGCACGCACCCCGGAGCCAACGCCTTCACCGTGGGCCAGCGCAAGGGCCTGAAGCTGGGCCGTCCGGCTGATGACGGCAAGCCCCGCTTCGTGCTGGAAATCAGGCCCAAGGAAAACAAGGTGGTCGTGGGGCCGGAGAAGCTGCTGAACATCGACCAGATGCGCGGCATCAAGATCTCCTGGGCCGGTCTGCCGATCCCCGAGATTGCCGCCCGCACCCAGTTTGACTGCATGGTCCAGGTCCGCGCCCACGGCGATCCCGTGGCCGCCCGCGGCTGGATGGAAGATGTTGCCTCCGCAGAATCCGACGGCGGCGTCCGCGAGGAGCTTGTCGTCCGACTGAACGAACCGATGCGCGGCGTTGCTCCGGGCCAGTCCATGGTGATCTACCAGGGCACCCGTGTCCTGGGCCAGGCCACGATCGATTCGGCACGTTCGCTGGAATGGGATCCCGCCGCGGTGTCCTGATCCGGGCGGACCGGCGTAACGTGCTCTGCCGCACGCGGGCCGGACTCTAGACTGGAGCCATGACTGAAACATCCGCAGATGAGTTCGACCCCGCTGCCAGTTCCCTTGCCGGTCAAATATCCGACGACGTTATGCAGGAACTGCTGGCTGTCCGCAGCAGCATCGACAACATCGATGCAACTCTGGTGTATCTCCTCGCGGAACGTTTCAAGGCCACCCAGCGGGTGGGGTACCTGAAAGCGGAGCACGATCTGCCGCCTGCTGACCCGGGACGGGAAGTGGCCCAGATCGCCCGGCTGCGCCGGCTCGCCGAGGACGCCCACCTGGATCCGGCCTTCGCGGAAAAGTTCCTGAACTTCATCATCAGCGAGGTCATCCGGCACCACCAGGCGATCTCCGACAACCACAACGGCGGCAACAGCAATGCAGCAGGACTCTAACCAGACGGACACTAAGCAGCCGGAATCCACCACCGTCACGGCCACTGCCTTTGGGTCGTGGCCGGGCAATGACCCGGTGGAAGCCACCCGAATCATCCGCGGTGAGCTAGGTGCGCCGCATCTTCCGTTCCTGGTGGAACTGCCGCACCGCGGTCCGGGTGCCGACGCCCTGGGGCGGACCGCCGCACTGCTCGTGGACCTCGCCGTGGACCTCCAGCCGCACGGTTGGCGCCTGGTGCCCCGGGCTGGAAAGGACCACCGCAGGGCAGTCTCCCTGCTGAGCCAGGATCTCAATGCCCTCGCCGATGTTGTGGGTGCCGAGGAATCCCCGGGCAGGCAGCTGAAGATTTCACTGCGCGGTCCGTTGTCCCTGGCCGCCGGTCTCTACCTGCACAACGGGGAACGTGCCCTCTCTGACGCCGGAGCCCGACGGGAACTGCTGCAGTCACTCACCGCAGGCGCAGCGGACTATGTGGCGCGTGCACGCACAGCCGCGCCGGACGCCGGCATTATCGTCCAGCTCGATGAGCCCGACATCGCCGAAATTCTCGGCGGCGCCATTCCCACGGCCAGCGGCTACCGGACACTGCGCTCCGTGCCGGCCACGGAAGTGTCATCCGCCTGGGCCCAGCTCATGGAGGCACTGACCCTTGCAGGTGCTGAGCAGATCGTCCTGCGCCTGCCGGAGACCGGACGCTCCGCGGTGCTTCGCCCCGGAGCCCAGACACCTTTTGCGCTGGCACTGGGGGCGGGCGCAACCGGCGCGGCCCTGCCTGCCGCCGGGCTTACCGGAGCGGACTGGGAAGGAATTGCGGAAGCGGTCGAAAGCGGAAAGTCGCTGTGGCTGGGGATCCTGCCGGAACCGGCAGGGAACGCTGAGCCCCGCCAAGTGAAAGCCCTGGTGGAGGATGTACTGCGGCCGTGGACCAAAATCGGTCTGTCAGCCAACGTGCTTCCGGCGCTTCGCCTGACACCGGCCGCAGAGCTGGCGGAGGTATCGCCGTCGGCCGCCCGGAAGGTCCTGAGCCGGCTCACGCAGACTGCGCAAGCGCTGTCCCAGGTGGCCGCCGAGGGCTGGGGCACCGGAACTTAACCGGCTCTTATACCCGCCGCTCCCAGCGGGCAGGCACGGCCTCGGCCGGAAGCTTGCCGTCCCAGGGCTGCTGCCGGTAAGTGAAGCTTCCTTCGTAGACGAAGATGGTACCCACCTGCCTCTGCACCACCCGCGTGCGGATGCGGAAGACGCCCTCGCCGTCGTCGTACCACTGCTCCACATGTGCGTCCGCAGCAGCAAAGCCAGGCAGCGGAAGCCGCAGCGGGCCCAGGAACAGCCGGCTGCGCGGAGAATCCATGAGCAGATGCCCTTCCCCGGTCACGGACAGCACCAAATCAGTGGCCAGATTTCGTTTCCGTCCCAGATAATCCGTCAGATGCCCCGGACCGGTCAGCGTGGTGGTGTCCTCAAAGGTCCGGTTGCCGCCGGGAAACCGGAACGTCCGCACCGCGGTCAGCGACGGCCTGCCCTGCGGATCCTGATGCGGGTAGTTGCGGATGGTAAAGGGAATGCCGGTGCCGTAATCGGGGAAGAACGCGTTCGATACCGGAACTAGTTTGAGCAGCGGGCGCAGCCAGGGACGGGGACAGCCGGCGGTTTCGAAAACGCCCTCTCCCTCTCCGTACACGCCGCCGCCGGCGGCTGCTGAGAAGTACTCCTGCAGCGCGGGCTGGAGCCGCTCGAAGTCCGCTCCGAGGACCTGGCGGTAAACGGAGCGGGGAACTGCTGCTGGTTCGGCGGGAGCCATGATCTAAAGCCTTCCGGAAGCTTTGAGCCGGATATAGAGGTCCGCGAGCTTGGGCGGCAACTCGTGCGGGGTTTCGTCAACCACCTCGGCACCCATGGACCGCAGCTGGGCGCTGACCGCTGCCCGGTCCAGAAGGGCACGCTCCGCCGCCGCTGCGCGGAACACCTCGGTGGCCGTTGTCCGCTGCCGCCGCAGTTCCTCCAGCTCCGGGTCCCGGACCGAGGCAACCACCACCACATGCTTGTCCAGCAGCTGCGGCAGCACCGGCAGCAGCCCCTCTTCGAGTGCGCCGGAATCCAGGGCGGTTATCAGCACCACCAGGGAACGGCGGGTGGAGACGGATTGGACGGCACCGGGTACCAGGGAAAAGTCAGCTTCAATCAGCTCGGCGTCCAGCGGGGCAATCGCCGAAACGAGGCGGTGCAGGAGATTGCCCTTTCCCCCGGACTGGACACGTGCCCGGATCCGCCGGTCAAAGGCCAGGAAGTCCACCCGGTCGGCACCGCCGGAAGCCAGCATGGCCAGCAGCAGGGCGGCTTCGATGCCGGTGTCAAGCCGCGGTTCATCGCCAATCCGGGCAGCTGACGTGCGGGAAGTATCCAGCAGCAGCACCACGCGCCGGTCACGCTCCGGACGCCAGGTCCGCACCACGGTGTCCCGCCGGCGGGCGGTGGCACGCCAATCGATGGACCGGACGTCGTCCCCGCGCACATAGTCACGCAGGGAATCGAATTCCGTTCCTGCACCCCGCATCTGCACCGTGGTGTTGCCGTCCAGCTCCCGCAGCCGCCGCAGTTTCGACGGCAGGTGACGTTTGGCGTGGAACGGGGGGAGCACCCGCAGCACTGCGGGGCACGGCAGGGTGCGCTGGCGGGCGGCCAGACCCAGCGGACCGAAGCTGCGTACAGTGACGGATTCACTGTGCAGGTCACCCCGGCGCTCCGGAAGGAGCCGCACCTCAAAGCGGCGGGCTTCATGCGCGGGTATCTGCATCCGCTGCACAGGGTTCAGGGCTCCGGCCGAAGGCTGCCAGCCGTCCCGGAAGCTGCCGCGAAGGGGACGGGTGCCGGTGTTGCGGACAGTCAGGACCGCGGCGGCAGGCTCGGTCAATCGAACGCTTCCCGGAACGGTGCGCTCCAGGGTGATCGAGCGCGGCGATGCAGCCGCCACCAGATCAACGCCGACAGCGGCGCACAAAAACACCAGCCACAGCGTGATCGAGGCAGCGCCCGGAAAGAGCAGGACCGCCACGGAACCCGCTGCGGCAAGGAAGACCAGCCGGCCGGAGATCGCCATCAGAGACCGGCGACCTAGCGCGGTACCGGAACGGTGGCCAAGATGCTGCCCAGCACGCCGTCGACTAAGACACCGTCCATCTGAGCCTCCGGGCGCAGCGACACCCGATGCCGCAGCGCCGGCAATGTGAGTGCCTGGACGTCATCCGGCGTGACAAAGGCCCGCCCCGAGAGCCAGGCCCAGGCGCGGGAAGTGTTCAGCAGCGCCGTGGCGCCGCGCGGGGAGACGCCAAGCTGGAACGACGGCGCAGTCCGGGTTGCCCGGACCAGGTCCACAATGTAGCCGAGGACTTCGGGGGAGACCTCCACCTCGGCGACGGCGCGTCTGGCTGACTCCAGATCGGCAGCCGAGGCAACGGGACTGACACCGGCGGCACCAAGGTTCCGGGGATCGAAACCGCCGCTGTGCCGGCGGATGATTTCAATTTCGTCGTCCCGCCCGGGCAGATCCATGGTCAGCTTGAACAGGAACCGGTCCAGCTGGGCCTCCGGCAGGGAATACGTGCCTTCGTACTCCACGGGATTGGAGGTGGCCGCCACAATGAACGGATCGGGCAGCGGACGAGACACTCCGTCCACTGACACCTGCCGCTCCTCCATGGCTTCCAACAGCGATGCCTGGGTCTTGGGCGGGGTGCGGTTGATTTCGTCCGCCAGCAGGATGTTGGTGAAAACAGGTCCTTCCCGGAAGGAGAACTCCGAAGTGCGGCCGTCATAGATCAGCGAGCCGGTGACGTCTCCGGGCATGAGGTCAGGGGTGAACTGCACCCGCTTGGTATCCAGGGACAGGGCGGCGGAGAGCGAACGCACCAGCAGGGTTTTTGCGACGCCCGGAACCCCCTCCAGGAGCACATGCCCCCGTGCCAGCAGCGCAATGATCAGCCCCGTCACCGCGGCATCCTGGCCCACTACGGCCTTGGCCACTTCCCGGCGGACGTCAAGCAGGGCCTGGCGGACCGGATCGGTGCCCGGGGTAACATCCCGGCCGGCGTCCGGCCCGGAGGGAGCGGTCTGCTCCGCGACTCCGGCTCCCGGCGCTTCCTCGGCCCTGATTTCTTCGGCACTGATTTCTTCGGCACTGGCCTGGTCTTCGGTACTGACCTGGTCTTCGGTACTGACCTGGGCCGTGGATGACGGCGGGGGACCCGGGGGCTGCGGCTGGTACTGCTGGCTCATGATGCGGTGACCTCTTCCTCTAGGGCTTGCAAATCCTGTGACCACTGAACAAGCGCGGCATCGCCTGCAGGCAGAGCCCCGTTCAACAGTGAAGTAACCTCGTCCTCAGGCCGGCCGGTGGACGCGGCGACTGCCCGCACCACCGCGTCGGTGCTGCTTCCGGGCCCCAGCCGCAGCCGGACAGCAAGGCGGGTGAGCGCAGCGGCCCGAAGTGTTTGGGCCGCGCGGTCCGTTGCACGGGCGTCCTGGTACAGCCGGGCGCGGCCTTCCGCCGTCTCTGCGGACCGTACCACCACGGGCATCGGTTCGGCGGCCAGAGGCCCCAACCGGCGTCCGCGCCAGAGCATTGCCAGTGCCGCCACAACGAGCAGCCACAGCAGCAGCGGATCCACCCATCCGGGCAACAGCGTGCGGAAATCGGCAGGTGCCTCCGCGGGCGGCACATCCGAGACAGTGGGCAAAAACCAGACCAGGGTTTCGGTGGAACCCAGGGTGCGCAGCGCCAGTGCCGCATTGCCCCGGTTGGCGAGGGACTCGTTGGCCAGCAGCGCGGAATTGCCCAGGACGATGACGCTGCCGTCGTCGTTGCCCGCGTACGAACCTGCCCCGGTGCCGCCGTCGGAGGCGGGAAAACAGGTGACCGGCCCGCGGTAGGCCAAACCGCCGGCGTCGATGCTTCGGGCGGCGGAAGCGTCCGCAGCATCGCACTCCGCCTCCAAACCGGCGTCCTGCTCCGGCAGCACCCCGGCGGAGCGGATCTCCGGGGCGAGCTCGGTGAGCTGGACAAAGCCGGGTTCCACCAGCACCTGCCGACGGGCAAGGCCGTTCAACTCCGCGAGCTGGTCCGGCCCCAGGAAGCCGTTGGGGTCGTACAGAAACAGCGTTGACTGCCCGCCCCGGCGTTGGAGAATGTCAACGGCTTCCTGATAGGAGTCCGGAACTTGAACGTCCACGCCCCGGTTGCCCAGGATCGTTGCCGCTGCCTGTGCGCCGGCGGGGGCGGGGTTTGCGGGGGAGAGCGCTGTATCGTCATCGCCGGATCCCCCGAGGACGGCTAGGAGGACAACGAAGCACAGCACCAGGCCCAAAATGATCCACAGCCGCCACGCCCGCAGCCGGGTCCGCACGGTTTCGCTGAGCGTCGGACTGCGGCCCGGACCTGCCGGGGGAACCGGAACGGCTTCCGGGGGTGCGGTGCCCGCGTGCGGGGCGCTCACCGTGGCACCGCCAACGTGTTACGGGCCGGGGAGGGAACTGCGGGAGACAGACGTTCCAGCAAAGCATCCAGAACGCCGGCCCGCTGCGCGTCACCGGAGGTGGCCGGCAGATGGCCGTACCGGACGTCGTCGAACCGCCGGGCCAGCCACATGATTTCGTCCAAGGCTGAGGGGAAAGACCCGGCCAGGATATGTCCCGCCTCTGCAGCCGTGCGGCCGGGACGGGGCTCGAGGACAACACGTTCCTCGGCCGAACGGATGATGGCACGCAGACGTTCGGTCACCGCCGTGTCCCATTCAGCGCGGGCGGCTGCCTCCTCGGCGAGCCTGCGGTGATCCACTGCGATCCGGACTTCCCCGGAGTCGAAAACCTCCCGGCGGCGCCGCGCATTCAACCGCGGGCGGACCAGGAACACCGCTGCGGCCAGCACGGCTGCTGCACCGACAGCCAGGAGAAGCACGCCAATGGTGGGATCGAAACCGGCAATGCCGTTGAGGAGCTCGGTAAAGAAGTTGCCCACCCACTGCCAAAAGCGCTCCAGCAGGGTGGGCTCGGCGGCCTGGTACACGGGCCGGGACAATTCCTGCTCAGCCCATTCCCGGCCCTGATCCGCATCGGGAAGCACCGGGACCTTCCGCACCCCAAACCCCTGCAGCGGCCCCGCCGCCCGCAGCATCATCCGCCGTAGCCCGTGCCGGGAGGTCCGCCGTAGGGCGCCGGTCCCGCTCCGGGCGGTGTTATTCCGCCGAAGCCGTCACCGGGCTTGCCGCTGTGCCGTCCGGGCACCAAATCCGGTGTGGCCCCGGCAATCTCCTGCTCCTTCATCAGGGTGAGGTCAAAGCCCTCGCGCCGAATTCGGAGATCAACATACAGCAGCGAAGTCACCGCGGCCTGAAAGGCGTAACCGATGGCGCTGAAGAAGGTGGTGAGGGCCGCATTCAAGGCAAACAGCGCCACCACTGTTCCGGCACCTGTGCCGGAGCCGCTGCCAAAAGCTCCGGCAAGGCTGGTGATGAGGAGCACCGGAACGCTGATGACCGAGGAGATGATGGAGACCAGAATGGCCGTCAGCGCAAGGATCCCGAAAGAACGCCAGAAGTTGCGGTTGGTCAGCTGCCAGGAACGGCGAAGCGACGCGAAGATCCCCGCGGGTTCCAGGACCAGTGCCGCCGGAGCAAAGGCCAGCTTGACCCCCAGCCAGACGAACACGGCGATCAGGGCCAGGAAGCCCAGAATCAGGACAGGAACGCCCGCTGCGCCCAGGACACTCACCAGCAGTCCCACCAGCACACCGAAAACCGCGAGCCCGATAACGAAGGCCACTGTCAGCAGCAGCCCCATTCCTGCCAGCGCAAGCAGCCGGGAGCGGCAAAGCCTCCAAGTCTGCGCGAAGCCGGTCTTGAGATTAAGGATGGACCGCGCGAGGGGCACCACCAGCACTCCCTGCAACAGCAGGACTCCCACTACGGAGATAACACCCAAAAGGGACAAACCGGTCACGGACCAGGCAGCGTTCGACTCGACGGAATCAAAGTCGGTGTCGTCGAAGTCCGGACTGAACAAGGCATCGGGCACAAGGCTGCCGATAAACAGGAACGTCAGCAGTGAGATGACGGCCTGGATCAGCAGTGCCGTTCCGAACGTTGCGGCAGGGTTCTTCCGGCAGGCCTGGAAAGCACCGTCCAAAAGCTCGCCCAGGCCGAGGGGCCGCAGCGGAATGATGCCGGGTTTGGGCGGAGGCGTCCAACCGCCCTGCGGCAGGGCGCCGGGGAACCCCCAGGGCTGGTTGGGCTGGTGGGGCGGGAAGCCGCCGGGCTGGTTCCACTGTGCGCCCGGCTGGTTCCACTGGTTCAGCGGCGGGGGCTGGTTCCACGGGTTTTGCGGCTGCGGGGGCTGGTTCCACTGCGGCGGCTGCCATTCCGGGGCGCCGCCCGGACGCGGCGCCGGCGGGATGCCGGGGATCCCGCCGTCGTCATTTTGCTCCCGCGGATCTCCGCCGCTGTGATTGTCCTGACCCAAGGTGTCCCCCCAAAAGAGTTGTTTGGCCTTATCCCACCATAGTTCCAGTGCAGTCCGGACGGCCCCTGTAGAAACAGCCGGAAACTCCGTCCCTTAGGATGATAGGGATATTGCCAGCTGTCGCGGTGTCCCGGGACGCACCCGGGGAACCACCTTTTCCGGACAGCGGGCTGAAGCGCGGTGCAGGCACCGGGCAGCCGGAAATTCGTCCGGCACCGCAACGATGGACCGGTGTGAGAAGTCATCCGGGGACAGGGAGATATGAAGGCACGCATTCTGGTCGTGGATGACGACGAAGCACTGGCCGAGATGATTGGCATTGTGCTCCGCAACGACGGGTTTGAGCCTGTCTTCTGCGCGGACGGCTCGAAGGCTCTAGAGGTCTTCCGCAGTTCCAAGCCGGATCTGGTCCTGCTGGACCTCATGCTGCCCGGCATTGACGGCATCGAGGTGTGCCGCCAAATCCGCGGTGAATCCGATGTTCCCATTGTCATGCTGACTGCGAAGTCTGACACGTCCGATGTTGTGCGCGGCCTGGAATCGGGCGCGGACGACTACGTGCCGAAGCCGTTCAAACCGGCAGAGCTCGTGGCCCGCGTGCGTGCCCGCCTGCGTCCCGGCGACACCAAGTCCCCTGAAACGCTCAGCATCGGAGAAGTCACCATCGACGTCGCCGGACACGTAGTGACGCGCGGCACCGACATCATTTCGCTGACCCCGCTGGAATTCGACCTCCTGGTGGCCCTGGCCCGGAAACCCTGGCAGGTTTTCACCCGCGAAATGCTGCTGGAACAGGTGTGGGGTTACCGCCATGCTGCGGATACCCGGCTGGTCAACGTCCATGTGCAGCGGCTTCGTTCCAAGATCGAGCGCGACCCCGAAGCACCCGAGATAGTTCTGACGGTGCGTGGTGTCGGTTACAAAGCCGGTCAGAGCTAGGCGCTCGCGGACTGCGGTCCTAAATAATGACATCCTGCCGGCGGTACTGCGGACGCTTCGGCGTCTTCGCAACGGGTTGCGAAAAGCGACGTTCCACCGGGTTGCCCGCCTCTGGCGGCGTTCCATGCTGTTCAAGACTGTGGTCTCCACGCTGCTGCTGGTGACCCTTGCCTGCGGCGGCGTGGGTGCTTTCCTTTCCCACCAGATTGCCGGCGCGCTCTATGAAGAGCGCCAAAACCAGTTCCAGTCCGAAGCCACAGCCGGACTGATTTCGGCGAAGGAAAACTTCCGGACCACCGCGGCAACTGACCGTGAAGGCACTGAACGGCTCGTCTCGAACACCCTGTCGCTGCTGGAAGGGCAGGGTGCCGATGCCCGGCGGCTGTACCTTCTCACGCCCCTGCCGGACCAGGAACAGAACCTGTTCGTCTCCCAAACGCTCGGAGAAGGCATCACCGCCGGCAGCATTCCGCTGGCCTTGAGCGAGTCCGTGAGCAGCATCAACGTCAACGAGGACCTGGACACCATCCACTGGTCCCCGCTCGCGCTCTCCCATGGGGAGCCCGGCCTGGCTTTTGGCACCAAGGTCACCCTGCCGCCGGACAGCGCCGAGTACGCGCTCTACCTGATTTACGATCTGTCGTCCATGCAGCACACTCTCGATGACATCCACCGCATCATGTGGATCGCCGGCGGGCTGCTCATGGTCATCATCGGAACCATCGCATGGCTCGTCACCAAGGCCGGTGTGGGCGCCGTCGGTGACGCCGCGGCCGTGTCTGAGAAACTGGCAAACGGTGAGCTGCAGGAACGCATGGTGGTCAAGGGCGAGGATGACGTGGCGCGTTTGGCTGCATCCTTCAACCGCATGGCCGCCACCCTCCAGGACCAGATCACCCAGCTGGCCCAGCTCTCACGCATGCAGCAGGTCTTCGTTTCGGATGTTTCCCACGAACTGCGCACCCCGCTGACCACGGTGCGGATGGCTGCCGAAGTGCTCTACGACGCGCGGGACGGCTTCGATCCGATCAGCAAACGGTCCACAGAACTGCTTTACCACCAGGTCGAGCGCTTCCAGGCGCTGCTGGCGGACCTGCTGGAGATTTCCCGGTTCGACGCCGGTGCCGCGTCACCGGATCTGGAACCCACCGACATTTTCACCGTGGTGCGCGACGTCATCGACGCCACGGAACCGCTGGCCCTGAACATCGGGTCCGAAATCACCGTGGTCTCGAAGGAAGTCAGCTGCATGGTGGACGCTGATCCGCGGCGGATCGAGCGGATCATCCGCAACCTGGTGGTCAATGCCCTGGAACACGGCGAGGGGCAGCCCATCGAGATTGCCATCGGCTCCAACGTTGACGCCGTCGCGGTTGCCGTCCGCGACCACGGCATTGGCATGACCGACGACGAAGCCTCCCGGGTGTTCGACCGTTTCTGGCGTGCCGATCCGGCCCGTGCCCGGACCACGGGCGGCAGCGGACTTGGCCTCTCCATCGCCGTCGAGGACGCGCTGCTGCACGGCGGCCTGCTTCAAGCATGGGGGCGACCCGGAGACGGAGCCTGTTTCCGTCTCACGCTGCCCCGCCGGCACGGAGTTCCGTTCTCCGATTTTCCGGTGCCGCTGTCGCCGTACGACGGCGCCTCCGGGCCCAGGGCACTGGCCGCACCTGCACCTGTGACACAGGAGATGAACGATGAAAGGTAACAGTCCGGCCCGCCAGCGGCCGTTCGCACGCCTGATCCTGATGGCAGCACTGGTACTGGCTGTACTGTCCGGATGCTCGTCCATTCCCACCACCGGCCCGGTGGGAACAGCCTCTGCGGACAGCGACGGCAGTTCGCTGGTGGACACCTTTGCCGTGGCTCCGCGCGGCCCCAGTCAAAACGGGGGAGAAACGCCGGAAGAAATCCTGCAGGGCTTCATCACTGCGGGAACGGGCGCCGCTGACGACTACAGCGTTGCCCGCGAGTTCCTCACCGACAGCCTCGCCGACACCTGGAACCCCACCGACCGTGTGCTGATCTACGGCGCGGATCCCAACATTGTGGCGGCGCGGGACGGCAACACCTACTCCATTCAGCTCGAAGTGGTGGGCGCCCTCGATGCCCGGGGAATCCGCACCGACAAGGCATCAGGCACCACGGAAACCCTCTCCGCCTCCATGGAGCAGGTGGACGGGCAATGGCGCATCAGCGCCATTCCGCACGGCATCATGATGTCCGAAGTCAATTTTTCCTGGCTGTTCCTTTCCCACAACCTGTACTTCTATTCGAGCAACTTTGAGTTCTGGGTGCCGGACACGCGCTGGTTCGTGCAGAAATCCGGAATCGCCGCCAATGTGGTCAAAGCAATGCTCGAGGGCCCGGCTCCCTACCTTCAGGGGGCCGTAAGCAGCGCATTCCCGGCGGGCACTGCACTTGCCCGGGATGCCGTACCGGTGGTCTCCGGGGTGGCCACCGTGGATCTTTCCGCGGACGTCCTGCAGGATTCCAGCGACCTGAACCGTCAGCAGATGGCCCTGCAGCTGCAGCAGAACCTGACCCACCTCAACAACGTGAATACTGTCAGCATGACCGTCAACCAGCGGGATGTGGATCTCGGCAAGGAAAGCGGCGCCCTGGTGGAGGCCGTGGCGGACCCCGAAGCGGGAAGCACACAGATAGCCGTTTACCAGAACGAACTGGCCTACTTCAAGGGAGTGGAACCACAGGCCATCGAGGGCATCCCGAGCGTGGCGGAGTACGGTCCCCGGGATCCGGCCCTGTCATTGGACCTGGCCACCATCGCGTTCCTCAACGCCGACCGGACCTCGTTGTTCCTGACCGGGCCCAATCAGGAGGTGCGAAAAGCGGCCGACGGCGCGTCCCTGACCGCGCCCAGCATTGATCCTGAAAAGTGGACCTGGACTGCCTCGAACGCCGGAACGGCCGCTCGAATCCTGGCCCTGCCGCCGGGCGGCGACGCCGACCAAATCCTGACGCTGTCCGTTCCGTGGCTTGACGAGGCAACCATTTCCGAGCTTCGGATCTCACGCGACGGTGCACGCGCGCTGCTGGTCACGAACTCCGGCGGCAGCAGCCACGTCCTGGTGGCCGGCGTTGTTCGGGACGCGGGAGGGGTTCCGAAAACCCTCACGACTCCGCTGGAACTCGCTGTTACCACCGAGTCAGGTTCGGGAATTCCGGCAACACAGCCGGTGGACCGCGCCAAGTGGGTCTCCGAGGATGCCATTGCAGTCCTGAAGACCTCTGCCGAAGGCCAGGTGACTCCGCTGATCCTCAGGCTCGGTGCCGATCCGGAGCCTCTGGCCGGTCTGAGTGGGATTACCGGTCTGAGCGTCGGCAAGGGTGAGCAGGAAATCTACGTACAAACCCAAACTGCTATGTACAAACGCATGGGTAACAGCTGGTACGAGGTGGGGGAGGGGCTGCTGGACCCGGCGTTCCCGGGGTAGGCGCTCCTGCACAGGCCGGCGGCTGCGCCGCTTATCCACTGCCGGCCGTTTTCGCCCAGCTTCGGCGCGGCTCCTGCCGGATGCTGGGCGGATGAGCGCGTTTTCCTGCTTTTCGAACCTGGCCCGCCGTGCTGACCGGTGGCGGCTTCAACCATGGGCAGCCTTGGTTGGAGCCGCATGGGCAGACCTGCTGGCGGTGCTCCTGCCAACGGCGTGCGTGGTCTGCGAAACCGCGGATTGTTCACTCTGCCCCGGCTGCCGCCGCGTGGTCCGGCGCAGCGGAACGCGCCCCTACTATGCACAGGACGCAGCGGAACTGCTGCCCGGCAGGGAAAACACGGCGGACAGCGCCCAGGGGTTCGAGGCCGATGAACCGGCGCTGCTGCCCGTCATCGCTGCCGGCCGCTATGCCGGCAGCCTGGCGAGAGTGCTCCTTGCCTACAAGAATCACGGCCATACTGATCTCGCCTGTGTGCTGCGTCCGATGCTCGCCGGTGCACTGCATCAAGCCGCGGCCGACGTCGGCGGCTTGACGGGCGGTGATAACCCCAAGATCGTCCTGGTCCCGGTCCCCGCAACGGGACGTGCCCGCCGCCGGCGGGGCTACAACCCGCTTGGCATGCTCCTCTCCACTCTCCAATCCAAGAGTCTCCTGCCGGCTGGAACAGCACTGGAACCTTTGGTCAGATTCAGAGGACGGCGTCCACGGGACCTTATGCGTCCCTCCGCCCTGGCCGCGGCTGCCGGCGGAGTGCGAAGCCAAAAGACACTGGGACGCAGCGGGCGCCGCAGAAATGTTTACGGGACTATGACGGCCGGGGAGAAGGGGTCGCTGGCCGGAACACGATGCCTGGTAATTGATGACGTCCTGACTACCGGGGCAACCATAGCGGAAGCCACTCGTGCGCTACGGGCTGCTGGAGCGCGGGTTGAGGGCGCTGTTGTACTGGCGGCAACCACAGCACCCTCATGTGACGCATCTAACACAAGGGGGGATTCTAATCCAGTTCCCGGCGTCTTGGGTAATCGGAATGTCCGGAGGTGAATAACGTCCGGCAGTGATCTAACGTGTTGGTATGGACAGCTTCAAGAAGCGGAGCTGTCCTGCGGCAGCGGTCGCAAGGGTTTTGGCAGCGGCCGTTGCTGTGTCACCGAAATCTATTGGAGGGCACCATGGAATTCATGATCAGCGGACGCAACGTTGCAGTATCCGACCGGTTCCGGGAGTATGCCGAAGAACGAATCGCCAAGGTGGAAAACCTGGCGAACAAGGTCCAGCGTGTTGATGCGCGCGTTACCAAGCAGCCCAACGTCCGTGAGGCCGACAGCTCTCTCACCGTGGAATTGACCGTTGTGGGCCGGGGACCCGTGGTACGGGCCGAAGCCACCTCCGGGGACAAATTCGCAGCCTTTGACCTTGCCTATGCCAAGCTCCTTGAACGCCTGCGCAGGGCCAGCGACCGCCGCAAGGTCCACCATGGCCGCCATACCCCGGTAGCAGTAAGGATTGCCACCGCGGACCTGGACACGGTCAGCACCAGCGAACCGCTCCACGTTCAGCTGGAAAAAACCGCCGCTGAGGCTGAAGCTTCGGCCGATGCCGTGAGCGAAGAGAACGAAGCCGCGGAAGCGGCGGATGACTGCCCTGTATTGATCCGGCGCAAGGTTTTCCCGGGTGCCCCCATGAGCCTTGACGATGCCGTGGACAACATGGAGCTGGTCGGCCACGATTTCTATCTCTTCGTGGATTCCGCCACCGGAGCGCCTTCGGTCGTGTACCGGCGCCGCGGCTGGACCTACGGCGTGATTACGCTCGATTCCCGGTGCGCGGAGGGCACTGAGGACATCAAAGAAGAAATTCGGCCTTACCGCGCGTCTGCCGGGTCTGCTAAGACCGCCTGACGCAGTGAGCGCCTGACAGGCACACACCACCGTAAGGCAGCAAAAGGCCTCCGGAGCAGCTGGACGTTTTGACGGTCCACCCGCCCGGGGGTCTTTTGCTGCCGGCAGCAGGTTCCCGCCATGGACCTAGGATGGGGCGTATGAAAACCACCCTCACGCTCAGGCAGGCGCGGCTGGCAGCGCTTGGGGCGCAGGGGCTGGTCAGGCGGCGGCCGGAAAACCCTGGGGGCAGATCGGTTGAGCGGACGCTGCAGAGGCTGCAGCTGCTGCAGATCGACTCGGTGAACGTCCTTTCCCGAAGCCACTATCTACCCCTTTTCTCACGGCTTGGCCCCTATGACACCGCCATCCCTGACCGGCTGTCTGCACAAGCGCCGCGCCGGATGGTGGAGTATTGGGCCCACGAGGCCAGCTATATCCGCCCCGAACTTTTCGCGGATCTGCGGGCGGTCCAGTGGCGCGTTTGGATGACGGCGCACTCCCTTCCCGCCGAGGTGCGGAACAGGCTCAGCGAAGAAATTATGGCGGTCCTCGACGGCGGTCCGCCTCTGACCTCCAGGGAGATTGCACTCAGGCTCGACGGAGGGAAAGCCAAGGACTCCGGCAACTGGGGCTGGAACTGGAGCGCGTCCAAGCGGGTGCTGGAGGACCTTTTCGCTGCCGGAACCATCAGCTCTGCCGGGCGTACGCAGCAGTTCGAGCGGCAGTACGCTCCAACGGCCTGCGTGCATCCCGCAGGAGAAGCTGCGCTGGAAGCCTCCGATCCGCAGGAAGCGGTGCTCCGTCTGACCGAGCTGGCGGCCCAGGCACACGGTGTGGGCTCCGTGCGCTGTTTCGCCGATTATTTCCGGCTTCCGCAGCGCGACACCGCCACCGCCGTCGCTGACCTTGTCCGTTCCGGGACACTGCGCCCGGTGCAGGTCGCGGGCTGGAACACGCCGGCGTATCTTCACACGGAGGCCGTCATTCCGCGCCGCTCCGCAGCCCGTGCCCTCCTGAGTCCCTTCGATTCCCTGGTGTTTGAACGGAAACGGCTCGAGGCGCTCTTTGGTTTCCGCTACCGGTTGGAGATCTACACCCCGCTGCCCAAGCGCCGGTACGGCTACTACGTGCTGCCGTTCCTGCTGGGAGAGCAAATCGCGGCCCGGGTGGATCTGAAGGCGGACCGGGAGAGAAGGGTCCTGCTGGTGCAGGCTGCCCACCGGGAACCGGATGCACCGGCCCACACTGCCGTTGAGCTTGCCGCGGAACTACGTATGATGGCAGATTGGCTGGGGCTTGAGGACGTTATTGTAAAACCGTCGGGGAATCTTGCGGAGGAACTGAAACTGGCAGTATGCCGGGAATAGCCCCGCTGCGGGAATTCCGGCACCTTGCCAAACGTCTCTCACGTAGACTGGGGACGCCAGAATTAGGCAACACTAGATTGGGAGCAAATCAGTGGCATCACTACTCGAACGGGTTCTTCGTACAGGCGATAAGAAGACGCTGAAGACGCTGCGCAACTACGCCGATGCGATCAACGTGCTCGAGGACGAGTACAGGGGCATGTCCGACGCCGAACTCCGGGGGGAGACGGAACGCTTCAAGGAGCGGTACGCCGAGGGAGAGAGTCTGGACGATCTGCTCCCGGAGGCTTTCGCCGCGGTGCGCGAAGCCGCGGGCCGGACCTTGGGAATGCGCCACTTCGATGTCCAGATGATGGGTGGTGCTGCACTGCACCTGGGCAACATTGCCGAGATGAAGACCGGTGAGGGTAAAACCCTCGTGGCAACGGCGCCTGCCTACCTGAACGCCCTGACCGGCCGCGGTGTCCACATTGTGACCGTCAACGACTACCTTGCCGAGTACCAGTCGGACCTGATGGGCCGTGTCTTCCGTTTCCTTGGCATGACCAGCGGCTGCATCCTGTCCAACCAGGACCCGGCCACCCGCCGCGAGCAGTACAACGCGGACATCACCTACGGAACCAACAATGAGTTTGGCTTCGACTATCTGCGCGACAACATGGCCTGGAGCGCTGCCGAACTGGTTCAGCGCGGCCATCACTTCGCCATCGTCGACGAAGTTGACTCCATCCTCATTGATGAGGCCCGCACACCGCTGATCATCTCCGGTGCGGCGAGCGGCGACGTTAACCGCTGGTACACCGAGTTCTCCAAGGTGGTGCAGCGGCTGAAGCTGGACACCGACTATGAGGTGGATGAAAAGAAGCGCACGGTTGGTGTGCTGGAAGCCGGCATTGAGAAGGTCGAGGATTACCTCGGGATTTCCAATTTGTATGAGTCCGCCAACACCCCCCTGATCGGTTTCCTGAACAACGCCATCAAGGCGAAGGAGCTGTTCAAGCGGGACAAGGACTACGTGGTCCTCAACGGTGAGGTGATGATCGTTGATGAGCACACCGGGCGTATCCTCGCGGGCCGCCGCTACAACGAAGGCATGCATCAGGCCATTGAGGCCAAAGAGGGCGTGGCCATCAAGGCCGAGAACCAGACACTGGCCACGGTGACCCTCCAGAACTACTTCCGGCTTTACGAAAAGCTCGCAGGCATGACCGGTACGGCCGAGACCGAAGCCGCCGAGTTCATGAGCACCTACAAGCTGGGCGTGGTGCCCATTCCGACCAACAAACCGATGTCCCGCATTGACCAGTCGGACCTGATCTACAAGAACGAAATCGCCAAGTTCGACGCCGTTGTCCAGGACATTGCCGAGCGCCATGCCGCGGGCCAGCCCGTTCTGGTGGGTACTACGAGCGTGGAGAAGAGCGAATACCTCTCCAAGCAGCTGGCCAAGGCAGGTATCCGCCATGAGGTCCTCAACGCCAAGAACCATGCGCGTGAAGCCGCAATTGTGGCACAGGCCGGACGCAAGGGCGCCGTCACCGTAGCGACCAACATGGCCGGCCGAGGTACCGACATCATGCTTGGCGGAAACGCCGAGTTCAATGCCATAGCCGAGCTGGAACGGCGCGGACTGGATCCGAATGAGAATCCGGACGAATACGAAGCCGCCTGGCCTGACGCCCTCGAAAAGGCGCGGGAAGCCGTGGCAACCGAGCAGCAGGAAGTCATCGACCTTGGGGGCCTGTACGTGCTCGGCACCGAGCGGCACGAGTCCCGGCGGATCGACAACCAGCTGCGCGGACGTTCCGGCCGCCAGGGCGACCCGGGGGAGTCACGCTTCTACCTTTCGCTCACTGATGACCTGATGCGCCTGTTCAACTCCGGTGCCGCAGAACGCATCATGAACAGTTCCTCGATGCCCGACGACGTCGCACTCGAGTCCAAGCTGGTTTCCAAAGCCATCCAGAACGCACAGGGACAGGTCGAGGGACGCAACGCCGAGCAGCGCAAGAACGTCCTGAAGTACGACGACGTCCTCAACCGCCAGCGCGAAGCCATCTACGGCGACCGCCGCCGGATCCTGGAGGGCGATGACCTGCAGGAGAAAATCGGATTCTTCCTGGAGGACGTCGTGACTTCGATCGTCAACGAAGCCACTGCCGAAGGGCACGGCGACGATTGGGACTACGAGCAGTTGTGGACCAACCTCAAGACTCTCTACCCGGTGGGACTGACCATTGACGAGGTCATTGAGGAAGCCGGCGGACGCTCCAAGGTCACCCGCGAGTTCCTGCAGGAAGAGATTCTTTCCGACGCCAGGCTCGCCTACCAGGCGCGGGAAGAGGCGTTGGGCGCACCGGCGATGCGTGAACTGGAACGCCGGGTGGTCCTGTCGGTGATTGGGCGCAAGTGGCAGGAACATCTCTACGAGATGGACTACCTGAAGGAAGGCATTGGACTGCGGGCCATGGCCCAGCGTGATCCACTGGTGGAATACCAGCGCGAAGGGTTTGTCATGTTCCAGACGATGACCGAAGCAATCCGGGAGGAGAGCATCGGATACCTGTTCAATGCCGAGGTGAAGGTCAACCAGCCGTCAGCGGATGTTCCCGCAGCGCTGGCCGGGCTTAAGGATGGGCGGTCAGTGGTTGGCCAGCCGACCATCACCGCCGCCGGGCTGGAGGCTCCGCAGCGCCCGGCCAGTCTGCAGTTCTCAGCTCCGAACAGCGAGGGCGGAGTGGAAACCCGCGTTGAGCGGGCCACCTCGGACAAGCCGGCGAAGCCGGAAAGCCAGTCGCGGAAGGGCGGAAACTCCGCCCCGAAGAAGAACAAGCGCCGCAAGTAGGTCCGAAAACCTCCGGAGGACCGCTTAGGCGATCTCCAGGACGGTGATCTTCCAGAGTCCGCGCCGCAGCTCTATCCGCAGAGCCGCGGCGCGGACTCTGTTTTGTTCTGCCGCCACGACAGATGCTTCGTAGACCCCCTCCGAAACAGGGCATAGCCGGCAGCAGCGGATCACAACCTGCCGGTGCAGGCGCAGCGGCGCGGGAGCGGGGGTTCCTCCCCGGGTGTTCCTGCGGCCCGCAAGCGCCGCTTCCCTGCTGCGAACGAGGTTAGCCCGCAGCTGAAGCCGTTCGTAACTTTCCGGATCCAGCCAGCGAACCATTTGCTGCAGCGGACGGGTTCCGCCGAGCACTTCCAGCGCGGCCTGGGTGACGGACCGTGCGATCGCGTCCACCCGTGCGTCATCAACCGGGTCGCTGTGCCAATGGTGCTGCTCCAAGGGTTTCGGAGCCGGCACAGCCTCGGAGCAGTCAGGCTGCGCGGCGGGGCGCGGACGCAGCTTGACCGGAGGCGCACCCAGCGGCGCATAGCCGGTAACGGGAATTCGGTGCACGGTGAGCGGACGGGGCGCGCCGGAAGCGGCAGCCAGTTCGCCGGCTTCTTCTTGGACGGGAAACGTGATCACGGTGGTCATGGAACTGTCCTTTCCTGCAGGCTGCTCCACGGAGCGGCAGTGATTGGATGTACGTAGAAACTGGTGGTTCACGCAACCGCGCTTGTTACTGCCGGGGAACTTCCGGGACTTCCGGGACTTCCGGGACTTCCAAAATCTGACCGGGAAGAATCAGGTCAGGATGATCGCCGATGATCGTCCGGTTGAGCTCGTACCAGCGGGGCCAATGGGCGGCGATCTGGGTGTCAGTGGCGAGAGGGCCGAGCTGGGCCGCGGCCAGGCTCCACAGCGAGTCGCCCGCCTGGACTACGGTCTGCTCCGGGGTGTCAGACCGGCCCGGACGGATAAAAACGTTTTCTGCGGACGGCGCAGTTCGCGGCTTCCAGTGCGCAGAGGGCGGCTCGGCGCTCTGGTCTGCCTCCGCTGCAGCACTCAAACCGTCTGCCGGTTGCTGCGGGTCCGTTCCTGCGCGCAGCTGCGCGGTTGGTTCCCACTGGGGATGAACCGCAGCGTCACCTGGCCGCTGCAGTGCGGAGATGCTTTGCGGCGGGCTGTCGGGAGCGAAGGATTCAGCGGCAGCGGCTGCTCCCATCCCGGAAACGAGGTTCAGCCCGATAACGGCTGCGGCCAGCCGTTTCATGAACGAGGGGGCCAGGGCCCCTGCGGCTGCTGCGGCTGCCGCGTGCCCCGCCTTGTGCAGTGCTGCGGATACCACAGCCAGGATCATTCCCAGACTCCACCACAGGGCGACGACGAGGCCGAAGGCGGCGGCGGCGAATCCGGCCGCGTCCTGCAGGGAGGAAACGGAACCCCTGAACAGAGTTGCCGGGTCCGGCCGCGTTGCCAGTCCAGCCCAGATCAGAATTGCTGCCGCAGCGCCGACGGCGGCAAAAGTGAGCAGGTCCTTTCCATGGTTGCGCACAGTCCTGCCTTCCTTCCGCCGTCGCTGACCCGTTGGATGACCAGGTCAGTCCGATGTTGTTTGATGTGATTTGGTGTCGTTTGATGCGGTTTGAACTCAGTAACTTCGTTTGGTGGGACTTGTCTACATGTCCGGAAGCAGTGTGTCTAGGGTGATTTGGAGAATGTTTGTCGCGCTCAGCACTGGGTGACATTGATGAGAGCCGTTAGCCTGTGCACATGCGATGGGATGCCCTTTTTGCCGACATGGAGGCCCAACTGGCTTCCGCCCGGGAGGCTGTGCAGGAATCCGAGGTTTCGGAACGGCTCCGGACAGACTTTGCCGGAATGGAGCTGTCGGGACGGCTGCAAAGCCAGATGGGCAGGCCGCTGAAAGTGGATCTTGGGCTTCCCGGATCCTTTCAGGGAGTACTGAGCCACGTGGGCCGCGGGTGGCTCGTCCTGGAAGGCGGGGGCCGATCGTCCGTCATTGCCCTCGCTCACACGGTGTTCATCGCTGGAATGGATCGTTTCTCCACCTCCGGGGCACCCATGCCCCGGTTAGGGCTCGCATCCGCGCTCAGGGGACTGTCCAGGGACCGTGCGTCGGTGCGGGTCTACCCGGCAGGACAGCCGCCGGCTGCAGCCTTGGACGGCAGCGTGGACCGGGTAGGCAAGGACTTTTTTGAGCTGTCGCTAATACCCCGCGGAGAAGCGCGCAGGCAGGAGAACGTGCGGGGCGTTTACGTAGTGCCCCTGGAATCAGTCGCCGTGGTCTCTTCGGTGCTGTAGGTCCTGACGCGGAGAGGACCCGTGCGGGCCAGTTGCCCCGGCACCGGGTCTTGGGCATATGTAAGGGCTACTGCTTGGCAGCCTGGCTCTGGGACGCTTCCTCGCGAAGACCGGAAGCCGAACGGCGGTACGCGTCGGCAATGAACTCTTCGAGCACACGTGATTCCACCCGCCACTGGCCCCGTCCTCCGATCTGGATGGCCGGCAACTCTCCGGAACGCACCAGGGCGTACGTCTGTGACGAGGATATGTTCAGCACCTCACCGACATCAGCCAGTGTCAGGAACCTCTTTTCATCCACGCTTCTACCTCTGTATTCCTCGGGCGCATGTTCCTTTTTCCAGAACGCTGCCATTAGTCTCCCATCTCCAACGCCGGGATGGGCAGGTTATCCACACTTTGAACTTTTCACAGAAACACCGTGTTCTTCCACGGATTTGTGGTTAACAATGGCACCGATTGCCAATCCGGAGCTCTGCAGCCCGGATTCCGGTGCCACCAGGGGGAAGAATGAGTCTCGCAACAAGCATGCAGGCGTCCGCGCCGCGTCTGAAAAAACCATCGTGGAAGGATCCCCGGCTTCTGCTGGGAATACTGCTGGTGCTTGCCTCAACGGCAGGAGTCGTTGGGCTTGTCGGGGCAGCGGACGAAACCACCGATGTGTTCGCCGTCGAGGAGGCAATCCCGCTGGGAACACGGGTCACCGCGGAGGACTTCGCGGTGGTACCGGTTCGGCTCGGCGAGGTTTCAGGGGCCTATCTTCCGGCGGCAGACGGCATTCCTGAAAACATGGTGGCTTCGTCCCTGCTGAGGAAGGGCGAACTGCTTTCCCGCGCGGACCTGGGCAAAGCGGATGAGCTGGACCGGAAGCCGGTGGGCCTTCGCATTGATGATCCGTTGCCGGCAGGAACCGAGGCGGGGTCGCGCGTTGATGTGTGGGTTTCCATGCCGGATGAACGAAACGGATTCAAAGAGCCCAAACAGATCCTGACGGCAGCCGAAATCTCCGAGCTCAGCGTTGACGAATCCGTACTGGGAGCCAACCGCGCCATGCAGATACTGGTTCTCGTAGAGGATGACGACCTCCCGTCGCTGCTCAGCGCCCAGTCCAACGGCGCCAAGATTTCGGTGGTCCTCAACCCGGCTGCCGGGTCATGAATATTCCCGTCGTGACGGTGGGCAGCGGCGTCGGGAACCTTGTGCAGGACCTGGAACGGCTGCACGGGCCGGTCACCGTGGTGCGCCGCTGCGCTGAACTGCCCGAACTGATTGCAGCGTGCCAGAGCGGGATAGCGCGGGCAGCCATCGTGTCCGACGACGCCGGAGAAGTCACTGCGGCACTGGCAGAGCGGCTGGCGGCATCGGGCGTGGCACTGCTGGTGCTGGCGGATGAGGAGGGTGCCCTGCGCCGCCTTGACGCACTGAACATCGTGCATGCACCAAGGGGCTCGGCCCCCGAAATGCTCTCTGACCTCGTCGCGGATGCAGTGGACCGGATGAAAGCCGGCGGAGGTTCTTCCGTCCCGGCCGATCCGGCGGCAGCCTTGGACACCTGGGCGGTGGAAGCCGACGGCGGGCGGAGCCGCCGCACAGGGACTGCGGAACGGGCATCGGGATACCGCGCGGCAGGGAACAACTCGGAAGAAGACGGACAGGAAAGCGTGCCCGGCGGCGGCCGCGTGGACGGTTCGGTGATTGCAGTTTGGGGTCCGGCGGGAGCACCGGGCAGGACCATGCTTGCCGTCAACTTGGCAGCGGAGGCCGCGGCGTCCGGTAAAACCGTGCTCCTGATTGATGCGGATACCTACGGTTCCTCTGTTGCCGCACACCTTGGCCTTCTTGATGAATCCGCAGGGGTGGCCCAAGCCTGCCGTTTAGCGGATCAGGGACTTTTGGACGTTGATTCCCTGCTCCGCAGCACCCTCAGCGTGTCGATGAAGGGGGAGCGGCTGCTGGTGCTTACGGGCATCACCCGGTCTGACCGCTGGATCGAGCTGCGCCCCACGGCACTGGGCCTGGTGGTGGAACAGGCACGAAAGGCAATGGACCTGATCGTCATCGACTGCGGGTTCAGCTTGGAGGCCGATGAAGAGCTGAGCTTCGACACCATGGCCCCGCGGCGGAACGGCGCCACACTGCGTGCCCTTGAACTGGCTGACACCGTCTTTGCCGTCGGTTCAGCGGATTCAGTGGGGGTGCCCCGGCTCGTCCGGGCCCTCACCGAACTGGAATCCGCTGTCCCCGGGTCGGCCCCAAAGGTCGTGCTGAACAAGGTCCGTGCCTCCTCCGTGGGGCGTTCCCCCGAGCGGCAGCTGCGTGATGCCTGGGAACGCTTCGGTCCGGGAATCCCGGTGACGGCTTTCCTCCCGGCAGAGTTCGCCACGGTTGATGCGGCGCTGCTGGCGGGATCGGCGCTGCTGGAAACGGCGCCCTCATCGCCGCTGCGACACGCCATAGCAGCGCTCGCCAACGTGCGGGTCTCCACTCGGCGGCGTGCCAGGAAGGCGGCGGCCGCGGCAAAGTGACCTTTTCTTTCTTGCGGGATAGGCTCGGGTAAGGCCATCCGCAAAGAAGCGGGTCGCAAAGAAGGCTACAACGGAGGCGTATTACATGTCGTCTGGATCCCGTATTCCGGATCTACCAGGTACCGACGATTCCCTGGACGAATTCATAGGGAACTACTACGAACATCTGGCGGGGGAAGACGCAGACGGATATCCGCCGTCGGCACTGCAGGAAAGAGCCCAACGCCACCGGGCGCTGGGCGCCGTGCGGCCGGAGGGCCAGGCGTCTGTGGACATGTTTGATCAGGATGATTCCAGCATCATCCTGATCGTTACTGATGACATGCCGTTCCTCGTGGATTCCGTGACCGCTGAAGTGGTGCGCCGCAATGCTGCCATCCGGCTCGTAGTGCACCCAACCTTTTTGGCCAGCCGTGACCGTGAGACCGGCGAGCTGCAGTCAGTGCACCGCGTTCCTTCGGCCGCCGGTGTTTCCAGCGGAGACACCGCAGCCCTGCCCAACCTTTCCAGCCTGCTGGGCAGCCAGGACGAGACCACCCGGGTGGAGTCCTGGATCGCCGTCGAAATTGGACGCGTGAGCGACGAAGCGCAGCGCGCCGAGCTTGTCGCGGGACTCCGAAAGGTCCTCGAGGACGTGCGGCTGGCCGTCACTGACTGGCCGGCCATGCGCGCGAAAGTCCATGAAGTTTCCCGCTCTCTGGAAGCTGCCGGCAACACAGGCAGCATTCCCGATCTTCAGCAGGCCCGCGAGCTGCTCTCGTGGCTGGACAACGGCAACTTCACCTTCCTGGGCTACCGGGAGTATGACCTGATCACCGAAAACGGCGAGGACCTGCTGCAGGTCAGCGAAGACAAGGGCCTGGGGCTGCTGAGCCGCTCCTCGGGCGCCCGCCGCGTTCAGCACCTGACCAGTGCAGGCCGGGCCAAGGCACGGGAAAAGCGTGCGCTGGTGATTACCAAGGCCAATTCCCGTTCCACCGTTCACCGTGCCGCTTACCTGGACTACATCGGTGTCAAGCGATTCGACGCGCAGGGGAACGTCAACGGTGAGCGCAGGTTCATTGGGCTTTTCTCCACGGGCGCCTACACCGGTTCGGTACGCAACGTGCCGATCGTGCGGGACAAGGTTCGCGAAGTCATGCGCCGTGCAGGTTTTCCTGCCGACTCGCATTCAGGAAAGGATCTGCTTTCCATCCTGGAGACCTATCCGCGGGATGAGCTCTTCCAGATTGATGTGGAAACACTGCTGGAGACTGCCCAGAGCATACTGCGGCTGCAGGAACGCCGCCGCACCCGGCTGTTCCTCCGTCCCGATGTTTACGGCAGGTTCATGTCCGCGCTGGTCTTCCTGCCGCGGGACCGGTACAACACCTCGGTCCGCCTGCGCATCCAGGATGAACTGCGCTCCAGCTTCAATGCGGAGTCCATCGACTTCGAAGCACGGTTGACCGAGTCCGCACTGGCCCGCCTCTTTTTCCGTATCCGCCTGCCGCGCGGCGTCGAAATGAAAGACCTGGATCCGGCTGCTCTGGAACAGCGGCTGGTCAAGGCCGCCCGGTCCTGGAGCGAGGGGATCAGCGAAGTTGTCCGGGCAAAGTACGGCAGCGACGCCGAAAGGCTGGCCGGCCTGTGGGCTGAAGCCTTCCCCGAAAACTACCGCGTGGGCTATGAAGTTGAAGACGCCCTGGAAGACATCGCCCGCTTCGAGGCGCGTCTCGCGGCGCCGGATTCCGCCCCCGAACTGTTTGTCTACGTTCCGGAGCGCACCGGTGTCACCGGCGACGAAGACGCACGGCTCAAGCTGTACCTTCTTGAGCCGCGCTCCCTGACACAGCTGCTGCCGACCCTGCACAACCTGGGCCTGGAAGTCCTCGACGAACGTCCTTACGAGATCCGCCGGGGAGACGGCACCACAGTGTTCCTGTATGACCTGGGACTGAAGTACCCCGCGGGGCTGGATCCGGTGAAAACCGGTTCGCTGCTGGCCGAGGCCTTCCGCGCCGGAATGTCCGGAGCCAGCGAGTCTGATTACTTCGACCGCCTCATTCTCGAACAGGGACTTTCCTGGCGCCAGGTGGTCATCCTGCGCAGCTACGCCAAGTACATGCGCCAGCTGGGGAACACCAACTCCTACGGTTTCGTAGCGGGCACGCTGCGCCGGAATCCGGACGTGGCACGTGCTCTGGTTGCCCTGTTTGAAGCCCGCTTTGATCCGGATCTGTCCGAGGAAGAGCGCACTGCAGCCGAGGAAACGGCCCGTGCCGCACTGGACTCGGGTCTGGAACAGGTTCCCACGCTGGACGCGGACCGGGTCCTGCGCACCGTCGCCAACCTGATCAACTCCACCCTGCGCACCAACTTCTACCAGGACAAGCCGTACGTCAGTTTCAAGCTGAACACGGCCGCGATTGAAGGCGCTCCGTTCCCGCGGCCCAAATACGAGGTGTGGGTTTACTCCCCGCGGGTGGAAGGCGTGCATCTGCGCTTCGGCGAAGTGGCCCGCGGCGGTCTGCGCTGGTCAGACCGGCGCGAAGACTTCCGCACCGAAATCCTCGGCCTGGTCAAGGCCCAGACGGTCAAGAACGCCGTGATTGTGCCCACCGGCGCCAAGGGCGGGTTCTATGCGAAGCAGCTGCCGGATCCGGCGGTGGACCGCGCCGCCTGGATGGAAGAGGGCAAGGAAAGCTACCGCACCTTTATTCGGGCGCTGCTGGACATTACCGACAACCTGGTGCTGTCCGAGGACGGCGAGGAACAGGTGGTCCCGCCAAAGCGCGTTGTGCGTCATGACGGCGATGACAGCTACCTGGTAGTGGCTGCGGACAAGGGCACTGCTTCCTTCTCCGACATCGCCAATGCCCTGTCGGCTGAATACGGTTTCTGGCTCGGCGACGCTTTCGCCTCGGGCGGCTCCGTTGGCTACGACCACAAGGCCATGGGCATCACTGCCCGCGGTGCCTGGGAATCCGTCAAGCGGCACTTCAGCGAGCTGGGCGTCGACACGCAAACCGAGCCCTTCACCGCCGTCGGCGTTGGAGACATGAGCGGCGACGTTTTCGGCAACGGCATGCTCCTGTCCGAGCAGACCAAGCTGGTGGCGGCCTTCGACCACCGTCACATCTTCCTGGATCCGAACCCGGATCCGGCGGCATCCCACGCGGAACGCCGGCGGCTCTTTGAGCTTCCGCGTTCCTCTTGGGCAGATTACGACGCATCGCTGATCAGCGAGGGCGGAGGCGTGTTCCCGCGACAGTCCAAGAGCATTCCGCTGAGCCCCCAGGTCCGCAAGGTGCTGGGTCTGGAAGACCATGTCACCAAGATGAGTCCGCCGGATCTGCTCCGCGCCATCCTCAAGGCGCCTGCTGACCTGCTCTACAACGGCGGCATCGGCACCTATGTGAAGGCGTCCACGGAAACCCACACCGAGGTGGGGGACAAGGCGAATGACGCGATCCGAGTTGACGGGCGCGACCTGCGGGTCAAGGTGATCGGAGAAGGCGGCAACCTGGGCATGACCCAGCGCGGCCGCATTGAAGCCGCCCGGGCCGGAGTCATCCTCAACACCGATGCGATCGACAACTCCGCCGGTGTTGACTGCTCGGACCATGAGGTCAACATCAAGATCTTTGTGGACCGGATGGTTGCCGCCGGCCGGCTGGACCCGGCAGAGCGCGCCGAGTTCCTGCATTCCATGACGGATGAAGTTGGGCGCCTGGTTCTGCAGGACAACAAGGACCAGAACATGCTCCTGCTCAACGACCGCCGGCATGTCATTGAATGGAACCCGAGCTTCGAGCGGCTGATGGACTGGCTCGAAAAGCATGCGGACCTGAACCGCGAGCTGGAAGCGCTGCCCTCCAACGAGGAGCTGCGCGCCCGGGTGGCGGCCGGCGAGGGTCTCACCTCCCCGGAACTGTCGGTCCTGGCGGCCTACGCCAAAATCGAGCTGACCAAGGCCCTGACCAACTCCGATCTGGCCGATGACCCCTATTTCAGCGGCACGCTGCGCCGGTACTTCCCGAAGCAGCTCGTGGAGCGGTTCGAGGACCAGCTGGACACCCACCCGCTGCGCCGGGAAATTATCTCCACCATGGTGGCCAACGACATCATCAACATCGGCGGCATCACGTTTGCCTTCCGTGTCATCGAAGAGACCTCGGCCACCGAATCCATGGTGGCCCGGGCCTTCACCGCACTTCGGGAGATCTACGAGATCGACGGCGTCGTGAAGGAGCTGAACCACCTGCCGGCCAGCTTCCCCACGGAGAACTGGACCACCATCCACCTGGACATGCGCAGGCTGCTGGACCGTGCCGTGCGCTGGTTCATTAACCATGTGGGACGCGGAAGCTCCATCGACGAGGACATCGAAGCGTTCAAGCCCGTCATGACCCCGCTTCGCGCGGACCTGCTCGAGTACCTGCAGGGAGAGGACCTGGAGCGGTTCCGGAGCGCACTTGACCGGTCCCGCCAGTGGGAGCTCCCCGAAGACCTGGGCACTTACTGGGCTGAGCTGTTCGAGAGCTTCGGCCTGCTGGACATCGCACTGCTGGCCGCCAAACGGGTGGATGAACCGGCTGCGAACGTTGCCGGCGTGTACTTCGCCCTCTATGAGCGGTTCGGCGTGGACGACCTGCTGGAGCGGATCACCAAGCTGCCGCGCGGTGACCGTTGGCAGGCTCTGGCCCGGGCAGCGCTGCGTGATGACCTGTATTCGACGGTGGCTGACATGACGGTGGCCGCGTTGACGGCAACCGCGGGGCAGGCGGAGGAGGACCCGCTGAAGCGGGTGGAATTGTGGGAAGAGCAGAACGCCGACAATTTGGAACGCGCCCGTGTCATGTTCGAAGATGTGAACAAGCTGGAGCACGAAGACATGGCATCCCTCTCGGTTGCCCTGCGTCTGCTGCGCTCCATCGTTCGACGCTAGAAACGAAAAGAAGACGAGACTGTGGCCATATTCACCGACCCCATCAAGGATCATGCCGATTTTGGACCGGGAGACGCGGAATGGCTGCACCTCTTGGTCGGCGACTGGCAACTGGTCGCCGACCTGGCGTTCTCTGACCTGGCGCTCTGGTTTCCGGTTCCGGACGGAAGCTACGTGGCCCTGGCGCACGCCCGCCCCTCGACGTCGCACACTGTATTCCACAGTGACTTCGTTGGGGAGCGGATCCGTGCCGATCTGCAGCCGCTGGTCGACAGGGCCTGGAACAGCCAGGTCATCGAGCGTTCACCCGAAACAAACTGGACCGCGGAGACGGCAATGCGGGTGGAAGCCATCCCCTTTGTCCGCAACGGCCGAACCCTTGCCGTGGTCACCAGTCACATGGATTTGTCCTCCTCCCGCATGCCCTCACGGCTGGAACTGACTTACCGGCAGTGTGCCTATGACCTGCTGCGGATGGGCACGCTGGGTCTCTGGCCGGACTTTGCCACACCCACCGGTTCCCGCCGCGGCGCTCCGCGGGTAGGGGACGGACTCATCCGAATGGATGCCGACGGCATTGTGCAGTACGCCTCGCCCAACGGAGTCTCCGCCTTCCGCCGGCTGGGGGAGATGGAGAGCCTGGAGGGGCGGGCCCTTGCGGAGATTACGACGGCGCTGCTTAAGGACCGCCGCATGGTGGACGAGACACTGCCGCTGGTGGTGACCGGCCGGATGCCGTGGCGCACCGAGATCGAGTCCCGCGGGGTAAGCCTCTCCCTGCGTGCCATTCCGCTGCGCGACGAGAAGGAGCGCTTCGGTGCCCTGGTACTGTGCCGGGATGTCTCCGAGCTGCGCCGACGGGAAATGGAACTGGTGTCCAAGGACGCCACTATCCGCGAAATCCACCACCGGGTAAAGAACAACCTGCAAACCGTGGCAGCCCTGCTGCGGATGCAGTCGCGGCGGATGGAGAGCGAAGAAGGCAAACAGGGGTTGGCGCAGGCCATGCGCCGGGTCGCCACGATTGCGCTGGTGCACGAAACGCTGTCCCAGGGACTGACGCAGAACGTGAACTTCGACGAGCTGATCGACCGGCAGTTCCGGCTTGCCGCGGAGGTCGCTTCACCTACGCAAGAGGTGAGCACTGAGAAGGAAGGCTCTTTCGGAGAGCTGCCCAGCGACTTTGCAACACCGCTGGCCCTGGTGATCAATGAACTGGTGACTAACGCCGTCGAGCACGGACTTTCGGACCGCAAGGGTACGGTGTGGCTCAGTGCCGCTCGGCAGAGGGGTGCCTATGCCGAGGAAATCCTCACGGTCACCGTGGCCGACGACGGCGCCGGGCTGCCGCCGGAGCCGCGGCGGGAAGGGCTGGGGCTGCAGATTGTGCGCACCCTCGTCCAAAGCGAACTGGACGGCACCATTGAATGGTCTGCCCGTCCCGGCGGAGGCACCGAGGTTCGGATTGAAATGGGACTGGACAATGATTTCCGCAGGAGCTGACGCCCCGGCGGACGGTGCCGTAGGGAGCACCCGGGCTTAAACAAGAATGGCCGCTGCGTGGCAGCGGCCATTCTGAAGTCTTGTAGACGAGATCAGTCCCGTGGGACCGCCAAGCGTCCGTGCTGAATTACGAAGCGCGGCGTGCTCGTGCGGCACGACGCTTCAGTGCGCGGCGCTCATCTTCGCTCATACCGCCCCAGACGCCTGCGTCCTGGCCTGTTTCGATGGCCCACTGGAGGCAGGTATCCATGACCGGGCACCGCCGGCACACACTCTTGGCTTCTTCAATCTGAAGAAGAGCCGGGCCGGTGTTGCCCACAGGGAAGAACAGCTCCGGATCCTTGTCCAGACACGCTGCGCGGCTCCGCCAATCCATGTTAATCACAATCTCCTCTAAATAGTTGACTCCCACGTGTTTGTGAAAACATTCACGAGCAACTGCAAACGAAAGGGGCCAGTTCCGGCCCCTGATTTCCCCAACTACTAGGATTCCACGTTACGGAAACTCAGACAAGGGTTAATCTGCCCTCAATCTGGCCAAAGGCGTGAGGGATGCGTCACAGCATCCGCTATCCGGGCCCCACGGGCCGGACGCTCTCCGACTATGTCCGGTAGTGTGCCAGTGTGTCAAGACCCCAAGAACCACAGCCCCCGGCCGGTCGTCCTGCGTCCGTTCCGGCGGCCGTCATTGTTATTTCCGCAGTCCTCGTCCTCGAAGCAGCGGCGCTGCTGGCGCTGGCAGGTTGGTTTGTCTACAGTCTCTTCACCACCGAGGCGGCATCCCTGGGCGGAGCGGTTTTCACGGCAGTCATCCTTGCCGCCGCGGGTGTGTGGCTGCTGGTCCTCGGCCATTTTTTCTTCCGCGGTTTCCGCTGGACCCGTGCCGGAGCGCTGGTGTTCCAGCTGTTCGCGATAGTCCTTGCCGTTCCAACTCTGCAGGGCGGAGTGGTCCTCATTGGCCTGCTCCTGCTTTTGCCCGCGGCAGTTGTGCTGCTGCTGCTGTTCACCCGCCCGGTGCTGGAACACACCAGCCGGATCTCGGGCGAGCCGAAGGCTTTCTAGGAACGATCTCAAGCGGGACCCAAGGCGGTATCCGCTGTCTGATCGGACACAGGCGCCGGCGTTCCACCGAGAGCCGGGGAGCGTCCCCTGTTGTCCGGTTCCTCGCGTGTTGCCCGTCAAACCGCGTCAGTAAGCCGCATAAAATGGAAACTGGCGGGGACTGTGGACGGTCCTGCGGCCGAAGCCTAAGCTCAGGCCGCCAGGCGTTGAGGGTATTGTCTATGGCTGGAATGCCTGTACTGACGAGAGGACTATGTGTCTAGGCTAGAAACGGAAACCGTGCCGGTCTCCCCTGACACCCCGACTCCGTCGGCAGTAAAGTCCACATACCGCCCCGAAGTGCAGGGACTCAGGGCCCTCGCAGTGCTGATGGTTGTCACCTATCACATTTGGTTTGGGCGTGTCTCCGGCGGTGTGGATGTTTTCCTCCTGATCTCCGCCTTCCTGCTGACCCTCTCATTTATCCGCAAGGTGGAGGGTGGGCGGGCCCTCCAGCTGGGAAGATACTGGCTGCACCAATTCAAGCGGCTGCTGCCGCCCGTGGTGGTGGTGGTGCTCGGAACACTGACGGCAACGGCGCTGTTTGTTCCGCAAAGCAGATGGACCGAGATTCTGTCCCAGAGTTGGGCTTCGCTGCTGTATTTCCAGAACTGGCTGTTGGCGGCCGAATCCGTGGACTACTACGCTGCGGACCACAGCACCGCGAGTCCGCTGCAGCATTTCTGGTCGCTGTCCATTCAAGGCCAGGTTTTCATTCTGTGGCCCCTGCTGCTCGCCGCGTCGGCGCTTTTGGCCAAGGCCTTTAGGGTCCGTTTCCGTGTAGTGGTGTTGTCCGTCTTTGGTGCAGTTTTCGCCGCTTCCTTTACTTTTTCCGTTATTGAGACCTACGGAAACCAGGCGCACGCCTACTTCGACACCCGCACCCGGTTGTGGGAATTCGCTTTCGGGACCCTGCTTGCACTGGCCCTGCCGTATCTGAAGCTTCCCCGGGGTCTGCGGGTGGCTGCCGGGTGGCTGGGGCTGGCCGCGATGCTCAGTGTCGGCTTCCTGCTGGACGTGCAGGGGCAGTTCCCCGGCTATGTCGCGCTGATGCCGCTGGTGGCGGCATCGCTGGTGATCGTGGCCGGGCAGACAGGCAGCCGCATCGGCGCAGACCGGTTCCTGTCCTGGAAGCCGTTGATGCGTCTTGGTGACATGTCCTACGCCTTGTATCTGTGGCACTGGCCCGTACTGGTGATCTACCTGATCTGGCGGGACAGGCAGGAAGTGGGACCGGTCGGTGGAACAGCGATCATCATGCTCTCCCTTGTCCTGGCCTACCTGACTACCAAGCTGGTTGAACGCCCGCTTCGTTCCTCGGCCTGGGTCAATCGAAACTCGATGCGGGCCGCCGTGGTGATTGGTCTGTGCGTCGCCCTGGTGGCGGCTCCGGTAGCCGGCTGGCAATACGGACTGAAAGTCCAGGCCGAGCGGCTTGAAGCCGAGGCGCTCAAGGACAACCCGGGAGCACGTGCGTTGCTGGCGGATTTCACGGACCTCAGCAACCCGGATGCACAGCCCATTCCCCTGCTCAGTGCCCTGTCCAAGGAATGGGGCGTCCTGGAAACAGACTGCTCGAACCTCGAAATTCAGCCGTCCGACCCCGTGCTGACGGAATCCTGCATGGCTTCGGTCCCGCCGGCGGGAGCGGAAAAAACCATTCTCGTGGTTGGTGATTCCCATACTGAACAGTGGCTTGGGGTACTGGAGCCTATGGCCAGGGAGCACAACTACCAACTGGTTTCCCTGCTGCTGGGTGCTTGCTCCTTCGGAGCGACCTCTGACAGCAGGGGGGCAGGATGCAATGACTTCAATGCGGCTGCGCTCGAGTACGCCCAGGAACTGAAACCCGACGCGGTCTTCACCGTGGCGACGGCCGCCCATCCGGTGGAAGCACTTGATACGCCGGTGGACGGGCTGGCGGAGGCGTCCGCTACTCTGCAGCAGGCGGGGATCCCGGTGGTGGGTGTCCGCGACAATCCCCGTTATGCCTTCAATATGATCAGCTGCGCCGAGGCCAACGGATTGAACTCAGAAGCATGCACCGCGGATGTGAACGAGAAACTTTCCGATTCCCGTGTCATCACATCCTTCTTTGCAGCGGTTCCGGGAGTGGAACTGATGGACATGACGGATGTGATCTGTCCGAACGGGACCTGCGGCCCGGTGGTGGGCAACGTTTACGTCTACATGGATGACAACCATCTGACGACCACCTACACAGCCTCAATGCTCGAACAATTCGAGCAGCGGTTCCACACAGCCGTGAACTGGTAGCGGGTGGGCCGTGTTGCCAAAAGTGCCGGTGCACCGATTCTCGGATAACCTAGACCGTCGGGTGCGTGCCCGCATGGGCCGTATCGAAACAAACAGGAGAAACAAGTGAACGTTGACCTCGTCGTCGTCGGATCGGGATTTTTCGGTCTGACCGTAGCCGAGCGCGCTGCAAAGGAACTGGGCCTTAAGGTCGCTGTCCTGGATCGCCGCCACCACATTGGCGGCAACGCCTACAGTGAAAAGGAAGCTCAGACGGGCATCGAGGTGCACCGCTACGGAGCGCACCTTTTCCATACGTCCAATGAACGCGTCTGGGAGTACGTCAACCGGTTCACCGAGTTCACCAACTACGTTCATAAGGTGTACACCAGCCATAAGGGCGAGGTGTACTCCATGCCCATCAACCTGGGCACGATCAACCAGTTCTTCCGTTCCTCCATGGGCCCCGCCGAGGCAAAGGCCCTGATCCAGGAGCAGGCCGGCGAGCTCGCCGGAACTGATCCGGCCAACCTCAATGACAAGGGCATCCAGCTGATCGGCCGCCCGCTGTACGAGGCGTTCATCAAGCACTACACCGGCAAGCAGTGGCAGACCGATCCCAAGGACCTGCCGGCCGAAATTATCAGCCGCCTGCCGGTCAGGTACAACTATGACAACCGGTACTTCAACGATAAGTACGAGGGGCTGCCGGTTGACGGGTACACCGCCTGGATCGAGCGGATGGCGGACCACCCCAATATCCAGGTCCACCTGAACACCGATTTCTTCGACGCCGGACATGAGTTCTCCCGCGACGCCACCCGGGGCCAGGTGCCGGTCATCTACACCGGCGCCGTGGACCGCTACTTTGACTATGCCGAGGGGAACCTCTCCTGGCGCACCATCGACCTCGAAGAAGAGGTCCTGCCGATGGAGGATTTCCAGGGCACCTCGGTCATGAACTATCCGGATGAGGACGTTTCCTACACCCGGATCCATGAGTTCCGTCACTTCCACCCTGAGCGCGAGTACACCAAGGACGCCACGGTCATCATGCGTGAATTCTCCCGGTTCGCGGAGAAGGGTGACGAGCCGTACTACCCCGTCAACACGGCGGAGGACCGGGCCAAGCTCCTGGCCTACCGCGACCTTGCCAAGGGCGAAAAGGAAGTCCTCTTCGGTGGACGCCTGGGCACCTACAAGTATCTGGACATGCACATGGCGATCGGATCGGCATTGTCGATGTACGACAATAAGATCAAGCCCCACTTCACCGGCGGGGCAAAGCTCGAAAGCGGAGGAGTTGACGCGTGAGCCAGCTGAAGACTGAAGAAAAGCAGGGCACCACCGGGGAATCGGAGCAGTGGCATACGCTGCAGCGCATTATTTTCCCGGACCAGAGCCAAATGGACACGGCACTGCTGTACGTCGACAGCGGCTCTGCCATGGGTGCGCAGTTCAACACCATGGACGGCTCCATGATGAAGTCCACCAAGACGCAGAGCACCGAGGCCGCCGCGTCCGGCGGTGAAGTGCATGTGGAGGACTTTCTCTCCCGCACCGGCACCATTGCCCGCCCCGGGCAGCGCCTGTCCTTCGGCACCTACTTCAATGCGTTCCCGGCCAGCTACTGGCGCCGCTGGACCAACGTTGAAAGTGTCCGCCTGCACGTGGAAACCAAGGGCGCCGGCGCCGTCAGCGTCTACAAGTCCAACGCCCGCGGCTCCCTGCAGCACGTGGAGACCCGGCGGGTGGACGGTGACACGGTTTCCGACTTCGACCTCACCCTGAAGCCCTTTGGCGACGGCGGCTGGTACTGGTTTGACCTGGTGGCGGGCGCCGAGCCCATGGCCCTGGTTGAAGCCAACTGGATGGCCGAAGGCGAGGCGCAGAAACCCGGTTCAATCACGCTGGAAATCACCACGCTGAACAAGAACGAGTTCTGCCTGAACAACCTCAAGATTCTGGCGGATAATCCCGAGGCACTGGAAAACGTTGCCGAGGTGCTGATCGTTGACCAGGGAACAAAGAAGCTGGTCGATGCAGAGGGCTTCGCCGAAGCCGAAGCAGCGCTTGGCGGCAAGCTGCGAATGATCCACCAGGGCAACCTCGGTGGCTCCGGCGGCTTTGCCCGCGGCATGTACGAAGCGGTCGAGAGCGGCAGTGACTACGTGCTGCTGCTCGATGACGACATTGTCATGGAGCCGGAGAGCATCACCCGGATGCTGACGTTCGCTGACCACTGCAAAACGCCCACCATCGTCGGGGCGCACATGTTCGACCTGTACAACCGGTCGGTCCTGCACACCTTCGGCGAGACGGTGAACGTCTTCCGTTTCCAGCCCGACCATCCCTTCAAGGAGCAGGTGCTCGGCCACGACTTCGCGCGCACCAACCTGCGCACCACCTCGTGGATGCACCGCCGGGTGGACGTGGACTACAACGGCTGGTGGATGTGCATGATCCCCACCGAGGTTATCCGCAACATTGGGCTTTCCCTGCCCGTGTTCATCAAATGGGACGACGCCGAATACGGCCTCCGCGCCAAGGCCGCCGGCTACAATACCGTCTCACTGCCCGGTGCCGCCGTCTGGCACATCACCTGGGCTGACAAAGACGATGCCGTGGACTGGCAGGCCTACTTCCACAGCCGGAACCGCATCATCACCGCCCTGCTGCACAGCCCCTACCCGCGCGGCGGACGGGTGGTGCGTGAGGGCAGCTTCATTGATATCAAGCACCTGATTTCCATGCAGTACTTCACTGCACAGGGGCGCGTCATGGCGCTGAAGGACCTGATCGCCGGTCCGGAGCAGCTCCACGATATCCTGCCCAGCCGGCTCCCTGCCATCCAGGCGATGCGCAAGGAATATTCCGAAGCACAGTTCGAAGCCGACCCCGAGGCGTTCCCCCGCCCGGGCATGGTCAAGCCGCCGCGCCACGGGCAGGGTTTCAAGGCACCGTCCTACGTCACGCTCGTGCCCTGGGCAGCCAAGACCATTGTCCGGCAGCTGACCAAGCCGGTGGCGGAGTCCAGCCTCGAACGGCCCCAGGCCCGGGTTGCCCACATCGACAACCGGTGGTGGCGCATGTCGCAGTACGACAGTGCGGTGGTCACCAACGCAGACGGCACGGCAGCCTCGTGGTACCAGCGGGATCCAAAGAAGCTGCGGGCACTGCTGGCCGAGGGAGCGCGACTCAACGCAGAAATCCTGAGGGACTGGCACAAGCTGAGCCAGAAGTACCGCAAGGCGCTTCCGGAAATCACGTCCATGGAGGCCTGGAAAGCGACCTTCGAAAAGCACTCGGAAGAGAGTAAGTAAGCTTGTCCACCGGCGCGCTAGAAACCCCGGGGCGGGGAGCAGGACTGGCTGATATTTTCCGGTCCCGCTTCCTGCTCAAACTGCTGGTTTCGAAGGAACTTAAGGTCCGGTACCGAGGATCGGTTTTGGGGCTTCTGTGGTCCTATGTGAAGCCCGGCGTCCAGTTTGTGGTCTTCTACATTGCCCTGGGCGTCTTCCTCGGACTGGAGCAAAGCGACCGTAACCCGGGCGGACTGCCAAACTACGCGATTTATCTTTTCTCCGGAATTGTCCTGATCAACTTCTTCACTGAAGCGCTCGGCAACGCGTCCAGATCCATCGTCGGCAACGGAGGCCTGATCAAGAAGATCTACCTTCCCCGCCAACTTTTCCCGATGGCTTCCGTGTGGGTTTCCGGAGTGCACTTTGTGCCGCAGATAGTCATCCTGGTGGTCGCATGCCTGTTCAACGGTTGGCGGCCATCACTCCTGCAGCTGGCGGCCGCGGCGGCAGGATTCATCATCGTGACCCTGCTTGCGACCGGCCTGGGCCTGCTTTTCGGAGCGGTGAATGTCTACTTCCGCGATGCGGAGAACCTGGTGGACATGCTCCTCATGATTGCCACCTGGGCCTCGCCGGTGCTCTATTCCTGGACTATGGTGCGGGACAAGCTGGGGGAGACGTACTTCAACATCTACCAGCTGAACCCGATCACAGTAGGCGTGGAAACCTTCCACTACGCGTTCTGGCTTCCCACCACGGACAGCGCGGAGGCAATTCCGCCGCATCTGCTTTCCGTGTGGATTCCCGTTGCACTGGCTATTTCGGCAGCTGTGCTGCTGCTGGGCCAGCTAGTCTTCCGTCGCCTTGAAGGCCGTTTCGCGCAGGAGCTGTAAACCGTGGTAAATGCCATTGAAGTACGCAATATCAACAAGCAGTTCGTCCTGCGGCACACCCGCTCCATGAAAGAAGCGTTCGTCTGGCTGGTCAAAGGACGAAAAGGCGACCTGTCCGAGAAGTTCCACGCGCTCAAGGGTGTCTCGCTCGATATTGAGCAGGGCGAGACGGTGGCACTGCTGGGCCTGAACGGGTCCGGCAAGTCCACCCTGCTCAAGCACATCTCCGGCGTCATGCGCCCCGACAGCGGATCCGTGGGGACCCGGGGACGGGTGGCCGGGCTCATTGAGGTGGGAGCAGGTTTCCACCACGACCTCAGCGGCCGGGACAATGTCTACCTGAACGGCGCCATCCTGGGGATGACCGAGCAGGAGATCGATGAGAAGTTCGACTCGATTGTTGAGTTCTCGGAGATTGGCCAGTTCATTGATACCGAGGTGAAGTTCTACTCCTCGGGAATGTATCTCCGGCTGGCCTTCTCGGTGGCGGTGCATACCAACCCCGAAGTTTTCCTCGTCGATGAAATCCTCGCCGTGGGAGACGAACCGTTCCAAAAGAAGTGCATCGCCAAGATCCGTGAGCTGGCCGATGAGGGCAAGACCCTTGTTGTCGTGAGCCATGACCTGGACCTGGTGTCCAAGATCTGTGAACGCGGCGTACTGCTTGAACACGGCCAGGTGGTCATGGACGGGCCGGTGATCGACGTCGTCGCCCGCCTGCGCGGCCAGGGATAGGAAACCGGCAGACAGCAAAGGGCGGACCCGCCGGGTCCGCCCTTTTTGCTGCACCGGTTGTGGTGGTGGAAGCGCCTTACCTCTTGCCCGACTCGAGCAGGGAGAGCAGATAGTCTCCATAGCCGCTCTTTATCAGCGGCTCCGCCCGCTTGCGCAGCTCATCGTCCGAAAGGAACCCGAGCCGCCAGGCAACTTCCTCGGGCGAACCGATCTTCAGGCCCTGCCGGCTTTCCACGGTGCGGATGAAGTTGGAAGCGTCATTGAGGGAATCGAACGTGCCGGTGTCTAGCCAGGCGGTACCGCGGGGCAGGATGTCCACGCTGAGCTTGCCGCGTTCCAGATAGACCCGGTTGACGTCGGTGATTTCCAGCTCGCCGCGGGGGGAGGGCTTGAGCGATTTGGCGATCTCCACGACGTCGTTGTCATAGAAGTACAGGCCGGGAACGGCGTAGTTGCTCTTGGGACGTGCGGGCTTCTCTTCCAGGGACAGCGCCTTGCCGGCCGCGTCGAACTCCACCACGCCGTAGGCGCTGGGGTCCTGGACCCAGTAACCGAAGATGGCGCCGCCGTCCACGTTTTCGAAGCGGCGCAGCTGGGTTCCCATGCCGTGTCCGTAGAAGATGTTGTCACCGAGCACCAAAGCCACGGAATCGCTGCCGATGTGCTCTTCACCCAGGATGAAGGCCTGGGCCAGCCCGTCCGGGGAAGCCTGCTGGGCATAAGTGATGTTGATGCCGAACTGGCTGCCGTCTCCGAGCAGGCGCTCAAACTGATCGGCGTCGTACGGGGTGGTGATGATGAGGATGTCGCGGATGCCGCTCAGGATCAGAGTGGACAGCGGGTAATAGATCATCGGCTTGTCATAGACAGGGACAAGCTGCTTGCTGATGCCGTGGGTGATGGGGTGCAGCCGGGATCCCGTGCCGCCGGCCAGTATTATTCCGCGCATGGAATCATCTTCTCCCAGCCCTGGGCACCGGCAAAATCACAGGACGCGGACAGGCCCCGGTCTTTCGCGCCCAGAGGTTTCGGGCGCAAAGCATGCACAGGGCGCAGTGTGCCCCGGGTGAAGCTCCGGTAGGGTTTATCGGTGGGAGTTTTGTCTCCGGGGCGGCATCTCTGCCCGGCATCCTCCGCATAATCTTCTCCGGCCCGCTGCGGGCCGGAAGGAGCGGCTGACATGAGGTGAAAAGCAATCAGGTTCAAGTTGGGTAAAGCTACGGGGACTCAAACCCCTGAAAAAGGCATGGGCCAGGCTTCGGCCGCCGGCGTGGGAGCTGCCTCGCTGGCCTCCGCAGCCGTGGGTTACGTTGTGATCGTGGTGGCGGCCCGCACGCTGGACAAGCAGGACAACGCTGCCTTCCTGACCTTTTGGTCTGTGGTGTTCCTTGTCATCGGCGTGCTGGGCGGCATCGCCGTGGAGACCACCCGTGCCGCCAAGACCGCACGCAATCTCGAGGTTTCCGGTTCCGTGCCGGCAGAAACGCCTGACGGGCGGCGCCGGCCCCGCATGGGCCCGGTTGCTCTGGCGGTAGGCCTGGGGACGGGTCTTGTCCTCGCCGCAGCGTCCCCCCTGTGGGCACCGCCGGTCTTTGGCACCTACGCCACCGCACTTGTCCCGGTGGTCTGTGTGACCGCGGTGTTTTACGCCGGCCATGCTGTCATGATGGGTCAGTTCGGCGGGCTGGGACGCTGGGGGACTTATTCGAGAATGATCGCCTCCGAGTCTGCGGTCCGTCTCGCCGTCCTGGTTGTGGTGGTGCTGATCGGGGCAACGGTAGCGGGACTGGCCTGGGCAACCGCCGCGGGCACCGCTGCCTGGCTGCTGTTTATGCTCCTGTCACCCCAAAGCCGCAGAGCCTTCCTGCAGCGGTCCGATACGAGCCTGCGGCCCTACCTGCGGACGGTGTGGCATGCCTGCATGGCCGCGGCGGCCAGTGCGTCACTGGTGGTTGGCTTTCCCGTCCTGCTGCGCCTGACCACCACGGATTCCGTGTATCTGGAATCTGCTGCCCTCCTGATGGCGCTGTCGCTGACTCGGGCACCGCTTATGATCCCGCTGCAGGCATACCAGGGCGTTGCCATCACCCATTTCATGTCCCGGCGATCGGAGGGGCTGAAAGCAGTGGCTCCCATTTTCGGTTTGGTGATTGGAGTCGCCGTGGTGGGCGCTGCGGCAGCGTGGCTTCTTGGCCCCTGGCTCATGGTGGCCTTCTTCGGCGAACACTATGACATGTCCGCAGCGGTGCTGGCTGCACTGACGTTCGACGCCGGATTCCTGGCGCTGCTCACCCTGACCGGTGCGCTGACCATCGCCAGTAACCGGCACCGTGCCTACTCGCTGGGCTGGGTTACAGCCTGCGTGGTGTCCTTTGCCATGCTGTGGCTGCCGCTGGACATCGAGACACGGACGATTATCAGCCTTGCTGCGGGTCCGCTCTGCGGCATCGCGGTGCACCTGTGGGTCATCGTTCGCTCAGCGCCCGCATCCGGTGCCGCCGGCGGCGCAAAGCGCAGCACTGCAGCCCCCTGAGTGAAGGACTGCCGGCCTGTACAGACTCGGACAACGGTGCCCTGACGGGCAGGTAGGGTTAAAATCATGCAGAAACTTCTGGTGACCGGCGGAGCCGGTTTTATTGGGTCTAACTTTGTCCATTACGTACTCGAGCACACTGATGCGCAGGTTACGGTGCTGGACAAGCTCACCTATGCCGGCAACCGCGCCTCCCTGCAGGGCCTGGACCCGGCACGGTTCACCCTGGTCGTGGGCGACATCTGCGACGCCGCCCTGGTGGATCCGCTGGTGGCTGAGGCCGACGTCGTGGTGCACTACGCCGCTGAGTCCCACAACGACAATTCGCTGCATGACCCGCGCCCGTTCCTGGACACCAACATCATCGGCACCTACACGCTGATCGAAGCGGCACGCAAGCACGGCACCCGGTTCCACCACATCTCCACGGACGAGGTCTACGGCGACCTGGAACTGGATGACCCGGCACGGTTCACCGAAGCCACCCCGTACAACCCCTCCAGCCCGTATTCCTCCACGAAGGCCGGCTCGGACCTTCTGGTGCGCGCCTGGGTCCGGTCCTTCGGGCTGCAGGCCACCATCAGCAACTGTTCCAACAACTACGGCCCGTACCAGCACGTGGAAAAGTTCATTCCCCGCCAGATCACCAACGTGATCGACGGTGTGCGGCCCAAGCTCTACGGTGCCGGGGAGAACGTGCGGGACTGGATCCACGCCAACGACCATTCCTCGGCCGTGCTGACCATCATCGAAAAAGGCGAGATCGGCCAGACCTACCTGATCGGCGCCGACGGGGAGAAGAACAACAAGGAAGTCGTGGAACTGATCCTGACGCACATGGGCCTTCCCGCGGACGCCTATGACCAGGTCATTGACCGGCCCGGACACGACCTGCGCTACGCCATTGATTCCTCCAAGCTGCGCTCCGAGCTGGGCTGGGCTCCGCAGTTCTCCAATTTTGAGCAGGGACTGGCGGACACCATCGCCTGGTACCGGGAACACGAGCAATGGTGGCGGCCCCAGAAGGACGTCACCGAAGCCAAGTACAAGGTCCAGGGCCAGTAACGCCATGACCGTGGAATTCTCCAAGCCGCTGGCTGCCCGCCCCACACCCATTCCCGGCGTCGTCCTGTATGACCTTCCGGTCCACGGCGACAACCGCGGCTGGTTCAAGGAAAACTGGCAGCGGGAAAAGATGCTTGCGCTGGGGCTGGAAGACTTCGGGCCGGTGCAGAACAACATTTCCTTCAACGAAAAGGCCGGCACCACCCGCGGCATCCACGCCGAGCCCTGGGACAAGTACATTTCCGTGGCCACAGGCCGGATCTTCGGCGCGTGGGTGGACCTGCGCGAGGGCCCGTCCTTCGGCACGGTCTTCACCGCCGAGATGGGTCCGGACACGGCCATCTTCATCCCGCGCGGGGTGGGCAACGCCTTCCAGACCCTGGAGGACAACACCGCCTACACGTACCTGGTCAATGACCACTGGAGCGCCGATGCCCAGGGGCAGTACACGTTCCTGAACCTCGCTGACGAGACCGCGGCCATCCAGTGGCCGATCCCGCTGGAAAAGGCGGAGCTCTCGGACAAGGACAAGGCCCATCCTCGGCTGGCCGATGTGGTGCCGATGCCGCCGAAGAAGATCCTGGTCCTGGGGGCGGACGGACAGCTGGGCCGTGCCCTGCGCGCTGAGTACGACGGCGCCGGGAACGTTGAGTTCGCCGCCCGCGCCGATTTTGACCTCACCGATCCCGCGTCCTTCGCGTCACGGAACTGGAAGAACTACTCAGCGGTCATCAACGCAGCCGCGTACACGGCCGTGGACACCGCTGAAACAGCCGAGGGCAGGGCGGCGGCCTGGGCCATCAACGCCGCGGCCGTGGCCCGGCTGGCCCGGGTTGCCGTGGAGCACCGAATCACGCTGGTGCAGGTTTCCTCGGACTATGTTTTCGACGGCACTGTTGAGCCGCACCGTGAGGATGAACCGTTCTCGCCGCTGGGCGTGTACGGGCAGTCCAAGGCCGCCGGGGACACCGTGGTGGGGGCCGTGCCGGCGCACTACATCGTCCGCACGTCCTGGGTGATTGGGGAGGGCAGCAATTTCGTGAAGACCATGGCTTCCCTGGCCGCCCGGGGGATTAGGCCGTCAGTGGTGGATGACCAGATCGGCCGGCTCACGTTCACCGAGGACCTGGCCGCGGGTATCCGGCATCTGCTGGATTCCGGTGCCCCGTACGGTACGTACAACCTCACGAACACCGGGCCCGCTGTTTCCTGGGCCGAGATTGCACGGGAGGTGTTCCGCCTCTGCGCGGCGGCACCGGAGTCCGTGACGGGTGTGTCCACGGCGGAGTACTTCGCGGGCAAGGAGGGCGTGGCTCCGCGGCCGCTGCTCTCCACCCTGGACCTGGGCAAACTTGAGGCGGCCGGGTTTGTGCCGGAGGCCGCGGCCAAGCGTCTGGAGAGCTATGTCCGGGATTTGGGAGAGGAATCATGACAGCCGAGCCGGAAGTGCTGGGCATTTACATCCCGTTCTGGGGAGATCTTGGCTATTTGCGGACCGCGGTGGAGAGTGTACGCAGCCAGACAAGCCCCCATTGGCGCCTGACCGTTATCAACGATGCCTACCCGGACCGCGCCGTTGACGAGTACTTTGCCGGGCTGGCGGAGGAACCGCGGATCCGGTACATCCGCAATCCGGAAAACTGCGGCATCACCGAGAATTTCCGTCGGTGCGTGCAGATGGCCACCGAGCCGCGGCTGGTCATTATGGGCTGCGATGACTTCATGCTGCCCGGCTACGTCGAGACGGTGATGGCGGCCCACCGGGCGGCTCCACGGGTCGGGATCATTCAGCCCGGGGTCCAGGTGGTGGATGAGCACGGCAAACCGTCCGCCACGCTCGCGGACAGCGTCAAGCAAAAGATGCTTCGGCCCCGGACTCCGCCCGTCCGTACGCTCCACGGAGACCGCCTGATGGCGGGCCTGATGCATGGAAACTGGCTGTACTGGCCGTCTCTGGCCTTCCGGCGGGACGCCGTCCAAACCCATGATTTCCGTGATGATTTTTCCGTGATTCAGGACCTCGCCCTCATCCTGGACCTGGTCATGGACGGCGAAGACCTGATGGTGCTTCCGGACCCCGTATTTTGTTACCGCCGCCATAGTTCCAGTGCGTCTTCACTGGAGCTGGTGGACGGCAGCCGGTTCGAGGGGGAGCGCCGGTTCTTCTCCCTTGCAGCCAGCCTGACGGCAGGCAAGGGGTGGTCCCGCACCCGGCGGGCCGCCCGGCTGCACCTCACGTCCCGTGCGCACGCTCTTGTCTTGGTTCCCGGGGCCCTTCGCTCGGGGAACACCCGTGCGGTTCCGATTCTGCTGCGGCACGCCTTCGGCAGCTGATCCGCCTCGTCCGAATACCTGAAACGACGGTGGCCGTCCCAAAGGGGGACGGCCACCGTCGTTCTGTGCAGCTGCCAGCTTTGTGCGGGCAGAGTCAGCAGCCGACTAATTCGTAGAGCCGGACGTCACCGATGCTGCTGATCAGCTTGAAGTCATCGTCGGTTTCCAGGTCATCCAGACCGGGGTAGGGGTGGTCGCCGCCGTGGACCTCCTGGTCACCGAAGTCCAGGACATACCCCACGCCGGTTGCTTCAACTGCTTCGCAGACGCCCGGGGTGTCTCCGGCGTCCTTGAGGCTGGCATCGATGATCTCCAGCTCCGGGGTGCTGGTGGAGAAAATATGCTTGTGGGTGGTTTCACGGTCGCCAAGGGCGTACGCCAGTGCTCCGCCGGTCCAGGGGTTGACGGCGATGACCGCGTCCTCGGGAGTGAGCTCGTCCAGCTCGTCAATCATTTCCAGCTCATCATTGGTGAGCAGGGAAGCTGTGTCGGTGGGGATGTAATTGACGCGCGCCTTGGCAATTTCGGTGTCCATGCTGTTGCCCTGGGTCAGGGGCAAGAGCATCAGCGCGGGAACTACGGCAATGACTGCAGACGTTGCTGCCGCGGTAGTTCGGCTCATCCGGCTGCGGCCGATGGCAGTCCCGGTGAACGCGGTGAGCGGCTTGAGAATAAGGTTCAGTCCCAGCACGGCCAGTGGAGCGGCGGCGAGCGGGAGGACAGCAGCGAGCCGCTGGGAGTCGTTGTACCAGACGCCGGTCAGGAACATGCGGGTGTTCGAGATGGGAGTGCCGGAGGACACCGCAAAGAGGGCAACGGCAACCGCAAACGAGCCGGCCACCCACAGCAGGCGCGGCTGCCGGAAGCAGGCCACGACACCCACGATCACGAGGATGCTGGCCGTCCAGGCTGCCGGCGCGCCGAGGGGGCCCAGCAGGAGTGCCTCACCCACGGCTCGGGGAACCGTTTGTACGTTGCCCCAGAACGCGTCCTCGGGGGCGGGACGGACGAGGTTCCACAACACGATGATGATGCCCCACGCGGCGGCGAACAGAACCGTTGGAAGGACGTAGCGGGCGGGTGAAGCCTTGGAGATCACCAGGTCCCGGAGGCGGAAAACGTAAGCCGAGATCAGGACCGGCAGCGCCAGAGCGATCAGCGTCATGATGCCGTTGGGGTGGGAGACGGCGATCCCGGGCAGCGACAGCACAGCCAGCAGCCAGGCGCGCGGCGCATCCAGCATCGCTGCAGGGGCCTGCTTCAGCACGATGGCACCCAGTGTCAGCCCCGCCGGGACCATCGCCAGCGACAGGAGGTTGGGATAAAGGACCCCGAAGTCCAGCAGCAGAAGAGGGAAGGCGGCGAAGCTGCCGGCAAGAATTCCGGCGCCAAGGACTGCTGCGGGAACCAGTCGGGTGAGCTGGCGGACGGCGAAGAGCAGGCTCAGCGGCCAAACGGCAGCGGCTATGGCAATGCTCACAGCGCTGACGCCCACCGTGAGGGGCGCACCCGACAACTGGATCACCAGTGCAGTCAACCCGTGCCAGGCAGCGGGATAAAACGTTGCAGGCTGATCCCCGGAGGTCATTGAATTCAGCGTCAGCGAAGACGCGTCGGCAGTTTCCAGCACATAGCGCACTGCGTTCAAATGGAAGTTGTTGTCAAAGGTCTGGGAGAAGTTCTCCGGCACGCCGATGACACGGGCAACCTGCCAGCCAATGAGCAGGAAGGCTATCAGGGCAGCGCCGGCATACTGCAGTTCGCGGGAAAACGGAGTTCCCTGCCGGGGGAGGGACTCGGGCCGCAGACGGCGCTCTGCCAGCCGGGAAAGGAAGGCGATCAGCAGGGCGGCAACGGTGGCGGCAGCAAGGACGCCAACGTTCCAGGGAAGACCGATCATGGACGCTACAATGGCCGAGACGCTGATGAGGGTGACCGTAATCAGGGGCGCCAGCGCGATCGCGTCGAAGGTTCGGATGCGAAGCACCAGCCCCACGGCAAATCCGGGGATAACCAGGATCAGCAGGGCTATCATTAGGGCGGGTGCGGCGCTAAGCCAGTCCATGTAGGAGCCTCCGGGGCGTAGACGGTGAGCCATAGGGCCGCGACCAATTCTAGCCTTTGGTGCGGTGAATCCCGGCATTACGGGTCAGCGGCACCGGTCACCGGCGCGTCCAGGCGCCGGTGCAGCGGGTCCGTAGTCGGTCGTTGCAGCACGTTCCGGGGACGCCCGATCTGCACGATGCAGCGGGGCTGCGATACTTTAGTAGGGACGCCGATATTTTCCCGGAACACAGCGGGGAAGCACCACACTTTCAGCACTACGTAGGAGTTGGAACCACTGAGCGGGCACAATATGCACGAGACAGCCTTGGACGGGCTCGGGCTCCCTATCGTTGAAGACCGTATTTTGGTCATCATGCCGGCGTGGAACGAGTCAGAGTCCGTCGGCAACACAGTGACGGAAGTCCTGGGTGCCGTCCCCAACGCCGACGTCCTTGTCGTCGATGACGGGTCCTCCGACGGCACAGCCGACATAGCAGAAGCTGCCGGTGCTACCGTGCTGCGGCTGCCGTTCAACCTCGGCGTGGGCGGAGCCATGCGGGCCGGCTTCAAATATGCCAAGAGACACGGTTATGAACGGGTCATCCAGGTCGATGCAGACGGCCAGCATGATCCCAAGGACCTGATCAACGTCGTAGACGGGCTGAAGCACGCTGACATCTCCATCGGAGCGCGGTTTGCGGACAAGGGCAGCTACGAAGTGCGCGGCCCGCGGAAGTGGGCCATGTCATTTCTCGGGTGGTCCATCTCCAAGATCGCCAAAACCCGCCTCACCGACGTCACGTCCGGATTCCGCGCGGGCAACGCCCGAGCCATCGACCAGTACTGTGAGCATTATCCGGCCGAGTACCTGGGGGACACGATCGATTCATTGGTTGTTGCCGTCAGGTCCGGACTGACAGTTACCCAGGTACCGGTGGAAATGCGGCCCCGCCAGGGCGGGCAGCCCAGCCACAACCCGGCCAAGGCGGCCATCTACCTGGCACGCAGCGGCTTCGCCCTACTCATTGCCATGTCACGCAAGAAGACCAGCGTGGGAACCGACCGGAGCGCGAAATGAACACCACACTCTTACCGTTCCTGCTTGCCCTGGCAGTGGTCTGCTGGGTGGTCCTGCTTCTGCGCCAGCGCAAGCTGAAAGAAAAATATGCCGGCCTGTGGGTCATTGTCGGCCTGCTGATCATCGTCCTGGCAGGCTTCCCGCAACTCCTGGGCTGGGCATCCGATCTGGCAGGGTTCGCTATTCCGGCCAACCTCCTCTTTACCCTGGCGATCTTCCTGGTCCTGGGCGTGTGCCTGCACCTGTCTCTGGAAATTTCGGTGGTCGAGGACGAAACGAGAGCGCTGGCCGAAGAGGCAGCCATCCTTCGAGCCGCCTTGGACAAGCTCACCGCCCGTGTCGAAGCCCTGTCTGCGCCGTCTGGCCAGGACGCGACTGCGGACGGAACTTCACCGGCGCCTCATCACGGTGACGGCCTGCAGGGACCGCGCCACGGCTAAGACGCCAGTGACCGCCCGGACAGGACCGAGGTTCTCGGTCCTGTCCGCAGCGGTTTGTGCCCTAGCCCTGATTCTGGGCGGAGCTCCTGCCGCAGTCGCCTCACCGGCAGCCCAAACAGACGCTGAGCGGGCAGAAACAGCCATCGACCGTGCGTATCAGCGGTTGGGCGGAACGGACAGCGGGCTCGGCAGGGCCACGGGGGCAGAAACCTGCGGCCTGCGCGACGGCGGCTGTTACCGCAACTATGAACACGGCGGAATTGTGTGGTCCCCGGCCACGGGCGCCCAGCCCTCGTGGGGAGCCATCCGCGAGGCCTGGGCCACGTATTCCTTCGAGAATGGCCCGCTGGGTTATCCGGTCGCCGGCCCGGCCTGCAGCGACGGTACCTGTTCGCAAAGCTTCCAGCGCGGCACCATTTCGTGGCGTCCTGCCGAGCCGGCCACAGTGGACCTGGACATCGACAACCCCAAGAACACCGCCGTCGTCGTCAATAAAGAACGCCCGCTGGCGCCGGAAGATTATGCTCCGGAGGATCTCCTGAGCGTCGATGGACAGCTTCTGCGCGCTGAACCGGCGGAAGCGCTGATGCTCCTGCAGCAGGCGGCTGCCGCCGACGGAGTGACGGTCCGGGCCATCAGCGGCTACCGTCCCTTTGAGACACAGTCAGCGCTGTACAGCGGCTACACCTCGCAGTACGGGCAGGACCAGGCAGATGCCATCTCCGCGCGGCCGGGCTACAGCGAGCACCAGACCGGACTGGCCGTTGACATTGCCGCCGCGGACGGCGCCTGCTCTTTGCAGGCCTGCTTTGCAGACACCCCGGCCGGGGCGTGGGCTGCAGAAAATGCCCATCGGTTTGGGTTTATCGTCCGGTACCCTGCCGGCGCCTCTGCCGTGACCGGCTATGCCCATGAGCCGTGGCACCTGCGTTTCGTGGGTGTCGACTTGGCCTTCGCCGTTCACTCATCAGGTGTCAGCACGCTGGAGGAGTACTTCCATCTTCCTGCTGCTCCCGGCTACCCGGCCCGGTAGCGCCACCTTCAAGCCGCCTTCGTCATCCCACGATGTGCCGGGTCATGTTCTGTGCCGTGCGCACGGAGGGATGCCGGAGGGATGCCAGAAGCACCGTCAGGGCGTTCAGCCTTGAAGTCCAGTGGAAGCGGGCCGCCCGTTCCGCTCGAGGCCAGCCCAGGTCCCGGAATCGGTTGGTTTGTTCCCGAAAGTACCGGCGCTCTTCGTCGAAGCGCCGTCCGTCTGCTGCCCGCACCGAAGAGTCCGAAGATGCATGGCGGCGGTACTGGAAGGAAACCGGGCCGTCCACCACTATGGATCCGCCGGCGGCGGCGATGTCCATCAGCAGCGCGAGGTCCTGAACAACGTCAAACTCGGGGCGGAACCCAAAATACGCAATGGCTTCCCGGCGCCAGGCCAGGGCGGGGAAATAGTGCCAGCCGGCCCGCAGGAGGCTGGCAGCCATCTGCTCACCGCCAACCAACGCCGGATACGGACCGGAGGGGGCGGTCAGGGACTTCACCGAGTCGGTAAGGGTCTTCGCCCGATGTCCCGTGCCGTTGATGATCTCCACGCCCGGCTGTGCCACTGAGGCTTCCGGATACTCGTCCAGGAGGGCCGTAACGTGCTCCAGATAGGACGGCAGCATGACGTCGTCGGCCCCCATGATAACGACCACCGGGGCCTCGGCCATGCCCAGGGCTTTCCGGTAGTTACCGTTGGCGCCGAGGTTGGTTTCGTTGCGCAGATAGGTGACGCGCGGATCCTCCAGCGACGCGAACCAGCGCTGCGGCTCCGGGTCCGGGTAGGCGTCGTCCAGCACTGTCAGGTGCCAGTCCTCGCGGGTCTGCGCAAACACGCTGCCCACTGCGGCCTTCATGAGCTCCACGTCACCGTAATAGGGCAACAGGATATCGACGGCAGGCATGCCAGGGATCCCTCCTTCCGGCGTCAGAATCCCCCTTGGGACTGATTCAAGGGTAGGAGCGGGCTTCTACCCGGACAATGCTCCAGCCGCCGGAACGGGTCCCGGGTACGAACTACCTGCTTATCCACAGTTATGAAAACACTCTCGTATCTGGACAGTGAGTCTCCTAATCTGACCCCCGTGGCCGCAATCAGGCTGCACCAGTCTCACGGCAAGGATGGCAACATCCGTCCTTTCCGTGCTTAGTCCGGGGGAAGCTAGTGGACGCCGTTGCAATTGTGGAGGATGAGGTTCGGGAACTGATCCGTCTGCGCGGCCTTGACCCCGCCAGCCAGCTCGCGGAGGTACGGCGCCTTGTCGAGGACGCGGTTACCGATTACGACGAGCGTTCCCTCCTCGGTTCGCTGCCACCGCTGGGCGCATTGGAGCCCGCCCGCCGCCGCGTCTTTGACGCCGTAGCCGGGTTCGGAGCCCTTCAGCCGTTGCTGGATGACCCCACGGTGGAGGAAGTCTGGATCAATTCACCCAACGAGATCTATGCGGCACGTGACGGACGGTCGGAGCTGACCTCTCTGGTGCTGTCCGCGGACCAGGTGCGGGACCTCGTGGAACGAATGCTCAAGAGTTCAGGCCGCAGACTGGATCTTTCCTCGCCGTTTGTTGATGCATCATTGCCGGACGGCTCACGCCTGCACGTGGTGATCCCGGACATTACCCGGCGTCACTGGGCGGTCAACATCCGCAAATTCATTGCCCGCGCCAGCCGGCTGGAGCATTTGGTGGAACTGGGGACCCTGACACCGCAGGCGGCAAGGTTCCTGGGTGCCGCAGTTGCCAGCGGCCTGAATGTCCTGGTGTCAGGAGCAACGCAGGCCGGGAAGACCACCATGCTGAACTGCCTGGGCGCTTCCATTGGCCCACGGGAACGCGTCGTCACGGTTGAGGAAATCTTCGAGCTGCAGCTGCCGCTGCGGGACGTGGTGGGGTTGCAGTGCCGGCAATCCAATCTGGAAGGTGTCGGAGAAATCCCCTTGCGCAGACTCGTCAAAGAAGCTCTGCGCATGCGCCCGGACCGCCTCATTGTTGGTGAGGTTCGGGAAGCCGAAAGCCTGGACATGCTGATCGCGCTGAACTCGGGTCTTCCCGGAATGTGCAGTGTCCATGCGAACAGTGCCCATGACGCGATCACGAAAATCTGTACGCTGCCGCTGTTGGCCGGAGCTAACATTTCCAGTGCCTTCGTGGTGCCCACCGTGGCGTCCTGCATTGATCTGGTCATCCATTGTGCCCGCAACGCTGCCGGCAAGCGCCAGGTAGTGGAGATCATGGCGCTGGGCAACAGGGTGGAGAACGGCGTGATCGAAGCGTCATCCATTTTCCAGCGGACCGACGGGCGGCTGGAAGTGACGGCCGCGTCCATGCCGGCACCGGAGAAATTTGCCCGCGCCGGCTACAACGTGGCCGAATTGCTGGAAGTGCGGCCATGAGCGCCGCGGCAGGACTGCTGCTGGGCCTTGGACTGTTCCTGGTATGGCGGTCCTTCTGGGTGGTTCCGCCCGTGCCGGTCCGGCGTCCGCGGAGCAGACGGCTGGAGGATGAACTGCTGCAGGCAGGAATCCAGCGGGTAACTCCGCGGGCAGTAGTAGGGTCCAGCGTCGCCGCGGGACTGCTGGTCGCGCTGCTGGTGCTGGCCGGCACAGGCGCCGTGCCCATTGCCGCCTGCTTTGGCCTGTTCGGTGCCGGCGTGCCGCTCTTCCTGATCCGTTGGCAGGCGCGGAAGCAGCGAAGCTCACGCGCGGAATTGTGGCCGGATGCCGTGGATCACCTGCGGTCAGCCATCCGGGCCGGGTTGTCCCTGCCGGAGGCGTTGATCCAGCTGGGGGAGAACGGTCCGGAAGAGCTGAGGCAGCCTTTCCGTGAGTTTGCAGCCGATTACCGCTCCGGAGGACAGTTCGATCACTCCCTGACACGGCTGAAAGCCACCTTGGCGGATCCGGTGGCAGACCGCATCGTCGAAGCACTGCGCCTCACCCGCGAGGTGGGAGGCTCAGACCTTGGACGTCTACTCGGCACCTTGAACGAGTTCCTGCGGGACAACGCGAGAACCCGCAGCGAACTTCTGGCTCGCCAGTCCTGGACAGTCAACGCTGCACGGCTTGCCGTCGCCGCCCCATGGATCGTGCTGATTCTGCTTGCCGCCCGTCCGGAAGCCGTTGCCGCCTACAACACTGCCGGCGGGGCAACCGTGCTGGCGGCCGGCATTGTCATTTCCGTGATTTGCTACCGGCTCATGCTTCGAATCGGGGCGCTCCCCGAAGAAGAGCGGGTGCTGCGGTGAGCGCGCCGTGGTTCCTGGCCGTCGCCTTGGGTATCTCCCTGGGGACCTCCCTCTGGTTTGCCGTCCTGCGGGTGCCCTGGCTCCGGCCCGTGACATTCAGCGAACGGATTGCTCCGCAGCTGCGCACGGGCGGTCAGGGATCCCGCCTCCTGATTGTGCCGGCAGGCGACCTCACGCCGTTCGGCCCGCTGCAGCGGATCCTGCGTCCGGCCCTGCACCTGGCAGTTCGCCGGCTCAACCGGATCAACCCGGTCACCCGGGACCTTGAACGCCGTCTGGAACGTGCGGGGCAGGGCCTGAGCGTGCTGGATTTCCGGGCCGAACAGGTGTTGTGGACAGGCGGAGGTTTCCTGTGCGGCGGCATGGCTTCGGTGTGGTTGGCCAGCATGGACCGGTTAGGCGTGGCCGGTGTCATTTTCGGCACCGTCATGGGGGCAGTCCTGGGGTTCATCCTCCGCGACTACCGGTTGAGCTCCCAGATTTCGAGCCGCGAGACCCGTATGCTCGCCGAGTTTCCCAGCCTGGCGGAGATGATGGCCCTTGCCGTGGGCGCCGGAGAAAGCGCCAACGGTGCGCTTGAGCGGATCGCCCGCACAGCCCACGGTGAACTGGCCGGGGAGTTTGCCCGCATCCTCGGTGAAACCCGTTCCGGAGTGCCGCTGACCAGCGCGCTGCAGCATTTCTCGGACCGGGTCCGGCTCGCACCGCTGTCCCGGTTTGTGGACGGCTTGACTGTGGCGATTGAACGCGGCACCCCGCTGGCGGACGTCATGCGGGCACAGTCCCAGGACGTGCGGGACCTGGCCAAACGCGAACTCATGGAAAGCGCCGGAAAGAAGGAGATCGCGATGATGATCCCTTTGGTTTTCGGGGTCCTTCCGCTGACAGTGCTCTTCTCGATTTTCCCCGGTCTTTCCCTCCTGGGAATCGGACTCTAGGACAACCCCAATGAAAGGAACATCCCATGCGCACCATTCACGCACCGCGGCTCCTGCTTCTGCTCGGCACCTCGCTGATCGTCCGTCTTGGACAGACGCTCAGGAGCGAGGACCGCGAACGCGGCGACGTCCCCGGCTGGGTCATGATCACCCTGATGTCGGCCACCCTGGTCGCTATGATCCTGATTCTGGCAGAAGGAGCTCTCCGCGACATGTTCAACGCGGCGATCTCCAAGGTCAACCCCTGACGGTCCCGCCTCCCGGCGCCCACAACCGGGAATCGGGATCAGCCGTAGTGGACTTTGTCATGGTCGGCGCCCTGGTGACTCTGCTGTTCATGTCGATCATCCAGCTTGCCCTGGTCCTGCATGTGCGCAATACGCTGATTGACGCAGCGGCTTCCGGTGCGAGGTACGGCACGCTGGCTGACCGCACCCCGGCCGACGGCGCGCAGCGCACCGCAGAACTGATCGGGCTTGCACTGAATGACTCGCTGGCGGAAAACGTGACGTACGAGGAAACGACGGTCAGCGGCGTCCGGACACTGCAGGTCACGGTTCGGGCTCCGCTTCCCGTGATCGGTTTTTTGGGCCCGAGTGACGGGTTGGAGGTGACCGGTCATGGATTCTGGGGGTAGGAGCGAGCCGCAGCAGATCTATGCCGCAGCCGGCAGCCGTGAAGAAGGCAGCGGTGAAGAAGGCAGCGCGCTGGTGGAGTTCATCTTCCTCGGATTGGTGCTGCTGGTGCCCGTGGTCTATCTCATTGTCACGGCCGGGCAGGTCCAGGGCGCAGCGTTTGCCGCAGTGGGCGCTGCTGAAGCGGCTGCGAGGGTGTACGTGGATGCGGAGGACCCGGTCAGCGGCGAACAGCGGGCCAGGGCGGCGGCTGAGCTGGCGTTCACTGATTTCGGGTTCGAGCCGGAGGAAATGCTCTTGGACATTTCCTGTTCGGCAGAATGCCTGGCAGCGGGGTCGACGGTGACCGCCCTGGTGCGCTTTGACGTTCCCCTGCCGCTGGCACCGGGAATTCCGGGAATGGATTTTGCGCCCGTGACTGTGGACTCGTCGTCCACCCAGATAGTGGAGCGCTACGGATGAGGCGAACTGCGGATGCCGGCGCACCAACGGGTGGCCAACGGTTCCTACTTCGGGGAGAGGAAGGCCAAATCGGCGTTCTGATCATCGGTTACATGCTGGTGAGCCTGCTGGTGGTGTCGGTGGTCATGGGTGCCTCTGCCCTCTATCTGGGACACAAGAAACTGCTCTCCGCAGCGGACGGAGCCGCGCTCGCGGCCGCCGACACTTTTTCGCTGGGGGATGTTGCCGCGCCGGGGGAGGGACCGGCGGCTGTGCTGGCCCCGGGAGCCGTCCAAGCCGAGGTGAACCGTTATCTGTCACTGACGGACGCCGCAGAACGGCTTCCTGGTCTGGCCGTTGACTCTGAGACCGGAACTGCTGACGGCCGCACCGCCAAGGTTGTGCTGACCGGCGTCGTGCATCCACCGCTAGTGAATTTTCTGGTGCCGGACGGAATTCCGATCACCGCGGTGAGCGAGGCAAGGGCGCGACTCAGCCAGTAGCCGCAGGATAATCCAGTGCGGCTAGGACGCTTTGGCCTGGACCTCAGCGGCGGGCGGGTGGCCCCAGCCGCCGTGGTCAACGTCGAGCAGTTCGCCGTCTTCTCCGTAGCACAGGGTCACCGGCTCGCCGTACTGGTCGCACTCCGGATCGGGACAGCGGTCCGTCAGTGAGCCCTTGTACTCGTTGGAGAAGGACAGGTCCCACTCGTCCATCTTTCCCAGGGCCCAGGGATCACCTTCGGCGGCCAGCGCCTCAAGCTCTTCCAGGGAGTATCGGCGCCCCGATTCCGGGTGGCGGACGGGCAGGGATTCAACGTCTTTGGCGGCTGTCTTCGTTGCGTTCCGGTTGCTCACATTTGGCTCCTTCGGCATGTGCTGACAGTTCTAATTTACTTCGATCCTCCGGGAAAGCCTGAAAGCGGGAGGGTGCATGTCGGGCACCGGACGGGCGGTGGACAACAGTTCAGGGGAGGCGGTTCCGGACACCCGGCCCGTGGGCATCAGGCTCGACAGGTGCAGTCGAAACGGCTGCGGAGGCCGCAGCGTCGGACTTTGCGGCGGGGAAGATCCAGTACTTGTAGATGAAGAAGTTCCACACCATCGTGAGTGCGGTCGAGACCACTTTGCCAGCGGCGTATGTGAACTCGGTTTGGGCGAACAGCAGCACAATCGCATCAGTGGCGAGGATGTTGAACACCACGAGCGTCCCGTACTTTGCGGCGCTGACGTGACCCTTGTTCGTGGCTTTAAAGGTGTAGATGCGCTGCATCAGGAAATTGAACACCAGGCTGGTGATGAAGGCGACGGGCGTGGCGATCCACAGAGCAACCCCTGCCGCCTCATGCAGGATCATCAGCAGGCCCAGATCGATGGCGAAGGAGAGTCCTCCGACAATAAGGAACCTGACGACCCGGTGCCTCAGAAAAGTTCTCACCGCCAAGTTCACGCGGTGCATTCTGCTTTGAACCATTGCATCTTTCTGACTCGCCAAACCGGATCTGATCCCTCCACGGACCGGCAAACAGACCTCTGGAGTGCACTAAGACTAACGCCTGCCCGGAAATTCGCTGAACCGAAGGGGTGACCCTGTGGCCAAGTAGACTGGACATCCTCAAAGGCGTCGGCTCCCAGCGCCGGGGTCGACCGGACCATTTCACTGAGTAGGACACCGACGAATGAATGTGCTGCACCGCCGTGCGCGCCCACTGCCCTTTACCGGGCGGCTTTTCCTTCCCCTGGCCTTCCTGGTCCTCGCCGCGCTGTCTACCCTGTGGGCGCTGGCCTCTCCGTTGATGGCAGTGCCGGACGAGCCGGCGCACGCCATCAAGGCAGCGTCTGTGGTCCGCGGCGAGCTTCTCGGGGTGTCCGGCGGCGAGCAGGGTGATCGGGCCACCGTTCAGGTTCCGGGCTATATCGCCAGCCTCCCGGCGCAGGCCTGCCACGCGTACGACGGACGGATCACCGCCGACTGCGCCCCCGTGGTCGATGCTGATGACACGGCACTGACAGCAGCCGAAACGAGCGCGGGCAACTACAACCCGATGTACTACTTCCTGGTGGGCTGGCCCTCCCTGTTCATGTCAGGTGCGCCGGCAGTGTATGCCATGCGTATTGTCAGCGGACTTATCGGGGCTGCCTTCCTCGCGGTGTCGCTGGGTGCTGCGGCGCGCCTCCGCCGCCCCCGGTGGCCCGTGGCCGCCGCGATCGTTTCGATCACTCCCATGGTGCTGTTCCTGAACGGGTCGATTAATCCCAATGCCCTGGAAATCGTCACTACAGCCGCGCTGTTCCTAAATTTGTGTGTTGTCCTCGAGAACAGTGCGGCGCTGAGGTCAGTGCGGAGCAACATCGTCCTGGTGGGAGTTTCAGGGGCCGTACTCGCCAACACCCGTTCGCTGTCACTGGTCTGGCTGGCCCTGGCCGTAGTTGTTCCGCTCATCATGTACGGGTGGAAACCGATGTTCGCCATCCTCCGGAACCGGCTCGGCATAGCCATGACCGCCCTGATCGGTGTTGGTTGCGTACTGGGCCTCCTTTGGGTGCTTCAGGCAGACAGTCTTAAGAGCCTGACCGGCCGTCCCGTGGACCTGAGCCGGTGGGACGCGGCCCAGATCATGCTGGATCGAAGCTTCGATTACGTGTCCGGTTACATCGGCTATATGGGATGGCTGGACACACCTCTTCCCTCGGGCGTCTACATTTTCTGGCACGCCGCCATGGGAGCAGTCCTGCTGATGGGGCTGGCAGCCCCCAAGCGGCGGGACCGGCTGGCAGTACTGGTTCTGGTGGCCGCGGCCATAGCACTGCCGCCCATCCTTCAGGGACAGGTTATTGCGCAGCTTGGCTGGATTTGGCAGGGACGCTACCTGCTGGCCGTCATCGTACTGTTGCTTCTGGCCTGCGGCGTAGCCTTCCGCACTGTTCCCTTCCCCACTGGCCCGGTAGCCCGCAGGGCCGGGGCATGGCTGCTCGCCGGCACGGCTGCGGCGCAGCTCTACGCTTTCATTTACGTACTCCGCCGCTACACAGTCGGGCTGGAGGAGAGTATCCGCTGGGCAGGCATGTTCAAGGACACGGCATGGCAACCGCCGTTCACGTGGCCGGTGCTCGTCACACTGTATGCGCTGGTGCTGGCCGCCGGCGCCGTCCTGGCCCACCGGGCGCTGTTCCGGCCGACGCCCGATCCCGCTGCGGCGGCGGACGCCGACGGCGGGTCAGGTGCGGAAAATCCTGTTGCGTCGCCGCCGGCAAACGCGAGTCCTGCTGTGGGCTTGCTGGCAAATTCTGCCGGGACCGCCGGGCGGCACCGTGAACCCGGCGGCGAGGGGCACTAGCCCGGACGTAATGCCCGGAGGCGGTCGGCAGGGCGCATGGCGTAGGCTGTAAGAACCATGGCTGAAATTGATTTTCCCGCGGAGATCCGCGCCCTCAGGTCCACTTTTGCTTCCATCGAGGAGGTCTCCGATGTAGCCAAAATCAAAGAGGACATCGAAGAGCTCAGTGAAATGGCCGGCGTTCCGGATCTCTGGGATGATCCGTCCGAGGCGCAGAAGATTACTTCGAAGCTCTCGCACCGCCAGTCGGAGTTGGAGCGCCTGGAGAGAATCCAGTCACGCATCGATGACCTCGAGGTGCTGGTGGAACTCGCCCAGGATGAGGCCGATGCCGACTCCAAGGCCGAAGCCGTGACGGAACTGGAATCACTGCGCAAGTCCCTGTCCCAGCTCGAAGTGGTCACCCTGCTCTCCGGTGAGTACGATGCCCGCGAGGCCGTGGTGACTATCCGTTCCGGCGCCGGGGGAGTGGATGCGGCCGACTTCGCCGAAATGCTGCTGCGCATGTACCTGCGCTGGGCCGAACGCCACGGCTATCCGACCACGGTCCTGGACACGTCCTACGCCGAAGAAGCCGGCCTGAAATCGGCCACCTTCGAGGTCAAGGCCCCCTACGCCTTCGGCACGCTGGTGGTGGAGGCCGGCACACACCGCCTGGTCCGTATCAGCCCCTTCGACAATCAGGGCCGCCGCCAGACGTCGTTTGCGGCAGTCGAGGTGATCCCGCTGATCGAGCCCACTGACCACATCGAAATCCCGGACAATGAGATCCGCGTGGACGTCTTCCGTTCCTCCGGCCCGGGCGGACAGTCCGTGAACACCACGGACTCGGCTGTGCGCCTGACCCACATCCCCACCGGGACGGTGGTCTCCATGCAGAATGAAAAGTCGCAGCTGCAGAACCGCGCCGCGGCCATGCGCGTGCTGCAGTCCCGCCTGCTGCTGCTGAAGAAGGAACAGGAGGACGCCGAGAAGAAGGCGTTCGCCGGGGACGTCAAAGCCTCCTGGGGAGACCAGATGCGCTCCTATGTGCTCAATCCGTACCAGATGGTTAAGGACCTGCGCACTGAGCACGAGGTCGGCAACACCTCAGCGGTGTTCGACGGCGAGATTGACGACTTCATCGACGCCGGCATTCGCTGGCGCGCCCACGGGAGCGTATCCGCCCGGAAGTAGCGCAAGACCGGCCCGTTCGCGGGGGAAGCTCGCGAATTCGCGGGTCGGATGGCATGATGCTGGCCTAGAGGCTGGGCGGACGGCACAGCCCGGGTTCAGGGGGCGGTTTCGTGGCAAGTGCGGGCAGGCCGGGCAACGGCGGCGATCTCAGCGGTCTTCGGGCGGTAGTCACCGGTGGAGCCGGCGGCATCGGAGAGGCATGTGCCCGGCAACTTGCTTCCCAGGGTGCCAAAGTCACTGTTGCTGACATCAACGGTGAGGCCGCCGGCAGGGTTGCAGACGACATCGGCGGCGCGTTGTGGCAGGTGGACCTGAGCGATACCGCCGCGTTGGACGAGCTGGAGCTGGACACGGACATCCTGGTCAACAACGCCGGAATTCAACGTATCGCCGCTATCGAGGACTTCGATCCCGCAGCGTTTCGGCTGATCCAGCGCCTAATGCTCGAGGCGCCGTTCCTGCTGATCCGGGCCGTGCTCCCGGGTATGTACGCCCGGGGTTATGGCCGCATTATCAACATTTCCAGCATCCACGGGCTGCGGGCTTCGGCTTTCAAGAGTGCCTATGTCAGTGCCAAACACGGCTTGGAAGGGTTGTCCAAAGTGGCAGCTCTCGAAGGCGGTCCGCACGGAGTAACTTCCAACTGCATTTGTCCCGCCTACGTGCGCACCCCTTTGGTTGAAGCCCAAATCCAGGACCAGGCCAGAATTCACGGAATTACTGACGAAGAGGTACTCTCTTCGGTTTTACTGACCGAACCGGCGGTGAAGCGATTGGTCGAGCCGGCTGAAGTGGCTTCCCTCGCCGGCTGGCTGGCGGGTGCAGACGCAGGCATGGTCACTGCAGCCTCCTACACTATGGACGGCGGATGGTCCGGACGGTGAGCGTCTGACGGCGACACACCGGCCCTAATCGCCGTTTGTGGAGGGAACCGCCGATATAGTCGAACAGCCGGCGCCCTTTTCCCAAACCAAGGCCCGTGTTCCGGCCGATTGATGGGCGCTAAGCAGACATGATCACTTTCGACAACGTCACAAAGGTCTACGACCGCAATTCCAGGCCGGCACTGAATTCCGTGAACCTCGAAGTGGACCGCGGCGAGTTCGTGTTCCTGGTCGGGGCATCCGGGTCCGGCAAATCGACCTTCATCCGGTTGGTCCTCAAGGAGGAGCACGCGTCCCGGGGCACCGTTTACGTGGCCGGGTCCAACGTGGCGAAAATCCCCAGCTGGCGCGTTCCGCGCCTGCGCCGGGGAATCGGCGTCGTTTTCCAGGACTTCCGCCTGCTGCCGAACAAGACGGTCTTTGCCAACGTGGCCTTTGCCATGCAGGTGATTGGACGCAGCCGGGCCGTTATCCGCGATTCCGTTCCCGAGGTCCTGAAAACCGTGGGCCTTGAAGGCAAGGACAACCGCTTGCCGCACGAGCTCTCCGGCGGTGAGCAGCAGCGGGTGGCCATTGCGCGCGCCATCGTCAACAAGCCCGGAATTCTCCTTGCCGACGAGCCCACGGGAAACCTGGATCCCACCACATCGCTGGGGATCATGAAGGTCCTGGACCGGATCAACCAGAACGGAACCACCGTGGTGATGGCCACCCACGATGACGACATCGTCAACACGATGCGCAAACGCGTGGTTGAGCTGCACCACGGAAAGATAGTGCGCGACGAGCGTGAAGGCATCTACCTGGGCGCCCCCCAGACACAGCAGGGACCTGTGGTCCCGCAGCCCGCAGTCATCAAGACCGCCGACGGTGTCAAGGCCGACGGCGTCCGTTCACCACGCGGGACCGGCGCGGCCGGAACGGGGGACATGGAATGAGACTGGCATTTGTCCTGGGCGAAATCGGTTCCGGCATCCGCCGAAACCTGTCCATGGTGGTCTCCGTCATTCTGGTGACCTTTGTATCCCTCACCTTTGTCGGTGCTGCCGGACTCCTGCAGCTGCAGATCGGCCAGATGAAGGGGTACTGGTACGACAAGGTGCAGGTGGCGATCTTCCTCTGCGGAGACACTGTGACCACCGCCTCCTGCGCAGCCGGTGCAGTGACGGATGAGCAGCGGGAGGCCATTGAAGACCAGCTTCAGTCACCGGCTTTCTCCCAGTACGTGGCGTCGGTTGACTATGAGGACCAGGCGACGGCGCTGAGCCATTTCCGTGAGCAGTTCGCCAACTCTCCGCTCGTTGATTCCGTGACGGCTGAGCAGCTGCCCGAATCCTTCCGTGTATCCCTGGTTGATCCGGAAAAGTACGAGGTTATCGATGAAGCATTCTCGTCGATGCCCGGCGTGGAGACCGTCAGCGACCAGCGTGAGCTTTTGGAGAAGGTCTTCTCGTTCATGAACATGGCGTCACTGATCGCACTCATTATTGCCTCGGTGATGCTGGTCTGTGCCATTCTGCTGATCGCCACAACCATCCGCTTGTCTGCCTTCAGCAGGCGGCGCGAGACCGGTATTATGCGGCTGGTGGGAGCATCCAAGGCCGTCATCCAGCTGCCGTTCATCTTGGAGGGAGTCATCGCAGCCGTCATTGGTGCCGTCCTGGCATCGGGTACGCTGTGGGCAGTGGCGCACTTCTTTATCGGTGCACTTGCCGAGGCCTACCCCGCGACTGCGTTCATTTCCGCGCAACAGGTACTGGTCTTGAGCCCTGTTCTACTTGTTATCGGGGCTTTGCTGGCCGGAGGATCCTCGCTACTAACGCTTAGACGCTACTTAAAGGTTTAGAGTGTTGCACACTTTGAAGAGAAAGCTGACAGACTCCATGGACGGTTCCATCAATGGTTAGTGCCCAGCCGGCAGCGAGGCCGGTCCTGCGCAAAACCACCGCAGGCGTGGTTGCCTCCGCCGTACTCGCGATGACGCTTGCTTTCAGCGGAACCGCCTCTGCTGACGAACTGGATGACCGCAAGGCAGCCATCGAGGCCGAGCAGCAGAAGGTCCAGGAAACGTACGAGTATCTGGATGCCGAAACCAGCAGGAAGGTCGCCGAGCTGGCGATCTACCAGCAGCAGCTTCCCGGAGCCCAGCAGGCCTTGGCTGATGCTGAAGGCAGGGTTTCTGCAGCTGCGGGTAAAGTCAGCGCGCTCACCGACCGGGTTGCCCTGGCGCAGGAGACCCGCAACACCATAACTGCCCAGATCCAGCAGGATCAGGCGGCCATGGATGACACCGAAGAAGTGATTGGCCAAATCGCGGCGCAGGCTTACAAGAGCGGCGGGGTGCCCTCCAGCTTTTCGCTGATGCTGGGAGCAGACGGTGCGGACAGCCTGACTGATTCCATGGGCCTGGCGGAACAGGTGCTGCGCAACCAGAACGCCGCCATGCAGCAGCTGTCCCAGCAGAACGCCACCAACGTGAACTCTGAAGCTCGCCTCGCCGCGGTTGAAGAGGAAATCTCCAACCTCAAGGCGCAGGCGGAAGCGGCACTGGTGCTGGAACAGGAAGCCAGAGACTCCGCTGCGGCTGAAAAGGCCAAGGTGGATGCCCTGATCGAGCAGACCGCGGCAGCGAACGCTGCTCTGGAAGCCCGAAAGCCGGTTATCCAGGCGCAGCTCGCTTCCCTGGAAACGGCCAAGGCCAAGGCAACGGCCGATATCGCTGAACGCCAGCGCGCCCTCATTGAGAAGGCACGCAAGGAAGAGGAAGCCCGGATCGCCGAGGCGAACCGCCGAGCCGCGGAAGAAGCGGCACGCAACAACCGGCCGGCGCCTGTGCCTGAAGTGCCCTCCGTTACGCCTACCAATCCGTCAGCCTTCGGCCTGAGCCACCCCGTGCAGGCCTCCATTTCCTCCGGGTTTGGTTGGCGGGCCACACCTCCGGGCAGCATCGACTTCTTCGGCACCGGCGGATACCTGCACTCAGGAATCGACTTCGCCGCCAGCTGCGGTACGCCCGTCTACGCTCCGGCAGTCGGCGAGGTCTACCGCGCCGATCAGGGCCAGCCCGACGGCATGATCGGAACCGGCAACCGCGTGGTCATCGACCACGGCGTCATCGGAAACAGTGCCCTCGCAACGAACTACTACCACCTGACCAGCTTTGTGGTCTCCGTCGGCCAGTTGGTCAATGCCGGCCAGCTCATTGGCTACGTCGGCACCACCGGCAACTCCACGGGCTGCCACCTGCACTTCGAGACTGTGCTGAACGGTGCGCTGGTTGACCCCATGGGCCTGCTGTAGGCCTACAATAGAGTTTTCCGTTTATCGACAAGGAGTTCCCCCGTGCCCAAAGAAAGTGGCCGTAAGGTTGTGGCCACCAACCGCAAGGCCCGGCACAACTATGAAATCCTCGATACCTACGAGGCCGGCATGGTTCTGATGGGTACCGAGGTCAAGTCACTGCGGGAAGGCCGCGCGTCCCTGGTGGATGGCTTCGGCACCTTCTACAACGATGAGCTTTGGCTCGAGGCAGCCTATATCCCGGAGTATCTCAACGGGAGCTGGACCAACCATTCGGCCCGCCGGCGCCGGAAACTCCTGCTGCACCGGGAGCAGCTGGACAAGATCATGCAGAAGACACGGGAATCCGGGTTTACCATCGTTCCGCTGCAGCTGTATTTCCTGGACGGCCGGGCCAAGGTGGAGATCGCCGTGGCGCGCGGCAAGCGAGACTATGACAAGCGCCAGACGCTGCGCGAAAAGCAGGACAACAGGGAAGCCCTGCGGGACATGCGGGAGAAAAACCGCGGCGCCTGACCCGCTTCGCTCATGGGCTACACTTAACGCACCGGTCCGGTTCATGGTCCGGTTTGAAAAGTACATATGGGTTAGCAACACATTGGGGATGACAGGTTTCGACGGTGTTAGTCGAGACAGGTGAAGCGGGCCGAGGATACAGGGTTATCTCGTAAACGCTCCTTGTAAAACAATAAGTGCCGATTCAAAGCGCACTGACTTCGCTCTCGCTGCCTAAGCAGCGGGCATAGTCCGTCAGCCCGGGAACGCTCTCGTCCCGGATCCTGGCGTCATTTAGAGGGCCACTGCTGAACATGCTCGCCGTTGGCGTGTTCGGGACTCTTAGACGGCTGGGCCCGGATCAGCTGCTTGTCTGCATGACAGCTGGGGCCGAGAAAATCCACCGCAGACTGCGCCCGGAGAAGCCCTGACAACACGACATCGGACGGGGGTTCAATTCCCCCCATCTCCACCCAATAGTAAAAAGCAGGGAAGCTGCCACAGGCAGCTTCCCTGCTTTTTGTTTTAACGACTTGTTTCTCCCCGCCGTCGGGCGATTAGCCGGACTGCGGGGAGTTCTTGGTCACAGCACCCCGGTTTTTCAGTCCCCGGTCTGCAGAGCAGGGAAGGAGGGACCACAGGAATTGCTAGACTGGCAGGAGCCGGAAACCTGTTGCCAGGAACCGCGTCCGGCCTTCCGCTGTCGGCGGTCGTGAATACCGCCGCCTCACGGCGCTGCGGGATACGGCAGCATCCGCCCGTACGCGCTCCGTCCGGGCACATGAGCTATAACCGGTCGATACGACCCTGTAGGAGACGCACCACCTTATGCAAAGCCTGGACAATGGAACACAATCCGAAGAACTCTGGAACCGTCGCTATGACGACAACGTAGCCGAGGTAAATCAGCTCTGCGACTCACTCAAAGCGCTGAAGCCCGGCACCGAGGTGCCCTACGTTGATCCCATGCACGACGTGGGCGACACCCGCATTGTGAGCCTTTTCTCCAATATCGGCACGGCCCATCCATCGGGCTTCATCACCGCGGGCGACGACGACGCCGTTGCCCGGCTTCTCGGAGTCCACTGGCAGGTGGGGCTCCGGCCGGAGTACGTCATGCCGTGGAACACTTATCCCTGGTACGTTCCCGGCGAGCCCAACGGCAAACTGACCAAGGAACAGATCCAGGAAGGGCTCAAGCCTCTGCTGCGCTTCCTCGCCCTGGTGCCGCGTGCCTCAGCCATCGTGGCCCACGGCACTGAAGCACAGCGCCTGTGTGCAGCCTTCCTCAAGACTGAGAACCGGATGATTTACCGGCGCAGCTTCAAGATTTACAAGGCCCGCTCTGTTGACGGCCGCGCGTTTGGGGCAACGGCGGAACGTCAGGAAGAAGGCTTGGCTGCCATGCGGATCGCGTATAAGGACGCTATGGCACGCACCGGTTTGGCCATCCCAGGGAACTGAGACTCTCGCCGGTTTTTCAACCCGGTACATAAAAAACCAGGTGCGCCGCGGGGCGCACCTGGTTTTTTGATGTCTGGAAGTTTTGGGGCCCCGCCCCTGAAGATCAGTGGCTGACGGGCGATTCCGTGCAGCCGGGAACCTGATCCGCCGGCACATGAACATATCCGGTAAAGCGGGTGCCGATGCCGTCATATTCGCCGCGCGCATGTCCGGCCGGCACCGCGGGAAGCTCGCGAAGGGCATGGTCCGCACATGCCAGGAAGGAAAAGTCCGGCCACCACTTCTTTGGCCGGGCGTTTTCGCGGTAACCGCACACCACACACTCCAGCTCCACCCATACGGGGCGTTTGCCCGTCCGATTGGCGCGTGACTGGATCAGCCAGGCAGGGGGATCAGCTTGCAGGCGGTCCAGTTCCTCTTCGGAGAGTCGGGCGGGGATTCCATGGCGGGTGGCCATTTCAAGCGGAATATCTAGGGCAAGTGCAGCTTGGCGTCTGGTAATCATCCCCATTAACGATACGGGAACCGGGGCCGGCATGCCGCGCAGGGGCGGAGATGCGTGAAGACCGGACCGTCCCGTCGGACAATCCGGCCTCCACGAATTGGCTCGGCGCAGTCATGCTGTCAGCCTGTTTGCGCCGAACGAATTAGTCAGCGAACGCCTGGCGCAGGTTGGCTTCCTGCTCCTTGGAGAGGTTGGTGAAAATCAGCTTCGCGTCGGGGAAGCTGCTCTTGAAGGCCTCCAGCACCCGGTCCTCCACAGCGTTCGAAGTGAGGACGAACAGTGCCGAGGTTCCCGGGGTGACTTCGCTGCGAACCTGCTTAATGAAGTTGTCGTCGATCCCCACGTCAACCATAGAAGCCGAAAGTGCACCAACGGCTGCGCCCACGACCAGACCGATGAGTGGAATGAAGAAGATCAATCCAAAGAGGAGGCCCCAAAACCCGCCACCCAGAGCGCCGGCTCCCACCAGATGATGTTCCTGATGAGTGCTTGGCTTCTTCTTGTCCTCGGGCCAGGTTACGTAGGCCTCGTCCTCGACACTAATCAAGCCCTGTGACTGCAGGCTGGACAGTGTCTCGGTTGCCTGTTCCGCAGAACCTGAATCCGGAAATTTCCATACGGTCAGTGTTGTCATCGCGTTGTCTCCAAACGTGGGGATCCAGAAATCGTCCACCATAAAGGGACGAAGTAGCGCCCACACTAACGACGCCGGAAAGTTGGGGGCAAGGAAATCGTCCTGACCGGGTGAGGACTGGGGGAGTGTGTCCCGCAGCACTGTCAGACCGGCCGGGGCCGACGTAGAATGCACGAACCCGCGTGTCCGGATCACTTCTGTGTCCGGCCTGCTGCGGGCCGCACGCGACAGCGGCGGGCCAAGTGAAAGGCGCCAGCATGAGCGATCCTGACCGTCCTGCATGGTGGACCAACGCCGTTGTCTATCAGGTCTATCCGCGCAGTTTCGCGGACAGCACCGGAAATGGAACCGGTGACCTGGCCGGAATCACAGCGCGGCTGGATTACATTGCCGAACTGGGCGTAGACGTTATTTGGCTCTCGCCCGTGCACCAGTCCCCGCAGTTCGACAACGGCTACGACATCAGCAACTACCGCCGGATCGACGCCATGTTCGGCTCCGAACAGGACTTTGACGATCTGCTCGACGGCATCCATGCCCGGGGTATGAAACTCATCATGGATCTTGTGGTGAACCATACCTCCAGCGAGCATGAGGCCTTCCGCGAATCGTCCCGTTCACGGGACAACGCGGAACGCGATACCTATTGGTGGCGTGATCCGCGGCCCGGCTTTGAACCCGGAGAACCCGGGGCGGAACCCAACAACTGGGGCTCACACTTCAGCGGATCCGCCTGGACCTATGATCCGGGAACCAAACAGTATTATCTGCACCTTTTTACCCCGCAGCAGCCGGACCTCAATTGGGAAAACCCCAGGGTGAGGGAAAGTGTCCACGCCGTGATGAACTGGTGGATCGACCGGGGCGTCGACGGATTCAGGATGGACGTCATCAACTTCATCTCCAAGGATCCGGCGCTGCCCGACGGCGTAGTGGAGCCCGGCGGCGTATGGGGTGACGGGACGCCGTATTTCACGTCAGGTCCCCGGATCCACGAGTTCCTGCGTGAGATGCGCAGGGCGGTGTTCGCGAACCGCACCGGGGACTTCCTGACCGTGGGGGAGACGCCCGGGGCAACCGTAGACCAGGCGCTCCTGTTCACTGATCCGCACCGCGGAGAGTTGGACATGGTTTTCCAGTTTGAACACGTCAGCCTTGACCAGAGCCCCGGAAACAAGTGGGACTACCGGGAACTGGACCTGAGAGATCTGAAAACAAGCTGGAACCGTTGGCAGCGGGGACTTTCCGCAACGGGTTGGAACAGCCTGTACCTGGGAAACCATGACCAGCCGCGGCAGGTGTCCCGGTTCGGAGATGACGGGAAATACCGCTACGAGTCGGCAACGCTTCTGGCTACCCTGCTGCATCTGCACCGTGGAACCCCTTACATCTATCAGGGTGAGGAACTCGGAATGACCAGTGCCGGGTTCACATCCATCGATCAATACCGCGACGTGGAATCTCTGAACTACTACGCCGATGCACTCAGCCGCGGATCCGATCCGGACGCAGTCCTGGCAGCGCTTGCCGCCATGAGCCGGGACAACGCCCGCACCCCCATGCAGTGGAGCAGCGAATCGAACGCCGGGTTTACCACCGGAACGCCCTGGATACCGGTGAACGCCAACTTCCGCCACCTCAATGCCGAGGCGGATCTGGCCTCGGAGAAGTCCGTTTACCGCTACTACCAGAAGCTGATCCGCCTGCGGCATGACTCCGCAGTGGTTTCGCTCGGTGATTTTCATTTGCTGGACCCGGAGCATCCCACCCTCTATGCATTCCGGCGCAGCCTCGGCGACCAGCAGTTTTTGGTTGAGTGCAACGTCTCCGGTGCTGTGCTGGAGCTGCCTTCCAACCTCGGCAGCGGAGACCTGATCCTGGGCAACTATGACGAAGCCGGTGAGACGCACTGGCTGCGCCCATGGGAGGCACGCATCTTGGATATTTCCACGTACGAGTTCGGGTAGCCGGATTCTCTGCTGCTGGGGCTAAAGTTGCTTCTGTGACAGAGGACGAGACATCCCGGACCCGCACCGCAACGAAGCCCGCAGGTGAGGGCCGCTCCCGACCGTGGACATTAATTGTCCGGCAGGTGCTGGCCTTCGCCCTGGAAACAGCTTTCCTCTTTGCTGTTACGTACTGGGCCATTACCGCTTTTCCCTCGCACCGGGCTCCCGCCGCTGTTGTTGCACTGGCACTGTCGGTTGTCCTGTGGAGCCTCGTACTGGCACCCCGCGCCAAGAACCGGTTGCCGTGGCCGGCGCTTCCACTGGTAGCCGGCGGTGCCTTTCTTGCCGGTGCAGGCGCACTTATGGTGAGCGGTCTGGCCTTGGCTGCCGTGCTGGTTGCAGCGGCTGCCGTTGTGAACCTGGTGTGGGACCTTGCTGCCGGTTACCCGGCTGTGGCTTCGGCACCGCGTCGTTCCGGCCGGCGGGCCAAATAAACCGGTTGTCAGGACGCCGTCAGTGATGTTGCAAAGAGCGGCCTGAGCGCCGCAAAGCCACCGTGGCGTACCGCCTCCCGCTGCCGCTGCGAGCCGGTTCCCGCGGACAGTACGTGCGCCACACCCGCCCGGACAAAGGAATCATCGCCTGACTCCTCAAGGGCAGGCCGAATATAGTCCAGCAACGCGCCCACCTGGGCGGGGGCAGCACGGCTCAGATCACCGCCGTTAGGTCCGTGATCCAACAGGTTCCCCCGCAATCCAAAGCGTGCAGCCTGCCATAGCCCGGCATCAAGGATTTCCGGATCGGCCAGCGTGTCCGGGCCGCCGTCAACGCTGGCAGTCTCCTCGGACAGCGCGGTGCTTACCAGCCCGCGGGCAACGAGGGCCAGCAAAACCGCGTCCCGTGCCTCCAACTGCGTATCGGCCACCCGAATCTCGATGGTGGGAAACCGGTTGGAAAGGCGGGCAATCCAGCCGACGTGGCCGGAATCAAGCACAATGTCTGTTGCCATAAGTTTGGCCACGCGCGCGTCGTAGTCCGCCGAACTTTGGAAATACGGCGGGCACCCCTGCACCGACCAGCGGCGGTACTGGACAAGCCGCCAGCTTGCAAAGAGGGTGTCCCTTCCATGCCAATAGGGAGAGTTCGCGCTGATGGCCCCAAGAGTGGCCAACCAGGGGCGCAGGCGGTTGAGGACTTGGACGCCCTCTTCCCGGCTGGGAATGGCAACATGGACGTGCGTTCCGTTCACATAGTGCTCATCGGCTACAGCGCCGGCCATGGCACCCATGTCCTGATAGCGTTCCGTGCCGCTCACAACGGCCGGGGAGGCCTCAACCAGAGGAGCTGCTCCGGTGGGCGCGACGGCGAGTCCGGCAGCTGCCGCTGCGTCCTGAAGGCGCCCGCGGAAATCTAGCAGGGAGGTGAGAGCTGCGTCCCGGTCGCTGCAGATGGGAGTGGAACTCTCGACCTGGCAGGCCAGAAATTCCGCGGAACTGGTAAGACTGACGCCATCGCCGGGGATCAGCGCCGTGATCACCTCACCGGCACGGGAGCTGGGCATTTCGCTGTCAGGGTTGACGAGCAGGAATTCTTCTTCGATTCCAAAGGTGACCACGTGCGTGCCCCCGTTCCGCAGCAGAGTATGTTGCTGGATAAGTCCGGGCACCCATCGGAGCCGGAGGCATCAGACTACATGCCGCGGGGTCTCGGCGAACAGATACTACCTGAGCTGTTAATCAGCCCCCGGACAGCACCATCCGCCAGGAGAGCGTCAGATAGGGGAGCTCCAAGGTTTGCCCTGGACGGTATTCCAAATGTTCGAACAGGTACCAGGCCAGGTTCGCCATCACCTTGTCCCTCACCGGTCCGCCGGCGCTGAGGTAGTAGGAACGGGACTTGGCGAGCTCCATCAGGTCCTCGGGGGTCATCTGCTGCGACCACCGGGTGACGTGGGAATCATCAGGGGTGAACTCGGGCCCGACAACCGGCCGGAATCCGGGTTTCAGGACGTCTCCGGCATGAATGATGCGCGAATAGCGGTGGACCCAGGGGACGCTGACGTCCAGCTGGTTCCAGACCAGCCCCAGGATTCCGCCGGGCCGGAGAATCCGTGCCAGCTCGGTACTTGCTGTGATGGGATCGCACCAGTGCCAGGCCTGTGCCACAGTGGCGGCGTCCATGGAGGAGGAGGGAAGTCCGGTGGCCTCAGCAGTGCCCTGTAGGACAGGTACTCCGGGCAGCATCTGCTGCAGCTGGCGGAGCATGTCGGCGGAGGGGTCGACGGCGGTGGGCCGGTAGCCGGCGGCGGCCAGGGAACGTGTGTACTTGCCGGTGCCGGCCCCGATGTCGGCCACACGGGCGCCGGGCCCGGCAGCTGCGCTCCGGGGCCCGGCAAACAACCACTGGACCGCTTCGGAGGGGTAGCCGGGACGGATGCGGTCATAGTGTTCCCCGCCGTCCTCATAGCTGCGTGCCAGTTCCTGCCGGCGCAGAGCTTCCAGCCGGGGGCCGGACCTTGACGGGGCCACGGTCAGAGCAGGTCGTCCAGCGCCGGGTTGAGGCGGCGCAGGACGTCACTGTGCAGCGCACCGTTGGTGGCCAGGGCGTTGCCCCCAAACGGACCGTCTTCACCTTCCAGGGAAGTGAATCTGCCACCGGCTTCGGTAATGATGGGGACCAGCGCCGCCATGTCATACAGGTTCAGTTCCGGCTCGCAGGCAATGTCCACGGCGCCCTCGGCAACCATGCAGTAGGACCAGAAATCTCCGAATGCCCGGGTGCGCCAGACCGATTCCGTCAGCCCAATGAACTCGTCAAAGTTGCCGCGTTCCTTCCAGCCTCCGAGGCTGGAATAGGACAGCGAAGCATCTGAAAGTTCGGAAACGTTGGACACCCGCAGCCGGGTGGCGGAGGCGAGGGAGCGTCCCATATAGGCGCCGGTTCCGGTGGCGGCCCACCAGCGCTTGCCCAGCGCCGGTGCACTGACGACGCCCAGGACGGGAACGCCGTCGTCGACCAGGGAAATCAGGGTGGCCCAGACGGGGACGCCGCGGATAAAGTTCTTGGTGCCGTCGATGGGATCAATCACCCAGCGGCGCGGCCCGGAGCCGGTGGAGCCAAACTCTTCACCAAGGACCGCGTCCCGGGGGCGGGCACGGGAGAGCTGCCCGCGGATGGCATCCTCCGCAGCCTTGTCGGCGTCGGTGACGGGCGTCAGGTCCGGCTTCGTTTCAACTTTCAAGTCAAGGGCCTTAAAGCGGGACATCGTCTGATCGTCCACGGAATCGGCCATGACGTGGGCGAGTCGCAGGTCATCGTTGTAGTTCTGGGCGAACGGCATACTGTTCAACTTATCCTTATTCGGTGGGCGGCGCCCACGATTACACGGCCCGGGACCTGCCGTGGCGCGCTCTCGTGGACGCCGCGGCAGTCTTGTGATGTGTTCCCGGCAAGCGTCACTGCGCGCCCAGCTCCTTGGCAGATGCCCGGTTTTCCGTCCGGGTGCCCGAACCCAGCAGCCGGCGCAGGGAGGCGAGCCGTGCAGGCCCTGCAGCCCCGGCCCGCCCCGACTCCACCCACGGGTCAAGCCCGCAGTTCTTGGCCTGGTCGTCGTGCCGGCACCCGCGTTCACAGCTTTCAGTTCCCGGTTCAAGGTCCGGGAAAGCCTGCAGGATGCGGTCGGGGTCAACATGCGCAAGCCCAAAGGAGCGGATACCGGGAGTGTCAATGATCCAACTGCCCGACGGCGCCTCCAGGACTTTCAGGGCCAGCGCAGAGGATGAGGTATGTCTTCCACGGCCGGTCACTGCGTTGACGCCGCCGGTGGCGCGGTCGGAGCCGGTCAGGGCATTCACCAGGGTGGACTTGCCGACGCCGGAGTGCCCCACCAGGACCGAGACCTTGCCCTCGAGGTGGCGGTGCAGCTGCTGCACGGCGTCTCCCTGCAGGCGGGCGGACAGACCATCGTCGGAGCGGGCATCGATTCCCGACGCGTCGTCCGCCGCGGTGCGGCTGATGATGACATCCAAGTCCAGATGCTCGTAATTGGCCAGCAGTTCAGCGGGGTCCTTGATGTCGGCCTTGGTAATGCACAGCAGCGGCGAGATGCCGGCGTCGTAGGCAGCAACGAGGGCGCGGTCGATGAACCCGGTGCGCGGCTCGGGGTTTGCTGCGGCCACCACGATGACCAGCTGGTCAGCGTTGGCAACGACGGCGCGTTCCACGGGATCGGTGTCATCGGCGCTGCGGCGCAGAAGGGTCCGGCGGTCCTGGATGCGTACGAGGCGGGCAAGCGTGTCCGGTCCGCCCGACACGTCTCCCACCAGCGAAACGAGGTCGCCGGCAACCACCGGGTTTCGGCGCAGTTCACGGGCCCGGGCTGCGGTGACGATGCGTTCCGTGGGGGTGTCTTCGTCCACGACGGCGGTGTATCGTCCGCGGTCCACGGTGATGATGCGGCCCGTTACGGCCTCGTCATAGGCGGGCCGGTCCTTGGTACGGGGCCGCGACCCCTTTTTGTTGGGACGGATGCGGACATCCGATTCATCCCAGCTGCCGGTTGAGCGGGCCATCAGCGCGCACCTTCCGTCCGGTCCGGAGCCGCGGCAGGGCCTGGTTCCGCTGCAGCCGGTGGTTGGGCCGTGGCGGCCAGTTCACGCCACAGCTGCGGAAATTCCGGCAGCGTCTTGGCGGTGGTGCCGATGTCCTGCACCAGGACTCCCGGCACCGCCAGACCGATGAGCGCGCCTGCCGTTGCCATCCGGTGATCGGCATACGTTTCGAAAACACCGCCGTGCAGCGGCGCGGGATGGATGATCAGGCCGTCTTCGGTCTCTTCGACGTTTCCGCCCAGCCGGTTGATCTCGGTCACCAGGGCAGCGAGGCGGTCGGTTTCGTGGCCGCGCAGGTGGGCAATGCCGGTGAGTGTTGAGGGGGAGTCTGCCAGGGCACACAGCGCGGCCACCGTGGGAGCCAGCTCGCTGGTGTCAGCAAGCTGCGCTCCGGTGATGCGGCCGGAGCCGGTCACTGTCAGGGTGCCCTGGGACAGGGTGGCCGTGCCGCCAAGGGCGGGCAGGATGCTCCGCCACCGGTCGCCCACCTGCGTGGTGTGTTCGGGCCAGCCGGCCAGGCGCACGGTGCCGCCTGCCACGAGGGCTGCGGCCAGGAACGGTCCGGCATTGGATAAGTCCGGCTCGATGGCTACGTCGAAGGCACGGATGTGGCCGGGAGCCACGCGCCACTCGTTCGGGACGGAATCGTCCACCTGCACACCAACCCCGCGCAGCACCTGGACTGTCATGGCAATGTGTTCACGGCTGGGAAGGGTGGAGCCCACATGGACCAGGTGCAGTCCGTCCCTGAAGCGCGCGCCTGCCAGCAGCAGGGCCGAGACGAACTGGGAGGACGCCCCGGCGTCAATTTCCAACCGGCCCCCGGCCACCTCTCCGGTGCCGGCCACGCTAAAGGGAAGGGCGCCTCTGCCGTCGTCGTGTACCGTCACGCCCAGCGCGCGGAGCGCATCGATGATCGCGGCCATCGGCCGCTGGCGTGCGTGGGGATCGCCGTCGAAGTCTGTGCTCCCGGTTTTCAGTGCGGCCAGAGGAGGCACGAACCGCATGACTGTTCCCGCCAACCCGCAGTCAATGCCTGTCCCTGATGCGCTCCCCGAATCCATCGGCCGGATTTCGAGATCCGGTCCGAAGGCGCCGTCGCCGTCGATCTCGGTCACCGTGGCGCCCAGCGCCCGGAGCGACTGGACCATGAGGGCGGTGTCCCGGGAATGCAGGGGAGCCCGGAGCATGCTGGGGCCGTCAGCCAGGGCAGCAAGGACCAGATACCTGTTGGTCAGGGACTTGGAACCCGGTACCCGGACGTCGGCGTCCAGAGGTGCCGACACCCGGGGAGCGGGCCAGGGAGAGACTGTCTGCGGATTGGCGGGGAAAGACATGGAGCTAGGAACCCACAATGCCGGCTGCGGTGGTGCGGACGGTCTTGTTGGCCTTCTTGAGCTGCTTGGCGGCGTCCTTCTGGACTGACCGCGACTTGCGGCCGGCATCCTTGCCAAGGGAGGCAACGCTGCGGCGGGTGTCATCAGCAAGATGGCCGGCGCGCCACGCCAGGCCGGGACGGCCGTTGGTATCCACGGCGACCAGGAGGACGGCGCCGATCAGGGAGAGGTTCTTTAGCAGGGCGGCACGGCGTGCCTTGCGCTCATCGGCAGTGTCCGTTTCAGCATTCTTGTACTCAACGACGGCGTTCAGCACTGCGGTGCCCGTCAGCAGCAGGCCGGACAAACGGGGGAACTTACCCAGAGCCAGCAGCGAACCGGCACCCACCTGTGTGGCGCCGAGAACCTTGGCAACGAGCTGGGCGTTGCCGGTAACGGGTGCAGCCGAAGGCACCAGTGCACCGACACGATCCAGGGTGGGACGCAACTGCTGCGCGGTTTGATCGGTATCCCGCAGGCGGTCAACTCCGGCTGCAATAAAGCCGGTGGCTAGCAGCGGGCGGGCGAGCAAACGGACAATCGACATATTGACCTCCTGGTTGCTGCCCGTCTCGGAATAGCCGGGCAGAATACTCCTAGTTTGGCACTTTTACCGGTCCCGCACACCTTATGCCGCGCTGCGGCGCCAAAACACCGCTGCGGAATAAGCGGACGCAGCCGGGCGTTGTGCGGGGTATACGGCATTCTTCGCGAAGCGGGGGATTACCGGATTCGCCGGGCACCGCGGTGCCCGTGAAGCAAAGCAGCCCCAAGTGAGGAGAGTGTTCGTGCCGGGTACTTTAGCGATGGCAGATGCACACCCGGAGGCTTCATCAGCAACCGTCCAGTTGCGTGTGGGTCCGGCAGCCCGCACCGTAGACTGGGAAGTGATGAGAACTGATGCGCCGGAAGGCAGCCCCCAGGTGGAAGACTCCGAGCTGGATGTCGCTTCCGAATCGGAAGAGGCCCGCAAGATACGCTTTGAGCGCGATGCCATGCAGTATGTGGATCAGCTCTACTCTGCGGCCATGCGCATGGCCCGCAACCCCTCCGATGCCGAGGACCTGGTCCAGGAGGCCTACACAAAGGCCTTCTCGGCGTTCCACCAGTACCGGCCGGGGACCAACCTGAAGGCTTGGCTCTACCGGATCCTGACGAACACCTACATCAACCTGTACCGGAAGAGGCAGCGCGAACCGCTGCAGGCCAACTCCGACGGTGTGGAGGACTGGCAGCTTGCCCGTGCAGCCGAACACAGCTCCACCGGGCTGCGCTCCGCCGAAGCAGTGGCGCTGGATCATCTTCCCGATTCCGATGTGAAGAATGCCCTGCAGTCCATTCCCGAAGAATTCCGTTTGGCAGTGTATTTCTCTGATGTTGAGGGATTTGCCTATAAGGAAATCTCGGAAATCATGAATACTCCCATCGGAACCGTAATGTCGCGCCTGCACCGGGGCCGTAAAATGCTCCGTGAACTGCTGGCCGAATATGCACATGAACGCGGTATCCGCGGCAAGGCAGCACCTGCACCCGCCGCGGCCAGCCAGAACAAGAAACAGGGGAACACGCTATGAGCGATTGCCAAAGCCTGGGTGATTGCGAGGATACCCGCATCGAACGGCTGTACGAATACCTGGACGGTGCTCTGTCCCACGATGACATTGTGGAAATCAAGGAGCATCTGGACGGTTGTCCCGAGTGCGCCGAGGAACACGACCTGGAATGTGTTATTCGATCCGTGGTGAAGCGGTCCTGCACCGAGGCCGCCCCGGAAACACTCAAAGCCAGCATCCTGGCGAGGATCAGCCAGATCCAGACCGCTGAGCACTAGCAAGCCGGCGACTATAACCAAAAAGAACCCCCGGCGTCCGTAAGGCTCCGGGGGTTCTTTTCTTAGTGGCGATGGGCCACACGGTTAGTCCAAGACTTAAGTGTTGGGACGCTTACCGTGGTTGGCGCCGCCGCGCTTACGGTCACGACGCTTGCGTGCACGCTTGCTCATAGCTGCCTCCTTCGATTTGCTGAAAGTTCTGCCCTCCAGTGTCCCACAAGGTGAGCCCGACAACCTAAACCGCGGCCCGGACCGGCCGCGGAATAGGTTTGCTTAGTCGATTGAGCTGCCGGCGGCCATGAGGGCGTTGCGTTGTTCCCGCCGAAGAGCCTGCTCAGCCGGATCAGGCACGGGTGCTGCGGCGAGCAGGCGGCGCGTATATGCATCCTGCGGATACCGCAGCACCTGCTCGGTGGAGCCCCGTTCAACCATGATGCCCTTGTTCAGCACTGCGATATGGCTTGCCAGGATCTCCACCACCGCCAGGTCGTGGCTGACAAACAGGCAGGCGAAACCGTACTGCTGCTGCAGGTCCTGAAGCAGGGCAAGCACCCTGGCCTGTACCGAAACGTCCAGTGCGGACGTTGGCTCATCGGCCACCAGGAGCGACGGCCGCAGGGAGAGGGCCCGGGCAATGCCAACGCGCTGCCGCTGTCCGCCGGACAACTCATGGGGATACCGGTTGCGGAAGCTGGTGGGAAGCTGGACATCGTCCAGCAGGCCCTCAACCCGGGCGTCGAGGTCCTTGCGCGAGAGCTTCTCATGCAGGAACAGCGGCTCGCCGATGGATTCGCCGATGGACATGCGCGGGTTCAGCGACGCCGCCGGATCCTGGAACACGATTGCAAATTTCCTGCGCAGCGGCAGCATCTGTTTCGGCGACAGGCCGGCGATGTTGGTGCCGTTGATGTCAACGCTGCCGGCGCTGACCGGAAGCAGCCCCGTTACGGCCCGGGCGATGGTCGACTTGCCGGAACCGGATTCGCCAACCAGCCCCATGACTTCACCGGGGTTGATGACGAAGGAAACGTCGGTCACTGCCTTGAAGGCGGGCTGGCGGAACCGCCCGGGGTACTCAATGGATACCCCGGTCAGCTGCAGGGCAGGCACGACGCCGGCGTCCGCCGTCGTCAGATCCTCGGAATCCCGGAGGACCGCCCGGGGAGCCTCGGCGATCTGGAGCGAGCCGTCATTCTCCACCTCAACAGCCGACAGCACTCCGCCGACTATTGAGCCCAGATGCGGTACAGCTGCCAGCAACTGGCGCGTGTACTCCTCCTTCGGATTGTTGAAGAGCTCAGCCACGGGCGCCGCTTCTACAATCCGGCCTTTCTCCATGACAACCACTTTGTCAGCGAGGTCCGCCACCACGCCCATGTCGTGGGTGATGAGCATGACAGCACTGTTCAGGCGCTTGTTGAGGTTCCGGAGCAGTTCCAGCACTTCAGCCTGAACGGTTACGTCCAGGGCCGTAGTGGGCTCGTCGGCGACCAGCAGGATGGGGTCATTGGCGATGGCGATGGCAATCATGGCCCGCTGCCGCTGACCGCCGGAGAACTGGTGCGGATAGGAATCGTACCGCCTCTCCGGCTCGGGGATTTCCACCATCTGCAGCAGCTCGATGGCCCGTGCCTTTGCCTGTGCCGGAGAAGCATCAGTGTGCTGTTCGATGATCTCCTTGATCTGTTCGCCCACGGTGAGCACCGGGTTGAGCGCCGTCATGGGTTCCTGGAAAATCATGGCAATGTCATTGCCGCGAATCCTGCGCAGAACGGACTGGGGAGCCCCGATGAGTTCCTTGCCCTGAAGCTTGGCGCTGCCCTTGGAACGTCCGTTGCCGGGGAGGAGGCCCAGCAGCGCCATGGACGACATGCTCTTACCGGAACCTGATTCACCCACGATGGCCAGGATCTCGCCGGGGGAGACGGTGAAGGAAACGTCCTCCGCCGCCATCACCCATTTACTGTCCACGCTGAAATCGACGCCCAGACCGGACACTTCCAGGATCGGAGCCGTGCCCGCTGTTGATGTGATGTCGCTGTACAGGGGTGCCGAACTCATTGCTTTGTCCTTGTCTGTCGGGGATCAAACGCGTCCCGGAGGCCGTCGCCGATAAAGTTCACGGTGAGCGCAATGGCCACAATGAAGATGCCGGGCCAGAAGAAGAGCCACGGGCGCGTGGTCATGGCCGCCCGGTTCTCGTTGATGAGCTTGCCCAGGGACGTATCCGGCGGCTGCACGCCGAGGCCGAGGAAGCTCAGCGCGGTCTCCAGCAGGATGGCGCCGGAGATCGCCAGCGTTGCGGACACGATGATGACCCCAACGGTGTTGGGCAGGATGTGCTTGAAGATGATGCGGCCGGAACTGGCGCCGACGGACTTGGCAGCCTCGACGAATTCCTTTTCCCGAAGGGAGAGGAATTCGCCGCGGACGATACGGGCCAGCCCGGTCCAGGTCAGCAAACCAAGGAAGATCGCGAACACCACAATGCCGTAGTCCGAGACGATGCTGGCCAGCACGGCGGCCACCACCAGCAGCGGGATGGTGATGATGACGTCGGTAAAGCGCATCAGGACGGTTTCGGTGAAGCCGCGGAAATACCCGGCGAGGGCGCCGACGACGGTTCCCACGACGGTGCCCACGATTCCGACGATGAAGGCGATGGTCAGGGAGATCTGTGCGCCGCGCATCGTCATGGCAAAGTAATCGCGGCCCAGGGTGTCCTGGCCGAACGGGTGGTTCCCCAGCCCGGTCCAGGACAGGGTGGGGGCTCCGCCGTCTTCAAGCGGCATCACCGTGGAGAACGTGTGCGGCCACCAGCCGGGGATGCGCAGCGGGCCCACGGAGAGCCCGATGGAGGTGAAAGCGAGCAGTACGATGAACACCAGACCGCTCAGGCCGGCAATGGCACCCTTATGGCGGAAAAACCGTTCGCGGACCAGCTGGCCCTGGCTTTTCGCAGCGGTGATCTGTGGATCCGCCGTGACGGCCCGGGTTGCGGGCGCGTCAGCGATATCCGTTCTCTGGCTTTCCAGAGTCATGCTCGTCAGTTCCGGGCTGCTGCCCGTGGTTCCGGACGGTATTTTCTCAGTCATGTCTTCCGCCTATCAGTTCAGGCTAATGCGCGGGTCGAGGAACGCGTACGCGATGTCGGCCAGCATGTTGAAGGTCACCGCGGCCACACCGGTCACCAGGAAGAAGGCCATGATCACGTTGGGATCCACGTCATTCAGGCCGTCCGTGAACATTCGTCCCATTCCGCTCCAGCCGAACACCGCCTCGGTGATGACGGCCCCGCCCAGCACTCCGGCGAAGTCGAACGCCATCAGGGTGGTGATGGGGATCATGGCATTGCGGAAGGCATGCTTGACGACCACAGATCGCTCGCTCAGGCCCTTGGCCCGTGCGGTGCGTACGTAATCCTGGTTCATCACCTCAAGCATGCTGGCTCGGGTGTAGCGGGTATAGGTGGCAAAAGAGATCAGCATGATCGCGATGGTCGGCAGTACCAGGTACAGGGCGTAGTCCAGATTGATTTCCCAGAAGGTGCCCTGCAGGTTCGGGGTGGACGAACCGGTGGTGGGAATCGGGCGGCCGCCGTTTTTGCGTGCGAGTGACGGATAGGCGCCCAGCAATGCGTCAATAAAGACGAAGAAGCCGATGGCCAGCCCGATGACTGCGGTCAGGTTGCGGGTCTGCTTGGCATAGGGACCGCCGACAAAATGGCCGATGCCCAGTGACACGAGAAGGGTGAGGACAGCAAGGCCGGCAATGATGCCCCAGTTGGGATCCTGCATGAGCGGCTGCGTCACCAGATAACTGATGAAACCAACCGCCGCAGTTGCGAGCGCGGCATAGACAATCCGGCGGCGGCGGAAGCCTGCCAGCAAGGCTGTAATCCCCAGGGCCAGTCCAAAGGCGGTAATGAACAGGCCAATCGGGCCCAGGCCCGGTGTCTTGAACCAGTTGGAGATGAGCAGCAGGTAGAACGTGACCGACGTGGCAACGGCAACAATGGCGAAGACACGAAGGCGGCGGTTCCTGTCGCCGCCGACAGCGACTGCTCCAACGAGTCCCACTATGAGTCCCACGGCCGCTATTCCCAGATAGGACATTTGTGGATCGGCCAGCCAGGTGTTCAGATCAATCGCCAGGTACTGCTTGAGCAGAGTGGAGAGCCAGAACAGCGGCATGGAGAAGAGTAGGAAGGAAATGAAGGTAATGGAGTAATCGAAGGTGCTGTACTGGCGAAGGGCAGTGACCAGGCCTACGGCGACGCCGAGAACGATTGCCACCAGGGTAGCTACGACGACGAGCCGGAAGGTGGAGCCGATCGCTGTCTGCAGCTGGTCGATCACGGGGCTGCCGGCACGGTTAAGCCCAAGTGTGCATTCGGCACCGCCGGGGATCATGCATCGGCCCACTTCCTGCAGCCAAAGGAGGTAGCGGACGGCGACGGGCTGATCAAGATGCAGTGCTGCCGTTCGCTGGGCAATGCGCGACTCGCGGTCGGCGCTCTGGAGCTCGATCAGGTCATGAAAGGGATCGCCAGAGTTGACGGCAAGGATAAACATCAGCACTGTGGCGGCGACAAGGACGAAGAACGAGGTCACCGCTCTTCTAAGGATGAAAGAGAACACCGAAGGCTCCTATTGGGGGGTGGTACGTAAAGCCGTAGCGGGGCAAAAGTTTGGGATGGGCAGACCGAGGGTCTGCCCATCCCGCTTTCTAACCGTTATGGCGTGATGCCTTGGTTAGGCCTGCTTGGTCCACTTGAAGGCGTTCCATGTCACGCCGCTCTGGGTGGGGTTGTACTCCACGTTCTCCATGCCGGAGTTGTGGGCAACAATGTCGGCCTGGGTGTAAAGAACGACGTTGTAGACGTCCTTGGCCAGTTCCTCTTCGAGTTCCTTCTTCAGCTCCAGCACCTTGTCGGCTTCAGTGGTGCGGGCAATCTCGTCCCACAGCTCGTCGACCTTTTCGCTCTTGAACTTGCCGTAGTTCTGGACGCCCTCGGAGTCGTAGATCGACTGTGCGCTGGCTACCAGACCTGAACCGGCCCAGCCGAAGAGTGCAGCATCCCAGGAGCCGAGCTCATCGAGCTTCTTGGTCCACTCGGCGTCGGGGGTGGCGATGATGTTGAAGCCGGCCTGGTCGCAGGAATCCTTGATCAGGGCAGTGATATCGGCGCGCACCTGGCTTGCTGACGAGAACAGCATGCGGACGTCAACGGGCTCGGTCTTGCCGGCCTCTTCCATCAGCGCCTTGGCGCCTTCGAGGTCAACCTCATCGTATTCGCTGGCGGACGGGGCGGCTTCAAGAACTTCGTCGTATTCCGGCTGCGACTGCTGGAAGTCGCGCAGGTTCAGCACGGTGGCCTCCGGGTCGACCGGCTTGACGAACTTGTCCACGATGTCCTGGCGCGGAACGCACTTGGAGAACGCCTGGCGGACCTTGAGGTCCTTGAACACGCCGTTTTCGGACTGGTCCAGGTCAATGTGGGTGAAGGTCATGCCCGTACCGGTGAGCAGGGAGACCGACTCACCGATGGCTTCGATCTGGCTCTTGGTGTCGCCGGTGGGACCGGACGGCTCAATGATGTCCACGTCGCCGTTCTGCAGTGCCTGCACGGCTTCGGTGTCTTCGATGGTCTTGAAGACGATGCTTTCAGTGGCGGCAGCGCGCTCTTCGCCCCAGTAATTCTCGTTCTTCGTCAGCGTCAGGTTGCCGCCGGCTGCGTTGTCGAGAACGTAAGGACCGGAGGAGGGGATGAGTGCTGCGTCCGGAAGGGAGGGGAGGCCTTCGGCGTAGCCCCATCCGGTGTTCCAGAACTCGGCAACGGGCTTCAGCGCAGCCAGGTCGTTGTCCTGGATGGCGGCAACAAGTGCTTCGCCGTTGTTGTCGGTGCTCAGGCCGCCCTGCTCAGCCGCAATGTGGGCCGGCATGAGGGAGCCGATCATGAGGTTTTCCCAGTCAGCGTACGGCTGGTCGAAAACGTAGGTGAATTCCTTGTCTCCGGCTTCGCCCTCAGGCATTGCGAGGTACTCGTAGCCGTTATTGGAGGAGGGCTCGAAGATCTCGGCCTCTCCGTCGAGAACCTTGCCGGAGAAGGCGGCCCAGTTCATCAGGATGTCGTCAAAATCGATGGGCGTTCCGTCGGACCACTGGGCGTCCTCATTGATCGTGTACTTCACGGTCAGGGGCTCATCGCTGGTCTTTTCGAAGGTGCCAAACTCTTCATTGCGAATGACGCCCTCGGGGCTGTACTCCGAGAAGTTGCTGTGAACCAAGTTGTCCACGTACGTGTTGTACACGCTGTTGGACTTGGACGTGCCGCCGTTGTAGAAATCGGGGGCCTGGCTGATGGCAACTGAGATGGACGACGCGAGGTTGGCGTCCTCAGTGTTGTCGCTTTCAGCGGTTTCTCCGCCTCCGGCTGAGCCGCAGGCGCCCAGGAAAAGGGCCCCCACGGAAAGTGCGGCAAGAGTTGCCGTGCGCTTTGTACGCATTCGTAGTCCTAACTTGTGATGAAGTCGTCAGGAACCACCGCTGGCGGCTCCCCCAAGCGATCGTGATGACCGCCACATGTTCCGAAAGACTAGTCACTAATTGTTTCCACTGGGCTAACTGTGAGCGGACGTTAACTGATTGTTACCTGTAAAGCAGGGCGGCAGGGTTGTGCAGGAAGGTGCTTTAGTTGCAGTTGCAGGCCGGAATGGCGCGGTGCTGCAGGGATTTTTCGCCGCCTGCATCAGCGATGGAGGAGAAAACTACTTGGGGCAATACGTCTTAATGCGTAGAGGGCCTCCGGCGTGTCGCCGAAGGCCCTCATGAGGTGTTTCGTCTATTCAGTTCATGTCCGGAAGGTCCAGCCAGCGGTACCAGCCGCGGTGGAGAACCAGCCAGGCCATCAGCCCGTATCCGGCCTGGCCCGGAGTCCCGCCGTTGGAAGCCAGGTCAGTGCGCCACTGTTCATGGTTTAGCAGGGGAGTCAGCGTGTCCACGTACACGTGCTTGCGCCGTGTGGTCACATCACCAAAGGCGGCAGACAGATCCGACAGACGGCGGTTCCGTTCGGCATCGAGCCCCGGCGGGGGACCGACGACAAAGACCTTGATGCTCATTTGTGCGGCCCCGTCGAGGATATTGGCCAGGTTGAGGCGGCTTCTCGCCGTTGACAGGTCAAGGTCAAGGTCCCGGTCGGACAGCCCGATCACCAGCCGGTTCTCGCACCTGTCGTCAAACCGGCGGCCGGCCTCCTGAAGCCAGCGGTTCGCCAGCGATTCGGTTCCCTCCTGGGGTGCTGCAAGGGTATACGCCTGTACGCTCACGTTTTCGGGGGTGGTGCGGGCCAAAACGCGGCCCAGCCAGCCCAGGGCGCGAGGGTCGCCGTGCCCGGCCAGCAGCTCGTCGCCGACGGCTGCAAGCCTGATTTTGCGTTGTTCCACTAGTCACCTTCTCCGGTCACAAAAAAACGGGGTGGGGCGCCGCGGCGCCCCACCCCAACTTAGCCTACTGACGCTCGAAGGCCTTCTTGACGAGAATGTCCTGCTCCACGGCGTGCCGCTTGGCTGAGCCGGTGGCGGTGGAAGCGGACGCCGGACGCGACACCAGGCGCAGCGGGCGGTCCAGCTGTGCCGGCAGGTTCAGGCCGATGAACGGCCACGGACCCTGGTTGGCGGGCTCGTCCTGTGCCCAAACGATGTCAGCGTTCGGGTACTTGGCGACAGCTGCCTGGATCTCCGCAACGGGCAGCGGATAAAGCTGCTCGACACGGACAATAGCTGTCTTTTCGTCACCTGTCTTCTGCCGGTTGGCCAGCAGATCGTAGTACAGGCGGCCGGAGACCAGCAGCACGCGGTCGACGGCGTTCGCGTCCAGCTCTGCGTGCTCCGGGATGACCGGCTGGAACGAACCCGAAGTGAAGTCTTCCACCGACGTTGCCGCAGCCTTCAGGCGCAGCAGCTGCTTCGGCGTGAAGATGATCAGCGGCTTCCGCGGCCGGCTGTAGGCCTGGCGGCGCAGCAGGTGGAAGTGGGAAGCACCCGTGGTGGGGTTCGCCACGATCATGTTGTCCTCGGCGCACATCTGCAGGAAGCGCTCGATGCGGGCCGAGGAGTGGTCCGGACCCTGGCCTTCGTAGCCGTGCGGAAGCATCAGCACCAGCGAGGAACGCTGGCCCCACTTCTGCTCCGCCGAGGAGATGAACTCGTCGATGATGGTCTGGGCGCCGTTGACGAAGTCGCCAAACTGCGCTTCCCACAGAACGAGGGCATCCGGGCGCTCCACGGAGTATCCGTATTCGAAGCCCATGGCGGCGAATTCCGACAGCAGCGAGTCGTAGATCCACAGCTTGGCCTGGTTCGGATCCAGCTCTGCCAGCGGCATCCATTCCGCACCGGTTGCCCGGTCGTGGAAAACTGCATGGCGCTGGGTGAAGGTGCCGCGGCGGGAATCCTGGCCTGCGAGGCGTACGGGGACGCCTTCCATGACCAAGGAGCCAAAGGCTGCGATTTCAGCGAAGCCCCAGTCGATGCCGCCTTCGCGGGACATCTGCTCGCGCTTTTCCAGCAGTGCCTTCAGTTTCGGGTGCACCGTGAAGCCTTCGGGCACCGCTACGTGGGCCTTGCCGATGTGTGCCAGGACCTCGGCGGAAATGGCCGTGGACGCCGGGGACACAATGGTGCTGCCTTCCTGCTGGGACGCCGGGCGCTCCAGATCGGAGACGGCTTCGGTGTCCTTGGTGATGACCGGCAGGGGAGAGGTCTGGGCAGCGTGCGTCTCAGCGAAGACCCGCTCAAGGCGGCCCTGGTAGTCGCGCAGTGCCTGTTCGGCCTCTTCCTGGCTGATGTCGCCGCGTCCGATGAGGGACTCGGTGTAGAGCTTGCGCACCGAGCGCTTGGCCTCGATCAGGCTGTACATCATCGGCTGTGTCATCGAAGGATCGTCGCCTTCGTTGTGGCCGCGGCGGCGGTAGCAGACCATGTCGATGACAACGTCCTTGTGGAACCGCTGGCGGTAGTCGTAGGCCAGTTGCGCAATGCGCACAACCTGCTCCGGGTCATCGCCGTTCACGTGGAAGATCGGAGCCTGCACCATCTTGGCAACGTCGGTGGAGTACACCGAAGAGCGCGACGACGTGGGCGAGGTGGTGAAGCCCACCTGGTTGTTGACCACAACGTGGATGGTTCCGCCGGTGCGGTAGCCCCGGAGCTGCGAAAGGTTGAGGGTCTCCGCCACCACGCCCTGGCCGGCGAAAGCGGCGTCTCCGTGGATGAGGATCGGCAGGACAGGGAACTCGTCTCCCTGGTCCAGGCGGTCCTGCTTGGCCCGCACGATTCCTTCGAGTACGGAATCCCCGGCTTCGAGGTGGGACGGGTTGGCGGCCAGGTACACCTTCGTCTGGTTGCCGTTGTCCGAGGTGAAGGTGCCTTCGGTGCCGAGGTGGTACTTCACGTCACCGGAACCCTGGACGCTGCGCGGGTCCTGGGTGCCTTCGAATTCGCGGAAGACCTGGGCGTAGGTCTTGCCCGCGATGTTGGTCAGGACGTTCAGGCGGCCGCGGTGGGCCATGCCGATGCCGACTTCTTCAAGTCCGTCGTCGGCGGCACCGGAGATCACGGCGTCCAGCAGCGGAATCAGGGACTCGCCGCCTTCCAGGGAGAAGCGCTTCTGCCCGACGAACTTCGTCTGCAGGAACGTCTCAAAGGCTTCAGCGGCATTGAGCTTGCCCAGGATGCGCAGCTGTTCTTCGCGCGTCGGCTTGCTGTACTTGGTTTCCAGGCGATCCTGGAACCACTCGCGTTCCACCGGATCCTGGATGTGCATGTATTCGATTCCGGCGGTGCGGCAGTACGCATCCCGGAGCACGCCGAGGATCTTGCGCAGCTTGAGCATGGGCTTGCCGCCGAAGCCGCCGGTGGGCCATTCCCGGTCCAGGTCCCAGAGGGTCAGGCCGTGGTTGAGGATGTCCAGGTCCGCGTGGCGGCGCTGGACGTACTCCAGCGGGTTCGTGTCGGCCATCAGGTGGCCGCGGACGCGGTAAGCGTGGATCAGCTGCTGGATGCGCGCAACCTTGTTGATCTGCTCGTCCGGGTTGACCTGGATGTCGGGGCTCCAGCGCACGGGCTCGTAAGGGATCCGCAGGGATTCGAAAATCTCGTCGTAGAAACCCTGCTCGCCGAGGAGCAGCTGGTGGATGATCCGCAGGAATTCGCCGCTGCCGGCACCCTGGATCACGCGGTGGTCATAGGTGGAGGTCAGGGTGATGATCTTGGAGATGGCATTTTGGGCCAGGATCTTCTCGTTGGAACCCTGGAACTCAGCCGGGTAGTCCAGGGCGCCGGCGCCGATGATGCAGGCCTGGCCCTTGGACAGGCGGGGGACGGAGTGCACCGTTCCAATGCCGCCCGGGTTGGTCAGCGAGATGGTGGTGCCCTTGTAATCGTCCGCCGTGAGCTTGCCGTTGCGGGCCTTCTTCACGAGGTCTTCATACGCCTGCCAGAACTCCGAGAAGTTCAGTGTTTCGGCCTTCTTGATGTTCGGCACGACGAGCAGGCGGGAGCCGTCCGGCTTCGGCATGTCGATGGCCAGCCCGAAGTTCACATGCGCGGGCTGCACAGCAACAGGCTTGCCGTCCACGACGTCGTAGTACACGTTCTGGGACGGGAACTGGGCGGCGGCGCGGATGATTGCGTAGCCGAGGAGGTGGGTGAAGGAGACCTTGCCGCCGCGGGCGCGCTCCAGATGGCTGTTAATGACAATGCGGTTGTCGATCAGCAGCTTTGCGGGCACGGCACGCACAGTGGTTGCCGTGGGGACGCTCAGGCTCAGGTCCATGTTGGTGGCGATGGCCTTGGCCGGACCGCGCAGGACGTTGACCTTGTCCTCTTCGGAGGGCTTGCTGTTGGGCTGGGTCTTGGGCAGCTGGGCCGGAATCGGCGGGGTCTTGCTGTCAGCTGCCTTGTTCTCGGCTGCTTCACCCTTGCCGGCGGCCGGCTTGGAATCCTTGGCAGCAGAGTTGGACGCTGCGGATTCCTTGGCAACCGGAGGCTTGCCGGACTGCTGGGTGGAGGCGGGGGACTCGCCGGAAGCCTTCGGCTTGGCGGATTCGGCCTGCACTACCGGAAGCTGGCGCGTTGTGGGATTGGCGCCAAGTTCGCTGGGGACTGCCGATCCGTTTCCGTTGGAAGTGCTCGAACCGGAGGCCTGGGCCTCCTCGTTCTTAAAGGAGTCGAAAATGCTCCACCACTTCTTGTCAACCGAGTTCTTGTCCTTGAGGTACTGCTCGTAGAGTTCATCGACAAGCCACTCGTTGCCGCCGAATTCTTCCGGCAGCCGGTGGTTGGATTGGTCTGGCACTGTTAATACGCCTCTTCCATGAGTTGCCTTTTGCCCTGATTGGCACCATGTCTGAGGGCAAGAAGCCTCAAAGCTCACTGGTGCGGCCCGGCCGGTGCGCAGTGACCGAGACTTCATGCCAGTCTAGTGACATTGCGGGACAACTGGCCAATTCTGTTTGACATCCGTCATGCAGCGGGGCTTCCCGCGCGCAAGCTTCCAGGGGCGCGTGCGGCCGTTCCGTTTTACCGGTGGCGCCCAAATGCCAAACCTGTAAACTGAAAATCTCATGGACAGTTTCTCTAGGCGCCGGCCTGCGTCCGGTTCCGCAGCTTCTGCGGACCGCACGCACAGAGCCGGCCACGCCCGCACCCATTCACCCCGCACCCCCGGCGCCGCATCGGAGCCTTCCAGACCGGCTTCGGCCGATCACCCTCCGCCTGCCGCCCGCAGCGGGCACTTTCCCGCGGTACTTCCTTCCGCGCTTCCCCTGATAAGCCGCGCAGCGCTTCACAATCCGGCGGTGGGAGCCTAAATGGAATGGTTATATCTCTTCTTTGGCCTGGTGCTGATTCTCGGCACCGGCTTTTTTGTGGCTGTTGAGTTCTCTCTGGTGGCCCTGGACCAGCCCACGGTCCGGCGGGCCGTGGAAAACGGCGACAAGGGTGCCGAGCCGCTCCTGCGCTGCCTGACCTCCCTCTCCACCCAGCTCTCCAGCTGCCAGCTGGGAATTACCCTCACCACGCTGCTGACCGGATTTGTGATGGAGCCGTCAGTGGGCCGCCTGTTGAAAACCCCGCTGTCCGCTCTTGGCCTGCCGCCGGTTGCCGTGGATTCCGTGTCCGTGGTGGCGGCCATGATCCTGGCGACGTTCCTGTCCATGCTTCTGGGAGAGCTGATCCCCAAGAACATGTCCATCTCGCTGCCGTTCCGGGTGGGGCGCGCCCTCGCCCGGCCGCAGCTGGCGTTCACCGTGGTGTTCAAGCCCGCCATCCTGGTGCTCAACGGCTTCTCCAACAAGGTCCTGAACCTGTTCGGGCTGGAAGCCAAGGAGGAAGTGAGCGGAGCGCGCACCCCCGCCGAACTTTCCTCCATGGTCCGGCGGTCGGCCGAGATGGGCACCCTGGACCAGGGCACGGCAAATTTTCTGTCCCGGACGTTTTCCTTCGCGGAGCGGACGGCCGCAGATGTCATGACGCCCCGGATCAGGCTGGAGACCATCGATTCCGAGCAGTCCGTAGCGGATGTCATTGAAGCTGCACGCCGCACCGGATATTCACGCTTTCCCGTCCTGGGTGATTCCCCGGATGACATCAGGGGAGTGGTCCACGTGAAAAAGGCAGTGGCTGTGCCCCGCAGCCGGCGGGCGGACCTGCCGGCCGGGGCCATCATGAGTGAGGTCCTCCGGGTGCCCGAGACGGTGCACCTGGACAGCCTGCTCTCGGAGCTGCGGGGCGCGAACCTGCAACTCGCCGTCGTCCTCGATGAGTGGGGCGGAACAGCCGGCGTAGCGACCCTCGAGGACCTGGTGGAGGAAATCGTCGGCGAAGTGTCCGACGAACACGACAAGATCAAGCCGGGCGTGCTGCAGAGTGCCGCCGGTGCCTGGTACTTCCCGGGCATCATGCGTCCTGATGAAGTCTCCAGGCTCGTGCCGCTGCTGAACATTCCTGATGAAGCCGGCTACGAAACGGTGGGCGGCTACATTATGGCCGAGCTGGGCCGCATCGCAGCCGCCGGTGACCGCGTCAGCGTTGAGGGCGGACTCCTGGAAGTTGAACGCATGGACGGCCGGCGCATTGACCGGGTCAGTTTCATTCCCCGGTACGACGACGACGATGCGTCCGCTGTCGACGAAAGCGCGCCCGCGGCTTCGAAAAAGCCGGAAACGAAGAGCGCAGCCGGAGCTTATGCTCCGACAAAGGATGCTGCCGGCAAGGGGGATCGGCGATGAGCGACCTGATGGGCATCTTCTGGCTGGTGGTGCTGTTGATCGGCAACGCCTTTTTTGTGGGCGGCGAGTTTGCCGTTATGTCCGCGCGCCGCAGCCAGATTGAACCGTTGGCCGAAGCTGGGTCCAAACGGGCAAAGACCACGCTCTGGGCCATGGAACACGTATCCCTGATGCTGGCCTGCGCGCAGCTTGGCATCACGGTGTGTTCGCTGCTCATTCTCTCCGTGGCCGAACCGGCGATCCACCATCTGCTGGCGGCTCCGCTGGAAGCCCTTGGGCTGCCGGTGGAATTCGCCGACGGCGCCGGGTTCCTGGTGGCATTGCTGATCGTGACCTTCCTGCACGTGACCTTCGGCGAAATGGTGCCGAAGAATATTTCCGTGTCCGTGGCGGACCGGGCGGCGCTGCTTCTGGCACCTCCGCTGGTCTTTATCTCCCGGCTGGTGCGGCCTGTCATTTCCAGTTTGAACTGGCTGGCGAACCACGCGCTGCGTGTCATGGGCATTACCCCCAAAGATGAGGTGGCCTCGGCTTTCACACTGGAGGAAATGCAGTCCATTGTGGAGGAGTCCACGAAGCACGGGCTGGTAGCCGATGATTCGGGCGTGATTTCAGGAGCACTGGAGTTCTCCGGGCAGTCCGCCGGAACAGTGATGGTGCCGCTGGACGAGCTTGTGACGCTGAGCACCGACACCACACCGGCGGAGTTCGAGAAAGCCGTGGGGCGCACGGGCTTCTCCCGGTTCGTGCTGATGGATGACCACGGAAACCTGACCGGGTATATGCATCTGAAGGACATAATGGCCATGCCGCTGGATGCCTATGACCGCCCGCTGACCGAAAACAAGGTGCGGACCCTGGCGAACCTGCGGCTGGAGGACGGGATTGAAGATGCCTTGGCCACCATGCAGCGCACCGGATCCCATCTGGCCCGCGTACTCGGTCCGGACAACCAGACCCGCGGAGTGCTCTTCCTGGAGGACATTATCGAGCAGCTGGTGGGCGAGATCCGAGACGCAACGCAGGCCCAGGGATTCCGGCGGTCCGGGGAAAGCTATTCCGAGTAGCTCCGGCTCGTAACGCGCATTTCCAGATGCGAATGATTCGCGTTTACGTTATGCTGGGGGAGTTCCCCCGCGGAACTCCCCTCCATCTCCAAGCACTTCCGCTCGACAGGGAAACAAAAACTTATGCAACGACCCTCCGTCCGTCTTGCCTGCATCTTCCTGGCCGGGGGAGCCCTGGCTCTCTCCGGCTGCACCGGTGACTCTGGCTCCGGTTCCTCCGCCGGGGGAGGCGACGGTGCGCTTGAGGTGGTGGCTTCCACCAATGTCTACGGGAACATCATGGAGACCGTGGGCGGGGACCGTGTCAGCGTCACTTCGATCATCGACCGCCCCAGCCAGGACCCGCACTCCTATGAAGCGACGGCACGGGACAAGCTGGCCGTCTCAGAGGCTGACGTGGTGGTCCTGAACGGCGGGGGTTACGACACCTTCATGGAAACGCTGGTTGTCGATTCCGGCATCGACAGTGCGGACGTCCTCAACGCCGTGGAGATCTCAGGGCTGGGGGAAGCTGACGGGGAAACGCACGACGACGACCCCTCGCACGCCGACGATCACGCCGACGATCACGCCGACGATCACGGCGGACACTCCCACGGATCCTTCAACGAACACGTCTGGTACAGCCCCGAAGCGATGGGGCTGCTCGCCGAAGCGGCCGCAGAACGCCTGGCCACCCTGGACCCGGACCATGCCTCCTCCTACCGGGACAATGCCGCAACCTTCAACAGCGGCGTCGAAGAGCTCACGGCTGACCTGGCCGAAGACAAAACCGCGGCCGGCGGCAGGGATGTGGCGGTAACGGAACCTGTTCCTGAATACCTGTTTGAAGCTGCCGGCCTGCACAACGTGACGCCCGCAGACTTCACCTCAGCCGTCGAGGAAGGGTCAGACGTCCCGCCGGCGGTTCTGAAACAAATGCAGGATCTGCTGCGCTCCGGTGACGTGGCCTTCCTGGCCTACAACACCCAAACCTCCACGGCGCAGACCGAGACTGTCCGTGCCGCGGCGGAAGACGCAGGCGTACCCGTGCTGGACTTCTCCGAGACCCTGCCCGAAGGCCAGGACTACCTTGGCTGGATGCGCGCGAACGTGACCTCAATTGATGACGTGCTGCGGTGACCGGTCCCGTTGTCCGGCTCCGGAACGCCGGCTTGACCTACGGGCAGCGCACTCTTTGGGACGGCCTGGACCTGGACATCAAACCCGGTGAATTCCTTACGGTGCTGGGCCCCAACGGTTCCGGCAAGACCAGCTTCCTGAAAGTCCTGCTGGGTCTGCAGCAGCTGAGCAGGGGAACCGTGGAGATCAACGGAAAACCGGCCCAGCGGGGCAGCGCCGACATCGGTTATATTCCCCAGCAGAAGGCCTTCGGCCCAGGGACGCCGCTGCGGGCGCGCGACCTCGTGGGACTCGGCGTCGACGGCAACAAATGGGGGCTTCGGCTAAAGCGCGCACCGGTCCGGCGGCGGGTGGATGAACTCCTGGAACAGGTCGGTGCCACGCGTTATGCCAATGAACCGGTGGGCCTGCTCTCCGGCGGCGAAGTCCAGCGGCTGCGGGCCGCGCAGGCACTGGCTACCGATCCCGACCTCCTGCTGTGCGACGAACCCCTGCTGTCCCTTGACCTGCACCACCAGCAGGCCATCAGCTCACTGATTGACCGGCGCTGTCATGAACAGGGTTCGGCCGTGGTGTTCGTGACCCACGAGATCAACCCCGTCATTGATTACGTGGACCGGGTGCTGTACCTGGCCGGCGGCACCTTCCGGACCGGAACGCCGTCTGAGGTGCTGCGCTCGGACGTGCTCTCGGAAATGTACGGAAGCCGGGTGGAGGTGCTGCGCAGCCACGGCCGCATCGTGGTCCTCGGCATCCCCGATGCGACCACCCATGTCCACGGCGAGAGCGAGGATGACCATGGACTTGCGTGATTACTTCTCCGCCATCTTTGACTTCAGCGACTACGGGCAGCTGCTGCCCCTGGTGGCCAACTCCATTTGGGCGGCAGCCATTCTTGGACTGGTAGGCGGCCTGATCGGCACCTTTGTCCTAATGCGGGACCTCGCCTTTGCAGTGCACGGCATCGCCGAACTGTCCTTCGCCGGCGCAGCCTTTGCCCTGCTGATCGGCGCCAACGTGGTGATCGGATCCCTGGCAGGCTCCGTGGCCGCAGCAGTGCTGCTCGCCGTGATGGGGCTCAGGGCACGCGACCGGAACTCCGTGACCGGAGTGATCATGCCCTTCGGCCTGGGCCTGGGCATCCTGTTCCTGGGCCTCTATGAGGGCCGTTCGGCCAATAAGTTCGGCCTGCTCACCGGGCAAATCGTTGCCGTCGACACCGTGCAGCTGAACCTGCTGGCCGGCACCGCCGTCGTCGTCATAGCCGGACTCGTCCTGATCTGGCGGCCCCTGACCTTTGCCAGCGCGGACCCGGAACTGGCAGAAGCCCGCGGTGTTCCCGTGCGCGTTTTGTCCATTGTCTTCATGATTCTGCTGGGGCTCTCGGTGGCCCTGTCCATCCAGGTGGTGGGTGCGCTGCTGGTGCTTTCGCTGCTGATCACGCCGTCGGCCGCCGCGCTGCTGGTGACATCCTCCCCGCGGCTCGTCGTGCTGCTCAGTGTCGCGTTTGCCGTGACCTCGGCAGTGGGCGGAATTCTGCTGGCCTTGGGCGGGCGGATCTCGATCAGCCCTTACATCACCACCATCTCATTCCTGATCTACCTGGTCTGCCGGCTGATAAAGCGGATGCGGACAAAGGGACGGGCACAGGCGGGCGCAACAGTCCGGGCGTAGCCCGCCCTAGGCGCTGCAGTCCGGGCAGAGGCCGAAGATCTCCACCGTGTGGGCCACGTCTGTGAACCCGTACTGGGCCCCGAGCCCGGAAGCCCAGGCTTCCACGGCGGGCGCCTCCACTTCCACAGCCTTGCCGCAGTTGCGGCACACCAGGTGATGGTGGTGGTGCTCGACGGCGCAGCGGCGGTAGAGCGCTTCGCCGTCGCCGGTGCGGAGGACATCCACCTGGTTCTCTTCCGCCATTGACTGCAGGATGCGGTAGGTGGTGGCCAGGGAGACGCTGTCTCCGCGCTCGTGCAGCAGCCGGTAGAGCTCCTGGGTGCTGACGAAATCATCCAGCTCATCCAGGGTCCGCCCGACGGCGAGCCGCTGGCGGGTGACCCGCTGCTCCGGTTGCCGCTTCACTGGGCGGGACGTCTCGGATGACATGCTCCTCCTTGGAACAGTGGTGGCGGTGCCTGAAGGCCCCGGGGGACAAGCCCAACATGGACTCTCCGCAGCCGGCTCCGCCGGCGCAACTTCCAGATTATCGCACCGGGCCTGCGCCCGGACCCGCGGGTCACGGGGAATTGTCCGGCCAAGGGCAGGTGCGCAGGGGTACTGTGACCCTATGAATCTGACCAAGTACACCCATTCCTGCGTGCGTCTGGAGCGTGACGGCAACGTCCTCGTCTTGGATCCCGGGTCCTTCTCCGAAGTGGAGGAAGCCCTGGACGGCGCTTCAGCGGTCCTGATTACCCACGAACACGCCGATCACCTGGACCGGGACCGTGTTCTGGCCGTGCTGGCCGCGAACACGGAGCTGGTGCTTCACGCGCCGGCAGCCCTGGCCGCAGAGCTGCGGTCGGCATCAGCCGCGAACGGCAACGGCGCTGATGACCGGATCATCGACGTCGAACCCAACAGTGCTTTTTCGGCAGCGGGCTTTGAGGTACGGTCCTTCGGCGGACAGCACGCCCTCATCCATCCGCTGGTGCCCCTGGTGGCGAACGTCGGCTACCTGATTGACGGCACCCTTTATCACCCGGGGGATTCCTTCGTGATTCCGAACGGGCTGACGGTGAAGACCCTGCTGGTCCCCATTCATGCTCCGTGGTCCAAGGTGGGGGAGGTCATCGACTTTGTCATCGCTTCCGGGGCTGAGCGTGCCTACCCCATCCACGACGCCCTGTTGAATGAGCGCGGCCTGGGGATCGCCGAGAGCCATGTGACCCGTTTCGGCGAACTGTACGGAACCGTGTACCGGCATCTGTCCCCCGGAGAGTCGGTCGAGGTATGAGCGGGCCGGTCATCAGCGTTCAGTCCCTGCAGGAACTCCTGGCCAGCGGTGAGCCGGTGGTGCTGCTGGACGTGAGGTGGGCGCTGGGACACACCGACGGGCGCAAGCAGTACGAGCGCGGGCACATTCCGGGCGCTGTCTACGTGGACCTGGAAAAGGAACTGGCCGCTCCGGCGGGGAACGGTTCCGCGGGCCGGCATCCGCTGCCCGCGCCGGAAGACTTTCACCGCACGGTCCGCGGCTGGGGCATCAATCCCGGGGACACCGTGGTGGTGTACGACGCCGTCAGCGGCACGTCCGCAGCGCGCGCCTGGTGGCTGCTGCGCCACGCCGGGCTGGACTCCGTCTACCTGCTCGACGGCGGCGTCGTCGCCTGGCACCGCGCCGGTTTCGCTTTGCAGGGCGGACCTGTGGTGCCCGAGCCCGGGAACGTCGAGCTCTCTTGGGGCCGTATGCCGGTGGTGGAAATGTGGAACGTCCCGGCAGTTGTGGCAAGCGGGCGCCTGATCGATGCGAGGGCAAAGGAACGCTACCGCGGAGACCGCGAGCCGGTGGATCCACGGGCCGGGCATATTCCCGGAGCCGTGAATGCTCCCTCCGCGGGGAACCTTGCCGAGGATGGCACCTTCCGCCCGCCGGAGGAGCTGCGGACAGCGTACGAGGCACTGGGTGTTCGAAAAGGCGATCCCGTGGCCGTGTACTGCGGGTCCGGTGTCAGTGCTGCCCACGATGTCGTGGCCCTGGAGCTGGCCGGCTACCGGGCGGCCCTTTATCCCGGGTCCTGGTCCCAGTGGTCCTCCACCAAAGGATCCCCGATTGCCCTGGGAACACAGGCGGGCGAATGGCCGGGGGCGGTCAAAAAGCGATAGCGTCTAGGCATGATTACCGGCCGTCCCGTTCCGCCGCCCCTGCGCTTGAAGGTGCCTGCCAACAGGCAGCCATCCGATGTATCAAGCGGCGCCGCAACCCCGCCATCCACCTCCCAGTCCCCGCAAGGAGCACCCATGCCCACCCTGTTCACCAAGATCATCAACGGCGAGATTCCCGGCCGCTTTGTCTGGAAGGACGAGGATGTGGTGGCGTTCCTCAGCATCGGTCCGCTCACCGACGGACACACTCTGGTGGTGCCGCGGCTCGAGGTCGACAAGTGGACGGACGCCCCGGCTGATCTGGTGCAGAAACTCACTGCCGTGGCACAGGTTATTGGGCAGGCGCAGATTGCCGCCTTCGGCTCGGAGCGGGCCGGACTGAGCATTGCCGGGTTCGAGATTGATCACCTTCACCTGCATGTCTGGCCCACGAACTCCCTGCAGGACTTCGACTTCAGCAGGGCCGAGTCCAATCCCGACCCGGAACGCATGGACGCCAACGCCCAGAAGCTCCGCGGGGCGCTGCGGGCTGCCGGACACGGGGAGTTCGTGCCGGAGGCGTAGCGGGCAGCTCAGATCGGCTCAGGGGCGGGGAAACCCGCCCCTTTCTGCTGCCTGGCAACCGGGTTGGGGATTCCGCAACCGGTTTGGGATTCCGCAACCACTTTGAGCATTTGCTGCCGGTGCGGACCGGCAGGGATTTCCCAAACTGGCAGCGATTGCCCAAAGCGGAAGGATCTGCGGCCTAAGACGGAGCCAGAGCCGCGTTCAGGGCCGTGCGGATCCTCTTTTCCGATACTGACCGCACGGTTCCCAGTTCCTGTGCGAAGAAGCTGATCCGCAGTTCCTCGATCATCCAGCGGACTTCGGTCAGTGCAGGGGGCGTCCCTGCGCCGGGCAGCAGCGCCGCAACGGCGTCGTCGTAGTCGTCCTCCAGCGCCTGGACCACTGCCATCTGCTGGGCGTCACGCTGCACATTGGTGGGCAGTTTCTCCAGCCGCCGCTCAATGCCTGCCAGATAACGGGGGAGGTGCGTGAGCTGCGCGTAGCCGGTGCGCGCCACAAACCCCGGGTACACCAGGGAATCCAGCTGCGCGCGGATGTCATTCAGGGCGCTGATGAGCGCCAGGGACTGCGTTCCCTTGAGCGCCTTGGTGATCCGGCGGGTGCTGGACAGGATTTTCTCCACCGTGGCCGTCACCGTGAAGACGGTGTCGATCAGCTCGGCGCGGACCTTTTCGTAGAGTTCATCAAACTCTGTGCGGGTCCACGGCAGCGCTTCCGGCGTCAGCTTGTCCACGGCGGCCAGGGTGCAGTCCTCGATCAGGGCAGCCACCGATCCGTGCGGATTCTGGCTGAACGTCAGTTTCTCGGCATTGCTCAGGTGTTCCAGCACGTATTTCGCCGGGCTGGGAACCCGCAGCACCAGCAGCCGGATCACACCGCCGCGCATCGCCACTGACTGTTCGCCGGCACTTTGGAACATGCGCAGCCCGGCGGTTTTTCCTTCATCCACCAGTGCGGGGTAGCCGGTGACCATGTGCCCGGCCACGAGCCGCTGTACCTGCTTGTCGATGGTGCCGACACTCCACTCGGTCAGCCCGGTCTGTTCGGCCATTGAGGGGCCCGACGACGCCGCACCCCCCGGCTGCCCTGCCCCGGCGGTTCCAGCCGGACCGGAAGGCTTGCCTCCGCGCTTGCCGGCCGCCTTGGGAGTGACGGTTTTGGGCGTGGCGCCAAGGGAATCGGCAATGGCCCGACGGGTGGCGGGGGCAAGGGATTCCTGCAGTGCGGCCAGGTCCTTTCCTTCGTCCAGGACCTTGCCGGAGCCGTCCACCACGGTGAAGCTCATGCGCAGGTGTTCGGGCACCGCATCCCAGTTCCAGGAGCCGGGCGGAATGATGTGGCCCTTGAGCCGGCGCAGCGCCAGTTCCAAGGAGGGCTCCAGCGCGTCCTGCGCTGGATCGAAGTCAGCGGCCAGGGCGGCCGCAGCCGCACGCGCCACATCCGGTGCCGGGATGAAGTTCTTCCGGATTGCCTTGGGCAGGGACTTGATCAGCGCTGTGATGAGCTCGGCGCGCAGCCCGGGGATCTGCCACTTGAACGGCTCAGGGTCCAGCTGGTTCAGGAACAGTACGGGGACCTCAACGCTGACGCCGTCGCCGGCTCCGGCAATGCCGGGGGAGAACTCGTAGGACAGCGGCAGATCAAAGTCGCCGTAGCGGAAGCTCTTGGGGAAGTCGTTTTCGTCCAGTCCGGAAGCGTCGTCGGTGCGCAGCGCATCAGGGTCGAAGTCCAGGAGTGCCGGGTTCTCGTGGCGGGCGCTCTTCCACCACTTGTCGAAGTGCCGCTCGGAGACCACATCCTTGCCCACGCGCTCGTCATAGAACTCGAACAGTGTCTCGTCATCCACGCGCAGGCCGCGGCGCCGGACGCGGTTTTCCAGTTCTTCCACTTCGGCCAGCAGTGCCTGGTTGCGGTGGAAGAATTTGTGGTGAGTGCGCCAGTCACCTTCCACCAGGGCATGGCGGATAAACATCTCCCGGGAGAGTTCCGGATCCACGCGGCCATAGTTGATGCTGCGCTGGGGGATGACGGGGACACCGTAGAGGGTCACCTTTTCATAAGCCATGACGGAGCCGCGGCTCTTGGACCAGTGCGGTTCACTGTAGGAACGCTTGATCAGATGGGGAGCCACTTCCTCCACCCACAGCGGGTCAAACTTGGCGGCCACACGGGCCCACAGCCGGGAAGTTTCCACCAGCTCGGCGGCCATCACCCAGTCCGGTGTCTTCTTGAACAGGGCCGATCCCGGGAAGACCGCAAAGCGTGTGCCGCGGGCGCCGGAGTACTCCCGTTTGCGCTGGTCATAGAGGCCGATGTGGCTGAGCAGGCCGGCCAGCAGGCTCATATGGATTTCTTTGTCGTGGGCCACCGGGTCCACCGGGCCGGGGGAGAGGGTGATGCCCAGCGGCTTGGCGATCTGGCGCAGCTGGGTAAACAGGTCCTGCCACTCGCGGATGCGCAGATAGTTCAGGAACTCGTTTTTACACATCCGGCGGAAAGCCGACGACGAGAGTTCCTTCTGCTTCTCCTGCACGTAGCGCCACAGGTTCAGGTAGCCGGTGAAGTCCGAGTTTTCGTCCACGAAGCGTTTGTGCAGCTCTGCGGCCTTTTGGGCGCGGGCGGCGTCGTCCTTCGAGGGACGCTCACGCGGATCCTGGATGGTCAGTGCGGCGGTGAGCACCATGACTTCCTTGGCGCAGCCTCGTGCGCCGGCCTCCACGATCATCCGGCCCAGCCGCGGGTCAACCGGCAGTTGGGAGAGCTTGCGGCCCACCGGGGTGATGCCGCCGGCCGGCTGCAGGGCGCCGAGTTCCTTCAGCAGAGTGGCGCCGTCGTTGATGGCCTTGGAATCCGGGGGCTGGACAAACGGGAAATCCGCCACGTCCTTGGGCCCCTTGGCCACGCCCATGGCGGCCATCTGCAGGATGACGGCGGCAAGGTTGGTGCGCAGGATCTCGGGATCCGTGAATTCAGGACGGGACTCGAAATCCTCCTGGGAGTAGAGGCGGATGGCGATGCCGTCGGAGACGCGGCCGCAGCGGCCGGAGCGCTGATTGGCGGAGGCCTGGGAGATGCGCTCGATCGGCAGACGCTGAACCTTGGTGCGGTGCGAGTAGCGGGAGATGCGGGCAGTGCCGGTGTCGATGACATACTTGATGCCCGGCACGGTCAGCGACGTCTCGGCAACGTTGGTGGCCAGGATGATGCGCCGGTGCTTGCCGGGGTGGAAGACCTTGTGCTGGTCTGCCAGGGAAAGCCTGGCGTACAGGGGCAGGATTTCAGTGTTGGCCAGGCGGGGCACCCGCTGCACGGAGGAGCGCAGGGCATCGGCGGCGTCACGGATTTCGCGCTCGCCGGAGAAGAAGATCAGGATGTCCCCGGGAGCTTCGCGGGAGAGTTCCTCCACGGCGTCGCAGACCGCGTCCACCGGATCGCGGTCTTCCTCCAGCTCATCATCGATCTCTTCGTCGTCCGATCCGCCGTTGGCCGGCTGGTTCAGCGGGCGGTAGCGGATTTCCACCGGGAACGTGCGCCCGGACACCTCGATAATGGGGGCGGGTTTGCCGTCCGCGGCGAAGTGCCCGGCGAAGCGTTCCGGATCAATGGTGGCCGAGGTGATGATGACCTTCAGGTCCGGCCGTTCCGGCAGCAGCCGGCGCAGGTAGCCCAGGATGAAGTCGATGTTCAGGCTGCGCTCGTGGGCCTCATCAATGATGATGGTGCTGTATTTCTTCAGCTTGCGGTCATGCTGGATCTCGGCCAGCAGGATGCCGTCGGTCATCAGCTTGACCTTGGTCTGCCGGCTGGTCTCGCCGGTGAAGCGCACCTGGTAACCCACCTCGGCGCCCAGTTCGACGTCGAGCTCCTCGGCAATGCGCTCCGCCACCGTGCGGGCGGCGAGCCGGCGCGGTTGGGTGTGCCCGATCAGGCCCTTCTCCGCCAGCCCGAGTTCCAGGCACATCTTGGGGATTTGGGTGGTCTTGCCGGAACCGGTTTCGCCCGCGATGATCGTCACCTGGTTGGCGGCAATTGCGGCCATAATGTCTTCGCGGCGCTCCGAAACGGGCAAAAGCGCGGGGTAGGAAATAGTCAGTGCCATGATTGCTCCCAGTCTAATCCCTGGAATCCGCGGCCTTCCCGTATTCCGCCGAGGGCTGGACACCGGCGGCACGCTGGAGCAGCGCTGCCGTGGCGCGCGCCCGGTCCCGCATTTCAGCAGGTGCCAGAATTTCGAACTCGATGTTCAGGCCGGCCAGACGCATCAGCGGCAGATCCAGCGAATCCCACCCCCCGCGCAGGATGGTGTGCCCGGGCCCGTCCGCTTCCAAGGTCGCTGCATCCGGCGGAATCCGGTCCTGGAGATCGGCGACGGGCGCTGCCAGCCGCAGCACGACGTCGTACCGGTAGGGAAAGCGCGTGATGGAGTCCTGGACGTAGGCCGCCATGTCCTTCGCGGGCAGCGGGCGTGGGAAGAAACGCTCACGGATGGCCGGAATGCTCTGGCAGCGGTCCATGCGGAAGGTCCGCCAATCCTGCCGGTCAAGGTCCCAGGCCGCGAGGTACCAGCGACGGCCGGTGCTGACCAGTTTGTAGGGTTCCACCAGCCGCCTTCCCGGTGCGTTGCCCGCCGCCGTGTAGCGGAACGAGACCACGCGCTGTTCGGCAATGGCCCCGGACAAAGCGGTCAGGGTTTGCGGATCCACGGTGGCGGCACTGCCGCCCAGCACGCTGACGGCTTGGCGCAGCGCAGAAAATTTGGGGCGCAAGCGTCCTGGCAGGACCTGTTCCAGCTTCGCGAGCGCACGCACTGAGGCTTCGCCGATACCGGACACCGGACCGGTGGCAACGGCGGCCAGCCCGAGGGCAACGGCGAGCGCTTCGTCGTCGTCCAGCAGCAGGGGCGGAAGCTGCGCACCGGATCCCAGCTGATAGCCCCCGGCGATGCCGGGGGAGGCGGAGATGGGGTAACCCAGGCTGCGCAGCTTGCTGATGTCGCGCCGCACCGTGCGCTCGGTGACCGTCATCCGGTCCGCCAGGGCTGCCCCGGTCCACTCGCGTCTCATCTGCAGCAGCGACAGCAGGTGCAGCAGCCTGGCCGAGGTTTCCAACATGGTTTCAAGATACGCCCGGATGCGGACAGAAGCTGTCCTGATGTGCTTTTAGGGTGAGGGGAACTGAGTGAACAGGGCGCCGGAACCCCGGCAGCCCTGTTGCTCTAAGAGGGAAGGGGACGGTAATGGAGCAGGACAGGGACATAGTTGAGGAGGACGCTGCCGAGGATGAGGGGAGAGGGCCGTCAGGCGGTGAGGGGCTCACACACGGCGGCGTACTGGACATTCCGCGGCTGCTTGTCGACCAGATGCAGTGGCACTGGGAGAACCAGGCGCGCCCCCGGCTGGAGGGGCTTACCGACGATGAGTATTTCCGGGAACCCGTGCCGGGAGCCTGGAATGTGCGTCCGCGGCCCTCCGGCACCCACGCGGAGGCAGCAGGGAAGGGAAATTTCACGATCGACTTCGAGTATCCGGAACCCGTTCCTGCTCCGGTAACCACCATTGCCTGGCGGCTCAGCCACATCCTCGTGGGAGTGCTGGGCATGCGCAACGCGGCGCACTTTGGTACTCCCGCGGTTAGCTATGAAACCTTTGAGTATCCGGGAACGGCGGCGCGGGCTCTGGAGGTGCTGGATGAGTATTACGGGACCTGGATCCGGTCGGTTGCCGCTTTGGACGAATCCGCGCTCGCCGCACCGGTGGGAGAAGCGGAGGGGAACTGGGCGCAGGCGCCCATGGCGGAGCTGGTCCTGCACATCCACCGCGAGATGATTCATCACCTCGCCGAGGTGGCACTGCTGCGGGACCTGTATGCACACCGGACCCTGAAATAACCAACGGAACCCGGCGAGTTGTGTAGCCGGGCGTTGAGGACACGTTGCATACGTACCGTCCGGTCGGTACGCTCAGCGTGACACCATGATGCAGCTCACACCGAGGAGAAACATGACCGAAGCCCAGGACCCTCCGGTCCAGCGAACCGCCATTGTCACCGGATCAGGACGCGGCATTGGCGCGGCCATCGCAGCGAGGCTGGCGGCCGACGGCCACCGCGTGGGCGTCATCGATTTACGGGAAGAAGACACCGCTGCAACGGTGGAGGCCATCAATAACTCTGGCGGCAAGGCTGTGGGTGTTGGTGCTGACGTCGCGGATGCGGGCGCCGTCGAAACGGCTGTGGCCCGGATCGCGGACGAGCTCGGCGCACCAACCATCCTGGTGAACAACGCGGGCATCCTTCGGGACAACCTGTTGTTCAAGATGAGCGACAGCGACTGGGATGCGGTCATGGGCGTGCATCTGCGCGGTGCTTTCCTGATGAGCCGTGCCGTGCAGGCGCACCAGGTACAGGAGAAGTGGGGGCGGATCGTCAATCTTTCCAGCACCTCTGCCCTCGGCAACCGGGGCCAGGCCAACTACGCCGCTGCCAAGGCCGGGCTGCAGGGATTCACTAAGACGCTGGCGATCGAGCTGGGCCGGTATAACGTCACGGTCAATGCCATTGCGCCGGGGTTTATTGAGACTGACATGACGCGGGCCACCGCGGAACGGGTTGGGGTGCCGTTCGATGACTTCGTTAAGCACGCGGTGGCCGAAATCCCGGTGGGGCGGGCCGGAACACCGGCCGACATTGCCGCTGCGGCGTCCTTCTTCATCCGGGAGGAAGCATCCTTTGTCTCCGGCCAGGTGCTGTACGTTGCCGGCGGACCGAGGGCTTAGCGATGGCGCACTTTAACTCCGTACAAGAGCTGGAAGCTGCCGTGGGGCAGCGCGAAACCAGTGACTGGATCACCATTGACCAGGACCGGATCAACCGGTTCGCTGACGCCACCGATGACCATCAGTGGATCCACACGGATCCTGAACGGGCTGCCGCAGGTCCGTTCGGCTCCACTATCGCCCACGGTTTTCTGGTCCTTTCCCTGTTGCCGGCGCTGGCCGCGGACCGGGTGAGCGTGGACGGAACCGTGATGGGCATCAACTACGGACTGGACCGGGTGCGGTTCCCGCACCCGGTGCCGGTGAACAGCCGCGTCCGGGCGGTTTCCGAGCTGTCCAAGGTCGAGACCACCGGCCAGGGCGTCCGCGTTGTCACCGCAGTCACGATTGAACTGGAAGGGGCGGACAAGCCCGCGGCGGTTGCAGAGTGGATCACCCTGTACGTGCTGGCCTAAGCAGCAGGTACAGCCCAAGAGAAGGGCCCGCCGCTGATCATTTCAGCGGCGGGCCCTTCACTTGTTTATGCGGCTGGTGTCCCGGCGGTGGACAGGGAATGTTACTGCGGGATGGCGTTTTCCGGCATCGCGGGACGTTCTTCGGTGTAGGCACTAACCGAGTCACCGTCCGCGGAGTACGGCGTTCCCGTGTAGGCCTGCACGCCGTCCGAAATCACAGTGATCATGCCACCGGTGTACCCGGCATGGCTGTCCCCGCTGAAGCCCAGCGGCACATGTCCGTTGCCCTGCACGTTGCCGGATTCCAGTGCCTCCAGCAGTGACTCCCGCGTGGGGTTCTCACCGGCCTCGTTGAGGGCTTCGGCGAAGAGGTAGCCAATGGACATGCCGAAGATCGTGTTTCCGTCAAACTCCGCGCCGGGGTTGTACTTCTCGTTGATCTCCCTGAATTTGGCCGTCCACTCATCGTCGGCGTCGGTATTGGCCGGGAGGTAGTTTGAGCTGATGAAGCCCTCCAAGAGCGCATCGGTGTTCTCTCCGAGGTAACTGGACAGCGTGTTGTAATCCCCGCCGGCAGAGGACGCCGCCCACTTCGGCATGTAGCCCAGCTTGGCAGCGGTTCCGATGGCCTGCGCGGTGAAGCCGTTGATCGAGGCCAGGAAGTTCACATCGCAGCCGGCCGCCTGCAGGGCACTGATCTGCGCTGCCACGTCCGTGTTCGCCGTAGAGTAAACCTGTGCACTGGCCAGTCCGTCGCTGCCCAGCGCCGACTCGAGGCCGGTTTTGAAGTCCGCTCCGAAGTCGTCGTCCTGGCCGAAGAGACAGTAAGTGGCGTCCGGGAATTCTTCCTGCACATACGCAGCCAGGCCTTTGGCCTCGGTGTCATAGTCCTGCATGAAACCGTACGTATAGGGGTAGTCTTCGGGCTGGTTCCAGGTGGGGCTGCCTGAGGCGACAAACAGGTCCGGGACTTCGTTGTCGTTCAGGAAGTCCAGCACGGAACTGTGCGGCGGCGTGCCGAGACCGCCGAGGATCGCGAACACTTCGTCCTGGAGCACCAGTTCGCGCACCACGCTCTGAGTGTTGGCCGGGTTGTAACCGTCATCCTTGACCGTGTATTCAATGGTGCGGCCGTGGATTCCGCCGTTTGCGTTCACATGGTCGAAGTAGGCCTTGGTGGCCGGCGAAATTGAGGCATAGCCTGCCGCTGCCGGACCGGTCAGGGGCTGGTGCGTGCCCACTTTGACTGTGCTGTCGGTGACACCCGGAACGTCTTCCGCCGCCGTCGAGGTGCCTTCTCCGGAGGACCCGCACGCCGCAAGAGCCATGGCAGCCACAGTGACTGCCGCGGCGAGGACATTGCGCTTGGACCGGCTCGTGCGCCCGGGAGCAGAGGTGCTGCGGACAGAACCAGAGTGCTGGAAAATAATCATCGTTGGCCTTTCGTGGTGGACAGTGTTTCTGATGGAGGAGTGTCTGTTCCTGATGGCGGATTGTCTGCTGGTGTGCGGGACTGCTGAACGGGTACGACGACGGCGGGGGCAGGGTTTGAGGGACCCGGCCCGGGAGAGACACGGGCCCGGATCCGGCGGCCCGCAGCGGAGAGCAGCCCCTGGATGCCGCGCGGGGCAAGCAGGATCACCAGCACGAGGATGGTGCCGAACACCGCTATGGCGAGATTCCCGTCCAGTCTGGAGGCGACGTCGGCGGAGACCGGCAGATCAGCGGTGAAGGAATTGACCGCGTAGGGCAGGAACACCATGACCAGGGCACCCCAGACGGCACCGGTCAGCGACCCAATGCCGCCGATGACCGCTGCCATCAGCAGATAGAGGGACAACACCAGCGAGTACGCACCCGGATTGGCGCTCTGGGTGACGTAAGCGAGCAGGCCCCCGCCCAGGCCCGCTGCTGCGGCGCTCACGGTGAAGGAGATGATCTTGGTTCGGGCCACGTTGACACCGGAAAGCGAGGCCGCGGCGTCGTTGTCGCGCACGGCCCGCAGCTGGCGCCCAAACCGTCCGCGCAGGAGGTTGTTCAGCACCACCATCACCGCGACGGCACAGATTATTGCCAGCCAGGCCTGCCACTGTTCGTTGCTGACGGTGCCGCGCAGCGCGGCCGGACGCTTTTCCACCGTGATCCATAAGCCCTGGTCCCCGCCCAGAACATTCGAGAACGTACTGGTCACCGCCGGAATGGCCACCACCAGGGCAAGGGTGAAGCCGGCCAGATAGGGGCCGTGCAACCGGCCGGCGGCGCATCCGATGATGAGGCCGAGGACGCCTGCTCCCAGCACTGCGGCCCCAAGCGGAGCCAGCAGCAGGAGGGGCCCTTCCACTTCTGCTTCGGCCAGCGCATTGGCACTGAGCGCGTAGCTGTAGGCACCGGCGGCCATGAGCGCCGCCTGGCCGAGGGAGAGCTGTCCACCCGCTCCGGTGAGCAGGGTCAGGCCGGCAACAGCGCACAGGTAGGCGCACGCGGTGGCCAGCTGGTAGGACCGAAAGGGATCCACGGCAAAGGTAAGGCCGATCAGTATCGCTGCCGCAGCAACGGCAACGAGGAGGGAAGTCCCCGGCTTCAACGGTTTCATGCCGTGCGCTCCTTCGTCATGGAAAACAGTCCGGCCGGTCGGAGCAGCAGCACCGCCAGCAGGAGGACCAGTACAGCGATGGGTGCGAGGGTGGCGCCCAGATATCCGCTGACCCAGCTGAGCACCACGCCTACGGCCAGCCCACCGGCAACGGCTCCGCCTGCGGAGTCCAGTCCGCCCACCACGGCAACGGTGAATGCGTAGACGAAGACGGTGTCCACGGCATGCGGGTTCAGGCCCAGCTCGGTGGGAATGATCAGCAGTGCTGCCAGGGCGCCGACGGCGGACGACAATGCCCAGCCGAGTGTCAACATGCGGGAGGACCGCACGCCCAGCAGCCGGGCCAGATCCGGAGCGAAGGCCGAGGCGCGCAGCCGCAGCCCCAGGGCGGTCTTGGTGAACAGCAGGGCCAGTCCACCGACGATCAGCCCGACACAGGCAAAGATGAACAGGTCGTAGGGGGAGACAGCGCTGACGCCGCCGATGGAAAGGGGTGTTGTGCTGAACGGTGTGGCCATTGACTTGTATCCGTTGCCGAAGATCATGCCCAGGACTGCTTGGATAACCAGCAGCAGTCCCAGCCCGGCAATGACCGAGTTCAGGGGATTGGTGTTTCCCACGAAGCGCATCACCGTGCGCTCCACCAGGGCTCCGAGCAGCAGGCCGGTGACCACGGCGGAAGCCAGACCGAGCCAGTAGTTGCCGGTGGCGCTGGTGACGGTATAGGCGATGTACGTGGTGGCAACGGCCATCGCCCCCTGCGCAAAGTTCACGATGCGGGCGGCGCGCCAAATGATGACCAATGAGAGGGCAAAGGCGGCGAGCACAGCGCCGCGGGCCAGTCCGTCGACGGTAAGGAAGAGAAATCTGTCCATGTCAGAACCCCAGATAGGTGTGGCGGAGGTCGGTGTCCGCTGCCAGGTCGGCGGCGGGACGGGCGGCGACGACGGAACCCAGGTTGAGGACCACGCCGTCGTCGGCTACGGCAAGGGCGCTGCGGACGTTTTGCTCGATCAGAAGGACGGTGAGTCCGGTGTCGTCGCAGAGGCTGCGCAGCAGTCCCAGGATTTGTGCGGTGATGCGCGGGGCCAGGCCCAGGGACGGTTCGTCCAGGAGCAGCAGCCGGGGACCGGCCATCAGGGCGCGGCCCAGGGCGAGCATTTGCCGTTCACCTCCGGAGAGCTGGTGCCCGGGTGCCTTGCGGCGCCGGTCCAGCGGTTCAAACAGTTCGTACATGCGTGCCAGCAGGGCTGCGGCTGCGGCCCGGTCACGGCGCCACAACCCGCCCAGGCGCAGGTTCTCCTCCACGGTCAGCTCCGTGATGACTCCCCGTCCCTCCGGCACCAGTGCGATGCCGCGCCGCACCATGTCCTCCACTTTGGTGGCCGCCAAGTCGGTGCCGTCGAAGCGGATGTTTCCGGACGCCGGTCTCAGCTGGCCGATCACGGTGCGGAGCAGCGTGGTTTTGCCCGCACCGTTGGCGCCAACGACGGCGGTGATGCTGCCCGCCTCGACACTGAGGCTGACGCCGTGCAGGACGGGAACCTGGCCGTAACCGGCACTGACTGAGTCCAGGACCAGCAGGCCGCTCATGCCGGCTCAACTCCCAGATAGGCATCGGTGACGGCCTGATTGGCGCCGATCTCCGCGGGGGTGCCGTCGGCGATCAGCTTGCCGAAGTCCAGGACCGCAATGCGCTCGCAGACGTTCATGACCAGGTCCACGTGGTGTTCCACAAGGACCACCGAGCAGCCGGTCTCCGGAACCGAGCGGATGATTTCGGCCAGTTCGTCAATGTCTTCGTGGGCCAGTCCGCCGGCGGGTTCATCCAGGAGCAGGAGGCGGGGGGAACCGGCGAGGGCACGGGCCAGGGCCACCTTCTTCCGGATCCCATAGGGAAGGGTGTCCGGCAACGCGGACGCGAAGGATACGATGCCAAGATCGTCCAGCGTCTGCAGCCCGCGCACGCGGAGCCGGGCTTCACCGCGCCGGGAACGAGGCAGGGCCAGGGCATCCTCCACAGGGTTGTGCCGGGCAGTGCTCTCCAACCCGAGCAGAACATTCTCCAGCACGGTTAGCCCTGGAAACAGGCCCAGTCCCTGCAGTGTCCGGGCGACACCCTGGCGCGTGAGCCGGTGCCGCCGCGGCTGGAACTTTTCGCCGTCGAGCTCCAGGGATCCGGACGCCGGAGTGTTGAAACCGCAGATCACGTTGAACAGTGTGGTTTTGCCGGCGCCGTTGGGTCCGATGATGCCGACGACGGCCCCGGGCGGAACGGTGAAGGACACCGAGTCCAGGGCGGTGAGTCCGCCGAACCGCACGCTCACGTCACTGAAGCGCAGGCGAGGGGTCAAAACCGACTGGTCGGTATGTGAAATTTCCATGAGTACTCCGTTGTCTCGTGAAGATTGCTCCGGTGAGGGGCGCGGTGCTGGGAAAGCGGGCGCGTTCAGTTACAGGGTCAGCACCACCCGCCCTGCAGTCTTGCCGTCGCCCAGGCGCTGGACGGCCTCGGGAGCGGAGGCGAACGGTACGGTTTCGCTAACCACGGGCCGGATCAAGCCCTTGTCTGCCAGGAGCGTGAGCTGTTCATGGGCCTCGGCAACCAGTTCAGGGGCGTTCTTGGTGTAGAGCGCCCAGTGGAGCCCGAGGATTGAGTAATTCTTGACCAAAGCGTGGTTCATGCGGGCGGTCTGCAGGGTGCCGCCGGCAAACCCGACGACGATAATCCGCCCTTCAAAAGCGATGCAGCGGGTTGAACGTTCAAACGTTTCACCGCCCACCGGGTCATAGATGACGTCGGCTCCGCGGCCCCCGGTTGCCTTTTTGACGGCGTCGACAAAATCTTCGGTGGTGCGGTTGACCACGATGTCCGCTCCGGCCTTTTCGGCAATCCGGCGCTTGGCTTCGTTGCCCACCACCCCAATCACGGTGGCGCCGGCAGCCTTGCCCAACTGCACGGCTGCCGTCCCCACGCCTCCTGCTGCCGCATGGACCAGCAGTGTTTCGCCGGGCGCAATCCGTGCCCGGCGGTGCAGTCCAAAGTAGCCGGTCTGGTATCCGATGCACAGAGCGGCGGCTTCCGCGTCGGAGAGGGACCCGGGCGCAGGGAAGGCCGTTGCGGCAGGAACCTGCACTTCCTCCGCCATGACGCCCAGATGCGTGGCAATCACGCGGTCGCCCAGCCGGAAGCCGGTGACGCCGTCGCCGATTCCGGTGACGGTGCCGCAGAGCTCGATGCCGGGCACGAAGGGCAGCTCGGGCTTCTCCTGGTACTCCCCGCGGCACAGCAGCACATCAGGGAAGTTCAGGGCCACGGCAAGGGTCTTCAACACCAGCGAGCCCGGGGCAGCGGTGGGGGAGGGCTGTTCCGTGAGGCGCATCGCGTCACGGGGTTCGGCAAGGGTAACGACGTTCCAGGCTTTCAATGTGCTGATCCTCCTGATGTGGCAGGCCGGAGCCCGGCGAGGTACAAATCGGTCAGATGCTTCGCGACCTGCTGTTTGGTCAGGGGTCCGTCCGGCTGGTACCAATACGAGAGATAGTGCGGATTGGCGAAGAAATTGGCCACCAGGACGGCGGTGGGGATGTCGCTGCGGAAAACACCTTCGGATTGGCCGCGGACAATCAGGGCGCCGAAGACTTCGCTGTAGCGGCGGCGCCGTCTCTTTACTTCTTCCAGCCGATCCGTGCTGAGCATGTGCTGGGAACGGAAAAAGACGGCCCCTTCGCGGATCCATTCGATCGAAGTAATGAGGACGTCTTCACACGCCATTCGGACCGTTTCCTCCACCGGAAGATTCCGCGCCGTGATTTCTTCGAGATTGCGGTGCTGCAGCGTAAGGATGCGGTCATAGATGTCGAAGAGCAGATCGTCCTTGGAATCGAAGTAATGGTAGAGGGCGCCCTTGGTGACTCCGGCCGCGTCAACAATCTGCTGGACGCTGGTTTTGGCATAGCCTTGCGTGGCGAAGAGGTCCACTGAAACGCGGGCCAGCTGTTCTTTGATGTTCAGGGTCTTCATGGGGTGGTGATCCGTGTTTCTCGTGGCGGTGGTGTCTTGCCCGGTCGGGACGCTCCCACACGAAGGAACCGACCGGTTGGTATGTGGCACACCCTACCGCTGACCAGCCCGCCCTGCGCAAGGGTTTTTCGGAAGTTTTTCGCCGGCACACGAGAGTAAATACGTGGTGCTGCCCGCGGTTGCCGTGTCATCTTCGGCAGCACGGTGGTGCACTGGCATGTTTCAATCGGTGCCGGAAGTGGCCGGGCACCAAATAATCAGTTGATCCGCAACGCAAAAGGACCCCGCAACTTGTGCGGGGTCCTTTCGTGTCTCAATGTGCCCTCGATAGGATTCGAACCTACGGCCTGTTGCTCCGGAGGCAACCGCTCTATCCCCTGAGCTACGAGGGCAAGGACACCGGTAAACCGGCAGGTCCTGTGGGACTCAAGAAGCTTAGCAGGTCCGGCGCGCCGTGTGAAAACGCGGCGGAAATCAATAGCCCAGGAAGGCGTCAGTCTTTACTGAACGGGCGCCGGCACCGCGGACCGCGGCACGGGCAACGGCAACAGCCGACGGCGATCCGGACACGTACGCCGCACGCCGGGCAGCGTCCGGAACCTCTTGGGCGAGCGCCTGAGCGCCCGGCAGCCCTGGGCCCAGCCAGGTCCATCCGCTGATCTTCGGATCGGTGGGCGTGCAGACCAAAACGCGGATTCCCATCCCGTGCAGTTCCGCCGCATACGCCAGCTCCTCCACCGAGGACGCCGCATAGACCAGGACCACGTCCCGTCCGAGGGATCCCCCAGTGCTCTCCCCGGTGCTCTCCCCGGTGCTCCCGCGGGCAGCGAGGGAACGCAGCTGGCTCATAAACGGAGTGATGCCGACGCCGGACGCGATCAGCAGCAGTGGAACGCCCGGATCGCGGGGGAGCAGGAAGTCCCCGGCCACCGTGGTTCCGGAAACTACGGCCCCCGGCTTCAGCTTCAGGAGGGTGGACTTGAAGGAGCTGTACGGTTCTGTGGCACGCAGTCCCACGGCCACTGTGTCCGGCTTTTCGGGCGCCGTGGTGAGGCTGAAGATGCGGCGGACGCCGCGGGCATCCGGGCTGGCGTGGGGCAGGCTCAGCTCCATGTACTGTCCCGGCCGGAACGTCAGCGGTCGCAGGGGTTCAAACACCAGCTCCCTCGCCGTGGGTGTCAGGGCCCGGTTTTCGCGCAGCCGCAGTCTGATGCCTGCACGCGGTGCCAAGGCAAAGGCCAGCAGGTTCCCGATGAGCAGGGCAAGCTCCGGGGACATATACACGGGTCCCAGGTTCAGCGGCACGGCGAACAGGACGCCGACGACGGCGGCCTCCAGCAGGCGCTGGACGCGCCGGGGCGGCAGGGTCAGAGGCTCGGACAGCATGAAGCCGGCAAAGAACAGCACCGGATAGGAAGCGATCAGGGTGGCAAGCGCCGTCGTCAGCGGTTCCCCGCCGGACAGGAAACGCGCCACAATGATCGCCCCCGAGGCCAGCAGGAACACTCCGGCCATGGGCAGCAGCCGGTTGCGGTAGAGGATCAGCGCGGCGGCGGGCAGGACCACCACCAGCATCAGCGGTGCCGCCACCCACCACACGGCGCTGTTTAGGCCCGTCACAGCCAACACTGCGGCACCGAAAGCGGCGGGGTTGAAGATGTGCCGGCCGTGCCACACCAGCAGGTACTTGGACGCCGTGGCAGCCCCGGCCGCGAGTGCCACGGTCAACAGCTGGGATCCTTCGGTGGTGGGCCAGAAAAGGAAGTAGAGCAACAACCCGGTGATGACGGAGGAGTCGGTCTGCGGGCGGGTCCGGAAGAGCAGTCCCATGACCCGGCTGGCCACCAGAGCGGACACGACGGCGGTGGCAGCGGTGGCGGCGAGCTCGGCCGGGGCGTAGAACAGCTGCCCCGCCGCGGAAAGCACAAAGGACCACGCCGTCATCGCCAGCAGGAGCAGGGTGGTCAGCCGGTACATCGTCCAGCGGCCGGCGAAAGCGTCCAGCCTGCGGGACGCGGCGGACAGGGAAAGACTCATGAAAAAAGAACTCCAGCCATGGCATCTGAGAAAGTGGCCCGCCCGTCCGAAAACATCCGCACATAGTCAAAGGCGAATTCTTCGGCGAGCGTGCCGGGGTCGGTGAAAAACAGTGCGGTGGCCAGCCCGTCGGCGGTCATAGCGTTATCAGCCAGCACCCAGGTGGCTGCCACCGTCTCGACGGGACGGCCGGTCCCTGCATCAACAATATGGTGCAGCCCGTCTCCCCATTGCCGGCGGTTGGACGCCGAGGCGCACAGCGCGCGGTTGTGCAGCGGAAGCACGCCGACGGCCCGGGCGGTGTCATACGGGTGTTCCAGAGCTACCTGCAGGGCGCGGGGACCGCTGTGCCGCAGGTCGGAACCGGCGTCCACCGTCAACTCCCGGTGCCCGGCCGTACGGAGCAGTTCGAAGACCAGGTCAACAAGCTGTCCCTTTCCCGCGGCACCAATGTCGAAGGTTACCGGCGCCGAGGTACTCAGCACGGTTCGGTTCCCCAGCACCTGCCAGGACGCCGAAGCCGCCCAGTCCGGCGCCGGGGAGGGGCCGGCGGAGGCAAACGAGTACGCCGCGTCGTAGCCGAGCTTCTCCAGCGACGAGCCCACCAAAGGATTTACCGCGCCCCCGCTGAGCCGGTGGAGGGTATCAAAGAGGGTGAGAAGCGGTGCGGCGGAAACCGGAAGGTCCACCGTCCCCGGTGCTGCGGCAAGCGCTGCGATGACCGAGTCCTGCCGGAACCGCGAGTAGGTCCGGTCATAGGATTCCACCAGCTCTGTCACGGCTGCCCGCTCCTGCTCAGTCACCGGGGTGGCGGTGCTCACGGTCCAGGCGGTGCCGATGGCCTCGAAGCTGAAATCCGGCATGGAAGCGTCAGCTCGCGGCTTCCGTCCGGATGGCGTCCAGCGCCTTGTTGAAACCGGAGCTGGTCAGTGACGAGCCGGCAACCTTGTCCACGTTCAGCTCATCAAGGTTCTTGCCCACGACCTGTTCCTGGATGCCGGAGGTGAATTCGCGCTGGTACTGCTTGGACGTGGGGTTGTTGCCGGACGTTTGAACGTCCAGGGAGGTGACCACATTGCCTTCCAGCGTCAGGGTCACGTCCACTTCCTCGGTTTGGTTGGACGGGGGAATGTAGCTGCCCTGCGCGGAGTATTCCCCGTCTGCGTAGTTGCCGGTTCGGACGGCTGATCCGGCAGCCGGGGGCGCAGATTCCGGATTGGCGGAGGCGCCGTCGTCGGACGCCGGGGCGCAGGCGGCAGAGGCCAGGGTCAGGGAAGCGGCGGCGAACAGCATGGTCTTGTGTGAGGGGGTCAATTTCTCTCCTTGGAGGCGGGATCCCTATCCATTACAACGTATTCGGTTGCGCTTCGCCTGCGCACGGGGTGTTGATTTGCCCACCGGGCGGACCCGGGGACAGCCGGGGCGGTCCGCGGCGTCGTCACAGTTCGCGGACCGGCACCTGCCCGGAGGCTATGCTTAACCGGTGACTCCTGAAGAACTTTCCTCCGCCGTAACTGCCTGCCTCCAAGACGCCATCGATGCCGGTGATTTCAGCATCGACGTGCCCCGGGAGGTGCGCGTGGAGCGTCCGAAGAACCGCGACCACGGCGACTGGGCCACCAATATTGCCCTGCAGCTTTCCAAGCAGGCCGGAATGAACCCCCGCCAGTTCGCGGAAATCCTCAAGGGACGCCTCGAAAAGATCGACGGCGTCGCGAAGGTGGACATTGCCGGGCCCGGCTTCCTGAACATTACGCTCGACGCCGGTGCCGCCGGTGAGCTGGTCAAGACCATCGTGGATGCCGGCGAGTCCTACGGCACCTCGGAAGTCCTCAAAGGCACCCGGATCAACCTGGAGTTCGTTTCCGCCAACCCCACCGGGCCCATCCACCTGGGCGGAACCCGCTGGGCCGCCGTTGGCGACGCCCTGGCCCGGATCTTCTCTTCCCAGGGCGCCGAAGTCACCCGCGAGTACTACTTCAATGACCACGGTGCGCAGATTGACCGCTTCGCCCGGTCCCTGCTGGCCTCGGCCAAGGGCGAGCCGGCTCCCGAAGACGGCTACGCCGGCGGTTACATCGAGGACATTGCCAACCGCATCCTGGCCGCTGAACCGGACATCATGGAACTGCCCGACGCCGAAGCGCAGGAACACTTCCGGGCCGCCGGTGTGGACTTTATGTTTGCCGACATCAAGGAATCCCTGCACAACTTCGGCGTGGACTTCGACGTCTTCTTCCATGAGGATTCCCTGCACGAAAACGGCCAGGTGGACAAGCTCCTGGAACAGCTCAAGGGCTCCAAGAACCTGTACGAAAAGGACGGCGCCTGGTGGCTGAACTCTTCCGAGTTCGGCGATGACAAGGACCGCGTGGTCATCAAGTCCGACGGCAACGCCGCCTACATCGCCGGGGATATCGCTTACATCCAGAACAAGCGCGACCGCGGCTTTGACCTGAACTTCTACATGCTCGGCGCCGACCACCACGGCTATGTGGCCCGGCTCAAGGCCGCTGCCGCCGCCCTGGGGCACGACCCGGAGTGCGTTGAGGTGCTGATCGGCCAGATGGTGAACCTGGTCAAGGACGGCAAGCCCGTGCGCATGTCCAAGCGCAACGGCACCGTGGTCACGCTCGAGGACCTGGTGGACGCCGTGGGCGTGGATGCCGCCCGCTACACGCTGGCCCGTTTCTCCGCCGACTCCAACATTGACATTGACCTGGACCTGCTGACCAAGCGCAGCAATGAGAACCCGGTGTTCTACGTGCAGTACGCCCACGCCCGCACCTACGCCCTGGCCCGCAACGCCGAGGCCGCCGGCGTGGATGATTCAGCGTTCGACGCGTCGCTGCTGACCCATCCCACCGAAGGCGAACTGCTGGCCGCGCTGGGACAGTACCCCGGCGTCGTCGCGCAGGCCAGCGCCTTCCGCGAACCGCACCGCGTGGCCCGCCACCTGGAAGTCATCGCCGGCACCTACCACCGCTGGTACGACGCCTGCCGGATCGCCCCCCAGGGCGACGAGGAAATCACCGATGTGAACCGCACCCGCCTGTGGCTGAACCTTGCCACCCGCCAGGTCCTGGCCAACGGCCTGGGCCTGCTGGGAGTCTCCGCACCGGAACGGATGTAATCCATGACTGTTTCCCCGCTCGCCCCCGAATGGCTCAGCCACCCGGCGGACGCCAATGCACTGCGCCCGCAAATGTGGGCCCGCGACGTCAGCCGCGCAGCCAACGGCGAACTGGAAGTGGCGGGAGTGTCCGTCTCCGCCCTGGCACGGGAGTTCGGCACGCCGCTGTTCGTGGTCTCCGAAGCGGACTTCCGCGCCCGCGCCAGGGACTTCAAGGACTCCTTCGACGCCGCCTTTGCCGACCTGTGCGGGGGAGTGGACGTCTACTATGCGGGCAAGGCGTTCCTCTGCACCGCGGTGGCCCGCTGGGTGCGTGAAGAAGGCCTGCGTCTGGACACCTGCTCCGGCGGTGAGCTGGCCGTTGCCCTTCGCGCCGGGATCCCGGGCACTGAATTGGGCCTGCATGGAAACAACAAGTCCGACGCAGAGCTGACCCGAGCCCTGGACATGGGCCTGGGCCGGATTGTCGTGGACAGCATGGCCGAGCTGCACCGCCTGGACGCCCTCGCGGTGTCCCGCGGCGAACAGGCCAACGTGATGCTGCGGCTGACGCCCGGAGTGCATGCGCACACGCATGAGTTCATTGCCACGGCCCATGAGGACCAGAAGTTTGGCCTTTCCATGGCACCGGATCCGGCTACCGGCGGCGTATCTCCGGCCGCTGCCGCTGTGGCCGCTGCGCTGGAAGCCAAGGGCATCCGCCTGCTGGGCCTGCACTGCCACATCGGTTCACAGATCTTCGAGCCTGAAGGCTTCGAGCTGGCCGCCAAGCGGCTGCTCGGCTTCCTGTCGGACGTCAAGGCTGCGCACGGCGTCGAACTGCCGGAGCTGGACCTCGGCGGCGGCTACGGCATTGCCTACACCGAAGCCGACACCCCGCGTCCGCCGGCTGAAATTGCGCAGGCGATGGCCGCCGTCGTCGGCACCACCTGCACCGAGCTGGGCCTGGCCGTGCCGCGGATCTCTATTGAGCCCGGCCGTGCCATTGTTGGCCCCACCACTTTCACTCTGTACCGCGCCGGCACCGTCAAGACGGTCCGCGTGGACACGGCCGACGGCGGGACCGCCGAACGCCGGTACGTTTCAGTGGACGGCGGCATGAGCGACAACGCCCGCCCCGTGCTGTACGACGCAGACTATTCGGCAGTGCTCGCCTCGCGGACGTCCGAACATGACGCCGTTATGTCACGCGTAGTTGGCAAACACTGCGAGAGCGGGGACATAGTGGTTCGGGACGTCTATCTTCCGGCGGACACCGGTGACGGCGATCTGCTGGCCGTTCCGGGAACGGGTGCGTACTGCTGGGCCCTGTCCAGCAACTACAACTACATTGCCCGTCCGCCCGTGGTTGCCGTATCAAACGGTGCTGCACGGCTGATCATCCGCGGAGAAACCGAAGAAGACCTGTTGGCCCGGGACGTAGAAACGCCGGCGTCCGACCGCCCGAATCGCTGAAGGAGAAGGCACGCACCATGAAGACCCTGAAAGTTGCCCTGTTGGGCTGCGGAAACGTTGGCTCGCAGGTTGCCCGGATCCTTCTTGACGACGCCGAAGACCTGGCCTCACGCACCGGTGCCCGGATGGAATTGACCGGCATCGCCGTGCGCAATCCGGACGCGCCGCGCGACACGGACCTGCCGCGGAACCTGTTCACCACCGACGCCGAAAAGCTGGTGGAGGGTGCGGACATCGTCATCGAACTGATGGGCGGCATGGAGCCGGCCCGCACGCTGATGCTGCACGCCATCGGACACGGCGCCTCCGTAGTCACCGGCAACAAGGCCCTGCTCGCTGCCGACGGCGCCGCACTGTTCGAAAAGGCCGACGCAGCCGGGGTGCGGCTGGCCTATGAAGCGGCCGTCGCCGGAGCCATTCCCATCCTGCGCCCCATCCGGGACAGCCTTTCCGGCGACCGGATCACCAAGGTCATGGGCATCGTCAACGGCACCACCAACTACATCCTGGACGCCATGGACAGCACCGGCGCCCAGTTCGCCGACGCCCTGGCTGATGCCCAGCGTCTCGGATACGCCGAAGCCGATCCCACCGCCGACGTCGAGGGCCACGACGCTGCGTCAAAGGGCGCCATCCTCGCCTCGCTGGCCTTCCACACCAACTTTGACCTGGCCAACGTCTCCTGCGAGGGCATCTCCTCCGTCACCGCCGATGACATTGCCGCGGCGAAGGACGCCGGCTTCGTCATCAAGCTGCTGGCCATCGCGGAAAAGCTGGACAACGACGGCGAACCCGGCGTCAGCGTGCGCGTGCACCCCACGCTGCTGCCGCGCACGCATCCTCTCGCCGCGGTGCACGGTGCCTTCAACGCAGTGTTCGTGGAAGCAGAAAACGCCGGCGAGCTCATGTTCTACGGCCAGGGCGCCGGCGGCGCACCCACCGCGTCGGCGGTGATGGGCGACGTCGTCTCCACCGCCCGCCGCTTGGTCCTGGGTGGACCGCTCGGCGCTGAAACGCCCACCGGCTCCGTACCGGCACTGCCGTTCGCCAAGGTCACCACCAGCTACAGCATCGGCCTGCAGGTCACCGACCAGCCGGGCGTCCTGGCTGCGGTGGCGCAGGTCTTCGCCGAGCACGGCGTGTCCATCGAAACCATGCGCCAGACCATCCATGCTGACGGCACGGCCTCGTCCGCCGAACTGCGTTTCGTTACGCACCGGGCATCCGAAGCTGCGTTGGCAGCCACCGTCGAGGCCATCAAGGGCCTGGACATCATCAATTCAGTCACATCCGTCCTGCGGGTAGAAGGGGTCTAATACCGTGGCTCATCAATGGCGCGGCGTCATCGCCGAATACGCCGATCGTCTTCCCGTAACCGAGAGCACCGAGATCATCACCCTCGGTGAGGGCGGCACTCCGCTGGTGAAAGCGAAGGCCCTCTCCGAACTGACCGGCAATGAGGTTTACCTCAAGGTCGAGGGCATGAACCCCACGGGTTCCTTCAAGGACCGCGGGATGACGATGGCCATGACGGCCGCCGTCGAATCCGGTGCCAAGGCCGTGGTCTGTGCCTCCACCGGCAACACCTCCGCCTCGGCCGCCGCGTACGCCACGCAGGCCGGCATCACCTGCGCCGTGCTGGTTCCGGACGGCAAGATCTCCATGGGCAAGCTCAGCCAGGCCATTGCCCACGGCGCTGAACTGCTGCAGGTCAACGGCAACTTCGACAACTGCCTGGATGTGGCCCGCAAGCTCGCCGAGGCCTACCCGGTGTTCCTGGTGAACTCCGTAAACCCCGCCCGTATCGAAGGACAGAAGACCGCTGCCTTCGAAGTGGTGGACTACCTCGGCGATGCCCCCGATTACCACCTGCTGCCGGTGGGCAACGCCGGAAACATCACCGCGTATTGGAAGGGCTACCGGGAATACTCCGAGCCTTACACCAACGTCGCCGGCAAGGAACTGGCGCCGGTGGCCACAAAGACTCCCGTGATGTGGGGCTTCCAGGCTGAGGGTGCATCACCGCTGGTAAAGGGCCATCCGGTGACGGATCCGGACACCATTGCCACCGCCATCCGTATTGGCAACCCCGCCTCCTGGGAGCAGGCCATTGCTGCCCGCGACGAGTCCGGCGGCCTGATCGAAGCAGTGACTGACACCGAGATTCTCGAAGCGCACCGCTGGCTGTCATCCCGGGAAGGCGTCTTTGTGGAGCCGGCCTCCGCCGCAGGCGTGGCCGGGCTGCTCAAGAAGCACGCCGCCGGCGAGGCACCCACGGGCAAGAAGATTGTCATCACCGTCACCGGCCACGGCCTCAAGGACCCGCAGTGGGCCCTGCGTACCGCCGACGGTTCCGATGTTGAACCCACCAAGGTGGACTTCGACGTCGTCTCCGTTGCCGCCGCGCTGGGCCTGGAAGCACAGGCTGCGGGCTAACAGATATGCATGCAAGTGATTCCGCTGCCCTGCCCCGCGCTGCGTCAGTGCCTGTGCCGGGAGCGGTAACCGGAGCAGTGGCCGCCGGCCAGGACGTGACCGTGCGGGTTCCCGCCACCAGCGCCAACCTGGGCCCGGGCTTTGACAGCCTGGGCCTGGCTGTTGGCTTGTATGACACTGTGCGGGTGCGCACGTCCGGTGAGCCGGGCACCACGGTGCGCATCACCGGCGAGGGTGCCGGAAGGCTGCCGACCGATGACACGCACCTGGTGGTCCGGACCATCAGGGAAACCGTGGAGTCCGCAGGGTTTTCCCTTCCCGGACTGCAGCTGGACGCGGAGAACGTCATCCCTCACGGCCGGGGGCTGGGCTCTTCGGCGTCGGCCATCGTTTCCGGCGTGCTGGCCGGCAACGCCCTGCTGCCACGGGATCACCGGCTGGATGCAGCTGCGCTGCTGGACCTGTGTTCCCGGTTGGAAGGCCACCCGGACAATGTGGCCCCGGCGCTGGCCGGCGGTTTGGCGATTTCCTGGGAAGAAGAGGGGGCCTTTCGCTCTGTCAGTGCACCGGTGCACGGCGACATCATCCCCGTTGCTGCGGTCCCGGCCACTGAACTCTCCACGGAGAGTGCCCGCGGGCTGCTTCCCGCGCAGATCCCGCATCCGGCCGCCGCTGCCAACTCGGGACGGGCCGCCCTGCTGATTCATGCCCTCGCCGCGGAACCCTCCCTGCTGCCGGCGGGAACGGTGGATTTCCTGCATCAGGACTACCGCGCTTCGGCCATGGAGCCCAGCGCGGCACTGATGCGGTACCTGCGTGAACACGGCATCGCCGCGGTCATTTCCGGTGCGGGGCCCACGGTCATGGCGCTGGCCAACGGCGAGGACCAGGCACAGCGGGCCGAGCACCTGATTGCCCGGCATCTTGCGGACGCTAAAGCTGCTCATTTATGGCGTGTTTTGCGGCTGAGTGTTGATCGTGATGGTGCTAGAGTGGAAGAGCACCAGCGGTACTAACCGTCTTTTGTGCTCCCGCATCCAGGCCGTCCATACTTGGACCGCCCTGAGTATTTGTTGAAAACTCGCTGTCAGGGGCATACTGTCCAAGCATCGTGTTTGAATACTCTTATTCAACTGCGGAAGCGCAATCCCCGGTGCAGCCTTCGGGTACTGCCAAGAAAAGGTCAGTTCCCTTGAATGCCGCGTAGTTCGGCAGCAAAGCTGACCAAACTCCTGTGGATTTCTTTCCAAGAGGCACCCAGTAGATTCGCCGTTGCCCGGCTCTTGCCGGAACCGGCGAACCCTGCCCCCCATGTCTGACCATAGGGGGACCAGGATCAAATCATCCGCGGCCGGCACTGCGCCGGACCGCCCGACGAGGGGGAAGGATCCTTCGTGACCGATACCACTGACCTGACAACAGGTGTGGACTCAGCTACCGCCGGAACCAACGGCGAAGCGACTTCAAAAAGCTCCGGACTGGCTGGCCTTAAGCTCGCTCAGCTTCAGGCGCTTGCCGGCCAGCTGGGTATTACCGGCGGATCCCGCATGCGCAAGGGAGATCTCGTGACGGCGATCTCCAACCATCAGCGGGGCGGCGCAGTCGCCGACCGGCCGGTCCGCGGTGCCAAGACCGAGACTGCCCAGGCCGACGTTGCCACAGCAGGTTCCGCCGCCCCGGCTGCAGCTGAGGCTCCGGCCGCAGAGCAGACAGCCCCCGAGCGTCCGGCGCGGACCCGCAACCGCAACCGCCGCGCTGCCAGTGACGGAGTAGTCACTGCGCCTGCCGCCGAGGCACCCGCCCGGACCGCTGCTGAGCCCGCACAGGCCGAGGCTCCGCGGGAGGAGAACTCCCGCGAGGAGACTCCGCGCGAAGAGCAGCCGCAGCGCGAGCGCAGCAACCGCCGTTCACGCAGCCGCCGTGCGGACAGTGACGGCACCTCCGAGAACGGCCGTTCCGACAACAGCAAGGCCGAGCAGTCGAATGCCGATTCTGCTCCGTCCAATGCCTCGGAGAACGGCACGGGAGCCAACGCCAACGCTGCCGAGGACCGCCGCGACAACAACCGCAGCGACAGCCGTGAGAACAAGCGTGACAATAACCGCGGCGAGCGCGAGAACAACCGCAATGACCGCGAGAACAACCGCGGCGAGCGCGAGAATAACCGTGGCGAGCGCGAGAACAACCGCAATGACCGTGACAACAACCGCGGCGAGCGCGAGAACAACCGCAATGACCGCGAGAACAACCGCAGCGACAGCCGCGACAACGACGGCGACGAGAACGGACGCGGGCGCAACCGCCGCAACCGCAACCGCAACGACCGGAATGACCGCAACGATCGCAGCGACCGGAACGACCGCTTCCGCGACCGCAACGAGCGCCGCCGCAACCGGAACCAGAACCCGGACGTCGACGACGTCGAGGTCACTGACGACGACGTCCTGCTGCCCGTAGCCGGCATCCTGGACGTCCTGGAGAACTACGCGTTTGTCCGCACCTCCGGTTACCTGCCGGGCCCGAACGACGTCTACGTATCCCTGGCCCAGGTCAAGAAGTACAACCTGCGCAAGGGTGACGCCGTCGTCGGTGCCATCCGCGCACCGCGCGAAGGCGAGAACCAGGGCGGCAACCAGCGTCAGAAGTTCAACGCACTGGTTCGCCTGACCTCGGTCAACGGCAAGCCCGCCGAGGACAACAAGGACCGCGTGGAATTCTCCAAGCTGGTTCCCCTGTACCCCTCCGAGCGCCTGCGCCTGGAGACCTCCGCCAAGGTGATCGGCCCGCGTGTCATTGACCTCGTGGCGCCGATCGGCAAGGGCCAGCGCGGCCTGATCGTCTCCCCGCCCAAGGCCGGCAAGACCCTCATCCTGCAGGCAATCGCCAACGCCATCACGATCAACAATCCTGAGGTCCACCTCATGATGGTCCTCGTGGACGAGCGTCCCGAAGAAGTCACGGACATGCAGCGCACGGTGAAGGGCGAGGTTATTGCCTCCACCTTCGACCGTCCCGCCGATGACCACACCACGGTTGCCGAACTCGCCATCGAGCGGGCCAAGCGCCTCGTGGAAATGGGCAACGACGTCGTCGTCCTCCTGGACTCCATGACCCGCCTGGGCCGTGCCTACAACCTGGCCGCTCCGGCGTCGGGCCGGATCCTGTCCGGCGGTGTCGACTCCTCGGCGCTGTACCCGCCCAAGCGTTTCTTCGGTGCTGCCCGCAACATCGAAAACGGCGGTTCGCTGACCATCCTGGCCACGGCCCTGGTGGAAACCGGATCCAAGATGGACGAGGTCATCTTCGAGGAATTCAAGGGCACCGGCAACATGGAACTGCGCCTGTCCCGCAACCTCGCGGACAAGCGCATCTTCCCGGCCGTGGACGTCAACGCGTCCGGTACCCGCCGCGAAGAGAACCTGCTTTCCCCTGATGAAGTCAAGATCATGTGGAAGCTGCGCCGCGTCCTGTCCGGCCTGGACACCCAGCAGGCTCTGGAACTGCTCACCGGAAAGATCCGTGAGACGCAGTCCAACGTTGAGTTCCTGATGCAGGTCCAGCAGACCACCCTGGGCACCAAGGACAACTAGCTGCCGTACCAAGCCGCTCATATTCCGGCCTCCGCCTTCCGCGGACGGACCGGAGTCTGGGCGGCTTGGCAGTTAATGCGCAGGTCTCGGAAGTCCGGGCACAGGTAAGGTGGCCGGGCGCGGATAAACTGCTGTTGGGCAGTCGAAAATCTCCGCCGTGAAATTGCCATGGAACCGTCCGCTTTGGGCCGGTTCCAACCATCGAAAGAGGAATGTAAAAGATGTTTGAGTCCATACAGGGTCTGTTGGATGAGCACGCAGAGCTGCAGCTGCGGCTTTCCGATCCCGCAGTGCATGCGGATCAGGGCCTGGCCCGGCGGCTCGGGCGGCGCTATGCCGAGCTCAGCCGCATCGTGGACGCCTACAACAAGTGGCACGCCCTCGAGGATGACCTCGCAGCAGCGTCTGAAATGGCAGCGGAGGATCCGGAATTCGCGGCCGAGGTTCCCGTGCTGAAGGAACAGCTGGATGAGGCACAGGAAACCCTGCGCCGCCTGCTGATTCCGCGCGACCCCAATGACGGCCGCGACGTCATCATCGAGGTCAAGGGCGGTGAAGGCGGCGATGAAGCAGCACTGTTCGCCGGTGACCTGCTGCGCATGTACACCCGTTATGCCGAGCACCGCGGCTGGCGCACCGAGATCATTTCCGCCACCGAGTCCGATCTGGGCGGCTACAAGGATGTCTCCATGGCCATCAAGGGCAACTCCAATGACCCGGCCGAGGGTGTCTACGCCCGCCTGAAGTACGAGGGCGGCGTGCACCGTGTCCAGCGTGTCCCCGTCACCGAATCCCAGGGCCGCATCCACACCTCAGCAGCCGGCGTGCTGGTGCTGCCCGAAGTGGACGAGCCCGAAGAAGTCGAGATCAACCAGAACGACCTGAAGATCGACGTCTACCGTTCCTCCGGCCCCGGCGGACAGTCCGTGAACACCACCGACTCCGCCGTGCGCATCACCCACCTTCCCACGGGAATTGTGGTGGCCATGCAGAACGAGAAATCGCAGCTGCAGAACCGCGAAGCCGCCATGCGCGTGCTCCGTTCCCGCATCCTGGCCCACGAGCAGGAAAAGATCGACGCCGCCAACTCGGACATCCGCAAGTCACAGATCCGCACCATGGACCGTTCCGAGCGTATCCGCACGTACAACTACCCGGAAAACCGGATCGTGGATCACCGCACCGGCTACAAGGCGTACAACCTGGACACCGTCCTGAACGGCGAGCTTGAGGCCGTGGTGCAGGCTGCCATCGAAATGGATGAACAGGCCCGCCTGGACGCCATCGGTGACGAGAACTAAGTAAGCCGATGGAATCCACCACCCTGGCAGCGGCTTTGCGTGAGGCAACAGCCACTCTGGCCGCAGCCGGGGTGCCCACTCCGGCCGTGGACGCCGAACTGCTGGCCGCACATCTGCTGGGGGAGTCCCGCGGCAGGGTGAAGGCGCTGGCCTTCACCGATGCACCGGTTCCGGCAGGATATGAGGAGCTGGTGGCCGAACGTGCGGCCCGCGTGCCGCTGCAGCACCTGACTGGTTCCGCGTCCTTCCGCTACCTCGAGCTGAAGGTCGGGCCCGGGGTCTTCGTTCCCCGGCCCGAGACGGAAACGGTGGCCCAGCTGGCCATCGACCATGCCCGTGCCGTTCTCGCTGCCGGGAAGCCTGCGGTTCGGGCGGTGGACCTTGGCACCGGCTCCGGTGCCATTGCCGCCGCCCTGGCCACCGAAGTTCCGGGTGCTGAGGTATCCGCCGTCGAGCTGAGCCCGCTGGCCCTGGCCTGGGCGAGCCAAAACCTCGAACCGCTGGGAGTCCGCCTCCTGCACGCGGACCTGCGGACCGCTCTCTCGGATGAAAACGGCAGCTTTGACGTGGTGGTATCCAACCCGCCGTACGTCCCCGCCGAAGCTGTTCCCAATGAACCGGAAGCCGCCGAGCATGATCCGGCCATGGCACTCTACGGCGGCGGGCAGGACGGACTGGAACTGCCGCTGGCCGCTGCCGCCACCGCTGCCCGGCTGCTGCTTCCGGACGGTTACTTTGTCATGGAACACGCCGAAGTCCAGGCCGAGCGGATTGCTGCCCTCCTGTCGGCGGAAGCCTGCTGGCGGAATGTTGCCACGCACACCGACCTCAACGGCCGTCCGCGGGCGACGTCTGCAGTGCGGACTTCATTCCCGGCCTGATGCACAGACCCGCTTATATCAACAGATCTAATGATTCGAAGGAACAAGGACACAAGTGACTACCACTTACGACTGCACTGATCCGCAGAGCCAAAGCGAAGGCCTGGCCAAAGCCCAGCAGGCCGTAGCTGCAAAGCAGTGCGTGGTCCTGCCCACTGACACCGTCTACGGCATTGGCGCGGATGCCTTTTCTCCCCAGGCCGTGGCTACCCTGCTGGCATCGAAAGGCCGGGGCCGGTCCATGCCGCCGCCCGTGCTGATCCCGAGGATGCAGACCATGGACGGGCTGGCAGTGGACGTGTCCGACGACGCGCGGGCGCTGGCTTCGGCTTTTTGGCCCGGCGGGCTGACGTTGATTTTCCATGCCCAGCCCTCGCTGACCTGGGACCTCGGCGACACGCTGGGCACCGTTGCGCTGCGCATGCCCGATGACAAGATTGCGCTGGAACTGCTGAACCTCACGGGGCCGCTGGCGGTCTCGTCGGCTAACCGCACCGGCAACCCGGCGGCGCAGACTGCCGCGCAGGCCCGCGAGCAGCTGGCCGAGTCGGTGGAGGTTTATCTGGAGGCCGGGCCCCGGCCGGAACACGGCGAGCCGGGAGTGCCGTCCACCATCGTCGATGCCACGTCCGACACCCTGCGGGTGGTCCGGCTGGGGGCGATCAGCTTGGAGCGGCTGCAGGAAGTCGTGCCGGGAGTCCAGGGACCATCGGAGGACGCAGCCTAGGCTGTCCTTTCCCGCTCGGGCAGGTGTGTTAGCGGTCCGCCGGTTCCCGGACCTGCACAGAGCGCAGGACTTCCTGCACCCGGGGCTCGGGAACGTTGCCGCTCGCTTCGGCCCACCCGGGAACCTGCCGCTGGCCGAACCACATCATTTCCAGACGGCGCAGGGGACCGTGCAGCCGTTCGCCCGCGAGGGCAGAGAGCCGGTAGCCGCTCCAGAGCGCGCTGCGGCACAGCCATCGAGGCAGCCGCAGCGGCTTCCGGCCGCCCGCCGCCTCCAGCACTCCTGCCACCGTGGCATGCTCCCACGGCTGCAGGACGACGGCGGGAACACGGCCCGCGTGCAGTCCCACGGTGCGGATGAACTGCACGAGTGAATCCACTGAACTGACAGGGGAAGGCGCCGTTCCCTCTCCGGCGACGCTGGCGAGCGGAGAGGCGGCTAAACGGGCAAGACTGACCGTTGTGGGCCGCTGCGGTCCCTGAACAGAGGTGGCCCGGATGGTCACGACGCCGCAGGCACCGGCAGCCCGTGCCGCCAGACCGCGTTCACCCAGGGCCTTGGACCGGGAATAGGCGGAAAAGGGCTGGAGGTAGCTGGTTTCGTCCAGGAACGGACGATGTCCCTGCACGGCGGCGCTGCTCAGGTGGACGAAGCGGCGAACCCCGGCGGCGTCTGCAGCATCGGCAACAACCAGCGGCAGCAGCGCATTGGCCCCGTGGAGCGCGGGGGAGTCTGTTCCTCCCGGCGTGGCGAGGCCGGCCGCGTTGATGATGACGTCCGCGCCGGCAAAGGCGTCCGCGAGTTCCGCCCGCACTGCAGCCAGCGCGGAAGCTTCCTCAAGCAGCCCCGCTGCGTCTTCGGCGGCTGATTCGAGCCGGGGAGCTGCAACGGCGCGCACGGTAAGTCCGGCGGCACGCAGTGATTCGCAGACGGCGCTGCCGATAAAACCGGAGGATCCGAGCACGGCCCAAACAGCCGACGTCGTTGGCTCGGCTGCGCTGGAGTTCTGTACGGCGGGATCGTGCGGAGAAATGTCGTGCGTCAAACCTGGTGTTTCCGATCGTGGGACGGGGCCGGATCAAGCGCCGGCATAGGCTGCCAAGATCCATCGTGCAGGATCAACCGGCTTTCCCGCCAACCGCGCCACAGGCTCGGCGCCCCGGCAACCCGGTGCTCCACGGCAAGCAGCCGCAGAATCTCCTTACCGGCAGTCAGCATCGTTCCCAGCGCAAACCCAAGGCGGTTGTACCGCCCGTGCGCCCGCAGGTACTGGCCCGTATGGCCGCGGTTGCGCATGGAATAGAAGCGGCTGAGGTCACTTGAATCATTCAAATGCCGGATGCCCAGATCGATCTGCTTCTGTGGACGGACCTTCTGCAGCACAAAGTCATTGACGTAGACCACGTCCGTGAGGCGGGAGGCAAGCCAGCCGTAGATCTCGTCATCGCCGTTGATGAAGTACCGCTCGTCGGGAAGCCCGATGCGGCGCACGAGATCAGCCGAAATCAGCATGCCCTCAAAGCAGCCCACATTGGTTGTGAAAGCTGCACTGTCCCGAAAGACATTGCCGCGGACCGGAACATGGATACCCAGGAACGGGAGGAACCGGTGCTGCCAGAAGAACGGGTTGCCGGCCTCGTCCAGGCGCCTGCCGTGGATGCACCCGTACGTTCCGGTCCACTTGCGAAGCGCCGTCACGGCACCCGGGAGGACAACGACGTCGTCGTCCATTAACCACAGCCAAGACGCGCCTTCGCTGAGGGCACGCTCCACGCCGGCGGAGAATCCCCCGGCGCCGCCGGCGTTAACGGGCAGCCGCACGTTGATTAGCGGGATGGCGAGCCGGGAGGCAGCGGCGGTGATGACGTCCTGGGTGTCATCGGTGCTGGCGTTGTCCACCACGACAATCCGCTCCGGTGCCGGTTCCAGGGCAGCCACGGAATCCAGCAGTCCGCGCAAATATCCGGAACGGTTGAAGGTGGCGATGACCAGGGTCAGTTCATCGGCAGAGGAGGGCGTTGCGGGGGAGGGCGCCTCGGGGCGGACCATGTCAGAAGCCGAAGTCCGACGGCGGTCCGAAGCGGCGTCCGCGCATACCGGCAGCGTAGGCACGCAGCCAGGCGGCGAAGCCCCGCGGATCGCGGGTCTTGGCAAAGTGGACGGGATAGCCCACCGCGTCAGCGGCGAAGGAGCGCAGCCGCTTGTATTTCCATGTCAGGTGACCGCGGTTGCGGTAGAAATAAAACTGTTTGAAGGCATTTTCGGGAACCAGCACGTGCAGCCGTTCACCGGCAACCTGCTGCACTTCGGCCCACGCCGCCGGGTGGGTCAGGGCTACGGAAGTGACAGTTCCGAACCGGATTCCGGCGCGCCGCAGCCGGATCATGAAATCGGTCTCATCCCCGCGGATAAACAGGCGCAGATCAGGGAGGCCCACACGGAAAAATACGTCGGCGCGAATCAGCGCACCGTTGAAGAAATGCCCGACGTCGGGGATGAAGCCCAGTTTCTCCACCTGCGCACGGTCATGGGTCAGCTTGCCGTCCAACCGGAAGTGGAAGGACAGGGTATCCGGGTGCCCGGGAGCCACGACCAGCGGAAGGACCACGTCCATCTGGTGCTTCTGAGCTGCCTCAAGCAGGGCGGCGAGGCAGTTCGGATCCTCCGGATGTGCGTCGTCGTCCATAATCCAGATCCAGTCCGCCCCGGAAGCCATGGCGGTGAGGATGGCCAGCGAAAAACCGCCGGCGCCACCAAGGTTTGTGTTGGATCGAACGTACGTAACGGGCGCGGATGAAGCTTCAGCGATATCCTGAACCGGCGTCTTCCCTGAATCCACCAAGGCCACCGAGGTAATGTTGGCGCTCTGGGCGGCCAGCGAGTCCAGCAGAGTGGACACATCGTCGGGGCGGTCGAACGTTACTGCTGCTACGGCCACGGAGTCCGGCAAAATGATCCTTTCGAGGCAACCCGGATGAGCGGCCCAAGCCGAACGGAGAAGGGTGTGCAGTTAGAATGCTGATGAGATTCCAGTCTATTACACCGGATTCTTCCGAACAGTGTTGCAATCACCGAGAAGAGAACCGGGGAACTACCCGTTGAGGATTATGAGGCAGACAAGCACGGACGAGAGCGGTCCTTTCCGCGGCGAAAGGCCTGCGCTGTGGCTGTGGACGCAGTACATTCTGGACTCTCTGGCCTGGATCGTGGCCATCGTCCTGGCGCTGGTGCTGCGGTACGAGCTCACGGTGGACCAGATCAATCCCGGGGGTGTCGCCGTCTTCTGCGGCGTGGCCGTGCTGGTGCAGCTGATCGTGGGTTACTCCTTCGCGCTTTACCGCGGCAGGTACAGCTTCGGAAGCTTCCACGAGATGCGGCTGCTGGCCATCGTCACGCTGGTTGTCTCCGCCATACTCGTCATCGTCAGTGCGCTCTTTGGCCTGGCCATCGACATTCCCCGCAGCACCGGCATGATCGCCTTCCCGTTTGCCTGCCTGTTCATGGCCGCCATCCGCTACCTCAAGCGCATGTATGTCGAGGGCAAGGCGCGTCCGGGCGACGAGGCCCAGCGGACGCTGGTGTACGGCGCCGGTTTCCTGGGCAGTTCCCTCGTGACGCGGATGATGAAGGACCCGGATTCCCCTTACTATCCCGTTGGCCTGATCGACGATGATCCGGCGAAAAAACATCTCCGGCTGTCCACCGTGCCCGTGCTGGGCCGGCTGCAGGACCTGCGCGAGGTTGTCCAGCGCACCCGCGCCACTATCCTGATCATTGCGATCGCCGACGTCGAAGCCCGCCAGGTGCGCGAGGTCACCGACCATGCTGAGGGCTTGAACCTCCGGGTACTGGTATTGCCGCCGCTGAAGGACATGCTGAGCAAGGGCGCCGGTGCCGGCCTCACCGATTTCCGCGAGGTTGCCGTTGAGGACCTGATCGGCCGCCGTCCCGTGGATATCCATGTGGAGGAGGTGGCCGGCTACCTCACCGGCCGCAAGGTCCTGGTGACCGGAGCGGGCGGATCCATCGGTTCCGAGCTGTGCCGCCAGATCACCGCCTTTGATCCGGCCGAGCTGATTATGGTGGACCGCGACGAAACCGGACTGCAGCTCACCCAGCTGTCCATTACCGGACACGGCCTGCTGAACGGCAGGGACACCGTCCTGGCGGACATCCGCGATCCCGCAGCGCTGGAGCAGATATTCACCGAACGCCGCCCCGACGTCGTTTTCCACGCTGCGGCGCTGAAGCATGTTTCCCTGCTGGAGCAGTATCCGCAGGAAGCCTGGAAGACGAATGTGCTGGGAACCGCCAACGTCCTGCGGGCCGCCAAGAAGGCCAAGGTCAAGTACTTCGTCAACATCTCCACGGACAAAGCAGCCAATCCCACCACGGTGCTGGGGCACTCCAAGCGGGTGGCCGAGAAACTCACCGCGTGGATGGCGCACAGCACCCAGGACCGCTACGTGTCGGTGCGGTTCGGCAACGTGATCGGCAGCCGGGGTTCCATGCTGCCCCTGTTCACCGAGCAGATCCGGCAGGGCGGGCCGCTGACCGTGACCGATCCGGAAGTCACCCGGTTCTTCATGACCATCCCCGAAGCCTGCCAGCTGGTGATCCAGGCCGGGGCCATCGGCCGCGGCGGAGAAGTCCTGATCCTGGACATGGGGGAGCCGGTGAAGATCCTCGACGTCGCAAAACGGATGATCGCCATGTCCGGCAAGGACATAGAGATTGTGTTCACAGGGCTTCGTCAGGGCGAAAAGATGCACGAAATCCTGGTGGGCACCGGTGAAGATGACTCCCGTCCGCTGCATCCCAAGATTTCCCATACTGCGGTGGATGAACTGAACCCGTCGGACCTGAAATTCGAAGACTGGCTACACAAGTGCGGTGTGGATTCGCACGGTGAAATCCTGCCCCCGGTCACTGAAATCGGAGGCGCGGTTCCCGGCGAACGCACTGCCCGCCGCCCCCGCAGCGACGGAACAGCGAAACGGCGGACCGGCTAATGCTCCTTGCCCTGTGCATTGGGGCAGCCTTCCTCGCAAGCCTGCTGCTGCCCTTCCTCTTCATACCTCTCCTGCGCCGCCTTGGCGTCCTGGACATCCCCAACGAGCGCTCCTCGCACAGCAAGGTCATCATCCGCGGTGTGGGAGTCACCATCGCCGCGGGTGTCCTGCTGGGCACGGGCCTATCCCTGCTGACCGGACTGGTTGCCATTGACCGGTCCATCATGGCGATCCTGATGGCCGTTATCGCCGCGGCGTCACTCCTGGGCTGGATCGAGGACTTCCGCGGCCTGTCGGTCCGGGTCCGGGCCGGACTTCAGCTGCTCCTTGGCATCGTGGGAACCACCGCGCTTGTCTGGACCATGGAGCAAAGCTACTGGTGGGTTCCGGTGGGGGCCCTTGCCATTGCCGCCTACATCAACGTCGCCAACTTCATGGACGGCGTCAACGGGATCTCCGGGCTGCACGGCATCGCTGTCGGCGTCCTCTACGCGGTGGCCGGCCAGCTCACTGACCATGTGTGGATGACGGTGGCCGGTGCGGTCACTGCCGCCGCTTTTGCGGCGTTCCTGCCATGGAACCTGGGCCGCGGTTCGGTGTTCATGGGCGACGTCGGCAGTTACCTCCTGGGTGCCTGCGTTTCCGGAATTGCGGTTGCTGCCTTTTTGGCCGGGGTTCCCGTGGAGTATCTGATCTTCCCGATCCTCATTTATCTCGCTGACACCTTCTCTACCCTCCTGCTGCGCATGAGCCGGGGTGAACGCTGGTATGCCGCGCACCGCCAGCATGTCTACCAGCGGTTGACCGACGTTGGTCTCAGCCATCTCCAGTCCGCCGGCGTGGTGACCGTCTGCACCCTGCTGACCGGGGGAGCGGGCCTCGTTCTCGCCGGAGCGGAGGATGTGCCCAAGATTGCGCTGACGCTCTTTGCCGCCGCCGTAGTGGTGTTTTACCTTTTCTCTCCGAAGGTCTTCGGCCGGCGGCGCGCCCGGGTGTGAGCGTATGTGACGTCTCCCGGGCGGAGGCGACTTCTATGTGCTGTAGAATTTCAAGAGTCGCGAAGAATACGCGGCACAATTCCCGCCCCAGCCCGAAGGATGTCTAAAGTTATGAGCCCCGCAGACGGTGCCCAGACTGGACGTCCCCTTGTCGCTTCAGGGCCCACCCTGAATCCGTGGCTGCGCATCTTCCGCACCGCGATGATGTGGACCGGCCTGGTTGCCGCAGTCCTTATCGTTGCGTCCCTGGTCGTAGACGGGACCGCAGGTGTCGGCAGCGTGCTGTTTGGCTGGGCCCTCGTCATTGCCTTCAGCGGCGTCAGCCTGCTGATTGTCCATGTGGTGGGCCGGGACAACCCGCACGGCGCGATGGCCATGTTTGCGCTGATCTACATCGTCAAAGTGGCTGTTTTTGCTGCGGTGCTGCTTCTGATCGGCAGACCGGACTGGCTTGAGGCAACGTGGTTCTTTACCGCAGCGCTTCTGACCGTGGTGGTATGGCAGGTTGCGGAAATCCGTGCCTTCTCTCGGATTCGTTTCCAGCTGTACGACGACAATGCGGGGGAAGAAACATCAGTCAAAGGGAAAATGGATGTCTGAAAAGCCTGATTACGATCCCGAAAACACGTACGACTCGGGCATGCGCGTCTTCAGCTACATCATTGGCGGGATCGTCGCCTGGGGTTTGATAGGGTGGTTTTTGGACAATCTGTTCGAGACTCAGTGGTTGGTGCTCGTCGGTATCCTTTTTGGAGCAGCCGCCGGATTCTATCTGACCAAAGTCCACGGCCTGACCGGAAGCAAACCTGCGAAAGCCAGCGTCGGCCATCCAGCCCACAACCGTGAAGAAGCCGAACAGTAATGCCACAGTTTTTAGAGCGGGCAACCAGTATTGCCCCGATTCACACGCCCGATGAAGGACACAGCAGAGAGGAAACGCGTTGATCGCGCTTGCACTCCCGGCCACTAATGAAGGTGGATTCGTTCCGCCGGCCATTGACGAAATGCACCTCCCTGAGATTCTCCCGTGGGGCGCGGACTACGGCACCGGTGTCGGCAAGCAGATGCTGCTGGTCGTCCTCTCGGTCATCATCATTGCCGTCATCTTTGTTCGAGCTTCCCGTAAGGGCCAGCTGGTGCCGGGACGCCTGCAGTTCCTGGGTGAATTCGGTTACGGATTCGTCCGCAACGGCATCGCCAAGGATGTGATCGGCGAGCGGGACTTCCTCAAGTTCGTCCCCTTCCTCTTCGCGCTGTTCTTCTTCATCATCGTCAACAACATTTACGGTGCCATTCCGTTCATTCAGTTGCCGAGCTTCTCCCACCCGGGTGGTGCTTACCTGCTGGCCGCGATCGTGTACTTCACATGGATCGGTGTTGGCATCAAGAAGCACGGAATGAAGTACTTCGTGAAGGCCACAGTGCCCTCGGGCGTGCCGTGGTACATCCTCCCCGTTCTGGTTCCCATTGAGATCATCTCCAATTTCCTGGTCCGGCCGATCACGCACAGCCTGCGTTTGTTCGCCACCATGATGTCCGGGCACTTGATTGTCATGCTTGCCGGCGCCGGCATTGAATACCTCCTGGTTCTCCAGGACAACATCATCCTCCAGGCCTCGTCTGTCCTGGTGCTGGTCGGCGGCATCGCCATGTACATGCTTGAAGCACTGATCATGGTGCTCCAGGCCTACGTTTTCACCCTGCTTACCGCCATCTACATCCAGGGCGCACTGGCAGACGATCACTAAGCTTCCCCTCCGGGATAACTAAACTTCCCCTTCGGGGAAACCCCAAGCAACCTGCCCTCAGGGCATCTTGAAAGGAAAAATCAACATGGAAATCGCAGGTAGCCTCAACGCAATCGGCTATGGTCTCTCCGCAATCGGCGGCGCCATCGGTGTGGGTCTCGTCTTCTTCGCTTACATCAGCGGCGTTGCACGCCAGCCGGAGGCACAGCGCGTCCTTCAGCCCATCGCCTTCCTTGGCCTGGCACTGACCGAAGCACTCGCTATTCTTGGTCTGGTTCTCGCGTTCATTGTCTAGTCCGAACCGACTGACCCACCAAGCAGATAGGACGGGTGCATTATGGATCAGGTAATTATGTTGGCAGCCTCTGAGGGCGCCAACCCCCTGATTCCCAACGTCTGGGAAATCCTGGTGACGGGAATCAGTTTCGCCATACTGATGTTCATCGTCGTCAAGTTTGTGGTTCCGGGCTTCGAAAAGACGTACGCGGAGCGCACTGAAGCCATTGAAGGCAACATTGCCAAAGCGGAGAAGGCCCAGGCCGAGGCCAGCGCAGCGCTGGTGGAGTACAAGGCACAGCTTTCAGATGCCCGGGCAGAAGCCAACGCCATCCGTGAGGAAGCACGCGCCGAAGGCGCTCAGATTCTTGCGGACCTGAAGGCTAAAGCTGCTGCTGAATCCGCTCGGATCACCGAGCAGGCCCAGGTGCAGATTGCCGCAGAACGGCAGGCGGCCGTAACGTCGCTCCGTGCTGAGGTTGGCACCCTGGCAACCGAGCTGGCCGGACGCATCATCGGCGAGACGCTCGAGGATGACGCCCGCGCTGCCCGCGTGGTTGACCGTTTCCTTGGGGAACTGGAAAACGAGAACGCAGGTGCAGCTAGGTAATGGCAGGAGTATCGAGCGAATCACTCGCCGCGGCACGGCAGCAGCTGGAAGCCAAGCTTCCGTTTGCGTCCCTGTCGCTGGCAGAGGAACTCTTTGGAATCCTGGGCGTTCTCGACAGCAGCGCCGGTGTCCGGCGTGCGCTGACCGATCCCGCCCGTGAAAGCGATGCCAAGGCGGCGCTGGTTTCACAGCTGGTAGGCGGAAAGGTTTCAGCCGACGCTGAAGCCATTGCAGCCAATCTGGTCTCCTCGCGTTGGCGGTCTCCGCGTGACTTGGGTGATGCGCTCGAGGAACTGGCTGCCACTGTTGTTTCGGCAACGGCAGAAAACAGGGGATCAGGGCTTGTCGGCCTCGATGCACTGGAAGACGATCTCATCCGGTTCAACCGGGTGGTGGCTTCCAGCCACGAACTCCAGCGTGCACTGTCCGAGCCGCAGGCCTCGCCTGAAGCAAAGATCACGCTGGCCGAGAAGATTGTGCCCGGGGCCAGCCCCGCGGCACTGGTACTGATCCGCCAGGCGGTCACGCATCCGCGTGGCCTGAAGCCCAGTGCCCTGGTGGCACGCTTCCTGGAGCTCGTTGCCGGGCGCCAGAAGCGCTGGATCGCCGAGGTTCGGGCCGCCCGTCCGTTGACCCAAGAGCAGCTTTCGCGTCTGCAGTCCTCTCTTAATGGACTCTACGGCCGTGAGTTGAAGATCAACGCCGACGTTGACCCGTCACTGATCGGCGGCGTGCGGATCGCAGTGGGGGACGAGATACTGGATTCATCAGTAGTTTCCCGTCTGTCCGACCTCCGTCGGAAGCTCGCGGTCTAGCCGTCCCGCGGGACGGTTGAGACCAGTTTCAGATCATTTGAGAATTAATCACGGTCATCGGCACCAAGCGATGATCACAACACAGGAGAGCAGGGACTGCAGATGGCCGAATTGACCATCAACGCCGACGACGTCCGTAATGCGTTGAACGAATTCGCGGCGTCCTACGAACCCGGAAACGCAGAGCGCGTTGAAGTTGGCCGCGTAACAACCGCCAGCGACGGCATTGCCCGTGTGGAGGGCCTGCCCTCCGTCATGGCAAACGAGCTGCTTCGGTTCGAGGACGGCACACTGGGCCTGGCCCAGAACCTTGACACCCGTGAAATCGGTGTCGTTGTACTCGGCGATTTCGCCGGGATCGAAGAAGGCCAGGAAGTTCACCGCACCGGTGAAGTCCTGTCCGTACCCGTGGGCGATGCCTTCCTGGGCCGCGTTGTCGACCCGCTGGGCGAGCCCATGGATGACATGGGCCCCATCCAGGCCGAGGCACGCCGTGCACTGGAACTCCAGGCACCCGGCGTAACCCAGCGCAAGTCGGTTCACGAACCGCTTCAGACGGGCCTCAAGGCAATCGACGCCATGATCCCGATCGGCCGCGGCCAGCGCCAGCTGATCATCGGTGACCGCAAGACGGGTAAGACCGCCATTGCTGTTGACGCCATCCTGAACCAGAAGGCCAACTGGGAATCCGGCGACGTCCAGAAGCAGGTGCGCTGCATTTACGTAGCCATCGGCCAGAAGGCGTCCACGGTTGCTGAGATCAAGCGCACCCTCGAAGAGGCCGGCGCCATGGAGTACACCACCATTGTGGCCTCCCCGGCATCCGACCCCGCAGGCTTCAAGTACCTGGCACCGTACGCCGGTTCGGCCATCGGCCAGCACTGGATGTACGGCGGCAAGCACGTCCTGATCATCTTTGATGATCTCTCCAAGCAGGCTGAAGCCTACCGCGCCGTGTCACTGCTGCTGCGCCGTCCGCCGGGACGCGAAGCTTACCCGGGCGACGTGTTCTACTTGCACTCCCGTCTGCTGGAGCGTTGCGCCAAGCTCTCCGACGAGCTCGGTGCAGGCTCGATGACCGGCCTTCCGATCATCGAAACCAAGGCAAACGACGTCTCGGCTTACATCCCGACCAACGTCATCTCCATCACCGATGGTCAGATCTTCCTTCAGTCGGACCTCTTCAACGCCAACCAGCGCCCCGCCGTCGACGTCGGTATTTCCGTCTCGCGCGTCGGTGGTGCTGCACAGCAGAAGGCCATGAAGAAGGTTTCCGGTACTTTGAAGCTGGAACTGGCCCAGTACCGCGACATGCAGGCATTCTCCATGTTTGCTTCGGACCTGGACGCAGCCACCCGCCAGCAGCTCACCCGCGGTGCGCGGCTGATGGAACTCCTCAAGCAGGGTCAGTACGCTCCGTACCCGGTTGAGGAACAGGTTGTTTCGATCTGGGCCGGCACCAACGGCTACCTGGACGATGTTCCCGTGGAAGACGTGCTCCGCTTCGAAGGCGAGTTCATCGACCACCTGAAGCACAGCACGTCCGTCCTGACCACCCTGGCACAGACGGGCAAGCTTGAGGACTCCACTGTGGAGGAACTTAAGAAGCGCGTTGTCTCCTTCAAGGAAGGCTTCTTCGGAGAAGGCGACAACCACCTGGTTGCCGCCGGCCACGAAGAGTATGCCGCCCTGGGCGAAGACGCTGTTGACCAGGAAAAGATCGTCAAGCAGAAGCGCTAGCGGCTTAGGTGTTCCGCGTCCGGGCCCCAGCGGCCCGGACGCGGAACCCTTGGCCTATGCCTTAGCCCCTAGTTCAAACGCTAGGAACTGAAAGGAAAAGTATGGGAGCCCAAATTCGGGTCTACCGTCAGAAGATCGCTTCGACGACGTCGATGCAGAAGATCTTCAAGGCGATGGAGCTGATTGCTGCCTCTCGCATTGGAAAGGCACGCACCCGTGTGGCTGCGTCATTGCCGTACTCCAATGCGATCACCCGTGCCGTTTCTGCTGTGGCGTCCCAGTCGGAAATCGATCACCCGCTGACTACCGAGCCGGAGCAGATCCGCCGGGCAGCCATGGTGGTTATGACTTCCGACCGTGGTCTTGCTGGTTCGTACTCCGCCAGTGTGCTCAAGCAGAGCGAATCCTTGGTCGAATTGCTCCATGAAGAGGGCAAAGAGGTCAAGACCTACCTGGTGGGACGTAAGGCACAGGCGTACTACGATTTCCGTGACCGGGAATCCGCACGTGTCTGGACCGGAAACACCGACGCACCTGACTTCGAAACGGCCCGCGAAATCGGCAGGGCCCTTCTTGATGACTTCAACACAGACTACGAAGACGGCGGCGTGGATGAAATCCACATTGTCTACACCCGCTTCAAGTCGATGGTTGTCCAGGAACCAACGGTGATCCGCCTGCTGCCGCTGGAGGTCGTGGAGGAAGAAGCACAGTCCGAGACTGAGCTGCTGCCTCTGTACGAGTACGAGCCGGAGCCCGAAAAGGTTCTTGACGCACTGCTGCCGCGCTACATCGAGTCGCGCATCTTCGCAGCCATGCTTCAGGCAGCCGCTTCCGAGCTTGCAGCCCGCCAGCGTGCAATGAAGTCCGCAGGGGACAACGCCTCCGACCTTATTAAGAAGTACACGCGACTTCGCAATAACGCCCGTCAGGCCGAGATCACCCAGGAACTGTCCGAAATTGTTGCCGGTGCCGACGCGCTCAGCGCGTCCTAGCGCCTGCTTCAGGACCAGTTCCACCAAAGCAAACTTAGTCCACACGCCATCTAACTGAGTGAAGTGAGAGAGATGACTGCCCAAACTGTCGAGCACGGATCTGATTCCGTAGCCTCGGGTGCCACCGGCCGTATCGCCCGTGTCATCGGCCCGGTTGTCGACGTCGAATTCCCGGCTGACGCAATCCCCACCATCTACAACGCCCTCACCACCGAGCTGACGCTCAACGGTGAGACCAAGACCATCACGTTCGAAACGTCCCAGCACCTCGGCGACAACCTCGTGCGCGCCATCTCCATGCAGGCCACCGACGGCCTGGTCCGCGGCGCAGCCGTCAAGGACACCGGCGCACCGATCTCCGTCCCCGTAGGCGACGGCGTCAAGGGCCACATCTTCAACGTCCTGGGCAAGCCCCTGGACGTCGCTGAAGATCAGCTGGAGATCACCGAGCGCTGGCCCATCCACCGCAAGGCTCCGAACTTCGCGGACCTCGAAGGCTCCACCGAGATGCTGGAAACCGGCATCAAGGTGATCGACCTTCTCACCCCGTACATCAAGGGTGGAAAGATCGGCCTGTTCGGCGGCGCCGGCGTCGGCAAGACCGTGCTGATCCAGGAAATGATCACCCGTGTGGCCCGCAACTTCGGTGGTACCTCGGTATTCGCCGGTGTTGGCGAGCGTACCCGTGAAGGCAACGACCTCTGGGTTGAAATGGAAGAGGCAGGCGTCCTCAAGGACACCGCCCTTGTATTCGGCCAGATGGATGAGCCGCCGGGAACGCGTCTGCGCGTGGCCCTGTCCGGCCTGACCATGGCGGAATACTTCCGCGATGTGCAGAACCAGGACGTGCTGCTCTTCATCGACAACATCTTCCGCTTCACGCAGGCAGGTTCCGAGGTTTCAACGCTTCTGGGCCGCATGCCTTCCGCTGTGGGCTACCAGCCGAACCTGGCCGACGAGATGGGTCTCCTGCAGGAGCGCATCACGTCCACCAAGGGTCACTCCATCACGTCGATGCAGGCCATCTACGTGCCTGCTGATGACTACACCGACCCGGCCCCGGCCACCACGTTCGCGCACCTGGACGCCACCACGGAACTTTCCCGTGAAATCGCCTCGCGCGGCCTGTACCCGGCCGTGGATCCGCTGACCTCCACGTCGCGCATCCTCGACCCGCAGTACGTGGGCCAGCTGCACTACGACACGGCAGTCCGCGTCAAGCAGATCCTCCAGAAGAACAAGGAACTGCAGGACATCATCGCCATCCTCGGCATCGACGAGCTCGGCGAAGAGGACAAGATTGTTGTGGCACGTGCACGCCGCATCCAGCAGTTCCTGTCGCAGAACACCTACACCGCCAAGCAGTTCACCGGCGTCGAGGGCTCCACGGTCTCCATCAAGGAAACCATTGAGGGCTTCAAGGCCATCTGCGACGGCGACGTGGACCACATCGCCGAGCAGGCCTTCTTCAACGTCGGCAGCATGGACGATGTCATGGCCAACTGGGCGAAGATCCAAGAGCAGACCGGGAAGTAAGCCCTATGGCGAACACTGCTGAACTCGAAGTTGAGATTGTCGCAGCGGACCACTTCGTGTGGTCCGGCGCGGCAAAGATGGTCAAGGCACGCACCAGCGAGGGCGACGTCGGGATCCTTCCCGGCCACACCCCGCTGCTGGCCATTCTGGCCGAGGGCGAAATGGCCATCGAGCCGGTCTCCGGTGCCCGCTTCACGGTGAACGTTGACGGTGGTTTCTTCTCCGTCGACAGCAACCGCGTAGTGATTGTCGCTGACAACGCTCAGATGAACGACGCAGCCAACGCTGGGACTCGCTGACCCTTCCCAATGAGCAGCTCTTATTTGTTCATTGCGCTGGCAGGGCTCCTGTTCCTGCTGGTACTGGCAGTAGTTCTGTTCGGGGTGCGCCGCAGTCAGCTGCGGCGCGCCCTGGGTACTTTTGACGCCTCCATCTGCTTTCCGCCCCGCGGGTGGCAGATGGGGGTTTGTCGTTATACGGACACTCATCTGGAATGGCTGCGCCTTATCTCGCTCAGCCCTCGGCCGCCGCATCGGTTCCTGCGCAGTTCGCTGGAGATAGGGAGCTGGCGGCAGCCTACGGAGGCTGAGCGCGCCCGCATCCAGCCGGGCGCCATCATCGTCACTCTGGAATATCAGGGCACAGAATTCCTCGTGGCCATGAAGTATGAGGTCTATACAGGCCTGTCCTCCTGGCTTGAAGCCGGCCCTGTCATTGGCATCGGGACCTGGCGCTAAGGAAATCGGCAACCGTCAACCGCCTTAGTATTGAGGAATGGAAGACGTCATTGTTGTTACCGGACCGGCCACGCTCAACGGAGCGGTCAGCGTCCCCGGAGCTAAAAACAGTGTCCTGAAACTGATGGCGGCAACGCTGTTGGCGCAGGGGCGCTCCACGATCACCAACGTTCCCAACATCCAGGATGTCTGGATCATGGCCGAGCTGCTGCGCCGGCTGGGCTGCTCCGTCGATTACGACGTCGAAGCGGCCGCTGTTTCCATCGACGTTCCGGAACTTCCCCTGCACCAGGCGGACTATGACCTGGTGCGCGCCATGCGGGCCTCGATCTCGGTCCTCGGTCCGCTGGTCGCCCGCTGCCGCCAAGCCGAAGTGGCGCTGCCCGGCGGTGACGCCATTGGCTCCCGCGGGCTGGACATGCACCGGGCCGGCCTTGAGCTGATGGGAACCACCATCACCATTGACCACGGGTACCTCGTGGCTTCTGTGCCGGACGGCCTGATCGGAGCCCGCCATCTGCTGGACTTTCCGTCCGTGGGGGCTACCGAGAACCTGATGATGGCTGCGACCCTTGCCGCGGGAACCACCGTAATCGACAACGCGGCACGCGAACCTGAAATCACGGACATTGCACTCATGCTCAACGAGATGGGCGCCCGAATTTCCGGCATTGGCACCAACACCTTGGTGATCGAGGGCGTTGAGCGGCTGGAACCGGTGGTGCACCGGGTCGTGCCGGACCGGATCGTTGCCGGAACGTGGGCCTTCGCAGCGGCTATCACCGGCGGCTGCATAGAAGTGCGCGACGCGGACGCCTCCGCGCTGACCGTGGTGCTGGACAAGCTCTCGCAGGCCGGTTGCACCGTCACGGTGGGGGAGGACAGCTTTACCGTCAAAGGCAACGGTCGCCCGGAGCCCATCAACGTCTCCACCCTGCCGTATCCGGGTTTTCCGACCGACCTGCAGCCCTTCGTTGTGGCCATGAATGCCGTTTCCACCGGCTCCGGAATGGTCACGGAGAATGTCTTCGAGGCCCGCTGGGGATTCACTTCGGAGCTCGCGCGGCTGGGTGCGGTCATCCGGCTGGACGGGCATCACGCCCTGATCCAGGGCGTTCCCCGACTGTCCGGGGCACCCGTCGAAGCCAATGACATCCGGGCCGGTGCTGCCCTCGTCATAGCCGGGCTGGCCGCTGAAGGCACCACCGAGGTCCGCGGAGTGGACCACATTGACCGCGGGTACGAAAAATTTATGGAGAATCTCCGCGGGCTGGGCGCGCAGGTCATTCGCCGGCGCAGCTGACACCCGGGGCAAATCCCTCCGGCGTGGGGAATCCTGCCGGTAAGCAGCGGCAGGATTCCCACCCCCGGAAACCAGGCCGGAAACCAGGCCGGAAACCAGGAAAGTCCCCGGCAGATGCCGGGGACTTTCCTGGTTATCCGGGAAGAGACCCCGGAAGGCGGTGCTAAGTTTTGTGGTGAAGCTTCGTTTTATGGTGAAGCTTCGTTTTGTGGTGAAGCTTAGAGGGCGGTGACGCCGGTAGCCTGGGGGCCCTTGGCGCCCTGGCCGATTTCAAACTCAACGCGCTGGTTCTCATCGAGAGTCTTGAAGCCACCGGTCTGAATTTCAGAGTAGTGAACAAAGACGTCGCCGTCTGAATCATCGGGAGTGATGAAGCCGAAGCCCTTTTCAGCGTTAAACCATTTGACGGTACCCTGTGCCATTTTTGTTTCTCCTCATAAGTGGAACTACAGACCGCCACACCCCGCGGCAGCCTCATTGTTACTGAAACGGGAAGGCTCAAGATCCTTGCCATTCAGCAGTTCCTTGAGGAGCTTCACGCTCGCAACGGTCTTGCGAGCATGAATAACACCTACACAAAGACTGGTTATAGGATTACACACACCCAAAGGCTGGTCAACGAATTGGGGCAAAATATTTTCGAGTATTTTCGAGAGTGTTTTGCCCGCACTTCTTAGTGCGGTTGGTCCGGCCCGTTTGAACTTCCGGCGGCGTTATGTCCGGGGATAACCGGGTTGATTTCACGTGCAATCTCCGGTCCGCGGGACCAGGTCTCCGCCAAGCTAAAAGAGGCGCGATTCTGAATCGTCCACACCGCGCATGGCGTCATAGTCCAGGGTGAGGCACTCGATGCCGCGGTCGTTCGCGAGTACCCGGGCCTGCGGTTTGATCTGCTGGGCAGCGAACACACCCTTGACCGGAGCCAGGAGCGGGTCGCGGTTGAGCAGCTCGAGGTAGCGCGTGAGCTGTTCAACGCCGTCGATGTCCCCGCGGCGCTTGAGCTCAACGGCAACAGTGGTGCCGGAGGCGTCCCGGGCCAGTATGTCCACCGGTCCGATCGCCGTCATGTATTCCCGGCGGATCAGCGTGAAGCCCTCGCCCAGCTTGGTGATCTGCTCAGCCAGCAGGCGCTGCAGGTCAGCCTCAACGCCGTCCTTGATGAGGCCGGGATCCACGCCGAGGTCATGGGAGGTCTCGGAGAAGCGTTCGTAGATGCTGATGACGAGTTTGTCGTCAGTCTTGGCGCTTTGAACGTTCCACGTTTCGATGACGCCGGTGTCGGCGTCGTCGTCCGAGGGAGCGGTGATGCGCAGGGTGGCCGGAGGGCTCATCCAGTTCAGGGGTTTGTAGGAGCCGCCGTCGGAGTGGATCAGGACGGAACCGTCGGCTTTCACCATCAGCAGACGGACGGCGAGCGGAAGATGGGCACGGAGGCGGCCGATGTAGTCAACAGAGCAGCGGGCAATTACTAAACGCACAGTTGCACTTTACCGGCTCCGATTGAGGCAAAATGACTTATATGCCCCGTTCCAACCGTCCCCGCCGCCCGCCCGGCGCAGCCAACGCCAACCTGGGCCGCAGTGCCCGGAGCAAATGGGCAATGCCCGCCATGGAGCTGGATCTGGAGCGTACCCGTGCCGGAATACCGCACCGGGAAAGCGCGCCCGACGGCGAATGGTCAGTGAGGCAAATCACGGCCCGGAACGCGGCAAAAGAGTACAAATGCCCCGGGTGCGGCATCACGATCCCGCCGGGAGTCCCGCACCTCGTGGTGTGGCAGGAGGATTCGCTCCTGGGCCGCGACACCGCCGTCGCGGACCGCCGGCACTGGCACGACCGCTGCTGGCGCACCCGCAGGACCGGCGGCCGACGGCGCTGACTGAGGTGCCGCCGTCGGGCTCCGCTGAGCGCCCCGTAGCTGGCCGCTAGCGCTGGTCCTGGCGGGAAATAAAGACTTCCTTGAGCAGCAGCAGCACGGCTGCTGCGGTGGGAATGGCAATCAGGGCGCCCAGGACACCCAGCAGGGTGCCACCGGCGATAACCGCGATAACGGCTACGGCCCCCGGCACTGCGACGGCGCGCTGCATGATGCGCGGGGACACGAAGTACGCCTCGAACTGCAGATAGGCCACGTAGAACAGTGCGAAGACCACGGCGGTCTGCCAGCTGACGGTAAGGGCTACGAGGGATACCAGCACCAGGGCGATGGGCGGGCCCACCAGCGGAATAAACGCCAGCAGTGCCACTACAAAGGCGAGCAGAACAGAGAACGGCACCCCGGTGATGCTCATGACAATGAAGGCATAAGTGGCGTCCAGCAGGGCGACCAGCCCCTGGCCGATCACGTAGTTGCCCACACTGCCGCTGATTTCCTCGGAGAGGGCTTCGACGCGGCGGCGCCGGCTCCTGGGTGCCAGACGGTACGCCCACAACTTCATGGACGGCAGGGAGGAGAGGAAGTACAGCGTCAGCACCAGGATAATCAGCGCACCAAAAAGGCCGTTGGCAATAACCGTGCCCACCGAAAGCACGCCTCCGAAGACCCCGCCCAACGCGTCCGCGTTGCTGAAGAACTTATTGACCTCTTCTTCGATCCGCTCCCGCACGTGGAACTGCTGTTCAATGTTTACGAAGAAATCCGATTCCAGAAAGGTGTCCACATAGCCGGGGGCATTATTGATGATCTCCGTGGTCTGCCGCACGATGGTGGGAATCAGGGTCGCGAAGAAGCCCATAATGATTCCGGCCAGGCCCAGGACGGTGATGGCAATTCCGGCCGGCCGGGGTATTCTCCGGGCCGCCAGCCAGCGCACTATGGGGTCCAGTCCCAGCGCAATGAAGAGTGCGGCTCCGATCCATACCAGGAGTTCACCGACGTTGGTCAGGATGAAATAGCAGAGGAGGGCAATTCCCACGCCCACGGAAAACATGAAGCCGAAATGGATGGGATGGCTGCTCATGCGGTCGGGGGAATCATCGCCGCTGCTGCCGGCCTCGTCCGGTTGCTGGGGACCGGCCGGCGCTGTTCCCTCCATCGCAGTCTCCGGCGGAAACTCGAACCGGCGCCGCGGACGGGCTCCGGGAATACCGCGGGGCGCCGCGTGCCGGATCCGTTCGGAGGCGGCGGACAGAAAACCGGGGCGCTTGCCTGACGGAGAATTCGTGCCCCCGGTCTGTCCGGAAATAGGAGGGGATCCGTCAGCCGGCAGGTCCTGATTCTCGGCCATTGTGCAGGTCTCCTAGATTTAGCGAACGCCCCGGTACGAAGCGCCACATTATCAGTCCCGGTGCCCCGGCGGCGGGGTGCGCCGACGCGGCGGCGGGCTTCGAATGTGTCCTGCCAGAGGATTTCGTTACCATTGGGTTATAAACCCGGCTACCGCCCTGACATTCAAGAGGCTCCACGTCCCGTTCGCCTGCCTATACGTGAGGCACTTGCACCGAGACTGAAGATAGGTAAGTTGTGCGAAACAAATTTGCAGTTCCGCTGATCGTCATCGGAGTGCTGCTGATGCTCATCGGCATCGGGCAGCGCACCGTCTGGGCCCCGCCCAGCACCGTTACGGCGGCAGCACCGTCCCAAGACCAGGAAGCGCCGCTGACCGTCATCAGTTCGGACGTCCTCACCCAGCACTCCGACGGGGTGGATGTGACCGTCTCTGCGGACGGGCCGTTCCTGATGGCCGTAGGCCGGGCCGACGACGTCGACGCCTGGGTGGGGGACGCCTCCGTGCTGCGCATCGGTGCCGACGGCGAGTCGCTCACCTCCGAGGTAACGGACGGCACTGACACTGTTCCCAACCCTGCCGGATCCGACCTGTGGGTCTCCGAACAGGAAATTGAGGATGAGCTGACCTTCGGCTGGGAGCCGCCCGCCTCCGGGGACTGGCAGATCCTGCTGGCCACGGACGGGACCGCTGCTGCGCCTTCGGCTGTCTCGGTTACTTTCGCCAACGATGATTCCACTCCGTTTGCCGTCCCCCTGATTGTCCTGGGCGCCCTTGTCGCCGTTCTGGGCCTGGCGCTGACCTTCATGACCGGCCGGGGCAACAGCGGCCGCCGGTCCGGCGGGAACGGACCTGCCTCTTCGGAGCCGGGCAAGCAGGCCACACCGCCGGGCGCCCATCCGGCAACCGGCGGCACCGGGGACCCGGCCGTCGTACCCGCCAAGGACTCCACAGCGGGACCTGCGGGCAGCACGCAGGCCTTCGGTATCCTTCCCGCCCTCAGGCGCCGCGGTCCTGCAGCGGCTCTGGGCACCGTCATTGCCGCCGGCCTGAGCTTTGGGTCACCGGCTGCGGCACTGGCAGCGCTTCCGCTCACCGCAAGCCCCACAGCTGAATCCGCGAGCCCCGCAGCAGAATCCGGCAGCGAAGCCACGCCGCCCGTGGTTCTGGATTCCCAGCTGGAACGGATCCTCTCCGAAGTCGCATCTACCGTGACCGAAGCCGATGCGGCAAAGGATACAAAGCTGCTCGCCACCCGCGCCGCCGGAAGCACCGCAAGCCTGCGCGAGGCCAATTACGCCACCGCAGCGAAGGTGCCGGAAACTGACGCACCGGAGCCGGTTGTCGCGGAACCGCTGATGACGGACCTGATCATGGGCGGAACTGAGTTCCCGCGCAGCATCGTGGCGGTCACCCAGGGTCCGGACAATGAAGTTCCGCAGGCGCTGCTCCTTGTGCAGGAATCGGCCCGCCAGAACTACAAGCTGGTTTCGGCCATCAAGATGCTGCCCGGCACCACCTTTCCCAAGCGTCCTGCCAACGGCACCGGAGTAAATCCGGCTCCGGCAGGCTCAGCTGACGGACTGGACATTGCCCCGCAGGCCGCCGTCGACGGCCTGGCGGACGCCCTGACCAACCCCGAAGGCGCAAACAAGGACACGTTTGCGGCCAACACCTTCGCCGAGGCCGTCACCAAGTTCCAGAAGACCGTCCTGTCCAGCCCGGATAACGAGTTTGCCGACATTACGTTCAAGCACACATCCGTGCCGGCGGACACCCGGGCGCTGAGGACCGCGGACGGAGGCGCCATCGTCTTCGGGTACATGGACAGCAGCTACGCGAGCGTTCCGCGGGAAGTGGGTGACTCGATCAATCTGGAGGGCACCGTCTACGAGAAGCTGACAGGCGAAACGAGCACGGAGGCCGGAATCGACGTGAAGTACGGCGAGGGCGTCATGCTGTATGTTCCGCCCGCCGGCAGCACGGACCAGATTCAGGTCATTGGCGCCGTCCAGGAACTGTTGTCCGCCACCCTCAAGTAGCCCTACCCTATGTCAGGGGTAACCGGGGTGCCGGTGACCCGAGTCCGCGTAATAAGGTGAAGCCATGAGCACTCCGAACCACCGCCCCGCACCGGCCCCTTCCTCGATGAACCTGCGGGGAGCCGTTGACCTGTCCGCGCTAAAAGCCAAGGCGGCTGCGCCGCCGGCACCTGCCGGTGCTCCGGGCGCGCCGGCAGCGGCTGCGGGTGGTGCCAGCCCGTACATCGTGGAGGTGACCGAGCAGTCCTTCCCCCAGGTGGTTCAGCTCTCCGCGCAGGTGCCGGTGATTATTGACCTCTACTCGGCCCGCAGCCCGGAGTCGCAGCAGGTCAGTGCGGTGCTGCAGAACATCGTGGCGGAGCAGGACGGAAAGCTGCTGCTGGCACGGGTTGACGCGGATCAGCATCCCCAGATTGCCCAGGCATTCCAGGCCGTGGCAGTGCCCACGGTCGCTGCGGTCCTCAAGGGCCAGCCGGTACCGCTCTTTGACCGTGCAGTGCCCGAGGAACAGATCCGCGCCCTCGTTGCCGAGCTGCTCCAGGTCGCCGCGGCCAACGGTGTCACCGGTTCCCTGAATGAGGACGGAGGCGCTGAAGCTGCGGAGGATGCACCCCTTCCGCCGCTGCACCAGGAAGCCTACGACGCCATTGTTGAAGGAGACTACGACGGCGCTGCCGCGGCCTACCGCAAAGCGCTGGCCGAGCAGCCTGCCGACGCCGAAGCCAAGGCCGGGCTCGCCCAGGTGGAGCTGATGGCCCGGCTCAAGGGGGTCGACGCGGAGAAGCTTCGCACCGATGCCGCGGAGAACCCCAACGACGTCGACGCCCAGCTGGCGGTCGCTGACCTGGATGTCTCCGGCGGCCACGTTGAAGATGCCTTCACCCGTGTGGTTCGCCTGATCTCCCGGGTCTTCGGCGAAGACCGTGAGCGGGCCAGGCTGCGGCTGCTGGATTTGTTTGAAGTGGTGGGCACCGCCGACCCGCGGGTGACCAAGGCGCGCTCCGCCCTGGCCCGGGCACTCTTCTAGGCCCGCCGGTATGACCGAGGCGGCGGCACACCAGTTCCACGGCCTGTTTGATCCCCTGACCCTCCGGGGCCTTGAGCTGGCACACCGCGGCTGGGTTGCCGCCATGTGCCAGTACTCCGCCGACGAGGTCAACGCTCCCGGAGTGCCTAATGACTGGCATCTGATGCATTTGGGCTCCTTCGCCGCCGGGGGAGCGGCTCTGATTATCACCGAAGCCACAGCGGTCAGTCCCGAGGGCCGGATCAGCCCCCAGGACACTGGAATCTATAACCGGGAACAGGTTGACGCCTGGCGCAGGATCATCGGCTTTGTGCACAAATACGGGGCCGTGGACACCAAGATCGGCGTGCAGCTGGCCCACGCGGGGCGCAAAGCGTCCACCTATGCTCCCTTCGCGGAGGGCAGCGGCACTGTTCCGGAGGCCGACGGCGGGTGGCTCACCGTTGGTCCCACCGCCGAGCCGTTTGGCCGCTATGGCGCACCGGAGGCCTTGGACGAGGCAGGCATCCGCAAGGTCATTGATGACTTCGCCGTCGCTGCCAAACGGTCCGTTGAGGCGGGCTTCGACACCATTGAAATCCACGCCGCCCACGGTTACCTGCTGCACCAGTTCCTGACGCCGCTGGTGAATACCCGCACCGACGGCTGGGGCGGGTCGGAGCAGGGCCGCAACCGGCTCACCTTGGCGGTCATCGACGCCGTCCGTGCGGTCATCCCCGAATCCATGCCGCTGCTGCTGCGCATATCTGCCACGGACTGGACCGCCGGCGGGGTGGACGAGCACACTTCAGCCCGGCTGGCCGCCCAGGCCCGTGACCAGGGCGTGGACTTGGTGGACGTTTCCACCGGCGGGGCAGTTCCGGGGGCTTCCATACCGGTGGGGCCGGGATACCAAACCGGTTTTGCGGAGTACGTGCGGAAGCACGCAGGCGTGCCCACGGGCGCCGTCGGCCTGATCCGCACAGCGGCGGAAGCCGAGCAGATACTGCGCGAGGGACGTGCCGACGCGGTCCTTATTGCGCGGGCAGCGCTCAGCGACCCGCACTGGTGGCTGCATGCTGCCGACACGCTGGACGCCAAGCTGCCGTGGGCCCCGCAGTATGAACGGGCCCGCCAGCCGTAGCCTGCAAGCCCTTTGGGTTAGCTTGGCGAAGGTCCGATCCGATCCGCGTGGCGAGAAAAGGCGCCTTTGCCGGTTCGGTTGTCCCGGCGATGCGGCTTTGTTTCGGCCCCCTACTCCGGAAGGCGGGTTTCGCCGCCCGGACTCGGCGCGATTCTGGTCCTTGCGGCTGATCCGTGGACGGGAGCCCGGGGGTAGGTTGGTGGCATGACGAAAGTGGTGCTCACATGACCGACTCCCTGCCCCTGGAAACCTCGGCCGTTCCCGCTGCCCCCGCCCTGGCAATTCGGGGACTGGCGAAGCGCTTCGGCGAGAAAATTGCCGTCAACGGGATCAGCCTCGACGTCCCGGCGGGTTCCTTCTTCGGACTGGTCGGCCCCAACGGTGCGGGCAAGACCACCCTGCTGTCCATGGCAACCGGATTGCTGCGGCCCGAGCATGGCCAGGTGTGGGTGCACGGCACGGATGTCTGGGCGGAGCCGCTGAAGGCCAAGCGCCTGATGGGAGTACTCCCGGACGGCGTACGGCTGTTTGACCGGCTCACCGGCGAACAGCTGGTGACGTATGCCGGCCTGCTGCGTGGCATGGACCGCGCGACCGTGGCCGAACGGGTGCAGGACCTGCTCGAAGCCATGGACCTGGCCAATGACGCCGGCACCCTCGTTGTTGACTACTCCGCCGGAATGACCAAGAAGATTGCGCTGGCATCGGCACTGATCCACGCGCCGCGGCTGCTGGTGCTGGATGAGCCATTCGAAGCGGTGGATCCCATCTCCGCCGCCAATATCCGAGACATCCTCGCCGGCTATGTTGCCAACGGAGGCACCGTCATCGTCTCCAGCCACGTGATGGACCTGGTCCAGCGCATGTGTGACCACGTGGCTGTGGTTTCCGGCGGCAACCTCCTGGCGGCTGGAACCGTGGACGAGGTCCGCGGCGGCGAATCCCTGGAAGACCGGTTCGTGCAGCTCGTCGGCGGACGCACCCACTCGGAGGGACTGCCGTGGTTGCGCACCTCGTAAGGCTTAAGCTGACCCTGCTGCGCAACTCCCTGCGCCGCAGCCCCTGGCAGATCGTGGGGATTGTCCTGGGTGCACTGTATGGAATTGCGGTTCTAACCCTGCTTTTCGCAGGGTTGTTCCTTCTGAGCACGATCGATCCGGAGCTGGCCCGAACAGCTACGGTGCTGGCCGGTTCCGCCGCCGTGCTGGGCTGGGCGCTGATCCCGATCCTTGCCACCGGTGTGGACCTGACCCTGGACCCGGCGCGCTTCGTCACGTTTGCCGTTCCCCTGCCGAAGCTGCTAACCGGCCTGGCACTGGGCGGTCTCATCGGGATTCCCGGCGTGGTCACCGTCCTGGCCGCGCTTGCCTCGGCGGCAGTGTGGTGGCGTTCTCCGGCCGCAGTGGCGGCCGGTCTCCTGACCGCGCTCATCGCGGTTTTCACCTGTGTCATTGCTGCCCGGGTCACCGTGGCGGCGAGTACCTCGCTGGCTTCCTCCCGCCGGTTCAAAGACATCACCGGTCTTCTGCTCATCATTCCCCTGATGCTGCTGGGACCGATTATTGGGGGGATCAGCTCGGGTGTCAGCGGTGCAGGGGAGTACCTTCCTTCCCTGGCAGGCACACTGTCCTGGACCCCGTTGGGAGCTGTTTGGGCCGTCCCCGGCGACGTTGCCCTGGGCCAGTGGGGAACCGCGGCCGCCAAGCTGGCCATCGCCGTCGTTTTTCTGGCCCTGCTGGTCTGGGCCTGGAAAGTCCTCCTCGTCCGGGCGCTGGTCACGCCTCCCTACAACGCCGGAGCCCGGCGTAAGGGCGGCAAGCTGGGCTTCTTTGGACTGTTTCCGGGGACCCCCACCGGTGCAGTGGCGGCCCGGGCCCTGACCTACTGGATCCGGGATCCGCGCTACGGCGCCTCCCTGCTCATCATTCCGCTGCTGGTGGTGGTGCTGCTCTTCGTCAACAACACCGGCGGCACTCCTGTGGTGCCGTTGCTCATCGGCCCGCTGGTGGCTTTCCTTCTGGCCTTCGGGATCTCGGCCGACGTGGCGTATGACAACACCGCCTTTGCGCTGCACATCAGCACCGGGGTTACCGGCGCCGCTGACCGCGCCGGCCGTGTCCTTGCCTGTGCCGCCTTCGGCGTGCCGACGGTGCTGCTCGCCACCGTGCTGCCCTGCGTGCTGCTGGGGCAAACGGACCTGCTGCCGGTGCTGCTGGGTGTTTCACTGGGGGTGCTGCTCAGCGGGCTGGGCCTGTGCAGCGTGGTGTCCGCCCGCTACACCTACAACGTGCCGCTGCCGGGAGAGAACGCGTTCAAGACGCCGCCCGGTTCCGGCGGGCGCACCGTCCTTGTCCAGGGATTGGGCATGCTGGCTCAGGTGGTGATCGTGCTGCCGGTGCTGGCATTGGCCGTGGCCGCCCTCGTGACGGGCAGTGCACTGCTCGGCTGGCTCACCCTGGCCGCCGGCGTGGTGCTCGGAGCCGGGCTGCTGCTGGCCGGGATCCGGATTGGCGGCCGCTGGCTGGACCGCCGCGCCCCGGAGCTTCTGGCTGCTGTATCCGTGAACAAATGACCCCTGGTACTAAGATGGGAGCCATGAGTCTTCCTCCCGATCCTTTCGAAAACGACCCTGCCCGCCGCCTCGACGACGGCGGCGGTTCCACCGCCGTTATCGAGCGCGAAGAACAGCGCGAGTACACCGAACCTGGCGACAGTGAGCGGTTTGCCCACTATGTCCGCAAGGAAAAAATCATGGAGTCCGCGCTCTCGGGAGAACCCGTGATCGCCCTGTGCGGCAAGGTGTGGACCCCGGGCCGCGACCCGAAGAAGTTCCCCGTGTGCCCCACCTGCAAGGAAATCTACGACGGGCTGAGCGCGCCCAAGGACGGCAAGAAATAATTCCGGTGCGTCCATGAGCGGTTCGGCTCCGCAGCGCCGGCCCGCAGGCGCAATGTCTGCAGAGTACCGGGCCCTCACCCTGGGCATTCTGGCGATCATCACCTGTTCCGCCTTCGAAGCGATGGCGGTAACGACGGCGATGCCCGTGGTGGCAGCGGAACTCTCGGCGGGTGCCGGCTACGGGCTGGCATTTTCGATGTTCCTCACCGCCTCGCTGCTGGGCACCGTGGTTGCCGGCAGCAGGTGTGACCGCGAGGGGCCGCTGCCCTCGCTTGCCGGGGGCATGCTGCTGATGACCGCCGGGCTGGTGCTCTCGGCCCTGGCCGGGGAATTCTGGATTGTCACCGCCGGCCGGGCGGTATCCGGGCTCGGCGGGGGAGCCATGATCGTGGCGGTCTACGTGATCATTGGCGAGATCTACCCGTCGGCGCTTCAACCGGTGATTTTTGGCTGGCTGGCGGCGGCCTGGATCCTGCCTTCCATGGTGGGTCCGCTGGCCGCGGGCCTGCTGGCGCAGTACGTGAGCTGGCGGTGGGTTTTTGCCGCTGTGATTCCCATTGTGCTGGTTGCCGGACTGATGGTCTGGCCGCGGATCCGCAGCCTGGGTCCGCCAGCCAGCCCCGCAATGGACGCAGCAGCAGGGCGCCGCCGCGCGCTCTGGGGCACGGTGCTGGCCGCTGCCGTGTTCCTCGCGCAGTGGGCGGGCAGCGCGGCCGCAGTGCCGTCGTCGGGCGCCGTACTGCTGTGGGCCGCAGCTGCGGCGGGAGCAGGAGCGGCCGGTGTCGCGCTGGGCCGTCTGCTGCCGCCGGGCACCCTGCGCCTGTCCCGCGGACTGCCCAGCGTGGTCGCCACGCGCGGCCTGCTTAGTGCCGGATTCGTGGCAGCGGAGGCCTTCCTGCCGTTGATGGTGCTGGCCACGCACGGTGTGGACCCCGCCACTGCCGGACTGGCACTGACCGCAGGAGCGGTAGGCTGGGCTGTGGGTTCTTTCCTGCAGGCACGTGCCGGCGGGCGGCGTCACCGGCTTTTGGTGATCGGCGCAACCATGCTGGCCGCGGCCGTGGGAGGAATCGGGCTGCTTGCCTCGCCGTCGGTCCCCTTCTGGGTGATCGTCCTGGTGTGGTCCTTCGCGGGAGCAGCCATGGGCCTGGCCTTGTCCAGCACTTCCGTGATGGTGCTGGCTCTGTCCACTTCCGCGGACCGGGGACGCAATTCCTCGTCCCTGCAGATTTCCGACCAGCTCGGAGCCGTTGCGGGAACCACAGTGGCGGGAATTCTCTTCGCCCTCCTGCAGGACCCCGCCGCTTCCGGACAAGCCGGCGTTTTCCGCGTCATGTGGCTTGTCCTGGCCATTTTTGCGTGCCTGGGGATTGTCTCCGGTGCGCGCAGCGCAATTGTTACCCCGAACACAGGAAAGGTGCCGTTCACAGCGTGAGCCCAGATACCCTCTTCGGCGGACCGGCCCTGCCGCCCGCCTACCCGGAGCGAGCCGCGTGGGGCACCGCCCCGAAGCTTCGCCAATGGCAGGCAGAAGCCCTGGAGAAATTTTTTGCCTCCGACGCCGACGATTTCCTCGCCGTCGCCACCCCCGGCGCAGGCAAGACCACCTTCGCCCTGCGCGTGGCCACCGAGCTGGTGGACCGCGGGATCGTCAAGCGGATCACCGTCGTCGCGCCCACCGACCACCTCAAGCGCCAGTGGGCTGACGCCGCCGCGAAGGTGGGCCTGGCCCTGGACCCCAACTTCAAGAATGCTGACGGCCGCCACGGTGACGGCTTCATCGGCGTGGCAGTGACCTACGCCCAGGTGGCTTCCAAGCCCATGCTGCACCGCGCCAAGACCGAAGCGGCCCGCACCCTGGTGATCCTGGACGAGATTCACCACGGCGGCGACGCCCTGTCCTGGGGTGACGGAATCCGCGAGGCCTTTGAACCGGCCGTCAAGCGCCTGTCCCTGACCGGTACGCCGTTCCGCTCCGACACCGCGGCCATTCCCTTTGTGGAGTACGAAAAGGACCGCGACGGGATCCGCCGGTCCAAGGCGGACTACACCTACGGCTACGGGCAGGCACTGAAGGACCACGTGGTGCGTCCGGTGATGTTCATGGCCTACTCCGGCACCATGCGCTGGCGCACCAGTGCCGGCGATGAAATGGCCGCCTCCCTTGGTGAAGCCGCCGTCACCAAGGACATCACGGCCCAGGCCTGGCGCACGGCGCTGAACCCCACGGGTGAATGGATTCCTGCGGTGCTGGCAGCTGCGGACCGCCGGCTTTCCGAGGTACGCCGGGCAGTGCCCGACGCCGGCGGACTGGTGATCGCAACGGACCACGACGACGCGCGTGCCTATGCGGGCCAGCTGAAGAAGATCACGGGGGAGTCTCCCACGGTCATCCTCTCCGATGATGCCAAGGCCTCGGACAAGATTGACGAATTCTCCGCCGGAGACCGGCGCTGGATGGTGGCTGTGCGCATGGTGTCCGAAGGCGTGGACGTTCCGCGCCTGGCGGTGGGCGTCTACGCCACCTCCACGGCAACCCCGCTGTTCTTTGCCCAGGCCGTGGGCCGGTTTGTGCGTGCCCGCAAGCGCGGTGAGACGGCGTCGGTGTTCCTGCCCTCGGTGCCTAACCTGATGGCCCTGGCCAACCAGCTGGAACTGGAGCGCGACCACGCCCTGGACCGCCCGGAGAACCACCTCGAAGAGGAAGGGTTCGCGCTGGAGGACAGTCTCATGGAGGCCGCCAACCGGGAGGAAAAGGCGTCGGACTCCCTCACCAAACAGAAGTTCGAGGCACTGGAATCCCAGGCGTCCTTTGACCGCGTACTGTTCGACGGCGGCGAATTCGGCACCGGCGGAGAGCTGGGCAGCGAAGAGGAACAGGACTTCCTGGGCATCCCCGGTCTGCTCGACGCAGACCAGGTGGGCATGCTGCTGCGCCAGCGCCAGCAGGAGCAGCAGTCCCGCCGCGGCCGGAAGGCTGCTGCAGCACCCGAGCCCGAAGCGGCCCCCGCGGTCATGGACCACCGGCAGCTCACCGAACTGCGCGGCCAGCTGGCCAAGAACGTCTCCGCCTGGTCTGCCCGCTCCGGTATGCCGCACGGCATGGTGCACAGCGAGCTGCGCCGCATCTGCGGCGGACCGCCCGTGGCGCAGGCCAACGAGGAACAGCTCAACCAGCGGCTGAAGAAGCTGCAGGACTGGTTCATCGGGCGCAAGTAGCGAAACAGACCGGAACGACGACGGCGGGTGCTGGTTCCTTCGGGAGCCGGCACCCGCCGTTGTTGTGTGCCGGCGCCGGCGCCGTGCGGGCTGGTCCGGTCCATGGTTAGGCGTCCGCAGTACAGATAACGGGCTCATGGGGGACGTTTAGGCCCGTTATCTGTACTAGAGAGGTCTCAACCCGGAGCATCAGGGCAGACGGCGAGTCCAAAGCACCGGTCGAGCGACTTTGGGGCCCTGATCCGCACAAAGGACCCCTGGCTACCATCGACTGTGCAGCTCTGGCGGGTTCCAGTGCGCTGAGGCCATAGGGGCACACCGGAGCGGGTCTCAACGATCATCCTTCGTGCAGATAACGGGCCTAAACCAGGGCACCGCGATTCCTTCGTGCATATAACGGGCGCAAACATGAGAATTTTGCCGTTATGGGCCCGGGATCTGCACGAGAGATTTCGGCAAGCCCCGTGATCTGCACGAAGGATCCACACGGAGGATCTGGTGTGCAGTTCTGGTGGGTCGAGAGGTCCAGCCCCGCCCCGTGTGTGCAGCTCTGGCGGGTGGCCCCGAGCTGAGGTTGCCATACGTGCACACCCAGGACGCAGAAGAGGTGCCGGAGCAACTCGCTCCGGCACCTCTTCTGCTGTTTGCCGACGTGCCGACGATGCCGGCCGGCAGGGCTTACAGGTCCAGCAGCTCCACTCCGGCGTCTTCCAGCTCGGCGAGCGCGGCACGGGTATCCGCGCGGTCGATTCCGGCGCACAGTTCGGGGATGACATACGTGTCATAGCCGGCCGCGACGGCATCCAGCGCGGTGGCCCGGACGCAGTAGTCGGTGGTCAGGCCCACAATGACCACCTCATCGACGTCGTTCTCCCGAAGCCAGTCATCCAGGCTTACCGTTTCTGCCGGATCAGCCGGTGCGGCGGCCGCGTCCAGATCGCCCGTAGGCACTTCGTCTTCCGGGGCAAGCACCCCTTCGAAGCCGGAATACGCGGCCTCATACTGGCCTTTGCGGAAGAAGGCATCAATGTGTTCGGTGTCCAGGTCCGGGTGCGGGTTGGCTCCGATTGTGCCGGCAACACAGTGCACCGGCCAGGACTCCTTGTAGTCCGGGGTGTCGGAGAAGTGGGCGCCGGGCTCAATATGCCAGTCCTGGGTGGCGGCCACAACGTCATAGCGGCCCAGCGTCGTCTCGATGTAGTCAGTGATGTCAGACGCCGTGTCGGCACCGCCGGGAACGGCGAGAGGACCTCCTTCACAGAAGTCGTTCTGGACATCAACAACAATCAGGGCACGCGTCATACTTCCTCCTCGTATTCTGTGGGGATCACCGGTTCGCCGCGCTGCAGGCGGTGTACGGCATCGGGCAGCTCATCCAGTGACGCGGTGTGCCGTTTGACTGCACGCTCCACGCCCTCAGCCCCGGTCCAGCCGGGAAGGATCTCGCCGTCGGCAACGAACTGCTCCAGCAGGGGACGGTCATTGCCGTCATCCAGCGGCCGGTGGCCGATGCCGATGACCTCTGCCGTGGCCGTTCGGTGCTCATCGAGCCGGCGCAGGGCGTACTTTCTGCCGCCGCGGGATGCCTTGTTCTTGGCAGCCTTGGCGACGGAGACAAACTCATGGTCGTCCCCTTCCCGGCTGACCAGCTTATAGACCATGCCGGCGGTCGGAGCCCCGGACCCGGTGACCAGGGAGGTTCCCACACCATAGGCGTCCACCGGAGCAGAAGCCAGGGCGGCAATGGCGTATTCGTCCAGGTCCGAGGTCACCATGATGCGGGTTTCCGTGTTGCCGAGGTCATCCAGCAGCTCCCGAACCCAGCGGGCCTGGGCCACCAGGTCACCGGAATCCAGCCGGACGCCGCCAAGTTTCCGTCCCGCGACGGCGACGGCGTTGCGCACGCCGGCTTCGACGTCGTACGTGTCCACCAGGAGGGAAGTATTGGCGCCAAGGGAGCCCACCTGGGCTTCGAAGGCATCGCGCTCGGTGTCATGCAGGAGGGTGAAGGAGTGGGCTGCGGTGCCCACGGTCTTCAGGCCGTACCGGCGTCCCGCCTCCAGATTGGAGGTGCTGTCGAAGCCGGCGATAATCGCGGCGCGGGCTGCGGCGACGGCGGATTCCTCGTGCGTGCGGCGCGAGCCCATTTCGATGCAGGGGCGGCCGCCGGCAGCCATGACCATGCGGGACGCCGCGGAAGCGATGGCACTGTCATGGTTCAGGACCGAGAGCACCAGGGTTTCCAGGATGCAGGCTTCGGCGAAGGTGGACTCCACCGTGAGGATTGGCGAATTGGGAAAGTATGCCTCGCCCTCGGCGTAGCCGAAGATGTTGCCGGAGAACCGGAAGTCCGCCAGCCATTCCAGGGTGGGCCCGTCCACTACGGAGGTGTCCGCCAGGAACTGCAGCTGGTCCTCGCCGAAGCGGAAGGCGGTGAGGGCCTCAAGGATCCGGCCGGTGCCGGCCACCACGCCGTACCGCCGTCCGTCGGGCAGCCTGCGGCCGAAGACCTCGAACACTGATCGGCGGGAGGCCGTGCCCGAGTGCAGGGCGGCCTGCAGCATGGTCAACTCGTAATGGTCTGTATAGAGGGCGGCATTTGGTTGGCGCCACGTTGAAGGGCTGTTCACAGTCAAAACTCTATCCCCCGTTCGCTTATTGAGTAGAAGGCATCCGGTGGCGGTTCGGCAACCGGGTCCAACCTACAATTGGAGTCATGACGTTGAGCACTGCACCCGGCGCTGTCCTGAGCACTTCAGCGGGCACCGACACCATCGAGCGTACCGATACGGAGTCCCTCGTTGGCAAGGATGTGCCGTGGGTGGTGATCGTGTGGAATGACCCGGTGAACCTGATGAGCTATGTCAGCTACGTGTTCCGCAGCTACTTCGGGTATTCGGAGGCCAAAGCCAACAAGCTCATGATGGAAGTGCACGAGCAGGGCAAATCGGTGGTTGCCGCCGGCTCCCGCGAGTCCGCGGAGCGCGACACCACGGCCATGCACTCCTTCGGTCTCTGGGCCACCTTCCAAAAGACCGACGAGCCCTAAACAGCCCTCAACAGCGGCCAATGCAGCACAGGCCGGCACCGCCGGCGGATAGGAACAGACGTGGCTACCGGATTCAAATCCACCCGCAAGGGCATTTCGGCATCGCTGGATGCGGGGGAGCGGGAGCTGCTGCGCAGCCTGTTTGCCGATGTGCTGAAGATGCTGGAACCGGAGACCCCCGCCGATGCGGACCCGCTGGCTGCCATGGTGGGTTTGGACACGAGCGCACGTGTGCCGGATGACTCCGCGCTGCGCCGTCTGCTGCCGGACGGGGTGCAGGGCGACGACGGCGAAGCCCTGGAATTCCGCCGCCTCACCGAGCGCTCGCTACGGGAAAACAAGACCGGGGCACTGCGGGCGGCGTCGGTGCTTCTGGAGTCCAAACACGTGCTGCTCAATGCCGAGCAGGCCCAGTATTTTGCCCGTGCACTCAACGATGTGCGGCTGGTGCTGGCGGACCGGCTCGGGCTGGAGACCGATGAAGACACCGAGCGGCTGCACGGGATCACTGACCCCTCCCAGGCCAAGGATGTAGACGGCTACCTGGCCTTGGTTTACAACTTCGTCACCTGGCTCCAGGAGACATTGATGCAGTCCATGATTCGTTCCCTGCTGTGATCAAGAGCACGTTGTACTGAGTACGCGCCGGGGCCCGCGAGGGCTATTGTCGATACATTATGAGCTCTGACCCGGGTAACTCCACGCTGACGAAAGAACCGCTGAAGGACGCACAGCGCCAGGATGCACCCATTGGCATCTTCGATTCCGGAGTGGGTGGACTGACTGTTGCCCGCGCGGTGATCGACCAGCTGCCCAATGAGTCGATTCTTTACGTGGGTGACACCGCCAAGGGACCGTACGGCCCCCTGCCCATTGCCGAAGTCCGCGCCAATGCGCTGGGCGTGATGGACGAACTGGTGGATTCCGGCGTCAAGCTCCTGGTGATCGCGTGCAACACCGCTTCTGCCGCTGTGCTGCGGGATGCCCGCGAGCGTTACACCCGCCGCTACGGCATTCCTGTCATTGAGGTTATCCAGCCGGCCGTGCGGCGTGCCGTGGCAGCCACCCGCTCCGGCCGGGTGGGCGTGATCGGTACTGAAGCCACTGTGGGGTCCCGCGCCTACGACGACACGTTCGCTGCGGCACCGCACCTCAAGATCGCATCCGTGGCATGCCCGGCCTTCGTGCAGTTTGTGGAGGCCGGAGTCACTGCCGGCCCGGACCTGCTGGCCACCGCCGAAGAGTACCTTGCACCGCTGAAGTCCCGTGACGTGGACACGCTGGTGCTTGGCTGCACCCACTACCCGCTGCTGACCGGTGTGATCTCCTACGTGATGGGCGACGGCGTCACGCTGGTTTCCAGCGCCGAGGAGACCGCCAAGGACGTCTACCGGGCCCTCATTTCGCATAACCTGCAGCGCACCGCGGACACCGCCCCGCAGCACCATTTCGTGGCCACGGGGGACGCGGCGTCGTTTGAACTGCTCGCCCGCCGTTTCCTTGGCCCCGAAGTCCTCAGCGTTGAACACGTCGAGAACGTGGCCGCACACTATCCAACCGGCAGCATGGCCCGGGTCACCCCGGAGATGGTTGCCGCAGCCCGCTCCATCCACCGCGAAAACGGAAGGCCGCACGGCGCCCTTCGGAACGGCACCTAAATGAAACTGACCATAGTGGGCTGCAGCGGATCCTTTCCCGGACCGGCCTCTCCCGCCTCCTGCTACCTCGTGACCGCCAATGACGGCGTGCGCGACTGGCGCATCCTGCTGGATCTGGGCAACGGTTCCATGGGCGCACTGCAGCGCTACATGGACCTGCGCGACATCGATGCGGTCCTGCTGACCCACCTGCATCCGGACCACTGCATGGATCTGTGCGGCCTGCATGTGGCGGTGCACTGGGATCCGGCCGGCTGGAACCGGGACCGAATCCTCGTCTGGGGCCCCAGGGACACGGCGGACCGCATGGCCACCGCTTACGGGCTGCCCGCTGACCCGGGCATGCATGAGGACTTTGAGTTTCACCACTGGACCAGCGGCGAGCCGGTGACCATCGGCCCCTTTACGGTCACGCCGTATCCGGTGCGGCATCCCGCGGACGAAGCATATGCGCTGCGGGTCCAGGCCACCGGTGTCGACGCCGAAGGAAATCCCGTGGTCCACACCCTGGCCTATTCCGGAGACACGGATTCCTGCGCAGGTTTGGAGGAGGCTGCCCGCAACAGCGACGTCTTCCTCTGCGAGGCGGCTTTCCATGAAGGCCGGGATGACGCCATCGAGGGTGTTCACCTGACCGGAAAGCGGGCAGGTGCCGCGGCTTCAGCCGCAAATGCGCGCCGGCTGCTGCTCACCCACCTTCCGGTGTGGAATGACGCAACCGTGTCCGTTGCCGAGGCCCGGGAAACCTACGCGGGGGACCTGGCGGTCGCCGTCGCGGGCGTCTCCTATGACGTCGGCAGTCCCTTCACCGTGCCGCTGGCCATGAATCCGGGGGTTCTGCCGGCCGGTTAGCGATAACCCGTAGGCGGTCCCGGCTGCAGAGGCCACGCTCAGTATCTGTGCTCAAGCTGACCCCGAACGGGCAGGACGGCAGCTAGGCTGCCCGTAATGGATGAGCATCAGCTCGAGAAGATCGCACGTCAGGCGACGGAACTTATCCGTGAGGATCCGGCGTGGTGGGAAATCGCGGCTGCCCTGAGCCCATTGGAAGTCCTGAGCGGGTTGTGGACGAGGCAGGCGGGGAGGGGCAGAGTGGGAACGACGCGGGCGACCGAGAGGGCGGCAATGAGCGAAATGCACAAGCTGAGCCGTAACGAGGCAGCTGAGTTCCTGAACAAACTGTTGCGGGACATTTCGGCTGCGCGGCTGCGTGTCACCCTCGACGGAAAGTTGGGCCGTGAAACACCGGCTCCGGTGAAGAAGCTCGCCAGTTTGCCGGACCCGCCCTCCATCGACATGTATGGATCAGATGCTTCACCCGCCGGGCAGGCTGCGGCATCGGGCCAGAGCACCGCAGCGGTCGATATGCGCTACCCGGCAGCCGTCATGTTGGTGCCCGCAGATAACGATGAGTCAGCGGCCTCATCCGTGAAACCGCGGAAGTCCACCGCCGGATCAAGCAGTAGCCGCGGACATTCCGTAAGGCGGCGCGTCCGGAGGTAAAGCTGACGGGAGTCGGGCCGGTCCGGAGAATGCCGGCCGATAGACTGGGCGCATGACTACAGCAGCAAACAATGCCTCTTCCATGCCTTCCGCAGGCTCCGCCGTCGTCCGTTCCGACGGCCGGACCCCCGACCAGCTGCGTGACATCACCATTACCCGCGGCTGGTCCAAGCAGGCGGAAGGTTCGGCGCTGATCGAGTTCGGCAACACCAAGGTGCTGTGCACCGCGTCCCTGACCGCCGGTGTTCCGCGCTGGCTCAAGGGCGAGGGCAAGGGCTGGGTCACCGCCGAATACGCCATGCTGCCGCGTGCCACGAATACCCGCAATGACCGCGAATCGGTCAAGGGCAAGCTCGGCGGCCGCACACACGAGATTTCCCGGCTGATCGGCCGCTCACTGCGCTCCATCATCGACACCAAGGCCCTCGGTGAGAACACCATCGTCCTGGACTGCGATGTCCTGCAGGCCGACGGCGGCACCCGCACCGCCGCGATCACCGGCGCCTACGTGGCCCTCGCCGATGCCCTGACATGGGCCAGGGACAACAAGCTGATTGCCCGCAACGCCCAGCCCCTGCTGGACACCGTGGCGGCCATCAGCGTGGGCATCATCGACGGTGTGCCCATGCTGGACCTGCCCTATGTGGAAGACGTCCGGGCCGAAACCGACATGAACGTGGTGGTCACCGGTTCCGGCAAGTTCGTAGAGGTGCAGGGCACCGCTGAAGGTGCACCGTTTGACCGCGACGAGCTGAACGCCCTGCTGGACCTGGCCCTGCTGGGTACGTCCGAGCTGGCTGAAATCCAGCGCCGTACCCTGGGTGAATCCCGCGGGGAAAACGCGTGAGCACCGGCGTTCCCGCCGGCGCCAGGCTCGTCCTGGCCACCCGGAATCCCGGCAAGCTGCGGGAACTGCGCGAACTGCTGCGCGGACGGATCGAAGGACTCGACGTCGACACCCAGGTGATTGATGCGGCCGCCGCAGGAGTTCCCGATGTTCCCGAAACCGGCGTGACCTTCGAGGCCAACTCGCTGCTCAAGGCCCGCGCGGTGGCGGAGGCAACAGGTCTGGCGGCCATCGCCGACGATTCCGGGCTGGCCGTGGACGTCCTGGGCGGAGCCCCGGGCATCTTCTCCGCCCGCTGGTCCGGACGGCACGGGGACGACGCCGCCAATCTGGACCTGCTGCTGGCGCAGCTGTCGGACATAGCGGACGAGCACAGAGGGGCAGCCTTCGTCTGCGCCGCGGCGCTGGCCCTGCCCGGCGGACACACCGTGGTGGAGCGGGCCGAACTGCGTGGGACGCTTCTCACAGCACCGCGCGGAAACGGCGGATTCGGCTATGACCCGATCCTGCGACCGGAGGGATATGACCGCAGCTGCGCGGAGCTCTCGCCGGAGGAGAAAAACGCCATCAGCCACCGCGGACAGGCCTTCCGCGCCCTGCTCCCGGCGATCGTGGCGGCCCTGGCCTAAGGCCGCCCCGGGAAACGGCGGGCAGGTCCCTGCCGTGCCCCCGTTCCGGCCCCGGCCACCCCGGTAAAACCCGCTGAGCAGACTGCCGCGCAGTGTCGGGTTTCCACCGGGGGCCCTCCGTAAGGCAGAATTGGGGTCAATATGACTACACAGATCCTTGCCTCAGTTGCCACCGCCAATACCGACGGATCGGCGCTGGGAGGGGTCGCTGACTGGGCCGTCAACGTCATGGAGACCATCGGTGCTCCCGGCGCGGGCCTGGCTATCGCCCTGGAGAACCTCTTTCCGCCGCTGCCCAGCGAGGTGATCCTGCCCCTGGCCGGATTCACCGCCAGCCAGGGCAACTTCTCGATCATCGAAGCCCTGATCTGGACCACCCTCGGCTCTGTCGTGGGTGCCTGGGCACTGTACGGACTCGGTGCCTGGCTGGGCCGGAACCGGATGCGTGCCCTGGTCTCGAAGGTTCCCCTCGTGGACCTGGAGGACGTGGACAAGGTGGAGGCCTGGTTCAACCGCCACGGTTACAAGGCGGTGTTCTTTGGCCGGATGATTCCCATCTTCCGCAGCCTCATCTCCATTCCCGCCGGCATCGAACGGATGCCCATCTGGAAGTTCCTGGGCCTGACCACGGCGGGCAGCCTGATCTGGAACGCCATCTTTGTCTTTGCCGGGTTCTACCTGGGCGAGAGCTGGCACGTGGTGGAGGAATACGCCGGGATCTTCCAGAAGATCGTCATCGTGGCGTGTGTCCTGGTTGCTGCGTGGTACGTGGTGAGCAAGGTCCGCTCGCACCGGCGCAAGAAGGCAGCCCCTCCGGTCCAGCCGGTGGACGGCGAATAGGCTCCGCAGCCCTCTGCCGCACTGCCTTACCAAAGGACCGCAGCACCGTCTGCCCTCACAGACGTGTGTTTGCGCAGAACCCGCTTGAACAGAACTAGATCTGAACAGAACTAAGGAACCGAACACCGCGTGGGAATTGAATTCACGGCCATCGACTTCGAAACGGCCAACGGATTCAGGGGCTCGCCCTGTTCGGTGGGACTGGTCAAGGTGCGGGACGGCGTCATCGTTGATGAAGTGTCCTGGCTGATGCGGCCGCCGGCCGGCCATGACTTTTTCGATCCACGCAACACCCGCATCCACGGCATCAAAGCCCCGATGGTGGCCGGCGCCCCCCGCTTCGGGGAGCTGTTTCCGGAGATCGGTGCGTTCATCGGCGAGGACCTGCTGGTGGCCCACAACGCCGCCTTTGACATGGGGGTCATCCGCTCCGCGCTGGAGGTCTCCGACCTGCCCGGACCGGCCTATGACTACACCTGTTCCGTGGTGCATTCCCGCCGGACCTATTCCCTGGTGTCGCATTCCCTGCCGTTCGCGGCCGAGGCCGCAGGAGTACCGTTGAAGAACCACCACGACGCCGTGGAGGACGCCCGGGCCTGCGCGGGGATCATGCTGGATATCGTGCGCCGCAGCGGCGCCCCGGACATGCCCGGCTTTTTCGCCGTCCAGGGCATGGTGCCGTCCCGGCTGCCTGCCTACATCCCCGGCGTCGACGCACTGTCCAAGGCGACCCGGGCAGCGCTGGAACGCGGAACCGGCACGGAAACCAAGGCTGCCGCCACCGGATGGGCAGGCTGGCCGGTGGAAGGGGAGAACCCGCCGCCCAACCTGCTCGCTGACAGCAGCCACCCGCTGTACGGGCAAACCGTGGTGTTCAGTGGAAACCTCGGCATGTCCCGCGAGTCGGCCAAGAAGCTTGCCGCTGATCTTGGTGCCAAGCCCGCGTCCAACGTCACCCGGGCCACCACCGTGCTGGTAATGGGAGACGGTTTTGAAGCCGGGGACCTGCGCAACGGCGTCCTGACGGGCAAGGCCCGCCGGGTCCTGGACCTGCACGGCAAGGGTCAGCGCATTGAGGTGCTGTCCGAACCGGAGTTCCTGCGCATGCTCGACGGGACCTGGCCCGCAACGCTCCGGCAGGCTTGACCCTGCTTAGCCCGCGGTGGTTGCGGCGGTAAACTGCCGGGCCAGCTCCTCAATAACCTCGCGGCCGTCCAGGGCGGCCAGCCATTCTTCCGGCAGCGCTTCTGCGCCGTACAGCGTGCCCAGGATGTTGCCCGTGACGGAGCCCGTGGAGTCGCTGTCGCCGTCGTGGTTCACGGCCAGTGCCAGGGCGGCACGGAAATGTTCCTGCGGCGTGGCGGCTGACGCCGTCGCCAGGGCCGCATAGAGGCCGATCGCCAGCGCTTCTTCAGCCACCCACCCTTCACCCAGGGTGCTGGTCAGCTCCTCGGGCGGGACAGGGCCGGAACGGGCCAGGGACACGGCGGCGGCCAGCCGCTCTGCCAGCTCGGGCACTCCGCTGCCTCCGGCCCGCTCCAGCGCCGTCTCTGCGGCGTCCTGCAGGGAAGCCGCCGGGTCCAGAAGGTCGTGGACCAGGGTCGAGAACACTGCAGCGCTGTGCAGCGCCGACGGATGCCCGTGCGTGAGTGCCGCTGCATCTTCGCTGAGCCGGTACACCATTTCGGTCTCCACATAGGGGAGCAGCCCAAAGGGCGCCGAACGCATCACCGTTCCACAGCCCTTGGAATCCGGATTGACCGGCCGGAACTTGGTGCCCATGTCCGGCCCCGACAGCCCGGACAGGCAGGCATTCCCCGGCGCGCGGCGGTGGTGGAGCACGGTCTGGGAATCAATCCACCGGGCCGGAGGGCTGGGCGCCCCCGGATCAAGCGCGACGCCCTGGGTCTTCAGCCAGCGCAGATAGGCCAGCCACAGGCAGGCTGTTTCGTCGGCGCCCAGGCCTGCGTTGGCCCATTCCAGCGCTTCCAGGAGTCCGTCCACCGTGTAGAGGGTCATCTGGGTGTCATCGGAAAACGGAACAGGCGCCGGCAGGACGGAAAAGTCCCGGAGGCCGTCCGGACCGAAGGCGCTGCGGATCTGGGGCAGGCGGGAAAACTCCACCGCATAGCCCAGCGCATCACCCAGGGCTCCGCCCAGCAGACAGCCGAGCACTTTTCCTGACTGGCCATTGCGCGGAAGATGGGAAGAAGCCGCGCCGGACCCGCCGAGAGACGGGTCAGGGGCAGATGACTGTTCAGGGTTCAAGCTCACGGTTCCAGCATATCGAGCATGCAGGCCCAGCGAGTCCCCAGCTGGTTCACAGCGGGAAATGGAAAGCTGGGTGAGTTTGCTTGGCTTCGGAAGAAGCTGAGCTCCACCAACGAGGAAGAGGACACCTTTGCCAATGAATCCCGAGCCCATCTCCGCCGGCGGCGCGCGCGCCGCAGAACCCGCCGCCCATACCGCACCCCGCAGGCGGCTGCACAGCTACGGGCTGCTGGGCCGCAGCATCGCGGAAGGCGTGGGATCGTTTCTGCTGGTCTTCGCAACAGCCGTGGCGATCTTCAGCGGAACCGGAGGAATTTCTTCCCCGCTGGGTGTCGGGCTCGCCGCGGCCGCCGCCATGGTCGCCTTCGGCTACGTCTCCGGAGGACACTTCAACCCGGCCATCAGCCTGGGCAGCGCCGCTGCCGGCCGCACGTCGTGGAAAGCACTTCCCGTCTATGTCGTGGCACAGCTCATCGGTGCGCTCCTGGCCTACCTGATCCTGTGGGTCCTCTTCCAGGACCATCCTGAGCTGACTGACACGCGCGAGATCTTCAGCGTGCTGGCCAACGGCTACGGTACCGATTACCAGCTGGGATTCCCGCTCGCCAGCGCGCTGCTCGCCGAGGTGGTGGCCACCGCGCTGCTGGTTGCCGTGTTCCTGGGCGCCTCCGCCCGCCGGATTCCCGCTGTCTCGGCGGCCTTCGCCGTCGGCGTGACCTACGCGGTCCTGCTCAGCATTCTGGCCCCGATCACCGGAGGCTCCCTGAACCCGGCCCGTTCCACCGCCGCAGCCATTTTTGCGGGCGGCGATTCCCTGGAGCAGCTGTGGCTGTTCTGGGCTGCCCCGGTTTTGGGTGCCCTGATTGCCGGACTGATCTACCGCAGCGTCGACCTGAGCGTTTCCGATGCGCAGCACGGTGACGACACAGACGAGGATGTGGATTTCCTGGCCGACGAGGCCGATGAAGCTGACGATGCCAATGAGCTCGATAACGCCGACGTTGAGGAGGCCAAGGCACAGCACCCGTCCGGCACCGCAACGGGAACGGCGGCGGGCGCATCAGCCGCGGCACCGACTAAAATGCCCCGGGAGAATGACGACGACGCCCGCGGGTTCTTTGACGGCGACGACGACGGCGGCCGCCCGGGTACCGGTCGGCACTAAACCGGGTGCTGGGACACGCCGGGGCTGCCTCGACTCGTCGTCCCCAGGTCACCGCCAACGCCCGCCCCTCCCGCCGTCCTGCGGCGCACACAGGGGTGGGCGTTGTCATGTCCGCGGTGTCCGGGGAGTGTCAGTGCAGCGATGTAGTTTTGTTGGTATGCGAATACTGCACACCTCCGATTGGCATTTGGGCCGTTCCTTCCACGGAGTGGGGATGCTCAGCGCCCAACAGCAGTTCATCGACCGGCTCGTGGAGACGGTCCGTGAGCGGGAGGTGGACGCGGTCCTGATCGCCGGAGATGTCTACGACCGCGCACTCCCGGGGGTCGACGTCGTCCGCCTGCTGGATTCGGCCCTGGACCGCATCACCGCTGCCGGCGCCAAAGTCATCCTTTCCAGCGGCAACCATGATTCCGCGGCCCGCCTCGGCTTCGGCAGCCGCATCTTCGAACGCGGCGGCGTGTACCTGCGGACCCGGATCACTGAGATTCCGGACCCGGTCCTGCTGGAAACCGGCGGTCCACCCGTGGCGGTCTACGGCATCCCCTATCTTGAACCGCGGCTGGCTGCCCCGGAGCTGGGAGTGGACACGCCGCACCACGAAACCGTCATCGGCGAAGCCGTCCGCCGGATCCGGGAGGATGTGCAGCGCCGGGCCGCGGACGGAACGCCAGTGCACCCCGTGGTCATGGCGCATGTCTTCGCCAGCGGCGGCATCACCACGGACAGCGAGCGGGACCTCACCGTGGGCGGGGTGGGTGCCGTTCCGCTGGACCTCTTTGACTCGTTCGCCTACACCGCCCTGGGCCACCTGCACGGCCGGCAGGAACTGAGCCCGTCCGTCCGTTACAGCGGTTCTCCGCTGCCGTACTCCTTCTCCGAGGCACGCCAGCAGAAGGGCGGACTGCTGGTGGAGTTCGACGCCGGCGGCCTGGTTTCGGTGGAACCGGTCCTGTGGCCTGCCCCGCGCCGGCTGGCGGTCCTGCGGGGGACACTGGAGCACCTGCTCGCAGATCCCGGCCTCGCTGACGCCGAAGGCGCCTACTGCCAGATCACCCTGACCGACGACGAACGTCCCGCCAAAGCCATGGAGCGGCTGCGCACCCGCTTCCCGGACACCTTGGTGCTGACCTTTGATCCGGCGTCCGGGCCGCGCACGGCCAACCAGACGTACAGCCAGCGGCTGGCCCGGGCCACGGATGACCTGGAGATCTGCTGCGGGTTCCTTGACCATGTGCGCTCCCGGCAGGCGGACGAGCAGGAGAAGAAGCTCTTCGCCGAAGTCCTGTCCAAGGTGCAGTCATCGGAGGCTGCACAGTGAGGATCCACCGGCTGGAAATCCAGGCCTTCGGACCGTTCGCGGACCGGCAGGTCATCGACTTCGATGAGCTCGGAGCCCACGGACTGTTCCTGCTCAACGGACCCACGGGTGCGGGAAAAACCAGCATCCTGGACGCCATTTGCTACGCCCTGTACGGATCCGTCCCCGGTTCCCGGCAAACCTCCAAACGGCTGCGCAGCGACCACGCGGCACCGGACACCGCACCGGAGGTCCTGTGCGAGTTCAGTTCCGGGGACCGCCGCTTCGAAGTGGTGCGCACCCCGGCCTGGGACCGTCCGGCCAAGCGCGGCACCGGCAAAACCGTGCTCGAGCAGGCGAAGACCACCCTCCGCGAACTCGTGAACGGGGAGTGGATCCAGAAGACCGCCCGCAATGATGAAGCAGGCATCGAGATCAGGGCCCTGATGGGCATGGACAAGGAGCAGTTCACCCGCGTGGTTCTGCTGCCGCAGGGAGACTTCGCTGCCTTCCTGCAGGCCGACGCCGCCAGCCGGTCCGCGCTCCTGCAGAAACTGTTCGGCACCACAAGGTTCGAGAATATTGAAGCCCAGCTCAAGGCGGATCTCACCGTAGCCGAGCACGAGCTGAACGCCGCCCGTGCCGAAAGCGAGCATGTGATGCGCCGGGCGCGCGATGAAATGGAGCGCTGGGCGGAGAGCACTGCCGAGGATGCGGACGGCGCTGCCCCAGACACAGGAGGGGACGCAGAAACAGATCAGCCCGGAACCGGCGAGGCGGCCGGGGTGGAAGAATTCCGCCGGCTGCTCGCGGCGCGTACGGAGGCTGCACGGGAAGAGCACACAGTCCTTGCCGCTGCACTCCGGGAAGCGGAGCACACCCGTTCGGACTTGGAAGCGCGCCGTGCGCGCGGCATTGCCCGGGAACAGCTCGAACGTGATGAACAGGCTCATGCCGCCCGCCGGGATGAAGTGGAACCTGTGCGCGAGGCCCTCGAACGGCACCTTCGGGCCGAGTCATTGAGCGGTTTCGTCCGCGCCGTCGACACCGCCCGGGAACGGCTTCGGGTTCGGGAGGAAACGGCGGGGCAGGCACAGGAGGCGCTGCTGGGGCATGCTCTGGCAGCAGGGTTCGGGCTCACCGAAACGGTTGCGGCGGAAGGCGATTTTGCGCCGGTGCTGCTAGCCGCCGAGGACCGGTTGACCGCGGAGCTTGGCGCCGCCGAAGCTGCGCTGGCCGAGGAAGAACGCATCGGCGACCTGAAAGCGGAGCTCACTGACGCGGTTAACCGGGGCAGTACCAGCCGGGCCGCGGCCGCTGCAGCCGAAGCTGCCGGGGAGACACTCCGTGCCGAACAGTCCGAGGTGACCCGGGAACTGGAATCGCTCCGGCAGCAGGCCTCCCGGCAGGAAACCGCGCAGAAAGAGGTGGACCGGGCGCGTGCCCTGACACATGCCATCAGCGAATACGCGCATGCCTCTGTCACCGCTGCAGAGTCCGAGGCGGAGGCGGCACGCCTGCGCGGAACCTACCAGGACCTCCGCCAGGCATGGCAGGACCTGCAGCAGCGCCGGTTGGATCAAGCAGCAGCGGAGCTGGCGGGACGGCTGGAGGACGGGAAGGGCTGCCCGGTCTGCGGCAGCAGCGTTCATCCCGCCCCGGCTGCCCTGCCCGACGGCGAAAACGCCGTCACCAAGCAGGACGAGGATGAGGCACGCCGGCTCACCCGGTCCGCGGAAGCCGCGTTCGAAGCCGCACGGCTGCGCGCGGACAAGGACAGCCGCCGCCTCGCCGAACTGCGGATCCAGGGCGGTGACGGGGATGCGGAGTCAGCCAAGGCACAGGAAGAAGCAGCAGAGAGTGCCCTGGCGGCGGCTGTGGCTGCTGCCGCAGCACTGGACACCGCCGTCGCGCGCTGCGCGGAGCTGACCCATAAATTGGACGACCTTGCCGAGGAAGCGGCCGCAGCGCTGGTTGCTGCCGCGCAGGCGCAGGAGCAGCAGCTGTCGGCAGAGCGCCGGATCGCCGATCTCACCGGCCGTGTGCAGGCTGCCCGCGACGGTTTCGCGACACTCGCCGAGAGAGTGAACTGCCTTGCCGGGCTCCGCACCCTCATCAGTACGGCGCGGCGATCCCTTGCCGAGCTGCAGACAGCGCGGGACAACGCAGCCGAGGCCGACGACGACCTGGCTGCCCGGCTGCGGGATTCCGACTTCGACACCGTTCAGGATGTGCGCGGAGCCCTGTTGGATGAGGGAACCGCCGCCGACGCCAAACTCACCGTGAGCCGGTACGACCAGGAGGGCCAGCGGCTGGTTCTGCGCCGCGAAGGCGAGGACTCGGCAGCCGATGTGGACGGGGACGGCGAACCCCTTCCGGTGCCCGAAGAGGAGGATCTGGTCCTCGCCTCGGACGCCGCTGCGTCCGCCCGCACCCGACTGACGGAATGCTCGGTCCAGCTGGGTCTGCTGGAAGCATCCACCAAGGCGCTGCAGTCCTATGGAATGGAACTGGCAGCGGCCGCCGAACGGATCCGTCCGCTGGAGGAGCGGTACAACCTTCTGCGCTCTGTCACCGACACAGCGCGCGGGGGAGGGGAGAACGGCTACAAGATGACACTGAGCACCTACGTGCTGGCTGCACGCCTGGAGCAGGTGGCCGCGGCTGCCACTGAACGGTTGTCGGCGATGACGGGCGGCCGGTACGCCCTGGTGCACAGCGACTCCACCGCCGGCAACAAGAAGTCCGGACTGGGCCTGCATGTCACTGATGCCTGGACCGGACAGCACCGGGACACCTCCACTCTTTCGGGTGGCGAGAGCTTCATGGCATCTTTGGCCCTTGCTCTGGGCCTGGCCGACGTTGTCCAGCAGGAAGCAGGGGGTGTGAGCATCGAGACCCTGTTCGTTGATGAGGGTTTCGGCAGCTTGGACGAGACCTCCCTGGAACAGGTCATGGACGCACTGGAAGGACTGCGCGACGGCGGCCGGGTAGTGGGGCTGGTCAGCCACGTGGCGGAAATGAAGCAGCGGATCGGGGCGCAGCTGCAGATCACCAAGGGGCGCAACGGGTCTTCCGTCCGTTTCTCTGCCGGGAACCCGGTGGGGGTGTAGGCCGCCCTGCGTTGATTCCCGATAGAAGGTAAGCTTGATGCGTAACCGGGTTCGGCGCATCGGGAGGGGGGACGATGCGCGCTGCTACGTATCTGGACATCGCATGAGTAATAATCTGTCTTCCCCTTCCATCTCTCCTCAGGCTCCGGATCAGGAGCCTGCTCCGGACCAGGCTGCCGCAGAAACTGCCGGCCGCTACGCCCGGATTTTCGCAATGGCGGGCCGCGGCTTTGTCCCGGTCGCCTTCCTGGCCCGGCTTCCCCTGGCCATGCTGACCATCGGTGCCCTGACCCTGGTCACGAGTGTCACCGGTTCCTACGCCACCGGCGGTTTGGCTGCCGGTGCTGTCGGCATCGGCTCGGCCCTCGGCGCTCCCATCCTTGGCTATGTGGCCGACCGTGTCGGGCAGCGGCCGGTTCTGCTGACCGCCGCCGTCATCAACCCGCTGGCCATCGCATTAACCCTGTACATGGCCTTTCAGCTGCCTGATGCTTCCACCCCCTACGCGGCTCTCGCCACCGCTTTTCTGATGGGGGCCACGTGCCCCCAGGTGGGTCCGCTCGCGCGTGTCCGCTGGATGGCCATGACAGCGGGGAAAAACTCCGCGGGCACCCGGGACCTGGACACCGCCATGTCCTACGAAGGAACCGCGGATGAACTGAGCTTCGTCCTCGGCCCGGCGCTCGTCGGGCTGCTCGCCGCCGCCGTCGCACCTTGGCTCCCGCTGGCCATCGCCGCTGTCCTGACCCTGAGCATGGTCAGCGCTTTTGCCGTGCATCCCACGGTCCGCACCGTGGTTCCGGCCCGTGCTGCACGCGCAGCCCGCGAAGCGCGGGAAACCGCTGCCGCTGCCGCCGGCGAAGAGGCCACGCCCGCCGCCGTGGAGCCGCGTGCCGACTGGCTGCTCATTGCGCTCCCCGTCCTCGGCATGGTGGCCATGGGAACGTTCTTCGGCGGAACGCAAACCAGCCTCACCGCTTTCGGCGGACTCTTCGATATCTCCTCTGCCGCCGGCCTGCTGTACGCCGTTATGGGAATCAGCTCGGCCGCCGCAGCTCTGTCCGTGGCCTTCTGGCCCGAACGGTTCGGACCGGCAGCGCGGTGGATGGCCGCAGCCGCTGCGATGACGGCGTTCTCCGTGCTCCTCTTATTCCCCGCGGACATTCCCACCATGCTGGTGGCGCTCTTTGTTCTGGGCCTTCCGGTGGGCCCCACCATGGTCAGCATCTTTGGTATTGGAGCGGTGGTTGCGCCCCGTCACCTGATGGGCACGGTCATGACCATGCTCGCCAGCGGAGTTGTTACGGGAACCGCGCTGGGTGCCGCCCTGGCCGGCCGGCTCGCGGACAGCCACGGTCACCAGGCGGCCTTCATGGTCACGGTGGGTGCGGCGGCCGCGCTGCTGGTGCTGAGCCTGGTCACCCGCTGGGCCGTCGCCTCGCGCCGCCGTCGCGCCTGACTGTCTCAGCGGCACGTTCCCAAACCCGCCGCAGCGGCCGGTTTGGGCACGGTGCGGCCCGGCCGCTGTCCCGTCTATGCTCAGGTGCCTTAGTATCGAAGGAAGCGCCGGAATATTCGGCGGGAGCCGCAGCGGATGAGGAGACCCACCATGGGCAGCGAAAAGAACCCCAACGAGGACCAGTCCAAGGGCTCGGAGAAGACCACGGGTCCCGAGGGCACCATCCCCGACACCGAGGACGGCGTAGCCGCCGCGTCCACGGACGAGCCCTCGAATTTTGAGCCGGAGGAAGACCAGGAGTCGGCCGAAGGTTCCAAGTAGGACAACCCGCCGGGGATGGAGAAAGCCCGGACCGACATGAATCGGTCCGGGCTTCTTTGTGCCGTTCGCTGTCCCCGCCCCGGCTCTTCTAGAGGCTGGGTGCGTGTGCCGGCGGCAGGGGAATGTAAATATTCCCGGTGGTGACTCCGCCGGTGACGGCGTCGTCAGGGCCGAAGTCTGCGGAAGCAACAGCATGCTGAAGGGCGTCGGACTCTGCGGCCAGAGCCCGGAGGGCGCCCGCCGCATCGTGGGCTTCGGGACGGGCCTCCACAGTCCTTGCCGTCATTGACTTCAACAGGTCCACCCACTCGGTGCCAAGGTCCGCCGGAATCTCCGGATCTCGGACCAAGCGTGCGACGGCGGACTCGACGGTAGGGCCCGGAAAGGCTTTTTCTCCGGTCAGGCATTCCAGAAGCACCAGGCCCAGGGAATAGATGTCGGTGCGCGGCTCAACCGCACCGCCCAGCGCCTGTTCCGGGCTCAAATAGTTTGCCGTGCCGATGGTCGCGCCGTGTGCGGTGGCCATAGTTGCGTCAGTCATTCGGGCGATGCCAAAATCCGTCAGCTTCGGGTAGAGCCGGGTGTCGTTTTCATCCTGCGGATACAGCAGGATATTCGCGGGCTTCACATCCCGGTGAATGACCCCGTTGGAATGCACATAATTCAGGGCATCTGCCAGGTCGGCGCCCAATGATGCGGTTCCGGACGGCGTCAGCGGACCGGATTTGAGCGTTTTGCGAAGGTCAGGTCCGTCCACGAGCTCCATGACCAGATAGGTTGATGCCCGGCCGTCATCCTCTTCGAAGGTGCCTGCATCGAGCAAAGTCACCAGTCCGGGATGGTTCAGCGTGGCCAGCAGTAGCGTCTCGGTCTGCTGGCGGCGGAACTCATCGTCATCACTGACGTCGGGATGGAAGCGTTTGACGGCAACTTCGCGCTTTAGGTTCTCATCCACTGCGCGGTAAACCGAAGCAGCGCCGCCGGAGCCCAAAAGCTCAACGGTGCGGTATCGGTGCCCAAGGAGTACATCCACGGGTGTCCTCCTTGAGGTGAATCGACATAGAAAAAGAAAGAGCGGCAGGCGGTATTCGGGTGTCGGGCCTGTCACGGATAACAGATTTAATCAGTAGCCTGATTAAATCTGTCCTGCTCTACTCGCCGAATCATCATATCCTGCTGACTTAGCGGCAGGGCGCACCCCGGTGCCGGTTTTATCAACTCGTAATATGCCATCACGCACATGTTCCCCCGGCGCCAGGGGGTGGCGACGTTCAGGCAAGGAATGAGACAGCCGCCTGCTTAAAGGTTCGTGAGGTGACGGCGTTGGCATGGGTTCGGCCAGGCAACAGGAGCACCTCTGCCTGACCGGACAGTTCTGCCAGCTCCGGGATGCCGGTTGCAAAAGTGTCGAGGTCACCGGCCACGAGCAGCAGCGGCATCCGGGGAGCGGCACCGGCCGGAACAAACCGTTCTTCCTTGATCGCTTCCACCATTCCCAGCAAGGCTGCCATGTCGTTGCCAGGAATCAGCTGCGCGATTCGCAGCAATTCGGCCGTGACGCCGTCGGCCGTCTCAGAGCGCCCGGCGAGGCTCTCCCGCGCACCCGCCAGATCAAAATCGGCAAGCGGATCGCTGCTGCCTGGACCACCCAGGACCATGCGGTGCACCAGATCGGGCTGGGTGGCCCCAAGTTCCCAGGCCAGCCGGGAGCCCAGGGAATAGCCGACCATGTCCACGCCTGACGCCGGGTCGTCGTCGGCCAGCGGGAGAACGCCGGCATCCGTCAGCAGCTGCAGCAGGTCCGCCCGGATACGGCTGGGCCGGTAGGCTGCCGGATCGGCGGGTGCAGCACTGCGCCCGTGTCCGGGCAGGTCCACGGTGATTACCGTTCTGCCGGCGGCGGTCAAAGTGTTCACCCAGCCCGTGTTGTGCCAGTTCAGCTGCGATGAGGAGGCGAAGCCGTGCAGGAGCAGCACCGGTCGTATTGGCCGCGCGCCGCCGTCGGGCAGGACGACTTCGGCAAACAGGCCGGGATTGATGCCTTCCACGGCTCGCACCTGCAGGGGGACAGGGGTTTCGGCCACGCCGGTACTCCAATGCTTGCTGGGTCCAGGGGAGACGGGTTCGATGTACGGGGATTCGTCATCTTCAAAGCCGTCCCGAGAGATACGGTACGTCGATTTTCCCGGAAGTTCCCCTGCCGCGCCGCGCGGTGTGGTCCTTCACGGAAGGAGCCGCCGTGACCGGCCTCTTCCGTGAAGTGCTGCGACGGCACCCTTTTCGTGAACTCCAAGTGGCATTTTTACGACGGTCAACTGTTGGGAGAGTATTTCTGCCGGGTCGGTGAAGGCGGAAGCAGCGAGGACTGGCTTTTATTTTTTTACCGGGTATGGTCGAGACTATCCGTATTTGTTCTTTCAGAGGAGCCTAAATTGTCAGGTAAATCCCCGCAGGGTTCAAACGAGAAAAAGCCCGGCAAGTCCATCAAGGACAAGCGGGCCGAAAAAAGGGCCAAGATGAGTGCCGAGTCGGAGCTCGCACCCAAGAAGCGCAAGGGTAACTAGCCCCAGGCCCACTAGCGCCAGGGGCAGCGTGCTGTAGGCAGCTCCCCGGAACGCCCGCAGCCGCGAAGTTTTCAAGAAAGTTTCTTCGCGGCTGTTGGCCACGGGGTAATAATGCCGGCCCCATTAATTACGAACTATCCTTGCGGCTTTTTATGCGCAGCGAGATTTTCTATAACATTCCGTGCTGCTTCTTGCTCCGCTGAATATGACAGTCTTTGCTAATTGCTGCAAATTACCCGCACACATAAACGCAAAAATGCGGGTCCGGTGAATTTCAGCTATTTAAGCTGGCGGCCGGACTTCACCGCGCTGCGGTCCATGAGCCACGCGGCAAAAGCCAGTGCGCAGGTCAGGGCGAGTGTTGCCAGCAGCTGAACCCGGACCGCCGGGTCCAGGAAGCCGAGCACCACAATGCCGGCCAGCAGGGCCAGCGCAAAGTAGGAAAGCCAGGGGAACGCCCACATCTTGAACCGCAGTTCCACGCCCGCGGACTCGGCACGGCGCCGCAGGATAATCTGCGAAACAATCGAAACGCCCCAGACCACCAGGCAGGTTGAGCCCACCAGGTTCAACAGGATCATGAGAACCGTTTCGGGGTACAGATAGTTCAGTGCCACCGTCAGGAAACCGAAAGCCACTGAGGCCGCCACGGCGGCACGGGGGACACCGCTGGCGCCCTTGCGGGCGAGCGCCCGGGGAGCCCTGCCGCGCTCGGCGAGGGAAAACACCATCCGTGAAGCGCCGTAAAGATTTGCGTTCAGCGCCGAGAGCAGTGCCACCACAATGACCACGGCCATCACAACGTCTGCACCCGGAACACGTGCCTCCGCCAGTGCGGCCACAAAGGGCCCGGTGCTCAGGGATTCGCTGTCCCACGGCAGGATCGTGACGATCACCAGGACTGACCCGATGTAGAAAACCAGGATGCGCCAGACCACCGAGCTGATGGCTTTGGCAATGTTGGTTTCGGGCTCCTCGGTGTCGGCGGCAGCGACGGCCACGATCTCGGTGCCGCCGAACGCGAAGACCACCAGCAGCAGTCCGGCGCCGACCCCGCTCCATCCGTGCGGCATGAAGCCGCCGTTGCCGGTGAGGTTGCTCAGCCCGGGAGCCGGAACGTTGGGCAGCCAGCCGGCAATGAAGGCGACGCCGATGGCGAGGAACGCCACGATCGCCAGTACTTTGAGCAGTGCAAACCAGTACTCAAACTCTCCGAAGCTGGCGACGCCGCCCAAATTGATGGCCGTAAACAGGCTCATGAACACCAGCGCCAGCAGCCACTGCTGCGAACCGGGCCACATGGAGGCAACGATTGCCGCCGCAGCGGTTGCCTCGGCGGCGATGACGATCACCAGCTGCAGCCACCACAACCATCCGATGGTCGTTCCGGCCGGGCGGCCGAGTGCCTTCTCGGCATATACGGAGAAGGCTCCGCTGCTGGGGTCTGCCGCGGCCATTTCGCCCATCATCCGCATGACGAGGATGACCATGGTGCCGGCAATCAGGAAGGACAGCAGGACCGCGGGTCCTGCCGCCTGGATTCCGGCGCCGGAACCGACAAACAGTCCGGTGCCGATGGCGCTGCCCAGGCTCATGAAGACCAAATGGCGGGGGCGCATCTTGCGCACGGTGGGAGATCCTGCCGGTGCCGGTGCGGCTGGTCCGGTTGAACCGGTCGCGGACGTTCGGGTGGTCATGAAAAAAGACACCTTTGAAGTTGGGGATGCCGTGAAAGAGTGGAGTGCCGAAAACCGGCCGCGGCCATAGCTAACCATCTTATGCCGTGAGTGCACGTCGCTCAGTATGCGTATGATTTGTGCCACTATGCTTGCAGTTTGCACAGCATTTCGCCGTGCGGGGGAAGGAAAGCATGCCCACAGATGCCCTGGATGCACGCATTATTGCGTTGTTCACTGACGAGCCCCGGATGTCCGTCCTTGAAGCCTCGCGCACGCTGCAGGTGGCCCGCGCCACCGTGCAGGCAAGGTTGGACCGAATGCAGAAGGCGGGAGTCATTTCCGGATGGGGGCCGCGGATTGATCCGGCGGCACTGGGCTACTCGGTGCTTGCCTACTGCTCGCTGACCATCAGCCAGGACATTGGCCACGATGCCGTGGTTGCCGCGCTGGCCCGTATCCCGGAAATCCAGGAGATTCACACCGTCTCCGGCGAGAGTGATCTGCTGGCCCGGGTTGCCGCCCGCTCCAACTCGGACCTCCAGCGCGTCATTGATTCCATCGTGGCGACCCGCACCATTGTGCGGTCCTCATCCGTGATCGTGCTGAACACGCATTTTGACGGCCGGACCCTTCCGCTGCTGGAGGCGGCGTCCGGCGCGGACCCGGCCGAGCAGCAGGCTGCTGATCCTGCCTAATCCTGGAATTGAGTCGTCCGTATAACGGGCAGGCGCTGGGAGAAGCCTTCCTCTTCTTTTGCGATACCGTGCCCCCGGCCGCCGATCCTCCGCTGCCGGTGAGCCTGGGACGCAATGACGCGGTCATGCTCGAAAGTGCCTGCCTGCTTGAGGGCGCGGAGGAAGTGGGCAGGCGCACTCGCTCACAAGGGAGTCCTCGCGGCGCCGGGTGATAGATTCCGCGGACACGGTTTGCGTGTTTCCCAGCTGGCCGTGGAGGCGGCCATCTCTGCTGGCCTCGTCCCGCAGTGGCGTGCCCGGACGGACAACGCTGCGTCCGGCCCGCAGCCAAAAATGTGACACACCTCGCACGCCTTTGGCCCGAAATAAGTTAGAGTCATCCTGACTTTTACTCTTTCCTCCAGGCTTGGCCCGGGGGACCGGCCGGAAAGGGCCCAGTGGTTTACCAGCATCCGGCGCACAGATACGCGAACGTTTCCGAACGGGCACGGCAGCCCCCGGCACTGGCCATCTCCACCGTCATCTTTGCTCTCCGCCCGGGCCCCGACACCGGACGCCCCGCACTGTGGCTGCCGCTGGTGCGCCGCATCCGCGAGCCGTTCCGCGGCCTGTGGGCACTGCCCGGCGGACCGCTGGGCGCAGGCGAGTCCCTGCAGGAGGCAGCAGCCGGCAACCTGGCGCAGACCACCGGACTCGCACCGAAGTATTTGGAGCAGCTCTATGCCTTCGGCGGGACCGACCGGTCGCCGTCGCCGCGGGTGGTATCCATCGTCTACTGGGCCCTCGTGCAGCCCGACGAAGCAGCTTTGTCCCGGGAGGATGACAACGTCCGCTGGTTTCCGGCCGCGGCGGTGGGGGAGCTGGCCTTCGATCACAACGAAATTGTGGAGTACGCCCTGTGGCGGCTGCGCAACCGGATGGAGTACGGCTCCATCGCCTATGCCTTCCTGGGTGACACCTTTACCCTGGCGCAGCTGCGGGAAGTGTACGAAGCCGTGCTGGGCCGCGAGCTGGAACCGGCCAACTTCCGGCGCCAGCTGCGTGCAGCAGCGGACATCGAAGCCACGGACCAGTATTTGCAGGGCGGCAGGCACCGTCCGCCGCGCCTGTACCGCTACACCGGTGCCCTCCTGACCGGACAACCCGAAACACCGGCGGACCCGCCCGCCCGGACCAACCCAGCAACGGAGCACTAACCCATGAGTAATGCCCCCGGTACCTCGACGCCCAGTGTTGCCACCGCCGTCGAACTGATTTCGGCCGCAGCTGCCGCCCACGGACAATCCTCGACATCCACCTGCACTCCGGCCCTGGCCATGCCGCCGTGGGAATTCGACGGCGCCCGGCTGCCGGACTACGGGCCCGGCGCCTCGATGCATGATCCCGCGCCGCCCGCCACGCCCCGGCAGGGCAGCCTGCCGGAGGAATACCGGCAGGCGTCCGACGACGAGCTGCACCTGCGGATCGAAGCGGCCAAGGAAAAGCTCGGCGGGCGGGCCGTCATTCTGGGCCACTTCTACCAGCGGGACGAAGTGATCCGCCACGCGGACTTCGTCGGCGATTCCTTCCAGCTGGCCAAGGCCGCCAAGTCCAAGCCCGATGCCGAGGCCATCATCTTCTGCGGCGTCCACTTCATGGCTGAAACCGCTGACCTGCTCTCCGGACCGGACCAGGCCGTGGTGCTGCCCAACCTCGCCGCCGGCTGCTCCATGGCGGACATGGCGGACATCGATTCGGTGACCGCGTGCTGGGACCAGCTCACCGAACTCTTTGGTGCAGAGCCCGACGACGACGGCCGGCTTCCCGTCATCCCGGTCACCTATATGAACTCCTCGGCCGCGCTGAAGGGTTTCTGCGGCGAGAACGGCGGCATTGTCTGCACCTCCTCCAATGCCGCAGCCGTCCTGGAATGGGCCTTCGAACGCGGGCGCCGGGTGCTCTTCTTCCCGGACCAGCACCTGGGCCGGAACACCGCCAAGGCAATGGGGATCCCGCTGGAGGCCATGCCTACGTGGAACCCCCGGCTGGCGCTGGGCGGAAACACCGTGGAGCAACTGCGCCAATCACAGGTGCTGCTGTGGAACGGCTTCTGCTCGGTACACAAACGCTTCACCGTCGCCCAGATCGAAAAGGCCCGCGCGGACTTCCCCGGAGTGCGGGTGATCGTGCACCCGGAATGCCCCATGCCCGTGGTGGACGCCGCCGATGAGGCAGGCTCCACCGACTACATCCTCAAGGCCATCGACGCCGCCCCGGACGGCAGCACCTTCGCCGTCGGCACCGAGATCAACATGGTCAACCGGCTGGCGGCGCAGTATCCCCAGCACACCATCTTCTGTTTGGATCCCGTCATCTGCCCCTGCTCCACCATGTACCGAATCCATCCCGGCTACCTGGCCTGGGTGCTGGAGGGCCTGGTCCGGGGCGAGGTCCTGAACCGGATCACGGTTCCCGCCACCGTTGCCGTGCCGGCCCGCACCGCCCTGGAACGGATGCTGGCGGCACGGCCGTGATCGCCGTCGTCGGCGCCGGAATTGCCGGGCTGATGGCGGCCCTGAGTGCGGTGCAGGAGGACCCGATGGCCGAAGTAACCGTGCTCGCCAAGGGGGCGGTGCAGCAGTCCAACACCTGGCTGGCGCAGGGCGGAGTCGCCGCCGTCGTGCCGGAAGCTGCGGCGCCCGGAGACACGGCGGCCGCCCACGCGGCGGACACGCTGGCCGCCGGTGCCGGGAGGGGCGACGCCGAAGCGGTGCGGGTTCTCTGCTCGGCAGCCGGCGAACAGATCCGCCGCCTGTTGGAACTGGGCACACCCTTTGACCGTGATCCGGCGGGGGCGCTGGCGCTGGGCCGGGAAGCGGCGCACTCGGCCCGGCGGATCCTGCATGTCAACGGCGACAGCACCGGAGCCGGCATTGCCGCAGCGCTGCTGCAGGCCGTGGCCGCGGAACCGCGGATCGCCGTCGCGGAGCACGTCTTTGCCGCCGGACTGCTGCTCGAACAGGGCGGCGTCACGGGAGTGAAGGTGCTCCGGAACGGCGTGCTGGCTCCGCTCGCGGCCGACGCGGTGATCCTCGCAGCCGGGGGAGCGGGTGCCCTGTACGCGCACACCACCAATCCGGACTCGGCAACGGGCGACGGCGTGGCCCTGGCGGCCGGTGCCGGTGCCGCGGTGCAAGATCTTGAGTTTTTCCAGTTTCATCCCACCTCGCTGGACGTGCCGGGGAATCCGCTGATTTCCGAGGCGGTCCGCGGCGAGGGGGCGGTACTGCGCAATGCCGCGGGGGAACGTTTCCTGCTGGCCGGCTGGGATGCCCGGGCCCCCCACCCGGACGCTGAACTGGCTCCGCGCGACGTCGTCTCCCGGGCCGTCAGCGCCTATCTGCTGGACAGCGGGGAACCGTGCGTCTGGCTGGATGCCACCGGTGTTGCAGCGGCCCGCGGTCCCGGGTATCTGGCCCGGCGCTTTCCCGGTCTGGATGCCATGACCCGAAGTCACGGGTTGGACTGGGAACGGGACCTGCTGCCCGTGGTTCCCGCTGCCCACTACTGGATGGGCGGAGTGTCCACCGATCTCTGGGGCCGCACCACGGTGCCCGGGCTGTACGCAGTCGGTGAGTGTGCCTGCACCGGTGTGCACGGCGCAAACCGGCTGGCCTCCAATTCGCTGCTGGAGGGACTGGTGTTCGGCGCCCGGGCCGGCGCCGCTGCGGTGGCGGACGGGCAAACCGGGGCCTTTCCCACGGCCCTGCCCACTGTCTTGCCTGCCTCCGGACCGGCCGCGGAAGGGGAAGCTCCTGTCCCCGGGGACACGGGCCGGAAGGAGCCTGCTTTTAGCCGTGCTGCCCTTCAGGAACTCATGTCCGCCCGGGCCGGGGTGCTGCGCAGCGCCGACGGGCTGGCTGCTGCCGCCGCCGAGGTCGCCCGCTGGCAGCGGGACGCGGCGGGGACCGCAGTAACGAACCTTTTGGCACCGGAAGTGCGGGTGCTGGAAGACGCGAACCTGCTGACCTGCGCACGGCTGCTCCTGGCCGCTGCACGGCGGCGCACCGAATCCGTGGGTGCCCACTACCGAACCGACGCCGGGATCCGCCCGGCTGAGGAAGTCGCCGGCATGCAAGCTGCCGGCGACACCCTGCACCTCACCGCATGAGCTCCCCGAAGGGAAACACCTCCATGACCACCAGCACAGCGCTTCCCCATTCCGCTCATGCGTCGGCACCTGTTCCGCAGGATGCCGTGGACCGCATCGTTGCCGCGGCGCTCGCAGAAGACGCACCGTGGGGAGACATCACCTCCGAACTCCTGGTCCCGGTGGAAGCCCGGGCCTCGGCCGTCCTCACCGCCCGCGAACCCGGCATCTTCTGCGGAACCCAGGTCATCGAGGCAGCGTTCCGTCTCGCCTCTGCGAAAACATCAGTTCAGTTCCCGGTCCGGGACGGCGAGTTCTTCGAAGCGGGAACCGTTCTGGCGGAAATCACCGGACCCGCCCGCGCGGTGCTCACAGGTGAACGGGTGGCCCTGAACCTGGCGCAGCGGCTCAGCGGCATCGCCACCCTCACCGCGGCCTTTGTTGCGCAGGCTGCCGGCACATCCGCCCGGATTACGGATACCCGCAAGACCACGCCGGGCCTGCGCATCCTGGAACGCCACGCGGTCCGGTGCGGCGGCGGGCACAACCACCGGTTCAGCCTCTCCGACGCGGTGATGGCCAAGGACAATCACCTGGCGCTGCTGGCCGCCGGTGACATGGATTTGGGGCAGGCACTGGCAGCGGCCAAAGCGCGGCTGCCGCACACTGTGCACTTCGAGGTGGAGGTGGACCGGCTGGACCAGATCGATGCGGCGCTGGCCGGCGGCGCGGACACCGTGCTGCTGGATAACTTCTCCCCGGCGGATCTGCGCCGCGGTGTGGAGCTGATCGGCGGCCGTGCCCTCACCGAAGCCAGCGGCAATGTCCGGCTGGAAACCGTCGCCGAGATCGCCGCCACCGGGGTGGACCTGATTTCCGCGGGAGCGCTCACCCACAGCGTCCGGGCCCTGGACCTGGGACTGGACCTGAGGTGATTTACCTGGACGCGGCCGCCACCGCTCCGCCGCGGCGCGAAGTGCTGGAGGCCATGTGGCCGTACCTCACCACGGAGTTCGGCAATCCCTCCAGCTCGCACTCGGCCGGGGAATCCGCCGCCCGGGCGTTGACGGCAGCCCGGGAGACAGCGGCCCGGGTGCTCGGCTGCCGCCCCGGAGAGATCATTTTCACCTCGGGCGGCACCGAAGCGGACAACCTCGCAGTGAAGGGCCTAGCGCTGGCGGGGATGGACCGGATGGACCGGCGAGACCGTCTAGTGCAGGAAGGCGCAGGTGCCGCACCGCACCTGGTCTCCACCGCCGTCGAACATCCGGCGGTGCTGGAATCCCTGGATTACCTGCAGCGACGCCACGGTTTCAGCGTGACGCTGCTGCCGGTGGACGGAACAGGCCGGGTGGACCCCGAGGCAGTAAGTGCGGCACTGACGCCCCGGACGGTCCTCTGCTCGGTGATGTACGCCAACAATGAAGTCGGCACCGTCCAGCCCGTGGGTAAGATTGCCGCCCGCTGCCGTGCGGCCGGCGTGCCGTTCCACACGGACGCGGTTCAGGCCGGAGGCTGGCTGGACGTGAACGTGACTCGCCTGGGGGTGGACGCGCTGAGCCTGTCCGGACACAAGCTGGGGACGCCCAAGGGGATCGGGCTGCTGTACCTGCGCGGAGCGCCGGCACTTGAGCCGGTGATGCACGGGGGAAGACAGGAGCGCGGCCGGCGTTCCGGGACCGAAAATGTGGCCGGGGCCGTGGGGATGGCTGCGGCGCTGGCGCTGGCCGCAGCGGAGCGCGACGACGCCGCCCGGCACACGGCGACGCTCCGGAACAAGCTGATCGATACCGTGCTGCGAGACGTTCCCGGTGCCCTGCTCACCGGTCACCGGAGCGAACGGCTGCCCGGTCACGCCTCATTCTGCTTTCCGGGCACCTCGGGGGAAACGGTGTTATTGGAACTGGAACGGGCCGGAGTGCTGTGTTCCAGCGGATCGGCCTGTGCTGCCGGATCCGATGAACCGTCGGCTGTGCTCACTGCGATGGGGCTGGACCGGGCAACTGCGCAGACGGCCGTGCGGTTTACGTTTACGGCTGCCCTCACGGAGGACGACGTCGACCGGGCCGCGCGGGCGGTCGCCGCCGCCGTCGAAGCAGTGGGAGGACTGGCGCCGGGGCCCGCTTGCAGCGGGCAAGGCCCAACGAGTCAAGCGCCCGCCGGCAATCCGCGCCTCATGAGGCAGATGGTGCTCTAATCCGGTACACATGCTCGAAGTGCTGTGACACCTTAGCTGTACAACATGAGACTCATGGACGGTCCCAGAGAAGGAGTCAACATCATGACGAACCCCAATTCCAAGCCGCAGGTCCTGGTGGGTGTCGTGCCCGGTACGGCTGCCGCGGTGGTCGACGTAGCTGGAGGGTTAGCCGACAGGCTCGGGGCGGACTTGGTCTGCGCCACTGTCGACGCCTCCAGCGAGGAAGTCAAGCAACGAGCCGACGGAACGGTGGTGTCCGAGCCCATCAATCCCGACCTGCCTTTCGAAGAGACCCAGATGTTCGATCCCGGACTTCGGGCAGAGATTGCGGGAGCATTGGATTCGCACCCCGTAACGTGGTCCGTCCGTGCACTGGCCGGTGGTCCGGTGCAGGAGCTTGCCCGGCTGGCCGACCAACTGGACGCGGCTATGATCGTTGTCGGCACACGCGAATCAGGTTTCCGGGGCTCAATTGAAGAGTTTTTCACCACCTCCGTCATGGTTCAGCTTGCCCACCATCAGCACCGTCCGGTGGTGGCTGTTCCGTTGCACCCGGTCCTCGACGACGGGTTGCTGCCGTGGCAAAGTCCAGGTGATTGAACGACACGCTCGCGACTTCCGAAAGCAGGTCCCGGCTGTGGCGGCGCTCTGACACGGGCGGATCAAACCGGGTGTCCTGCAGGGTTCCGCCGTCGTCCAGCCAACCCCGCCGGGTGTAGAAATCTATGGCCCTTTTATTGCTCGCTTCAACCCACAGGAACGCCTTGGTGTATCCCAGTGACAGGAGTTTTTCTTCCGCCGCGGCAAACAGGGCCGAGCCGACACCCTGTGCCCATGAGTCCGGATGCACGTTGATTGCGTAGAGCTGGCCGGTTGCTGATGCTGAGCCGGCATTCGAATCAGAATCAGCCGCGCCCTCAGCGGGCCCGACAATACAGAACCCGGTGACCCCGCTGTCTGTTTCCGCGACCAAGTGGAACGTTCCCGGCCTGGGCTCCAGAATGTTCCGCCGCCACCCTCTGGTCTGCGCCTCGGGATTCAGGCCGTCCAGATACTCGTCGGACATGACATTTCGGTAGGCAGCCCGCCATGCCGAGATATGGATGTCGGCCAGCCGGGGAGCGTCGCGTTCAACCGGGGATCGAACAAGGACCGTGGAGCTGGTCATTTTATTCTCCTGATGTGCGACGACGGCTGCGGTGTGGCAGCAAGGCTACCTCAACCGTGTCCTATGTGATGGCCGTTACACTCGGCGCATGCACATCAAATCCACGTCATCCCGCGTGCGGGAAACCGACGGCGGGCAGGCCCTCTCCATCGGCACCGAAGCGGCCCCCAAGCTGTCCCGGCTTATTACCTACCGGACCGTCTCCTCCCGGGACCCGCGCCAGGTCCGCATCGATGAGTTCGACGGCTTCATCGATGCCCTCCCCGAACTGTTTCCTCTGGTCCACGAGAAGCTGTCGCGGGAACGGGTCAACGGGCACGGACTGCTGTACCGCTGGCAGGGATCGCAGGGATCGCAGGGCGAGGGGCAAGGACCGGTGGTCCTGATGGCTCACTATGACGTGGTTCCGGTGGAAGACCCTGCCTCGTGGACACATCCGCCCTTCTCCGGAGAGATCGCGGACGGCCGCATTTGGGGCCGGGGTTCACTGGATGACAAGGGCTCCCTGACCGCCATCCTGGAAGCGGTGGAGCAGCTGCTGGCGGCGGGGTTCATCCCTGCGCGGGACGTGTACCTGTCCTTCGGCAACAATGAGGAAACCGCCGGCGACACCGCCGGAGCGGCCGCCGCACTGCTGGAAGGCCGCGGCATCCGCCCCTGGCTGGTGCTCGATGAAGGCGGTGCCGTGGCCGGGCAGGCCTTCCCCTTTGTGGACCGTCCGGTGGCGGTGGTCGGAGTCTCCGAGAAAGGCATTCTGGACGTGGAGCTGTCCACCGAGGATGCCGGCGGTCATGCCTCCACGCCGCACCGCCTCGGAGCCACTGCACGACTGGCCCGCGCCATCACCCGCCTGGATGCCAAACCGCTGCCCGCGGTCCTGCCCGAGCCCACAGCGGAAATGATCGGCCGGCTGGCCTCGTCGGCCCGCTTTCCGGCGCGGCTGGTGTTCGGCAACCTGCGCATCTTCCGGAGGCCGCTGACCCGGGTGCTGGCCCGGATGGGCGGTGAACCCGGGGCCCTGACCCGCACCACCGTGGCCGTCACCCAACTGCAGGGCAGCTCCGCCTCCAACGTCATCGCGTCCCGGGCCACGGCCAACGCCAACATCCGGGTTGCAGTGGGGGAGACGGTGGCCGGCACGGTGCAGCGGCTGGAGCGGATCATCGCCGATTCCTCCGTTTCCCTGCGGGTGATCGAAGGCAACGAACCGGCACCGGTCTCCGCCACGGACAATGCCCAGTTCGCCCTGCTGGAACAGGCCATTGCGGCGGTGTTCCCGGACGCCGTAACCGCTCCGTACATCATGCTCGGAGGTACCGATTCCCGCCGTTTCACCGGTATCTGCGATGCCGTGTACCGGTTTGCTCCGTTCCGGATGGGCAGACAGGACCGCGCGAACATCCACGCGGACAACGAGTCCCTGTGCATTGAGACTTTCGGCGAAGGAATCCTCTTCTACACCCGGCTGCTGCGCACCCTCGGGAACAGGCAGTGATGCGGGCCGCCGACGTCGGGCACCGCAGCCTGCGCTCGCTGGGACCGGTGGTGCTCTTCCTGGCCCTGGCGGAAATCACCTCCGGCATCCTCCAGGGGTATTACACGCCCATCCTCACTGACATTGCGCGGAACCTGGGGATCAACGACGGCGACGTCAACTGGTTTGAAGCCGCCCAGCTGATGCTCAGCGCGCTCGCCGTTCCCGTGCTCGCCAAACTCGGTGACATCTACGGGCATAAGCGGATCCTGCTGGTCTCCACCGTCCTGACGGCGGCGGCGTCCTGGGGCGTCGCCTTTGCCCCTGAGTTCTGGACCTTCCTGGCCGCATGGTCGCTGCAGGGCTTCTACGTGGTGTGGCTGCCGCTGGAAATCGCGCTGATCTTCAGCCGTGCCTCCGCGGCTCCGGGCGGCGCTGCCCTGACCCGCAAGGCCGCCGGTGTCCTCGTGGGGGCCCTGCAGTTCGGAGTCATTGCCGGTGCGCTGGCCGCCGGTGTCCTGGTAGAGGTCTTTGCCGGACGGCTGCAGCTGACGCTGATGATTCCGGCGGTGGCCGTAACCCTGTGCATTGCCGCCGTGCAGTTCGGCGTTCCGGAAACTCCTGAGCGGGCCGGCGGCATCCTGGACGGCAGGGGCTTCCTGCTGCTGGCCTTCGGGCTGCTGCTTCTTACCTCAGGTTTGAGCTTCCTGCGGATCAACGGCCCGGGCACCTGGTGGGTCTGGGGGATCCTGCTGGCAGGAGCGGCGGCGTTTGTGCCGTTTGTCCGCTGGGAACTGGGCCGCACGGATCCTCTGGTGGACTTCCGGATGCTGCGGGATCCGGCCATGTGGCCGGTGCAGCTGACTGCCGGACTGTTTGGCATCTCGGTGCTCGGTGCCCAGGCGCCCATGTCCACCTTCGCCCGCACTGACCGGCAGATGCACGGCTACGGCCTGGGGTTGGATGCCGGAGATGTGTCCATCATCATCGGCTCCTACGTGTTGTCCGTGCTGATCGGCGCCCTGCTGTTCCCGGTGGTCTCGCGGTACGTTACGCCGCGGCTGACCCTCTGCGGTGCGGCAGCCCTGGTGGGATTTGGCTACCTGTTGTTCCTGCCCTTCCACGACACGCTGGCCCAGACCCTGACCAACATGATCGTTGCCGGACTGGGATCGGGAGCACTCGTGGCGGCGCTGCCGTCGGCCGCCGCCGCAGCAGCCCCGCCCAACCGCACGGGCATGGCCACCGGGCTGACCAACACCACCAAAACCATCGGCGGCTCGTTCGCCTCCGCCGTGTTCGGCATTGCACTGGCCAGCGCCGCCGCGGACGCTTTGGCAGGCGGGGCCCAAAGAGCGGAAACGGCGGCACCGCTATCGGGCTATCTGGTGGTTTGGGCCGTGTGCTCGGTGACCGGGTTCATTGCTGCCGGGCTGCTCCTCCTGGTGCCGCGGCTCGCCTTCGCTGATCCGCCGCTGACGGCGGCGGATCCTGGGATCTCAGTACCGCCGGAGGGCCGGGGCGCAAACGGCTAGATGTTCGACGGCGTTAGTCGAGTCCGGGAAAACGGACGCCCGTGAGTTCGGCGCTGACGTCCCAGAGGCGGCGTGCCGTATCCGGATCCAAGGCCTGCGGAGCCGGTGTTACGAGCACGGGCCGCCCACGGAGTTGGCCCGGACCACCCGGGCCGTAGAACTCCCCGCCCCGGACCTCTGGGGCAGTTGCCGCGTACAGCGTAGGCAGCGCTCCGAGTGCCCCACTTTGGCCCAGCAGGCGGAAGAACGAACCTAAGATGTCCAGAGTGGCCGGGTGATTCATGCCGGAGGTGAGGTTGGTGTTGGTAAAACCGGGATGGGCCGCGACCGCGATCAGCTTTTCGCCGTGTGCTTGGAGCCGTCGCTGGAATTCGAAAGTGAACAGCAGATTGGCCAGCTTGCTCTGGTTGTACCGCGCCCAGGGGCGGTACCGGCGCTGCGCGGTGAGGTCCGCGAAATCGATCCGGCCCCCGCGGTGGGCCAAGCTGGAAACGGTGACGACGCGAGCGGCGGGAGCCTGGCGCAGCGCCGGCAGCAGCAGGCCGGTCAGGGCAAAGTGGCCCAGATGGTTGACGCCGAACTGCAGTTCAAATCCGTCAGCGGTGGTCCGGTGCGGCGTGGCCATGACCCCGGCGTTGTTGATCAGCAGGTCCACCGGCCCGTCCTGATCGGCTGCGAACCGGCGGATGGAATCCAGGGAGGCGAGATCCAGTTGCCGCAGATGAACGTCACTGTTTCCGGTTTCAGTGCGGATCCGCGTCTGGGCAGCCTCGCCGCGCTGCCGGTCCCGGCAGGCCAGATCCACGCGGGCACCCTTGGCGGCAAGGACGAGCGAGGTCTGCAGGCCCAGTCCGCTGTTGGCCCCGGTGACGACGGCGGTGGTTCCGGACAGGTCCGGGATGGACTCGATGCTGAAGTTCTCCACTTGGCTCCCGCCGCCGTTCGGGTAGGGGTGCTTCAGTGCTGCCTAGCTGTCGCTGTCTGCCAGGCTGGCCAGCACCTTGTCCGTCAGCGATTTTAGCTCCGCCAGTTCGGCCTCGGTGAGTGCCGGCGTCAACAGCTCGTAGATACCGCGCACATGTGCCCGGCCCAGCCGCCGCTGCAGGGCGAGCCCTTCCTCCGTCAGGGAAAGCTCCACACCGCGCTGGTCGTGCTGGGCGGGCCGGCGCTGCACCAGCCCTTTTGCTTCCATCCGTTCCACCATGCGGCTGAGGCTGGGCTGGCTGATCAGCAGGTGCTCATTGAGCTCGTTGAGGCGGATCCAGCCGGTGGGGCAGCGGGTGAGGTTGAACAGGACGTCATACTCCCGCATGGACAGTTCCTTGAAGGCCGGATCCCGCTGCAGGCGGCGCATCACTCCCACCTGGGTCCGGAAGAGGGACTCCCAGGCCTCGGCTGCCTGTCGAACGGGGGTGCTGCTGGTATCCAGGGACATGTCTTTAGCCTACTGAAGAGTTGGGGCAGGGGCGGAACGTGACGACATCTGAGCTGCGGCTACCCGTGCGGCGTGGGTGGGCCCCTCGGGAACATCTGCCGGACGCCGGGCATCGAATTCACGCCTGAGTTCCGGCAGCACGTATTCGCCGAACAGGTCCAGCTGCTCCAGGACGGTCTTCAGCGGCAGGCCCGCATGGTCGATCAGGAACAGCTGGCGCTGGTAATCGCCGAAGTACTCCTGGAAGGACAGGGTCTTTTCAAGGACCTCCTGCGGGCTGCCGACGGTCAGCGGAGTCTGCGCCGTGAAGTCCTCCATGGAGGGGCCGTGGCCGTAGACGGGAGCGTTGTCAAAGTACGGCCGGAACTCATTGACGGCGTCCTGTGAGTTTTTGCGCATGAAGAACTGTCCGCCCAGGCCCACGATCGCCTGGTCGGCACGGCCGTGGCCGTAGTGCTCGTAGCGTTCGCGGTAGAGGCTGATGAGCTGCATGTAGTGCTCCTTCGGCCAGAAGATGTTGTTCGCGAAGAAGCCGTCGCCAAAGTAGGCAGCAATCTCCGCAACCTGCGGCGTGCGGATGGAACCGTGCCACACAAAGGGGGCAACGCCGTCGAGCGGGCGCGGAGTAGCGGTGAAGTTGCGCAGCGGGGTCCGGAACTTGCCCTCCCAGTTCACCGTCTCCTTGTCCCAGAGCTGGCGCAGCAGGTTGTAGTTTTCCACCGTCAGTTCCACCGAGTCCTGCATGTTCTTGCCGAACCAGGGATAGACCGGAGCGGTGTTGCCGCGGCCCAGGACCAGGTCCACCCGGCCGTCGGCGAGGTGCTGGAGCATGGCGAAGTCCTCGGCGATCTTTACCGGATCATTGGTGGTGATCAGCGTGGTGGCCGTGGAGAGAATGATCCGGTCGGTCTGCGCGGCAATGTAGCCCAGCAGTGTGGTGGGGGAGGAGGCGTAGAACGGCGGGTTGTGGTGCTCACCGGTGGCATACACATCCATGCCGATTTCTTCGACCTTCTTGGCGATGGCGACGGCGGCCTTGATCCGTTCGCCCTCCGTGGGGATCCGTCCGGTGACGGGATCGCGGGTGATGTCGCTGACGCTGAATACGCCGATCTGCATGGTGTCCTCCGATGTGGCTGGTGCAGCTACAAGTATATGCATTTGCATCTACATGTGCGACAACGATGCTCAACCGTGGAACATTCCCGGCGCCAGGATGCCTACCGGGGTTCCTGGCTCCCGGGCCGAACTGCTGACCATGTGGCGGCGCTACCGGAGCCGGGGAAGACGATGTGCTTCATGACTCCGTCTCCGACCGCCCGGTCCGCCGTGTAGTAGGACGACAGATCGGGGACATTGGGGTCATAAGGCGCGTAGAGCCCCGGCGCAAGAGCAGTAACCCGGCCGTCGATGAGTCTGCCGCTGAACCACGCGGCGACCCGGTAGTCCAGGGATGCGGCGTCCACGATCAACGGGTAACCGGGGTAGGCGGCGCTGGTTGTGTCCGCGGTGACCGGGGCAGGGACCGCGGGGGATGCCGATGTGGATGCCGCACTGTCCGTAGCGGTCTCATAGGGTGCGCAGCGGGTCAGGAGTTCCGCGACGGCGCTTTGCCACGTCTCGATGGTGACGCTCCAGGCGGCGTCTGGGTTCTCAGCCCGCTGGACGGTGGCGTCCATGGGGGAGGCCAGCTCTTCCACCGGGGCTTCCATGTCATGCGGAGCCCGACCGGCTATGCCATGGACTTCTTGGCCCAGCGTGCTGGCTGTTTCGACACTTCCCCCAAACCCGCTCGTTCCGTCACCAACCTTCAGGAGATAGATGCTCTGATAGAGGGGGCCTTCGCCGTTGGTCTCGAGGAGCTTTGCGCAGGTTTGCTCTTCGGAGTCCCGCGAGACCACTTCGGCGGACGGTGCGGCGGTGGCCGAGCCGGAAGCAGGCAGCGCGCCGGGCTCAGCGGCCGCCGCACCGCAGCCGGTCAGGAACAGCAGTGTAAGGGCAGGGACGGCGACGGCTTTTCTCATGGTTCCTCCGGGAATCGTAAACAGTCGTCCCACCCTAGCGGCTGAATCGGCCGGCTGCGCAGAGGTGTGCGCCTAGTCCAGATGAAGAAAAAGCCGATCCCGCTACTGGTTTAGCAGCCCCGACGAATCCTCCGCAATGACGAAGTCCCTATCCGTCTCCTTGACTAGTTTCACAGTGAGCTTATACGTACCGGGGACCGTGAGATCCGGAACCCAGATCTCCTCCGTTGACGAAGAAGCCTGGTCTGTCTTGGCCTGCACTCTGTAGGCAAGTTTGTCGCCGGACCAGGATTGGGGCACATCAATGCCTTCGAGGGACCAGATGAGGGAGAGCCTGTCCCCGGACAGCTTCTCAAAATCCAGGTTTACGGGAATAACCCAACCGTGTGGTTCCGGGCTGGCGTCATATGTTCCCTCGACCATGCTGAGGGCATCAACGATGAGTGGTGCAGCGTCTCCCGAAGACGTTTGGGCAACCGCATCTTCGAAGAACTCTTGCGCAGCCGGATCTGCCGGCGGAGCGTCTTGGGCCGGGGCAGCTTGTAGGAAGATTTTCATGTCGGATGGCTCAAAGTAGCCTGGGTCATTAAAAAGGATTCCCCCAACATCCCTGGCAGTGTTCTCCAGCACTACGTCCGTAACTGTGCCGGGAGGGCTCGTGGAAGGACTCTCCGGGTCAGTCGATTCGGTGGCTGACTCACTGGGGCCACTGGATCCACCGGTACCGGTATCGGATGATCCGGTGGGTACGGCGGGTTCAGGCGGAACGGGTGATATCCCGGGCACCGCCGGCGTCGGCAGGAGAGAGGGGGCCACGGCATGGGCCGCCCCGGCTGCGCCGTCAATGGTTATCGGGTGAGCCGCGGCGCCCTCACTGTCGCGCACAAGGGTCACGTAATCGCCGAGGGTTTCGGTCATGAAATCACGAAGCGCCAACGGCCTGCTCTCTTCGGTCACCTCAACGGTCGCTTCGTCCTTGGTGTCGCCAGGGTTGAAACGGTCCCAGAGCCCGACGACGGAGGCGGCTGCGGCGGCGAGGGCACCGACGGTGAGAATCAGGGACGTGCCGCGGCGATACCACGGCGTATTGGCTTTCGGCTTGGGTTCGTCATCCATAGCCTGCCTCCCCTACCAAGGAGTGACCTTATGGGCGTCACGGCGGCTCCCTGAAAGGGTCGGGAACGGGCGTCCATGAGACTAACGCTCCTCCGCGGTCCGGCCTGCGTCAATCACTAATTAAACGGTTGGCGGCGTGATTCGCCGAGTGGCGGCGCCGGCCGGCCCGCTTCTCCCGGGAGCCTTCCACCAGCCGGTACAGGACCGGCACCAGAACGAGGGTCAGGACGGTGGAGGAGACCAGGCCGCCGATCACCACGATCGCCAGCGGACGGGAAATGAAGCCGCCTTCACCGGTGACACCCAAGGCCATGGGGGTCAGGGCAAAGACAGTTGCCAGCGCGGTCATCAGGATGGGCCGCAGCCGCTGCCGGGCGCCGCGCATGATGGCATCGGCCACGTTCATGCCCGGCTCCCCGTTGTGCGGGCGCCGGTACTGGTTGATCAGGTCCACCAGCACGATGGCGTTGGTGACCACAATGCCCACCAGCATCAGCATGCCCACCAGGGAGGGCAGACCCAGCGGCACTCCGGTGACCAGCAGCAGCAGGATCGCGCCGGTGGCCGCAAACGGCACGGATACCAGCAGGATCAGCGGCTGAATGAGGGACTTGAACGTGGCCACCATGATCACGTAGACAATGGCGATCGCCGCCAGCAGTGCCAGTCCCAGCTGGGTGAAGGACTCGTTCTGCTGGGTGGCGGCGCCGGAGAGCGTGGCCGTGACGCTGGCGGGCAGGTCCAGCTCCGCCAGCTTGTCCTGGACCTCGGTAATGGCCGCGCCCAGATTCTCTCCCGCCGGGGACACGGAGACGACGGCGGTGCGCTCGCCGCCGGAGGAGGAGATCGACGTCGGGACGTCCACTTCCTCAACCGTGGCCAGCGAGCTCAGCGGAACGGTGCCGGACCCGGCGGGAACGGGAACCCGGCTGAGCTGCTCCACACTGGTGATCTGCGTTCCTTCGCCGATGAGCACGGGGAAGTCGTCGGTGCCGATGCGGATGGTTCCGGCCGGCAGCGGACTGAGCGTGGAGGCCACCAGACCGGCAATCTGCTGTTCATTCAAACCTGCAGCCACTGCCTTGGCACGGTCAATCGACACCTGGACCACGGGGGAGGAGGATGACAGGTTGCTGGTGACTTCACCTGCGGCAGGCAGCGAGGACATCGCTTCCACTACCTCATCGGCCGCCGGCTGCAGTTCACCGGGATCGCCGGCGGACAGGCTGATGTCCACCGTGTTGGAGGTGCCGAAACCGCCGCCGGTGCTGCCCAGGGTGATGTTCCCGGCGTCGTCGTCCAGGGAATCCAGTTCGCTGCTAACCGTTTCCCGCAGCGCCACCTGGTCAACACCCGGCTCGGTGATGACCGTGTAGGAGGCCACCGCGGATCCGCCGGAGCTGAAGGCGGCGAAACCGGCGCTGGAGGTGCCCATAGTGACCTGGACGTCCTTGACGCCTTCAGTGCCGCGGAGCACCTCCTCCACCTCTTCGGCTGCGGCGGAGGTGGTTTCCAGCGAGGTGCCCGGGGGCAGTTCCTGCCGGACGCTGAAGGTGTTCTGCCCAGTGTCGCCCAGCAGGTTGGTCTGCAGCAGCGGGGTCATGGCCGCCGTGGCGGCAAGGACAATCACGCCGGCCACCACGGTGTACACCGGATGCCTCTGGGTGGTGCGCAGGATCGGCACATAGCCGCGCTGCAGGAAGGTTTTGGTTTCCCGAGCTTCCACTTCGGCGCGGTACGCCGCCGGGTCTGCCACCGGCTGGCCGGACTTCAGGAACCAGTACGCCAGCACCGGAACAATGGTCAGGGAAACCAGCAGGGACGCCAGCAGCGCCAGGGAGGTGGTGATGGCGAACGGGCGGAATAGCTCACCGGCCAGCCCGCCCACAAAGGCGATCGGAGCGAAGACGGCAACGGTGGTCAGGGTTGAGGCGGTAATGGCGCCGGCGACTTCGCGCACGGCGGTAAGGATGGCCGTCCGCTTGTCCGTGCCGTACCCCAGGTGCCGCTTGATGTTCTCGATGACCACAATGGAGTCATCCACCACCCGGCCGATGGCAATGGTCAGCGCGCCCAGGGTCAGGATGTTCAGCGAATAACCGAACGCCAGCAGGCCAATAAAGGTCACCAGCAGGGACAGCGGGATGGAGACGGCGGTGACCAGAGTGGAGCGCAGCGAGAGCAGGAAGACCAGGATCACCAGGACGGCGAAGCCCAGGCCGAGGATGCCTTCGGTGGTGAGGTTGGAGATGGATTCTTCGATGAACGGGGCCTGGTCAAAGACCACGGTGAACTTGGCGCCGTTGCCGAGCTCTGATTCCAAGGCGGGCAGGAGATCGGTCACCTGGTGGGAAATGCCAACTGTGTCGCCCGCGGGAGTCTTGGTGATGGACACCGCCAGCGTCGGCTGTCCATTGGTGCGGGTAATTGAGGTGTTCTCGTCTTCCACGATCTCCACCGAGGCAACATCGCCGATGGTTACCGGATCCGTGGAAGCGTTGGAGCCGCCGCTGCGGGTGGACTCCACCGGCAGGGCGGAGACCTTCTCCAAACTGTCCAGCGGACTGCCGATCTGGATGGACAGAGTGCGGGTGTCTTCAGCGACGGTACCCGCGGGCACCAGGGCGCCGCTGTTCTCCAGCGCGGAGGAGATCGCCGACGGCGTGACGCCCAGGGCGGCGAGGGCCGCCTCATCGGGCAGGATGGAAATGCTCCGGGTGGATCCGCCGGTAACTTCAGCGGTGCGTACCCCTTCAATCTTTTGCAGCCGCGGAACGGTGAGCCGCTGCAGGTCGGCGTTGAGTTCGGCCAGCGGCTCATCCGAGGAGACCGCAAGGTACACGATCGGGAAGTCGCTGATGCTGCCGGCCAGGGACTGCGGGTTGGCGTCATCGGGCAGCAGCTGGCGCGCGTTGGAGATGGCGCGGTCCACCTGGCCGCGGGCACGGTCCAGATCCGTGCCGTAGGCGAAGGTCAGGCTGATGGTGGAGATCGAGCTGCGGGAGGTGGCGGAGGAATCCTCCAGGCCTTCCACCGCGGTCAGCGCACCTTCCAGGGGTTCACTGATCTGCTTGTCCACCACTTCCGGTGAGGCGCCGGGCAGTGCGGTGATCACGGTGATCTGCGGGAACTCCAGCGACGGAATGAGCTCCTGCTTCAGGGATCCCATGGAGATCACCCCGAAGACGGCAATGAACACCGTGATCAGGGCAATGAGCGCCCGGTTGGAGAGGGAAAACTTAGCCAAACGGTCCATGAGCCTGCCTTCGGAAGGGCTGAACTAACGCAGATCGGCAAAACATCCCGGAACCAACCCGGTTCCGGTACTTAACGTTCGTTGGACCGGGCCGACCGGATGGGTCAGCCCGGTCCAACGGGTGAAACTTTTTCGGAGAGTACCTGCGGCTTAGTTCAGGCCCAGAACACGGTTGGTGTCAGAGGTGAGTTCATCCAGCAGGGACTCATTCTCATTGAGCTTGACGCCGTATCCCGGAATCATGTCCTTGATCTTCGGCTCCCAGCCGCCAAACTCGCGCGGGAAGGCACGCTTAAGCAGGTTGATCATGATGGGCGGGGCTGTGGAGGCACCCGGGGAAGCACCCAGCAGGGCCCCGATGGAGCCGTCCGCTGCGGTGATGAGTTCGGTGCCGAACTGCAGCACGCCGCCCTTCTTCGGGTCCTTCTTGATGACCTGCACACGCTGCCCGGCGGTGATGAGCTCCCAGCCTTCGGTACCCGCCTGCGGCATGAATTCCTGGAGCGCCTTCGTCTTGCCCTCGCGGGTCTTCATCACTTCGGTGACCAGGTACTTGACCAGGGACATGTTGTCCTTGGCCACGGCCAGCATCGGAACCAGGTTGCCCGGCCGTACCGAAGCAGGCAGGTCCAGATAGGAGCCGGTCTTCAGGAACTTGGGGGAGAAGCCGCCGTACGGGCCGAACAGCAGCGAGCGCTTGCCGTTGACGAAGCGGGTGTCCAGGTGCGGGACGGACATGGGCGGGGCGCCCACTGAGGCCTGGCCATACACTTTGGCGTTGTGGCGGGCAATGATGGACTCGTCCGTGGAGCGCAGGAACTGGCCGGAGACCGGGAACCCGCCAAATCCCTTGCCTTCGGGAATGCCGGAGGCCTGGAGCAGGTGCAGGGCACCGCCGCCGCCGCCGATGAAGACGAAGCGTGCGGACACCGTGCGGGAGGCCCCGGTAGCGCGGTTCTTGACCTTGACATCCCAGCCGCCGGAGGAGGAGCGGGTGACGTTGCTGACTTCGTGGCCGTAATTCATCTCCACGCCGCTGCCGGCCAGGTAACCGGTCAGTTCGCGGGTCAGCGCGCCGAAGTCGACGTCGGTGCCGCCGACGACGCGGGAACCGGCAACACGCTGGGAAGGATCGCGTCCCTCCATGATCAACGGAGCCCATTCGGCCAGCTTGGAGTGGTCTTCGGAGAATTCCATCGACTTGAACAGCGGCTGGGCGCTCAGCGACTCGTACCGGCGGCGCAGGTACTCGGAGTGCGCGTCACCCCACACAAAGCTCATGTGCGGCAGCGGATTGATGAAGCTGTTGGAGATATGGCCGGATGAGACCATATGGGACCAGAACTGGCGGGACACCTGGAACTGCTCGTTGATGCCCACCGCCTTGGCCGAATCCACTGAGCCGTCCGCAGCTGCGGGGCTGTAGTTCAGTTCGCACAGTGCGGCGTGGCCGGTTCCGGCGTTGTTCCAAGGGTCCGAGCTTTCCAGTCCGGCGCGGTCGAGGCGCTCAAACAAGGAAATGTCCCAGTCCGGCGCCAGCTGCTTCAGGAACGCCCCGAGGGTCGCGCTCATGATGCCGCCGCCGATCAGCAGTACATCGGTTTTTGTTGCGGACGTATCCGCCGGGCTATTAGCAGTCAACTTCATATCTCCAGTCGCGTGGGCGCTAGCCATAGAAGCGTATCGCTCCAAGGGGCCTTACTAAAATCACCTGCAGTTTGCAACGAGCGAATACGCGCTCGTTACTCGTCCCGAAGCTCGATCCGGTTGAAGACCTCGTTGAGCAGCGGCGACGTGGGGTAGGAACCGATCCTGGGGGACAGGGCCAGCGCGGAAATGGGGAAGGCCAGCGGAACGGCCGGCACCCGGGTGGAGATGCGGTCCGTAATCGCGGTGTACGCTTCCGTCCGTTCCGGACCTTCCTGCAGGGTCCGTGCCCGGTCGATCTTGCTCAGCAACTGCGTGTCATCGTAGGCAAACTCTTCGGTGTAACTGCCGAAAAGGGTGCCCACAAAGTTGTCCGGATCGTCATAGGTGCCGCTGATGCCGAACAAATGCAGGGCGCGGTCCCCGCTGGTCTGCACGCTGGAGAGATAATCATCGGACCACTCCACCGGAACGGGTTTAATGTTCAGCCCCGCAGCGGTCAGCTGGCGGCTCAGTTCCGCGTACACCCGTTCGGGGGTGGGCAGATAGGCCCGCGTCACGTGACGCGGATAGTAGAAGGGGAGCTCGGCGCCGTCGTAACCGGCTTCCTTGAACAGCTCGGCGGCCTTCTCGGGATCGTAGCCGTAGTTGGTGACGGACCCGGAGGAAACCCCGAGCTTTTCCGGCACAAACTGGTTCGCCTGCTTGGTGCCGTTAAGGAAGAGCCCGTCCAGGAGCGCGCCCTTGTCAATGGAGTGGGCGATGGCCTGGCGCATCTTGAGGTCATCCATGCCGGGGAAGGCCTGATTGATGCCGAGATAAAGCACTGAATAGGGGTCCCGCTGCAGGATCTGGAGGCCGTTGCGGGCGAGATCGTCCACATCCGCCACGGTGACCAGATCATAGCCGTCCACCTGCCCGGTTTTCAGGGCCCGCAGGCGGCTTTCCGGGCTGCTGATGGTGGAGAAGACCACGGTGCCGATTTGCCCGCGGACACCCCAGTAGTCAGGGTTGGCGGCCAGCCGCACTTCGTCGCCGTCCCAGGACTCGAGAGTGAAGGGACCCGTCCCTGTCGGGTGCAGCGCGTAGTCGGAGACTTTCTGGCCGTCCTTTTCCACGGTCAGCACGTCGGCTTTGAACTGCTGCAGAGCCTTGGGGGAGGAGATCGCAAATTCCGGCGATGCCAGGGCGGGAATGAAACCGCTGAGCCGGGTGGCCAGGTCTATTTGGACGGAGTACTCGTCGACGGCAGTGCATGACTTGTACACAGCCAAATTGGGGGCGTCCGAGAAGGCATTGAAGACGGCTTTGTAGGCAAGGTTGCCGGATCCGCGTGCGGAGACAGGCAGGTTGTACCAGCGGTCAAAGTTGGCGCAGACGGCATCGGCGTTGAACGGCTCGCCGTCATGGAAGGTGACGTCCCGCCGCAGGGTAAAGGTGTACGTGCGTCCGTCTTCGGACTCGGTCCAGCTCTCGGCCAGCAGGGGAGTGGGTGCAGAGGTCAGGGGATCAACACCAACCAGCCCCTCCATGATCTGGCGGGTGACCCGGTGGCTTTCGGTGTCCGTCGCCAGGGCCGGATCCAGAGTGGACGGGCGGGCGGCGGTGGCGAAGGTGAAGGTGGCGGTGGGTTCTGAACCCGTTGCGCTTACTGTCGCCGAAGCTGAGGCCGTGGCAGTACCCTCGGGCGGAGCGGCGGTGCATCCGGCGAGAGTTACAGCGGCAATCATTGCACCGGCCCGAAGGAAGGAGCGGCGGCCCATGCCGGAATTTGTCACAGCTGTTGTTCTCCTCCGGAGACGCTCCGTCAACGGTGCGTTTGGTTCTATCGGGTGTACTTATACGAATTGCCAGTCTAAATGATAAAAATCCGGCAACAGCCGGTGAGACACGGCTCACAGCTGCCCTGCAAGTAGGGCAGGATAGGGAAATGACTGAAATCAGCCTTGATTCACCTCTGCTTGAGGTGACGGATCTCGCGGTTAATTTCCGCACCACCGACGGAGAGGTCCAAGCCGTCAAGAACGCCTCCTTTACCTTGCCCCGCGGAGGGACGCTGGCAATTGTGGGGGAGTCGGGTTCCGGCAAATCCACCACAGCCATGGCCGTCATCGGGCTGCTGCCCGGAAACGGCAAGGTGGCCGAGGGCAGCATCCGCTTTGACGGCACGGAACTGGTGGGCCTGCCCGAGGCGAAGATGCGTGCCATCCGGGGACGGTCCATTGGGCTGGTGCCCCAGGACCCCATGTCCAACCTGAACCCGGTCACAAAGATTGGCACCCAGGTTGCGGAAACCCTGCTGGTCCACGGCATGGCAACGTCCAAGGATGTGGACCGGAAGGTCATCGAGGTACTGACGGCAGCCGGGCTGCCGGACGCCGCGGAGCGCGCCAAGCAGTATCCGCATGAGTTCTCCGGCGGTATGCGCCAGCGCGCGTTGATCGCCATTGGACTGGCCTGCCGGCCGCGGCTGCTGATTGCCGACGAGCCCACCTCGGCCCTGGACGTCACTGTGCAGCGGACCATCCTGGACCAGATCGGAAAAATGACCGAGGAGCTGGGAACCTCGGTGCTGCTCATCACGCACGACCTTGGGCTGGCAGCCGAACGCGCCTCGGAGCTTGTCGTGATGCACCGGGGCCTCGTGGTGGAAACCGGACCCGCCCGTCAGCTGCTGGAGGATCCCCAGCATCCCTACACCCAGTCACTGGTGGCGGCGGCGCCCAGCGTCGCAGCGGTGCGCCTGAGCCCGGGGGCCTTTAAGGCCCCGGCGGCGCAGCGCCTGCGGCTCGCTGAGCAGGTGTACGCCGAACAGTCGGACGGAACCAACACGCCAGTGAACGACGGCGGTGCCCCGGCTGATGCGGTTCCTTCACCGAAGCACAGCGCCGGAGTGACCGAGGCGGGCTCGCCGGAAACCGCGGCACCGGACAACATTGTGGAGATCCGGGATCTGACCAAGGTCTACAAGATCCGCGGCCGTTCCGAGGACTTCTATGCCGCCCGAAACGTCACGCTGGACATTCCCCGCGGGCGTACGGTGGCCATCGTCGGTGAATCCGGCTCCGGCAAGACCACCACTGCCCGGATGCTGCTGAAGCTGGTCGAACCCACCAGCGGCACCATGACCTTCGACGGGGTTGACGTGGGTTCCCTGGAGAAGGCCAAGCTGAGGGACTTCCGGCAGCGGGTGCAGCCTATCTTCCAGGATCCGTATTCCTCCCTGGATCCCATGTTCACGATTCAGCGGATCCTGGACGAGCCGCTGAAGACCTACAAGCGGGGTTCCAAGAGCGAGCGCGAGGCCCGCGTGCGCGAGCTGATGGACCAGGTGGCGCTGCCGCATTCGATGCTGGGCCGCTACCCCGCGGAGCTCTCCGGCGGGCAGCGCCAGCGCGTGGCGATTGCGCGTGCTCTGGCGCTCAAGCCGGAACTGATCGTCTGTGACGAGCCGGTCTCTGCCCTGGACGTCCTGGTCCAGGCCCAGATCCTGAAACTGCTGGGGGACCTGCAGGCGGAACTGGGACTGAGCTACCTCTTCATCTCCCATGACCTGGCCGTGGTCCGGCTGATCTCGGACTATGTCTGCGTGATGAAGGACGGTGAACTGGTGGAGGCGGCGTCGTCGGAGGAAGTCTTCTCCAACCCCCGCCACCCGTACACCCGGAAACTGCTGGCTTCGATTCCGGGCAACGAGCTGAACATCGAGGATGACGAACTGGCTTCCTAATCTGCTCGACGAACGAGAAAAGCGCCGCCCCTGTGAACAGGAGCGGCGCTTTTCTCGTGGGGCGGACCGGCTATTTCTTCCGGGTCTTGGGATCCAGGGCCTCCCGCAGGGATTCGCCCAGCAGGGTGAATCCCAGGGCCGTGACGGCGATGCAGATGCCCGGCAGGAACGCCAGCTGCGGTGCCACGGCCAGTTCGTTCTGTGCGTAGGTCAGCATCCGCCCCCACTCCGCCGTTTGCGGCTTGCCGCCGCCGAGGCCGAGGAAGGACAGGGCGGCGGCGTCAATGACAGCCGTCGCCAGGGTCAGGGTGCCCTGCACGATCACCGGACCCATGCTGTTGGGCAGCAGATGGCTCATGGTGATGGTGCGCCGGCTCAAACCCAGGGACTGCGCCGAGAGGATGTAGTCCGCACTGCGCTGGGAAATCATGGATGAGCGCAGCAGCCGGGCAAAGATGGGAATCTGGGAAACACCAATGGCAATCATGATCGCGTAGGTGTTCTGGCCCAGAATGGCGGCAATGCTCACCGCCAGCAGCAGGTTCGGGATGGAGAGCAGGATGTCCACGAAACGCATGATGACGTTGTCCACCCAACCGCCGATCCCGCCGGCGATGATGCCCAGGAGCATTCCGCCCGCCAGTCCCAGCGCGGTGGAAATGACACCGATGATCAGCGAGGCACGGGCGCCCCAAATGAGCTTGGACAGGACGTCGCCTCCGAACCGGTCCAGTCCCAGCGGGTAGGCATCGATGTCGCCGGGCCCGGGGATGGACGTGGGCGTGATGTCCGTCCGGCCCGGAAGATCGTCACCGCCGAACGGTGCCAGCACGGGCGCCAAAATAGAGACCAGGATGAACAGCCCAATAATCACTGCGCCGGCAATGGCCGCAGGGTTGCGGCGCAGCCGCTTGAAGGCCGATTGCCACATGCCGGTTCCGCGGGTGTTGGCCTGGACCGGTGCTGCGGGCTCGTCGGGGCGGATCGCGCCGCCGGGAGCCGGTGGGAGAACTGTACTCATTGCACCCTCACCCTCGGGTCGATGAAGCCATAGGACACGTCAACAATGAGGTTGATCAGTGAATAGGCGATGGCGATGAAAATGATGAATCCCTGCAGCACGGGATAGTCCAGGTTAAAGATGGCATCACGGAGGAATCTGCCGATGCCGCTGAAGGCAAACACCGTTTCGGTCAGCACGGCACCGGAAATCAGCAGGCCCGTCTGCAGGCCAATGGTGGTGGTCACCGGAAGCATGGCGTTGCGCAGCACAAACCTGCCGCGGATGGTTTTCTCCATCAGGCCCTTGGCGCGGGCGGTACGTACGTAATCAGCCCCCTGGACCTCCAGTACGGAGGCGCGGGTGATGCGCACGATGATTGCCAGCGGAATGGTACCCAGGGCAATTCCGGGCAGCACCAGGTGCATCAGTGCGTCCCAGGAAGCGTCCCATTCCCGGGTCAGCAACCCGTCCAGCACGTAAAAGTCCGTGATGTGGGTGGCGTCAATACGCGGGTTCTGCCTGCCGTCCGGGGGAAACCAGGGGAGCTGGATGGCAAAGAGCCACTTCAGGATAAAGGCCAGGAAGAACACCGGAATGGTGATTCCCACAAGCGAGAGCACCACCGAGGAATGATCCCAGAAACGTCCGTAGTGGGTGGCCGCGAGGTAGCCGAGCGGGATCCCGATGCCGATGGCAAAGATGAGCGCCACCAGGGACAGTTCCAGTGTCGCTGGGAAACGTGTGGCGAATTCCTCCAGGACAGGCCGGCCGGTGACCGTGGAGACGCCGAAGTCGCCCTGCAGGAGCTTGCCCACATAGACGAAGTACTGCTCCAGGAGGGGCCGGTCAAAGCCGTAGGCGGCATTGATCCGCGCAATGGCCTCGGGTGTTGCTTTGTCGCCGAGCAGAGCAGTGGCGGGGCCGCCCGGAAGGCTGCGGACCCAGACGAACAAGAGGATGGACAAACCGATGAGTGTGGGGATCAGCATGAGAAGGCGTTTGCCGATGACTTGCAGCACAGTTGTCCTTTCTCAGCGGGTAAAGGCGCTGGAAGAAGGAAAAAGAAACAGGGAAAGGGCCGGGGTCTCCGAAGAGACCCCGGCCCTGTGCTGCTTACTTGCTGAGTTCGATCTTATTGAACACTTCGTCATTCACCGGGCTGGCGGGGTAGGAAACCACGCGCTCGTTGAAGGCGAGTGAGGGAGCCGGATGTGCCAGCGGAATGGCAGGCACAAACTCGGCGATGTCCTCGTTGATCTGTTCGTACAGGGGAGTCTGCTCTTCGAGGCTGCTGACCTGGCGGGCCTCCTCCAGTGCACCGAAGATCTCCGGGTTGTTGAAGCCGAACTCGGGCTTCTCGCCGCCGAAGAACACGCCCACGAAGTTGTCGGTGTCGTTGTAGTCGCCGGTCCAGCCCAGCAGGTGGATGCCGTGGTCTTCAGAGGCCTGGACGCGGTCCAGGTAATCCGGGGACCACTTGTTCGGCTGGGGATTGACGGTGATGCCCACTTCTTCGAGCTGGGCGGTGATGTTGGTGTAGACCTGCTCCGGCGTCGGCATGTACGGACGGGAAACGTTGGTCGGGTAGTTGAAGTCCAAGGTGAAGCCGTCCGGGTAGCCGGCCTCTGCCAGCAGAGACTTGGCTTTCTCGGGATCGTATTCGTATTCGGTGACGTCTTCGTTGTAGCCGTTGACCACGTCGGGGATGAACTGGGAAGCCACCTTGGTGCCCTCGGGCAGGGTCTGGTCCACCAGCGCCTGCTTGTCGATGGCGTGGGCAATAGCCTGACGAACCAGCGGGTTCGCCAGCTGCTCCACCTTTTGGTTCATCCCGAGGTAGAGGATGGTGAACGGCTCGCGGGCCATGACGTTGTATCCGGCATCAGCCAGGGACTTTGTGTCGGCCGGAGCCACGAGGTCGTAGCCGTCAATGGTGCCCGCCTCGAGGGACTGGCGGCGGGAGTTGGGATCGTCGATGACGCGGAAGATAATGTCCGTGACCTGGCCCTGCTCGCCCCAGTAGTCGTCATAGGCGGAGAGGGTGACCTGGTTGCCCACTTCCCAGCTCTCGAACTTGAACGGACCGGTCCCGGTGGGATAGCTCTTGGCGTACTCGGTCAGCGTGGGAGCTTCGGCCGTGCCGGAGGCTTCGTTGGCCGCATACTTTTCCATCGCCGTCGGGCTCTGCATGGAGAAGGCCGGCAGCGACAATGCAGCGATAAACCCGGCGAACGGCTTGGCCAGGGTGACTACGGCTTCGGTGTCGCCCGTGGCTTCGCAGGACTCGTAGGTGGCGGTTTCCGGGGTATCGGCGAAGCCCTTGAAGAGCTTGCTGTAGTAGTAGGCCAGGCTCTCGGCCTGCTGGATACCCGTGAAGTTGTACCAGCGGTCAAAGTTGGCGCAAACGGCTTCAGCGTTGAAAGCGGTGCCGTCGTGGAAGGTGACGCCGTCCTGCAGCTCGAAGGTGTACGTCAGGGCGTCCTCGGAAGTCTCCCAGGACTTGGCCAGCAGCGGCTCCGGATCCGCGGTGCCCGGCTTGACGCCCACCAGGCCCTCGAAGATCTGGCGGCTGACGCGGAAGGACTCGCCGTCGGAAGCGAAGGCGGGGTCCAGCGACTTGGGATCCGAGGACGCTGCGAACACAAAGGTTCCGTCAACGTCCGACGACGCCCCGGCGTCGCCCGTTCCTTCGTCGCGCTCGCTCTGGGCACAGCCCGAGAGAATCAGGGCGCTGAGCGCGATCCCTGTGGTGATGGCCGCGGCGCGCCGTTTAGGGCGCGAACCGCTCGTAGATCGGCCGGCATATGACATGGTCGTACTCCTCTGGGGCGAGAGATACCCGTGCGTGTGGCGGGTGCCGTGCGGGGCGTGTCATCCGATGTGTGTCGTGCGACACAAACGTATGGACCAGAGCCTAATGGGTGACCGGGATTCCGACGGTATTTGAACGCCCGGCGGCGCGGTCACAATTCGGTCACACAAGAGGCGGGGCGGGCACACAAAAGGCGGGCACCCGGAGGGGCACCCGCCTTTTGCTCGGCTGCGAAGGTCGGCACAGCCTGCCGGCGCTAACCGGCCGCTTTGGTTACATTCCGGGCATCAGGACGGTGTCCAGCAGGTAAACGGTGGCGTTTTCAGTCTGGACGCCGCCGCAAACCACTGTGGCGTCGTTGACCATGAGGCTGTCTCCGGAACCGGTGACCTCAACTTCTTCGCCGTTGACGGTGGCGTATGAGCCGAACAGCTCATCGGGTGTCATCTGGCCGGGAACCACGTGGTAGGTCAGGATGCTGGAGAGCAGGTCCGGATCAGCCTTCAGCGCCTCAATGGTGGCCGGATCCAGCTTTGCAAATGCATCATCGGTGGGGGCAAAGACGGTGAACTCGGAGCCGTTGAGGGTGTCCACGAGATTTACATCCGGGTTTAGCTCGCCGGAGACAGCTGACGTGAGGGTGGTGAGCATGGGGTTGTTGGAAGCCGCAGTGACCACGGGATCAAGGGACATTCCTTCAATGGAACCGGCGCCTTCGGGAACGGCTGCCGCGTAGTCGGCGCAGCTGGCGCCCACCAGGTTGGCCGCCGGGTCAGCGCTCATGGACTCGCTGGCGCCGGGATCGGAGCTCATGGATTCCGAAGCCGAGGGGGACATGCTGGACTCTGATGCCATGCCTGATTCGGAACTTGTTGATGAGGTGTCGGTGGAGTCGGTGCTGCAGGCGGCCATACCCAGCATGGAGACAGCGGCGATTCCGAGGATGGACATGTTTCGGCGGGTTTTGAAAGCCATGATTTTCTCCTTCTGGCGAGAGCCCCCGTTGCGGCGGAACCTCGTGGTTGGGGTGAACACCTCTTGGTGCGAGGTCTCAGAAGGTCTTCGGCCGGACTCCGGAGCCGGATGGGTGGAACACCGGAAAAGTTTTGACCCGCGTCACAGGCTGAGGACGGTCGGGGGAGGAAGGGGGCAGGAGGGGAAAAGAAAACACCCCGGTCCGAAGACCGGGGTGTTACCTACGTCGCGACTCATCCGGAAACGATGTCTCGACTCATCACAAACGGTGCGCGAGGAGGGACTTGAACCCACACGTCCGAAGACACTGGAACCTAAATCCAGCGCGTCTACCAATTCCGCCACTCGCGCGCACTGCTTTCAGGATGTTGCCGCAATTGTTGCGCAAAGCCCTAAAACCAGCCTCCAGTGTACCCGAGGTTAGGCGAGTCCCAGATCACGGGATAGTTTGGCAACGTGGCCGGTGGCTTTCACGTTGTACTGGGCGAGGGAAACCTTGCCTTCCGGGTCCACCACCACGGTTGACCGGATCAGGCCCTCATACGTCTTGCCGTAGTTCTTTTTCTCGCCCCAGGCTCCGTACGCCTCGGCCACGGCGTGGTCGGGATCGGAGAGCAGGGGAAAGTTGAGGTTCTCCGCCTCGGCAAACTTCTCCAGCTTGGGCACGGAGTCGGGGGAGATGCCGACGACGGCGTACCCGGCGTCCTGCAGGCTGTTCAGGTTGTCCCGGAAATCGCAGGCTTCCTTGGTGCAGCCCGGGGTGGCGGCAGCGGGGTAAAAGTACACAATGGTGCTGCGTCCGCGGAATCCGGAGAGCGAGACGGAAGTCGAGTTTGTGGCCGGAAGGGTGAAGTCCGGGGCTGTTTCACCGGGGGACAGGCGGGTCATAGGTCTCTCCTTGGTATCAATGCGCGGCTCACCACGCCTCGGCGAGACAGTGGGAGGCCATGGTGACTATCATAGTAGGTGGTGGATTTGCAGGTTATCCGATCGGCCGATGCCTCCTCACCCTGAAAGGAAGAGTTCAGTTTTATGCCCGATATGGAGCACTGGCCCACTGGTCGCCTCTTGTCTACGGCCGCACGTCTGGTCGAACATGCCTGGAATGAGAGGCTGGTCCGGATAGGGGTCACCCACGCGGGAGTGATCGCGCTTGGAGTCCTTGAATCCCAGGGACCCATGACGCAGGCACGCCTTGCACAAATTGTCCGTGTGCAGGCGCAGACCATGGGTAAGACTCTCTCCCGGCTTGAAGCTCACGGCCACGTAACCCGCGTGCGCAATGACCTCGACCGGCGCAGCCACATGGTGTCCATCACCCCGCAGGGCCTTGAAGCGCTGCAGGAAGCCCAGGACATTGAGCGCACGCTGACCGAGGGCCAGGAACTCATGTCGCCCGAACTGCGCGGACAGCTGCGCAACGTTATCCGCGAGCTGGGCAATCCCCGGTGGCAACTTGCCGTGGATGTACCCGGACTGCCTATTCCGGCGGTGGCCCCGGAAGAAATCGAAGCCATTGCAGCTCCGATCGATCCGGCGGGCGAGGTCCAGGGCGAGGCGTCCGGCGAAACCGAAGGCGTTGAGGCGGGAAAATAACCCCGAGCCTGGTATCTCTGAGGTAACAATTACAGGAAGGCACGCACCCAAGCGGGAAGCGTGCCTTTCCTGTTTAAAGGCAGCCGGTGCGGGTTGCCGGCGGCAGGAGGGGTCAAAAGGGGCGGGGTTCGTGCCGACCAACACCCTGTGCCGACCAACACCCCTGTGCCAACCAAAAAGGAGAGCGGCCCCACCGGTATTCACCGGACAGAACCGCTCTCCTTGACGTGGTGCACCCCCCGGGACTTGAACCCGGAACCCTCTGATTAAGAGTCAGATGCTCTGCCAATTGAGCTAGAGGTGCATCTTGCCGGGATGCCGTACCGCCGGTCAAACCGGCGATTTGTCATCCGCAACGACAGACAACATTACCAGCCTTTTTCCCTGACCGCGAACGCGGGGGCGTGGAATCGGGCAATTGAGACGCACTTCATACGGCGTCCCTGCATTCGCGGTACAGCGAGCAGGGGATGCGCAGCTTGACCGTTACGGGGTGCGCCGGAGGTATCTCCCGGACAAAAGAAAAACCCCGGCTGTTTGGTCATAATGCCAAACAGCCGGGGTTCTCATTGGTGCACCCCCCGGGACTTGAACCCGGAACCCTCTGATTAAGAGTCAGATGCTCTGCCAATTGAGCTAGAGGTGCATTTGTCTCAGAGTGCCAACCGTGCTTTTTTGCTCGATTTGCTCTCCGCAACGACATGAAACATTACCAGTACTTCCGGGGAAAAGAGAAATCGGGTGGAAATTTCAGGGATTGGGCGTACCTGCCTTCCTGTGTCGGCCCGCCGGAACCACGAGTTCCAGCGGACTGCCGTCCCAATCCGCACTGTTATCGACAATCCACGTTCGGGAGGGAAGTCCGGGGGCGCCGGAAGCCGGCTCGTCCGAATCTTGCGCGGCAGTGGCTGAAACGGTATCCCGGGGGACCGGGGTGACCGGGAGGCCCCCGGCCTGTTCCACTACCTTGTTGTTCAGGAGCCGCCTCAACAGGCCAAAAGCGGCACCGGCACTGAGCCCGGCAGCGGCGGCAGCTGCGGACGTTGTAAGCCGAGACAAGCGTTTCACTCAACCCGCCCTTCCACTGGTGTGCCGCAGCAGGCATGGCCCGCGGGGACAACAACACTGAACCAGTCTTCGACGTTACGGCGGCGCCGCAGCGGTGTCCAGAGTGCACGGTGCGGTGCAGCCCCGGGGCTAGGCTGTCAGGCATGAATGAGCAATTCCGCCCCGTCCGCACCCTGACCGTGCCCAGCGAAGATCTCCTCGATGCGCTGGAACCTTTGCCTGACGGCTTCCGTGCCGGCGTCTGGGACCTGGTGGGGGAGCCCAGCGGGCTAACCTACGGCGAGATTGACGCCGTCGTCCTGCCGTACGCGGCCGGAAACGAGTGGGGCGAGGCACTGGGCCGCGTACCCAACCTCAGGATGATTCAGGCCCAGACCACCGGGTATGACGGGCTGCCGGAGCTCGCCGGCCCCGGCGTTGCCGTCGCCAGCGCTGCGGGCGTCCATGCGGCCGGGACCGCGGAGCTTGCACTGACCCTGATGCTGGCCAGTCTGCGCGGAGTTGATGACGCCGTGCGCAATGCGCAGACCGGCACGTGGGGCAGCAGGCGTTACCGCGGGCTGGCCGACTCCAGGGTGTTGATGGTGGGTGTGGGTGGAATAGGATCCGCCATCGCGCGCCGGCTGGAGCCCTTCGAAGTTGAACTCACCCGGGTGGGAAGCCGGGCACGCACCGATGAGCACGGATTGGTGCACGGGGTCGATGAATTGGCCGAACTCGCAGCCACAGCGGATGTCCTGGTGGTAATTACCCCGCTGAACGAGCAAACACGGCACCTCATTGGCCGTGACGTCCTGGCTGCGCTGCCTGACGGGGCGCTGGTTGTGAACGTGGCGCGCGGCGCCGTTGTTGATACGGAGGCGCTCACTGCGGAGGTGGTCTCTGGCCGTCTGTCAGCCGCGCTCGACGTCGTCGATCCGGAACCGCTGCCGGCGGATCATCCGCTGTGGAAGGCACCCAACGCAATCATCACCCCGCATGTCGGAGGAAACACAGAGGCCTTTGTGCGGCGCATCCGCAAGCTGCTCAAAGAGCAGGTGGGCCGGCTGGCCCGGGGCGAGGAACCAATGAACCTTGTCCTGCGGGGGCCGTGGGATTGAGCCTGCCGGGGTTGGGCGCGGCCAGGCACGGCCTCAGGCCAGAGTCACGAAGTGGTCGAGAAAAGCGCTGAAATCCTCCAGGTCCCCGGCCTGTTCGATGATCCGGCGCTCTCCGCCGTCGCCGTTTTTTGGCAGCAAAGCCGTGGACAGCACCCGGAACCGGAAAAGGCGTCCGGTGTTCGTTCCCACTTCGTAATCACCTGAATTCACTTCATCCGTGTGGGAGAGGTTGGTCGAATTAACTGCTGTGGGAGCTTCCGTACCGGCCAGGGTTTCGGGATCGAACGGTGCGAACACCAGCTCTGCGGGGCGCCACCGGTAACCCACCACATAGTAGGTTTCGGCGCCGTCTCCGCCCGGGACGGCGCAGACCAGGTTGTAGTCCCCATAGTTGGGGATCTGAGATTCAAACACATGCCGGAGCACAGCCTTGATGTCATCGCTTGAGGGCTGGTCGCGGAATTCTGGTGCCGAAGTCATTTGCCCAGTCTATGAACATCAGCCCCGGACAATGGAAGCCCGCCACGGCAACGCCTTGGTTGGTCATCCACTTGTCACGTGCTCTTCACGCGCCGTAACAACCGGGGCATGCATCCGTCACATGCCCCGGAACGGCCTCCGATAGGTTCTAAGATCGGAACATGAGTGTGGAGAATACCCCTGACATCAAACCCCGCAGCCGAGTCGTCACGGACGGGATCCATGCAGCCCCGGCCCGCGGCATGTTTCGGGCCGTCGGGATGGGGGACGACGATTTCGCAAAGCCGCAGATCGGCGTCGCCAGTTCCTGGAATGAAATCACCCCCTGCAACCTGTCCCTGAACCGCCTGGCCCAGGGCGCCAAGGAAGGCGTCCACGCCGGCGGCGGTTTCCCCATGCAGTTCGGCACCATCTCCGTGTCCGACGGCATTTCCATGGGACATGAGGGCATGCACTTCTCCCTGGTGTCGCGTGAAGTCATTGCCGACTCCGTGGAAACCGTGATGATGGCCGAGCGCCTGGACGGATCGATCCTCCTGGCTGGCTGCGACAAGTCCCTGCCCGGCATGCTGATGGCTGCCGCGCGGCTGGATCTCTCCAGTGTCTTCCTGTACGCCGGTTCCATCATGCCCGGCTTCGCCAAGATGGAAGACGGCACTGAGCGGGAAGTGACGCTCATCGACGCCTTTGAAGCTGTGGGTGCCTGCGCCGCCGGCAAGATGAGCCTCAAGGACCTGGACACCATCGAACGTGCCATCTGCCCGGGCGAAGGCGCCTGCGGCGGCATGTACACGGCCAACACCATGGCCTGCATCGGTGAAGCTCTGGGTATGTCCCTTCCCGGTTCCGCCGCGCCGCCCTCGGCCGACCGCCGGCGCGACGAGTTCGCCCGCAAGTCCGGCGAAGCCGTGGTCAACCTGCTGCGCAAGGGCATCACCGCCCGCGACATCATGACCAAAAAGGCCTTCGAAAACGCCATTGCCGTCACGATGGCCTTCGGCGGTTCCACCAACGCCGTCCTGCACCTGCTGGCCATCGCCCGCGAAGCTCATGTGGACCTCACGCTGGAGGACTTCAACCGAATCGGTGACCGGATTCCGCACCTGGGGGACCTGAAGCCCTTCGGCCGCTACGTGATGCACGACGTCGACAAGATCGGCGGCGTGCCGGTGATCATGAAGGCACTGCTCGACGCCGGCCTGATCCACGGCGACTGCCTCACCGTCACGGGCAAGACCGTTGCGGAAAACCTGGCCTCCATCAATCCGCCGGATCCCGACGGCAAGGTCCTGCGCGCCATGGACAACCCCATCCACAAGACCGGCGGCATCACCATCCTGCACGGTTCCATGGCACCCGAGGGCGCCGTCGTGAAGAGCGCCGGCTTTGACGCGGATGTCTTCGAAGGCACCGCCCGCGTGTTCGAACGTGAACAGGGTGCACTGGATGCCCTGGACAACGGAGAAATCCACGCCGGCGACGTCGTCGTCATCCGCTACGAGGGACCCAAGGGCGGACCGGGCATGCGCGAAATGCTCGCCATCACCGGTGCCATCAAGGGAGCGGGTCTGGGCAAGGACGTCCTGCTGCTCACTGACGGCCGGTTCTCCGGCGGCACCACGGGCCTGTGCATCGGCCATGTGGCGCCGGAAGCGGTCGACGGCGGTCCCATTGCCTTCGTGAAGGACGGCGACCGGATCCGCGTGGACATCGCCGCGCGCAGCTTCGACCTGCTGGTCGATGAGTCCGAGCTGGAAGCACGCAAGGTTGGCTGGAAGCCGCTGCCGGGCAAGTTCACCACCGGTGTTCTGGGCAAGTACACCAAACTGGTCAACTCTGCCTCCACCGGCGCCTACTGCGGCTGAAATGCGGACAGAGTGGCAGGCGTTCCGGCGCCTGCCGTTCTGCCCTTGGACGTCCAAAGAACGGACACGTTGTCCACATAATGAGACGGCAGTCTCATAAGTTTGACACCCCCGCAGGGGACGGGAAGACTGAAGGGCATGCAGATCGTACCCGTCGTCCTTATCAAGCGCGTGGCCTAACCGCCGAGCTTGCAAGAACGTCACGCGCGAACCCCTACGGAGCCAACCGGCACGAGGGGTTTTTTTATTGGCTTCAGACAAAGCAGAAAAGCCGTCCCGGGCTAATCGTCCGGCCGGCCGCCGCAGCAGATCACATGAATAAGTATCCGTAAGGAAGAATTTATGAGTAAGGGATCGCCAATCAGCCCGTCGCTGATGGCCAACAAGGCCAGCGTTGCCGCCAAGGCAGCCGCTGCCAAGACGCGTGATGTTGCCTCTTCCGTTTCCGTAGCGTCCGAAGCTGTGGACACCCGGGTGCAGGGCTCCAACAATGTTGTTCCGCCCACCGAGATGACCGGCTCCAAGGCTATTGTCCGGGCGCTGGAAGAGCTGGGCGTTGAGGACATCTTCGGCCTGCCCGGCGGCGCAATCCTTCCGACGTATGACCCGCTCATGGATTCCACCAAGCTCCGGCACATCCTGGTCCGCCACGAGCAGGGAGCCGGACACGCCGCAGAGGGTTACGCCATGGTTACCGGCCGTGCCGGCGTCTGCATCGCCACGTCCGGGCCCGGCGCCACCAACCTGGTGACCGCCCTTGCGGATGCACACATGGACTCGGTTCCCATGGTTGCCATCACGGGCCAGGTCTCCAGCGCCTTCATCGGCAGCGACGCCTTCCAGGAAGCGGACATCGTGGGTATCACCATGCCCATCACCAAGCATTCCTACCTGGTCACCAACGCGGATGACATACCCCGGGTCCTGGCCGAGGCCTTCCACATTGCCACCAGTGGCCGCCCCGGACCGGTGCTGGTGGACATCTCCAAGGACGCCCAGCAGGCCAAGACCATGTTCTCCTGGCCGCCCCGGATTGATCTGCCCGGCTACCGCACCGTGGTGCGCGGCCACTCCAAGCAGGTGCGCGAAGCCGCACGCCTGATCGCGGCGTCGCACCGTCCCGTGTTCTACGTTGGCGGCGGCGTGCTGAAGGCCGATGCCTCTGCAGAGCTGCTGGAACTGGCCGAGCTGGTGGGCGCGCCCGTCGTCACCACGCTGCAGGCCCGCGGCGTCTTCCCCGATTCGCACCGTCAGCACGCGGGCATGCCCGGCATGCACGGATCCGTCTCGGCGGTCACGGCCCTGCAGCAGTCGGACCTGCTTATCACCCTCGGTGCCCGCTTCGATGACCGCGTCACCGGCGTCCTGTCCTCCTTTGCCCCCGGGGCGAAGGTCATCCACGCGGACATCGACCCCGCCGAAATCTCCAAGAACCGGCCTGCGGACGTGCCGATTGTGGGGTCGGTCAAGGAGATCCTCCCTGAACTGTCCGACGCCGTACGCGCTCAGTTCGCCGTCGAGCGCCCCGACATTGCCCCCTGGTGGGAAGTCATTGACCGCCTGCGCGAGATCTACCCCATGGGTTACAGCGAACCCGAGGACGGCCACATTGCCCCGCAGAAGGTCATCGAGCGCATTGGTGCGCTCACCGGGCCGGAAGGCGTGTACGTGGCCGGCGTGGGCCAGCATCAGATGTGGGCCGCCCAGTTCATCAAGTACGAACGTCCCCGCGCCTGGCTGAACTCCGGCGGGCTGGGCACCATGGGCTATTCGGTGCCCGCAGCCATGGGCGCCAAGGTCGGCAACCCGGACCGCGTGGTCTGGGCCATCGACGGCGACGGCTGCTTCCAGATGACCAACCAGGAACTGGCCACCTGCCTGATCAACAAGATCCCGATCAAGGTTGCCATCATCAACAACTCCTCCCTGGGCATGGTGCGGCAGTGGCAGACCCTCTTCTACGAGTCCCGCTACTCCAACACGGACCTGAACACGGGCCATGACACCGTCCGGGTTCCGGACTTCGTGAAGCTTGCGGACGCCTACGGCTGCGCCGGACTGCGGTGCGAGCGCGAAGAGGACATTGACGATACGATCCGCCAGGCCCTGGCGATCAACGACCGCCCGGTGGTCATTGACTTTGTGGTCAGCCGCGACTCAATGGTCTGGCCGATGGTGCCCTCCGGCGTTTCCAATGACCTGATCCAGATTGCCCGCAACATGACACCCACCTGGGAAGAGGAGGACTAGGGCCATGGCACGCCACACCCTTTCCGTACTGGTTGAAGACGTTCCCGGTGTCCTGACCCGCGTCGCGTCCCTGTTTGCCCGCCGGGCATTCAACATCAATTCTTTGGCCGTTGGCCCCTCGGAGGTGCCGGGACTGTCCCGCATCACCGTGGTGGTCGAGGCCGAGGGCGACCTGCTGGAACAGGTCACCAAACAACTGAACAAGCTCGTCAATGTCATCAAGATTGTTGAGCTGGTTCCCGAGTCTTCCGTGCAACGCGACCACATCTTGGTCAAGGTTCGCGCGGATGCCGCAACCCGGCTGCAGGTAACCCAGGCAGCCGAGCTGTTCCGTTCTTCAGTGGTTGACGTGTCCACCGACTCGCTGATCGTTGAAGCCACAGGCACCGCCGAAAAGCTCAATGCACTCCTTGCAGTGCTTGAACCCTTTGGCATCCGCGAAATAGTTCAATCCGGAACGCTGGCCATCGGCCGCGGCTCCAAGTCAATGGGCGACCGTGCGCACCTGCGCACCGCCTAGGCTTTCGCTGCAGTTCCGCTTCAAACCTTTATCCAAGAACCCAGCAACAAACTTCAGTAGGAGAACACTGTGACTGACATGTATTACGACGACGACGCCGACCTGTCCATCATCCAGGGACGTACCGTCGCGGTCATCGGCTACGGAAGCCAGGGCCACGCCCACGCTCTCAGCCTGCGCGATTCCGGCGTTGACGTCCGCGTTGGCCTCAAGGAAGGCTCGAAGTCCCGCGCCAAGGCCGAAGCTGAGGGCCTGCGTGTCCTTAGCGTTGCAGACGCCGTTGCCGAAGCTGACCTCATCATGGTGCTCACCCCGGACCAGGTCCAGCGCTTCGTGTACGCCGAGGAGATCGCCCCGAACCTGCAGGCCGGCGACGCCCTGTTCTTCGGCCACGGCTTCAACATCCGCTACGGCTACATCCAGCCGCCGGCGGACGTCGACGTCGCGCTGGTTGCCCCCAAGGGTCCGGGCCACATCGTGCGCCGCGAATTCGAAGCCGGCCGCGGTGTTCCCGACCTCATCGCCGTCGAGCAGAACCCCTCCGGCAAGGCCAAGGAACTGGCCCTGTCCTACGCCAAGGCCATTGGCGGCACCCGCGCCGGCGTCATCGAGACCACCTTCACCGAAGAGACCGAAACGGACCTCTTCGGCGAGCAGGCTGTCCTCTGCGGCGGTGCATCACAGCTGATCCAGTACGGCTTCGAGACCCTGACCGAAGCCGGCTACAAGCCCGAGGTCGCGTACTTCGAGGTGCTGCACGAGCTCAAGCTCATCGTTGACCTGATGGTCGAAGGCGGCATCGCCAAGCAGCGCTGGAGCGTTTCGGACACCGCCGAGTACGGCGACTACGTTTCCGGACCCCGCGTCATTGACGAGAGCGTGAAGGAAAACATGAAGGCCGTCCTGGCGGACATCCAGAACGGTGCCTTCGCCAAGCGCTTCATCGATGACCAGGACGCCGACGCTACGGAGTTCAAGGCACTGCGCCAGAAGGGCGAAGACCACCCGATCGAGGCCACCGGCCGCGAACTGCGCAAGCTCTTCTCCTGGATCAAGTCCGACGACGATTACACCGAAGGCTCCGTCTCCCGCTAGGCAGATCCCGCTAAACGGAGGCCGGTAACCTGCCGGTAACACAGGGCACACGATTGAGTGCGCCCAACAGCGAAACGATAAGCTCGCAAGAGCAAGCCGTTTCGGTAAAGAGGCCGGGCCCGGTTGAACGGGTCCGGCCTCTTTGCGCAGAAAAGGGTTTCACCAAGATCCCCACCAGAATCCACCACAGCTAAAGAGGTCACCGGTGACAGCCACCAAGCCCGTCGTACTCATTGCGGAAGAACTTTCCCCGGCCACGGTCCAGGCCCTGGGCCCGGACTTCGAAATCCGCTCCACCAACGGAGCGGACCGGACGCAGCTGCTCTCCGCCATTGCGGACGTGGATGCCATCCTGGTGCGCTCGGCCACCCAGGTGGATGCCGAAGCCATCGCCGCCGCGAAGAACCTCAAGGTCATTGCCCGGGCCGGTGTCGGCCTGGACAACGTGGACATCAAGGCCGCCACCCAGGCCGGTGTCATGGTGGTCAACGCCCCGACGTCGAACATCATCTCCGCCGCGGAACTGACCGTCGGCCACATCCTTTCCCTGGCCCGCCACATTCCGCAGGCCAGCGCAGCCCTCAAGGGCGGCGAGTGGAAGCGCTCCAAGTACTCCGGCATTGAGCTGTTCGAAAAGAAGATCGGCATCATCGGCCTGGGCCGCATCGGCGCCCTGGTGGCCGCCCGGCTGCAGGGCTTCGGCACCGAAATCCTCGCCTATGACCCGTACATCACCCCGGCCCGCGCCGCCCAGCTGAATGTCCGCCTAGTGACGCTGGACGAGCTGCTGGAGCAGGCTGACTTTGTCACCATCCACATGCCCAAGACCCCCGAGACGGTGGGGATGCTCGGCGCCGAGGCCTTCGACAAGATGAAGGACACCGCCTACGTGGTGAACGTGGCCCGCGGCGGCCTGGTGGATGAGGATGCCCTCTACACCGCGCTGACCGAGGGCAAGATCGCCGGTGCCGGTGTGGACGTCTTCGTGAAGGAACCCTCCACCGACCTGCCGTTCCAGGCCCTGGACAACGTCATTGTCACCCCTCATCTGGGCGCCTCCACCGAGGAAGCCCAGGAAAAGGCCGGCGTCTCCGTCGCCAAATCGGTCCGTCTGGCCCTCGCCGGCGAACTGGTGCCCGACGCCGTGAACGTGGCCGGCGGCATCATTGCCGAGGACGTCCGCCCGGGCATCCCGCTGATCGAAAAGCTGGGACGCATCTTCACCGCGCTCTCCTCCGACTCCGTCACCGCCATCGACATTGAGGTGGCCGGCGAGATCGCCGCGCTGGACGTCAAGGCCCTGGAACTGGCAGCACTCAAGGGCATCTTCACGGACATCGTCTCCGAGCAGGTCTCCTACGTGAACGCTCCGGTCCTGGCCGAGCAGCGCGGCATCGAGGTCCGTCTGCTCAAGACCCCCGATGTGGATGACTACCGCAACGTACTGACCATCCGCGGCGCCCTCTCGGACGGCACCCAGCTGGAAGTCGCCGGTACCCTGACCGGGCCCAAGCAGATCGAAAAGCTTGTGGGCGTCAACGGCTATGACCTCGAGATCCCGATCAGTGAGCACCTGCTGGTGCTCATCTACGCTGACCGCCCCGGCGTCATCGGCGCCCTGGGCCGGGTCCTGGGGGAGAAGAACATCAACATTGCCGGCATGCAGGTGGCCCGCAACACCGAGGGCGGCCAGGCCCTGTCACTGCTGACCGTGGATTCCTCCGTTCCGCAGGACGTGCTGGAAACGCTGCGCACCGAAATCGGTGCCACCGTGGTCCGCGAGGTTGACCTGCAGGGCTAACAGCCCTGCCGGGTCCGCCCAGGGTAGGAGGCGCCTGGCTCGGAGTTCATGCCGGGCTCCGAGGCGCCGCCTACCCGCGGCGGGACAACATGGAGGCATGACTGCATCCATGTCCGGTGCGCCCCTGCTGGCGGCCGAGAACCTTGTAAAGACGTATGACGGCGCTCCGGCCCTGGCAGGGGTCAGCCTCACTGTCCGCCCCGGTGAGTCCCTCGCCGTCATGGGAGCCTCCGGATCCGGAAAGACCACGCTCCTGCACTGCCTGGCCGGCATCATCTCGCCCGACGCCGGACGGGTCCGGTTGTTCAGGGATACCGCGCTGCCGATCGAGGTCACAGCCCTGAACGACGACGCCCGGTCCGCCCTGCGCCGGCGGGAGTTCGGATTCGTGTTCCAGCAGGGACTGCTGATTCCCGAGCTCACCGCGGGAGAGAACGTGGCCCTCGCCCTCATGCTTGACGGCACGGACCGCCGGCAGGCCGAGCATTCTGCCGCCGCTGCCTTGGCTGCCCTGGGACTTGCCGGCATGGAGGCACGGCGGATCGGTGAGCTTTCCGGGGGACAGGCACAGCGGGTAGCCATCGCCCGGGCGCAGGTCACCGGCGCCCGGATGCTGTTCGCTGACGAACCCACGGGCGCCCTGGACTCCCGCACTTCAGCAGAAGTCATGGGACAGCTGCTGCAAACGGTGCAGGGAACCGGACGGGCCCTGGTGGTTGTCACCCACGATTCCGACGTTGCCCGCTGGTGCAGCCGGATCATCACCCTGGCCGACGGCGTCGTGGTGGCGGACACTTCCGGTGCCGCGGGAATCCGCCGATGAGCGCCGTGGCCTCCGCTCTGATCCGCGCAGTGGACTCCTCTCCGCTGGCCGTACCCCTGCGTATTACCTGGCTGCTGAACCGCCCCGGTACCGCCGGACGGACAGCCGCGCTGCTGCCGGCCGCGTCCTTCGCCGTGGTCACCACCTTGCTGCTGACGGTCCTCGCCGGTGCCCTGTCCTTCCTGCAGTGGGGGGACGAGGAGGGGGACCTGTACCTGCTGCTGGCGTGCTTTGCCTTCATCCTCCTGGTGCTGCCCCTGATCACACTGGGAGGTTCGGCTGCGCGGCTCTCCGCCCGCCGCCGCGACGAGCACCTCTCAACCCTGCGCCTGCTGGGTGCTTCCGCGAAGACGGTCCGCCGGGTGACGGTGCTGGAGGCCAGTGCCCAGGCGTTCGCGGGTGCCCTGGGAGGCGTGGCCGGCTATCTGGTGCTCGCGCCGTTTGTCCAGCTGATTCATTTCCGCGGAGCAGCGCTGGGCACCGCCTACTGGCTGCACCCGGCGGCCGGTGCCGCAACGGTGCTGGCGGTGGTGCTCCTGGCCGCGGTCAGCTCCGCCGTCGGCCTGCGCCGGGTGACGGTTTCGCCGCTGGGCGTCCGCACCCGTGCCGTGCCGCAAAAGGTGCGGGGGCGCCGGGCCGTCGCAGCCGTGGTCATCATTGCCGGCTGTGTCCTGGCTCTGATGACTCCCATCGCTGTGGCCGCCCTGGCACTGGCCGTACTGTTCGGTGCCTTTGCCGCCGGGCTGGCGGTCCTGAACCTGGTGGGGCCGTGGCTGGTGGCTGTCTCGGCACGCCGACGGCTGCGCCGGGCGGCAACGCCGCAGGCCCTGCTTGCTGCCCGGATTGTGCTGGACGCGCCCAAAGCGGCCTGGCGGCAGGTCAGCGCACTGTCCATGGTGTGCTTCACCGCCGTCGTTGCCGGAGCGGGTGCCTCGGTCCTGCAGGGGGTGCAGACGGAGGGACCTGAGGATTTCCTGCCCGGGGACGTGATGACAGGCGTTTTGATCACCGTGGTTGCCGGATTCCTCATGGTCGCCTGCTCGGCCGGCATCAACCAGGCCGCCACCGTGCTGGACCGTGCGGACCTGTACCGCAGCCTGGACCGGATGGGGATGCCGCGCAGCGTCATAGACGATGCCCGCATTGGAGCCGTCATGCAGCCGCTTCTGCTGGTGAGCGTGGTGTCCACGGCGGTGCCTGCCCTGCTGCTCTTCCCGCTCACCGGAGCCGCGGTGCTGTTCGCGCCGGTGTCCATGATCTTCCTGGCGGCGTCGGTTGCAGCCGGGGTGGCGCTGGTGCGCGCGGGGCTTGCGGCGACAGGCCCGGTGCTGACGGGTGTACTGGACGCTGAGCCTTAGCCAGGGGCCGCTGGATGCCCCGGTAGTCTGCCCTGAACGCACCTAGACTGGGCCCATGTCACAGCTTCCGGCGGAGCAAGCCGCAACACCGCTCGAGCGGTCCTGGACCATGGCCTCCCTGCTGCTGGTGGGAATTGGCGTCTATACCGCCGTCTTCATCAACACGCTGGCCTTTTCCGGACTGGACAGCCGGAGCACTGAATTTCAGGTCTACCGTCTGGTGTTTGCCCTGGCAGTGCTCCTGACCGGGCTGATGGTTTTTGCACCCATCCGCCCGCCTTCCGTGGGAGTTCGGCTGGCGGTTTACCTGGTTCCGTCAGCCCTGCTGCTGTGGCTGATCCCGTCCGGTCCCATGGAACTCGTGCACGCTGCTCTCCCGCCCTGGGCATTGTTGACGGCTCTTTACGGGGTTCGGGGCGGATTGCCGAAGGGCTGGAAGTTCGTCCTGCTCTATGCCGGAAGTGGAGTGGCGGCGTTTCTGCTGGTCGCCACCGTCTGGATCAATGAAGCGGTATGGCTTATGCCCGTCGCGCCCCTGCTGCTCCTGCTTTCCCCGCGCCACCGGCAACGAAAGCTGAGGATGACGGCGGAGCTTTTCCTCGCGGTCCTGCTTGCAGCGTGCATCGGGGCGGAGTTCGCCATCCTGCCCCAGGGGGACTCCTGGCTGCCGTACCGGGCCGTTGTCGGTACTGCCTGCACCATCAGCTGTTTTTACACCCTCGCCCTTCTCGGCCTGGGTTATTACGCCAGGTTCGATACTCCGGGGTATCAAACAAGGGCCGAACGCCGCGGTGCCGCCCGGCAGGCGCGCTCCGGCATCGAGGCTTGAAAGGACCGAAGCGACAAGCGCAGGCGAAACAAGGTAATTTTCTTATGTGACTTCTTCCGATTCCCAGACCCCGTTCTACATCACCACGGCCATCTCCTATCCCAACGGAGTGCCCCATATCGGCCATGCCTACGAGGCCATCGCCACCGACGCCATGGCCCGCTTCAAGCGCCTGGACGGTTACGACGTCTTCTTCATGACCGGCACCGATGAGCACGGCCTGAAGATGCAGCAGTCGGCGGACAAGGAAGGCATCACCGCCAAGGAGCTGGCCGACCGCAACTCCTCAGCGTTCCAGCAGATGAGCCGGGACCTGAACATTTCCCATGACCGCTTCATCCGCACCACGGATAAGGACCACTACGCCGCGGCGCAGGCCATCTGGAAGCGGATGGAGGAGAAGGGTGACATCTACCTCTCCAAGTACGCCGGCTGGTACTCGGTCCGGGATGAGGCCTACTACACGGACGATGAAACCGAAGTCCGCGAAGACGGCATCCGGTATTCGAAGGAGACGGACACCGAGGTGACGTGGACCGAGGAGGAGAGCTACTTCTTCCGCCTCTCCGCGTACCAGGACAAGCTGCTGGCACTCTATGAGGCCCAGCCGACCTTCGCCGCGCCGCAGTCCAAGTTCAACGAGGTCATCAGCTTCGTCAAGGGCGGCCTCGAGGACCTGTCGATTTCCCGCACCACCTTCGACTGGGGCGTTCCGGTTCCGGGCAACCCGGAGCACGTGATGTACGTGTGGGTGGATGCCCTCACGAACTACCTCACCGGCGTCGGCTTCCCGGACACCGAGTCGGAGTCCTTTCAGAAGTACTGGCCGGCTGACGTCCACGTCATCGGCAAGGACATCTCGCGTTTCCACGCCATCTTCTGGCCCGCGTTCCTCATGTCCGCGGACCTGGAACTGCCCAAGCGCGTCATGATTCACGGGTTCCTGCACAACAAGGGCGTGAAGATGTCCAAGTCCCTGGGCAACGTGGTGGCGCCCAAGGAATGGGCGGACCAGTACGGCCTGGACTCCGTGCGGTTCTTCCTGCTGCGCGAGGTGCCCTTCGGCGGGGACGGCTCCTACAGCCACGAGGCCGTGGTGGGCCGGATGAACTCGGACCTGGCCAACAATCTGGGCAACCTGGCCCAGCGCTCGCTGTCCATGGTGGCCAAGAACTGCGGTGCGGCCGTTCCGCAGCCGGGGAACTTTACCGCTGAGGACGAAGCCATTCTGGCCGCCGCCGGCGAGCTCCTGGAAATCTCCCGCAAGGCCTACGACGTTCAAGACTTCCATGGTGCACTCGAAGCCACCTGGAAGGTCCTCGGGGACACCAATGCGTACTTCGCCGAGCAGGCACCGTGGGTGCTGCGGAAGACCGACGTCGAGCGAATGAACACGGTGCTCTACGTGACACTGGAGGTGCTGCGCATCGTGGCCATCCTCATCCAGCCGGTGATGCCGGACAGCGCCGCCAAGCTCCTGACGGTGCTGGGCCAGAACGACGACGCCGCCCGCCGGTTCAGCGCGATCGGTACTCCGCTGGTCCCGGGTACACCGCTGCCGGCTCCCGCGCCGATCTTCCCGAAGTACGAGGAACCGGCCGAGTAACGCGACCGTCAAACACTCGGATTAACCAACGAAAGAGTGCCCTTCTGACCTGGTCAAAAGGGCACTCTTTCGTTGGTTGCAGCGCTGGAGTCTTAGGAATGCGCGGCGAGGGTACCCGTCAGGAACCGGGCCGGTGCGGTTTCCTCCATCACCCGGGCCACAGCATCCTGCTGCCGGCCGGCCATGTCGATCATTTCCTGAAGCCGGGTCGGATTGAACCTGTGGTCGTGCGCGGACAGCGCCAGCAGGGTCCGCCACAGGCACTCCTTGGCCCGGACGATGGACTGCAGGGTTTCCAGTTCAAACTGACCCGTGGTGCCGCCTCCGGTGCTGAGCGGATTGATCGGCCCCAGCTTCCCGGTTACGGCGCCGGCCATCGCCAGGGCCTTCTTGAACCTGCTCCGCCGGTAGCCCAGGGCCAGAATCAGCTGCTCCAGCTCGTCCCGTTCCCCGGCGATTTCGGATTCCAGGTCAGCGAAGGTCTGCTCATACTCGGACCCTTCCCAGGTTCGGCGGGCTGCGCTGAATAACCGAACCCCGGTTTCAGCGCCCAGCAGATGGTCATCCAGATAAGCGGACAGGGATGCATGCTTGGGTTTCCAGGCGGCCCCGGGGTTGGACATCTCATACTCCTTCGACTCATGCTGATCAGCTTGCTTACTATCCTGTCAGATCACCCTACCTGCCGCGAGTTCCCGGGCGGCGTGACCGGTCCGGGAACCCGCAGCGGCGGCTAGTCGGCGGCCAGTCCAGCCACCGGGGAGAGGCGGGCGGCACGGCGGGCCGGGAGGACCGAGGCGGCCAGCCCGGCCAACAGTGCCACGGCCAGGACGCCGAGCAGCTGCAGCCACGGGAGTGAGAGCGCCACGGAGGCAAAGGAGCCCAGCGCCGATTGTGCTCCGAGCCAGCCGTACACCGATCCCAGCACGCTGCCCATCAGCGCCGCGACCCCTGCAATGAGGACGGCTTCAAGCGCCAGCATGCCGCGCAGCTGTCCGCGGGTCAGGCCCAGTGCCCGCAGCAATGAGGATTCGCGGGTGCGTTCCAGTACAGACAGGGACAGCGTGTTGGCCACGCCCACCAGGGCAATCACCACGGCGACGCCCAGCAGCCCGGTGACCACCATCAGCAGGACATTGATGACCTGTTCGAACGCAGCCCGCTCAATAGCGGAGCCGTTCACGGTGTACTCCTCCACGTCCAGCCGTTCAGCCAGCTCGGCGCGCAGGTCGATCAGGGCAGTGGTATTCAAACCGTCCTCCACGGACAGCCAGAGCTGCGGCATCGGAACGTAGTCCGCGGAAGCGGCTACCGGCGCGGGGCCGCCCAGGGCCGCGGCCGTGTTGGACGTGATCAGCGGACGCAGCATTTTGTCCTCCGAGACCAGGACCTTCAGCTCCACGCTGGAGGTTGCCCCGGCAACCGTCAGGGTTTCATCCTTGACGCCCTGCGGCATCAGGATGGTGTCATCCGCCAGGACCAGGTTGGAATCCTGCAATACCTTCGCCGCGTCGGCAGGGTCCAGAGCGTAAACGTCATACGCCCCGTAGGTTTTCGTATCGGTGGTCCCTGCCACAGGTACCAGGACGGCATCCTGTACGCCCTCGACGGCACGTGCGGCATCCGCATCAGCTGCGGTAAACGCACGGTCCTGCCCGGTGACGCTCACATCCACCGGGAACTCCCCGGCCAGCATACTGTCCAGGGAAGTCCGAACGGTTGCGGCTCCGGTCATCATCATGGTCACGAGGGTGACGCCGATCAGGAGGGCGGACGACGTGGCCGAGGTGCGCTGGGGATTCCGGACGGCGTTGACGGCGGCGAGTTTTCCGGGGACCCCCAGCGGTGCGGCCAGCGAACCGACAGTCCGCACCAGCGACGGAACAAACAGGGTGGCGCACATCAGCACGCCCACGAAGCTGAGGATGCCGCCGGGAAGCGCCACCAGGAGATCCGCGGACATCGCGCCGGCTGCCAGGAGGGCAGCACCGCCAGCCAGCAGCACCAGCCCGGCGATCAGGCGGACCCGGCCGCGTTTTGATCCGGCCCGTACGTCTTCGGCAGGCCGCAGGGCAGCCAGCGGGGCAACCGCGGTCGCGGCACGGGCCGGAACCAGCGCGGCCAGGACAGTCATCAGGACGCCGACCACCAGCCCAACAATGACCGACACAGGGGAGACCGCCAGCGTGGCGAAGCCGCTTTCAGGAATGGTCTGCAGGTAGGCCACGATGCCGCCCACCAGAGCCACGGCGGCCACGACACCGGCAACTGACGCCACGATGCCCACGACCAGGGCTTCCACGAGAACGGAGCGGCGGATCTGGGAACGTTCCGCACCGATGCAGCGCAGCAGGGCGAGTTCCCGGGTTCGCTGGGCCACCAGGACGGAGAAGGTGTTGGAGACCACCAGAGCGCAGACCAGCACGGCCACGGCCGCGAAGGCCAGCAGGATCAGGGTCAGGGCGTCGTCTCCGCCGGTGTACATGGCTACCACGGCGTCGGTCTGTTCCGGGGCGGTGCGGACAACAACCTCGTCCATGCCGGCGGCTGAAAGCTCCTGCTCCACGGTGGCCCGGACCTCGTCCGCCTTGGCGCCGTCGGCCAGTGCCAGCTGGATGGTGTCGAACCCGTCTTCGGTGTTGGCGAACAACGCCGCGGTGGCACCGGTGGCATAGAGCTGGGGAGTGCCCATACTGTTCGGATCGTTGGAGGGTGCAACCAGGGCAGTGACGGTCAGCTCTGCGGCAGCTTCATCGGGGCCGCCGGTGAGGTTCAGTACGGAGCCTTTAGCCAGGCCCTGCCGCTCGGCCGTGTTGCTGTCCACGGCCACCTCGCCGTCGGATTCCGGCAGCGAACCGTCGATGACCTCGGCGGGGAAGAGCGGTGTGTGCTCCGGAATGCTGTCCAGCTGGGCAAACACGGTGTCCCGGCCCGTACCAAATTTTGCGTACCCCTGCTGAACGGCGTAGCTGCCCTCCACCCCGGGAAGGTTGCTGACGACGTCGAGGGTGTCTTCGTTCAGCACCACCGGGTCGGCGCGGTACGGGTCGCCGTTGAGGATCAGATCCGCGTTCCGGAAACCTTCACCCACGCTCTGGGTCAGCGAGGCCTTTGACGAGGAGTTGATGACCAGCGTGGCGGTCAGGAATCCGACGGCGATCATCACGGCAAGTGAGACGGCGATGAACCGGCGGGCATTGAGGCGCACCTGCGCCAGGGCTACCTGCAGCATGCTCAGGCTCCCAGTTTGGTCAGGGCAGCGAGCACGGTCTCCGGCGTCGGGTTGGCCAGTTCGCCCACCAGTGCGCCGTCGTTCATCAGGACCACGCGGTCTGCGTAGGAAGCAGCCACCGGATCATGGGTGACCATGATGATGCTCTGGCCCATTTCCCGGGTGGAGCGGCGCAGCAGGGAGAGTACCTCGGCGCCGGACTTCGAATCCAGGTTTCCGGTGGGCTCGTCACCGAAGACCACATGAGGGCGGGTCAGCAGGGCGCGGGCGACGGCGACGCGCTGCTGCTGCCCGCCGGAGAGCTCGTGGGGGCGGTGCTTGAGCCGGCCGGTCAGGCCCAGGGTCTCCGTGATGTAATCCAGCCATGAGGAGTCCACCTTGCCGTTGGCCAGGGCCACGGGCAGCGTGATGTTCTGCTCGGCCGTGAGGGTGGGCACCAGGTTGAAGGACTGGAATACAAAGCCCACGCTGTCGCGGCGCAGGCGGGTTAGCTCGGCGTCCTTGAGCGAGGTGATCTCCGTGTCCCCGATCCAGATCCTGCCCGAGTCAGCCGTGTCGAGTCCCGCGAGGCAGTGCATGAGGGTGGATTTGCCGGATCCGGACGGTCCCATGATGGCGGTGAAAGTACCGGCGTCAAAGGTGACGTCAACGTTGGCCAGCGCGTGGACCGCGGTGTCCCCGGAGCCATAGGTCTTGTTCAGGGACCGGGCGGCAGCGGCGGCCGTGGTGCCGCCGGGCACGGAAGATTTCTCAGTAAGGGTTGTCATACCGACTACGCTATTTCCGAACGGCTGCCGCGGCATCGGAGGAGGGGCGGGTATCGGCCGTCCTCCTTCTCATACCGTGGGTGGAAGCGGTCCTGCCAGCCGGTAGGACTCCAGCAGCAGTTCCTCCAGTTCACCGCGGTCCACCCGGTCCAGCCGCACCAGCACCAAAAGCGGGGAACGGTCGTGGTGCGGCGTCCAAAAGAAGGTGTCCGGGTTGGTGCCCGCGAGGGCGTCCCGTTCCGGAGTCTTGACGGTCAGCACGCCGTCTTCCCACATGCGGGCCATGAGCGTGCGGGCAAACCACGCGGGCTGCTGCCAGCTGAGCCGTTCGGTGACGCCGGGCAGGCCAAGGCAGAAGGAACGGACGTCGGCTTCAGCGGACACGGCAGCCTCCCTAGCTCCGGGGCGCCGGGGCACCCCTGTCTACGGTGCGACGATACCGGTCTCGTAGGCGATCACCACAGCCTGCACGCGGTCCCGGGCGCCGAGTTTGGCCAGGATGTGGCCCACGTGCGTTTTCACTGTGGCGTCGGAGAGGAACAGGTGCGCGGCGATTTCCGGATTGGAGAGCCCCTGCGCGATCAGTCCGAAGACTTCGCGCTCGCGGGGGGTAAGGCGTTCGACATCGGCCGCATGCCGGCTGACCTCGGCGGTGGGCTCGCGGAGCAGGGGCGCCACATGGTCCAGCAGCCGGCGGGTGGTCGACGGCGCAATCACCGCGTCGCCGCGGTACACGGTGCGGATGGCGTCGAGGAGTTCTTCCGGCGGGGCGTCCTTGAGCAGGAAACCGCTGGCTCCTGCGCGGATCGCGGACAGGGCGTACTCGTCCAGGTCGAAGGTGGTCAGCACCACCACCTTGAGCTCGGCGTCGCTGGATCCCTTGGGCTGCGCCGCCGCCCGCTCCAGGATCCGGGAGGTTGCCTCGATGCCGTCCATCCCGGGCATGCGCACGTCCATGAGGACGACGTCGGCGCGCACGGCGGAAAGCACACGCACCGCTTCCTCACCGTTGCCTGCCTCCGCAACCACGGTCAGGTCGGGCTGGGAATTGATCAGCATCTTGAAGCCGCCGCGGACCAGTTGCTGGTCATCGACCAGGGCCACCCGGATGGGGGCGGGATCGGGGATGTCGCTGCCGGAAGGGTTGGACAGGGTGCCGGTCATGCTCAGGCCTCCGTATAGGGAATGAATGCGGTAACGCGGAATCCTCCGCCGACTGCGGGTGCGGCCACCAGTTTTCCATCGTAGAGGGCCACCCGTTCCGTCATGCCATTGATGCCCTGGCCGGAACCGGCGGCTGGGGGAGCCGGCGGCGGGGCATCCGCTCCGGCGCCGCGTCCGTCGTCGAATACCCGGACCTCCAGGCCGCGGGACGTCCACTCCAGATCCACGTCCGCCCGCACCGAGGGACCGGCGTGCTTGAGCACGTTGGTGAGCGACTCCTGGATGACCCGGTACGCAGTGAGCTCCGCTCCGGCGGGAAGCTGGCGGCGCATGGTTCCGCTCCGATGCACGTTCACCTCCAGACCGGCTCGCTTGACCGCATCCACCAGGGAATCGATGTCGGCGAGCGAGGGCAGCGGGCGGGTGGAAGCCAGTTCGTCACCGCGCAGCACTCCGAGCAGGCGCCGCATTTCACGCAGCGAAGCGCGGCCCGTCTCAGCGATGGTGCCCAGCGTCTTGGCGGCAATCTCGCGGTCCTGGGCGCTCGCGTACCGGGCGCCGTCCGCCTGGGTGATGATGACCGAGAGGGAATGGGCCACGATGTCATGCATTTCCCGGGCAATATGGGTCCGCTCGTCAGCGGCGGCAAGATCGCGCTCCTGCTGCCGCTCGGTCTCCAGCCTCCGTGCCCTGTCCTCCAGTGCCTGGAGGGCCAATCTGCGGGTGCGGGTCAGATCGCCGAAGGTCCAGGCCACCAGGATCACGGCGTCAATGGCAATGACGTTGAAAACGAACATGGCCGTGCTCATGCTCCCGGGGCCGTCAAAGGGAGTGGCGAAGTAGCGCATAACAAACAGCACCCCGCCCACCAGCGCCAGGGCCAGCCCGCCCAGGCTGGCCCAGCGCGGCGCATAGGCGGCAAGGGCATAGACGGTTGCCAGCGCAACGATGTCCGCCGGCAGGGGGAAACTGCTGAAGATTACCTGCACCAAACAGAAAAAGGCGGTGATGCTGCCGGACAGCACCGGCCGGGTCCGGCGCCACGCCAGGGGCACCACAATGCCCAGGGACACGACGATGTCGAATACCGGATGCGTGCTTCCGACCGCCGTTGCCGAAAGCACAAAAAAGAGGACACCGAAAAACATGAGAGTGGTGTCTACCTTGAAGGGATTGGCCTGCAGCCAGGCTTGGATTCGGCGGTGCACGAGCATGGACAACAACTTTAGGGCCTGACCCGCATGCAGGTCCTCATGCCAGGGGCTGATCTCCGGAAGCGTCCAGTATGTGGAACGGTTTGCCCGCGATATGGACACCCTTCCTAGAATGGCGGCATGAGCGAAGAGTCCTCCACTGTTTCCCTGGCCGTCATTCCCGGTGACGGCATTGGTCCTGAAGTTACTGCCGAGGCCGTCAAGGTACTCCTTGCGGTGACGGACGGCGGCCCCGTGCGCCTCGAACTGACTGAGTATCCGCTCGGCGCCGAGCACTGGCTGGCCACGGGTGAAACCCTGCCGGACTCCACGCTGGAAGCACTCAAGGGCCATGACGCCATCCTGTTCGGCGCCGTCGGGGCGGCTCCGGGGGATAAGAGCATTCCGTCCGGGCTCCTGGAGCGGGAAATGCTGCTTAAGCTGCGCTTCAACCTGGACCACTACGTGAATCTGCGTCCGTTCCGGCTCTATCCCGGCGTCGCCAGTCCGCTGGCCAACCCCGGCAACGTGGATTTCATTGTGGTCCGCGAAGGCACCGAGGGCCCGTACACCGGCAACGGGGGAGTGCTGCGCGAAGGAACGCCGCAGGAGGTTGCCACCGAGGTTTCCCTCAATACGGCCTACGGTGTGGAACGCGTGGTCCGGGATGCCTTCCGCCGCGCCAACGAGCGTCCGCGCAAAAAGCTCACCCTGGTGCACAAGCACAACGTGCTGGTCTACGCCGGCAGGCTCTGGAAGCGCACCGTGGAACGCGTCGCCGTCGAATTCCCCGAGGTCAGCCACGACTACCTGCATGTGGACGCGGCCACCATTTTCCTGGTGACTGATCCCTCACGTTTTGATGTGATCGTCACGGACAACCTCTTTGGCGACATCATCACGGACCTGGCCGCCGCTGTGACCGGCGGCATCGGCCTGGCAGCATCCGGCAACATCAACATGGACGGCACCTTTCCCTCCATGTTTGAACCGGTGCACGGTTCCGCCCCCGACATCGCGGGACAGCAGAAAGCCGACCCCACGGCAGCCATCCTCTCCGCGGCACTGCTGCTGCGCCACCTCGGGCTGGAAAAAGAAGCCGCCCGCGTGGAACAGGCGGTGGAGGAGGACCTCGCCGCACGCACCGGGAAACCGCGTACGACGGCGGAAGTCGGCAATGCGATAGCCGCAGCGGTGTCATAAGCTCGGGGAGTATCAATAACCAATTCGTCGGACGGCCCGCGCCGCCCACCGTGGAGGAAAAATGTCTGTCAGCGCTCTGGAATTCTCCCAGCAGCTCTCTGCCCACCCCAAGTCGGCGCAGGAGCGTGCGGCCATACTGGCCAACCCCGGATTCGGAGACTACTTCACGGACCACACCGCGGTCATCGACTACAAGGCCGATGAAACCGGAACCGGTACCTGGCAGAACGCCCGGATTGAACCGTACGGTCCCATCGCCATGGATCCGGCCGCGGCCGTGCTGCACTACGGCCAGGAAATCTTCGAGGGACTCAAGGCGTACCGGCATGCCGACGGCTCGGTGTGGACGTTCCGCCCGGAAGCCAACGCCGCCCGCATGAACCTCTCCGCCCTCCGTCTTGCCCTGCCGGAACTGCCCGAAGAGCTGTTCCTGGAATCGCTCCGCCGGCTGGTGTCGGTGGATTCGGACTGGATCCCCGAAGGCGACGGCGCCGCGCTCTACCTGCGCCCCTTCATGATCGCCACCGAAGCGTTCCTCGGCGTTCGCCCGGCACGCGAGGTGTCCTACCGTGTCATCGCCTCGCCCGCCGGCAACTACTTCGGCGGCGAGCTGAAGCCCGTTTCCATCTGGCTGTCCACCAAGTACGCCCGCGCAGGCATCGGGGGCACCGGCGAAGCCAAGTGCGGCGGCAATTACGCTGCTTCCCTGATCGCCCAGATGGAAGGCGAGGCGCACGGCTGCAAGCAGGTGCTGTTCCTGGACGCGGCCAATGACAACGCCGTGGAAGAACTCGGCGGGATGAACGTCTTCTTTGTCTTCAAAGACGGCAGCCTGGTCACGCCGGCACTGTCGGGCACCATCCTGCACGGTGTTACCCGCTCCTCGGTTCTACAGCTCGGCCGCGACCGCGGCCTGAATGTCCAGGAACGCAAGATCACCCTGGATGAATGGCGCGACGGCGTTGCTTCCGGGGACATCACCGAGGTCTTCGCGTGCGGCACTGCTGCTGTCATCACGCCGGTGGGCGAGCTGAAGACTGAAACCGAGACCATTGGATCGGCCGACGCCGTTGCCGGCCCGGTCACCATGTCCATCCGCGAACAGCTTCTGGGCGTCCAGACCGGCACCGTGGAAGATACCCACGGCTGGCTGACCCGACTGGCCTAAACGCCGGCTCAACAAAGGAACCCGATGTCCACCACCACCCTGACCCGCAGCAGCCCGCTGACCCGCTTTGCCCTGGCGCCGAACCCCGGTCCGATGAGCCTGGAGGGAACCAACAGCTATGTCATTGCTGCCGAGGATTCAGACCATGTGGTGGTGGTGGACCCTGGGCCCCTGGATGAAGCGCACCTGCAGCTGCTGGCCTCCGCCGGGACTGTGGAACTGGTCCTCATTACGCACCGGCACCCCGACCACACCGAGGCAAGCGTACGGTTCGCCGAAATGACCGGGGCTCCGGTCCGTGCCTTCCACCCTGCCTACTGCGTGGACGGAGATCCGCTCGCTGACGGTGAAGTGGTGCATGCCGGGGGAGTGGACATCACGGTCCTGGCCACCCCCGGCCACACCTCGGATTCTGTCTGTTTCCACCTTCCCGCCGACGGGCCGGGCGGATCCGTCCTGACCGGCGACACGATCCTGGGGCGCGGCACCACAGTTCTGGACTTCCCGGACGGAACACTCGGAGACTATTTCGCCAGCCTGGAACGGTTGTCAGAGCTGGGGCATGCAACGGTGCTTCCGGCGCACGGGCCTGTGCTCTCCGACCTCAGCACAGTGGTCCTGACCTACCGGGACCACCGTCAGGAGCGTTTGGAGCAGATTCGTGCCGCGCTGGATGAAGCAGGAGAAGGGGCCTCTGTTTCCGAGGTGGCGGACCTGGTCTACGCCGATGTGCCGGCCAACGTCCGCGGAGCGGCGGAACTGTCAGTGGCTGCCCAGCTGCAGTATCTGCGGGGCAACGATCCACTGTGAGTGAGACAACGGCCGCCGAACTTGCAGGGACCTGGACTTCCGTCGCAAACTATTAGAAGTTGGTTCGGCAACGCGCAGATTTAGCGCAGACGTCCGGGTCCGGCAGAGTGCAGGAGGTCACACTCCGGCGGTTTGCAAGGACCGGCAAGTCTGTGTAAAGTTTAGTGAGTTGCCCCGGTGAGTGCCTGGCGGACATGCTCCGCTGGCAAGGCTCCCGGATCCGGCAACAGCCCAAAAACACAGCAGCGGATTTCATCCGAGTGCTTTGTGGCGGGTTCAAACGGTTGTTTCAGCCAATTACCGCGAATATCGCGGAATTGCTAATACGGTCCGGATGAAATAGAATAAAGAAACACTGCAGCGAAGAGAAAAGAAAAACATTGTTTGTTTTTCCGAGTATTTCGGATGCATCTGTTGTTTGAGAACTCAATAGTGTGCCAAGTTTATTGATACCAATTATTTTAATTGGTTGAACTGGTTGTTTCCG
>NZ_PJIX01000017.1:0-858 GCF_002929455.1 Arthrobacter sp. 08Y14 | reverse complement strand
CCAGGGCCAGCAGTCCGCCGGTGGAAATCGAGAACATGACCAGGAAGGCGAAAATGTCGAACCCGTCAGTTTCGTTGGCCTTTTTCAGGTCGCCGTTGCACCCCAGCACCGCTTTACGCAGCCCCTCGGCGTCCTCCCCCGCTTTGGCTTTGTCGTCCCAGGTGCTGGAGCAGCTGTCCCCTTCCAGGTTGGAACCGAACGAGAGCATCAGCGCCGGGGTACGGACGGCTATATCAACTATTTGCCCCGACACCGGGTTGGCGGATGCTTCGGCGCCTTCCTCGGTCCCGGACACTGCCGCCGAACCGGCTTCGGTGCCGTAGTCAGATGAGGTGCCGATCCAGGACTTGATCTGATCGGACGGGTTGGCAATGGGGCTGGAGACCAGGCCGACGAATACGGCGACGATGGCAATTTCCAGGATGGCTGCGCCCATCTTTCCGCGCAGCAGTCCCCAGGAGATTGTCAGGGCGGCGATGAAGATGCCCAGGCCGACGATTCCGGTTTGATCCATCAGCCCCTGGATCGTGTTGGCCAGCAGGATGAACGGAGACAGGATCCAGTCCACCCACCCCAGGGACAAGATGAAATTGCACAGCGCGAGGATGGCGTAAACGCTGACCGTGTAGATCATCCAGGCGAACCGCATAATCAGGCCGCGGATCTGCCGGGTGACGTAGATGCTCTGCCCGTAGTCCAGGGGCAGGGTGGTGTACTGGCCGACCGGCACGCCGTGGGCGTCCGTGATGCCGCCCAGGGGAAGCCAATAGGTGTGGAGGGAGGGGGTTTGCGCCTCCTCATCCGCGGCAATTGCCATTGTGGCGTGGGCCATCTGGCAGAGGAAACAGGTCAGGAAAA
>NZ_PJIX01000016.1:0-886 GCF_002929455.1 Arthrobacter sp. 08Y14 | reverse complement strand
TAGACGGATCCCGAAAAGCAACTAACCGGCCGTCTAACGGATGGGACAACCACCTAGAGCTACACCTCAGCAGGGGGAAACAAACATGAAGAAGAAACTCACGGCCGCGTCCATCGCCGGCCTTGTCTCAATCATCGGTTTGACCGGTTGCGGCGGCCCTCAGCTGATCTATCAAGGGCAGGAACTTTCCGACGTAGAGAAGTCCCTGGAAGAAATCGACGCCGCATGGAAGCAAGCCATCACTGACGGGGTGAAAGCGAACGTCAGCGACGACTCGCGCTGTTACCTCCAAGTCAGCGAGGACACTGTTGCAGAGACCGCAGTATGCGGGCCGGTGCACTACCTCGGAGACGACGAGACAACCTGGGACGGGGCACAGTGGGAGGCATCCGCAGACGGGAACAAACACACCCTAAAGCACCTGAGCATCTTCACCCCTGGCCAGGAATTGCAGGCGAACACTGAGCTGTACAGGCCAGACGATAAGGAACCCCCCGCTGAGCTGGCTCTGGACGAGCCGGATGCTCCGGTAGCGGAGAAAGATACCCCCTTCTGGCTGCCCGTCGCCCAGGCGCCGGCCGAAGCGGAATCATCAACCGCCAAGCCGGGAATCTTGAAAAGCCCTGTGGGAAACGTGAGCGTGGTCAGCACAGCAATATCTGAGCGCATAGGGGACGCCACCAACCGGCAGCAGGCTCCAGAAGGCACACAGTTCCTGACGATCAACTTCTCCGAACTCAGCGGATTCAAGCCTTCTTCGGACGTGTCAGCAATGGCCGTGGTCATTGGGGACAAGACGTATCCGATTGAAACCGCAGAAGGGCAAACAGTCGTTGTCCCGGTGGCCGGGGATCCCGAAAAAGCGTTGCTCCGGTTGACCTATGAC
>NZ_PJIX01000015.1:0-912 GCF_002929455.1 Arthrobacter sp. 08Y14 | reverse complement strand
CAAGGCGACGCAGAAGATCACCAAGGCGATGAAGATGGTCGCCGCGGCGAAGCTGCGTCGTGCGCAGGAAGCGGCCGAGGCTGCCCGCCCGTACTCGCAGCGCATGGGTGTCGTCCTGGCCAACATCGCGCAAGCCGTGGGTTCGGACGACAGCGCACCGCGCCTGATGACCGGCACCGGCAAGGACGACGTGCATCTGCTCGTTGTCTGCACCGCCGAGCGTGGTCTGTGTGGCGGTTTCAACTCGTCGATCTCGCGTTTCGCCCGTGACCATGCGCGCAAGCTTTTGGCCCAGGGCAAGACGGTCAAGATCTTCTGCGTTGGCAAGAAGGGTTACGACAGCCTGCGCCGCGAATTTGCCGGCATGATCGTCGAGCGTGCGGATCTGCGCGAAGTGAAGCGTATCGGCTTCACCAATGCAGATGCCATCGGTCGCAAGGTCATCGGCATGTTCGAGCGTGGCGAATTCGATGTCTGCACGCTGTTCTATTCCGAGTTCAAGTCGGTGATCAGCCAGATCCCGACCGCCCAGCAGATCATCCCGGCCGCTCCGGCCGAAGCTGCTCCGCAGGGTGGTGCATCCGCGCTTTACGAATACGAGCCGGATGCGGCTGGGATCCTCGAGGATCTCATCCCGCGCAACATCTCGGTTCAGATTTTCCGGGCCCTGCTCGAAAACGTTGCTGGTGAAATGGGCGCCAAGATGAGCGCCATGGACAATGCGACGCGCAATGCCGGTGAGATGATCAACAAGCTGACGCTTTCGTACAACCGCCAGCGTCAGGCGCAGATCACCAAGGAACTCATTGAAATCATTTCGGGCGCGGAAGCGCTCTGAGGTTAAGGAAAGAGGGTAAGATAAATGGCTAAGGCAGCTACCCCCAAGTCTAAGGCGGTGAAGTCCGCAGCCGG
>NZ_PJIX01000014.1:0-972 GCF_002929455.1 Arthrobacter sp. 08Y14 | reverse complement strand
CCACACCAGAAACAGCCGGCCCCCGCCGGCCCCAGGCACCGAGGCAACCGACCCACCCGCACCGAGAGAAACCAAGGCACCCCGGCCGGCCCTGCCGGCCCGCCTGGGGGGGGGGTCGGAGCACCACCCCCCCCAGGCACCACAGCCAGGACAGCCGGCCCCGCAGCGAAGAACCAAAACAGCCCGCCAGCTCCGCCGGCCTCCGGCCGGCCCAACAGGATCCAGCCGACCCCGCCGGCCGCCAGGAAACCCCGTGTCCCTCCACCCCAAACCCTGACAAGCCAGCCACCCACGGGGCAGCGAGGAACCAAAGCAGCCCGCCGGCCCTGCCGGCACCAGCCCAAAACAGGGGGGGAGGACCGCCACCCCCCCCCAAGCACCGCAGCCAGGGCAGCCACGACCCGCAGCGAGGCAGCCAGCCGACGACGACCGGGACAGGATCCAGCCAGCCCGCCGGCCCGCCCGCAGGGCACCCCAGCCGGAGACTAATCTCCAACCGCGAGGCAGCCGGCCCCGCCGGCCGCCAGGAAACCCCGCGTCCCTTCACCCCAAAACCTGACACGGCCAGCCGAGGAAGAAACCACGCCGTGTCCTGCTGCGGGCACCCGGCCATATGCGGTTTCCTAAGACCAATGAACAACCGACCCCAATGGAAGTAAAAGAACCACTGGAACCACAACACCAACCCGGACAACCCGTAAATCCCCTAAAACACGGGGAAAACACCACACTGGACAGAAGTAAAAGAACCAACAGACCCACCAGCACCACCAAGGGGTGCGCCGCCCCCCACCGTGCAACGGCACGGCCAACCCACCCGCAGCGAGGCAGCCGGCCGACGACGACCAGGCCAGCCCAGCCCTGCCAGCCAGCAGGATCCAGCCGGCCCGCCCCGCGAACACCCCGCGTCCCTTCACCCCAAAACCTGACAACCCAGGAACAAAAGCCCCCGGAACACCCAGCCGCGAGGCA
>NZ_PJIX01000013.1:0-1011 GCF_002929455.1 Arthrobacter sp. 08Y14 | reverse complement strand
CAATAAAGTACTCTCTCCTTTCGGAGAAATTCCAAGGATGTCAAGCCCTGGTAAGGTTCTTCGCTTATCATCGAATTAAAGAACACGCTCCACCACTTGTGCGGGTCCCCGTCAATTCCTTTGAGTTTCACTCTTGCGAGCATACTACTCAGGCGGAGTACTTAATGCGTTAGCTGCGGCGCTGAGATAACCCCAACACCTAGTACTCATCGTTTACGGCGTGGACTACTAGGGTATCTAATCCTATTTGCTCCCCACGCTTTCGTGCCTCAGCGTCAATAACAAGCCAGTAAGCCGCTTTCGCCACAGGTGTTCTTCCATATATCTACGCATTTCACCGCTACACATGGAATTCCACTTACCTCTCTTGCATTCTAGTAATGCAGTTTTCAAGGCGGACCGGAGTTGAGCTCCGGGCTTTAACCTCAAACTTGCAAAACCGCCTACGCACCCTATACGCCCAATAAATCCGGATAACGCTTGCCACCTATGTATTACCGCGGCTGCTGGCACATAGTTAGCCGTGGCTTTCTGGTAAGGTACCGTCAATATAGAGGCATTTCCTACTCTATTTTTTCTTCCCTTACAACAGAGCTTTACAACCCGAAGGCCGTCATTACTCACGCGGCATTGCTTCATCAGACTTTCGTCCATTGTGAAAAATTCCCTACTGCTGCCTCCCGTAGGAGTCTGGGCCGTATCTCAGTCCCAATGTGGCCGATCAACCTCTCAGTTCGGCTACGTATCATCGCCTAGGTGAGCCATTACCTCACCTACTAACTAATACGCCGCATCCCCATCTCATAGTGAACCAAACGGTCCTTTCAATCTTTTCTCATGCGATAATAAGATTCACATGCGGTATTATCTTTCGTTTCCAAAAGTTATCCCCCGCTATGAGGTAGGTTAGATACGTGTTACTCACCCGTTCGCCACTGGGGTGCAAGCACCCCCGTTCGACTTGCATGTATTAGGCATGCCGCCAGCGTTTATCCTGAGCCAGGATCAAAC
>NZ_PJIX01000012.1:0-1094 GCF_002929455.1 Arthrobacter sp. 08Y14 | reverse complement strand
CCGTAGCCGCCGTCACTCCAGCCGTGCGCCGCCGCCGTTCCAGACGTCGCCGTTGCTCGGGAAGACCGCCGTCGTGGTCGCCGTCGCGTCGCCGTCCTCGTCCGCCCCTTCACCGCCGCCGAAGACCGCCGGAGCTCCGTCGCCGCCGTCGACCCGATCTTCTCCGCCGCCTTTTCCTCGACGCCGCCGCTGTCCATTGGTCTTCCGCTGTCGTTTTGGTCACCGGTGAGTTCGCTGCGTCGCCCCCTACGTCTTGGTGCCCTCCGTTTGTGCCGTAGAGCCGCTGTTCGCCGGCGAGCGTGCGCCGTCCGAGCCGTCCGCTCCGCCGAGCCGCCGCCGCTGTCGGTGACGTCACCGCTGACGTCATCGGAGTCCTCTCCCGTGAGCCGCCGTGGACCCGATCGATCTCGGCCGTCCGTTTTGGATTGGATCAATCTCGGCCGTCCGTTCGCGTGAACCGCCGCCCGTGCGCCCGGTCCACCGAAACCCTAGCCGCTGACGCAATAATCCTTCTTTTCCTTTTCAAAAATAATTCATTATTGCGTCATAATTCAATTAAAATCCATATAAGTGTTTTAATCCGATTTAATCTTTAAAAATTCATAACTAATTCATCTTAGCTCCGATTTAGTTGGTTCAAGTCTCTAAATTTTTCTAAAATTGAGATCTACATGTTAAAAATATCCACATGTACTGTTCATGCTTGTTTATGTGCTGTTTTGGTGATTTTTCTCTTTTCTCTTTAGATTCCGACATTCTCGGAGAGTCCGAATTTGCAGGAGAAGAATTTGAAGAGTTTCAAGGCCAGCAAGGCAAGTCACACAGATCCCAAACAACCCTTTGAGCATGTTGATCCCGTTTAAAGCTATTATTTTATTTCAACTATGCATTGTTTTCAAATGTCATCGGGTGGTGAACATTTCCCAGTTATTATTGGCCGAAGATGACTTTATTTTCCTATGGGTTATAATTTGATTAGCATGAACCTTATATATTGGATTGGTTCAGCTAAATGCTATGCATAGGTTTGCTTAGCCATGCCTAGAAACCTTAGCTAACTAAAAGGGTTAATTATAAACTATAATTCATTATTT
>NZ_PJIX01000011.1:0-1124 GCF_002929455.1 Arthrobacter sp. 08Y14 | reverse complement strand
GGAAGAAGCCAAGGAAGCCCAGCAGGCCGTTGAATCACTCACCATAGAGGACTTCCTGCCGGCCACACCCGCAGCTCCAAAAACGTCGCCGGAAGCAACCCCAAGCATTAGCGTGGCAGAGCTTGAAGCGCTCGTGAATTTCGAGAGCGTCACCCCTGATCACGAAAAGCCGGCTGAACCCGAACCCGCCCAGGCTGAGACCATCCAGGCAGAACCGGCAGCAGCAGCTGAACCTGAACCCGCCGAACCCGCTCCAGAACCGCCGGCAGCAGCAGCTGAACCTGAACAGGCTGAACCCGAACCTGCCCAAGCTGAACCCGTCCAGGCGGAACCGGCAGCCAAACTGTCCCAGAACTTCGCGGCGCCCCTGTGCCTCTTGGGCCAGCCCCAGCTGCACAGCGACAACGGATCAGCGGTGACAGGCAAGCCGGCGGAAGCTGTGGCCTACCTGAGCCTGAACGGACGTTCCAGCGATGCCGTAGAGCTATCGCAGAAGCTGTGGCCGGAAGCGGAAAACGAAGGCAACACCGCCCGCATACGCCGCAGCCGAACGGCAAAAAAGATCAAGGAAGCGCTCCCGGCATCCTTCCGCAATGACACTGCGTGGGAAATCGACCACCTGGACACCGACCTGAACCGGATCATCAACGCACTGACTCAGGAAGGAAACCCACAGGCAACGCTCGTGGCCTGCCACTCAATCCAGACACCCCTGCAAGGCTGCGCCGAATGGGCAGACGAGCACCGGGACCGAATAGTTCAACAGCTCCGCCAAGTGCTTGACGACACCACAGGCCGGGCACTCGAAAATGACCAATTCGAGATCGCCAAGGCAGCCCGGCAAGCCTCCAAAAAGCTCTAGCTCAGCAGGAAGGAAAATCGCGTGAAAAGCATCAGATCCAAGAAATCAAAGCAATCCGCCGGGACAGTCTTGTCCCCCGCCGGATCCACCAGGAAACAAAAGAAGAAGCCCCAGCAGCACACGACAACCGCCGGCAACGGCACCGTCGTCCAGTCCTGGGCATCAGACGCCGGCAGATGGGCTGTCTACGGATTGACGGTTCTCGTTTCGCTGGGAGCCCTGTGCGGATTCCTCGCTTTCACCAGCCCGCCGCCCCAGGTAC
>NZ_PJIX01000010.1:0-1302 GCF_002929455.1 Arthrobacter sp. 08Y14 | reverse complement strand
CGCCGGCCAAACTGCGGAGGTTCTGGTCGATATGAACCTCACCCGAGATACCACCACCAAGCCAGCTCAGTACGTACTGAGCCTGAAAGTCCGGGATGGGCGCTGGGAGATCCAGTCACTCAACTCAGCCCCGGCACTGTCGAAGTAACCCCATCCCTAGAACTCAAGGAGCCACCATCATGTTCAGCACCGCTATCGCCACCGCCACAGACAAAATTGCTGCCGCTTCCACCTCACCGCAGGCAGCAGGCGTTTTCGACTGGGTAAACGAAAAAACCGCCGCAACGCAGACCGCCATCCAGGGAATCCTGGTCGTTCTCGGTCTGATCGTCGCCCTGATCATCGCTTGGAGGGGTAAGAACGTCGGATCCGTGGTTATGGGAATCATCGTCGGCGGCCTGATTGCGGCCCTGCCCATGCTCATCTCGTTCTTCTCCGAGCGTGCCGCGGGGGAAACGGTGGGAATGGATACGGCCAACCAGATGATCACCTACGCGCGCGCAGCACTGACCACACGAATCTAAGCCGAGACCGGGAGATAAACCCATGAGCAACCAGGACCACGTTCAGACGGGAAGGTTCTACACCGCAGCGCGCAAATTCCAGCAGCTGATCGGCGTGACTCCTGCCGGTGAGGCCATCCCCGGCGGCCCCTACACGGTGACTCAGTTCATCGTTGGCATCGTGACCGTGGTTGTTGGGTTTATCTCCCGGCCACTGTGGACCCAGGGCGCCATCACGGACGTGCTGTTTATTGCTGCCGCGGCCGTAGGGATCACTTACGGGGTGGGCAGGATGCCCGGATCCCGCCGATCAATCATCAACCTGATCAACTGCTCGATGGCCCTGATGCTCCGTCCGCGGACCGGGAAATACCGCGGACAGAAACTGCCGGCCACCTACTCCAAAACCAAGCCGAAGAAGAAGCCCAAAAAAGCGCCGGCAGCCACGGCCCCGGAAACGGATGCCACGGACTCCGGGCACCGAAACGGGCCGGCCATCGAGCACGTACAGATCAACTCCGGGCTGGATCGGCTCACCGCCGATCTGACCACAGCCCGCTAAAAAAATCGCTAGGAGCCTCACATGGCAAAAGACAACATCCGCCAACCGGTCCGCTGGATGCGCGAAAACATCTTCGTCACCCGCGACGGCGTGGCCTACGGCATTTGGAAGCTCGAAGGCCAGGCATACGGGCTGGGCACCATCGCCCAGAAGGAATCCGTGCGTGCCAAGCACCAGGACTTTTTCCAGGCGCTGACGGGAGAGGCAACACTGCTGGGACTGGTTACCACCAGCTCA
>NZ_PJIX01000009.1:0-1385 GCF_002929455.1 Arthrobacter sp. 08Y14 | reverse complement strand
TTATAGCCTTTTTGTTCTTTATTACTTTATTCCTTGATTCCTTGGGTTATTATAATTTGACTAGTTGAGCTTTATATATTGGTTCAACTAGATATTAGATATAATTGCTTAGCCCTGCTTAGAAACATTAGCTCACTATTGGGATAACTTATGACTCACTGTTATTTAATGATGGCTTAATGATAGTTCACGATGGTCAATCGTGATTGGTTAATTAATTAATGTGCCAACTAAAACCTGATAATGGTGGGTTGTGAGCACATGGTTTTGATGGTCGTGCTCATGACAATTAAGGACCGGTTCACGAGTTTCGGTTGTGAAACATTAACCGTGCCAACCACAAGCCAGCATGGGCAACGGCTTTATCTTTTGTATAGCGTGGTTCATTGCGGAGCACCAGACTGAGAAGTGGCGGAGATAAGCCCACGGGGGTCGCTGGGGAGTCCATGCCTTGTTTATAAGGGGGTGATTATGATCCAGGAAAGGTGCGCTGTAATGGGTTATGTTGTGCAAGGGGTATTGTCACAACTCCTTTCCGAGGTACCGTGGTGGTATTGAGGCACATGGTGACATGATGTGGGGTTGTGTCTTGTGGGTACAGTGGTACACCTCTGATCAGAGTTTAAACTATTCGAATAGCCGTACCCGCGGTTATGGGTGAGTTGAGCAATGTTTTTCGTGATTAGTCTCACACCTCTCACAATAATTATTGATGTTATAACTGGTAATAATTTGCTTAGCTCCTGGTTTGGAATGGTTAATTCCTGGTTTGGAGATAGACTTGTGCAGCCGAGATTGGTTGTGTATGATGGTTGGGCCTATACAACAGGGTATGTTGTATAGCGTTGGATTAATACTGTTTAATTAATACTCTACTGTTTTATTAAATTCTGAAATATTTATTAAATGCTATTTATGCAAATGAGACTATACTATGCCATCCTTTGTTATCCTGTGCACTTGCATATTTGCTGTGTGGCTGGTTGAGTATGTTATATGCTCATTCTTGCAATATTCATTCATCAGAGGAGGAGTACTTCAGTGAAGGTGATGATCTGGAGGAATAGGCTTGTTCTCGGTTAAGTTGCCTGTGGAGTGGAGTCGCCATAGCTGTTCCGTAGTTTGTTATAGTTTTATTTTCCGCTGCGTAGAATGTTATTCTTTGAGAGGAACTATCCACCTCTGTAATAATCTATTATTTGTGAATATTCGATAGTTATTTATTTGTACTCTATTATCAATATTGTCATTGTGTGCCTCGGTTGATTCCTGGACGAGGGTTTAACACACATGTAAGCGTTTGGAATTTTGGATAGAAATTCCGGGCGTGACAGTATGTCATATACTCACCTTGCAATCATTCATCAGAGGAGGAGTTCTACAGT